>NZ_JAHKQA010000041.1 GCF_018860705.1 Citreicella sp. C3M06
ATTTGATCCGTCAAATTTTCGAGGAGAACCAACGATTTATCTGGAAAAGTGGTGGGCGACCCTGGAATCGAACCAGGCGTGCGTCTCCGCGAGGGAGTTACAGTCCCCTGCCACACCTTGCGGCCTGTCGCCCACTTTCCACCGGGCCAGCCCGGCGTGTGGGGGGCTGATTACAGTCCACCAAAACTGGCGTCAACAGGAAAATCCGTTGCAACTGCATGTCGCCCGATGCAAGGGAGGCACACCCCGTAAACAGGAGCCGCACCATGGTGAAAAAGCCCAAGTGGGTCGTCGAAAAGGAACAGGCGAAGAAATCCCGCGCCGCCGAAACCGTCTGGTTGTTCGGTCTTCACGCGGTGCGCGATGCCCTGCTGAACCCGGCACGGGTGAAGCTACAGCTTATTGTGACGCCAAATGCCGAACTCAAGCTGGCCGATGCCATCGCCGCCGCCGAAATCACGCCAGATGTTCAGGACCCACGCCGGTTCAACGCCCCGCTCGATCCGCAATCGGTGCACCAGGGCGCGGCGCTCGAGGTGAAACCGCTTGACTGGGGGCGACTCGAGGATGTTGCCTTGGGCGATGGCACCCGCCCGCCGCGGTTGGTGCTCCTTGACCGGGTGAGCGATCCACACAACGTGGGCGCAATCCTGCGCTCGGCGGAGGTATTCGGCGCGCAGGCGGTCATCGGTACGCTGCACCATTCGGCGCCTGAAACCGGCGCGCTTGCCAAGACTGCCAGTGGCGCGCTCGAACGCCAGCCCTACCTGCGCGAGCGCAACCTGTCTGACACGATACGCGCCCTGCAGGAGATGGGCTACCTCGTGCTTGGCCTCGACGGCGAGGCAGAGACCACCATCGAGCAGGCACTGGACGGGTTGCGCGACCGAGCCGTCGCGCTGGTGCTTGGCGCAGAAGGGCCGGGCCTGCGCGAAAAGACAAAAGAGACGGTCGACCGGCTCGTGCGCATCGACTTCGCCGGCGGTTTCGGCTCGCTCAACGTCTCGAACGCCGCGGCCGTGGCGCTTTACGCGGCCCGTTCTTGACGGCCCTCTTCCTCATGCAGCCCCTGACCGCGATTTCGGGGCTGCCTCCGGCGGGGATATTCTGCGCCAGAAGAAGATCAGGCGCTGCGCCACTGTTTCTTCTGGCATGAAATATCCCGGGGGAGGCTCCGCAAGGAGACGGGGCCAGCGCCCCGTCTGCCCTCTTACCACGTACAGCAGCTGTTCCTAGCAACCGTCTCCGTCAGCCGCCCTGAAACCACCTAGTTTGCGCGCTTTGGATAGAGCGTTAGCGATATTGACGAGCTTTCGTGCGTCCGCGGTGATGATGACCTTGTGCGGATTTCCGGCGTCGCGCAGTCGCTGCGCGCAGGCTCTCAGGGGGGGTGATTTGTAGCGACGAGGGCCGCCGGGAACAGGACATGCCGCAGGGCGCGCTGTCCTTCGGCGATGGCTCGGCTGCCCCGCAATGCACCGCCGTCGTGCGCTACGGAGGCGAGCCCGTCAGGGCTGCGGCCTGTTCTGCGGATATCGCCTCGAACTCGGGTCGGCGATCAGCATAGCGCTGACAACGGGGCCACCCCCGGGAATGGAGCGCAGGATACCGGCGGTTTCGACCAGTATTCCGTCGGCAGCAATGGCTTGCTCGATGCGCGCTTCCAGCTCTGAGATCCTGATATCGAGCAGAGCCTTCAACTCCATGTCCATGCCGGTCCACAGTCCAGCGCTCGCGCGTTTTTCGTGTGCCTTGATCTGGGCAAGTAGCGCTTTCGCATTTCGACAAGTTGCGCTCGCTTCGATGTCAAAGCTCTGATCCCGCACAACTTTCCGGCCGGATGGCTACCTCCCGCCTTGAGGCGCACACCATGACGCAGGCGATGAGTTCCGCATCGATCCGTCTTGGCCCGGGCACCACGGCTGGCGGCAATTGACGCGCGACGATCCGCACCGCGCTCAGCGAAGCCCTTAACCGCCACTCCTGCCCGCTGGTAGCTTCGAAGCAGACCAGAGCGCCACGCCGCAGCGCGAGAGACGCCACCCGGGCATGGCCCTCCGATGTGTTCGGCGACCGAAGGTCGCGTCGCATCGGGCAGGCAATGGATGTCCAGCCAGTCGCTCGAGACGTCTATGCCGATGGCCTGTTCGGATGATAGCGCGCTCATGCTCTCCTCTTTCTGCTCCGCGATCCATGTCGGGCGTATCCAACTGTTCGGGATGATGAAAGAGAGACGGCGCCGGCGCGCTAGCAGACGTGGTCAGGCCACAAGGCCCAGACCCCATACACCCCCTCGCCACCTACCTCGGCCGAGAAAGGGGACGGGGGTAAAATAGCAGCGCCGGGGTGCAGAAGGCTCAGGATTCATAGCCAATAGATGACAGTTGCGGCGAGAGCGACGGCTGAGAAGAATAGTTTGCCTTGGTGCGACCGATCAGGCCCTCCCCTTTTTGACGTCGACGCCGAGACCGGACGCCGTGCCCCTCTCACACGTGCTTTGCATCTGCTGCCGGGCAGCGAACGCGAGGCTTGCCGTGGGGCTTGGGGAAGAATGGCTCAACACACGCTATCTGCGCTTCGCGCAGCCAGAAGAGATCAGCCATGTCACCGCTCCTTGTCTGAAGCCGCGAAACATGCAGCGACCTGAAATCAGCGGGCCCCGGGCCCAAAAGCGTTCTGGCATTCCGCGCCACAAAACCGTATCTGCAGTGGCGACAAGGAGTGGCGAGACATGGCGGAATACGAAACCCCCGGACCGGTCGAAACTGATTTCAGGGACGCGATCTCTTCGATCGAGGAGATCATCGACGATGCGCGCAACGGGCGCATGTTCATTCTCGTCGATCATGAGGACCGCGAGAATGAGGGTGACATCATCATCCCCGCACAATGGGCCACCCCGGACGCGATCAATTTCATGGCCACCTACGGGCGCGGCCTGATCTGCCTGTCGATGACGCCCGAGCGCTGCGATGATCTGGGCCTGATGATGATGAGCGTCAACAACAGCTCGCGTCACGAGACCGCTTTCACCATTTCGATCGAGGCCCGCGAGGGCATCACCACCGGGATTTCCGCCGCCGACCGCGCCCGCACCGTCGCCGTCGCCATCGACAGCAGCAAAGGACCGGCGGATATCGCCACCCCCGGTCATGTCTTCCCGCTGCGCGCCAAATCCGGCGGCGTTCTGGTCCGTGCAGGCCATACCGAGGCGGCCGTGGATGTCGCGCGCCTTGCCGGGTTGAAGCCCGCGGGAGTGATCTGCGAGGTGATGAACGACGATGGCACCATGGCGCGGCTGCCCGAACTGATCTCCTTTGCACAGCGCCATGGCATCAAGATCGGCACCATTTCCGATCTGATCGCTTATCGGCGTCGCCACGACAATCTCGTGCGGGTCGTGCGCGAACAATCCGTCACCTCGGAATTCGGTGGCGACTGGAAGATGAAGATCTACACCGACACCACCCATGGCGACGAGCATATCGCGCTGTCCATGGGCGATATCTCGACCGACGAGCCGGTGCTGGTGCGCATGCACGCCATGGACCCGATGCTGGACATTGTCGGCACTGGCCATGCAGGCCGCGCAAACGAATTCCGCGACGCCATGATGGCCGTGGCCGCCAAGGGTCGCGGCGTTGTCGTCTTGTTGCGCGACACCGCAATGAAGCTTGAACCGGAAGAAGGCGACAGCCCGCGCACGCTTCGTCAGTACGGGCTTGGCGCGCAGATCCTGTCCTCGCTCGGGCTGTCCAAGCTGGTTCTGCTGACCAACTCTCCCACGCCGAAGATCGTCGGCCTTGACGCCTATGGCCTTGAGATCATCGGTACGCAAAAGATCGGAGACGCATGATGGCATCGTCGGAAACCCATTACGTTCTGCCGCGCCCGGCCTTTGACAAGCCGGTGAAGATGCTGATCGTGCTGTCTCCGTATTACAAGCAGATCGCCGAGCAGCTGGTCGCCGGTGCGACCGCCGAAATCGAAGCCGTGGATGGATTTCACGAGATCGTCGAGGTGCCCGGCGCGCTCGAGATCCCGACCGCCATCGGCATCGCCGAGCGCATGTCGAACTTCGACGGCTACGTGGCGCTTGGCTGCGTGATCCGCGGCGAGACCACCCATTACGACACCGTCTGCAACGACAGCTCGCGCGGGCTGACGCTGCTCGGGCTTCAGGGGCTGTGCATCGGCAACGGCATCCTGACGGTCGAAAACCACGAGCAGGCGATGGTGCGCGCCGAGGCCGCCGGGCAGAACAAGGGCGGCGGCGCGGCCGCTGCGGCCTTGCATCTGATCGCGCTCGCCCGTAGGTGGGGCTCTTCCCGCAAGGGGGTTGGATTCGTTCCGGCCCGTGACGAGTATCAGGTGGCGGGATTCGGCTCAGGAAAAGACACCGCATGACGACCAAGGACACGCCTCAGGCCCTCTCGGGCAACCAGAAGCGCAAGATGAAATCCGCTTCGCGTCTTTATGCGGTGCAGGCTCTGTACCAGCTGGAAATCGGCAGCCAGACGGTCGAGCGTGTCCAGAACGAGTTCATCGATCACCGCTTCGGCGCCGAAATCGAAGAAGGTGTCGAGATGATCGACGGCGATGTCGGCCTGTTTGGCAAGATCACCGCCTCGGCTGTCAACTGGCAGGCAAAGATCGACCAGATGACCGACCGCGCGCTGGTCGCCAAGTGGCCCATCGGGCGCATCGACCCGACCCTGCGCGCCCTGTTCCGCGCCGCCGGGGCGGAATTTGTCGACAGCGACACGCCTCCCAGAATCGTCATCACCGAATATGTCGATGTCGCCCGCGCTTTCTTTCCCGAAAGCAAGGAGCCGCAATTCGTCAACGCCGTGCTCGACCACATGGCCCGCGAAGCGCGCCCCGAGGCGTTCTAAAGGTCCAGCGTCGACAGCAGCGGCATCATCATCGAAAATAGCTCGGCTTGCGAGCTGATGTCGCATTTGCGGTACAGTTGCTTGCGGAACACCTTGACCGTCTGCGGGCTGATCTCCAGCCGCATGGCGATCGAGCTCGACGAATGCCCCTTGAGCACCAGAAGCGCGATCTCCGCCTGTCGGTCGGTCAGCGCGATGCCGCGATCCGCCGCCACGCGCCGTTGCAGCGCCCCTGACACGTCACTGTCGCGGATCGCGCCTTCGGAGCGCAGCCCAGCCCAGTTGCGTTCGATCAGCGCGCAGGCGATGGGGGCAAGCCGCTGCGCCCGTTCCAAATCGCGCGGGCTGAACACCCGCGCCGAACTGGCATCGCGCCCAAGGCAGACATGCACCGACACCCCCGGCGCCGGATAACCGACATAAGAGATTTCGTCGCACATCGTCGTTTCTTGATAATAGGTGGCAAAATACTCGTTGCGGGTAAACTGATCGGGCGCGATGTCGCGCATCCGGTACAGGCCCGCGGCTGCCCGTTCTATGTGCAGCGCGTGGAACGGATCCAGCAGATAGGCCCCTGTCAGGTAATCCGACACGATCCTCTCATGGACACGCGGCTCGCGCGCGTGGGAAAACAGCAGCTGCGGGCTGCGTTCCTGAAAATACGCCAGCATCGTGGTGTTGTCGATTTCAAAGCACCGGGTGAGCCACTGGAACAGGTGCCCCGCAAAGCCATCGGTGTTTAGCGCCGCGATGGCATCGCCCAGAAACGTCTCGGACAGGTTCGGCAAATCGCGCATCATACCTCTCTGGGGGTATATACCCCTGTTTGGCGCCCCGTTTAGGGTATGACCACCTAAACAGGTGGTATCATCCACGCAAGACCGGGCACAGATCCGGCGAGACAGGGGAACAGCGTGACGGGAACCGTGATCAGCATTGACCGCGTGGTGAAAAGCTTTGGCACCTTCACCGCGCTGCACGAGGTGTCTTTCGACATCGCGGACAATGAATTCTTTACCCTGCTGGGGCCGTCGGGCTGCGGCAAGACCACGCTGCTGCGCTGCATCGCCGGGTTCGAACCGGTCAGCGGCGGGCAAATCCGGCTCAATGGCAAGGATATCGCCCCCCTGCCCCCCTACAAGCGCCCGGTGAACACGGTGTTCCAGCATTACGCGCTGTTTCCGCATATGACGGTGCTTGAAAACGTCATGTTCGGCCTGCAACGGCTGGGCTGGAGCGCGATGGACGCGCAGGGCCGCGCCCGGCAGGCGCTGGAGCTGGTCCACCTGTCGGAGTTCCTGAAACGTCGCCCCGCACAGCTGTCTGGCGGGCAGCAACAACGCGTCGCTCTGGCCCGCGCACTGGCGCCCGAACCGCGCGTGCTGCTGCTGGACGAGCCGCTGTCGGCGCTTGACCTCAAGCTGCGTCAGGCGGTGCGCATGGAGCTCAAACAGATCCAGCGCGAAACCGGCATCGCCTTTGTCTTTGTCACCCATGATCAGGAAGAGGCGCTGACCATGTCCGACCGCATCGCGGTCATGTCCAATGGCCATGTCCAGCAGATCGGCACCCCGCGCGAGATCTATGAAACCCCCGCCAACCGCTTTGTCGCGGATTTCATCGGCGAGACCAACCTGATCGAAGTTCCCGTGCTGGGCATCAGCGGTGGGCTGGCCGAGGTGTCGCTGCCCGGTGGGCGCCGGGTGCACTGCCCGACGCGGCTGGTCGATGGCAAACAGGGCGTGCTGTCGGTGCGCCCCGAGCGCATCGATCTGTGTCCCGCCGCCGAGGCCGACATGATCGTCACCGCCGGCGAGCAGGTCTATCTGGGCACTGATATCCAGCTCAAGGCGCATCTCGCCGGCGGGCAGGAAGTGACCGTACGGCTGCAGAACGCCGCCGCGACGGTGCTGCCCGAACGTGGCACCGAACTGGGGCTGAAGCTGGAAACAGGCGCCGCGCGCCTGCTGGCTGCCTGATGGCGGCGATGGCGCCGGGCGGCGCATCCAATTCCGAGATCTACAAAGGCAACGCGGGGAAGCTGCTGCTGCCGACATGGCTGGTGATCGGGTTTTTCCTGCTGATCCCCGTGGCGCTTATGGCGATCTACAGCTTTCTGACCAAGGAATTTCGCGGCGGCGTGATCTGGGAGTTCAGCCTGACCGCCTATGACCAGTTCTTCCTGAACCGGGGCCTGTTCGGCGACGAACCGCCCAGCATCGAATGGACCTATATCGGCATCTTCTGGCGCTCGATCTGGCAGGCCGGGCTGGCAACCGTGCTGTGTTTGCTGATCGGTTTTCCCACCGCGTGGTTCATCGCCACCCGTGCGCCGCGCGATCGCACCATCTGGCTGCTGATCGTCACCGTGCCCTATTGGGTCAACCTGCTGATCCGCACCGTGTCGATGAAATTCCTGATCCGCGACGAAGGCCCGCTGAACGCGCTGTTGCTGTCCACTGGCATCATCGACGCGCCGCTTGGGCTGATCAACACCAACCTCGCGGTGCAACTGGGGCTGTTCTACAGCTACCTGCCGTTCATGGTGCTGCCGGTCTATGCTGCGGTCGAACGCTACGATTTCGCGCTCTCCGAGGCGGCGGCGGATCTGTACGCCAGCCGCTGGACCATCCTGCGCCTTGTCATCCTGCCGGTCGTCAAGCCCGGCATCATCGCGGGCTGCATTCTGGTATTCGTGCCGTCGCTGGGGGCGTTCCTTGCGCCCGACCTGCTGGGCGGAGCGAAAAGCTTCATGATCGGCTCGCTGATCGAAGAGCAGTTCAAGGGCGCGGCGGGCAACTGGCCGTTCGGGGCCGCCGCCGCAATGATCCTGATGACCATCGTGATGATCGTGCTGCTGGTCTACGCCCGGTCGCAAACCCGCGAGGCAAAAGCATGAAACAGCTCGACCTGCGCCGTTTCCCCGGCTTTTTCGCCATCACGCTGGCCTGCGTGTTCGTGCTGTATGCCCCGCTGATGGTGGTGGCGGTCTACAGCTTCAATGAATCGACCTCGATCACCCGCTGGGGCGGCTTTTCGCTAAGCTGGTACGCCGATGTCTTCACCGGACCTGAAAGCCCGAAATTCCAGCGCGCGGCACTCAATTCGCTGATCATCGCGGTGCTGGCGGGGAGCGGCGCGACGCTGATCGCCACATCGGCTGCCGTTGCCATGCATCGCGCGGGTCGCTTCAAGGCCAAGACCGCCAGCTTTGCGCTGATCAACCTGCCGCTGATGGTCCCCGAGGTGGTCACCGCCGTGGCCAGCCTGATCTTTTTCACCGCCATCGGCTTTTCTGGCGGCATCGGCACCATCCTGCTGGCGCATCTGGCCTTTTGCATCCCCTTCGCCTACCTGCCCATCGCAGCGCGGATGCAAAGCATTTCCGACAGCTACGAACAGGCGGCGATGGATCTTTATGCCACGCCGAAGGAAGCCTTCCGGCTGATCCTGCTGCCGCTGATGATGCCCGGAATCTTTTCGGGCTTCCTGCTCGCCTTCATCATCTCGCTCGATGACTTCCTGATCACCAATTTCGTCAAGGGCGCGGGGGTCGAAACCCTGCCGACTGCGATTTTCGGCGCGGTGAAACAGGGCATCAAGCCCAACATCATGGCGATTTCCACCCTCATGCTGGGCGTGTCGGTGGTGTTCGTCACCCTGTCCTGGCTGATCGGTCGATCCGGCCAGAAGACCCAATAACCAACAGTGGAGTATAAAAACATGAATAAATTCCTCGCCACCTCGCTGATCGCGCTCACGGCCTCTGCCGCTTCTGCGCAAGAGCTCAAGCTCTACAACTGGTTCGAGTACATGCCGCAGGAGCTGCTCGACAAGTTCACCGCAGAGACCGGCATCACCGTCACCATGGATACCTATGACAGCAACGAGGCGCTGCTGGCTTCGCTCAAGGCCGGCAAGCTTGGGGCCTATGACATCGCCGTTCCGGGCGATTACATGGTCAAGATCCTTGGCGACGAGGGGATGCTGGGCAGCTTCACCCCCGACGAGATTCCCAACCATGGCAATATCGAAGAGCAGTGGCTCAACGTGCCCTTCGACGAGGGGCGCAAAAGCTCGGTGCCCTATCAGTGGGGCTCGACCTCCTTTGCGGTGAACCGCGATGTGTTCGACGGCGATATCAACGACACCGCGATCATCTTCTCGCCGCCCGAGGAACTGGCCGGCAAGATCAACGTGCTCGACACCTCGGGCGAAACGCTGACGCTGGCCTCGATGCACCTTGCCATCCCGCAATGCACGTCGGATCGCGACCAGCTCAAGGCGCTGAACGCGCTGGTGACCGAGGCCAAGGCCAGCTGGGCCAGCTTTGGTTCGGACGTCGCCAAGGATGTGCTGACCTCGGGCGACGCCGCTGCGGGCATGATCTGGAACGGCTTTTCCGCCAAGGCGCGCAACGAGGGCGCGAATATCGAATACGCCTATCCCAAGCAGGGCGTCATCGTGTGGATGGACAACCTGACGCTGCTCAAGGATGCGCCGAACCGCGACTCGGCGCTGGCCTTCATGAATTTCATGCTGGAGCCGGAAAACGCCGCCGCGCTGACCAACTTCGCGCAATATTCGGGAGGGGTGAAAGGCATGGCGGAATTCCTCGATCCCGAGGTGGCCAATTCGCCGGAAAACAATCCGCCCGAAGGCACCAAGACCGTCTTCGTCGAAGCCTGCCCCGAGGAAATCCAGGTCATGTATGACGCGATCTGGACCAACCTGAAGAAGTGACGATGAAACTCGCGCTCTATCAGGGCCCCGCATCCGCCGGGGCCACCGAGGCCACCTTTGCCACCATCGAAACCCAGCTTGCGGCAGCCGCCGCGGCTGGGGCTGCAATGCTGGTGATGCCCGAACTCTACCTGCCCGGCTACAACCACCCCGATCACCACCGCGAGTTGTCGCAGCCACGCGGCGGCGCGTGGGAAGCCCGGCTGTCAGGCATGGCGGCGCAGGCGGGCTGCGGGCTGACCATCGGCTGGGCCGAGCGCGAGGGCGATGCCGTCTACAATGCCGCGACCGCCTTCGGGCGGCGCGGCGAGCTGCTCGGCCATTACCGCAAGATCCAGCTCTATGGCCCGATGGAGCGCGCCTCTTTCGTGCCCGGAGACGCCTATTGCAGCTTTGACTTCGAGGGCACGACCTGCGCCCTGCTGATCTGCTATGACATCGAATTCTCGGCCCATGTCACCGCGCTGACCGACCGGGGCGCAACGTTGTTCCTTGTACCGACCGCCAACCCGCAGGGATTCGAACATGTGCAGCGCCTGCTGGTGCCCGCCCGCGCGGCGGAACGTAACATCACCGTCGCCTACGCCAATTTCTGCGGCGATGACGCCGGGCTGATGTTCGGCGGCGGCTCGGTGATCGCCGGACCACTTGGCCAGACGCTCGCCGCAGCGGGCACCACCGAGACACTGCTGATCACCGATATTCCCGGCACGCAGGGCATCGACCCGTCGCTGCTGTCCACCCAAGCCCAAGACTTCCGAAAGGTCTGACCCATGAGCCTCGATCTGCCCGTCACCACAGACGACATCCTCACAACCGACGTGCACTTGATGCAAAGCTGGGCCGATCTCAACGCGCTCAAGCAGAACGGCGCGCGCACAGCGATCGTGTCCGCCGAAGGCAGCTATGTCACCGACAGCGACGGCAACAAGCTGATCGACGGCATCGGCGGGCTGTGGTGCGTCAACGTCGGCCACAAGCGGGCCGAGATCATCGACGCCATCACCGAGCAGCTCAACACGCTGGATTTCTATTCGACCTTCTACAGCTTCACCCACCCCGCCGCCGCGGCGCTGGCGGAAAAGCTGGCGCAGCTCGCCCCCGGCAACCTCAACAAGGTGCATTTCGGCAATTCCGGCTCGGTCGCCAATGAAACGGCGGTGCGGGTGCTGCACCATTACTACAAGCGCCTCGGCCAGCCGTCCAAGCGCATGGTGCTGAGCCGCCACGGCGCCTATCACGGCTCGACACATCTTGCGATCGCCATGACCACGCCGGGCTATTCCGAAGGCTGGCACAAGGCCGAAGGCATCGTGCACCACCTGCGCAAGCCGCATCACTGGCGCGAAGGCGACGGCATGAGCGAGGCAGAATTCCTCGATGCGCTGATGGCCGACATGAAGGGCAGCATCGAATCGATTGGCGCCGAAAACATCGCCTGCTTCATCGGCGAGCCGATCATGGGCGCGGGCGGCGTCATCGTGCCCCCGGCGGGCTATCACAAACGCGCCGCCGAGCTGTGCGCGAGCTATGACATCAAGGTGATCTCCGACGAGGTGGTGACCAGCTTTGGCCGCCTTGGGCATTTCTTTGCCGCCAAGGATGTGTTCGATTTCCAGCCCGACGTCATCACCACCGCCAAGGGGCTGACCTCGGGCTATCAGCCGCTGTCCGCGACGATCTTTTCCGATGAGATCCACGAGGTCATCAGCGCGCCGGGCGGCATGTTCACCCATGGCATGACCTATTCGGGCCACCCCGCCGCCGCCGCCGCCGGCCTTGCCAATATCGCGCTGATGGAACGTGACGGCCTGCCGCAGCAGGTCCAGACCACCGGCAAGCTGTTCGAAAACACGCTGAAGGGCCTGATCGATCTGGACATCGTCGGCGAAGTGCGCGGCAGCCATTTCATGATGGGCATCGAACTGGTCAAGGACAAGGCGAGCAAGGCGATGTTCGACCCGGCGCTGAACATCGGCATGCGCGTGGCGCAGGCGGCGCAGAAACGCGGCCTCGTGGCGCGCCCGCTGGGTCATATCCTGATCCTGTCGCCGGTGCTGATCCTGACGCCGCGACAGATCGAGCAGATCGGCGGCATCCTGCGCGAAAGCATCCTTGAGGTCATGCAAGACCTGTCTGCATAGGAAAAGCCTAAGCCGGGCGTTTGGTGAGTTTACTTTTCAAAACGCTCGCGCTCTGCCACATCTTCGGGGTCGGCGCTTACGCGCCTCCCCACTGCCCGAGGTTGCACGGTATGAACATCTTTGATCCCGCCGCCGAGCTGCGCGCGAATGTCGCCACCCCGTTTGATCAGGCGCAGGCGATGCCCGTGTCGGTCTATACCTCGGATGAATTCCTTGCCCTCGAGCAGGAACACGTCTTTGGCAAAAGCTGGCTGTGCGCTGGCCGCGCCGAGTCGCTGGCCGAGCCGGGCGATTACACCACGATGGAAATCGCCGGAGAGCCGGTGGCCGTGATCCGCGGCCGCGATGGCACCCTGCGCGCCATGTCCAACGTGTGCCGCCATCGCATGTCGGTGCTGCTTGAAGGACGCGGCAACATCCGCACCATCACCTGCCCCTATCACGCCTGGGTCTACAATCTGGATGGCAGCCTGCGCGGCGCACCCGCGATGGACATGAACAAGAGCTTCTGCAAAGAGGCGATGGGGCTGCCGCAGATCCGCTGCGTCGACTGGAAGGGCTGGATCATGGTCACGCTCGACCCTGATCTGCCCGAGCCGGGCGAGACGCTCAAGGAAATCGACGATCTGGTCGGCTACCTGCCGATGGAAGACTATGTCGAAACCTTCCGCGAGGAACACCGCTGGAATACCAACTGGAAGATCCTCGCCGAGAATTTCATGGAAAGCTATCATCTGCCGATGTGCCACGGCGGCACCATCGGCGGCGCGGTCGATCTGCGCAAGATGACCTGCCCCGAGGGCTTTTCGGGCTTCAACTACCACCACATTCTCAAGGACGATTCCATCGCCCTGTCGATTGCTCACAAGGACAACACCACGCTTGAGGGCGACGACCGCTACCGCACATGGTTGCTGGCGATCTACCCGTCGCTGATGATCACGCTGACGCCGGGGTATTTCTGGTACCTGTCGCTGATGCCCGACGGCCCGGGCGGCGTAAAGATCCTGTACGGCGGCGGGCTGCACCCCGATTTTGTCAAGGATCCCGACGCCGAGCAGCATTTCAACACGCTCAAGGGCCTGCTAGACGATGTGAACGACGAAGACCGGGGCTGTACCGAACGTGTCTGGAAGGGCATGCAATCGAAACACGCGGTGCCCGGTGCGCTGTCGCATCTGGAACGTCCGAATTACGAATTCGCGACGTGGATCGCCTCGCGGATGCCGTAAGGCGCAGACGAAGCAAAAGGCCGGGCGCTGGCCCGGAAAGGTAAGACATGACGTTTTCGCTGGTGGCGCGTTGCGCCCAGACGGGTCAGTTCGGGGTGGCGATTTCATCGTCTTCCCCGGCGGTTGCGGCGCGCTGCGCCTTTGCGCGGGCGGGCGTGGGGGCTGCGGCCTCGCAGAACGTCACCGACCCACGGCTCGGCCCGGCGGCGCTGGATCTGATGGCCAAAGGCGCTAGCGCGGCGGAAGCTGTGGCAGAGCTGGCCGCAACCCGCGATCACATGGCCTATCGGCAGGTGCTGTGCGTCGATGGCTCTGGCGGCACGGCGATCCATTCGGGGCCCAATTCTCTGGGGATCTGGACATCGGCCAGCGGCGTCGACGTGGTATCGGGCGGCAACCTGCTGGCCAATGACGGCGTGCCTGCCGCCATCGTCGCCGGGTTCGAGGCCGCGAGCGGCCCGCTTGGCGACCGCCTCATCGCTGCGATGCGCGCCGGGATGGCGGAGGGCGGCGAGGCCGGGCCGGTGCATTCCGCGGGCATGCTGATCGTTGAGCGCGAGTCATGGCCCTATGCCGAACTGCGCTGCGACTGGATCGACGACGGCTGCCCCATCGAGGCCATCGCGCGGGCATGGGAGGTCTATGCCCCGCAGGCCGAGGCCTATGTCACACGGGCGCTCGACCCGTCCGCCGCGCCCTCCTACGGCGTTCCGGGAGACGAATGATGCGTATGCTGGATATCCTCGATACGCTGATCGGCTTTCCGACAGTGTCCAAAGACAGCAACCTTGCGCTGATCGACTGGGCGCAGGCCCTGCTGGCCACCGCCGGGTTCGACGTGGTGCGCGTGCCCTCGCCCTGCGGGCAAAAGGCCGGGCTGGTCGCCAACAGGGGCGGCAGCGGCGGCACCATCCTGTCGGCGCATGTCGACGTGGTGCCAACCGAAGGCCAGCCCTGGACCCGCGATCCCTTTGCCCTGACCCGCGAGGGCGACCGGTTCTACGGGCGCGGCACCACCGACATGAAAGGCTTTGTCGCCTGCGTTCTGGCGCTGGCCGAGGAACTGCCCGCCAACGCTGGCCCGGTTTCCATCGTGCTGAGCTGGGACGAAGAGCTTGGCTGCATCGGCATCCCGCACATGATGGATGCGGTGCGCGCGCTTGGGCCGCAAAAGCTGTGCGTCGTGGGGGAGCCGACCTCGCTGAAGATGGCGACAGGGCACAAGGGCAAGGTCGCATGGCGCGGCCTCTGTTCGGGCGAAGCGGGCCATTCCGCCATGGCGCCGATGTATCGCAATGCGCTGCACGGCGCCTGCGATCTTGTCGCGGCGCTGCGGCGCGAGCAGGCGGCGCTGCTGCAGAATGGCGCCAAGGAAGACGGCTACGATGTGCCCTGCTCCACGCTGCATGTGGGTGTGCTGCGCGGCGGCACCGCGCTCAACATCGTGCCCGACAGCGCCGAAGTGCTGTTCGAAGCCCGCCATCTTGCCTCCGACTCCCCCGCCGACCTGCTGGCGCGGGTGATGGACGGGCTGAGCGGCATCACAGTAAGCGAGACATTCGCCTATCCCGGCCTTGCCGCCAACCCCGATGATCCGGCGCTGGCGCAGCTGCGCGGCCTGTCGCGCGGCCTGACCAAGGTGTCCTACGGCACCGAGGCCGGGTTCTTTGCACCGCTTCTGCCCACCGCCGTCTGCGGGCCGGGCGACATGGAGCAGGGCCACCAGCCCGATGAATTCGTCGAGCTGGAGCATTTGACCGGCTGCCTGACGATGCTGCGCGCACTGGTCTAACGGCGGATCGCGGCTGACAGTTTACAAGACCTGTCACCGCCCGCGCATCGCGGCGGACAGGCTGTTCTGCCCGCCCAAAACATGGCTCTTGGTTCTTGCGGCACCAACCGGCTGCAGGGCCTGCGCGCAGGCGTCAGTGATGATCCGAGGCAGCAAGGCCGGGGCCGGGCACCCGTCGCTGGCGCAGGCGGAACACCTGACGCAGCGTTTCCAGCGGCGTGACGGTGTGGAAGATGTCACCAAGCATCG
This sequence comes from Citreicella sp. C3M06, assembly GCF_018860705.1. Lineage (GTDB taxonomy): Bacteria > Pseudomonadota > Alphaproteobacteria > Rhodobacterales > Rhodobacteraceae > Salipiger. The sequence goes on from NZ_JAHKQA010000041.1 coordinate 15,056, forward strand.
CGGCATCCGCCTTCAGACCCATCAACCAGCCGCCGCGCTTTTCATGCTTCATCGGGCTTTCGACGCCGGGCCAGCGGACCACGGCGATCTTCAGCCCCTGCTCGATCCACAGCCCGTTGATAAACACCTCCAGCCCGAATTTCGGCAGGCTTTGCAGCGCCTCGGCGCGGCTGGCGAGCAACTCGCGGCGCATCACCCGCTCGCCCGAGATGTAATCGATGCCCAGCCCGCGCCAGACCAGCGGCGCATTGCCACGCAGCGACAGCGAGGCATCTGCCCGCCCCTCCAGCACCGGGGCGATCAGCGCCGTCAGCTCGTCATGGTGCAGGCCCAGAAGATCGCTGTCGAGCAGCAGGATATGGCTCGATGTTGCCTCGGCGATGCCGCGGGTGACGGCGCGGGTCTTGCCGCCGTTGCGCTCCAGCCGGATCACGCGCAGATGCGGGGCACGCAGCGCCACCGCCTGCGCGCGGGCGGCGGTGTCGTCACTTGATCCATCGTCGATCACGACGATCTCGTGGATCAGCGGATGATCAAGCACCGCGTCCAGCACCGCGCCGATGCGCGGAGCTTCGTTAAACGCGGGAATGATGCAGCTTAGCGTCGGGGCGGTCATTTCCTTGTATACCTTTTCAGCAGCCAGATGATCCCGGCCAGAAGTATAACGCCGAGAAGCAGCAAAGAGATCCGTGCGATCCAGTCATCTATGCGACTATAAGCCGATCCGAACAGGTAACCGATGGCAACGAAGAACAGGCTCTTGGGGATGGTTGCGATCAGGTTCACCCACAGGAACTTTGCCAGCGGCATCCGCCCTAACCCAGCGGCGACCAGCACCGCCGCCCCCGCCGAATGCGTCCATTTGCCAAAGATCAGCGTGCGCACGCCGCTGCGTTCGAAATGCCCGGCCAGTTTCGACAGGCGGGCGCGGTTCAGCCCCATGCGGTAGCGCCAGCGGATCGGCAGCCGATGCAGCCCCCAGCGCCCGAGCCCATAGAACAGCGCGTCTCCGAAAACATCGGCAAGGATCACCACGATGGCGACGCTCCAGACATCCAGAAGCCCGCGCGAGGCGACCCATGCGGCGATGACGGTCACGATAGGGCCTTCAAGCACCGCAATCGGGGCAAGAAGAACCAGCCCGTCCTTGGCGATCAGGGCTGCAACGGTTTCCAGTCCAAGCAAATGCTACTCCGCGGCTCCCGCCTTGGCCGGGGCCATATCCGTACCGCGCCAGGTGATCTCGCGCCCGGCCCATGTCGCAAGCCACAGCGGCACAAGCAAGAGGTCGCGCACCAGCATGGCGGCAAGATCTCGCCCGCCCGATGGCCAGCCCGCCAGCCGCGCCAGCGCCCATTCCGCGCCATACCACAGCGCCAGCATTGCCGGCAGCCACGCCGCGCCGCCCAGCGCCAGCAGCGCCAGCACCGGCAGTAGCGGCCCCTGCGCGATTTCGGCGGCAAAGATCAGCGGAAAGCCGTCGCGGCGCACCCGGCTCCAGCGCAGCTGGCGATCCCAGACAAAGCGGGCGCTGCGGGCCCCAACAGGCTGGGCGAACAGTTGCGGCGCAAGCCGCACCTGCAGCCCCTGTGCCCGCACCAGCTTGGTCGAGGCGACATCTTCGGCAAGGTTGCGCCCGAGCGCCGCCAGCCCACCGCCGCGTTCCAGCACCTCGCGCTTCCAGAACAGCGTCTTGCCTTGGGCAAAGCCCATGCCCATCGCATCCGCCGCCAGTTGCCAGCGCCCTTGGCTGGTGTTGAGAAAAGCGCATTCCACCGAACCCCAGAAATTCGCGGGCCGGATGCCCGCCGGGGGCGAGGTCACCAGCCCGGTGCGCCCATCCCAGCGGGTGATCAGCCGGTGCAGGTAATCGGGCGGCAGCAGCAGGTTGCTGTCGGTCATCGCCAGCCATTCGCCGCGCGCCTCAACATAGCCCTTGTGCAGGTTGTTGAGCTTGGGGTTGCCGCTGATCGCAGTATCGCCGATCAGCAGGCTGGCCTCGACCTGCGGGTTGTTGGCGATCAGCGCCCGGACCAGCGGCACGGCGGGATCGGTTTCCCGCGCGGCGCAAAAGATCACCTCGTAGCGCGGATAATCCTGCCGGAACGAGGATTCTAGCGTCTCGGCATCGAAGGCATCGACGCCGCAGACCGGCCGCACCAGCGAGATGAACGGCAGCGTGTCATCCACCGGCTCGCTCGCCGCGCCGCGCCGATAGCGCCACGCGGCCAGAGCGGCGGTCAGCAGATGCACCGCAAGGATCCCGAGCAAAGCGGTCAGCAGAAAGGTGGTCATGCCAATCCCTCCGCCAGCGCGCCAGCATTGCCCCGCGCGGGTCTCCCAGCGGGCAGTTGCGCGGGGACCGGCACATGCTGGATAAGGCTCAACGCGCCAGAGCCGTCTTCGGCCAGCGCGGTCAGGCTGTCGATCCAGTCGCCGCAATTGGCATAGACCACGCCATCGTGGCGGCGCATCCCCGGCTTGTGCGAATGCCCGCAGATCACCCCGACGGTGCCGGTCGCGCGCGCCAGCTTGACCAGCCGCTTTTCGAACCGGTCGCCCATCGCCAGCAGCGCGTTGGCGCGTGTGATAACGGCCTGCGCATAGCTTGCGGCTTCCGGCTGCAGGCGGCCCCGGCGACGTTGCATCTCGTCGGCCTGCCGCAGCAACGCGTCCAGACGGCTGCCAAGCCGCGTCATGAAATGCCAGCGCAGGAAGCGCGGGTCGCACTGATCGCCATGCAACACCAGATAGCGGCGGCCGTCGGCGGCAGTATGCACCGCGGCTTCGCGCAGCTCCCAGCCCTCGACGCGGGCGTCCGGCTCGCGCATCCGCGTGTCGTGATTTCCCGGAAGATAGACAATCCGCGTTCCAGCCTTTGCCCGCCGCGCCAGATCGTCGAGCACCGCATCATGGGCATCGCCCCAATGCACCCGCCCGCCGTGCCAGAGGTCGAAGATATCGCCGACAAGATAGATCGTCTCGGCCTCGATGCCATTCAGAAATTCCAGCACCATCCAGGGGCGGCTTGCCCGCGCTCCAAGGTGAAGGTCGGACAGGAACAGGCTGCGCAAGCTGTTCACGGGCTTGGCGGAACCGCCAGATATGGGCGCCATCGGGAATGTCCTTGTTCGCTCGCGGGCCTTATCGCGCGGGCGTGTATCGGGAGTATGACGCTTATAAACGTATGATCCTTGATGTCGGTTCCAAGCATCCACCGCGATTTTTCTGCAACGCGGCGCTGCGCATCAGATCGGGCCGGTGATGCTTTGCGGTGCGACCGAGACGGCCTTGAGAACGGCAAACACCTGTGCGCCCTCATGCAGGCCCAGCGCCTTGGCGGATCGCCGGGTGATGCGGGCCAGCAGCAGCTGGCCATCGACATCAAGCTGCACCAGCGCACCCGGCCCATTGCCAAGGCGCAGCGTGCTGACCTGCGCGGGCAGCACGTTCAGCGCCGAGATCTCCTCGGGGCGGCGGGTGGCGATCATCACGTCCTGCGCTTGGATATGCACCCGCACGCCCGTGCCGACAGCGCCGCTGATGCGCGGCACCAGCAGGCGCAGCCGGCCCGCGCCCAGTTCGGTGATGCCATCGGCGTGCTGCGCCGCGATGCGCGCCTCGAGCATCGCCCCCGCCGCCCGCGCGCCCAGCGGGGTGATCGACGGATCGCCAAGGATCTGCGCCGCCGGGCCCTGCGCGCTGACCCGCCCGCCATCCAGCGCCACCACCGAGGTCGCAAGCCGCGCCACCTCGGCCGGGGCGTGGCTGACATAAAGCACCGGCACGCCGCCATGATCGCGCAGCCGTTCGAAGTAGGGCAGGATCTCGGCCTTGCGCGCCTCGTCAAGCGCAGCAAGCGGCTCGTCCGCAAGGATCAGCGCCGGTTTCGACAGCAGCGCCCGCCCGATGGCAACGCGCTGGCGCTCGCCGCCCGACAGCTTGCCGGGGCGGCGCTCCAGCAGCGCGCCAATGCCCAGCATCTCTACGACACGGGCAAAATCTGCCGAATCGGTGCCCCCGGCGAACCAGCCACCATAGCCAAGGTTCTGCCGCACGCTCAGATGCGGGAACAGACGCGCGTCCTGAAAGATATAGCCGATGCGGCGGCGATGCGGCGGCAGCGCGATGCGCGCATCGCTGTCATACAGCGCCCGCGCGCCCAGCGTGATGCGCCCGGCGTCGGGCCGCGTCAGCCCTGCCACCGCGTTGATGATCGAGGTCTTGCCCGACCCCGAACGCCCGAACAGCACGGTCACGCCCTGCGGCGCCTCGAACCGGGCGTCCAGATGGAACGCGCCCAGCGTCTGGCGAATGTCGACCGTCAGGCTCATCTGCCCGCCACCCGCGCGGCAACCCGGCGCGACAGCAATTCAGACAGCAGCAAGGCCGCCATGGCGATGATGACCGACACCGCCACCAGCCGCAGCGCCGCGCCCTCGCCCCCCGGCACCTGCAGAAAGGCGTAGATCGCCGAGGGCAGCGTGCGCGTCTCGCCGGGAATGTTCGACACAAAGGTGATGGTGGCGCCGAATTCCCCCATCGCCTTGGCAAAGGCCAGCACCGCGCCAGCAAGGATGCCCGGCAGGCTCAGCGGCAAAGTCACCGTGGCAAACACCCACAGGCGCGAGGCCCCGAGCGTTCCGGCGGCCTCTTCAAGCTTCGGGTCCACTGCCTCGATCGACAGGCGGATGGCCCGCACCATCAGCGGAAAGGCCATGATCCCCGCGGCCAGCGCTGCCCCCGTCCAGCGAAAGGCGAAAACGATGCCGATCTCTTTCAGCGCCGCGCCAATGGGGCCGCGCGTACCGAAGGTCAGCAGCAGCAGATAGCCCGTCACCACCGGCGGCAGGATCAGCGGCAAGAGCACCAGCCCGTTGACCAGTTGCTTGCCCGGGAACGACCAGCGCGCCAACGCAAAGGCGGTAAAGATGCCGAGCGGCAGCGCCCCTAGCGTCGCCCACAGCGCCACCTTGAGCGAGAGCAGAACCGCCTGCCATTCCTCGGGGCCCAGCATGTTACGGGGTCAGCACGGCAAAGCCCTGCGCCTCGAAGGCGGCGCGCGCCTGCGCGCCTTGCAAGAAGGTCAGGAAATCCAGCGGATCGCCCTCGGCGATGGCGGCGACGGGATAGACGATGGGGGCGTGGCTGCTTTCGGGAAAACTGCCGAGGACGACGACCCGTGGCTCTGCCACCGCATCGGTGGCGTAGGTGATGCCCAACGGAGCCTCGCCCGCCGCGACCAACGCCAAAGCCGCGCGCACATTGTCGACCTGCGCAACCTGCGGCACAACGGCCTCCCACAGACCAAGCGAGGTCAGCGCCGCCTTGCCGTAGATCCCGGCGGGTACCGAATCGACCAGCGCCATCGCCAGCTTGCCCTCCCCCAGCATCCCCGGCAGATCGAGCGCGGGCGAGATCTCCACCGGTGCGCCCAGCCCGATCAGCACCAGCCGATTGCCAAGCAGATCGCGCCGTGTGTCCGCGTCGATCAGTCCCTCGCCCTGCAAGACATCCATCCATTGCTGGTTGGCCGAGATGAACACATCCGCTGGCGCTCCCGCCTCGATCTGCCGCGCCAGCGCCGACGAACCCGCCAACGAGACACGCGCCGTATTGCCGGTTGCGGCGGTGTAGGCGGCCGAGATGTCATCCATCGCGGTTTTCAGGCTGGCGGCGGCAAAGACCGTGACGGTCTCGGCCTGAGCCGCCGCTGCGGTCACGGCAAGCAGGGCGGCGATACAGGTCAGGCGCATGGCATCCTCAACTGATGGCGATCGCCGGTCATATCGGCATGGCGGCGGCGCGTCCGCAAGCGTTAATTCCCAAAGGAAATATCGCCCGGCACGGCCAGAGGCTGATCCAGCGCCGCCAGAGCCCCCACCCCTGCTGTTCCAGCGCCCCGTACTGCTGCAGCACTTGCGCGCGCCCAGCGCGGCGCACCACTCGGCGTTCACAACGTCGACAAGGCTGCATGGCCCGCTTGTCGCGCATCGACATGGCGCGCCCGGCGGCCCCGATGGAGCCGGTGCGCGGATCAACGACAACAGTTCGGCCTTGCCGAGGCCAAGCATGGCGTCCTTGCCAAAGACCAGGCGCAGACGGGTGTCACGCTCGGGTCGGGCTGGGGTCATACACGAAAGCATGACCGGGGCGGACTTGCACATGCAAGTCGCCTGCGGTTCAGTGGAACGCCCCATCCCGGAAGGATGCCAATGTTCGACGCTCGCCTGCTGCCCCTGCAACGCCGCCTGCTGCACCCTGTGGCTCGATGGCTGTATTTGCGCGGCGTCTCTGCCGATGCGATCAGCCTTGTCGGCTTTGCCTTTGGGGCCGCCGGAGCGCTGGCCGCGGCATACGGGGCGTTTGGCTTGGCCCTGGCGGGCATTCTGGCCAACCGTATCGGCGACGGGCTGGACGGCGAGGTCGCGCGCATGGCAGGCGCCACCGACCGGGGCGCGTTTCTGGATATCGCGCTGGATTTCGTGTTCTATGCGCTGGTGCCACTGGGTTTTGCCGTGGCCGCGCCGCAAAACGCCCTGCCCGCAGCCCTGCTGATCGCCAGCTTTGTCGGAACGGGATCGTCCTTCCTTGCCTTTTCGGTCATCGCCGAGCGGCGCGGATTGCAGGCACAGGACTACCCGTCAAAGGGCATCTTCTACCTTGGCGGCCTGACCGAAGGCACCGAGACCATCGCGGTTCTCATCGCCATGTGTCTCTGGCCGAGCGCCTTCCCATGGCTGGCGGGCGGCTATGCGCTGGCCTGCAGCCTCACCACGCTGACTCGCTGGTACGCGGGCTGGACGCTGCTGCGCTAGGCGGGCACGCAATAGGCGCGCCCCCGGCAGGGGCGCGCCTCATGCTTCCGCTTGGCAGAAATTCAGAGCAGTTCGAGGTTGATCGCGCTGTCGCGACCGTCGCGGCCGGACTGAAGCTCGAACGACACCTTCTGGTTGTCCTGCAGGCCAGTCAGACCCGAACGTTCAACTGCCGAAATATGGACGAACACGTCCTTGCTGCCCCCATCGGGAGCGATGAAGCCGTAGCCCTTGGTGGTGTTGAACCACTTGACGGTGCCGGTTGCCATGGTCCTGGACCCTTCCTTGTAGATGCTGCCCGCGAGACTGCGGCAGCCTGGCCTTGTCGTCATGTTCGAGAGACACAGGCCGTATGGTTGGGTCGTCGAAGTAGAAGAACGTAAGCCCTCATATTATCTCATGAAGCCTGATTCGGTGCAACAGAGTTGCGCGCCCATTCGCAACCTATGGTAGAGGGACGCGCAATTTTCGCGGCAATCCATTTGCAGGCAAACGGCCTTAGCCCCGGACGATCCGGTTGACATGACCCATCTTGCGCCCCGGCTTCACAACAGCCTTGCCGTACAGATGAATGGCCGTTTCGGTCTCTTGCGCCAGCTCTGGCAGCTTGTCCATGTCGTCGCCGATCAGGTTCTCCATCTGCACGTCCGCATAGCGGCTGCCATCGCCCAAAGGCCAGTCGGCCACAGCGCGGATATGCTGTTCGAACTGGTCGATCACGCAGCCATTCTGGGTCCAGTGCCCGGAATTGTGCACCCGCGGCGCGATCTCGTTCACCAGCATGCCTCGCGAGGTCACGAACAGCTCGACCCCCATGACACCGACGTAATTGAGCGCATTGAGGATCCGCGCCGCCAGCAACACCGCATCGGTGCTTTGCCGCCCCGACAGGCGCGCGGGAACCGTGGTGGTGCGCAGGATGCCCATGCTATGGATGTTCTCGCCGGGATCGAAACAGGCGACAGACCCCTCGGCGCTGCGTGCGGCAATCACCGACACCTCGTAGTCGAATTCCACGAACCCTTCGAGGATCGCGGGCGCCCCCTTCATCTCGGCCAACGCCGCTTCGGCCTGATCGGGGGAGTCGATGCGCACCTGCCCCTTGCCGTCATATCCCAGCCGCCGGGTCTTGAGGATCGCCGGGCAGCCGATCGCCCCAAGCGCCGCCTGAAGGTCCGCAAGACAGGTGATGTCAGCAAAGGGCGCGGTGGTCAGGCCCAGATCGGTGAGGAAGGTCTTTTCCACCAGCCGGTCCTGACTGACCCGCAGCGCTTCGCGCCCCGGACGGATCGGGCGCAGCTCCTGAAGCAGGTCAAGCGCCTCGGTGGGAATGTTCTCGAACTCGTAGGTGATGACGTCGACCGACTCGGCAAAGGCGCTGAGCGCCGCCACGTCGTCATACCCGGCGGTGGTCACCGCATCGGCCACCTGCGCGGCTGGCGGGTTTTCCGACGGCTCGAAAATATGGCTGCGAAAGCCAAGCCGACTGGCCGCAACCGACAGCATCCGGCCAAGCTGGCCGCCGCCGAGAATGCCGATGGTCGCGCCTTGAGGAAGGGGATTGGTCATGAAAGCCTCCGTGCTGCCGTTGCGGCGTTGTCCCGCGAAACGGGCGCCGCCGCAAGCCGGTCAGTCGCGGACCGGCTCATCGGGGATCGATGCCGACAGCGCCTCGCGCCACGCATCGAGCCGTTCGGCCAGCGCCGGATCGTTCAGCGCCAGAATGCCCGCCGCCATCAGCCCCGCATTGGCCGCCCCGGCCCCGCCGATCGCCATGGTCGCGACCGGAAAGCCGCGCGGCATCTGCACGATGGAATACAGGCTGTCGACCCCGGACAAGGCCCGCGTCTGCACCGGCACGCCGATCACCGGCACACGGGTCTTGGATGCCATCATGCCCGGCAGATGCGCCGCCCCCCCGGCGCCGGCAATGATTGCCTGAAGCCCGCGCCCGGCGGCCTCCTTGCCATAAGACCAAAGCCGGTCCGGCGTGCGATGCGCGCTGACAATCCGCGTCTCGTAGGCCACGCCCAGCTCGTCGAGAATGCGCGCCGCTTCCTCCATCGTGGGCCAGTCCGACTGGCTGCCCATGATGATCCCGACCTTGACCTGTTGTTCCGACATCCCGTGTCCTTATCGCGAAAGAGACCCGTATCATAGCTGGCCGCGCAAGCTTGTCCATGCACGGTGCCGCCTGCTCCTTGCATCGCGCCAGCGTCGTCGGCAGAGGGGGCGCTGCCCCCCGCGCGATGCGCTCCCCCCGGGATATTTTTGGCCAGAAGAAGCACGGGGCATGCAGTGCCGGGCCTTCTTCTGGCTTCAAATATCCCCGCCGGAGGCATCCGACCTATCGCCAGGCGCAGCGCAGGGTCGGTTTGTCGTCAGCCGATCTTGTCCTGCGTTCTTGTCGCGAAATCCTCCGCGGAATGACGCTCGCGCAGTTGTTCCGACGGCTCGCCATTCATGGCATTGACCATGCGGCCGCGTTGCACGGCGGGGCGCTCGCCGATTTCGTCGGCCCAGCGGATGACGTTCTTGTAGATCCCGACGTCGAGAAACTCGCCGGCATTGTAGGATTTGCCGTGCACCGTCCGCCCGTACCACGGCCAGATGGCGATATCGGCGATGGTGTAGTCATCGCCCACCATGAAGCGATTCTGTGCCAGATGCTTGTCGAGCACATCCAGCTGGCGCTTCACCTCCATTGCAAAACGGTTGATCGGATATTCCATCGGATAGGGCGCATAGGCGTAAAAATGCCCGAAGCCGCCACCAAGGTAAGGGGCCGACCCCATCTGCCACATCAGCCAGGACAGCATCTCTGCGCGCTTGTCGCCGGTCGCAAGGAAGGCTTCGAATTTCTCGGCCAGATGCAACAGGATCGCCCCGGATTCAAAGACTCGCACCGGCGCCGCGCCGCTCCGATCGATCAGCGCGGGAATTTTGGAATTGGGGTTCACCTCGACAAAGCCGGATCCGAACTGGTCGCCATCCGCGATCTTGATCAGCCAGGCGTCATATTCCGCCGCGAACCCGGCCTCAAGCAACTCTTCGAACAGGATCGTCACCTTTTGCCCGTTCGGCGTGGCAAGGCTGTAAAGCTGAAACGGATGCTCTCCGACCGGCAGCGCCTTGTCATGCGTCGCCCCCGAGACAGGCCGGTTGAGCGAGGCCCACTGGCCCCCGTTCTCGGCATCCCATGTCCAGACCTTCGGCGGTGTGTATTCTTCGGTCATCCCGAGCTCCTGTATGTTGTTTTGCAGAACCCTAGCCTGCGTGACCAGGAATGCCAGACCCAGCGCTGTTCGCTGACGCACAGGTCGCTTCGCTTTCGCCGCGCATGCGCTATCTGTGGTCGCATGGATACGCTTCCCCTTGCCCTTGAGAACTGGTTCGCGGCGCGCGGCTGGCAGATGCACCCGCATCAGCGCGACATGCTGGCGCGGGCCGATGCGCCCTGCCTGCTGCTGATCGCGCCGACCGGGGGCGGCAAGACGCTCGCGGGTTTCCTGCCGACGCTGGCCGAGCTGACCGCGCAGCCGCGCGGCGGGCTGCACACGCTTTATGTCTCGCCGCTCAAGGCGCTGGCCAGCGACATTCGCCGCAACCTGCTGATCCCTATCGAAGAAGCGAACCTGCCGATCCGGGTCGAGGACCGCACCGGCGACACCCCGTCCAGCCGCAAGCGCCGCCAGCGCGTTGACCCGCCGCAGATTCTGCTCACCACGCCGGAATCGCTGGCGCTGCTGACCAGCTACGAGGACGCGCCGCGCATGTTCGCCGGCCTGCAACGGGTGGTCATCGACGAGATCCATGCGCTGGCCGAAAGCAAGCGGGGCGATCAGCTGATGCTGTCACTGGCGAGGCTTCAGACCCTATGCCCTGATCTGCTCCGCGTCGGCCTGTCCGCCACGGTCGAAGACCCGCAAGCCATCGCCCGCCTGCTCGCCCGTGCCCCCGACCCCTGCGAGATCCTGCTGGCCGATCCCGGCCCCGAGCCCGACATACAGATGCTGACCACCGATGCGCCACCGCCATGGTCGGGGGGCGGCGCGGCCTATGCCATCCCGGCGGTGCTGGACGAGGTGAAGCGCCACAACACCACGTTGATTTTTCACAATACGCGGGCACAGGCCGAGATATTCTTTCACAAGCTCTGGCTTGCCAATGAAGACGCGCTGCCCATCGGCATCCACCACGGCAGCCTCGACCGTGCCCAGCGCGAAAAGGTCGAGGCGGCGATGGTGAACGGCGATCTGCGCGCCATCGTCTGCACTGGCTCGCTGGATCTGGGCATTGACTGGGGCGATGTGGATCTGGTGATCCAGATTGGCGCCCCCAAGAACGTCAAGCGGCTGGTGCAGCGCATCGGGCGCGCCAACCACCGCTACAACGCGCCGTCCAAGGCGCTGCTGGTGCCCGCCAATCGGTTCGAGGTGGTGGAATGCGTTGCCGCGCTCGAAGCGGTGCGCGCGCATGATCTCGACGGGGAATGGCGCGGGCGTGGGCCACGTGATGTGCTGTGCCAGCACATCCTGATCGCCGCCTGCGCCGGCCCGTTCGACGCCGGGGCGCTTTATGCCGAGATGTCCTCGGCCGGGGCCTATGCGGACCTGACACGCGCCGAATTCGACGCCTGCCTCGATTTCTGCGCTACGGGCGGCTATGCGCTGCGCGCCTATGACCGCTGGCAGCGCATCCTGCTGCGCCCGGACGGGCTCTGGCAACTGCGCGACCCGCGTGCAGCGGCGCGTATCCGTATGAACATCGGCACGATTCAGGATACCGACACGCTCAAGGTCCGCTGGCGCGGGCGCGGCGCGCCGCTGGGCGAGATCGAGGAAAGCTTTGCCGCCTCGCTGACCAAGGGCGATACCTTCCTGATCGGCGGCCAGATCGTGCGCTACGAAGGGCTGCGCGAGATGACCGTGGAGGTCACCCGTGACGCGGCGAAGAAACCCAAGATCGCCACCTTCATGGGCACCAAATTCGCCACCTCAACGCAGCTATCGCACCGCATCCTGCGCATGTTCGAACAGGGGCATTGGCCCGAACTTCCGGCTCATACCGCACAATGGCTGGCGCTGCAGCGCGAGGTATCCCAACTGCCGACCGAAGGCCGCCTGCTGATCGAGAGCTTCCCCCATGACGGGCGCGAACAGCTCGTCGCCTACGGCTTTGCCGGGCGCAACGCCATGCAGACACTGGGGCTGCTGCTGACCAAGCGGATGGAGGAGGAAGGGCTGGCCCCCATGGGCTTTGTCGCGTCGGATTACGCAGTACTGATCTGGGGGCTGGACGCGGTGATCGACCCTGCTCCGCTGTTCGATCTGGAACGGCTCGAGGCCGGGCTGGAAGGCTGGCTACAAGGCAACGCGGTGATGAAACGGACCTTCCGCGCCTCGGCAACCATCGCCGGACTGATCGAGCGCAACACCGCAGGGGCCCGCAAGAGCGGCCGTCAGGCAACCATGTCGTCGGATATCCTGTATGACACGTTGGTGAAATACGACCCCGACCACCTGCTGCTGCAGATCACCCGCGAAGAGGCAATGCGCGGGCTGGTCGATTTCGCGCGCATTCGCGAGATGTGCGCACAGGTGGAGGGGCGTATCGACCTGCGCCGCCTGTCGCGGGTATCGCCGCTGTCCGCACCCCTGCTTCTGGAGCCGGGCCGCGTGCCGGTCCGAGGCTTGGCCGAAGAGCGGCTGCTTGAAGAAGAGGTGACGGCGCTGCTCGAGATTTCCGGCCTTGCGCAGATATCAACCGCCTGAGGGGGGCCAGCCCCCCGCCTGCGGCTCCCCCCGGAGTTTACTTGGCAAGATGAAGATGGGGCGCGGCGCCAGCCCCTTCATCTTGCCAGAAAAACTCCCGCCGGAGGCCGGCCGGAGATAGCGGCCTCGCGCGGCGGTCAGGAATACTCGGCAAGGCGAGCCACGTAGCGCGCCATGGTGTCGATCTCGAGGTTGACCTTGTCGCCCACTGCCACGCTGCCCCATGTGGTGACGTCCTTGGTGTGGGGGATGAAGTTGATGCCAAAGACCGATCCTTGCACTTCGTTCACCGTCAACGAGGTGCCGTTCAGTGCCACCGAGCCCTTTGGGGCGATGAACCGCGCCAGATCGTCGGGCGCGCGCAGCTGCACCCGCGTGCTGTCGCCTTCATCGGTGAGCGAAACCACCTCGGCCAGGCCGTCGACATGGCCAGAAACGATGTGCCCGCCCAATTCGTCGCCGACCTTCAGCGCGCGTTCGAGGTTGACGCGGCGGCCCGGTTCCCAAGTGCCAAGGTTGGTCTTCGACAGTGTCTCTGCCGAGATCTGCATGTCGAACCAGTCATCCCCGAGCGTGACCACCGTCAGGCAGACGCCATCGCAGGCGATGGACGCACCGATGTCGATGCTGCCCGTGTCGTAGCTGGTGCCGATACGGGCGGTCAGATCACCCGCTTTCTCGAGGGCGCGGATCTCGCCCATATCCGTTACGATGCCGGTGAACATCACTTGCCTCCATCCCGCGGCGCGGGTCTTAATTTCGCCGGAAAGCCGCGCTAGGCTTCGGCAGTCCTTTTATCCATTACCGGGGCACCCTGACCATGGCAACCATGCCAGATGCCACGCCCGCAGGCCGCGTCTTTCTGTGCCTGCAAGGGCCGCACGGGCCGTTCTTTCATCGCCTCGCCGGAATGCTGCGGCAAGCCGGGGCCGAGGTTTGGCGGGTTGGGTTCAACGCCGGCGACCGGGCGTTCTGGTTTCATCCGGGCAGCTACATCGCCTTCGACGCCCCGCAAGCGGAGTGGCCGGACGCCTTCGCACGGCTGCTCGAGGAAAAGCGTGTCACGGACCTTGTAATCTATGGCGACACCCGCCCGATCCATGCCGAGGCGGTGCGGGCTGCCAAGGCGCGCGGGCTAACGGTGCATGTTTTCGAAGAAGGCTATATGCGGCCCTATTGGGTGACATATGAGCGCGGCGGCGCCAACGGGCATTCGCGGCTGATGCGGATGAGCGTCGCCGACATGCGCTGCGCTTTGGCGAAATCCGACATGGAGGCGCCGCTGCCCCCCGGCCATTGGGGCGACATGCGCCAGCATGTGTTCTACGGCGCGCTCTACCACTGGTTCGTGATGTTCCGGAACGGCGCCTATCGTGCCTTTCGCCCGCATCGCACCTTGTCGGTCGGTCAGGAATTCCAGCTGCACGTCAAGCGCCTGCTGATGATGCCGCTGCACCGGGCCGAGCGGCTGCTGGAAACCATGCGCATCCGGCGCGGCGGCTTCCCCTATCACCTCGTGCTGATGCAGCTTGAGCATGATGCCAGCTTTCGCGACCATTCGCCCTTTGGCTCGATGACCGAGTTTGTCGAGCTGGTGATCGACGGTTTCGCCAAGGGCGCGCCCGGCCACCATCACCTTGTCTTCAAGGCCCACCCGCTGGAAGATGGCCGCGCCCCGGTGCTGCGCGCCATCCGCGACGCCGCCAGCCGCGCTGGCATCGCCCACCGGGTGCATTTCGTGCGCGGCGGCAAGCTGGCGCGGTTGCTGGACGATGCCCGCAGCGCGGTGACGGTGAATTCCACCGCCGGGCAGCAGGTGCTGTGGCGCGGCATCCCGCTGCGGGTCTTTGGCGATGCGGTTTATGCCAAACCGGATTTCGTCTCGGCCCAGCCTCTGCCCGAGTTCTTTGCAAGGCCGACCCAGCCCGACAACCGCGCCTACCGCGATTTCCGCCGATATCTGCTGGAAACCAGTCAGGTTCCGGGCGGGTTCTATTCCTCGCGCGGGCGGCGACAGCTGCTGCGGCTGGTGGTCGACATGATGCTTGGCCCCGACGATCCCTACGATGCACTGACCCGGGGAACCGCGGCCCCTCGGCAACAGTTGCGCGTCGTGCACTGACCCTCCTCCCCCCTCGTGCTGGATTTGGAACAGTATTTTCGATACGTTAACTCAAAAATTCGAGGCATAAGAATTAACGGGTCGAGGAGACCGAGCAGTGAAACCATCCACCAAACGATGGGTGAAGACCGTCGCGTTGCTGGCCGCCGTGTCGCTTCTTGCGGCTTGCGCCCTGCCGCGGTCTGGCCCCAACAAGCGCGAGATCTTTGCCGGCTCCGTCCAGCGTGAGGGCGATTCCTTTGTCGTCTCCGTCAACGACCGGGTGACCCGCGCCACCGCCCTTGTTCCCGCGCTTGGCTTTTCCGAAGGCTTCCGCAATGCCTCCATGCTCGGCTCGGACACGATCCGGGCTGGCGATACCCTTGGCTTGACGGTCTGGGAAAACGTCGACGACGGGCTGCTGGCGGCGGAAGCGGCCAATGCCACGGTGCTTGAAGAAGTACAGGTCGACGGCTCCGGTTTCATTTTTGTGCCCTATGCGGGGCGCATCAAGGCGGCGGGCAACACCCCCGATGCCATCCGCCGCGTGATCACGACGAGCCTCTCCGACCAGACCCCCGACCCGCAGGTCGAGGTGCGCCGCCTTGCCGGGGACGGCTCGACCGTCAGCCTGCTGGGCGCGGTCGGCGGACAGGGCATCTATGCGATCGAGCGCCCGACCCGTACGCTGGCCTCGATGCTGGCCCGCGCCGGCGGCATCACCATCACCCCCGAAGTGGCGCAGGTATCGGTCACCCGTGGCAACCAGACCGAAAAGATCTGGTTTCAGGATCTGCACAAGCAGCCCGGCAATGACATCGCCCTGCGCGGCGGCGACAAGATCCTTGTCGAACAAGACACCCGCGCCTTTACCGCGCTGGGGGCCACTGGCACGCAGGCCCGCGTGCCCTTCGAAACCCAGACCCTGTCGGCGGTCGAGGCCATCGCCACCGTGGGCGGTCTGCTGCCTGCCTCGGCGGACCCGACCGGCGTCTTCGTACTGCGCAACGAGCCTGCCGAGATCGCCAACCAAGTGCTGGGCCGGTCCGATCTGATCGGTGCGCAGCGCATGGTCTATGTGCTTGACCTGACCAAGCCCAACGGCATGTTCATGGCCCGTGATTTCGTGGTGCGCGATCAGGACACGCTTTACGTGACCGAAGCGCCCTATGCCCAGTGGGCCAAGGTGATTTCCGCCCTGACCAGCCCGCTTGGCGCTGTCAGCACCGTGGCCAGCACCGCCGCCGTCATCAACGGAAGCTGATCCTGTCGGAGAACGACATGCCGCACGCCGGGGGGGAAACCCTCCGGCGTCTTTGCGTCTACAATGGCGGTTTCCTGCGCCAGCAGCGCCTGCGCCGGATTCTGAAACTGGCGGGCTGGCGCGTCTCGCTTGGCCTGCCGCGCGGCGACGACCATGTCGGGGTCTGGGGGCAATCCCCTTATGCGAAACGCGGCGAGGCGGTTGCCGCACGATGCGGCGCGCCGCTGCTGCGCGTCGAGGATGGCTTTCTGCGCTCGCTTCACCCCGGACGCGACGGCGAGCCGCCCATCGGCCTGTTGCTCGACCGCGCAGGCGTGCATTTCGATGCGCGCGTGCCGAGCGATCTGGAAACGCTGCTGCTGACCCATCCGCTGGACGATCACGCCCTGCTCGAACGCGCGCGCGGTGCCATTGCCCGGATGCGCCAAGGCCATCTGACCAAATACGCCGCCGTCGATCCTACGCTGCCCGCGCCCGAGCCGGGCTATGTGCTGGTGATCGATCAGACCGCGGGCGATGCCTCGGTGATCGCCTCTGGCGCCGATCGCAACCGCTTTCGCGAGATGCTTTACTGGGCGCGCGAGGAACACCCCGGCAAGCGCATCCTGCTGCGCTGCCATCCCGAAACGCAGGCAGGCCATCGCAAGGGGCATTTCCGCAAGGGCGATTGCGGCGGCCCGGTGTCGATGCATAGCGATCCGGTTTCGCCCTGGGCTTTGCTGGAGGGGGCGGTGGCGGTCTATACAGTCAGCTCGCAGATGGGGTTCGAGGCAATCCTTGCCGGCCACCGCCCCCGCGTCTTTGGCACGCCTTTCTACGCGGGCTGGGGCCTGAGCGATGACGAGGCCCCCATCACCCGCCGCCAGCGCCGGCTGACGCGCACCCAGCTGTTTGCCGCCGCGATGATCCTCTACCCGACATGGTATGATCCCTGCCGCGACCGGCTTTGCCCGCTCGAGGACGTGCTGGCGCAGCTGGAAGCGCAGACCCGTGCGTGGCGCGAAGATCGCCACGGCTGGGTCGCGACCGGAATGCGGCTATGGAAGCGCAAGCACCTTCAACGGTTCTTTGGCGGTGTGCAGCCGGTGCGGTTCGCCCGCAACGCCCCCGAAGCGCGGGCCATGGCCGATGTCGATCCCGCCAGCGGCAAGACCCCGCCCCGCCTTATGGCATGGGCCACCACCGCCGAGGATGCACAAGCGGTGCGCGTCGAAGACGGATTTCTGCGCTCTCGCGGGCTGGGGGCCGAGCTGACGCCGCCGCTGTCACTGGTCTGCGATCCGATGGGCATCTATTACGACCCCACCCGCGCCTCGACGCTGGAACGGCTGATCGCGGATTCGCCGCTGCTGCGCCCGGATGCCTTGCTGCGCGCCGAACGGTTGGCGGCGCGGCTGGTGGCCGACGGGCTGACGAAATACAACCTTGCAGGCGCGCTGCCGCCGCTGCCCGACGGCCATCGCATCCTTGTGCCCGGACAGGTCGAGGACGACGCCTCGATCCGGCTGGGCAGCCCGCAGATGACCTCGAACGCGGCGCTGCTGCAGCGGGTTCGCGCCGAAAACCCCGGCGCGGTGATCCTGTGGAAACCGCATCCCGACGTGCTCGCAGGGCTGCGCCCCGGCGCGGTCGAACATCCCGGTCAATGGGCCGACCTGACCGTCAACGGCGACATGGCCGCACTGCTCGGGCAGGTGCACGAAGTCTGGACCATGACCTCGCTCACCGGGTTCGAGGCGCTGCTGCGCGGCGCAGCGGTCACCACGCTGGGCGCGCCGTTTTACGCCGGCTGGGGGCTGACGCGCGATCTTGGCCCGGTTCCGGCGCGCCGCCTGCACGGCCCGCGCCCGTCACTGGCCGGGCTGGTCCATGCCACGCTGATCGCCTATCCGCGCTATCGCGATCCGCTCACCGGCCTGCCCTGCCCGGTCGAGGTGGTCGCAGACCGGCTCGCCGCCGGACCCCTGCGCAGCAGCCCCGGCAATCGCACGCTTTCAAAGCTTCAGGGCCTGCTGGCCAGCCGCGCCGGGCTTTGGCGCCGCTAGGCCCCTTGTTCCGGGCCGCCCGCACTGCGATATAGTCAGTCAACGGTTCCGGCCCCTCGCGGCCACGACAATCTGGAGTAAACGATATGCTGAAAGGTTTGGGCGGGCTTGGCGACATGGCCAAGATGATGAAGACCGCACAGGACATGCAGGGCAAGATGGCCCAGCTGCAAGAGGATCTGAAGACCATCACCGTGGTCGGCCAATCCGGCGCGGGTCTTGTCAAGGCGACCGCCACCGCCAAGGGCGAGCTGAAGGCGCTGGATATCGACCCGTCGATCTTCAACGGCGACGACAAGGAAGTGGTCGAAGACCTGATCCTTGCCGCCATCAAGGAAGCGCAGACCAAGGCGCAAGAGCGCGCGCAGGAAGAAATGCAGAAGCTGACCTCGGAAATGGGCTTGCCCGCCGACATGAAGCTGCCGTTCTGACGCGCCTGCCGGGTCCGCCCGGCATGGAAACAAAGGTGCCCGCTTGGCCGACCGTACCGAGATCGACGTTCTGATCGAGCTGATGGCAAAACTGCCGGGGCTCGGGCCGCGCTCTGCACGGCGCGCGGTGCTGCACCTCGTGCGCAAGCGGGCGTTGCTGCTGACACCGCTGGCCGATGCCATTGGGCGCGTTGCCGTCAGCGCCCGCGAATGCATCAACTGCGGCAATGTCGGCACATCGGACCTGTGCCCGATCTGCGCCGATCCGCAGCGCGCCAATGGCCAGATCTGCGTGGTCGAAGACGTCGCCGATCTGTGGGCGATGGAACGCAGCAAGGTGTTCAAGGGCCGCTATCACGTGCTCGGCGGCACGCTGTCGGCGCTTGACGCCATCGGCCCGAACGAGCTGCGCATCCCGCAACTGGTGCACCGCATCGAAGACGAGGCGGTGTCCGAGATCATCCTTGCACTGAATGCCACGGTCGATGGCCAGACCACGGCGCATTACATCGCCGACCAGCTGGAAACCCGCGTCGAGCTGACCTCTCTGGCGCAGGGCGTGCCGATCGGCGGCGAGCTCGATTACCTTGACGACGGCACCATCACCGCCGCGCTGAACGCGCGGCGGAAGGTCTAGGCGTCAATCGTTCAACCACTTCAAGACCTGTGCCAGCTTGTCAGCGGCCGATTGCGCGGCGTCATCGCCAAAGGCGCTGACCGTCTCGAACATGGTCGACAGGATGCCGCTCCAGTCCGGGTCGAAATCGGACAACTCCTCCACCGTGGGTATCGCGCCCGACGCCGTCTCCCATGCCTTGCCCGGTGCCTGACTGACGCTGTCCCAGATTTCGGCAGGCTTTGGCACGCTCATGTTGCAGACCGTCAGCTCTTCCTCGATCTGCCCCTGATCGGGGTCAAAGACCTTCTGAAGATCGCGCATGTCGATTATGGTCTGGCACATGTCGTAGATCTCCAGACTCGTCGCGGCGGCGATGACCGCAATGCCCCAGAAGGGAATGGCTTCGCCGGCCATCGAGGCAGTGTCGCGCGCCGCCGCCTTGGCGGTTCTCGAAGCGACCCGTTTCGCGATATCTTCCGATTGCTGACGCGCAAGCTTGAAGCCTGCCCGCGCCGCCATCAGCTCCGCAGTGTGTTCCGCCATCTGCGTTCTCAACTTGCGTTCCGAAGCCCGGCTGAGCGACAGCGCCTCGCCCTGCTCGGCCAGTTTCGCGCGCAGCTCACTGTTCACCCGCCGGTCGGCGATATGATCCGCATCGACGGCATCAAGCTGCTGGCGAAGCTGCGCATTGTCCCGTGACAGCACCGCGTTCCTTGCGTTGAGCTGGCCGCCGGGCAGATCCAAAAGGCCGCCCAGCGTATACCCGCCGAACAGCAGCACATTCACTGCGAGCGATAGCGCCAGAAGCAACACCGCGAGCACGCGCCAGATGCCCTTGGCAAAGCGAAAGACAGAACTGACAAGCCATTTGAGTGATTGAAAAGTCATTGAAGTATCTCAGTTGAAAAAAGTACCTCGAAATCATGGACTTGCGGAATTCACGGATGCAAGGCTAAACCGGCACACCGGCACACCGGCACACCGGCGCATCCGGAATGGCCGCCGCCGCTTTGCTTTGCGCTTCGTGGGCAATGGAAGAGACAGCGCAATGACCACGGCAAAGACAGGGCCGCGCGTACAACTGGCGCTTGGCGAATTTTTCTACGGGGCGGCCCAGATCGACGGCGAAAGCTTCATGAGCCGCGAGCGCGCCCTCGTTCCGCGAACGATATCGACCTTGGCGATCTCAGCGACTAGACGTGGAAGAACGATGCTGAAATCTGCGGCGCGGCACTGGCGCAAAGCCACGCGCTGTCAGATGATCCTGGCCAGATCGACGATGACGTCGCGCCATCGATCATCGAGCCCGCCCTGCAACGCAAGCTGTTCATCGCAGACATCTGCCGCTTTGCCGAAGAGGCCGCCGACCGACCATAGCATGATCACACCCTCTTGCGCGAAAATTTCAGGCTGGGCGCCTTTGACCGCGCCGACAAGCTGTATCGTTAAGCCAAGGTGCCGCAAAGGCTCGCCGACCAGCAGCGCAGCATTGTCCGGTGCATCAGTTCTGGTAAAGGCTGCTGTCGTTTCTCAGCCTGTCGCGCACAAGCCGAAACCGCCTGACCTGAGGGCCTTGTGATCCGCGCGGATCGTATCGCGCGATGATGAAAGGGCGCTGGTGCCGCACGACCGCCGGTGCCGTTTCGCAAAGGCCGTTTCGGCAATAAAAAAGCCCGCGCAACTGGCGCGGGCTTTCTTCATCTCAGCGGCGCGGATCGTCGCTGTCATCCTCGTCTTCGTCATCGCCGCCCGCAGGCAGGTTGAAAAAGCTCTCGGCGTCGGAATAGTCGCTCGGGCTGCGCTTGTCCTCGTCGTCGTCCTCGCCGCGCGGGTCCGAAAGCGAAAAGGTCTCAAGCCCCTCGATGGCGGTTGGCAGGCGCGGTTCGGTGTCCATGCCAAGGCTCTGCTCGGTCGACACCAGCTTGCGGCGCTCGTCATCGGTCATGACGGATTCGCGGCCCTTGGCGGCCTTGGCAATCGCGCCATCGAGTTCGGACTGACGGCACAGGCCCAGCGCGACCGGATCGATCGGCTGCATGTTCTGGATATTCCAGTGGGTGCGCTCGCGGATCGACTGGATGGTCGGCTTGGTGGTGCCCACCAGCTTGCTGATCTGGCCATCGCTGAGCTCGGGGTGGAATTTCACCAGCCACAGGATCGCGTTCGGGCGGTCCTGACGCTTGGACAGCGGCGTGTAGCGCGGGCCACGGCGCTTGTCCTCGTCGACGGCGGCGGCGTTGTACTTGACCTTTAGCTTGCGCAGCGGGTCTTTCTCGGCCTTGTCGATCTCGGACTGCTCGATCTGGTTGTTGCCCACCGGATCGAAGCCTTTGACGCCGACAGCAACGTCACCGTCCGCAATGCCCTGCACCTCGAGCTCGTGCATCCCGGTGAAATCGGCGATCTGCTTGAAGGTCAGCGTGGTGTTGTCGACCAGCCAGACGGCGGTCGCCTTGGTATGGAGCAGTTTGGCCATCGTTCTCGTCTCCTTGCAAAACTTCTTCCCCTGCCCCGGGCCATTTCTGGCCGGGATGTCCTGGAGGGTGGTCCGGGACGGTTACCGTTGTCGGGGAACTTGGCGGCTATATAGTGAAACGAGGCCAAAGAGGGAAGAGAAAATGCGCTGGCTGCTGCCGCTGATGCTTGTTGCGGGCCTCGCCCGCGCCGACGGAGAACCATCCGGAACCTTCGATTATTACGTGCTCTCGCTCAGCTGGTCTCCGACCTGGTGCGCATTACAGGGCGAGGCGCGGGGCGCGGCGCAATGCGAGCGGCCCCTGGGCTGGGTGCTGCACGGGCTATGGCCGCAATACCATCGCGGCTACCCGGCGAACTGCCCCACCAAGCACCGTCCGCCCAGCCGCGCCATGACCGAGGCAATGGCCGATATCATGGGCAGCTCCGGGCTGGCATGGCATGAGTGGAACAAGCACGGCACCTGCTCGGGTCTGTCCGCCGAAGATTATTTTGCCCTGTCGCGCGACGCCTTCAATCGGGTCAACCGCCCCGAGGCGCTGCGCCGCCTCACCGATCCGGTGACCCTGCCCGCCGAACTGGTCGAACAGGCGTTCCTGAAGGCCAACGCCGGCTGGTCGGCGGACATGATCACCATCACCTGCGAGAACAGGCGCATCGACGAAGCGCGCCTGTGCCTGTCCAAAACGCTTGATCCCGTGCCTTGCGGTCAGGACGTGGTGCGCGATTGCAGCCTTGGAAATGCGCTGCTTGATCCAGTTCGCTGAGCCACCGCGCCGCGCCGATGACCGCGCCAGGAGAAGCTTCACGCTTCGGCCCGCCCTCGAAAAAGGGCGGGCTTTGAGGTGCAAGCTCCCCGTTTCTTCTGGCCCCAAATATCCCCGCCGGAGGCAGGCCGACCCTATCGACCCGCGCTGTTCAGCCGAAGCTGTAGCCGTGGCGCTCGATGTCTTCGGCGCAGGCCCGCGCAACCGCCGTTGCGGTTGCGTTGTCGTAATACGCTCGCCAATCCTGCCCACGGGGCGATGGGTTTTCAAAGCCCATCGCCGGGACAAAGCCCAGATGCGCGACCAACGGCGCGATGTCCTCTTCGAACCGCTCGAGCCGCAGGTAAAGCGACGCGCGTTCGACCCCATCGGCGGCGCGCATGTAGTGGCTGGAGGGGTGCGCCGCGAGGCTTGACGTTGTCTCGGGCTGAAGCACGAACGCCTTGAACTCGAACGCCTTTGCGCGCGTCACCGCCGGGTGTGAAAAATTCTGCATCCGCAGCCAGTGGTAATAGCTCACCACCCTGTCCCACGGGTTGCGCACCAGCGTGAAGGTAAACATCGCAGCGATCTCGGCTGGCGACAGAACCCCGTCGATATCTGCCAGAGTTGCATGTTTCCACAGCCGCCCGCGCGCGTTCAACCTCGTCAGACGATGGCGCCGCCGCCGCGCCTTTGGTGTGTCTCCGATCAGGATGTCATCGTGCATCGCCCGCGCCTCGAGCGCCGCCGCCATCGAGGTGCCGCCGGTTTTCGGAATATGCACAAAGATATATCGGCGGCCGCGAGAGATGATCATGGCGGCACATTAACGATACCGATCTGCAACGTCATCGCGATTTTCGGGCCTTCCCCGCCCGGCGGCTTCGACGCATAGTCATTGGGCGGACCAGATGCGGGAGGAAACATCATGGGCTGGCTTGCCAACGAATCCGGACTTGGGAAATGCGCTGCGAACCACGTGCCGCTGACGCCGCTGTCCTTTCTGAAACGCGCCGTGCAGATCTGGCCGGATCATCTGGCCGTCGTCTATGGCGCGCATCGCAAGACCTATGCCGAATACCACGCCCGCGTCAGCCGTCTTGCCTCGGCGCTAACGAAGATCGGTATCGTGCCCGGCGACGTGGTGGCGACGATCCTGCCCAACATCCCCGCACAGGCCGAAGCGCATTTCGGCGTTCCCGCCTGCGGGGCTGTACTCAACACCATCAACACCCGGTTGGATGTCGACACGATCGCCTATATCCTCGATCACGGCGAGGCTAGGGTGGTGCTGTGCGATCCGCAGTTCATTCCCCATCTCGCCGAAGCCATCGAACTGATGGAAAACGAGCCCCCCACGGTGATCGAGGTCGCCGACCCGCATGGCGGCGTGCCCCATCTTGGCGAATATCCCGAATACGAGGAGTTTTTGGAAACCGGCGATCCCGAGTTCGCCTGGATCATGCCCGAGGACGAATGGGAGAGCCTTGCGCTCAACTATACCTCCGGCACCACCGGGCGCCCCAAGGGCGTGGTCTATCATCACCGAGGGGCCTATCTGAATGCCATGGGGCAGGTGCTCAGCTGGCGTATGGTGCTGCATCCGGTCTATCTGACCATCGTCCCGCTGTTCCACTGCAACGGCTGGTGCCACACGTGGATGATGCCCGCCGTGGGCGGCACCGTGGTGTGCTGCCGCGACATCAGCGCCGCCGCCATCTATGACGCCATCGCCTTTGAAGGTGTGAGCCATTTCGGCGGCGCGCCCATCGTTCTGAACATGCTGGTCAACGCCAAAGACGACGACCGGCGCCCGTTCGACCAGCTGGTCGAGGTGTTTACCGCCGGCGCGCCGCCCGCCCCCGCCACATTGGCCCGGATCGAGACCCTGGGCTTCAACGTCACCCAGGTTTACGGGCTGACCGAAACCTACGGGCCTGACGTCGAATGCGCCTGGCAATCGGGCTGGGATCATCTCGAGGGCGACGCGCGCGCCGCGCGCAAGTCCCGGCAGGGCGTTGCGATGCCCTTCATGGAGCATGTCACCGTTATGGACGAACAGATGCAGGTGGTGCCCGCCGACGGCGAGACCAAGGGCGAGATCATGCATCGCGGCAACGGCGTGATGAAAGGCTACTTCAAGGCGCCCAAGGCAACCCGCGAAGCCTTTGAAGGCGGCTATTTCCATTCCGGCGACATCGCCGTGCGCCATCCCGACGGCTATGTGCAGATCGCCGACCGCGCCAAGGACATCATCATCTCGGGCGGCGAGAACATCAGCTCTGTCGAGGTGGAGAACACGCTGATGGCGCATGAGGCGGTGCTGCTCTGCGCCGTGGTGGCGCGGCCCGACGACACTTGGGGTGAGGTGCCCTGCGCCTTTGTCGAGCTGAAGCCAAAGCACACAGCGACCGAGGCCGAGCTGATCGCCTTTGCCCGCGCCCGGCTGGCCGGGTTCAAGACCCCCAAGATGGTAGTGTTCGAAGAGCTGCCCAAGACCTCGACCGGAAAGATCCAGAAATTCCAGCTCAGAGCCCGCGCGCGCGAGATCTGAGCTGGCTCAGAGCAGGTCCACCATGGCCTCGCGCGGGGGCGACACCACGACGCGGTTGCGGCCCGACACCTTGGCCGCGTAAAGCGACAGGTCGGCCGACTGGATCGCGCCTTCCAGCGCGCGCTCGCCCGGCAGGGCCAGCGCACAACCGAACGAGGCCGACGCGCCATGCCCCGCCCTGCCCAGCCAGACGCTGTCCGGCATCGTCGCGACCGCGTTGCGGCAGCGCTCGGCCACCTCGCGCAGAGCGACGCTGGAGTCTTCGTCCAGCAGGATGAGAAATTCCTCGCCGCCCCAACGCGCCACCAGCGCCTGTTCCTTCGCCAGCACCGTGGTCAGCGCATCCGCGACACCGCGCAGCACCCGATCGCCCTGTTCATGGCCGAACCGATCATTGATCGACTTGAACCGGTCCAGATCGCACAGGATGACCCCCCGATACGCCCCGCGCGCGCGGCGCAATGCCTCGTACAGGCCGTGCCGGTTGAGCAGCCGGGTCAGCGGATCGCGCCGCCCGTTCTCCTCGAGCTGCTCGATGACCGACTTCAGATAATACCCGAAGGCCAGCGTGAGCAGCATCATGCCCCAGCCCAGAAGCCCGCAGAGCACGCCGATTTCGCGCTGGCTATCGGCCTCTCCGCCGGTAAAGCGCAAGAACACCGCGCCCGAGAACATCGGAACAACCACCGTCGCCAAGGCCATGGCGCGCATGATGTTGCCCGGCCGCCCCCGCATGAACAGGCAGGCGAACAGCGTCTCGCGCCGCAGCAAAAGGATCAACCCGAGCTCGAGGCTGCAGGCGCACAGAACCGACCAGACCGACAGGTCGGGCTCCAGCATCATTCCGTTCAGCACCAGTTCGAGCACCGCAATCTTGGTGCGCAGCATCAGACCAAGCGTCGCAATCACCGCGAGCATCGGTGCCTGCCGCCACGCCAGCAAGGCAAACGCTCCGAAAGCGCCGAACAGCAGCAGGCTCAGCGACATATGGCCGCTGAAGCCACGCTCGTTCAGGGCGACCGCGTCCAGCATCCGCTCGATCCCGTCAAGCCGCGGTGCAAGCGGCGCCTGCACGAGCCCGAGCACCGAGATCGCCCCGCAGCACAGCGTGATCGCAGAGGCGAGCCAACGCACCCATGCCCGCGACCGGATGGCGGCAAGCTGCGCCGCAAAGATCGTGAAGACAATCGCCGCCGGAACAGCGAGGCGCACCTCGGGGCCACCTCGCGGCGCAAGCAGGTTTTCGGCAAGCCCGACGCAGACGAACATGACAAGCGTCAGCGCGATCAGCCGCAGGCCCCGAAACCTTTTCTGTTCGTACGCACCCATCCGACCACCGAGGCAACACAGCTGGGGTGTTGTCCCGCGAATCCATTAACAATCTGTTAACCTTGCCAAGCTGACGCAGCGCCACGCACCGCAGCGGTGTCGCCGCATTGCTCCTGCCGCGCGGCCCGTGCTAGGATCGGCGCGCAACGAGGCAGAGCAGCCCATACATGACCGCACTCAAGGAGTATGTCCGACTGGAGGCGTCCGCCCTCTGGCGCGCCGAACCGGGCGCACAGCGTCGCGAGGTGATCGTGTCGCTGGGCGATGCGTCATTGACCATCGCGGAATTTTCGGGACGGGCGCTGGCGCATTGGTCCCTGCCCGCCGTGCGGCGCGCCAACAAGGGGCAGCGCCCGGCCATTTATCATCCCGACGGCGATCCGGGCGAAACGCTCGAATTCCGCGAAGATGCCGAAGACATGATCGACGCGATCGAACGCCTGATGCGCACCATCGACAAGCGCCGCCCCAAGCCTGGCAAGTTGCGGCTGGTGCTGCTGTCGGGGGTTGCGACGGTGGTGCTGGCGGCGGCGGTGTTCTGGCTGCCCGGGGCGCTGGTGCGCCACACCGAAAAGGTCGTTCCGATGGTCAAGCGCGACGAGATCGGCGCCGCCCTGCTGTCGCGCATCACCCGGATCGCGGGCCAGCCCTGCGTGACCGAGGAAGCCCGCCTGCCACTGCGCCACATGGCCCTGCGCATTCTTGGCGAATCCCGGCAGGACGATCTTTTCATCCTGCCCGACGGGCTGCGAACCACGGCGCACCTGCCGGGCGGGCTGATCCTCGTCAGCCGCGATGTGCTGGAAAATTACGAAGATCCCGATATCGTCGCGGGCTACATTCTGACAGAATCGCTGCGCGCCGCGCGCACCGATCCGCTGGGCGATGTGCTGGATCATGCCGGGCTCTGGGCGGCGCTTCAACTGCTGACCACCGGAAAGCTGCCCGACTCGGCGCTGGACCGTTATGCCGAAACGCTGCTGTCCCGCCCGCCCGAAACGCTTCCGACAGAGGTCCTGCGCGATGCGTTCGACAGGGCGCAACTGCGCAGCGCGCCCTATGCCACGGCGCTCGACCCGGGGGCCGAGCGTACGGCCGTGCTTGCCAATGGTGACGCCGCGACAGCAGCGAACACCCGCCTTGTGCTGCCCGATGCGGACTGGGTCCGGCTTCAGGGCGTCTGCAGCGGCTGACCGCGGGATATCAGCGTGTCAGCGCAGGGATGCCTGTACGTAGCCCGCCGCCTGCGCGCCGCGCAATCCGGCCTGAAGCGCGGCCTGATCTCGAAACGGTCCAACGACGATGCGCCGCGCTCCGCCCGGCAGATCGGTATAGGCCACCGGCAGCCCAGACGCCCCCAGCCGCGACACGGCCTGCTGCGCCCTTTCGGCAGAGGCGAACACGCCGATCTGAACATAGCGCGGCGCATCGAATGTCTTCGAGGCCGAGCGGGTCGAGAGCACCGGCGCCGAGCCCTGCGACGAACCCGGCGGCTCGCGGTCGACCTGAGACGGGGACAGCAGAACCGGATCTTTGGCCCGCACGAATTTCGAACTGGATGGCGACGGATTCTGCCGCGGAACGGTGTTGGTCCAGTGCCGCTGCGTCTGGTAATAGCCGCCAACGGTCTGCCAGGCGCGATACGGGTTCAGGCGATCGTCTTGCCACGCCGGGCGATAGCCCGGCGGCACGATCGGCGCGACATAAGAGCGGCCACGATAGACCTGATCGGGAATGATACGCGTCTGCGCGCTGACCCCGACCAGCGGGATATCCGAGCGCGAGACCTCGGCCACCGGCTCGTCGGCATAGAGGCGGCTGTCATCCCAGCTGCCGCGCGCCGGAGTGCGGGTGCGCTCGACCTCGGTCACGTAGGGTTCGGCCTGCGGGCCGCAGCGCACCGCCATGCCGTTACGCTCGACGTTGCCGCTGTAGCCCGGCGGGCAGACGCCAGCCGAGGCCGAGGGCGCGACCGGCACCTGTCGCACAACGGTCGAGGGCGGCGGGGCCGAGGGCGGCTTTGACGCCGGGGCCTTCACCACCGACGCGGGGCGCGATGCCACGGTTTCAAGCGGGCGCTCGGCCTTGGGAATGGGCTTGGGCTTGGCCGCCGGGCGCGTCGGCTCTGGCACTGGCTCTGCCGCGGCGCGGGTGCCGCCAAAGGTCGGCGCATAGCCGCAGATCTGCTCGCGGTCGCGGGTCACCCGTGGCACCCAGATCACCGCGCCGTCGAACCCGGCGCGCACGAATACGCAGCCCCGGCTGTCGACGAACTGGCGTCCGGTGAAACTGGCGGGCGGCAGTTCGGACGGGCGGTCGATCACGGCGATCCCCTGCGCAAGGCCGGGCATTGCCCCCGCAGCCAACCCGGCTGCGGCAAACGCGATGATCACCAGTCGTTTCAAATGCATGCCCGCCCCCAAGAAAGTCATCGGAATCATGATACATGATTCCGCCTGAGTAAAGCTTAACGCCCGCCTACTTGGTCCCGAACATGCGATCCCCCGCATCCCCCAGCCCCGGAACGATGTATCCTTTATCATCCAGACGCTCATCAAGCGCCGCCGTCACGATGGGCACGTCGGGATGCGCCTCCTGCATCCGGGCCACGCCTTCCGGAGAGGCGAGCAGGCAGAGGAAACGGATATCCTTGGCCCCGGCCTGCTTCATCAGGTCGACCGCCGCGACCGAGCTGTTGCCCGTCGCCAGCATCGGATCGACAAGGATCACGCAGCGATCCTCGAGCGACTTGGGCACCTTGAAGTAATATTGCACCGGCTGCAGCGTTTCCTCGTCGCGGTACAACCCGACAAACCCGACCCGCGCCGCCGGCACCAGTTCCAGAATGCCGTCAAGCAGGCCGTTGCCGGCGCGCAGGATCGACACCAGCACCAGCTTCTTGCCCTCGATCACCGGGGCATCCATCTCGCATAGCGGCGTTTCGATGCGCTTGGTGGTGACCGGCAACGCATGCGTCACCTCATAGGCCAGCAGCAGCGAGATTTCCCGCAAGAGCTGCCGGAACGAGGCGGTCGACGTCTCCTTCTCCCGCATCAGGGTCAGCTTGTGCTGCACCAGCGGGTGATCGACGACGGTAAGATGCTGCTTCATGGCCGGGCCTCCGTTTATCCGCCTCCCTCTCTAGACGGGCGTCCCGCCTGTCGCAACGCCGATCCCGCCCCACGCGCGCCGCGCAAGGCGAATTGCCCCACGTTCAGGCGCCCAGCCGCTTGAGCACCGCCGCCCGGGTGGTCTCATCGCAAAAGGCGGCCTCGGCCGAGGTCCGGGCGATCTCGGCAAAGCGCGCGGCATCCCAGCGGAAGGTCCGGGCGAGATTTTCGTATTCATCCGCCATGGCGGTGTGAAAGAACGGCGGATCGTCGGTCGAAACGGTGACCTTGACGCCGCGTTCGCGCAGCTTTTCAATCGGGTGCGCCGCAAGGTTCGGGTAAACTCCCAGCGTCACGTTGGAACCGGGGCAGACTTCAAGAACAAACCCTTTCTCCACCAAGTTATCCACAAGGCGAAAATCCTCGATGGCC
Source organism: Citreicella sp. C3M06 (assembly GCF_018860705.1). Taxonomy (GTDB): domain Bacteria; phylum Pseudomonadota; class Alphaproteobacteria; order Rhodobacterales; family Rhodobacteraceae; genus Salipiger. The sequence goes on from NZ_JAHKQA010000041.1 coordinate 44,757, forward strand.
CGCACCCCGTGGCCGATGCGCTGCACGCGCAGATCGCGCACCGCATCTTCGACTTCGCGCGGACCGCGCCATTCGCCGGCATGGGTGGTCAGCGCCAGCCCCGCCTCGCGCGCCATATCAAAGGAATACGCGAAATCCTTCTGGCTGCCCCGGTTTTCATCGCCGCCCATGCCGAAGCCGACGATCCAGTCACCGGCGGTTTCGGCCGCGCAAAGCGCCGTACGCTTCGCCTGATCGGGGCCAAAATGACGAACGCATGTCACAACGCCCCTCAGAGTTATCCCCAGGCTTTTCCCAGCCTCATCCGAGGCCTCTCGCATGGCGTCCAGATACTCGCGCCACGCGTTCAGCTCGCCGCCGCCGCAAAAATCCGGGCTGATGAAACACTCGCTGTAAACCACGCCATTGGCGGCGCTTTCCTCAAGCACCGCAAGGGTCAGGCGGCGATAATCCTCGGGGGTTTTCAGCACCGAGGTCGCGGCCTCGTAGGTCCGAAGGAAATGCGGGAAATCGCGGAAGGCGTAGCTGCCATCGGGGTTGAACACGCCATCAAGGCGGATGCTCTTTTGCTTGCCCATACTACGAATGAAACCGGGCGGCGCCGCGCCTTCCAGATGCAGGTGCAGCTCAACCTTCGGCAGGGCGCGGATCAGCTCGATCTCGTATTCATATTCGTCGCGGCTGATCGGCTCGTTCGGATCGCGGGTCACAGAAAGCTCCTTCCGGGGCCAGATGAGGGAACGCCCAAGTGGGCGGCAATGCTCGCGGCGACATCGGCAAAGGCAACCTGCCCGATGGCCCGCGCCCCAACGCCATGGGCCAGCACCGGCACCCGCTCGCGGGTGTGATCGGTGCCGTGCCAGCTAGGATCGTTGCCATGATCGGCGGTGAGCAGCAAAAGATCGTCTTTGCGCAGGCGCGAAATCAGCGATCCAAGCGCCCGGTCGAACCATTCCAGCGCGCGGGCATAGCCCGACACATCCCGTCTATGGCCATAAAGGCTGTCGAACTCGACAAAATTGGCAAAGACCAGCGCGCCGTCTTCGGCAGTGTCGACCAGCCGCCCGAGGTGATTCATCAGCGTGGCGTCATCACCTTTGTGCAAATGGTCGATGCCTTCCATCGAGAAGATATCGCCGATTTTCCCCACCGCATGCACCGTCCGGCCCGCATCCTGCACCCAGTTGGCGAGCAAGGGCGCCGGCGGGCGCAGCGCATAATCATGCCGGTTCGTGGTGCGCCGGAACGCGCCGTCCTGCCCGACGAAAGGCCGCGCGATCACCCGCCCGACCTTCATCTTGTGCAGCGTCGGGGCCAGCCGTTCGCACAGATCCAGCAGCCGCTCGAGGCCGAAGCGCTCTTCATGCGCGGCGATCTGGAACACGCTGTCGATCGAAGTGTAGCAGATCGGCCAGCCGGTCCGCAGGTGGTCGCCCCCGAAACGATCGAGCATCACCGTGCCGGAGCCGTGGCAATTGCCAAGCGTGCCCTCGGTACCAGCGATCTGTTGCACCAAGGCCAGCAGTTCGGGCGGGAACACCGGATCGGTTTGCGGGAAATAGCCCCAATCGAAAGGCACCGGCAGCCCGGCCAGCTCCCAATGCCCCGACGGGGTGTCCTTGCCGTTCGAGGCTTCGGTGGCCGCGCCCCAAAGCCCCTGCGGCGATGCGCCAAGCCCCATGGGCAGCTCTCCGGACGCCAGCGCCGCCGACTGCCCGAGGCCCAGCGCATCCAGCACCGGCATCCGCAACGGGCCGCTGCGCCCGTCCTCGGCGCGCCCCTCTGCGCAGGCCTGCGCTATGTGCAGCAGCGTGTTGGCTCCGGTGTCGGGCAAGCCGTCGTTGAAGAATTGCGCCGCGTCCGGGGCACCGCCGATGCCCACGGAATCCATCACGACCAGAAAGGCCCTCATGTGATGTGCTCCCGCACCAGCGGGCCGACCTTGGGGGCGGTGTCGCCCAAGGTGATCGCCCCCTGCACCGCGCAAAGCGCGGCGTCGGCCTCCGCCTCGCGGGCGGCATGAACACGGGCCAGCGGCTCACCAATCTCGACCCGCTGGCCAAGCCGCACAACGTCGGACAACCCGACCGACGGGTCGATCATGTCGGTTTCCACCCTGCGCCCGCCGCCCATGCGCACAACCGCAAGGCCCAGCGCCTCGCCGTCGATGGCGGTGACAATGCCGGAACGGGCGCTTGGCACCTCGCGGATCACCGTCGCCTCGGGCAGGAAGCGCTGCCAGTGGTCGACAAATTCATGCGGCCCGCCAAGGCCAGAGATCATCCGGCCCATGCGCTCGGCCGCCGCGCCACTGGCCAATGCCGCGCGCAGCTTGGCCTCGCCATCGGCGATGCCGGCCCCGGCCAGCAAAGGCGCGCCCAGCGCCAGCGTCAGATCATAAAGCGCACCGGTCGCGCCAGTGAGCACCCGCATCGCCGCGTCGACTTCAAGCGCATTGCCAAGGGCCGGCGCGATGGGCTGGTCCATGTCGGTGACCAACGCCGTGGTCGGGCAGCCCGCAGCGTTGGCGGTCTCCACCAGCGCCCGCGCAACGGCGCGCGCATCCGCATCGGTTTTCATGAAGGCGCCAGAGCCGACCTTGACATCAAGCACCAGCCCCTCGAGCCCCGCCGCCAGCTTCTTGGACAGGATCGAAGAGGTGATGAGCGCCAGACTCTCCACCGTCGAGGTCACATCGCGCACCGCATAAAGCCGCCGGTCTGCCGGGGCGATGTCGGCGCTGGCAGAGACGATGGCGCACCCTGCTTCGCGCACCACCCGGCGGAACCGCGCCTCGTCAGGGGCAACGGCATAGCCGGGAATCGCGTCCAGCTTGTCGAGCGTACCGCCGGTGTGGCCCAGTCCCCGCCCCGAGATCATCGGAACAAAGACCCCGCACGCCGCCAGCGCCGGCGCCAGCACCAGCGAAACGCAATCCCCCACACCGCCGGTGGAATGCTTGTCGACCACCGGCGCCCCGAGATCCCAGCGCATCACCTGCCCCGAATCGCGCATCGCCAGCGTCAACGTGACCACGTTGTCCGTGCTCAGCCCGCGCAGACAGACCCCCATGGCAAAGGCCCCTGCCTGCGCATCACTGACCCGCCCGTCGGCAAGCCCCTTGGCAAACTCACGCAGAGCTTGTGCCGTTGGCTCTTCACCACGCCGCAACGCCGCGATCAGGTCTCGTGCACCCATCAGGCCTTGCCCATGTCGTCGTTGCGGAATGCGCCGGGAAGAAGATCTCCCACTGTCGTCACCAGTACCTCGCCCGAAACCGTCGCCAGCGTGACCCTGACATCGGGCTGGGCGAATTCTGCCAGCTTCTGCCGGCACCCACCGCAAGGCGGGACAGGGCGCGGGCTGTCGGCCACGACAAACGCTTCGAGAATCTCGGTCTCGCCGGATGCGACCATGGCGGCGATGGCCCCGGCCTCGGCGCAGGTGCCTTCGGGGTAGGCGGCATTCTCGACATTGCATCCGGCGTGAACCGCCCCGGACGCACTCCGCAGTGCCGCCCCCACCTTGAAGCGCGAATAGGGAACATAGGCGTTTTCGCGCACCGCGCGCGCGGCGTTCTCGAGATCCATGACACTCTCCTGCTGCCTACTCGGAAAACCATGTTTGAAAGCCGCTCGAGCGGAATGCAAGCCCCGCGCTGGTTGCACCGGCCGGCCTGCCTCCGGCGGGGATATTTCAGGCCAGAAGAAGACAGGGCGCAGCGCCTCATGTTTCTTCTGGCTCCAAATATCCCGGGGAGCTCCGAAGGAGCGGGGGCAGCGCCCCCTCTGCCCTACCCGCCAGCGCGCGGCATTGGCGTCTGCCCACGGTTGTAACGCGTCCAATCCTCGATGTCCGGGTACCAGTGGCACCGCCAAGCTTTGACCTTGGGATTCATGATACGTCGCCAGAGAGGCGGTATCATCGCGACCATGGTCATGATTGGATAACCGTAAGGCAGCTGGGGGGCGTCGGTTTCGGCGTAGGTCTGAAGCAGCGGAAAGCGGCGGTCTGGCTTGTAGTGGTGATCCGAGTGGCGCTGAAGGTTGATCAGCAGCCAGTTGGTCGCGGTGTGTGACGAATTCCAAGAGTGGTGCGGCTTGACATGTTCATAGCGCCCCCCGCCCAGAGAGCGCCGGGTCAGCGCGTAGTGTTCGACGTAATTGGTCAGCTCGAGCTGCCAGATCGCCACCCCGGCCTGCACGAGGAAAAAGACCAGCCCGGACCAGCCTGCCGCAAGCAGCGCAAGCACCAGCATCGCCAGTTGCAGCCCGGCATAGAGCCAGAACGGATTGCGCCGATGCCACCACGGCAGCCCCCTGCGCGCCAGAAGCGCGGCTTCGGCGCGAAAGGCCGAGCGCGGGCACTCGTGCAGAACGCGCGGATAGTAGCGGTGAAATCCCTCGTTATACCGCGCCGTCACCGCGTCGCGCGGCGTGCCGACCCAGACGTGATGCACCAGCAGATGCTCAGAGCGAAAATGCGAATACAGCACCATCGCCAGCAGCCAGTCGCCCAGCCGTCGTTCAAGCCGGTTCTTCTGGTGCATCAACTCGTGGCTGTAGACGATCCCGACAGAGCCGCTCATCACGCCAGCGCCGAACATCACGCCGAATTTCTCCAGCGCCGACAGGTGGCCACTGTGCCCGACGTACCAGATCAGCGACACCAGAGTTGCAAATTGCACCGGCGCCCAAAGCATCACCCCAAGGCGATGCCAGATGAGCTGGCGATCGGGGGTGAGCGGATCGGCGTTTTCCTCGTTCAACCCCAGCGCCGCGTCCAGCGCCGAGAACAGGTACCACGTCGCGAGCGGAGGTAGCAGGATCCACGCCCCGCCCTTCACAGCCCCGAGCCAGACCAGCGGCGGCAGGATGTAGGTCAGCCAGAACGGCATCGCTGCGCTTAGCCGCGCCACCTGCTGCGATGAGATCATGGCCCGCTCCCCTTGCGTCTGCGCCAATCCTATCCGCCTTCGTTGCAAGCGTCACGCCCAGGCTCAGGCGCTGCGGGCAAGGTCGAAGGCCTTGCGCATCACCGTTGGCAGATCAGACGGGCTGAATTCGGGCAATTCGATGAAATCTCCTCGCTCGGGTGGACGGTCCATCGGCACCAGCGCGGTCTTGACTGTCAATCGCAGGTGGAAATGGGTGAAGGTATGGCGTGCCTCGCCGGGCAGGGTTTTCCATTCGGCGCGGATCGGCGGAGCCTCTTGCGGGGCCTCGCCCCAGTCGCTGCCGGGCCAGCCCAGCATCCCGCCCAGCAAGCCCTTGTCCGGGCGGCGCTCCAGCAGCCATGCCCCGTCGACCCGGCGCGCCAGATAGGCGATGCCCAGCCGCGTGGGCTTGCGCGCCTTGGGGGCTTTCTTCGGCAATTCGGCGGCGGTGCCCGCCTCCCATGCCGCACAGGCGCGCCGCCACGGGCACAGCCCGCAAGCCGGGTTGCGCGGCGTGCAAAGGGTCGCGCCAAGATCCATCACCGCCTGCGCGTAATCGCCGGGGCGCGTTGCGGGCGTCAGCGCGGCCGCCATCTGCGTCAGGATCGGCTTGGCGGCGGGCAAGGGCGTATGCTCGTCGTGCAACCGGGCCATCACCCGTTCGACATTGCCATCAACCACCGTCGCTGGCTGATCAAAGGCAATCGCCGCGACCGCCCCCGCCGTATACGGCCCGACACCCGGCAGCGACAGCAGCCCCTCGAGCGTATCGGGAAACACACCGCCATGATCGACCGTCACCGCCCGCGCGCATTTCAGCAGGTTGCGCGCCCGGGCGTAATAGCCAAGCCCGGCCCAGGCCGCCATGACATCCTCGTCGCGCGCCTCGGCCAGCGCGGTGACGGTCGGCCAGCGCGCCGTGAACGCCTCGAAATATGGCTTCACCGCCGGAACGGTGGTCTGCTGCAACATGATCTCGGACAGCCAGATCCGATAGGGGTCGGGCCGCACATTGGAATGAGGCGGCACCCGCCACGGCAGGGCGCGGGCGTGACGGTCGTACCAGTCGAGCAGATCCTGAGGCTTTGCTTGCTCACGCAACGGTGACATTCCCTTGATGGCGCATTTACGGGCTGGCGCCCGGGGGCGCGCTCACTAGAATAGTGTCTGGCAGAGGGATTCAAGATGGCGCGGCGCACAACCACCACATATGGCTTCGCCCAGACGGGCGGTTTGCTCAAGGGCGACATCCGGCGCGCCAGCGAAAGCCGCGGCTTCGCCCAGTCGCGCGTGCTGACCCATTGGGAAGAAATCGCCGGCGCCGACATTGCCGCGATTTCGCGCCCGGTCGAGATCAAATACAACCCCCGCGCCCGCTACGACCTTGGCCGCCAGAAAAAGGGCGCCACCCTCGTGCTGCTGACCAATGGCGCCAACGCCCAGATTCTGCAGATGCGCAGCCGCGAAATCGTCGAGCGCATCAATGCCGTTTACGGCTATCAGGCCATCGGCGAGCTGCGCATCACCCAGACCGCGGCCTCCGGCTTTGCCGAAGGCCGCGTCAGCTTCGATCATGCGCCGCGTAAAGCGCAGGAAAAAGCCCCCTCGCCCGCCCAGCAGGCCGAGGCGCACCGCGCCACCGAAGGCGTCGGCGACAGCGGCCTGCGCGAGGCGCTTGAACGGCTTGGCGCCAACGTCATATCCAGAACGCAACGCCCCGGGCGCTAGCGCCCGCAGACCAGACCAGAACAGACCACAAGGAAGATCCATGAAGCGCATCCTGACCACCACCGCCCTTGCGGCCGCCCTTGCCGCTGGCGGCAGCTGGTTCCTGAACCCGAATGCACAGCCCCCGATGGGCGCGGCCTCGGCCCAGGACGCAACCCCCGCAACGGTGACCGACATGGTGCTGGGCGAGGCCGACGCGCCGGTGACGGTCATCGAATACGGCTCGTTCACCTGCCCCCATTGCGCCGCCTTCGATGAAAACGTCTTCCCGCAGATCAAGGAAGATTACATCGACACCGGCAAGGTGAAATTCATCTTCCGCGAGGCCTATTTCAACAAATACGACATGTGGGCGTCGATGATGGCCCGCTGCGGCGGCGAGATGAAATATTACGGCATCGTCGACATGATCTACAGCACACAGGACGAATGGGCCCGCCAGAGCAGCGAACAGGGCGTCGCCGATGCGATCCGCAAGATGGGCCTGCAAGCCGGCATCGACAAGGATCAGCTCGACGCCTGCATGTCCGATGGCGATCAGCTTCAGGCCCTCGTCGGCTGGTATCAGGAAAACATGACCCGCGACGGCTTCAACTCGACCCCGTCCTTCATGATCGACGGCGAGCTGAACTCCAACATGTCCTATGATGAATTCGCCGAAAAGCTCGACGCGCGCATCGAGGCCGCGAACTGACACCGCGTCCCTGCGGTCACAAGACCCAACCAGAAGAAGCAGGGCACAGCGCCCCGGCTTCTTCTGGCCTTAAATATCCCCGCCGGAGGCAGCCCGGCCATTGCGGCCGGGTAACGCCCCGCGAACAAGGCACCGGCTCAAGCAATCCCGCCTTGATACCCCCCACCCCCACGCGATAAAGCAGGCGCGACCAGCCACCCTTGCGGAGTCCGCGTGTCCCGTTTCATTGCCCCCCTGCTGTTCGGCCTGATCGGCGCTGGCATTCTTGTCGCGCTCGGCCTGTGGCAGATGCAGCGGCTCGACTGGAAGCTCGGCGTGCTGGCCGAGATCGACGCCCGCATTTCCGCCCCGCCGGAACCGCTGCCGGTGATGCTGTCCCCCACCGAACAGAAATATCAGCCGGTTGAACTCGACGGCGACATCCTGCCCGGCGAGATCCGCATCCTCGTCAGCCGCAAGCAGATCGGCGCGGGCTACCGGATCGTCTCGCCACTGCGCACCGGCGATCGCCTGATCCTGCTCGATCGCGGCTTTACCGCCGACGAGAACAAGGATGCCACCCGCAGCACCGGCCCGGTGCATGTGCTTGGCAACCTGCACTGGCCCGACGATCGCACCTCCTCGACGCCCGACAACGACGCCGCCGCCAACATCTGGTTCGCCCGCGACATCGGCGCCATGGCCGAGGCGCTCGGCACCGAGCCGCTGCTGGTCGTGGCGCGCCAGATCACCCCGCAAGACCCGGCCATCGAGCCGATGCCGGTGGACAGCGCCGGCATTCCCAACGATCACCTGCAATATGCCATCACATGGTTCTCGCTTGCCGTGGTGTGGCTGATCATGACCGCCTATTACATCGTGCGGCAACGCAAGACCGGAGAGACCTGAATGCGCTATATCTCCACCCGCGGCCAATCGCCCGCGCTCAGCTTCGAGGATGCCATGCTGTCGGGCCTTGCCCGTGACGGCGGGCTTTACGTGCCCGAGACCATTCCAACCCTCAGCGCCGATGACATCCGCGCCCTCAACGGCCTCAGCTACGAGGAAACCGCGTTCCGCGTGATGCGCCCCTTCGTCGAAGGCACCTTCAGCGATGAAACCTTCGGCGATCTCATTGCCAAGGCCTATGCCGGGTTCGGCCATACCGCCCGCGCGCCGCTGGTGCAGCTGGCCCCGAACCACTTCCTTTTGGAGTTGTTCCACGGCCCGACGCTGGCGTTCAAGGATTTCGCCATGCAGCTGATCGGCCAGCTGTTCGAAGAGGCGCTGACCCGGCGCGGCGAGCGGGTGTGCATCGTGGGGGCGACCTCGGGCGATACCGGCTCGGCGGCGATCGAGGCGTTCCGCGGCCTTGATGCCGTCGATGTGTTCATCCTCTATCCGCATGGCCGCGTCTCCGAAGTGCAGCGCCGCCAGATGACCACGCCGAGCGAAAGCAACGTGCACGCGCTGGCGATGGACGGGCATTTCGATGACTGTCAGGCGCGGCTCAAGGACATGTTCAACGATTTCACCTTCCGCGATGAAATCCGCCTTGCCGGGGTCAATTCGATCAACTGGGCGCGGGTGCTGGCACAGGTGGTCTATTACTTCAGCGCCGCCGTCAGCTTGGGCGCGCCGGACCGCACCGTCAGCTTCACCGTGCCCACCGGCAATTTCGGCGATATCTTCGCCGGGTACATCGCCAAGAAGATGGGGCTGCCCATCGACCGGCTGGTGGTCGCCACCAACCAGAACGACATCCTGCACCGCTGCCTGAGCACCGGCGATTACGCGACATCGCAGGTGCACCCGTCGATCTCGCCGTCGATGGACATTCAGGTCAGCTCTAATTTCGAACGGGTGCTGTTCGATGCCTACGGGCGCGACGGCAAGGCCGTGGCGCAGCTGATGGACGAGCTCAAGGGCGGCGCGTTCAAGGTCAGCCAAGGCGCGCTTCAGGCCCTGCGCGAAAGCTTCGATTCGGGGCGCTCCTCCGAAGACGACACGCTGGCGACGATCAAGGCGGCCCGGGCCACGATGGGAGAGCTGCTCTGCCCGCATTCGGCCGTTGGCGTCAAGGTCGCGGACGAGCACCGCAGGCCAGATGTCCCGATGATCACCCTTGCCACCGCCCACCCGGCGAAATTCCCCGATGCGGTGGAACAGGCCAGCGGCATCCGCCCGCCCCTGCCCGCGCGCATGGCCGATCTTTTCGAGCGCCCCGAGCGCCTCACCCGCGTTGCCAACGACCTTGGCGCGCTAGAAACACTGATCCGGGAGCGCACTGCCAAGTGACCGTGGAAATGACAACGCTCGGCAACGGGCTTCGTATCGTATCGGAACGTATGGAGGGGCTGCAATCGGCCTCGATCGGCGTCTGGGTGTCTGCCGGGGGGCGCAACGAGCGGCTCGAACAGAACGGCATCGCGCATTTCCTTGAACACATGGCGTTCAAGGGCACCAAGACCCGCAGCTCGTTGCAGATCGCCGAAGCCATCGAGGACGTGGGCGGCTATATCAACGCCTATACCTCGCGCGAGGTGACCGCTTATTACTGCCGCGTGCTGGAAAACGACACGCGGCTGGCGCTGGACGTGACCGCCGACATCCTGCGCAACCCGATCTATGACGCGCGTGAGATCGAGGTCGAGCGCGGGGTGATCCTGTCGGAAATCGGTCAGGCGCTCGATACCCCCGATGACGTGATCTTCGACTGGTTGCAGGACCGCTGCTATCAGGACCAGCCGCTGGGGCGCACCATCCTTGGCGAGGCCGCCAATGTGCGCCGCTTCAACGAAGAAGATCTGCGCGGTTTCGTCGGCGAGCATTACGGCCCCGAGCAATTCATCCTGTCGGCGGCGGGCGCGGTGGATCACGGCGCGCTGGTCGAACAGGCGCAGGCGCTGTTCGGCGACATGCCCCGGCGCGGGGCAACCGCCTTTGAGGCCGCCCGCTTCACCAGCGGCGAGACGCGCCGCGAAAAGAAGCTGGAACAGGCGCATTTCGCGCTGGCCTTCGAGGGGCCGGGCTACCGCGATGCGGATTTCTTCACCGCGCAGATCTATTCGATCGCGCTGGGGGGCGGCATGTCTTCGCGGCTTTTCCAGGAGATCCGCGAAAAGCGCGGGCTGTGCTACACGATCTTTGCCCAGTCCGGCGCCTATGAGGATACCGGCACGACGACGATCTATGCCGGCACCAGCGGCGACGATCTGGCCGAGCTGGCCGGCATCACCATCGACGAGATGAAACGCGCCGCCGAAGATATGTCGCTCGAAGAAGTGGCGCGCGCCCGTGCCCAGATGAAAGCCGGGCTGCTGATGGGGCTTGAAGGCTCGTCCAGCCGCGCCGAGCGCATGGCGCGCATGGTGCAGATCTGGGGTGAGGTGCCGCCCATCGAAGATACGGTGGCAAAGATCGACAACGTCACCACCGGCGACGTGCGCGATTTCGCCGAAGCGATGGCAACGCAGGCGCCCGCCGGTCTGGCGCTGTACGGGCCGGTGTCTAAGGCACCGACACTTGCCGATCTTCAGGCGCGCCGGGTGGCGTGATGCTGGGCCGGAAACGCAAGTTCCGGCTCGACACCGAGCGGCTGGTGCTGCGACCGCCGTACCACGGCGATTTCGCGCCATGGGTGTCGCTGCGCCTCGAAAGCCGCAGCTACCTGACGCCGTGGGAACCCAGCTGGGCACCGGATCACCTTAGCCGCCGGGCGTTTACCAACCGCGTCTATTGGGCGAACCGCTCGATCGCCAGCGGCTCGGCGGTGCCGCTGTTCATTTTCCGCCGCGAAGATGAGCAACTGCTGGGCGCGATCACGCTGGACAACATCCGCCGCGGCCCGGCGCAGCAGGCGGTTCTGGGATATTGGACCGGCCTGCCCTATGCGCGGCAAGGCTATATGCGCGAGACCATCGCAGCGCTGGTGCACCATGCGTTCGACAGGCTTGACCTCAGCCGGATCGAGGCCGCCTGCCTGCCCGAGAACGTCGCCTCGCGCGGGTTGCTGGAACAGTCGGGGTTCAAGTTCGAAGGCGTGGCGCAGAGCTATCTGCAGATCAACGGGCGCTGGCGCACGCATGTTCTGTATGCTGCGCTACGCCATGACCGGCGCGGCAAGACGCAGGTCGGCTGACCCGGCGCAGCAAGGCTTGATCGGCGGCGGAAGGGGGGCGCTGCCCCCCGTCTCCTTGCGGAGCCTCCCCCCGGGATATTTGCGGCCAGAAGAAGACCGGGCACCGGGCCCTTGATCGGCGACGGCCTGACGGACGTGCCCCCCTTCACTTTCTGCGCAAACGGACGCAGTGTCGCGGTTCGAACTAGGAGCGCCAGAATGAGCCTGCATCCCGCCGATGACCGCTTTGCCCAGATCCTTGCCGGACAGTTGCCGGACGGGGCGCTGCGCCGCGCCGAGCCGCGCTATCTTGATGAGCCGCGCGGGCGCTGGAAAGGCACGTCGCAGTGGGTCGCCCTGCCGCGCAGTGTCGAAGAGGCGGCGATCATCATACGCGCATGCAATGCCGCGCGGGTTGGCGTGCTGCCGTTCGGCGGCGGGACCGGCCTTGTCGGGGGGCAGGTCTCGCCCGACACCCCTGCTCCGCTGATCGTGTCTATGGAGCGGATGGCGGCCATTCGTGCCGTCTTGCCCGATGAGAACGTGCTTGTGGCCGAGGCCGGTGCGGTGCTGGCGGATGTGCAGCAGGCAGCTTTGGACGCCGGGCGGCTGTTTGCGTTGTCGCTGGCATCCGAAGGCACCGCGCGCATCGGCGGGCTGCTGGCGACCAACGCGGGCGGGGTCAACGTGCTGCGCTATGGCAACGCCCGCGATCAGGTGCTGGGACTGGAGGCGGTGTTGCCCGATGGCAGCGTCTGGAACGGGCTCAAGCGTCTGCGCAAGGACAACACCGGCTATGATTTGCGCCACCTGCTGATCGGCGCCGAAGGCACGTTGGGGCTGATCACCGCCGCTACGCTGAAGCTGTCGCCGATCCCCGCGGCGAGCGGCACCGCCCTTTTCACCGTTGCGGAACCGAAGGCGGCGCTGGCGTTGCTGGCGTTGGCGCGGGGGCAACTGGGCGAGGGCATTTCGGCCTTTGAGCTGATCTCGCGGCAGGGGCTGGCGTTTCAGCGCGAGACGCTGCCCGATCTGCGTCATCCGTGGGAGAGCCCGCCCGAGTGGTGCGTGCTGATCGAGCTTGGCCTCGCCCGCGGGCTGGACCCGGCCGGGGCACTGGAGACCTTGTTCGAGGCTGGGCTTGAGGCCGGGCTGGTCAGCGACGGCATCGTGGCGCAATCCGAGCAGCAGCGGCAGGATTTCTGGGCAATCCGTGAGCGCATGCCCGAGGCGAACCGCCTTGTCGGGGCGATCTCGTCGCATGATATTTCGGTGCCGCTAAGCCTTGTGCCCGAATTCATCGACCGCGGCGGGCCGATGATTGCGACAATCGGCGACTTTCGCATCAATTGCTTTGGCCATCTGGGTGACGGCAACCTGCATTACAACGTCTTCCCACTTCGGGGTCGCAGCAAGCATGACCATGCCCACCAGCGCGACGACATTAAGCGCGCCGTGCATGACCTTGTGCATGAAATGGGTGGCTCGGTCAGCGCCGAGCACGGCATCGGGCGGCTCAAGACCGGCGATCTGGAACGCTATGGCGATCCGGCCAAGCTGGCGGCGATGCGCGCGATCAAGGCGGCGCTTGATCCCAGCGGCATCATGAACCCCGGCGCGGTGCTGCGCCGCTAGTTGAGCGCGGCCATCTGGAAGACGCAGCCGTCGGACACCAGCATCGGCGGTGTCAGGCACAGCGCCCGTGCCACGCTGAAGGCGGCCAGCACCTTGGGCACGTAGTCACGGGTTTCGGCATAAGGCGGCACGCCCTCGAATTTCGGGATCGAATTTTCGCCAGCGTTGTAGCCGGCGAGCACAAGGATCGGATCACCGTCGAAGGTTTCCATCAGGAAGTCGAGAAACCGCACCCCGCCGCCGATGTTGTCCGCCGGATCAAAGGCGTCCTTGACGCCAAAGCGCTCTGCGGTGGCCGGCATCAACTGCATCAGCCCCTGCGCCCCGGCCCCGCTTTTGGCATCGGCGCGCCCACCGGATTCCACCGCCATCACCGCCAGCGCAAGCGCCGGCGAGACCCGCGTGCCAACTGTGGCCCTGAGCAACTCGATCCCGTGCTGCGCCGCCATCTGCTGCAACAGTTGAAGACGCGGCGCGGCAACCCCCTTGCCAACCGGTGGCTTTGACAACCCCAGCAGCGCCGGTTCGAGCCGCCCGGGCCCGCTGTCTGCCAGCGCGGGCGACACCACGTTCCAGAACCAGTCGTAATTGCCCGGCCCCGCCGCACGCCCCGAAGGCTCGCCAACTTTGGGCGGCGCCGCAACCACCGGAACCACGGCCTGTGGCTCGATCTGCACGGTGATGCGCTTCTTGGTGCCCGGCCTGGGCACCTTGACGCGTTTGGCGGAAAACTCCGGAAAGGGAGACGGCTGCTCTGCCCTCGCACCGCCCGGACAGGCGAGCGCCGCGCACAAAGCGAATGTCATCGCCAGAGCCGTTGCTCGATACATGGCTGATACTGCCTCTGGTAGTCTTGCCTTGCGGCGAGTTTCGCATGAGGCACACCACCGGCCAATACCATTGCGTCAATCTTCGGATGGCCGTGCCATTTTCGCCCGACTTCCTTTTGGAAAATCCATTATTTCACGCGTTTTTGAAATTTTTACCAAATCTTATCAATGCCATGATCATTTATTCGCAAGAATCCGGCTGTTCGCCAAAATCAAACCAATTGCGCCCGAATGCTGCCCGATTCCAACGGCTATATAGTCTCATACCGCAGCGAGACGGGGCAAAGAGAGAGGCCCGGAACGGATCGGAGCGGTGACCGTGAGCAACCAACCTCTGGAGAGAGACATGCTGAACTTCATCAAGACCTTCCGCGCCGACGAAGACGGCGCCGTGACCGTTGACTGGGTCGTGCTGACCGCAGCCGTGGTCGCCATGGCGATCGGCGCCTACACCACCATCCGCGACAACTCGGACAACATGATCAACGCAGCTGGCCTCGCCGTTGCGAACGAGCAGTCCGCCCTGTTCGACTAAGATCTTCTGACGGTTGCCACCGGACCGGCACGCCGGTCTGGTGGGTACCTGCAAGTTGATCGCAGCAAGGCCACGGGTGAAGTGATGTTTCGAAAGCTTGGGAGTTTTCTTCGAGGCGAAGCTGGCGCGATTACGGTCGATTGGGTTGTTCTGACCGCATCTGTCGTTGCCATGGCCGCGATCTCGTTCTTTGAAATCCGCGACAACGCCACGAATATGGAGCAAGCAGCCGGGAACCGGTTGGGCCAAGAGATTACCGTCCTTTATCCCGAAGACTGATCGGCATCTCGATAATCTGCAAAAAGCCGCTTCTGAAACGAAGCGGCTTTTTGCGTTCTGCCCTTTTGCCTGCTGCGGAAACAAAGCCCTGAAACCGGTCCGTAATCGGCCACAAACCACCACAATCGCGGCCTAGACCTGCCCCCCAAGCCCGCCGGGCCCCTGCCCGGCGCCATGCAGACCCAAGAGGAAACACGACATGCGACTGGTATTCGGACTCGTGCTGCTTGCAGGACTGGCGCTGGCCGGTTTCGCAGTGCACTTGGCGCAGCAGCAATTCGGCGCGTATCAGAACGCGCTTCAGCAGGAACGAAAAAAGGCCGTCGTTGCGGTTCCCGTGCATGAAATCTACGTTGCGAGCCGCGCGCTCGCACGGGGCGAGGTGATCAAACCCGAGGATGTGCGCGTCGCGCCCTGGCCGGTCGAAATTCTTCCCGAAGGCATCTTCGATGCGGCCTCGCCGCTGTTCAAAGAGGGGGAAGCCCCCCGTGTCGTGGTCAATGCGATGGAGAAATTCGATGCGATCACCGCCCAGCGAGTCAGCGAACCGGGCGGCGATGCTGGCCTGACCTCGCGGTTGCGCCCCGGCGAGCGGGCCTTTGCGATTCGCGTTGACGTTGCATCGGGCGTTTCGGGATTTTTACGCCCGGGCGATCGGGTTGATGTCTACTGGACGGGCCGCCTGCCCGGCGGCGATCCGAACCTGCCGCGCGGCGATGTCACCAAGCTGATCGAAACCGGCATCCGGCTGATCGCCATTGACCAAACCTCTGACTCCTCCGCCTCTGATCCCAGCATCGCCCGCACCGTCACCGTGGCGATCAGCCCGACCCAGGTTGCGGGGCTTGCGCAGGCCCAGACCACCGGCAAGCTGTCGCTGTCGCTGATGGGGGTGAATGACGAAACCGTCGCGGGCGCCATCGAGATGGACCAGCGCCAGTTGCTCGGCATCAGCGAGCAGACTCAGGTCATCGAAAAGGCCGCAGAACAGGTCTGTAGCACGCGGGTGCGCCGCGGGGCCGAGGTTGTACAGATCGCGATCCCCTGCACGAACTGAATGGAATCAGGGCCTTGAACACCGGGACGCTGCCCTGCGCCCCGGTTGCTGTTGCGGGATACCCACATAAGGGAAACCGCCAAACCCATTGTTTATTGCATAAAAAACCGAACTGACGCACAGTCCTGTGACAGCAGGCGCTCACAGACCTGTACCAGAGGCGTGATCGAGAGGCAGGTCACATGACAATCGAGAAGACCCTGAAGGCGGCCCTGATCGGGCTGACCCTGAGCGTGAGTCCCATTGCGCTGAGTGCCAAGGCCGACAACCTTCGCGTTGTGCAAAGCGGAACAGAGCGCACGCTCAACGTGCCGATGAACCGTGCCGTGGTGGTGGAAAGCGACACCCCGTTCGCGGAATTGTCGATCGCCAACCCGGCCATTGCGGATATCTCGTCGCTGTCCGAACGCACCATCTATGTGCTGGGCAAGACGCCGGGCACGACGACGCTGACCATCCTTGACCAGAACGGCCAGCTGATCACCAACGTCGATGTGCGGGTCGCCGCCGACGTTTCCGAATTCAAGGAACGCCTGCGCCAGATCCTTCCCAACGAAAAGATCGAAGTGCGCACCGCCAATGACGGCATCGTGCTGTCGGGCACCGTGTCCAGCGCGCAAAAGCTTCAGCGCGCACTTGACCTTGCCGACCGTTACGCCCCCGAGCGGGTGTCGAACCTGATGAGCGTGGGCGGCGTGCAGCAGGTGATGCTCAAGGTCCGTTTCGCGGAAATGCAACGCTCTGTCGCCAAGAGCCTCGGCTCGTCGCTGGCGCTGTCGGGCACGATCTTTGGCGATGCCGACCTGTCGACCGAGACCGGAACATGGTTGAACGGGTCCAACGCGCTTGGCTCTCCGGTCGAGATCACCTCGGGCGCGCAGGGCGCCACCCTGCTGGGCTTTGACGCAGGCAGCGTTGCCGTGGGCATCCTGCTGGAGGCGCTGGAAAACAAGGGCGTCTCGCGCACCTTGGCCGAACCGAACCTCACCGCCCTGTCCGGGCAGGAAGCACGGTTCCTCGCGGGCGGCGAATACCCGGTCCCGGTGTCGCAGGGCGATGGCGCGGTGTCGATCGAATACAAACCTTTCGGCGTCGAGCTCAACTTCATCCCGCGGGTCGTCGACGGCGACCTGATCAACCTCGAGATGACCGGCGCGGTGTCCTCGATCGACAGCGCCAACGGTGTTACCGCCGACTCGATCACCGTCGATGCGTTCCAGCGCCGCGAAATCTCGACCACGGTGGAAATGCGCGACGGAGAGAGCTTTGCCATCGCCGGTCTGCTTCAGGATGATTTCACCGATCTGAGCGGTCAGGTACCATGGCTGGGCGATATCCCGGTGCTGGGCGCGCTGTTCCGCAGCGCCGAATACCAGCGCCAGCAATCCGAGCTTGTGATCATCGTGACCCCGCATCTTGTCAGCCCAACACGGGGCGAGGTTCTGGCCTTGCCGACCGATCGCGTGCGCCCGCCCACCGAATCCGAACTGTTCCTGTTCGGCAAGACCTCGGGCAGCAGCAAACGGCCGACCAGCGGCGGGGCAGCCGAGGTTGCAAAGCAGGATTTCACGGGCTCTTATGGCTATGTGATGGACTGACGTGACACGCAGCACACAGACGATGCGAGGGCTTGGGACAATGATCAGGAACAGCGTGGC
Organism: Citreicella sp. C3M06; assembly: GCF_018860705.1. Lineage (GTDB taxonomy): Bacteria > Pseudomonadota > Alphaproteobacteria > Rhodobacterales > Rhodobacteraceae > Salipiger. Next base: position 62,208 of record NZ_JAHKQA010000041.1, read on the forward strand.
CATTGCCGCCCTCGGGCTCGCCGCAGCTTGCGGCGCGCCGCAGGATGGCGCCCTCTACAGCCAGTTCTGGTCCGAGGCCGGCGCCATCGCCGATTCCGGCGATTTTGGCAACGCCACCATGAACAACACCATGGCGATGCGGAACCCGCAATCCTATGCGCTCGATCTGGGCCGCCGCTTTGCACAGGATGTCCCGAGCACGGTGAACTTTGCCTTCAACAGCGCGGTTCTGGATGCCGGGGCGATGAACACCCTGCGCGAACAGGCGCGGTGGATTCGCCAGTTCCCCGAAGTGCGCTTCCGCGTCTACGGGCACACCGACCTTGTCGGCTCGAATGCCTATAACAAGAGGCTTGGCATGGCCCGCGCCCGCGCCGTGGTTGCCTACCTCGCCAGCCAGGGCATCTCGACCGCGCGGCTAGAGGCGGTGGTGTCCTTTGGCGAGACCCAGCCGCTGATCGCCACACCCGGGCAGGAACGCCGCAACCGGCGGACCGTGACCGAGGTGTCGGGATTTGTTCAAGACAATCCGATGGTTCTAGATGGGCGCTACGCCGAAGTGGTGTACCGCGAATACATCCGCAGCGCAGAGCCCACGACCGCGCTTGGCGGCCTGTCCGGCGACAGCGAATAAGACCTGATACCCGCCTTCGGGTCGGGTATCGTCCGGCGATACCGCACAATTTCGGCTTTTCGGCCAAAATGTTGCCCACATTGTAGGCGACTCTGCCCCTGAACGGAGATCCATGCCGCACCACCTTGGCATGGGGGAACCAGACCACGGGCAGATCCGGGCGTGTCGCGCCCTCTTTCCTGTCCGCGCGTTTCGGGAACCCTTCCCAAGCAGCGATAGGATAGAAGGCCATGAGCAAGTCCGCAGCGCATAACGATCCAGCACCGATCATAGCCTGCACCATCAGCCGGAACGTGCAGAATTTTGACCTGCTGATCGAAGACATGGAGATGCTGCTTGGCGAAGGCTGGGGCGATCTGGGCTTTGGCGAGGCGCTTGCTTTTCTGAACCAGCCCGATGCCGAAGCGCTTGAATTCGTTGCCATGGCCATTGACGAGGAAGACGAGGATCAGCTTGGCCTGCTGTCCGAGCTGATCGGCGCCGCCAAGGCGCGCGGCGTCAAGGTGATCCTGATCGCCGAAGACGTCACCCCCGCCGCGCTGCACCAACTGCTGCGCGGGGGTGCCGACGAATTTGTCCCCTATCCGCTGCCCGAAGGCGAGCTGCGCGCCGCCGTCGAGCGGCTCGAGCGGGTGCGCGCCCCCGAAGCGCCACAACCGGGGCAGCGCGCCGGTGACAAGGTCAAGCTCAAGGGCGGCGGCGATGGCGTTCTGATTGCCACTCAGGGCATGTGCGGCGGCTGCGGCGCCACCACCTTTGCGGTCAACCTCGCGTGGGAATTGGCGAATGTGACCAAGGACAAGCCACCACGGGTCTGCCTGCTGGATTTCGGCCTGCAGTTCGGATCGATCGCCACCTACCTTGACCTGCCCCGCCGCGAGGCGGTGATGGAACTGCTGTCCGACATCGAATCGATGGACGGGGACAGTTTTGGTCAGGCGCTGGTGACCCATGGCGAAAAGCTGCAGGTGCTGACCTCGCCGTCGGATGTCATACCCCTCGACCTGATCGGCCCCGAAGATGTGACCAAGATCCTTGGCGTGGCCCGCGAACATTTCGATTTCGTCATCGTCGACATGCCCTCGGCCCTGACCGGCTGGACCGACACCGTGCTGACGCAATCGCAGATCTATTTCGCGCTGATCGAGCTGGACATGCGCTCGGCCCAGAACACGCTGCGGCTCAAGCGGGCGCTTCAGGCCGAGGATCTGCCGTTTGACAAGATCCGCTTTGCCGTCAATCGCGCCCCCAAGTTTACCGATCTGCAAGGCAAGAGCCGTATCAAGCGCATGTCCGAAAGCCTTGGCATCGACCTGCGGCTTCAGCTGTCGGACGGGGGTCGTCAGGTTGCCACCTCTTGCGATCATGGCGAGCCGCTTGCGACCCATGCCCCCAAGAACCCGTTGCGTAAAGACATCGCCAAGCTTGCGGCGGAACTTTACGCCATCGGCCTGTCCGCCGCACAAGCCGCCTGATCAGGAGCCCGCGCCATGTTCTCCCGCTACAAGAAGCCGACCGGCAAGGAAGCTCCCGCCGCGGCGGCGCCGTCTTCGGCCGCCAGCGCCGCGCCCAGCAAGCCGTCGATGCGAAAACCTCAGATCGCCGCAATCGCCGACGCCGCCCCGCAGGATCGCGAGAAGAAACGCAAGGAGCGGCTGGGCGACATCAAGCTGGAACTGCACCGGGCGCTGCTCGACAACCTGAACCTTGCGGCGATCGACGCCGCCTCCGAAAAGGATCTGCGCGAAGAGATCAGCGCCATCGTGTCGGAAAACCTGTCGGAAAAGGGCATCGTCCTGAACCGCGAGGACCGGCAGACCGTCAATCAGGAGCTGTATGACGAGGTCAAGGGTCTTGGCCCTCTCGAAACCCTGCTCAAAGACGACACGGTGTCGGATATTCTGGTCAACGGCCCGCACCAGATCTTTGTGGAACGCGGCGGCAAACTGCAGATGTCCGACGTGGTGTTCAAGGATGAACGCCACCTGATGCGTATCATCGACAAGATCGTGTCCGCCGTGGGCCGCCGGGTCGATGAATCCAACCCCTATGTCGACGCCCGCCTTGCGGACGGCTCGCGCTTCAACGCCATGGTGCCGCCCATCGCCGTCGATGGCAGCCTTGTATCCATCCGGAAATTCAAGAAAGACAAGCTGTCGATCGACGATCTGATCAGCTTTGGCGCCTTTACCGAGGAAATGGCGGTCTATCTTCAGGCCGCCGTGTCGACCCGCCTGAACGTCATCGTCTCGGGCGGGACCGGGTCAGGCAAGACCACCACGCTCAACGCGCTGTCCTCGTTCATCGACGATGCCGAACGCATCCTGACCATCGAGGATACGGCGGAACTTCAGCTGCAACAGTCCCATGTGGGACGCATGGAAAGCCGCCCCCCCAATGTCGAGGGCAAGGGCGCCGTCACCCCGCGCGACTGTCTCAAGAATGCGCTGCGGATGCGCCCTGACCGTATCATCGTCGGCGAGACGCGCGGCGAGGAAGTCATCGACATGTTGCAGGCGATGAACACCGGCCATGACGGGTCGATGACCACGATCCACGCCAACAACGCCCGCGACGGTATTTCACGCCTTGAAAACATGATTGCCATGGCCGGCATCGAAATGCCGCTCAAGGCGATGCGCAGCCAGATTTCCTCGGCTGTAAACCTGATCGTGCAGGCCAGCCGTTTGCAGGACGGCTCGCGCCGGATGACCTCGATCACCGAGATCACCGGCATGGAAGGCGACGTGATCTCGATGCAGGAGCTGTTCCGCTTTCAGCGCGTCGGCCTGACCCCCGACAACAAGATCATCGGGCATTACACCGCCACCGGCGTGCGCAGCCACTATTCTGAACGTTTCAAGATGTGGGGCTTCGATATCCCTCCGTCGATCTACGAACCCTTCCGCCCGGAGTAACGCCCCATGTTTTCCGCAGAACTGATCATCTACGGCCTGATCTTCCTTGGCGTGTTCGTCTTGGTCGAGGGCGTCTATCTTGTCGCTTTCGGCAAGTCGATCCGGCTCAACAGCCGGGTGAACCGCCGTCTCGAAATGATCGAGAAGACATCGAACCGCGAAGAGGTGCTTGCCAAGCTGCGCAAGGAGATGGACCAGCACCTGAAAAGCCGCGGCATTCCGCTGTATTCGCTGCTGGCCGACCGGGCGCAGAAGGCGGCCATCGCCTTTACCCCCAACCAGCTGATCGCGATGATGGCCGGGGTCAGCGTCTTTGCCTTTTTCGGGCTGACCGTCGGCACCGAGGCCAGCCTTCCGGTGCGCATCGTGCTCGGGCTCGCCATGGGCATCGGCGGCGTGTTCATGTGGGTCAGCAGCAAGGCCAAGAAGCGCCTCGCCCTGATCGAGGAACAGCTGCCCGACGCGGTGGAGCTGATGGTGCGCAGCCTGCGCGTCGGCCATCCGTTCAGCTCGGCCATTTCGGTGGTGTCGCGCGAAATCAAGGACCCGCTGGCGACCGAATTCGGCGTGATCTCGGATGAATCGACCTATGGGCGCGACATTGGCGAAAGCCTCAAGCACATGGCCGAACGGCTTGATATGCAGGATCTGCGCTTTCTGGCCGTTGCGGTGTCGATCCAGCAGCAATCGGGCGGCAACCTTGCGGAAATCCTCGACGGGCTTGCCAAGGTGATCCGCGCCCGCTTTCGCCTGTTCCGCCGCGTCAAGGCGATCACCGCCGAGGCGCAATGGTCCGGCAAGTTCCTGTCGGGCTTTCCGGTCGCCGTGCTGCTGGTGATTCAGGTCACCGACCCGCATTACTACGACGAAGTGCTCGACCACGAATGGTTCATCCCGGCCTGCTTCATCGTTGCGGTGTTTCTGGCTCTGAACCTGATGGTCATGCGCTTCCTCGTGAACATCAAGGTCTGAGAGGTCCATCCCGATGCTTGACAATCTCAACGCCATGCTGACCGACATGCTTGGCCCGGCCGGGCCGCTGATGGCGGTGGCGGGGCTGGCCCTGCTGCTGATCCTTGCCGCGATCCCGCTGATGCTGGGCAGCAAGCCAGACCCGATGGACAAGCTGGCCAAATCCGGCCGCGCCCGCATCGACGCCGAGACCAAGGCGATCCTGCGCGACACCCGCCGCAACGCCAAGCTGAACAAATACGCCCAGTATCTGGAACCCAAAAGCGCCGAAGAGTTGGGGCAGGCCCGGCTCAAGCTGCTTCAGGCGGGCTATCGCACCCGTGACGCGGTGCGCCTGTTCTACCTTGCGCAGATGGTGCTGGGCATTGGCCTGCTGGCGGCAGGCACGGTGTATTACTTCATGGTCATCGACGGACCGACGGCAACGATGCAGCAAAAGCTGATGTACATCCTGTTGCCCGGCGCCGCTGGCTACTTGGCGCCGAAATACTGGGTGCAAAAGCGCATCGAAGAGCGCCGCAAGCAGATCGAGGAAGGCTTCCCCGACGCGCTGGACATGATGCTGGTCTGCGTCGAAGCCGGTCAGGCACTGGATCAGGCCATCGTACGGGTGGCGGCCGAATTGCACGCCTCCTACCCCGCGCTTGCCGATGAATTCGAGATCATCAGCCACGAAATGAAGGCGGGCAAGGACAAGGCGGCAGTGCTTAACGACATGGGCGAGCGCTGCGGCGTGCAGGACGTTGCCTCTTTTGTCACCGTTCTCAATCAGGCGGCGAGCTTTGGCACCTCGATTGCCGATGCGCTGCGGGTCTACGCCTCGGAAATGCGTGACAAAAGGGTCATGCGCGCCGAAGAAAAGGCCAACAAACTGCCGACAAAGATGACCCTCACCACTATGATGTTCACGGTGCCGCCGTTGCTGATCATCCTTGTTGGTCCGTCCATCGTCGGCATCACGCAACTTGGCGCCATCTCCCCGTAACCGGGCCCCGAACACAGGACCATCATGCGCATCGGCCTTGCCGCCTGCCTGACCACGCTCTTTCTGGCCGCCTGTGGAGACACCGGCGGCCATGCCATCGAGGACGGGCAGGTCTATGCCCCATCGCTTGACCCCAAGGGCCAGTCGGTCGACGGGCTGCTGGTCGGCCACCGCCTGATGGCCGCGGGCGAACACGAACTGGCGCTCGAGGCCTATCTGCGCGCCGCCGGACAAGACGGGCTTGACGGCGAGGTGCTGACCTCGCTCGGCTCGGCGAACCTCGCGCTCGGGCGGCTTGGTCAGGCGGAACATTTGCTGCGCCAAGCGATCAAACTCGCACCGGACTGGCCCGAGGCATGGAACAACCTCGGCGTGGTGCTGATGGAAGCGGGCAAGGTGTCCGAAGCGTCCGAAGTGTTCCGTCGCGCCTATGCGCTGGACAATGGCCAAAGCGACGCAATCCGCGACAATCTGCGCTTGGCGCTCGCAAAACTGGAAAATCCGGGCTATTCTGCTGCCGAGCAAGAGGATTTTCAGCTGATCCGCGAGGGAACGAGCACCTACCTCATCCAGCGGCACGACTGAACCGACAATAAGATGGCCGGCAATGATCGGCCGCGTGACGAGGCAAGAGCAGTAAAGGACGCACCGAATGCGCCATTCCATTCTCGTGGCCCTCTGCATTGCGGGGGCCTTCGGTCTTTCGGCCTGTGACAGGAAAATCGACGCCGACGCGGTGAACCGCGAGTTCACCGACGTCAATGTCATCGACGGCACCGGGCTGAACGATGTGATGCTCAGGGCTTCCGATCCCACGGCGGCAGTGACCTATTTCGCCCGCGCCGGAGAGCTCGAGCCGGGACGCATCGATCTGATGCGCGGCCTTGCCACATCGCTGGTGCGCGCAAAACGCTCCCGCGAGGCGGCGATCGCCTGGGCCGAGGTGGTGGCGCATGCGGAGTCCAGCGACGAAGACAAGGTGCAACTGGCCGACGCGCTGATCCGCGACAACCAGTGGGACAAGGCGGAACAGGTGCTGAGTGCGATCCCGCCGACCCATGAATCCTACATGCGCTACCGGCTCGAAGCGATGGTGGCCGACAGCAACAAGCAATGGGACAAAGCCGACAGCTTTTACGAGATCGCCGCCGGGCTGACCACCCAGCCAGCATCGGTGCTGAACAACTGGGGCTATTCCAAGCTCTCGCGCGGCGATGCGGCCGGGGCGGAAAAGCTGTTCTACGAAACCCTGCGCCACGATAGCACCCTGTTCACCGCCAAGAACAACCTTGTGCTGGCGCGCGGTGCGCAGGGCAATTACAGCCTGCCGGTGCTGGACATGACCCAGACCGAGCGCGCCGATCTGACTTACACGCTGGCGCTTTCGGCGATCAAGCGCGGCGATGTGAAGATCGGTAAGGGCCTGCTGGAAGACGCCATCGAGACCCATCCGCAGCATTTCGAGGCAGCATCCACCGCGCTGGCTGCTCTCGAGAATGGCAGTGCAAGCTGATCCGATGCTGTCGATATCCGCCATGGCCGCAAGCTGGTTCCTGCCCCTCGTGCTGCCGATCTGCCTGTATGTCTGCTACACCGACATGCGCGAGCTGCGCATCACCAACGCGGCGAACATTGCCCTGCTGATGGTCTTTGTCGTGGTCGGGTTGATGGTGCTGCCGCTTGATGCCTACCTGTGGCGCTACACCCATCTTGCGGTGGCGCTGGTGGTCGGCATGGCATTGAACGCTGGCGGCGTGATGGGCGCGGGCGATGCCAAGTTCATCGCTGCGGCCGCGCCGTTCGTGCACCTCGCGGACCTGCGGTTCCTGATGGCGCTGCTGGCGGCAAGCCTGATCGGCGCCTTCGTCACCCACAGGCTGATCAAATTCTCACCCCTGCGCCGCCTTGCGCCAGACTGGAAGAGCTGGACCAGCGGCAAGCGCTTTCCCATGGGCATGGCGCTTAGCGCGGCGCTGACCGCCTATCTGATCTTTGGCTATCGCTACGGCAGCTGACGGTGCTGAAAGGTCTACGGCGCCTCGCCGCGAGGGCGCAGGCAGGTGGTGGGCGTCTGGCCCGGCACGCCTTCGGTGCTGGCGCCGCAGTGCACACAGGTCCATGTCGTGCCGCCATTCTGGCGATACTCGCGCCAGCGGCACAGCCTGCGATCCTTGTTCTTCCTGTTCCAGAACAACAGGATGATAAAAGCAATGACGAAGCCGGCAGCGAAGATCACGGCCGGCCTCGGGAATGTATGGAACGTGTCATGAGCATGGACCTGTAGCGCGCTGCACAAAGGTCAAGACAGGCTCAGGCAGCGCGGTAGTAGGCAAAGCCGTCCAGATCGTCGTTGAGGTCATCCACAACGTTTGCGCTGTTGTCCTGCACGAGAACGGGTTCGGGTTGGTAATAGCCATATGCCTGCTCGAGGGCGGCGAGGGCCTGCTTCGGGTCGATTTTGCTCTGCTCGGTCATCGGGTGGGCCTTTCGGTATCTTATCGGTCCGTCACTTCCCCCCTGCCCTTGCAGATAGCCCTTGCTGCAGCGCAGCACACCCCCCAGCACATGCAAGGACGGTCTGCGCTTATTGCAACTGTCGCAGGGTAAGCTTTCGCCCCTTTGCCAATGCAAAGCGCCGCCCCCTTGCGGAAGCGGCGCTCGTTTCGCGATCTGCAGCAGGATCAGACGTGCCGGTTCAGCAGCATCTTCTTGATCTCGGCAATGGATTTCGCCGGGTTCAGACCTTTGGGGCAGGTCTTGGTGCAGTTCATGATGGTGTGGCAGCGATAAAGCTTGAAGGGGTCTTCAAGCGCATCCAGACGCTCGGGCGTGGCTTCATCGCGGCTGTCGATGATCCAGCGATAGGCGTGCAGCAGCGCGGCCGGGCCAAGATAGCGGTCAGAGTTCCACCAGTAGCTCGGGCAGGCGGTCGAGCAGGAGGCGCACATCACGCATTCATACAGGCCGTCCAGCTTCTTGCGATCTTCGATGGACTGCTTCCATTCCTTTTCAGGACGGTTGGTCTTGGTTTCGAGCCACGGCATGATCGACGCGTGCTGCGCGTAGAACAGGTTGAGGTCGGGGATAAGATCCTTGACCACCGGCATGTGCGGCAGCGGGTAGATCTTGACGTCGCCCTTGACCTCGTCGAGCCCGTAGATACAGGCCAGCGTGTTGATGCCGCCGATGTTCATCGCGCAGGATCCGCAAATGCCCTCGCGGCAGGACCGGCGGAAGGTCAGGGTCGGATCGACCTCGTTCTTGATCTTGATCAGCGCGTCCAGAACCATCGGGCCGCATTTGTCCATATCAAGGTGATAGGTGTCGATCCGGGGGTTCTCGCCATCCTCGGGGTTCCAGCGATAGATCTTGAACGCCCGGACATTGGTCGCGCCGGTCGGCTTGGGCCAGGTCTTGCCGGTGCGGATCTTCGAGTTCTTTGGCAGGGTAAATTGAACCATGGGTCTCTCCTATCGGATGAGCGCCGGCAGCCCCTCGGCGGCCAGGCAGGTCAGTGTCTCGGGCTTCGAGACGATCACGGTGACGATCTCGACGCTCGATTGCGTGGGACCGGTGACAGATTCAGAGGCCAGCGCGTAGATCTGCTGCGCGTTGGCATTGTCGATGACGCAGTTCAGTGCCGGTTCGACCGGCACGCTGGGATAGCGTTGCAGCACCACCTTGTTTACCGTCGAGCGCGCGGCGTTGCGGGCGATCTGATCTTGGGTCGCGGCGTCACAGGACGCCAGAACCGGCAGCAGGGCGAGAAAGACAAGCTTGCGCAAACCGTGGGCTCCTATCCGAACAGCCAATAGATCGGACCCCCGCGCAGGCAAAAGCGGATGTCCTCGTCATAAAGGATATCGAGCACGATATCGTCGTTAAGCTCGGGCTGCCCCAGAGCAGAATTGCGGGCCAGCGCCTGAATCTGCCCCGGCTGGGCGTGTTCGAACAGGCAGGCCAGCGCCTTGTCGCTCGGCACGCCGGGCGCCAGCCGGGTCAGGATCGGACCGGCGGCGTTGGCGGCCACCTGTTCGGTGAACCCCAGCGGCTTGGGCGAGAGCACCTGAAGCTGCCCGGCCTTGCGCGGCACCATGTCGGCGCAGCCCATGACGGGCAGCGCCAGAAGCAAAGCGATCAGCGCTCGCAAAGCATGTCCTCCTCGGCGGGCACGCATGGCACGCAGCGCGACACAGGTGCAGACCTGTGCGCGTCACGTGCCGCAAGCGCCGACCATGAAAGGAGGCAGGCCAGACGCATCAGAACGTCCGGGCCTTCGGTGCGATCTTGGCAAGGCTGATGCCGCCGACCTCTTCGGTGGTCAGTGGATCGACGATCACCGGCCGGTGCGTCAGCGTGACCTCGGTGCCGTTGACGCGGCTGATGGTGTGCACGCGCCAGTTCTCGTCGTCGCGGGTCGGATAATCCTCGTGGGCATGCGCCCCGCGGCTTTCCTTGCGAGCCTCGGCGCCGACGATGGTGGCAAGCGCGTTGGGCATCAGGTTGGTCAGCTCAAGCGTTTCCATCAGGTCCGAGTTCCAGATCAGCGTGTGATCGGTGACCTTGATATCCGACATTTTGCCAGCGACGGCGGTCATCTTTTCGACACCTTCGATCAGGGTCTTGTCGGTGCGGAACACGGCGGCATCCGATTGCATGGTGCGCTGCATCTCAAGGCGCAGCTCGGCGGTCGGCGTGTCACCATCGGCATAGCGCAGCCCGTCGAACCGGTCGAACGCCTTGTCGACGGACGGCTGGTTCAGCGTGTGCGGCGATGCTTCACGATCGACAACCTCACCGGCGCGGATTGCGGCAGCGCGGCCAAAGACCACGAGGTCGATCAGCGAGTTCGAGCCAAGGCGGTTGGCCCCGTGCACCGACGCACAGCCTGCCTCGCCCACGGCCATCAGGCCCGGCACGATGGCATTGGGGTTGTCGGCGGTCGGGTTCAGCACTTCGCCCCAGTAGTTGGTGGGAATGCCGCCCATGTTGTAATGCACCGTCGGCAGAACCGGGATCGGTTCCTTGGTCACATCGACACCGGCAAAGATCCTGGCCGATTCCGAAATGCCAGGCAGCCGTTCGGCCAGCGCCTCGGGCGGCAGGTGCGACAGATTGAGGTGGATGTGATCGCCATGCTCGCCCACACCGCGCCCTTCGCGGATTTCCATGGTCATCGAGCGGCTGACATAGTCGCGCGGGGCCAGATCCTTGTAGGTCGGGGCGTAGCGTTCCATGAACCGCTCGCCTTCGGAGTTGGTGAGGTAACCGCCCTCGCCCCGTGCGCCTTCGGTGATCAGGCAGCCCGAACCGTAGATGCCGGTGGGGTGGAACTGCACGAATTCCATGTCCTGCAGTGCAAGCCCTGCGCGCGCCACCATGCCGCCACCGTCGCCGGTGCAGGTGTGGGCCGAGGTCGCCGAGAAATAGGCCCGGCCATAGCCGCCGGTCGCCAGAACCACGGTCTTGGCGCGGAAGATGTGGAAGGTGCCGTCTTCGAGCCTCCAGCAGACGACGCCCTGACAGACACCATCATCGCTCATCACCAGATCGATGGCGAAATATTCGATGTAGAATTCGGCATTGTGCTTGAGCGACTGGCCATACAGCGTGTGCAGGATGGCGTGGCCGGTGCGGTCGGCGGCGGCGCAGGTGCGCTGCACGGGCGGGCCTTCGCCGAATTCGGTGGTGTGGCCACCAAACGGGCGCTGGTAAATCTTGCCCTCGTCGGTGCGGCTGAACGGAACGCCGTAATGTTCCAGCTCGTACACGGCGGCGGGCGCCGAGCGCGCGAGGTATTCCATCGCGTCGGTGTCGCCCAGCCAATCCGAGCCCTTGACGGTGTCGTACATGTGCCACTGCCAGTTGTCGGGGCCCATGTTGGACAGCGACGCGGCGATGCCACCCTGCGCCGCCACGGTGTGCGAGCGGGTCGGGAAGACCTTGGTCACGCAAGCGGTGCGCAGGCCCTGCTCGGCCATGCCGAGGGTGGCGCGCAGACCGGCGCCGCCGGCCCCCACGACCACGACGTCAAACGTATGCGTCTCGTATTCGTATGCTGCCATTTTTCCGGTCTTTCTGTCTCAGAGCGCGATCTTGACGAGCGCGAACAGCCCGCAGGCGATCATCACGTAGGAAAAGCCCGTATAGGCCATGATCAGCAGCTTGCGGGTGGTGCCTTGGGTGTAATCCTCGATCATCACGCGGCCACCCTTGTTGAAGTGCAGCATGCCGACAATCAGCACCAGCGCGGTCAGGATCGCCGGGAACGGGCGCGACATGGTCGCCAGCGACGCCTCGTAGCCAGAGCCCAGCGCGTTGCCGAAGATGTAGATCCAGGTCGGGATCATGCAGGCCAGCGCAACCGAGCTGACGATCATGAACCAGTGATGTTCGGCGCCCGAATGGGCAGAGCCCTTGCCTACGGCGCGCTTGCGGTCGGTCTGGTAGTGCATGTGTCTATGCCTCCCTCAGAGCCAGATGACGATGACGGTCAGAACGGTCAGCACGACAGAGCCGTAGACGCAGATCCAACCCAGCTTTTCGGCGGTCTCGATTTCCAGCCCCTTGCCGGCGTCAAAGATCAGGTGACGCAGCCCGCCAAGGTAGTGATACCAGACGGCCCAGAGCATGAAGAACCAGAACAGATCGAAGATGAAGCTGGTCAGCCACCATTCGACGGTTTCAAAGGCCTCCGGCCCCGAGGCAAGCGCCAGCAGCCAGACGATCAGAAAGAAGACCGCCGCCATCATCGCGTTGCCGGTGATGCGGATCATCACCGACGTCACAGCGGTGAGCTGTAGCCGGTAATACTGCACAAACATGAAGGGGGAGAGCGGGCGCTCGATTCTTTTCGCTTCGGCCATGGCTAGTCCTTTCGGTTCCCTTGGACGGGTTCTAGCGGGTTTCCTTGACCCGTGTCACTGTCTCGCAGTTGCAGCAGGCATGTTTTTTGGTCGCAGTTCGGAAAAAATATCGAAGTTTGTGATCACGGCGTAAAAACTGTGATCACAAACCTCTCCTGTTAGCGCCCGCATTGTAATATCAGGGTTTTTGTCAGGTATTCTGAGCGGCCGCGCACCCGAGTCGATGGCTCAGAGCGGGAAGCCCAGCTTGCGCAATGCGCGCGCACCGCTGCTCTGGCGCGTCGGATCAGCAGATTGCAGATCATGGTGGATCTGGCGCATCAGAGCGCTGAATTCGCGGCGATGGACCAGCGCGCTGATGATATCGGGAACATCCGCAGTGGGCATTTCAAGCACATCGCGCGCGTCTTGCGGCAGGGCTGTGACAGACATGGCGCTTTCTCCTGAGTGGTTGCGACTCTCCCCATCGCCGCCAAGCCTATCCGAGCCGGGGCGCAGATGATAACGAAACCGCCCCTCCGGGCCTGCGACCTATCGCGGCATCAGCGCCCAGTAATCGAGATCGAGCAACACATCGGGCAGGTACTTGCCATCTTCGCCCCGCAGCGCAAAGGGTGCGCCGCCCTTGGTCGCCACCAGCCGCAGGCGGATCGCGCCGACGCCGGGGGCCGGGGTTTCCGCCTTGTCCAGCACCTCGCTCCAGGCCTTGACGGTATCGCCCGAGAAACAGGGGTTGGCATGCGCCCCCCCGTTCAGGCCGACGATCATCTGCGCATTGGCCAGACCGTTGAACGACAGCGCCCGCGCCATCGACATGACATGACCGCCATAGATCAGACGCTGGCCATCCGGGCGGAAGGTGGCGTCGAAATGCACCTTGGCGGTGTTCTGCCACAGGCGCGTGGCCAGCATGTGCTCGGCTTCCTCGATGGTGACACCGTCGACATGGTCGATGGTCTCCCCCACCTCGTAATCGCCCCAGCGATGCGGCTCGCCCGCCAGCGTGAAGTCGTAAGTGCTGAAATCCAGCCCCTCGGGCAGGGTCAGATCGTCGACCGTGAGCGCTTTCTTTAGGTCCGGCACCACCGCGGCAGGTGCAGGCGCCTCGACATCGCCTTTGCGCACCATCACCCAGCGGCAATATTCCAGCACGGTCTCGCCGCGCTGGTTGCTGCCGCGGGTGCGCACATAGACCACCCCGGTCTTGCCGTTGGAATTCTGCTTGAGCCCGATCACCTCGGACGACGCGCGCAGCGTATCCCCAAGATAGACCGGCGCCAGCCAGCGCCCCTCGGCATAGCCAAGGTTCGCCACAGCGTTCAGCGACACGTCGGGCACGGTCTTGCCAAACACAACGTGAAACGCCGCGAGATCATCCAGCGGCGCGCCCGGCAGCCCGCAGCTGCGCGCGAATTCATCCGAAGAATAGAGCGCGTGGCGGGCCGGATACAGCGCATGGTACAACGCCCGCTCGCCCTGCCCCACGGTGCGCGGCACGGCGTGCTCGATCACCTGCCCAACGGCGTAATCCTCGAAGAAACGCCCCGGGTTGGTCTTGGCTTGGGTGGCCCTGCCCATCACTGCGCTCCGAGCTTGATGTCGGGGGTGTAGGTGCCAGCGACCTCCTTGGTCACCGCCTGCCCGCAGCGCATCACGCCATTGGCCGCATCGAAGGCATAGGTCGGATCGCCATGCAGCTCCCATCCGGCGTTCAGCGCGGCGGTGACCTTGTGGCAAAAGGCCGAGGTGTCGTCCTCGGACAAAAAGCGATAGAGTTTCATGTGTCTTATCCGAATGTTGGGTAGCCAAGCGAGGTGTGGATCAGACCGATGACCAGCAGCAGCACGACGCTGATCGCGGCAAACATCGCATCCTTGGCGATGCTGCCCTTGGCGGGCGGGGTCCAGCCGGGCTCGGCACGGTTGATGACGATGATTTCGGTGATGGCCCAAAGGCCCAGCCCGCCGAACAGCACGAAGGACGGCACATCGCCGTTCACCAGAAGATGCGCGACGGTCCACAGCAGGAAGCCGGTCAGCATCGGGTGGCGCATCCGGTAGAGCAGCGCGCCTTTCTTGGGGCCGGGCGAGGTCAGGTACAGCGCCACGAGCATCATCAGGTTGTTGATGCCCACGGTGGCCGGGTGGCGCCCCCAGAACACCGCACCGTCGGCGGCCTTGTAGCCAAAGATCATCAGCAGGATCGAAACGGCAAGCGCCAGCGCCACGACGCCCTTGCCCTTGGCGCCCATGGCGGCGCGCTGCGCCGGGGCAACGCGCTTGAACAGATGCGCGCCCCACCAGAGCGCCACGCCGAGGATAAGCAGGATCATGAAAGGTCTCCCTGTATGGTCCGGGCCACCCTGCGGGCAATCGCGCGGGGCGGCAACCGATTAGCGCGCCATTTCGGCGATGGCATCGGCCTTGGCGAGGATGCTTCTGGCCGTCACCACGTGCAGGTTCTCGACGATCTTGCCATCGACGACGGCCACCCCCTGCCCCGCGGCCTCGGCATCTTCAAAGGCGGCGATCTGGCGCTTGGCAGTGTCGATCTCGGCCTCACTCGGCGCAAAGGCGGCGTTGGCGATGTCGACCTGCGCCGGGTGGATCAGGGTCTTGCCGTCAAAGCCCATGTCGCGGCCCTGATCGCATTCCGCCTTCAGGCCGCCTTCGTCCTTGAAGGCATTATAGACACCATCGACGATGACGCAGCCGGTGGCCTTGGCGGCCAGCAGGCACAGCGACAGCGAGGTGATCATCGGCAGACGATCGGCGCGGAACCGGGTGCTGAGCTCTTTTGCAAGGTCGTTGGTGCCCATCACCATGCCGCACAGCTGCGGATGCGCGCCAATCGCTGCGGCGTTCAGCATACCGCGCGGGGTTTCCATCATCGCCCAGAGCGGCTTGGTCGTAAGCTTTGCCAGCGCGTCAAGCTGTTCGGGGCTTTCGACCTTGGGCAGCAGCAGCACGTCGCAATCCATCGCCTCGGCCGCGCGCGCATCCGCTTCGCCCCACTCGGTATCAAGCCCGTTGATCCGCACGATCCGGGTACGATTGCCATAGCCGCCGCTGGCCAGCGCCTCCGCCAGCGTCTCGCGTGCGGCGGGCTTTTCACCGGGGGACACCGCGTCTTCGAGATCGAAGATGATCGCATCGACCGGCAGGCTGCGCGCCTTGTCCAGCGCACGATCCTTGGAGCCGGGAATGTACAGCACAGATCGGAAGGGGCGGGTTTGCAGATCCATGGGCTTCCTCCTCGATGGGTAATAATGTTGCGCGTTAAAGGGCATTTATTTGCGAATGATGCAAGATGATTTGCGCCGCATCGCAGAAAAAAGCCGCACGTAACCGCGCTGTTGCGCGAATCCACGCTGCCAAGGGCAGGTCGTTAACCTTTCTTCAGCATATGACTCGCAAGCTTTCCCTAGAGGCAGGCCAGAAATTGACTGCCCGGGAGCGGAGGCCAGCGGACACCGAGGGCACGACAGACGCAGCGGCGCGGAAAGGCGCAGACAGCTGCGTCACAGCCGAAAGGGCACAAGATGAAACAGACGATTGCATCCATGGCACTTCTGGCGGCCGCCACCGCCGTCCTGATCGCGGGTCCGGCCCGCGCCCGACAGCCAAACGCCTGCGCCCCGCGCCAGCAGGTGGTCGAAAAGCTTGCGCAGAAATACGGCGAGACCCAACGCAGCATCGGCCTTGGGTCGAACAATGCAGTGATGGAGGTGTTTGCCTCTGAACAAACCGGCACCTGGACAATCACGGTCACCACAACCGCAGGAATGACCTGCCTCGTCGCCAGCGGTCAGGCGTTCGAGACCATGGCCGAGATGCTCTCCACTCCGGAACAAGATGCCTGATCGGGGTGCCGCCCCCCAAGAATCGTGATCGCAGCCCTGCCGCAGCGATGCCAAAACGCCCTGAAACAGCGCCATGACGGCCCCGCCACGCGAAAACGGCGGGGCTTTTTCATCCGCATCGACCACTGTAACGCTTGGATTTGGTTGTCTTTAGCGCAATCAACTTCGCTTGAGTGCCTATATTTCGCGCGCGCCCCTCGCAGTAGCACCCTTGCGCGCAATGCGCCAAACCCTTACGCAAACAGCGGAATTGACAAATGGAGCGGAGATTAGATCCATGGCAAGACCCAAGATCGCCCTGATTGGCGCGGGACAGATTGGCGGCACGCTCGCCCACCTCGCGGCCCTGAAGGAGCTGGGTGACGTCGTCCTCTTCGACATCTCGGAAGGCACCCCCCAGGGCAAGGCGCTCGACATCGCCGAGTCCGGCCCTTCCGAAGGGTTCGACGCGACGCTGAAAGGCACCAACGACTACGCCGACATCGCCGGTGCAGACGTCTGCATCGTCACTGCCGGCGTGCCGCGCAAGCCCGGCATGAGCCGGGACGACCTGCTTGGCATCAACCTCAAGGTGATGAAGGCCGTCGGTGAAGGCATCCGCGACAACGCTCCGGACGCTTTCGTCATCTGCATCACCAACCCGCTCGACGCGATGGTCTGGGCGCTGCAGAAGTTCTCGGGCCTGCCCGCGAACAAGGTCTGCGGCATGGCCGGCGTGCTCGACTCGGCGCGCTTCCGCCACTTCCTGTCAGTGGAATTCAACGTGTCGATGAAAGACGTCACCGCCTTCGTGCTTGGCGGCCACGGCGACACCATGGTTCCCTCGGTGCGCTATTCGACCGTTGCCGGCGTTCCGCTGCCCGATCTGATCGAGATGGGCTGGACCACGCAGGACAAGCTCGACGCCATCGTGCAGCGCACCCGTGACGGCGGCGCTGAAATCGTCGGCCTGCTGAAGACCGGCTCGGCCTTCTATGCGCCCGCGACCTCGGCGATCGAGATGGCCGAAGCCTATCTCAAGGACCAGAAGCGCGTTCTGCCCTGCGCCGCCTACTGTGACGGCGACCTTGGCGTGTCCGACATGTACGTGGGCGTGCCCACGGTGATCGGCGCCGGCGGTGTCGAGAAGATCCTGAACATCAAGCTCAACAAGGACGAGCAAGAGATGTTCGACGTGTCGGTCAAGGCCGTCCAGGGTCTGGTCGAGGCCTGCAAGGGCATCGACGGCTCGCTCGCCTGATCCGTTTCGAATGACTGACAAGCCGGGGTGCGCCAGCGCGCCCCGGCTTTTTCGTACCTGTCGTTCGCCATCGAACTGACGTCGAAATGGGCAGCGGATGGCGCAATGAGTGATTCGCGGCCGGGTGCGCTAACATCGGCAACAGCTCGCCGACACTTGTGATCACACGTCCAAAACCTGTGATCACAAACCGCAGAAAACCCTCGCAATTGGTGCTTTCTAACGATATTTCCACTGACGGGAGCGGGGAACCCTGCGTATACCCGGCAACGAAATCGCAGCAAGACGGGAAGAGTCTTCCATGAACATCCACGAATATCAGGCGAAAGCGCTTCTGCGCGACTATGGCTGCCCGGTCTCGGACGGCCGTGTCGTGCTGAGTGCGAACGAAGCCAAGGCGGCGGCTGGCGAACTGGACGGACCTCTGTGGGTCGTAAAGGCCCAGATTCACGCGGGTGGCCGCGGCAAGGGCAGCTTCAAGGAAGCCGGCGCTGGCGAAAAGGGCGGTGTCCGTCTGGCCAAGTCGGTCGAAGAGGCCGCCGAGGAAGCCAATCGCATGCTCGGCCACACGTTGGTCACGCACCAGACCGGCCCGGCGGGCAAGCAGGTCAACCGCATCTACATCGAAGACGGCTCGGACATCACCTCCGAATTCTACCTCGCGCTGCTGGTCGATCGCGTCAGCTCGCGGGTGTCGATCGTCTGCTCGACCGAAGGCGGCATGGACATCGAGGAAGTCGCGGACAAGACCCCCGAGAAGATCCTCAGCTTCGAGGTCGACCCGGCCATCGGCTATCAGGGCTACCACGGTCGCCGCGTCGCGTTCGAGCTGGGCCTGACCGGCAAGGCCGTGCGCCAGTGCACCACCCTGATCGGCAACCTGTATCGCATGTTCGTCGACAAGGACATGGAGATGCTGGAAATCAACCCGCTGATCCTGACCACCGACGGCGACCTGAAGTGCCTCGACTGCAAGGCCGGCTTCGATTCCAACGCGCTCTACCGTCATTCCGACATCATGGGCCTGCGCGACGAATCCGAGGAAGACCCCAAGGAGCTCGCCGCCAGCCAGCACGATCTGAACTACATCGCGCTTGACGGCGAAATCGGCTGCATGGTGAACGGCGCGGGCCTTGCCATGGCGACGATGGACATCATCAAGCTGTATGGCGCAGAGCCTGCCAACTTCCTCGACGTTGGCGGCGGCGCCACCAAGGAAAAGGTGACCGAGGCGTTCAAGATCATCACCTCTGACCCGAACGTCAAAGGCATCCTCGTGAACATCTTCGGCGGCATCATGCGCTGCGACGTCATCGCCGAAGGCGTGATCGCCGCGGTGAAAGAGGTCGGTCTCAAGGTTCCGCTGGTTGTGCGTCTTGAAGGCACCAACGTCGATCTGGGCAAGAAGATCATCAACGAGTCCGGCCTGGACGTGATCGCGGCGGACAACCTGTCCGACGGCGCCGAGAAGATCGTGAAAGCCGTGAAGGGCTGAACGGATGGCACTGATCGCGAAAATCGACCCTCCGCTCACCGTCGCTGACGGGCGCGCGCAGATCCATGCGCGCCCCTACAAGCAGGCGGCGGTGGCCGAGGGGGATGAAATTTTCGTCTGGACGTCAGAGACGTCCGGCGGGCACGGTCTGGCCGCCTTCGGGACCATCGCCGCGGCCCGGATCGAAAGCTTTCCGAACAAGACAGGATCGGGCGAGCACAAGGAACTGGTGCTCGATGTTCAGATCGTCAGCGGCGCGCCTGCGCGGTCGCTGACACTGGCGCAGCTTGCCGTCCATCGCGACAGCGACGAGGCGGGCCCCGAAGCCCCTGTCGGCAAGACCCTTTACACACACGCACTCAACAAGATTACCTCGATAGAGTCCGACGATGCGGACTTTGTCAGGTCGCACTTCGAGGAACATTGAAATGTCCGTACTCGTAGACAAGAATACCAAAGTCATCTGCCAGGGCTTCACCGGCTCGCAGGGGACTTTCCACTCGGAACAGGCCATCGCCTATGGCACCCGGATGGTCGGCGGCGTGACCCCCGGCAAGGGCGGTCAGGAACACCTCGGCCTGCCGGTCTTCAACTCGGTCCACGAAGCCGTGGCCAAGACCGAAGCCAACGCTTCGGTGATCTATGTGCCGCCGCCCTTCGCGGCCGACTCGATCCTTGAAGCCATCGATGCCAAGATCCCGCTGATCGTCTGCATCACCGAGGGCATTCCCGTTCTCGACATGATGCGCGTCAAGCGCACGCTGGTGAACAGCTCGTCGCGCCTGATCGGGCCGAACTGCCCCGGCGTCATCACCCCCGATGAATGCAAGATCGGCATCATGCCCGGCCACATCCACATGCGCGGCAAGGTCGGCGTCGTGTCCCGCTCGGGCACGCTGACCTATGAGGCGGTCAAGCAGACCACCGATCTGGGTCTGGGCCAGTCGACGGCTGTCGGCATCGGCGGCGACCCCATCAAGGGCACCGAGCACATCGACGTGCTGAACATGTTCCTTGATGACCCAGAAACCGAATCCATCATCATGATCGGTGAAATCGGCGGTTCCGCCGAAGAAGAGGCCGCCGAGTTCATCGCCGAGCAGAAGAAAAAGGGCCGCTGGAAGCCGATCGCCGGTTTCATCGCGGGCCGCACGGCCCCTCCGGGCCGCCGCATGGGCCATGCGGGCGCGATCGTCGCCGGCGGCAAGGGCGATGCGGAATCCAAGATCGAGGCGATGAAATCCGCCGGGATCGTGGTTGCCGACAGCCCCGCAACGCTGGGCGAAGCCGTTGTTAAGGCGATGGAAGCTTAAGCAGTGCTTCCTTGCGGCGGTCGCTTGCGTCCGCCGCGGTCAGGATTATGTGGAAGGGCAAGGGAAGATCTTGCCCTTCCACGAAGAAGGCAGAGCATCGCGACAGGGGCCTTGTGCAAAAGGGTCTCTCTCCCGTTGCTAAACGGCCAGTCCGCGATGGGCCCCGGCCAAACCAAGGAAACGTGCGATGACGGATCAAAGCCCGAACGACCAGTTTCACGCCTCGAGCTTCCTGCAGGGTGTGAATGCCGAATACCTCGAACAGATGTATGCGCGGTACGCCAACGACCCCGCAGCCGTCGATGAGGCATGGGCGGATTTCTTCAAGGCTCTGGGCGATGACGAGACCAACGTGAAGGCCGAGGCGGCAGGCGCGTCGTGGCAGCGCGCCGACTGGCCGCCCGCACCGACCGACGACATCACCGCCGCGCTGACCGGCGAATGGCCGGTGATGCCCATCGCCGAAGCCAAGGGCGCCGGCAAGAAGATCGCCGACAAGGCCGCCGCCACCGGGGTCAAGGTTTCCGACGACCAGATCAAGCGCGCCGTGCTGGATTCGATCCGGGCGCTGATGATCATTCGCGCCCACCGCATCCGGGGCCACCTTGCTGCCGATCTCGATCCGCTGGGCCTGCACGGCCGCGAGCCGCACCCCGAGCTTGACCCAAAGGCCTATGGTTTCACCGAGGCCGACATGGACCGGCCGATCTTCATCGACAACGTGCTGGGCCTTCAGGTCGCGTCGATGCGCGAGATCATGGGCGTGCTCAAGCGCACCTATTGCGGCACCTTCGCGCTGCAATACATGCATATTTCCGACCCTGAGCAATCGGCTTGGCTGAAAGAACGGATCGAAGGCTACGGTCGCGAGATCAAGTTCACCCGCGAGGGGCGCCGCGCCATTCTCAACAAGCTGGTCGAGGCCGAGGGCTTTGAAAAGTTCCTGCATGTCAAGTACATGGGCACCAAGCGCTTTGGCCTTGATGGCGGGGAATCCCTGATCCCGGCGATGGAGCAGATCATCAAGCGCGGCGGCAACCTTGGCGTGACCGAGATCGTCATGGGCATGCCGCACCGGGGCCGTCTGTCGGTTCTGGCCAACGTGCTGAACAAGCCCTACCGCGCGATTTTCAACGAATTTCAGGGCGGCAGCTTCAAACCGGACGATGTGGATGGCTCGGGCGATGTGAAATATCACCTCGGCGCTTCGTCGGACCGTGAATTCGATGGTCACCCGGTGCACCTGTCGCTGACCGCCAACCCCAGCCACCTCGAGGCGGTGAACCCGGTGGTTCTGGGCAAGGTCCGCGCCAAGCAGGACCAGCTTGGCGATGTCGAGCGCACCAAGGTTCTGCCGATCCTGCTGCACGGCGATGCGGCCTTTGCCGGTCAGGGCGTGGTGGCGGAATGCTTCGCGCTGTCGGGCCTGCGCGGTCACCGCACCGGCGGCACCATCCATATCGTGGTGAACAACCAGATCGGCTTCACCACCGCGCCGCATTTCTCGCGCTCCTCGCCCTACCCCACCGACAACGCGCTGGTGGTCGAGGCACCGATCTTCCACGTCAACGGCGATGACCCCGAAGCGGTTGTGCACGCAGCCAAGGTCGCGACCGAGTATCGCCAGAAGTTCGGCAACGACGTGGTCATCGACATCTTCTGCTACCGTCGTTTTGGTCACAACGAGGGCGACGAGCCCATGTTCACCAACCCGCTCATGTACAAGAAGATCAAGCAGCAAAAGACCACGCTGACGCTGTACACTGACCGCCTCGTCAAGGACGGCCTCATCCCCGAGGGCGAGATCGAGGATATGAAGGCGCAGTTCCAAGCCCACCTGAACAGCGAATTCGAGGCTGGCAAGACCTACAAGCCCAACAAGGCCGACTGGCTCGATGGGCGCTGGTCGCATCTCGACCGGCAGAAGGAAGGCAACTACCAGCGCGGCGAAACCGCGATCAAGCCCGAGACCATGGCGGAAATCGGCAAGGGCCTGACCACCCCGCCCGAAGGCTTCCCGCTGCACAAGACCATCGGCCGCTTCCTTGATGCGCGCTCCAAGATGTTCGAAACCGGACAGGGCTTTGACTGGGCCACCGGCGAAGCGCTGGCCTTTGGCTCGCTGCTGACCGAAGGTTACCCGGTGCGCCTGTCCGGTCAGGACAGCACCCGTGGCACTTTCTCGCAGCGCCATTCCGGGCTGGTGAATCAGGACACCGAAGAGCGTTACTACCCGCTCAACAATATCCGCGAGGGTCAGGCCCGCTACGAGGTGATCGACTCGGCGCTGTCGGAATACGCGGTGTCTGGGTTTGAATATGGCTATTCGCTGGCCGAACCCAACGCGCTGACCCTGTGGGAAGCGCAGTTCGGTGATTTCGCCAATGGCGCGCAGATCATGTTCGACCAGTTCATCAGCTCGGGCGAATCCAAATGGCTGCGGATGTCCGGGCTTGTCTGCCTGCTGCCGCACGGCTTCGAAGGTCAGGGCCCGGAACACAGCTCGGCCCGTCTGGAGCGCTTCCTGCAGCAATGCGGGCAGGACAACTGGATCGTGGCGAACTGCACGACCCCGGCGAACTATTTCCACATCCTGCGCCGCCAGCTGCACCGCAGCTACCGCAAGCCGCTGATCCTGATGACGCCGAAATCGCTGCTGCGTCACAAGCTCGCGGTGTCCAAGGCCGAGGATTTCGTCACCGGGTCGAGCTTCCACCGCGTTCTCTGGGACGATGCGGAAAAGGGCAGCTCGCAGACCAAGCTCAAGCCCAATGCCGAGATCAAGCGCGTGGTGATGTGTTCTGGCAAAGTCTATTACGACCTGCTCGAAGAGCGCGATGCGCGCGGCATTGATGATGTCTACCTGCTGCGGGTCGAGCAATTCTACCCGTTCCCGGCGCTCAGCCTCGTCAAGGAGCTGGAACGCTTCTCCGGCGCCGAGATGATCTGGTGTCAGGAAGAGCCCAAGAACCAGGGCGCATGGACCTTCATCGAACCGAACATCGAATGGGTGCTGGGCCGCATCGACGCAACCCACAAGCGGCCGCGTTACGTGGGCCGCGCCACCTCGGCTTCGCCCGCAACGGGTCTGGCCAGCCAGCACAAGGCACAACAACAGGCGCTCGTCGACGAAGCGCTGACCATCGAAGGGAACTGAACAGATGACGACCGAAGTGCGCGTCCCCACGCTCGGGGAATCCGTAACCGAGGCGACCGTGGCGACCTGGTTCAAGAAACCGGGCGACTCGGTGGCGGTTGACGAGATGCTCTGCGAGCTGGAAACCGACAAGGTCACCGTCGAGGTGCCCTCGCCGGTCGAAGGCATCCTCGAAGACATCGTGGCCCAGGAAGGCGACACCGTCGGTGTCGACGCCCTGCTCGCCAATGTCGCCCCGGCCGGCGAAGCCGGTTCGGCCGATGTCGAACTGCGGCCCTCCTCGACCAAGCCCGCGCCCGCAGCCGAATCCGGCTCTGCAGCGCCGGTCGATGTGATGGTCCCGACCTTGGGTGAATCGGTGTCCGAGGCAACCGTCTCGACATGGTTCAAGAAGGTCGGCGACAGCGTCACTCAGGACGAGATGCTCTGCGAGCTGGAAACCGACAAGGTGTCGGTCGAGGTTCCGGCCCCCGCGTCGGGCACCCTGACCGAAATCCTCGCCCCCGAGGGTGACACCGTCGAAGCTGGCGGCAAGCTGGCGATCCTGTCCAGTGGCGCTGGCGCAGCCGCTGCCCCCGCACCCAGCCCCGCACCGGCAGCCGAGCCGTCGAAGTCGGGCCGCTCTGATGTCGAGGATGCGCCCTCCGCCAAAAAGGCGATGGCCGAGGCCGGTCTGTCGTCGTCGCAGGTGCAGGGCACCGGCAAGGATGGCCGCGTGATGAAGGCCGATGTCGGCGCCGCCATCGCCGCCGCGAAAGCCACCCCCGCCGCACCGGCAGCCGCGCCGCGCGCGCCCTCGCCCGCCGAGGATGCGGCCCGCGAAGAGCGCGTCAAGATGACCCGCCTGCGCCAGACCATCGCCCGGCGTCTCAAGGATGCGCAGAACACCGCCGCCATGCTCACCACCTATAACGAGGTGGACATGACCGAGACGATGGCGCTGCGCAGCCAGTACAAGGACCTGTTCGAAAAGAAGCACGGCGTGCGCCTTGGCTTCATGTCGTTCTTCACCAAGGCCTGCGTGCACGCTCTGAAAGAGGTCCCCGAGGTCAACGCCGAGATCGACGGCACCGATGTGGTCTACAAGAACTTCGTGCACATGGGCATCGCCGCTGGCACGCCGCAGGGCCTCGTGGTTCCGGTTCTGCGCGACGTCGACAAGAAGTCCTTTGCCGAGATCGAAGGCGAGATTGCCGAAAAGGGCAAGCGCGCCCGTGACGGCAAGCTGTCGATGGCGGAAATGCAGGGCGGCACCTTCACCATCTCGAACGGCGGTGTGTACGGCTCGCTGATGTCCTCGCCGATCCTGAACCCGCCGCAGTCGGGTATCCTCGGGATGCACAAGATCCAGGACCGCCCGATGGTCATCAATGGCGAAATCAAGATCCGCCCGATGATGTATCTCGCACTGTCCTACGATCACCGCATCGTCGACGGCAAAGGCGCCGTGACCTTCCTCGTGCGCGTCAAGGAAGCGCTCGAAGATCCGCGCCGCCTGCTGATGGATCTGTGATCCGGCGTCCCGGGCGGTATCGCCCGCCCGGGATCCCCCCTTCGGAGAAGGCTCCATGCCGCGCCGTGCCCGCATCCAGATCATCGAAGACCTCCAAAAGCTGAGCGATGGCTTCGATGCGGCGCCTGGAGCGCTCGATGGGCTCGCCGCAGACCGCTCGGCATCGTCGCAGCTCATGGCAGGGGCGCAGACGGCGCTCAGGGACATGATGCGCAACCGAGCGATGGCCGATGCGTTGTGCCACTGTCGCGACGCCGCGATCCGGCAAGGTTTCATCGAAGACACCGCCCGGCACCCGTCCATACCGGAGATCACCGCATGAGCATCCAGCTTCTCACCCAGCACATGACCTTCGACACCGCCCATTTCGACGCCGACGCGGAAAACCGCGCCAATGCCGGCCTCACCCTGCTGCAACGCTGGACCGAGTCCGAAGGCAACGCCACTTGGCTGCTGTTCGAAGTCAACGACCCGGCCAAGGCCAAATCCTGGCTGACCAAGGCCGGATCGCTCGGCCACGCCCCCAGCGCGACCCATTTCCTGAGGACGGCATGACCCGCCCACTCGCTTTACCAGCCCGCCTACGCCCTTGCTTGGGAGCCACGGCGCTCGCTTATCGTCACGGCTGGGCTCGGATGCTGCCTTGCCATGATCCTGCTGAACTTTGCCTGACACCATGACCCCGGAACTCACAGCCCTGACCCTCGCCGCACTATTGCAGATCCTGCAAATGGGCCTGTTTTCCGTGCTGGCGCAGCGTCAGGTCGGCGCGCATTACGCTGCATCACCACGCGACGAAGGGCTGGGGCTGACCGGGGCCGCCGGGCGCGCCCAACGGGCCATGAACAACCATTTCGAAGGCCTGATCCTGTTCTCGATCGCCGTCTTCACCGTCACATGGGCCGACAGGGGCGACGGCCTGACCGCCGCCGCCGCCGCCCTCTACCTGATGGCCCGCCTTCTCTATATCCCCGCCTATCTCTTCGGCTGGGCGCCATGGCGCTCACTGATCTGGATGGTCGGGTTTCTCGCCACCGCGATCATGCTGGTCGCGGCACTCTTCTAGGCCTCTTCTGGCCAAAAAATATCCCGGGGGAGTCCGCGGCACGCGGACGGGGGCAGCGCCCCCTCCCAGACAGAACACAAAGGAAAGGACATCCCATGGCAGAGTACGACGTCATCGTCATCGGCGCAGGCCCCGGCGGCTACGTGGCCGCCATCCGCTGCGCCCAGCTGGGTCTCAAGACCGCCTGCGTCGAAGGGCGTGAGACCCTCGGCGGCACCTGCCTCAACGTCGGCTGCATCCCGTCCAAAGCGCTGCTTCACGCCAGCCATCAGCTGCACGAAGCCCAGCACAATTTTGCCGCCATGGGCCTGAACGCCGATGCGCCCTCCGTCGACTGGGCCAAGATGCTGTCCTACAAGGATGACGTCATCGGTCAGAACACCAAGGGCATCGAATTCCTGTTCAAGAAGAACAAGATCGACTGGCTCAAGGGCTGGGCGTCCATCCCCGAGGCCGGCAAGGTCGCCGTCGGCGACGAGACCCATAGCGCCAAGAACATCATCATCGCTTCCGGCTCTGCCCCGGCGTCGGTGCCCGGTGCGGATGTCACCATCGACGAGGAAACCATCGTCACCTCGACCGGTGCCCTGACGCTGGGCGAGATCCCCAAGAAGATGATCGTCATCGGCGCGGGTGTCATCGGGCTGGAAATGGGCTCGGTCTACGCCCGCCTTGGCGCCGAGGTCGAGGTGATCGAATATCTCGACGCCATCACCCCCGGTATGGACCCCGAGGTTCAGCGCACGCTTCAGAAGATGCTCACCAAGCAGGGGCTGAAATTCACCCTTGGCGCAGCGGTCTCGAACGTCGAAAAATCCGATGCCGGCGCAACGGTCACCTACAAACTGCGCAAGGATGACAGCGAGCATACCGCCGACGCCGATGTGGTGCTGGTCGCCACCGGTCGCAAGCCCTACACCGAAGGCCTTGGCCTCGACGCGCTTGGCATTGCCACCACCGACCGCGGCCAGATCAAGACCGACGGCCACTGGCAAACCTCGGTCAAGGGCATCTACGCCATCGGCGATGCCATCACCGGCCCGATGCTCGCCCATAAGGCCGAAGATGAAGGCATGGCCTGCGCCGAAGTCATCGCGGGCAAGCATGGCCACGTCAATTACGACGTGATCCCCGGCGTGATCTACACTTGGCCCGAAGTGGCATCGGTCGGCAAGACCGAGACCGATCTCAAGAACGAGGGCCACGCCTACAAGGTTGGCAAGTTCTCGTTCATGGGCAATGGCCGCGCCAAGGCGGTGTTCGCGGGCGAAGGGTTCGTCAAGATCCTTGTCGACAAGGAGACCGACCGCATCCTTGGTTGCCACATCATCGGCCCGTCGGCGGGCGATCTCATCCATGAGGTCTGCGTGACGATGGAATACGGCGGCTCGGCCGAAGATCTGGCGCTGACCTGCCACGCCCACCCGACGTTCTCGGAAGCGGTGCGCGAGGCGGCGCTGGCCTGCGGCGACGGCGCCATCCACGCCTGATCGCGACAGTGACGGAAAAGGCCTCGATCCAACCCGGATCGGGGCCTTTTTATCTTAGGCCTGCGGGAAAAAAGCGCCGGCGCTTACCAGAGCGTGCTGCGCGCCCGGTCGGGGTAATCGCGATCCCAGGCGCTGGCGTCGATCTCACCGCTGGTCATTTCCGACAGGATATCGCCTAGGCTCGGCACCTCGGCGCTGTCATCGCGCCCCCAAAGCCCGGATCGCAGCAGCGATTTGGGGCATTGCGCATAGACTTCGCCGATCTCGATGACGATCACCGTGACCGGGTGCCGCCCCGCCTGCTCAAAGCGTGCGCACAGATCCGCGTCGTCGGTCAGCCACGCCCGGCCATTCACCCGCACCACCACATTGTCACCGGGCACCATGAACATCAGCGCAATTCGCCCGTCGCGCACGATATTGCGCAAGCTGTCGAGCCGGTTGTTGCCGCGCCAGTCGGGCAGTGCCAGCGTGCCAGCGTCAAGTTCCAGCGCCACCGGGCCATCATCGCCGCGGGGGCTGGCGTCCATCCCCTCGGGGCCGCAGGTGGCCAGAACGCAGAACCGCGACGCCGCGATCCAGCGCCGGTAGGCCGGGGTCAGCCGCCCTGCGACCTTGCGCAGCGCCGCGCCGCCCGGAGCGGCGTAAAGCGCCTCGAGCGCGGCGATGTCGTCAACGCGCCGCATCGCGTGCCTCTTTCAGCAGACGGTCGCTGGCGGTCTCGACCACCTCTTCGAGATGGCTCAGGAATTCCGCCTTTGTCACTTCGGGACCGATGGGGGGCAGGAACTCGACCACCGCAAGGCCGGGTTTGCGATAGACCCCAAGGCGCGGCCAGAAATGCCCGACATTGGTGGCCGCCGGAATGCAGGTCTGTTTGAGATAGCCATGCAGAAGCGACGCGCCGACCTTGTAGGGCGCCTTGACGTCCGGCGCCACGCGGGTGCCCTGCGGATAGATGATCAGCTGCCCGGGATGCGCCTCGTTGCTGGCCTTGGCGGCGCGCAGCATCCCGGCAATCGCCGCGCCCTTCTTGCCGCGATCCACCGGAACGCAGCCGATGCGCGTGGCGTATTGCCCGACGACCGGGGTGAACAGAAGCTCGCGCTTCATGATGAACTTGGCCGCCGGAACCGCGTCGAAGATGATGATGATATCGAGAAAGCTCTGGTGCTTGGAGGCGATCAGCACCTCTCCGGTCGGGATTTCGCCGCGCACTTCGGTCTTCAGCCCGACCATCCACGAGGCGCACCACAGCGTCCAGCGGCACCAGATCTTGGCGACGCGGCGGGCGGCGTGTTCCGAGGTCAGCGCCCATGGGAACAGCCCCAGCCCGATGACCGCCATCCCCCCGTACATGGCGATGAGAAACGCATAGGATCGAATCCATTGCAACATGTCAGCTTAGTCCTGCTAGTACGCGCCGCGCGGCGACGGCGGTTGCGACAAAGGCCACGACACCGGCCAGCGGCGGCACCAGAAGCGGCACGCCCCAATGCCAGCCCTGAAAGCCCAGCCCGGTCAGAAAGCCCGATGTTTCGCCCCCCGACGGCATCAGCATCACCGCCAGCACGCCAAGCGCCGTGCCCGCAGCCGCGCCCATCAGCGCACGCAGGGCAAAGCGGCGCACAAAGGCGCGAGCGATGTAATTGTCGGTGGCCCCCACAAGGCGCAGCACCGCGATGACCTGTGCATTGGCCGCAAGCGCGGCGTTTGCGGCCAGCGTCACCATGGCGCCCACCGCCGCTGCGATCAACAGCGCTGCGCCCCAGCCCAGCAGGTTCAGCCGAGACGCCGCCTGCGCCAGAGGCTTGCGCCAGCGGGCGTGATCATCCAGCACCGCGCCTGGCACTTCGGCCTGAAGCCGCAGGCGCAGCCCCGCCGGATCATAGCCCCGCGCGGTCTCCTGCACTTCGATCAGCTGCGGCACCGGCAACTGGTCAACCGGCACGTCCGGGCCGAACCACGGCTCGAGCAGTGCCTGCTGTTCGGCCTCGCTCAGCGCGCGGGCCGACTCGATGCCGGGGGTCTGCTGAAGCAGCCGCAGCGCCGCCGAGGTCTGCGCCGCCAATTGCCCCGCCGGGGCAGAGATACGCACGGTCGAAGAGCGCGCCAGCTCGTTACCCCAGCTGGTCGCCAGCCGGCCCGCCGCCAGCGACAACGCCAGCGCAA
Organism: Citreicella sp. C3M06; assembly: GCF_018860705.1. Classification (GTDB taxonomy): domain Bacteria; phylum Pseudomonadota; class Alphaproteobacteria; order Rhodobacterales; family Rhodobacteraceae; genus Salipiger. Next base: position 91,891 of record NZ_JAHKQA010000041.1, read on the forward strand.
ACACCGCAAGGAACGCCATCGCCGCGGCGACGAACAGCGTCAGCCGCGCGGTAAACCCGGTCGGCGGCACCACCCGGTCCGCGGCGCTGTCGCCCCGTGCCAGCGCACGCAAGGTCTGCAGGGTCAGGTTCACAGGTCGGCCCCCGCAGCGGTGATGCGCCGGTTGGCAATGCGCAGCACCCGCGCCTGAACCTGACTTTTGGCGGCGCGGATCAGCGACAGGTCATGGGTTGCGATCAGAATGGTCTTGCCCATGCGGTTCAGCTCGATCAGCAGCTGCAACAGGCGCTGCGACATCTCCCAGTCGACGTTGCCGGTCGGCTCGTCGGCAAGGATCACCTCGGGCGACATGATCACCGCGCGGGCCAGCGCGGCGCGCTGACGCTCGCCCCCCGACAGCTCGGGCGGTAGCGCGTTGGCGCGTTCGGTCAGCCCGACCCAAGCCAGCAATTCGCGCAGGTTCTCATCCTGCTGCGAAAAGCCCTCGCCCGAGACGGTCAGCGGCAGCGCCACGTTTTCATTCAGCGGAAGATGATCCAGAAAGGCGCAATCCTGATGCACCACGCCGATGCGGCGCCGGCTCATGGCGATGGCGTCGCGATCCATCTGCCGCACGTCCTGACCAAAGATCCGCGCCTGCCCCGCCGTCGGGCGCAGCGCGCCGTAACACAGTTTCAGCAATGTGGTCTTGCCCGCGCCGGACGGGCCGGTCAGGAAATGGAACGAGCCGGGGGCAAGCTGTAGCGAGAGTTCGCTCAGCAGCTCTGCGCCGCCATAGCTGTACGCCACGTTCTCCAGCTCGATCACGGTGTGTCGTCCTGCCCCTGCGGCCCGCACCCCGGTCTGCGGGGCGGGGCGAAAACCACGGCCTGTTGTGCATGAGCCGCGCCACATATGCAATCCGCCGGGGGTGTGGAAATTGGGCTTTCCCCGCTTTGGGCGGCAACCTAGTGTTTGCAAAGGAACATGGCGCCGCTGGGCGCGCAGCAACATGGGGACCAGATGCGGCTGATTTGCCCGAATTGCGATGCGCAGTACGAGGTACCGACCAACGTCATCCCTGCGGGCGGGCGCGATGTGCAATGTTCGAACTGCGGGCACACCTGGTTTCAGGATCCTCCCGACAAGCTGCCTGCCGACGCCACCTCCACCGACGACAGCTGGGACAGCGGGCCTGAGCCTGCACAAGGCCCAGAACCCCAAACCGACTTCGCCCCAGAGCCGGAGGCGCAGCGCCAGCCGCGCAGCCTTGACCCATCCGTGCTCGAAGTGCTGCGCGAAGAGGCCGAACGCGAACAGCGTCAGCGCATCGCCGAAGCGGAATCTCTGGAAACCCAGCCCGACCTTGGGCTGAGCCAACCGGACGAAGACGAGCCCACCCGCCGCGCCCGCGAGTCGCGCGAGCGGATGGCGCAGATCAAGGGCGAAGCCCCCGCCGCCAGCACCGCCGTCCATTCGCGGCGCGACCTGTTGCCCGACATCGAAGAAATCAACCAGACCCTGCGCGCGACCCCGGAGCGACGCACAAGCGGCGGGCACGACATGTCGACTCCGCAGGGCCGGGCCGCCCTCGCGGAAGACATGAGCGCCGAGCGCGACGGCTTTGGCAAAGGCTTCAGGCTGGCGATTGTCGCCGTGATGCTTGCGGTCCTGCTTTACGCGATCGCACCGACAGTGATCGCCATGGTGCCCGCGCTTGGCGCGGTGCTTGATCCTTATGTCGGGGCGATCACGGGCCTGCGGCACTGGCTCGACGGGCAGATCGTCGCGCTGTTGCAGATGCTCGACGGCATGAGTTCGGAAGCGTCTGCACTGTAGCGCGCGGGCGTCCGCCCCTGCACAAGAACAGCACCATCGCGCGCCCGCCCGAACCACCCTGTCCGGGCGGGTCTGGATCATTTGCCTGCAAGCGCCGCGTAGCGCAGCAAACCTGCCGTGCATCGCGGAAATTCCCCGCCCGCGGTGTTGCGTCTTTCCGGCAAAGCTGTGCTATCATCGCGCCCGAACCGGCGGCAGCGCCGGCAAGGCCCATTCCCGGAGACAACAGCATGGACGGCACCCGCACCCAGAACGACCTCAGCCACGTGGTGGAGGCCGACAAGGCCCACGTCTGGCACCATCTCGTGCAGCACAAGGCGTTTGAAACCAGCGACCCGCGCATCATCGTCGAGGGCAAGGGCCTGCGGGTCTGGGATCAGAACGGGCGCGAATTCATCGACGCGGTGTCCGGCGCGGTCTGGACCGTCAACGTCGGCTACGGGCGGCAAACCATCGTTGATGCCATGTCCGAGCAACTGATGAAGGTGAATTATTTCGCCGCCGCCGCCGGGTCCATCCCCGGTGCGCTTTTCGCGGAAAAGCTGATCGCCAAGATGCCGGGGATGAGCCGGGTCTATTACACCAGTTCGGGATCCGAGGCGAACGAGAAGGCGTTCAAGATGGTGCGCCAGATCGCCCACAAGCGCTATGGCGGCAAGAAGCACAAGATCCTCTATCGCAACCGCGATTACCACGGGAGCACCATCGGCACGATGTCGGCGGGCGGGCAGACCGAACGCAACGTGCAATACGGCCCCTTTGCGCCCGGCTTTGTCGAGGTGCCGCATTGCCTTGAATACCGCGCCGCCGATCAGGGCTGGGGCGATCTGTCGGGCGAGGCTTATGGCCGCCGCGCCGCCGATGCCATCGAAGAGGTGATCCTGCGCGAAGGCCCCGACACTGTCGGCGCGCTGTGCCTCGAGCCGATCACCGCAGGCGGCGGCGTCATCGTGCCGCCCGAAGGCTACTGGCCCCGCGTGCAGGAAATCTGCCGCAAATATGACATTCTGCTGCACATCGACGAGGTCGTCTGCGGCATCGGGCGCACCGGCACCCATTGGTTCGGCTACCAGCATTACGGCATCGAGCCCGATTTCGTGACCATGGCCAAGGGCGTCGCTTCGGGCTATGCCGCCATCGCCTGCTGCGTGACCAGTGAAAAGGTCTTTGACCTGTTCAAGGACAACGCCAGCGATCCGCTTGACCATTTCCGCGACATCTCGACCTTTGGCGGCTGCACCGGCGGCCCGGCGGCGGCGCTGGAGAACATGCGCATCATCGAAGACGAGAACCTGCTGGAGAATTGCGCCGAGATGGGCGCCTACATGCTTGGCAAGTTCGAAGCGCTGAAGGAAAAGCACGCGGTTGTCGGCGACGTGCGTGGCAAGGGGCTGTTCCTCGGCATCGAGCTGGTCAAGGACCGCGATACCAAAGAGCCCGTGAGCGAAGCGCAGATCGGCGCGGTGGTTGCCGGCTGCGGCGCCGAAGGTGTGATCATCGGCGCGTCGAACCGCTCCTGCCCCGGCCTGAACAACGTGCTGTGCTTTGCGCCGCCGCTGATCATCAAACCCGAAGAGGTCGACGCCATCGTTGCCGCAGTCGACGTGAGCCTCGGCAAGGTCTTCGGATGAGCCTGAGCCGGATGAACGATTTCGGGCAGCCGGTCGGCACGCCGGTGGCGGGAGTGTTTCCCCGCCCCCGGCCAAGCCGCAGCGCACTGCCCGGCGCCTTCGTCCGGCTTGAGCCACTGACCCCCGATCACGCCCCGGCCCTGTTCGAGGCCTTTGCCGAAGACCGCGACGGGCGCGGCTGGACCTATCTGCCGCGCGGCCCGTTCAAAGACCACGCCGATGCCGCCGCATGGGCCGCGCAGGCCAGCGCCAGCGAAGATCCGCTGTATTTCGCCATCTGCGCGCCGGATGGCACGCCGCTGGGCTTTTGTTCCTACCTGCGGATCGACCCGGCCAATGGCGCGATCGAAGTCGGCTTCATCCACATGTCGCCGCGCCTGCAACGCACCCCCGCCGCCACCGAGGCGATGTTCCTGATGATGGCCAATGCCTTTGATACGCTGGGATATCGCCGCTACGAATGGAAATGCGACGCGCTGAACACGCCGTCGCGCCGGGCGGCGCAGCGGCTGGGCTTCAGCTACGAAGGCACGTTCCGGCAGGCGGTCATCGTCAAGGGGCGCAACCGCGACACCGCGTGGTTCTCGGTGATCGACAGCGAATGGCCGGCGCTCAAGGCGCGGTTCGAACACTGGCTCGACCCGGCGAATTTCGACGCGGACGGCTATCAGATCACCGCGCTCGGGCGGATCTGACATCCGCTACAAATGCAAAAGGACCGCCCGGGGGCGGTCCTTTTTCTGTCTGCGGGACCGCTTGGCGGATCAACCGTTGACGCTGTCTTTCAGAGCCTTGGCGATGGTCACCTTGACCTGCTTGTCGGCGTCTTTCTTGAACTGCTCGCCGGTGGCGGGGTTGCGCACCATACGCTCGGGGCGCTCTTTGCAATAGATCTTGCCAACGCCCGGAAGGGTCACGGCGCCACCTTCGGCAACGGCCTTGGTGATGATGCCGGTGATCGCATCGATCGCAGCGGAAGCGGTTTTCTTGTCCGCGTCCATCTCGGTGGCCAGAGCGGCCACGAGCTCGGTCTTGGTCATCGGTTTCGCCATTTCATGGTCTCCTTGACTGCCCGTAGTGGTTGGGGGCTTCTTATTAGAATAGTCATCATGTCGTGTTCAAACACAATGGAATGGGGCGGTTTGCAAGGGGAAAACACAGATTTTCGCCCATGAAAGCCGCGATCTCAGCCGATCTAGAGGAAAGCTGTTTCCTGAAAGCTGCGCAGCTTGCGACTGTGCAACCGTTCGAGCGGCATTCCGCGCAGACGCTCCATCGCGCGAATGCCGATCATCAGGTGCCGCGCGACCTGCGTCTTGTAGAAATCAGACGCCATTCCAGGCAGTTTCAGCTCTCCGTGCAAGGGTTTATCGGATACGCACAGCAGCGTGCCATAGGGCACCCGGAAACGAAATCCGTTCGCCGCGATGGTGGCGCTTTCCATGTCCAGCGCCACGGCGCGCGACTGGCTGAGCCGTTGCACCGGGCCGGACTGATCGCGCAATTCCCAGTTCCGGTTGTCGACGGACGCCACGGTGCCGGTGCGCATGATCCGCTTCAGATCATAGCCATCCAGCTGGGTTTCCTGCGCCACCGCCTGTTCCAGCGCCACCTGAATTTCCGCCAGCGCGGGAATCGGCACCCAGACCGGCAGGTCGTCATCCAGCACCTTGTCCTCGCGCAGATAGGCATGGGCCAGCACGAAATCCCCCAGAGATTGCGAGGCGCGCAGACCGGCGCAATGCCCCACCATCAGCCACGCATGCGGGCGCAGCACGGCGATGTGGTCGGTCGCGGTTTTGGCATTCGACGGCCCCACCCCGATGTTGACCAGCGTGATGCCGTTCCCATTCGCCCGCTTGAGATGATAGGTCGGCATCTGCGGCATCTTGAGGCTGGGCGGGATCACCGCCTCGGGGTCGGTGATCTCGACATTGCCGGTCGAGACAAAACTGGTGTAGCCGCTCGCCGGGTCGGCCAGCTGGGCGCGGGCGTAGGATTCAAACTCGCTGACGTAGAACTGGTAGTTGGTGAACAGCACGTGGTTCTGGAAATGGCCCGGATCGGTGGCGGTGTAATGCGCCAGCCGCGCAAGGCTGTAATCGATGCGCTGCGCGGTGAACGGTGCCAGCGGCTCTGCCCCGTCGGGCGCGGGCAGCGCCACGCCGTTGACGATATCGTCGTTGGTGATGTTCAGGTCCGGCACATCGAAGACATCGCGCAGGATGAATTCGGATGCCCCCTCCTGCGGCACCGCGATATCGGGATAGTTCGACACCGCGAAATGCACCGGCATCGGCGTATCCGAGATCCCCACCTGCACCGGCACCTGATGGCTTTCCATCAGCAGCGCAATCTGCTGCCTCAGGTAATGCCGGAACAGGTCTGGTCGGGTGATCCCGGTGGCATAGGTGCCCGGCGCCGAAACGTGGCCAAAGCTCAGGCGGCTGTCGACCTTGGCATAGGAATTGGTGGTGATGCGGATTTCCGGGTAATAGGCCCGGATGCGGGTGCCCGGATGGCCGCTCGCCATCGCCTCCAGAAAGCGATCATGCAAGAAGCCGATGGCCAGATCGTATAGCGCGCACAACCGATCGACAGCGGCATCCGCGTCGGTGAACAGCTCGGGCGCGGGGGCCTGCGGCGTGACGATCTTCAGCGGTTGCGTGGTGTCCTGCATCGTGCGCCCTTCTCTGGTGTTACCGGGCAAACTGGCATCGCAGGCGAGGGCGTACAAGGCAGGAAACGCGCCCCCGCGATCGGGGGCGCGATGGTCCGCTCAGGCGCGCACCAGCTTTTCGTAGGTGTCGAGGATATCCAGCGTCAGCGCGCCGACCTCGAAATTGTAATCGCGGATCGAACCGACCGGGGTGACCTCGGCGGCGGTTCCGGTCAGCCAGCATTGCTCGAAGCTTTCCAGCTCTTCGGGCATGATGTGCCGCTCGTGCACGGTGATGCCCTTTTCCTTCAGCAGCTTGATGACCGTCTGCCGGGTCAGGCCGTTGAGGAAGCAATCCGCCAGCGGGGTGTGCACTTCGCCGTTCTTGACGAAGAAGATGTTCGCCCCGGTCGCCTCGGCCACATAGCCGCGATAATCCATGAACAGCGCATCAGAGCAGCCCCGCGCCTCGGCTTCGTGCTTGGACATGGTGCAGATCATGTACAGACCGGCGGCCTTGGCGTGCACCGGGATGGTCTCGGGCGACGGGCGCTTCCAGCGCGCGATGTCCAGCTTGGCGCCCTTGAGCTTGGCGTCGCCGTAGTAGTTGCCCCACTCCCACGCGGCGATCGCCATGCGGACGGGGTTGCGCGAAGAGGCAACGCCCATGTCGGGGCCAGCGCCGCGCCACGCCACGGCGCGGACATAAGCGTTGGTAAAGCCGTTTGCCTGCAGCACGGCTTCCTTGGCGGCGTCGATTTCTTCGGCGCTGTAGGGGATCTCGAAATCCAGCTCGCCAGCGGAAAACCGCAGGCGCTTGGAATGCTCGTGCCCAAGGAAGATCTTGCCATCATAGCAGCGCTCGCCCTCGAACACCGAAGAGGCGTAATGCAGAGCGTGGGTCAGTACGTGCACCTGCGCCTTGCGCCAATCCACCAGCGCGCCGTCCAGCCAGATCTTGCCGTCGCGGTCGTCATATGCACCTTCCATCGCTCTATCTCCTTTGGCGTGGTATATGTCGTGTGGCATCGTTCGAATTTACGTTTATTGCGAAGAAGCACCCGGTTTGGATATTTAATTTCGCAAAAACTGCGCCTCGCTAGCAGTTGGGTCTTGGAATGTCAATAAGGCTGACTTAAACTCCGTGCTAAACCTGATGAAGGATGAGGCAAAGATGGCGGATCTGCCGGGAACGCAAGGGCATGTGGGGGAATCCCTGCTCTTTCTCACCGACGAACAGCTGCGCCAGGGCATCGAGGCGATGTTCTTTGCCTATCGCGGCTTTACCGCCGATCCCGACCGCATCTTGTCGACGCTGCAATACGGGCGCGCGCATCATCGGGCAATCCATTTCATCAACATCGTGCCCGGCACCACGGTGAACAACCTGCTGTCGATCCTTGGCGTCACCAAGCAATCGCTCAACCGCGTGCTGCGCACCCTGATCGAAGACGGCCTTGTCGAAAGCCGCGTCGGACGCGCCGACAAGCGCGAGCGGCACCTGTTCCTCACCGCTGATGGGCGCGAGCTGGAACACCGGCTGTCGGATGCGCAGCGGGCGCGGATGCGCGCCGCCTACCGTCAGGCTGGCCCCGATGCGGTCGCTGGATTTCGCAAGGTTCTCGAAGCGATGATGGACCCGGATCTGCAACGGCATTATTCAGGCCTGAGGGAGACCCGCTGATGGCCGAACCAGACGCCCATATTCTTGTTGTCGATGACGACGAGCGCATCCGCCAGCTGTTGCAGAAATTTCTGATCCGCAACGGCTTTCTTGTCACGGCGGCCCGCGATGCCGCCCATGCGCGGCGCATTCTCAAGGGGCTCGATTTCGACATGATCGTGCTTGATGTGATGATGCCCGGCGAGGATGGCGTCAGCCTGACCCGCGCGATCCGCGAAACCAGCACCACGCCGATCATGCTGCTGACCGCCCGCGGCGAGACCGAGGACCGCATCAAGGGCTACGAGGCCGGGGCCGACGATTACCTGCCCAAGCCCTTCGAACCCAAGGAGTTGCTGCTGCGCCTCGCCGCGATCCTGCGCCGGATGCCCGAGCCGCCCAGCGATGCCTCGGCCCCCAAGCTGCTGACGCTTGGGCCGATCCGCTATGACATCGACCGGGGCGAGATGTGGCAGGGCGACGATCTGGTGCGACTGACCGCCACCGAAAGCCAGCTGATGCGGATCTTTTCCGCCAAGCCCGGCGTTGCGCTGACCCGGAGCGAGCTGGTCGAGGAGCTGGGCCGCGACAAGGGGCAGGCGCAGGAACGCGCCGTCGATGTGCAGATCACCCGCCTGCGGCGCAAGCTTGAATCCGACCCCAAACAACCGCGCTATCTTCAGACGGTGCGCGGCGCGGGCTACATGCTGGCCCCCGACTAGGGATTCCCTGTTGTTCGACTCCCGGCTCTGCGGTTTCATCGCGATAGCGCCGATCAGGGAGGGATCGACATGACCACCGCACTCATCAGCCATTCCGATTGTCTGAACCATGTCACGCCAGAGGGCCACCCCGAGCGGGTGGCGCGGCTTGAACACCTGCTGCATGCGCTGGCACCGCTGGATCTGCTGCGCCTTGCCGCGCCGCCGGCCAGCGATGCCGACATCGGCCGCATTCATCCGCAGCGCTACATCGAAAGGATCGCCGCCGCCGAACCAGCCAAGGGCGAGACGCAGCTGGATGGCGATACCTGGATGTCGCCCGGCTCGATGCAGGCTGCGCGCCGCGCCGCCGGGTCGGTGATCCGCGCCGTGGATGCGGTGATCTCACGCGAGGTGTCCAATGCCTTCTGCGGCGTGCGCCCGCCCGGCCATCACGCCGAACGCGAAACCCCGATGGGCTTTTGCATCTTTGGCAATGCGGCGCTGGCGGCGCAATACGCGCTGGACCATCACGGGCTGAGCCGCGTCGCCATTGTGGATTTCGATGTGCATCACGGCAATGGCACGCAGGATCTGATCTGGGACGAAGACCGCGTGCTGTTCATTTCCTTGCACCAGTCCCCACTGTGGCCCGGCACCGGCGATGCCACCGAAACAGGTGGGCACGGCAATGTGCTCAACATCCCCCTGCCTCCCGGCAGCGACGGGGCCGAGATGCGCGCCGCCTACGAGGCGCAGGTGTTTCCACGGCTGAACGCCTTTGCCCCCGATCTGCTGATCCTGTCCGCCGGGTTCGACGCCCACACCGACGACCCGCTGGCCCAGCTGGACTGGAACACCGAAGATTTCCGCTGGCTGACCCATGCGCTGTGCCAGATCGCGGCGAAACACTGCCGGGGGCGGCTGGTCTCGGTTCTCGAAGGCGGCTATGATCTGGCGGCGCTTGCGGCTTCGGGCCGCGCGCATGTGGAAGAACTGATCGAGGCAGGAAAATGAGCGACGCGCCCGTCGAGGACATGACATTCGAACAGGCTATGGCCGAACTGGAACAGGTGGTCGGTAAGCTGGAACGCGGTGACGTGCCGCTTGAAGCGTCGATCGAGCTGTACAAGCGCGGCGATGCGCTGAAAAAGCACTGCGAAGCCAAGCTGAACAGCGCCGAGGAAAAGGTCGCGCAGATCCAGCTTGATGCTGGCGGCGAGCCTGCCGGGCTGAAAACCGTCGAGGGGCTGTAAGCCCTGATGTTCCGCGACAGTCTGGGCAGCGGCGCACGCGCCGTGGAGGCCCATTTCGACGCCGTTCTGAGCGGGTTCCAGGACCTGCCCGTCAGCCAAGCGATGCGCTATGCGGTCGGCGGCGGCAAGGGTCTGCGTGGCTGGCTGGTGCTGGAATCGGCGCGTCTGCACGATGTGCCGCAGGATCGCGCGCTCTGGCCCGCCTCTGCCATCGAGGCGATCCATGCCTATTCGCTGGTGCATGACGATCTGCCCTGCATGGATGACGACGACCTGCGCCGGGGCCAGCCCACGGTGCACCGTAAATGGGACGAGGCCACCGCCGTTCTGGCCGGCGACGCGCTGCAGGCGCTTGGCTTCGAACTGGTTGCCGATCCACGCTGTCACCCGCTGCCCGAGGTGCGCGCCGATCTGACGCTGTCGCTGGCGCGGGCGGCCGGGGCGCGCGGCATGGTGCTGGGTCAGGCGCTGGATATGGCGGCGGAAACCGCCGGCAGCCCGCTGACACTGGAGCAGATCACCGCCTTGCAGAACGGCAAGACCGGCGCGCTGATCACGTGGTCGGCCACGGCGGGGGCACGGTTGGCGCAGGCCGATCTTGCACCGCTGACCGCCTATGCCGACCGGCTTGGCCTTGCCTTCCAGATCGCCGACGACATTCTTGATGTCACCGGCGACGCCGCAACCGTCGGCAAGGCCGTCGGCAAGGACGAGGGGCGCGGCAAGGCGACCTTTGTCTCCCTGCTTGGCCTTGACGGTGCGCAGGCGCGCGCGCAAAGCCTCGTGACCGAAGCCTGCGACGCGCTATGCTCTTATGGGGCAAAGGCCGATGCCTTGCGGGACGCCGCCCGCTTCGTTATCTCCCGCCAGAACTGATTGCGAGTAGATTGATGACCACCAACCCCGACACCCCGCTTCTTGACCGCGTGACCTCTCCGGCGGACCTCAAGCGGATGTCGGATGCCGAGCTGGAACAGCTCGCGCATGAGCTGCGGGCGGAAACCATCGCGGCGGTGTCGCAGACCGGCGGCCATCTGGGGGCCGGGCTTGGCGTCATCGAGCTGACCGTGGCGCTGCACGCGGTGTTCGACACGCCGCGCGACAAGCTGATCTGGGACGTGTCGCATCAGGCCTATCCGCACAAGATCCTGACTGGGCGGCGCGACCGCATCCGCACCCTGCGCATGGAAGGCGGACTGTCGGGCTTCACCAAGCGATCCGAGTCGCCCTATGATTGCTTTGGTGCCGGGCATAGCTCGACCTCGATCTCGGCGGCGCTCGGTTTTGCCGTGGCGCGCGATCTGGGCGGCACCACCGACACCGGCGCGGGCGATGCCATCGCGGTGATCGGCGATGGGTCGATGTCGGCGGGCATGGCCTATGAGGCGATGAACAACGCCGGCCACCTTGGCAAGCGGCTGATCGTCATCCTCAACGACAATGAAATGTCCATCGCCCCGCCCACCGGTGCGATGTCATCCTACCTGTCGCGGCTTTATGCCGAAGCGCCGTTTCACGATCTCAAGGCCGCCGCCAAGGGCGCGGTTTCGCTGCTGCCCCCGCCCCTGCGCGAAGGCGCGAAGCGGGCGAAGGAGATGCTCAAGGGCATGGCCGTTGGCGGCACCCTGTTCGAGGAGCTGGGCTTCAGCTACATCGGCCCGATCGACGGGCACGACCTGCCCCAGCTGCTGCCGGTGCTGCGCACCGTGCGCGACCGCGCCACCGGGCCGATCCTGATCCATGCGCTGACCCGCAAGGGCAAGGGCTATGCCCCCGCCGAAGGCGCCGCCGACCGTGGCCATGCCCGCGCGAAATTCGACGTCGCCACCGGCGAGCAGAAGAAAGCACCGTCGAACGCGCCCGCCTATACCAAGGTCTTTGCCAAGGAACTGACCCGTCTGGCCGAGGTCGATCCGCGGATCTGCGCCGTCACCGCCGCCATGCCCGACGGCACCGGGCTTGACCTGATGGCCGAGCGGTTTCCCTCGCGCGTGTTCGATGTCGGCATCGCCGAGCAGCATGGCGTGACCTTTGCCGCCGGGCTGGCGGCGGGCGGGCTGCGGCCCTTCTGCGCGATGTACTCGACCTTTCTGCAACGCGGCTACGATCAGCTGGTGCATGACGTGGCGATCCAGCGGCTTCCGGTGCGCTTTGCCATCGACCGCGCCGGGCTGGTCGGCGCGGATGGGGCGACCCATGCCGGGGCCTTCGACATCGCCTTCATGACGAACCTGCCGGGCATGGTGGTGATGGCCGCCGCCGATGAGGCCGAGCTCAAGCACATGGTCGCCACCGCCGCCGCTCATGACAGCGGCCCGATCGCGTTCCGCTATCCGCGCGGCGAAGGGCTTGGCGTCGACATGCCCGAAACGGGCGAAATCCTCGAGATCGGCAAGGGCCGGATGATTCAAGAGGGCAAGCGCGTCGCGATCCTCAGCTTTGGCACCCGTCTGGGCGAGGTGATGGCCGCCGCTGAAAAGCTTCATGCGCGCGGCATCACCCCCAGCATTGCCGATGCGCGCTTTGCCAAACCGCTCGACCGCGATCTGATCCTGCGGCTGGCCCGCGACCACGAGGCGCTGATCACCATCGAGGAAGGCGCAATCGGCGGCTTTGGCAGCCATGTGGCGCAATTGCTGGCCGACGAAGCCGTGTTCGACCACGGGCTGAAATTCCGCTCGATGGTGCTGCCCGATACCTTCATCGACCACGCCAGCCCCGATGCGATGTACCGCAGCGCCGGGCTGGACGCCGCGCAGATCGAGGCAAAGGTGCTCAGCCTGCTTGGGGTCGAGGTGCTGAGCCGCAAGGCCTGACGGTTACGCGCCCTGCAGCGCGCGCAGCCCGGCGCTGTAGTCGGGGTAGATCAGCTGCACGCCCAGTTCTTCCTTGATCCGGCGATTCGAAACGCGCTTGCTTTCGGCATAGAAACTGCGTGCCATCGGGGTCAGTTCGGCTGTGTCGAATGCCTCTTCTTCGGGCAGCGGAACGCCCAGCAAAGCGGCAGCAAATTCGATCACCTCTTGCGGCGGGGCCGGATCATCGTCGCACAGATTGTAGATCGCGCCAGGATTGGGCTGACGGATCGACGCGTCGAGCGTCTGCGCAATGTCCTCGACATGGATACGGCTGAACACCTGACCGGGCTTGATGATGCGCCGCGCGGTGCCCCGGCGCAGCTTTTCGAACGGCCCGCGGCCCGGACCGTAGATCCCGGCAAGGCGGAAGATATGCAGCGGCAGATCCGGGATCGCCTGCCACGCCGCCTCGGCGGCAACGCGCATCTGGCCGCGGCGGGTGCTCGGGTCTGGCGGGGTCGTCTCGTCGACCCAGCCGCCCGCCTGATCACCGTAAACCCCGGTGGTGGAAAGATAACCGACCCACGCCAGCGACGATGCCCGCCGCGCGATCGCCTGCGGGGCAAGGCGCAGCGCCGGATCGCCCACGGCATCCGGCCCGGCCGAGACCAGCAGATGCGTGGCTTGCGCAAGTGCGTCTTCGACGGCTTGCGGCGTCCAGTCCACCGGCACGACCCCGGCAGAGCGCAGACGTTCGGCCTTTGACGCATCGCGGGTGGTGCCAAGCACCGTCCAGCCTTGCGGCAGCAACCGCTGAGCCAGAGCCTGCGCCGAATAGCCATGTCCAAGAGAGAGCAGCACGTTTTTCATGCGCAAATCCTGACCGTCGCCGCGCCGGGATGCAAGGGGCGGCGCATGGGCGAAGACACGCCGACGCAAATCCTCGCGTCTGGCCGGATTGCGGCGGGTGCGCTAAGGCCGATTGCAGGCGTTTGACAGCATACCGAGGATCCATGACCCCGATTTCCCGCCGAGGCGTCCTTGCGCTCATTCCCGGCGCCCTTGCCGCCTGCAGCATGTCTCCCCAGCAGGCCGAAGCCCCCAAGGCGATGAATTTCAACCCGCCGCTTTATCCGAATGAAACGCCGGAGTTGCGCAGGCTGATCAACAAGTGGTCGGACAATTACGAGGTGCCCCGCGAACTTGTGCATCGCCTTGCGATCCGCGAAAGCACCCACACCCCCGAGGCCCGCAACGGCCCCTATTACGGCCTGCTACAGATCCTGCCAGCAACCGCCCGCAGCATGGGGTTTCAGGGCAGCGCGCCGGAACTTCTGAACCCGGATACCAACCTGCGATACGGCGTGAAATATCTTCGCGGCGCGTGGCTGGTGTCCGACGGCAGTCAGGACCGCGCCATTTCATGGTACGCGAAGGGCTATTACTACGAGGCCAAGCGGCGCGGCATGCTGATCGCCACCGGGCTGCGCAGCGCCTGAGCCAGTTGCACCGGATTCGGATGGGCAGCACCCTCCGCTTTTCCAACGCAGAACGCGGGCAGAGATTTCCGCCCGCGTTCCAGATATGTGCCGATTTCGGCGAGTTCAGCGCGGGGTCATCCCCCGCAGCCGTTCAGAGCGGCGGCGCAGCATCTCGACCACCGTCAGCAGCAGGATCGAGATCCCCACAAGGATCGTCGCGGCCGCAAGGATCGTCGGCGAGATCTGCTCGCGCAGGCCGGTGAACATCTGCCACGGCAGCGTCTGCAATTCGGCGGAACCGATGAACAGCACCACCACCACCTCGTCGAACGAGGTGATGAAGGCGAACAGCCCGCCCGAAATCACCCCCGGAAGTATCAGCGGCATCTGCACCCGGAAGAAGGTGGTCACCGGGTTCGCCCCCATGTTCGCCGCCGCCCGCGTCAGCGAGCGATCAAAGCCCACCAGCGTCGCGGTCACGGTGATGATGACAAAGGGAATGCCCAGCACCGCATGCGCCAGCACCACGCCCCAATAAGTGCCCACGAGACCGATCTTCGAGTAGAAGAAATACATCCCGGTGGCCGAGATGATCAGCGGCACGATCATCGGCGAAATCAGGATCGCCATGATCGCCCGCTTGCCCGGCACGTGGCTTTGCGACAGGCCGATGGCCGCCAGCGTGCCCAGCGAGACCGAAATCACCGTCGCCACCGGCGCGATCAGCAACGAATTCTCGACCGCGCGGGTCCATTCCGGGTTGGTCAGGAAGTCGCGGTAGTGACGCAGGCTGTAGCCGGCAGGATCGAAGCTCAGCATTTCCGGGGTGAAGGTAAAGAAGCTTTCGGCGTTGAAGCTTAGCGGCATCACCACGAGGATCGGTGTGATCAGGAACACGAAGATCGCGCCGCAGATCACCCGGAAGGTGTAATGCCACAGCACCTGCCCAGAGGTCAGGTAGGGCACCAGCGGCGTCCGGTAACGGCCAAAGCCGATCCAGTAAGCGAACCAGCCAAAGAACCAGCCGAACAGCCCGCCGACGACCAGCCCCGGCGTGCCGCTCAGCAGCAGGCCGACCACCGCGAACAGCGCGACCAGCCCAAGACGGGCGAGCTTTTCCAGCCCCTCGCCTAGCAGTTTGACCAGCACATAGGCGATGCCCGCCATGACGATGGCGCCGCCGATGACCCCAAGCAGAGACGAGCCGTTGGCCGCGCCGATAAAGATCCCGGCGACAGCGCCTGCCGCCGCCAGAACCCCAAGGGTGAACCCCAGCGGCTTTTCCCCTGCGGGTGTGAGAATGACGTCGTTCATAGCCTTATCCCAGCTTCACGTTGTCGATGCCGACGATCCGGTCGTAGGCCCAGTAGAGTATGAGAACCACTGCCAGCAGGATCGCCCCCAGCGCCGCCGCAAGCCCCCAGTTGAGCGAGCTTGAGATATGATAGGCGATGCGGTTCGAGATGAACGTGCCGGTGGTGCCGCCGACGATTTCCGGGGTGATGTAATAGCCGATGGACAGGATGAACACGAGGATCGACCCCGCCCCGATGCCCGGAATGGACTGCGGGAAATACACCCGCCAGAACGTCGTCCAGTTGGTTGCGCCCAGCGATTTCGCCGCCCGCACATAGGTTGGCGGGATGGTCGACATCACCGAATACATCGGCAGGATCATGAACGGCAGCAGGATGTGGGTCATCGCCACGATGGTGCCGAACTGGTTGTTGATCATCACAAGGCGGCTGTCATCGGCAATCAGCCCCAGCCAGACCAGCACATCGTTGATCACGCCCTGCTGTTGCAGCATCACCTTCCACGCCGAGGTGCGCACCAGAAGCGATGTCCAGAACGGCAGCAGCACGAGGATCATCAGCAGGTTGGCCTGACGCGATGGCAGGTTCGACAGGATATAGGCCACCGGATAGGCCAGCAGGATGCACGAGCCGGTGATGACCAGCGACATGAAGATCGTGCGCTTGAACAGCAGGATGTAGATGCGCTCGTTCTCGGGGCGCATTTCCACACCCTCCGGCGTCAGTTGCATGTCGACCGAGTTCAGGAAATACCCGGAGGTGTAATCCGGCGCGTATAGCTTGATGGTCTTCCAGATCTCGGGCTGCGCCCAGTCCTCGTCCATCTCGACGAAGCCATCGGCAAAGGACACGGTCTCGAAGTCAGGGCTGTCTACCAGCGCATCGGCGGCGATCAGCATCTCGGCGCGCGGGCCGGTATAGCCCGACAGATCGCCCGCCTTCAGATCCTCGTACAGCGCGGTGTGCACGGCGGACCACGGCTCTTCCTTGAGCGGGCTCTTGGCCTCTTCCTCTTGCTGGTAGAGCGCGAAGGCCTCGTATTGCTCGGCGGTCTTGGGCAGCAGGTCGGCGATGCCATCGCGCAGGGTGAATTTGGGCATGCGATCGCCCTTTTCCCACGCGGCCTGATCGGTCAGCCACTCGGGGTCGCCCATCAGCTCGGCCCAAGGCTGCGCCTCGTCCCAGTTCTTGTCCAAGTCTTCGAACTGGTCCTGATAGACCTCGCCGATATCATCAAGCCCGCGGCCCGATTTGCGCATCAGCGACGAGGCGCCGGTCATCTCGTAGTTCAGCCGCGTGCCAAGCCGGGTGTGCTCCTTGCGCTCGGCGGCCATGTAGAGGTCGTAAAAGGCGTCTTCATAGACCCCCTCGGGCGGCAGGCCCTGCCCATCCCAATCGGCCAGCGCGGCGGTGGTGCGCGGCAGGGTCTCTGAAACGATCTCGTTCTCGACAGAGCGGAACAGCATATCGGCGATCGGCGCGATGAAGGTCACGAGCACGAAAAGCAAAAGCGGCGCGATCAGCATCAGCGCGCGCATCTTTTGCAGGCGCAATGCACGCGCGAGGCTTTTTTTCAGAGGCGTGCCATCGGCGGCCAGCATCGGGCCGGAGGCGTCGCCTTCTGCGCTTGCTTGGGTCATGGGGGTCCCCGTTGTCGGTTGTTCTGGTGCGGTCTCTTGCGGACGCGCTGTCACGGGCGAATGCCCTTTGCAGAGGGGGCGGACCAATGGCCCGCCCCCAAGCGTGTTTACTGCGCCAGCCAGGCCTGGAACTTCGCGTCGATATCGTCGCGATAGTCAGCCCAGAACTCGTAGTTGTAGAGCAGCGTGTTCTTGGAGTTCTCGGGATCGGTCGGCATGTGCGGCGCCATGTCGATGCCCAGATCGGCGTGTTGACCGACCAGCGGAGCCGAGCTCATGCGCGCGGGACCGTACGAGATGTACTTGGCCTGATCCGCAAGGCGCTGCGTGTCGGTCGCGAAGTAGACAAAATCCTTGACGCGAGCGAGCGCTTCGTCCGACAGGCCGGTCGGGATGATCCAGCCGTCAAGATCGAACACCTGCATATCCCAGAGCATGCCAACGGGCTGATCCTGTTCCTCGATCACCGAGAACAGACGACCGTTGTAGGTCGAGCCCATCACGACTTCGCCGTCGGCCAGCAGCTGCGGCGTGTCGGCACCAGCAGACCACCAGACCACCTGATCCTTGATGGTATCAAGCTTGGCGAGCGCCTGGTCCTGGCCCTCGGGGGTTTCCAGCACATCGTAGATATCGTCCTTGGCGACACCGTCGCAGTACAGGGCCCATTCCATGTTGTTGATCGGGCGCTTTTCAAGCGCGCGCTTGCCCGGATAGGCATCCATGTCGAACAGGGCGCAGATCTCGGTCGGGGGGGTGTCGCCCACCAGATCAGTGCGATAGCCCACGGTGGTCGAATAGACGATCTGCGGGATGAAGCAATCCGACACGATCAGGTCACCGAAATCATCCGAGGCATCGGTGCCATCGTCGGCGGGGGCCAGAAGCTCGTCCGGGTCGTATTCCATCGCGAGGCCTTCGTCGCACAGACGGATGGCGTCCGCAGCGACCACATCCACGAGATCCCAGGTGATGTTGCCGGCCTCGTTCATGGCGCGCAGCTTGGCGACGGCCTCGTTCGAGGATTCATCCCAGGACACGGTGACGTCGGGGTGCTCGGCCACATAGGGCTGGGCATAGGCCTTGTCCTGGCTTGCCTGGTAGGCGCCGCCCCAGGAGACGAGCGTCATGCTGTCCGCCATGTCCTGCGCGAATGCCGAGCCAGCAGCGACGGTGAGCGCCGTCGAGGCCAGGAGGGTCTTGGTCAGTTTCATTGATTGCTCCCTGGTGTTGTACCCGTTTTGTCGAAAGGGCGCGTCCACGGGTTCGGGTCCGGGCCCTGTAAAGAAGCAGGCAGCCTGTCGCCGCCCGCCCCGGTCTTAATCTGCATCAAGCGCGCGGCAATCCTCGGGCAGCCAGCCGATGTTGACTTCCTGCCCCGGCTTCAGGCGTTCCTGATCCGCACGGTTGCGCGTCTTGATGACGAATTCTCGGTTCCCCGCCACCTCGAGCCGGGTGCGGAAAATATCGCCCATATAGACGAATTCCAGCACCTTGGCCTTCAGCGTATGCGCATCGGGGCCAAGCTCGGGGTTGACCTCGACCCGCTCGGGGCGGATCGAAACGCGGGTCTTCTGGCCAACCTCGGTGACGTTGACCGGCTTGGCGTCGATCATCGCACCGTTTTCAAGCTGCACGGTGCAGTGATCGCCCTTCAACTGGGTCACGGTGCCTTCGAGCGTGTTGTTCTCGCCGATGAACTGGGCCACGAAGCTGTTGCTGGGCGCCTCATACAGCTCGTCCGGCGGGGCCAGCTGCTGAATGCGCCCGTCGTTGAAAACCGCGACGCGGTCGGACATGGTCAGCGCTTCGGTCTGATCGTGGGTGACGTAAACCGTGGTGATGCCAAGGCTGTGCGCGAGATTGGTGATCTCGAACTGCATCTTCTCGCGCAGCTGCTTGTCGAGCGCGCCGAGCGGTTCGTCCATCAACACCAGCTCGGGTTCGAACACCAGCGCGCGGGCCAGTGCGATCCGCTGTTGCTGACCGCCCGACAGCTGCGCCGGGCGGCGGCTGCCGAAATCGCCCATCTCGACCATGTCGAGCGCGCGCTTGACCTTGGCCTCGCGGTCCGATTTGCCGATCTTGCGCACTTCGAGCGGGAAGGCGAGATTCTCGGCCACCGTCATATGCGGAAACAGCGCGTAGTTCTGGAACACCATGCCGATGCCGCGCTTGTGCGGCGGGATGTTGTTGATGCTGACCCCGTCGAGCTTGATCTCGCCATGGGTCGCGGTTTCGAAACCCGCAAGCATCATCAGGCAGGTGGTCTTGCCCGACCCGGACGGGCCAAGCATGGTCAGGAACTCGCCCTTGGGCAGGCTCAGGTTCAGATCCTTCACGACGAGCGTCTCGCCGTCATAGCTTTTCTGTACGCGTTCGAACGCGACAAATGCGTCGCTTGCTCCGGTATCTGGCAAATCCGGCTCCCCGTTGATAGATCGCGAATTTGTCTTCGCTGTATTGTAGGCAAACTAAACCGCGCCCTGCCCCATGTTGCAACCGGATACACGGCTTGAAATGATCACAAGCCTAAACACGGGATATTTCCTTGTGATATGCCGGAACTACAGGCGAAACGGCCAATATTATCCGGTATGCAGGATATTTCACCGCGCCATCTGGGGGCTCCTGCGCCCTGAACTGGATGTACACAGATGTTTTTCAGGCTCAGAATCGCGCAAACCGGGCAAAACCGGCATGACAAGTGCCGTTTTCTCTGGCAGATGCACCGAAATTCACCACCCCCAAACCAGCTTGCCCGTTGCGAGCTATCCGGGCGCGGCTGGCCCTTCCAACGGGCGCGCAAGCGGCTAGCCCATGGGCAGGGGCACCGATCCGACTCGCCCGCCATGCCACAGGAGCCGCAGCCGACATGCTTGAGACCACCGAAGACATCCTCGCGCGGCTGATCGCCTTTCCCACCGTGTCGAGCGAAAGCAATCTCGAGATGATGCGCTGGATCGCCGATTTGCTCGATCCGCTGGGCGCCAAGGTCGAGCTTTTCGAGGACGCCAGCGGCACCAAGGCCAACATGTTCGCCACCCTCGGGCCGGACATCCCCGGCGGCATCGTGCTGTCAGGCCATACCGACGTGGTGCCGGTAACCGATCAGGCATGGAGCAGCGATCCCTTCGAGATGGTGGCCCGCGACGGGCTGCTGTACGGGCGCGGCACCTGCGACATGAAGGGCTTCATCGCGGCGACGCTGGCGCTGGCCGGATCGCTGTCGCGCCGCACCCTGACGCGCCCGGTGCACCTGTGCTTCACCCATGACGAAGAGGTCGGCTGTATGGGTGCCCGCGCGCTGGTGCCCGAACTCAAACGGCGCGGTTATGCGCCCAGCATGGCCATCATCGGTGAGCCGACGGAAATGCGCATCATCGAGGGCCACAAGGGCTGCTGCGAATACACCTGCCGCTTCCACGGGCTGGAAGGCCACGGCTCGGCGCCCGAGCGCGGAGTCAACGCCGTGGGCTACGCGGTGCGCTATGTCACCCGGCTGATGCAACTGGCCGAGGCGCTGAAGGGCCGCGCGCCGCTCGACTCGCGCTTCGATCCGCCATGGACGACGGTGAGCGTCGGGCGTCTGCACGGCGGCGTGGCGCATAATGTCATTCCCGGCCTCGCCGAACTGGAATGGGAAATGCGCCCGGTTCAGGCCGGCGACGCCGGTTTCGTCAAGGATGCGCTGAACGCTTTTGTCGAAACCGAACTGCTGCCCGAAATGCGCCGGATCCATCCCGAGGCACGCATCGACACGCAGGTGATCGGCGAGGTCGCCGGGCTTGAGCCGATGAGCGACAACGCCGCCCGCGATCTGGTGGCGCATCTGACCGGCAGCAACGCCTGCGACGTAGTGCCCTTTGGCACCGAGGCGGGGCTGTTTCAGGAAATGGGCCTGTCGGTGGTGGTCTGCGGGCCGGGTTCGATCGCGCAGGCGCACAAGCCGGATGAATTCATCGCCCGCACCCAGCTGGCCGAATGTATCGGGATGCTGGAAGGCGTGGCACGCAGCGTCAGCGCCTAGCGTGCTTTAGCCCGGAACGATCAGCCGCGTTCCGGGGGCCGCCAGCGCCGCAATTGCTCTCAGATGATCGCGGCGAAAGGCGATGCAGCCTTCGGTCGGATAGCCGGGCCGGCGCCACTGGTGCAAAAAGATCGCCGAGCCGCGCCCCGGCACCGCATCCGGCCAGTTCCAGTCGGTCAGCAGCACGATGTCATACAGCGGATCAGCGCGGCGCATCCGCTCGTGGCTATGGGCATAGGGTGCCCGGACGGCGTGGTTGTAATCGGCATCGCCTTCGGCATCAGACCACAGATCTCCGGGCAGGATCGGCTGCGCCCAAGGCGCGGGCGGCGCGACGCGGTCGGGCCGGTAGAGCGTGCCGACGATGCGATGCGCGCCCTTGGGCGTTGCGCCATCGCCTTCTCGCTTGTCCGCCCGGATTCCGCCCTTGCCGATCGAACAGGGCCAGACCCTCCCGGCAAAGCGCAGCCCCATCGGCGTCAGCACCATGCTCATAGCAGATGCCCCGACTTGGCAGCCTTGGTAGCCAGATAGGCCTCGTTGAACGGGTTCTCGCCCACTTTCAGCGGCACACGCTCGCTCACCGCGATGCCGCAACGTTCCATCATGGCGATCTTGGCGGGGTTGTTGGTCAGCAGCCGCACCGCGCCAAAGCCCATCTTGCGCAGGATCTCGGCCCCAAGGCGGAAATCGCGTTCGTCATCCTCGAACCCCAGCCGATGGTTGGCCTCGACGGTATCAAAGCCCTGATCCTGCAAGGCATAGGCGCGCATCTTGTTGGCAAGGCCAATGCCGCGCCCCTCCTGATTGAGATACAGCAAGACGCCGCTGCCCTCCTGCCCCATCTTTGCCAGCGCCGCGTTCAGCTGCGGGCCGCAATCGCATTTCAACGAGCCCAGAAGATCGCCCGTGAAACAGGCCGAATGCAGCCGCGCAAGCACCGGGGCAGCGCGGTCGGGGCGGCCGATCTCGATGGCGTAATGCTCATCCGATCCATCCTCGGGGCGGAAGATATGCAGACGGGCGTTCTCGGCGGCGCGTAGCGGTACGCGCGCCGACACCACGTGATCGAGATTCGCCAGCGCCAGCAGCCACGGCGCGGCCTCGTTGCCGTCGATCAGGGTCAGGCGTTCGTCGCGGGCCAGCGCCTCGGGCGATTCCAGAGGCATCACTAGCGCCGCCGGTAACAGACGCGCCGATTTCGCCAGCGTGATCGCCAGCCGATGCAGCGCCGCGTTGCCCTCGCGCCGCGTGGCAAGCGGGCCCTTCATCGGCGCCGACAGATCGTCCTTGGGATCGGCGATGGCCAGAACCCAGCCGATATCGGCGCCCTTGGGCAGCACCACCCGCGCGACATCGCCATCATAGGCCCGCGCCTTGAGCGTCTCGGCCCGGCGCGCGGTCAGCACCAGATCGGGCGCGCCCCGCGCCAGCATCTCTGCCAGCCGCTCTGGCGCGCCAGTCTCGGCCGCCAGCATCAGAACCCCACCCTCGCCGCCGGTCAGCACCACCGGCACCCCCATGCGCAGATCGGCCCGCGCGCGGGCAAGAAGTTCCATAAGGCTTGGAGCAAGGGGCATGCGAGTCTTCCAGATCAGAGGCGGCACTGCAACAAATCAGCCCGGATCCTGTAACAAAAGCCCTAGCGCAACACGAGGGCGTGAGACAGTTGCAGTAAAACTTGCCCACACGCAACGGTGTTTCCATGTGAGGGGAAACGAGACAAGGAAGACCGAGACATGCCCCAGATCAAGAACATCCTGCTGGTGGACGACGACGACGACCTGCGCGAGGCGCTGGCCGAACAGCTGGTGATGACCGAAGACTTCGAGGTGTTCGAAGCCGACAACGGCACCGGGGCCATGGGCCGGGTCAAGGAACAAAATTACGAGCTGATCATTCTCGACGTCGGCCTGCCCGACACCGACGGTCGCGAGCTGTGCAAGCTGATGCGCAAGCAGGGAGTCAAGGCGCCGATCATCATGCTGACCGGCCACGATACCGACGCAGACACCATTCTCGGTCTCGACGCCGGGGCGAACGACTACGTCACCAAGCCCTTCAAATTTCCGGTACTGCTGGCCCGCATCCGCGCCCAGCTGCGCCAGCATGAGCAATCCGAGGATGCCGTGTTCACCGTCGGCCCGTATACATTCAAACCCGCAATGAAGCTGCTGGTGACCGAGGAGGATCGCAAGATCCGCCTCACCGAAAAAGAGACCAGCATCCTGAAGTACCTCTATCGCTCGACCGAAGGCGTGGTGCCTCGCGATGTCCTGCTGCACGAGGTCTGGGGGTATAATGCGGGCGTCACGACCCACACGCTGGAAACCCACATCTACCGCCTGCGTCAAAAGATCGAGCCCGATCCTTCGAACGCGCGCATCCTTGTGACTGAATCCGGCGGCTATCGTCTAGTCTCCTGATGCAAAGGCAGGCCTGGCCGCAATGCCCGGCCTGCCTCCGGCGGGAGTTTATCCGGCAAGATGAAGCAGGGCGCTGCGCCTTACCTTCATCTTGCCGGATAAACTCCGGGGGGAGCGCGTAGCGCGGGGGGGCTGGCCCCCCTCTGCCCCTGAGACAGGGTGCCCTGTTTTTAAAGCGTTTCGCTTTGAACCTGAGACACGGGGAATTCTTTTGATACGACAGATGTGATTCATCCATCTTGGAAGGGCGGATCATGTCAGAACCTTCGCCATCTGCCCTGCGAGCGCGGTTTCAGAGATACATTGAAGAAGGGTTAAGCGGGCGGGCGGCGGCTTTTCGTCTGAAGTTGTCTGCGGCACGGGTGCGCGGTGGGCACGTTGGGTTCGGACCAAGGGCAATGCGGAACCCGCCCCTCAGATCCTACCACGCCGCAGGGAGAAACTGGCCCCGCATCAGGCTTTCCTTGAAAATTTCATCGGCCGGGACACCGCATAGCGCTCTTCGAACCGCCCGATGCGATGCCAGAGGCAGGGGGCGGGTGGGCTCATCCCTCTTCCATCGCCAAGTTGCTGATCCGGCTTGGCTACACGTTCAAAAAAGTCGATGGTCGCAACCGAGCGCCATCGAGCCAAGGTAAGACAGCAGCGCGCCGATTGGTTCAGGCATCGAGGTCCAGCCGTCACGGCCTAGATATAACACTTTGTTTTTACTTTTAAAAATTTAGTTAAGATGAGCCTGGCCCGCCTGCGCAGCAGGGCCAAGCGAGGGAGTGGCTGACCATGGACGCCCCCTTTGGCTGCTAGGGAGCGAAGACATTGATCACGGGCCTGCCCCAAGACGCGCTGCCCCCCGTGGGTCATCAAAGGGAGACTGGATGGCTCCGTGTTTGCCGCCTGCCTCCGCAAAGTGCTGGTGCCTGAGATCCCCCCCGGCACGGTCGTCGCCCGTGGCAACCTGGCCACGCACCGGAACACGGAAGCCGCCGAGGCCTTGCGCGACCATGGCTGCTGGTTCCTTTACCTGCCGCCATACCCGCCAAACCTGAACCCCATCGAACTGGCTTTGTTGCACAGATCGGGTGGTGGCCTATTTCGTTGAAAAACTCTCGCTTGATTGAAGGACCGTCGGCTGATTCAATTCCTACATTGGGTAGGAGGATTGGCGATGATGGGACCGGGGCGGGAGGCGCAACCGGCGCTGTTCTACGAGTTTTCGCTTGAGGATTATGTCCCGCAGAACCACCTACTGCGCTCAATCGATCGGTTCGTCGACCTGTCCGGGATCCGCACCTACCTTGCCGATTTCTACAGCCATACCGGGCGGCCTTCGGTCGATCCTGAACTCCTCATACGGATGCTGCTGGTGGGCTATTGCTTCGGTATCCGGGCAGAGCGGAGGCTCTGCGAAGAGGTGCATCTGAACCTGGCTTATCGCTGGTTCGGCCGCATGGACCTCAGCGACCGGGTGCCCGACCATTCCACGTTTTCTAAGAACCGACATGGGCATTTACGCGACAGCGAGTTGCTCCGCCACCTCTTCGAGACCACAGTAGCCCGCTGTATCGAAGTAGGCCTGGTCAGCGGACAGCGCATGGCGGTGGATGCCAGTCTGATCGAGGCTGATGTCAACAAGCAGAACTCGACGCCCAAGGAGGAGTGGGACGCGAAGCAGATTGATCTCTCCGACGCGCCAAGGGCCGTTCGCGAGTATCTCGCCACCCTGGATGAGGCAGCCTTCGGTGCCGCCAGCGAGGTCCAGCCCAAGTTTACGTCCCATTCCTTGGGGAGTTTCCTGAACTTTGTGTATCCGTGCCGATCCATGCGGTTTTGGATACTCAAGCGTCGAAGCGCTCACCGAACATTATGGCGAACTGATTGCGGGCTGCAAACCATTCCCTGACGTTTCGGCCATCCCTCTCGAAGTTGCGGATGGCGAGGTAGATCAGCTTGGTCGCGGCCTCGTCGGTTGGGAACGAGCCCCGTGTCTTGATGGATTTCCGGATGACGCGGTTCAGACTTTCTATGGCATTCGTGGTGTAGATGATCTTGCGGATCGCGGGATCGAAACCAAAGAACGGGATCGCCTCCTGCCATGCCCGGCGCCAGGCCGGGGCGATGGAGGCGTATTTCCCGGCCCATTTCTCCTCGAAGGCATCGAGCTCGGCCTCGGCCATATCGGCGGTCGGGGCGCTGTAAACCCGGCGCAGGTCGGCCGCCACCATCTTCCGGTCCTTCCAGGAGCAGAAGTTCAGGCTGTGGCGCAGCAGATGCACGATGCATGTCTGGACCATGGCCTCCGGGAAGGCGGCGGTGATGGCCTCGGGGAAGCCCTTCAGGCCGTCCACGACCGCGATCAGGATGTCCTGGGTACCGCGGTTCTTCAGCTCGTTCATCACTGCCAGCCAGAATTTGGCGCCTTCATTTTCGGCGATCCAGAGGCCAAGAACCTCGCGCTGGCCATCGCGGGTAACGCCCAAGGCGACATACACAGCCTTGTTCTTCACCGTCCGGCTGTCGGCATCGCGGATCTTCACCCGTAGCGCGTCGAAGATCACAATCGGATACATCCGCTCCAGCGCCCGGCTCTGCCATTCCCGGACCTCGTCCAGAACGGCGTCGGTCACGCGGCTGATCAGGTCGGGCGAGACCTTCAGGCCGTAGATCTCGAGCAGATGAGCTTGGATATCCCGCACCGTCAGCCCGGCGGCATAAAGCCCGATGATCTTGTCATCCATCCCGTCGATCCGGGTCTGGCCCTTCTTCACCAGTTCGGGCTCGAAGCTGCTGTCGCGGTCGCGGGGCACCGCCACCGGCATCTCTCCGTCCTGCCCTTTCAGCACCTTGGTCGAGGTGCCGTTCCGGCGGTTGCCCTGGCCCGGTGGAACCTCCTGGCCCTCTTCATAGCCCACCCTTTTCGGGATATTGCTATGCAATACCCTGCCGGGCAGTGGATGCGCGGTCAGCTCGGCGCCCAGCATCCGCTCCATGAGCTCGATCTTCAGCTCTTTCATCAACCCGGCCTCGCCGAGCAGGTCCTCAGGACGCTCCACGCACTTCAGCAGTTCATCCAGTAGTTCCCTGGAGATCGTCATGCATGCTTCCTTTCGAAGAAGCATGCACCGGATCGCTCATACACAGAAGATCTGACACTCTCATTCCGACCCGGCCAGCCAGTGGACGGCGGCGCGCAAGGGTCCGGCATTCTTCAGCTATTCCGACAACTACCTGATCGATACGGACCATGGCGTCATCGTGGACGTGGAAGCGACGCGGTCCATCCGGCAGGCTGAAGTGGGCTCGACGAAGACCATGCTCAAGCGCGTGAAGGCCAGGTTCGACCTCCACCCCGAGCGCCTGATTGCCGGCACCGCCTATGGCACGGCCCCGATGCTCGGCTGGTTGGTCGACCAACAGATTGCTCCTCACATCCGGTCTTGGACGAGTCTGGGCGCAGCGACGGCACTGGGACCCGCGCCGACTTCGAATGGGACGCCGAGAACAACCAGTACATCTGCCCTGAGAGGCACGAGCTGATGCAATTCCGTCGCAACTACTCCGATCCCAATCGCGGTCCGACCGGCAAGGGCGTCGCCAAATACCGGTGTCTGAAGCACACCTGTCAGGCCTGTCCCTTGAAGGCACGCTGCTGCCCGAATATGAATTTCCGCTCGGTCACCCGCGAGGAACATGAGGACGCCCGGCAGGTCGTCCGCGATATCGCCAAAACCGAGCAATAGGTCATCTCGATGAAGCTGCGAAAGAAGGTCGAGATGCTCTTTACTCACCTCAAACGGATCCTTGGCCTGAACCGGCTCCGATCACGTGGACCCTGCGGTGCGAATGACGAATTCCTCCTCGCCGCAGTCGCCCAAAACTTCCGGAAACTGGCCAAGATCTTTCCTGCACCGCAGCATTCGCGAAAAGCCTGATAAGAGAGGCACTTGCGGTCTCGTCACCGGGTAGAATCCTGCATCAGCGAGCGCGTGTTTTTCCACGGAATCGGCCAAATCCCCCCTTTCGCCGGACTCATCCCACGGTTCTCGTGAGATTTCTTTGCAACGCGCGCCCTTCATCCCGGTCGGTCAGTGGAGGCTCTGCCTGAAACGGATGGAGCAATCTCTCATGGCACGGAGGTTCGACCGCCAATTCGCAGAAATCCAACTCCGTATCGCCGCGCTCGACCGCTATTGCGCGCATGGCATAGCTGTCAGCGTGCGCTTAGGGTAAACCCTTATGGGGTAAGAAAAAGAACGCCCGTCACCCGATTTGTGCGACAAAGCTGGCAGAGTGAAGATGGTTGCAAGACGCAGCGCACCTTATCTTTGGATGGAAACGTAGGTGCCCTGCCCCGGTTCCTGAGAACGGGTGGAAACCTTTGCTGCAACGCGGCGGCGGCGGTCAGATTGACGACAGGCGGAATTCCGCCTTTTGACAGTGCAAACGGGCATTGTACAAATACCTTTGAGTATTAGATAAGGGCTGTCCCGTTGCATGTGCGGGTTCTCACATGCACCTCCCTGTTGGACTTGGCCGGGCGTCATTGCCCGGCCCTTTTTTTTGCTGCCGCCAGCAACGCCAAGGCTGTTGTCGGGCCGCGCCGAACCCGCGCCAGCAAGAGCTGGTTTTGCAACGTAATGCCTGCAATTCGGGTCCGGACATCACATTGCATCGCAAGCGCAGCGCCGGGAACTTGCATCCCGCCATGAGATCAGCGCTTTTCAAGAATAGACTGGGCCCCGGGATATCCCGCCCCGGGACCCATTGGCTGGCGTTAGGTCCGTGAGTGGCGCCGCCGTATTTGCATTTGCTAGCATCCAATCATGCAGACATTAACAAATTGGTAATTTCCTTGATGACAAGGTCGACGCCAGCATTTCCATCGCACCTTTATTCAAACGGACCCGGCAAAATGAAAACACCCCGACCTTTCGGTCGGGGTGCTGACATGACGGTCGAATGGCGATGCCTTATTCGGCGTCTTCCTTGTTCTTTTCGGGGGCCAGCTCTTCGCCGGTCGCCTGATCCACCATCTTCATCGCGAGGCGCACCTTGCCGCGATCGTCAAAGCCCAGAAGCTTGACATAGACTTCCTGGCCTTCCTTCAGAACGTCCGAAGGATGGTTCAGGCGGCGGTTTTCGATCTGGCTGACATGCACGAGGCCGTCACGCTTGCCAAAGAAGTTCACGAAGGCGCCGAAATCGACGATCTTCACGACCTTACCCTTGTAGACCTTGTTTTCCTCGGGCTCGGCCACGATCGAATAGATCATGTCATAGGCCTTCTGGATGGCTTCACCGTTCGGCGAGGCGATCTTGATCACGCCATCGTCGTTGATGTCGACCTTGGCGCCCGACACTTCGACGATCTCGCGGATGACCTTACCGCCCGAGCCGATCACTTCACGGATCTTGTCGGTGGGGATGTTCATGGTCTCGATGCGCGGCGCATGTTCAGAGAACTCGCCCGCCTCGGTCAGCGCCTTGGACATCTCGCCCAGAATGTGCAGACGGCCGGCCTTGGCCTGCGCCAGCGCCTGCTTCATGATCTCGGGGGTGATGCCCGCGACCTTGATGTCCATCTGCAGCGAGGTGATGCCGTTTTCGGTGCCCGCAACCTTGAAATCCATGTCGCCGAGGTGATCCTCGTCGCCAAGGATATCCGACAGGACCGCCCATTCGCCATCGTCCTCAAGCACGAGACCCATGGCCACACCGGCCACCGGCGCCTTGAGCGGAACGCCCGCGTCCATCATCGACAGCGAACCGCCGCAGACCGACGCCATCGACGACGAGCCGTTGGATTCGGTGATCTCGGACACGATGCGGATGGTGTAGGGGAAATCCGTCGCCGCCGGCAGAACCGCCTGCAGCGCGCGCCATGCCAGCTTGCCGTGGCCGATTTCGCGGCGGCCCGGACCGGACACACGACCCACTTCGCCGACCGAATAGGGCGGGAAGTTGTAGTGCAGCATGAAGTTGGATTTGAAGTTGCCGTGCAGCGCGTCGATGAACTGTTCGTCATCGCCGGTGCCCAGCGTGGTCACGACCAGCGCCTGGGTTTCACCGCGGGTGAACAGCGCAGAACCGTGGGTGCGCGGCAGAACCTTGGTTTCCGACACGATCGAGCGGATCTCGTCAAGCGCACGACCATCGATGCGGCGCTTGTTCTTCACCACATCGGCGCGCAGAACGGTCGATTCTAGCTTCTTCAGGGCGGAGCCGAGGTTGGCATCCTCAAGCTGCTCTTCGGAGAGCTGCGCCTTGATGTCTTCCTTGGCGGCCGACACGGCGGCAACACGTGCCTGCTTGTCGGAGATCGCATAGGCGGCGCGCATCTTGTCTTCGCCAAGGCCCTTCACAACGCCGAACAGCTCGGAATAATCCGGTGCCTGGAAGTCGAACGGCTCTTTCGCGGCGTCTTCTGCCAGCGAGATGATCAGGTCGATGACCGGCTGGATCTGCTCGTGAGCAAAGACCACGGCGCCGAGCATCTCGTCTTCGGTCAGCTCGTAAGCTTCCGATTCGACCATCATCACGGCTTCTTTGGTGCCGGCGACAACCAGATCGAGACGCTGCTCGGGGTTGTTGCGCAGCCCCTGCATATCATCGACGGTCGGGTTCAGCACGTATTCGCCATCCTCAAAACCGACGCGAGCGCCAGCGATCGGGCCCATGAAGGGCACGCCGGAGATGGTCAGCGCGGCGGAAGCGGCGATCATTGCGACGATATCGGGGTCGTTGACCAGATCGTGCGACAGCACGGTGCACATCACCAGCACTTCGTGCTTGAAGCCGGACACGAACAGCGGGCGGATCGGACGGTCGATCAGGCGGGCGGTCAGCGTTTCCTTTTCGGTCGGCCGCGCCTCGCGCTTGAAGAACCCGCCGGGAACCTTGCCCGCAGCGTAGTATTTTTCCTGATAGTGGACGGTCAGCGGAAAGAAGTCCTGACCCGGCTTCGGCTCTTTCGCGAAGGTCACGTTGGCCATGACCGAGGTCTCGCCCAGCGTGGCGATGACGGTGCCGTCAGCCTGGCGGGCAACCTTGCCCGTTTCCAGGGTGAGGGTCTCTTCGCCCCACTGCATGGATTTCTTGGAGATGTTGAACATTTGCGTATGCATATCCTGTAGGGGAGCCTCGCGGGCCCTCCCGCGTCTCCCATTTTGCGTGGCGGCCCCATTGCCGCCGCCCCCTTCATCCTCTTGCACGCGCCCGGGGGCTATCGGCGTCACGTCTCAGATGGGGCCGCCCATATAGTGTTTTGCCACAGATTGAAAGAAAAACCCGAGATCCTGCTGCCGCGCCCCCATAGCGACGGAGCGGGCCAGCCAAGGCCCCCTGCCCCTGCCACCGGGCCTGGCGCGGCCATCCTGTCCGCGCTGCCCGCGACCCCTGCCATGACTTGCCCACGGCCTTGCGCAGGGGCCGAAAACGCGAAACGCCCGCTTCGGTGGAAGCGGGCGTCTACAAAACCGATGGGGCGCGATGCCCGTATGCTTAACGGCGGATGCCGAAGCGCTTAGCGGCGGATGCCGAGGCGCTTGATGAGGTCGGTGTACCGAGCCTCTTCTTTCTTCTTGAGGTAATCCAGCAGCTTGCGGCGCTGAGCCACCATCATCAGAAGGCCACGACGCGAGTGGTTGTCCTTCTTGTGGGTCTTGAAGTGCTCGGTCAGCGTGGTGATGCGGCTGGTGAGGATGGCAACCTGAACTTCGGGCGAACCGGTGTCGCCTTCCTTGGTTGCGAATTCTTTCAGCAGGCGGTTCTTTTCTTCGACGGTGATCGACATCGGGGTCTCCTTTGGGTTTGTGTGAATGGCGCAGGCCGGGATGTCGTCCAGCAAGGCCCGTGGAGATATCCACCCGGCAGGCCGGGGGATGTGCGCCTATAGGGCGATTCCACGCGTTTGGCAAAGGAAAAGGCCATGTGGTCAGACAGGCAGCCCTGCCGCGGCGCTTTCGCTGATCAGAACGATGCTGTCCGGCGGGGGCACATCCGCCGCGGGCAGCGTGGCGACTGGCGCGCCATCCAGCAGGATATCGGTCATGCCCGGCGTCTTGGAAACGCGCAGACCCAGCAGCGGCGGCGCGCCGCCATCGCTGTGGTCCCAGACGATGACCATGTGTGCATCCGGCGCATCTGGGTCTGCGGGCGCCGGCCCCGCGTCGCCCCGGCCATCGTCCCAGTACGGCGGCGCGCCCTCGTCCAGCGCCTCGTCGGTCGTCTCGTCTGGGTCCGCCTTGGGGTCAGCACCCGGCCAGCGCGTTGCGACGACATCCGCCGGCGCGGCCGGATGGTCGGTGGCATCGCCGGGCAGGTGTTCGGCCAGCTCAGCGCCGGTTTGCGGCCCCGGCGACGGCAGATCGCCGCCCGGCGGCCATTCCGCGCGCAGAGCGACGACAGGGTCCGTCCTGCCGTCATCGTCAGGCAAGGCGCCGTCACCCGGCTCATCCCGCTGTCCTGCGTGCCAAAAACCGCCACCGATCCCAGCACCATCATTCCCATCAGCCCAGCGAGCCAAAGCATCTGCCATCCCTCGAAACGCGCTCGGCCCCTGCAAGACAGACAAAGGTAAACATGGCCCGAACGGCGGAGCGCCTTACGCGGGGCGCACCCATGGCAAGGGCGCAACCGCGTAAGGGACATAAAGCGGATGCCTCGGGTGCCCGTCGCGGGTCAGCCCGAGGTGATGCAGCTCGCCGCAAAGCCCCGCCACTTGCGCAGCCCGCCCCAGATAGCTGCCATGCGTGCCCCATGCGGCAAGGGTCATCTCTGCCGCGCGGTGCCAGCGCAACAAGAGCGCGTCGTTTTCCGGCCCGACCGGCACCGGCGCGCGGCGCAGATCGGCAGGCCGCGTGGCACGAAAGGCAAAGAGATTGGCGATGCGCAACGCGCCAAAACCCAGCGCCACGGCCCGGCGCTGACAGCGCTCGATGGTGGGATCGTTGCGCCGCTCGTCGGCGGTCGAGGGGTTGAGCATGATGAACAGCAGGCAGCCGCCCTCGCCCCAGCGCCGTTCGAGCCCGTAGCGGTACGTCTCGCAAGGCGAATAAAGCGCACGCGAGACAACGCCCGCCTCGATATGCTGCCGTTCGATCATGGTGCGCAGATAGCCCTCGCCCCGCGCGCAGTGCAAGCGATTGACATGCCCGCGCCGCGGACGCAGGTTCCGCGCAAGAACAGCGCAAGGACATCCCTATGGACATCGCCCGCATCGACGCCGCCGCCGCGCGGCTGGCCGGTCACGCCCGCCGCACCCCTCTGCTCAGCTCGCCCTTTCTGGACGAGATCGCCGGAAGGCGCGTGCTGGTAAAGGCCGAATGCCTGCAACACACCGGCAGCTTCAAGTTTCGCGGCGCGTGGTCGGCGATTTCGGCGATGCCCCCCGAAACGCGGGCGCGCGGCATCATCGCGTTTTCCTCGGGCAACCACGCGCAGGGCGTGGCGCTGGCGGCCAAGCTGCACGGGGTGCCGGCGGTGATCATCATGCCGTCCGATGCGCCCGCCGCCAAGGTCGCCGGCACGCGCGGACTTGGGGCCGAGGTGGTGCCCTATGATCGGGCCAGCGAAGACCGCGACGCGCTTGGGGAAAAGCTGTCGCAGGAACGCGGCCTCGTGCTGGTCAAGCCCTTTGACGAGCCCGAGGTGATCGCCGGGCAAGCCTCTTGCGGGCTGGAAATCGCCGAGCAGGCCGCCGAAGCGGGGGTTTCACAGGCTGACGTGCTGGTGTGTTGCGGCGGCGGCGGGCTGACCTCGGGCATCGCGCTGGCGCTGGAAGCCCGCGCGCCGGGGATGCGGGTGCGCCCGGCAGAACCCGAAGGCTTCGACGATGCCGCCCGCTCGCTCGCCTCTGGCAAGATCGAGCGTAACGTACGGCTGTCGGGCAATATCTGTGATGCGATCATCACGCCGCAGCCGGGGAACCTGACCTTTCCGATCATGAAGCGCCTGTGCGGGCCGGGCCTTGCGGTCAGCGAGGACGAGGCGCTGCGGGCGATGGCGCTGGCGTTCCGGCATCTCAAGATCGTGGCAGAGCCCGGCGGCGCGGTGGCCTTGGCGGCGGCGCTGTTCCGGGGCGCGGACATCGAAGGCGATGCGGTGATCTGCACCGTGTCCGGCGGCAACGTCGATCCGGCGATCTTTGCCCGCGCGCTGGAAACGCTCTAGCTCTTGGCCCAGGTGTCGGTGTCGAGAGGGATCGTCACCGGCCCGTCATTGATCAGGCTCACCTGCATCTCGGCCGCGAAACGCCCCGTGCCGACGGGCACGCCCTGCGCTTGCAGCTGGGCCGCGAAATGCTCGTAAAGCCGCCGCCCCGTGTCTGGCGCGGCGGCGCTGGAAAAGCCGGGCCGGTTGCCGCTGCGGGTATCCGCCGAAAGCGTGAACTGGCTGACCACCAGCGCCGCCCCATGCACATCCAGCACCGAGCGGTTCATCTTGCCCGCCTCGTCGGCAAAAATCCGCAGCTTGGCGATCTTGGCCGCCAGTTTTTTCGATTCGGCCTCGGTGTCACCCTGCATGGCGCAGACAAGGATCATCAGTCCCGGCCCGACCTCGCCGATCACCGCGCCACCAACGCTGACCTGCGCCTGCGTGACGCGCTGAACGATGGCTCTCACAATTCGTTGGCCCACGGCGGGTTGGCCCCCGCGCGCGAGACGGTCACCGCCGCCGCCGCCGCGCCAAGCGCCACCGCCGGGCGCAGCGCCTCGAGCGATGCATCGCGCACGCCTTCGCGTGACAGCAGCCCCGCCCGCCACAGCCCGGCCAACAGCCCGGCGTTGAAAGTATCGCCCGCGCCGACCGTATCGACCACCTCGGCCTTGCGCGCGGGCACCAGCATCTCGCCCGCTGCCGTTCTTGCACTGACCCCGACGGCACCGCGGGTTTCCAGCACCAGCGCCACGCCGCCTTCCAGCAGTTGCTCAGGGGTGGTGCCAAGCCAGAACATGTCCTCGTCCGAGATCTTGACGATGTCGGCGCGCGACAGCATCGCCGCCAGCCGCGCGCGATAGCCCGCCTCGTCGGTGACGAAACCGGGGCGAATGTTGGGATCCATCATCACCAGCCGCTCGCCCGCACCGGCGCAAAGCGCGGCATAGCTGTCGGCGGCAGGCTCGGACACCAGAGAAATGCCGCCAAAGAACAGCGCCTCGACGCCATCCGTCAGCGTCGGCAAATCAGCGGGGGTCAGCATACGCCCGGCGGTCATCTCGTCGTAAAAGGCGTATTGCGCCTGCCCATTGGTCAGCGTCACAAAGGCCAGCGTTGTCGGCCGCTCGCTGCGCGGCGCCAGCGAGGCATCGACGCGCGACTCGCTCAGCGCCTTCGACAGCACCTGTCCGAACAGATCATTCGACAGCCCGCCGAAATAGCCCGCAGGCGCGCCAAGCCGCCCCAGCGCGATGGCGGTGTTGAACACCGAGCCGCCCGCAACCGGCGCAAACGACGCTTCTCCGGTGGTTGCCGTACGCGGCAACATGTCGATCAGCGATTCTCCGCAGCAGAGGATCATGCCCCGCCCTCCCATTCCTGTTAGCGCCGCAACCTGCCCCGGACCGCCCCCTGAAATCAAGTGCGGATAATCGCAGGAACTTGACCGGGATCATGGTCGGGCGGGTTTTTGCGCGATACTCTGAAGATGTGGAAAGGACGGGGTTGCATGGGCCGCATGGCCTACCCCGATCCCCGGCAAAGGGCCGGACGCACCGCGCTTTGGGGCCCGGCGAGACGTTTGGGGCGAACGCCCCCGCGCCGCGCTGCGGGTCTGCCCGTTGCATCGCGTGAAACGCGACAGACGGTTGCGGCAAGCGTCAACACCCTGTCGGGTCGGACTGCAATCTTTACCCTGCCACGAGGAGGAGCATGGTGATGGTCCTTCGTGTACCAGTGGAACTCAGGTCGAGGGGCGTCGATCAGACGCCTTGGGAGGGTTCGCAGAGTCCACGGAGGCTGTGCGAGAGGCGAAAACCGAGGCGGCGATCCCCGTCCTGCCTTGACCGAAACCTTTGGCGCCGTCGCTGTGGAGGGGGTGGGCAGCAATGCCCACCCCTGCCTGTGTCAGCCGTTCATCGCGACCACATAGCCCACCACGCCCGCAACGATCAGCCCGGCAATGACCGCAAGCGCGATCTTCCAGGCCGACCATGGCCGTTCGCCCTGTACCCGGCCCGTGGTGCCGTTGACCACAAAGCGATAGGTCTGGCCCTTGTATTTGTAGGCGGCCAGCCAGACCGGCAGCAGCACATGTTTGAAGGTCACATCCGCAACCTGCGTATCCAGCGCATGGATGCGCTGGCGGTCGCCGCCGATGTCGAATTTCACGTCCCGTTCGATCTGCCGGTCCATGATGCCGCGCGCTTCGGCAAAGCCTTCGTCAAGATCGACCTGATAGCCTTCGGCGCGGAAACCGGCCAGAAATTCAGGGCGATAAGGTTCCATCCGCGTCAGATCCCACGGCTGAAGCGCGTCGGTGTATTTCTTGGGCAGGCTGCGCGAGGCCAGCACCAGCACATCGTCGAAAAACCGCGACACCCGCCCCGACGCGGCGCGCCAGCGCACCTTGGCGACAGTGACGCGCTGCATCTTGCCATCGCGCATGACCTGCCGGGTTTCGTGATAGACCGTGCCGCGCTGGCCGCGATAATCGGTCTGCGTCTGCGCGTCGAAGGTCCAGAACGGCACATAGATGCCCTGCATCTTGCGCCCCTTGCGGGCGTAATCCTGCAAACCGCCGGGCGCGAACCACAGCCCGCCCAGCCAGTCGGTCATCGCCCGGCGCGCCTCGGTCTCGTCCAGCGCAAAGGGCAGCAGGCCGCGCGGCTTGATCTGGCGATGGGTGCCGGTGCCGGTGACCACCGGCGTGGCGCAGAACGGACATTCGGCGGCATGCACATCGGCGTCGAATTCCACCTCGGCGCCGCAATTGGGGCACTGGGTGACCTGCAGGTCTTCCATCTCTTGCAAGGGCAGCAGGTTGGCGATGGCCGCCTTGAAATCCATCTCGCGGATCGCGCCACCCCAAGGGCCCGCATCCTCGACCGGCTTGATATGGCCGCAGTGATCGCAATGCAGCTCGCCCTTGACCGGATCATAGCGATAATCCGCCCCGCATTGTTCGCAGGGAAAGCGGTGTTCCTCGTTCATCAGTGCCCTCTGAAGCCTGTCTCGGGAGAGACCCTAGGCGCGAAGCGGCGCAAGGGAAACCCGGTTTTCCTGCACGCCCCGCCGCGTTACGATGGCAACGCGAACAGCAGGCGAGGATGACGTGAACGCATTGGCAGGACTGGTTTTCGCGGCGCTGGCCGCGACGGGCGCCGCAGCAGAAGACATCGCCTACAGCTTCCATTGGGACGGCGCGAATGGCTATGAACTGCACGGCGGCATGGCCTTCGACGAGGCTTTTCTGAGCCAGCCCGAGGTCAACGCCCGCGACCTGAGCTGCTTTTTCATCGAAGGCCGCAAGGACGGCGCGCCGATTGGCCGCTGGGCGCTGGGGATGCTGAGCGAGACCACCACATGGACACTGACCTACCTGCCCGCGCGCGAGGCCTTCGCCGTCTACAGCGCGCAGCACCCGATGCCGCAGGCGTGGAACATGGACGGTGACGGCGTCGATTGCGGCAAAGGCGGCTTTGGCTTTAACATCGGCAACGCGGCGCAGGATCTGTGCCTTGACGGGCAGCTGTTGCTGGCCTCGCAAGTGCCGCCCGATCGGCCCTTTCCGGCGACATTGGCCCCCGACATGCAGTTCCCGCCCGATGCTTGCCTCGGGCCAAACCTGCTGAGCGCGCTGGAGCTGCCGCGCTAGCTCCCCGGCGGCGGCGGCGGCATGACGGTGAACAGCTGCGCCAGTTCGGCCACGTCTTCGGCGCGCTTCCAGCCATCCTGCCCCTGCGTCCAGACATGGGTTTGACGGGTCAGCCCGCCTTCGGTCACCATGCGGCCCAGCCGGGCCTTGCTGAACGGGCCGGAGGTCTGGCCGTTCTCGGCCAGATGCCACACATGTTCAACCGGAGGCGGCGGCGGTGGAGGCGGCGCCGAGGGCCGCGCGCCCCAAGGCCCGGCCTGCGCCTGACCGCTCATCTGCGCGCCCATCGACATGCCAAGCCCGGCGCCAAAGCCGGTGCCCATGGCCTGCCCGGCGGCAGAACCTTCGGCCCCCAGCGCCTCGGCGGCCTGAAATTTCGTGTAAGCGTCGAGATTGCCCAGCACCCCCATCGAGGTGCGCTTGTCCATCGCCTTTTCCACCGCGGCGGGCAGCGAGATGTTTTCGATGTAAAGCTCGGGCAGCGACAGGCCGTAATCCGCGATGGTCGCGGAAATGCCATCGGCCAGCATCCGCCCCAGATCCTGCGTGTTCGCCGCCATATCCAGCACCGGAATGCCCGACCCTGCGATCAGGCGCGAGAATTCCTGCACGATGATATTGCGGATCTGAAAGCTGATCTCGTCCGAGGTGAATTCGCCGTCGGTACCGACGATTTCCGACAGGAAGCGCGCCGGATCGGCGACACGCACCGAATAGGTGCCAAAAGCCCGCAGCCGCACCGGCCCGAATTCGGGATCGCGGCACATGATCGGGTTCTTGGTGCCCCATTTCAGCCCGGTCATCCGGGTGGTGTTGACGAAATAGATCTCGGATTTGAACGGCGAGCGAAAACCATGATCCCAGTGCTGAAGCGAAGTCATCACCGGCATGTTGTTGGTTTCAAGCATATACAGCCCCGGCGTGAACACATCGGCCAGCTGGCCTTCGTGCACGAACACCGCCGCCTGCCCTTCGCGGACGGTCAGCTTGGCGCCGTATTTTATCTCGTGGCCGTAACGTTCGAAGCGCCAGACCATCGTGTCACGGCTGTCGTCCACCCAGTGGATGACGTCGATGAACTGGCCCGAAAGGAAATCAAGAATGCCCATGTCGGCCCCCGATCAGAAATGCTGTGTCACAGTCAACTTAACCACCCTTCGCCCGCGCACAAGCGCGGCGCGACAGAATTGCGCCCGCAAAGCGGGGATCATTTGACAGGCAGGCTGTGAACACCCCAGCGAACAGCGGTGGCAAAAAGGGGGCGGCGTGTTAGCTGCCGCCAAGCAATGCGGCGGCGCGCTGTCGCACAATGGGGCGCACCTCTTCAGCGACCATCCCGGCCTTGACGGCAGGATCGTAGAGCAATTTCAGCAACAGCTCGTCATGCGTGGTCAACAGCGCGAACTCGTCGTCATCGTTGAAGATCGACGGGCGCGCCGCCGGGCTGTCATTGCCAAGACCAAGCCCCTGCGCGATTTCCTCGTGAATGCACGACCGGCGCAGCAGGTCCGGATGTTCGGAGCGGATCACCGCGATGGCATCGCCGTAGGCATAGCCGCCGCGCTGCGCCGAAAACGCGATCACAAGGCAATGGATCGAGCGTGGCAGATTGTCGAAGATCGCCAGCGCCGACGGGTTCATGTCGGGCACCAGCTCCCGGATGCGCGGCGCCAGCGTAGCCTTGTCATCCTCGGACATGAACAGCACGTGGAAATTCGCCGGCCCGTCGGTCATCGTGATCGAATGCCCGGTGATCCGCGCCAGCCGGTTGACGTAGCCGGTCACCATGTTGGTGTCGGTCACGCGCTGATCCTGTGGAACGTGGTCGCCGTATTCGATGGCCACGCGCACCGGCATTTCCCATTTCTTGATATTGCCAAGCGCACCGTTCGACGGGCGCAGCCCTGCGCCGCGCTCGTATTCCTCGGCCAATGCGATGCGTTCGAAATTGCGCAGAAG
Organism: Citreicella sp. C3M06; assembly: GCF_018860705.1. Taxonomy (GTDB): domain Bacteria; phylum Pseudomonadota; class Alphaproteobacteria; order Rhodobacterales; family Rhodobacteraceae; genus Salipiger. The sequence continues at coordinate 131,079 of NZ_JAHKQA010000041.1, forward strand.
CATGGTGTCGGTGAACGGCGTGTCCGGCCCGCCGCCATCGGTGCGCAGCAGCCCCTGCGCCAGCAGATCCTGCTGGACCTTCGCGTAATAGGTCTGAAGATCGCGGCTGGTCAGCGACTGGCTGGGCGCCTGCGGTTCGCGCTCCGGTGGCTCAGGCTTGAGCGGACCGGGCCGCGCCTGCGGCGCAACGTCGGTCTGGCGCGGAGCAAGTGTCGAGCTGTCGCAGGCGGCAAGCGCCCCGAGCAGCATCAGGCACGGCCCGATATGACGCAGCCCCGCGCGCATGGCTCAGCCGCGCCCGGGCACGGCGGTGCCAGCGTTGTCGCCCACGCCATCCTTGCGCGCCTTGGCCGAGGCCAGCGTGTCGCGCAGATCGTGTTCCATCTTTTTCAGCTCATCCTCGGCCTTGGCACGGCGCGCCTTGCCCTCATCGGCGATTTGCAGGCTTTCCTGGATGGTGGCGATCAGATCGGCATTGGCCTGCTTGACGGCCTCGATGTCGAAGACGCCGCGCTCCATCTCGGTGCGGATCGCCTTGTTGCTGTCGCGCAGGTTGGCGGCGTTGGCGGTCAGCAGCTCGTTGGTCAGGTCATTGGCCTCGCGCACCGCCTTGGCAGCTTCGGTGCTGCGCTGGATGGTGACCGCCTGCGCCAGCTGGGTTTCCCACAGCGGTACGGTGTTGACGAGGGTCGAATTGATCTTGGTCACCAGCGACTTGTCGTTCTCCTGCACCAGCCGGATGCTGGGCAGCGACTGCATCGTCACCTGCCGCGTCAGCTTCAGATCATGCACCCGGCGTTCCAGATCGTCGCGCGCGGCGCGCAGATCGCGCAACTCCTGCGCCTTCATCACCTGCTCGGCCTCGGGCGCGGCCTGCACCGCCGCCTCGTGCGCGGGAATGTCCACGCTGTCGATCTCGGCCAGCTTGGCCTCGCCCGCGGCGATATACAGCGCCAGTTCGTCGTAGAAGGACAGCGTCTTGTCATACAGCATATCAAGCGATTTGATGTCCTTGAGCAGGACATGTTCATGCTTGAGCAGATTGTCGGTGATGCGGTCGATCTGGCCCTGCACCTGTTCGTATTTCGCGGTGAACTTGGCAAAGGGCGCGGCTTTGCCCATCAGCTTTTCCCACCAGCTCTGCTTGCGGCGCACGTCGAGTTCCGACACCGCAAAGCCCTTCAGCGTGGTGACGATGTCGCGCAGGCTGTCACCGGCCGGGCCGACATCCTTGTTGCGCACCCCGTCGAGCATCTCTTTCGAGATTTCCTGAAGCTCGGCCTGCGCGTTCGACCCGAAAGAGACGATGGAATTGCTGTCCTCCATGTCGATTTCGCTCATGCGCGAGCGGATCTCTTCGGAGATTTCGGGCGAGGCCTCTGCCAGCGGTACGATGGCCTGCGCCTCTCCCGGCTCGGGCAGAACGACCGCGTTCAGTTCATCGACCATTGCCACGGACTTTGCAGCCTCGACTCTTACGCTCTCGGACATCCATACGTCTCCCGACTAAATTTTCCCGTTCAGGCTACCGTGCTTAACGCGCGCGCAGCCCGTCCCGTTGCAAACGATCCCGCAAAACCTCGATTTCGACCGTAAGATCGGCGTTGCTGTCGAGCAGGAGTTTCTGGTTCTTCTGGCTGAAGCTGTCCTCAAGATCGGTGAGGAGCATCATGAAATCGCTGCGCGCGCCCTGATCCCGGCTGCGGCTGAAGATATCGGCGAATTTCACCGCCGCATCGCGCGCGCCCATCAGATAGACGCCCAGATACTTGCGCGCGGCGGTCAGATCGCGCGGGTCTTCCTCGACCGTGCGGATCAGCTGGCTGACCTTGGTGTGAAAGCGCTCGACTCGCGCCTCGACCTCGCGATCGCCCGCGCGGCGCACCGCGCCCTCCATCTCGGACAGGTAGGTTTCGGCCTCGTCCACCACCTTGGCAACGCGATCCTGCTGGAAGGTATCGACGCCGTCCATTCCCTTGCTTTTCAGCGGGTCGATGCCAAAGGCGGCCAGATGCAGCGCCCCGGCGCAAATCCCATAAAGCGGCGCGGCCAGCAGGTTTCCCTCCCCCCGCGCCACGGCAAGGCCGACGCCGATGCCCGTTGCCGCCGCGGCAAGGATCTTGCGCGGGATCGCCGGGCGACGTGCGACGCGGCGGGCATCATAGGCGGCCTGCGCGCGAACCCCGTCGCGCAGCAGCCATGCGCCAAGCAGCAGCGCCCCCGCCCCGGCAAGACCGACCGCAAGGCCGATAGCCCCATCATTGAGCGAGGTCGCCGCCAGAACGATCGGCGGCGCAAACATCACGTTGGTGCGCGCGCCCACCGGATCGACCGTTGCGCCGGTATAATGCCCCGCGGGCAGATCGGGCGCGGAGTCGTCGCCGTCGGGGCTGAATTTGCCGCCATAGCGCTTTGCCATGCTCAGAGCCCTCCGAGCCAGCCCGAAGTGACCCCGAAAAGCAGGACGATCAGCAGCACGTAAGCCGTTTTCTGCAACGCAGCGCCGGACATGTGACCTCCTGAGTGACCGCCGTTCAAAGCAAATCTAAGATCAATCCGGGCAAGTTGCTAGGGGGAAACCCCGCCATTTCGCGTTCGCAGCAAAGCGGTATCAGGCCACCTGATCGCGCGGCATCCGGTGCCACAGAACGTCGGCCTGCAATTCGTACGCATCGCGTCCGGTTCGGGCGCCGGACTTGCGCGCGCACCCCTCGTATGCCTCGCCGATTGCGACCAGATGGGCGATGTAGCGGCGCCGGGCCCGAAAGCGATCACCGCTGTCCCACGCGCCCAGAAGCGCGGTATTTTCGCGGTGCAGCATGTCGACCAGCATGGTGATCGGCTTGCGCAGCCGACGCATGCCGCCGCCGCTATCGCCCAGCGCCCGGCTCAGCGCCATGACCCCGGTGCGCAGCGCCTCGAACTGGCGGGTGATCTCTGTATCGCCAAGGTTGGCAATCTCGCAGGCCAGCTCTTCGAGCTTGGCGTCGATGAGGATCAGCGTTTCGGAGGTGCTGGGCTGAAGCCGGTGCAGATCGATCGGGCGGTCCGATTGGCCGACGGCCTCGTTATCCGCCTTGTCCTTGAGCGGGTCCATCCCGAAGGCGACAAACCCCAGCACCGTGGCCAGCGCCCCCAGCACGACGGGCAGGACCAGCGTCTCGAAATGATGCCCGGCCAGAATCATGACAATGAGGCCGATGAGCGCGTAGCCTATGGCCTTGCGCGGCAGCTTTGGTGCGCGTGCGGCCTGCGCCCGGTTGAACGCGTTGCTGACCTGCTGCCCGACGTGGATCAGCCGCAGTGCAGCGAGCAGCAGCACAAGCAGAAGGATTGCGCTGAAGGCGGCGACGCCGCTGCCCTCGAACAGCAGGCGAAATATCGGAAAGGACGCAAGAAACAGCACGCCAAGCGCGGAGTCGAGCGGCCCGATCGGCACTTCGCCGCGGCTCGCCCGCGACATCTGAGCCTTGGTCATACGTTCAGCCGAGCTTTCAGACATCTCGAACCCCTCTTGCCGCACCGAAGCCGTTGCCTTCGGGCATGGGATCACAGGAAATAGCTCAACGCGAAAATCATCACCCAGAGCACGGCAAAGCACAGCTTTGCCGCCGGGTTGCCACCGTAGCGCAGGCGGTGCGCCGCATCGGTCAGCGCGACGAAGGTGTCGCGCGCAACTGTCCGCAGGCTGCACAGCACGAATACCGTGGTGGCTGTCAGAATCGCGAAGGCCAGGATCGTAGTCATCATGGCCGCGAAACTGTCGGCGAAACCGGGCGAAAAAGCGGCGCCGTCCGGGAAAAACCACGAAATCTTCACTAAGGTTAACGGATAGTTACGGGACGCGCGGCGCGATTACTGCCCTCTGCAACGCCGCGCGCACACGGCCTAGTTGCGCCCGGGTTTTGGGCCAGTCTTCGGACCAGCCTTCGGGCCGGGGTTGCGGCGGCGCACCGGAACCGGGCGGTCGGGCTTGGCGCCCTCCATGCCCAGCTGATCGCGCAGCACCTTGCCGCGGATCTCCTGTACCTCGCCTTCCTTGAGCTGGCCCAGCTGGAACGGCCCGTAAGACACCCGGATCAGCCGGTTCACCGTCAGACCGATGTCGGTCATGGCGCGACGAATTTCGCGGTTCTTGCCCTCGCGCAGGCCGACGGTCAGCCAGGCGTTGGCCCCCTGCTGGCGGTCAAGCGTCACCTGCATAGGTTGATAGCGCTGCCCCTCGACGGTGATGCCCTCGCGCAACGGTGCCAGCGTATTCTCCGATGGCCTGCCGTTCACCCGCACGCGGTATTTGCGCAGCCAGCCGGTCGACGGCAGCTCGAGCTTGCGCTTGATGCCGCCATCATTGGTCAGCAGCAAAAGCCCCTCGGAGTTCAGATCGAGTCGTCCGACGCTCATCACCCGCGGCATATCCTCGGGCAGCTTGTCGAAGATCGTGGCGCGGCCCTGCTCGTCGCGGGTCGTGGTCACAAGGCCCGCAGGCTTGTGATAGAGCCACAGGCGCGCATCTTCGGCTTCGGCCAGCGGGTTGCCATCGACGGTGACCTTGTCGCTGGGCAGCACGTTCAGCGCGGCGCGCTCGACGATGGCGCCATTGACCGACACGCGGCCCTCCGCGATCATCTTCTCGGCGTCGCGGCGGCTGGCGACACCCGCGCGCGACAACACCTTGGCGATGCGCTCACCGGGGGGCGTGCCTTCGGCGGGCGCAGCCTGCTGCGCCGGCTTGCGCGGCTTCGGTCTGGGTCTGGGCTGGGGTCGGGCGCCAGAAGGGCGGCCGCCACGAGAGGGCTTGTCTGTCATGCCTGCCCCATACAGCAAGCGCCGCGCGCTGGGAAGCGTCTCGCCAAGGGCGCGGCGCTCGGCTATGCCGGGGCCATGAGTTTTCGCAGTCATATGGACATCGCGCTGCGCGAAGGGCGCGCCGCCGCCGCCCGTGGCGAGGTGCCGGTGGGCGCGGTGATCGTCGCGCCGTCGGGCGCGATCGTCGCCGCGGCGGGCAATCGCACGCGCGAGCTGAACGATCCCACCGCCCATGCCGAAATTCTGGCCCTGCGCGCCGCCTGCGCCGCCGCCGGGTCCGAACGCCTGCCCGGCCACGCGCTCTACGTAACGCTGGAGCCCTGCCCGATGTGCGCCGCCGCGATCTCGTTCGCCCGAATCGCGCGGCTGTATTATGGCGCGTCCGACCCCAAGTCGGGCGGCATCGCCCAAGGGCCGCGCAGCTACAGCCACCCGCAATGCCATCACGTCCCCGAGGTCTATGACGGCATCGACGCCGCCCCCTCCGAGGCGCTGCTGCGCGATTTCTTCCGCGAAAGACGCCAATGCTGATCCTGTTGAACAAACCCTTCGGCGCGCTGTCGCAATTCACCGACAAGGGCACGCAGGGCAGCCCGCGCGCCACGCTGTCCGATTACGTGGACGTTCCCGGAGTCTACCCTGCGGGCAGGCTCGACCGCGACAGCGAAGGACTGTTGCTGCTCACCGACGATGGCCGCCTTCAGGCACGAATCGCCCATCCGAAGTTTCGCAAGCCCAAGACCTATCTCGTTCAGGTCGAAGGCGATCCGACCGATGCCGACCTGTCACCGCTGCGCAAGGGCGTCACGCTCAAGGACGGCCCGACCCGCCCCGCCGAGGTCCGCCGCATCCCCACCCCTGAACTTTGGGAGCGCGTGCCGCCGGTGCGCTTTCGCAAATCGGTGCCCGATTGCTGGCTGGAAATCACCCTCACCGAAGGTCGCAACCGGCAGGTTCGCCGCATGACCGCTCATGTCGGCTTGCCTTGCCTGCGCCTTGTGCGCTGGTCCATCGGCGAGTGGAACGTCGAGGGCATTGCCCCCGGCACGTGGCGCGCGCTCTGACCCGAGCGCCGCGCTTTCTTCAAGGTCCGGCCTGCCTCCGGCGGGAGTTTATCGGGCAAGATGAAGTCACGCGCCGCGCCCCATCTTCATCTTGCCCGATAAACTCCGGGGGTGAGGCCGCAAGGCCGAGGGGGCCGCGCCCCCTTACGCCCTCTCATCCTTGGGCGAGCCCATCACCACATAGGACGTGACCGCATTCACCTGCGGCAGCGTGCCCAGCACCTCGGTATGGAAATGCTTGTAGGCCACAAGGTCGGCGGCCTCGATGCGCAACAGGTATTCGACGTTGCCGGTGATGTTGTGACACTCGCGCACTTCGGGCGCTTGTGAAATGGCCCGCTCGAACGCCTCCTGCGCGGCCTTTGTATGCGACGAGAGCCCGACCGTGATATAGGCGACAAACCCGACCCCGGTCTTCTCTGGCGAGAGCACTGCACGGTAGCCTCGGATCACGCCTGACTTTTCCAACGCAGCCACACGCCGCAGGCAGGCAGAGGCCGACAGCCCGACACGCTCGGCCAGCGCGAGGTTGCTGATCCGCCCATCGCGCCGCAGAACGCGCAATATCCTGCGATCCATTTCATCAATCATCGCCATATATTGCTATTCCTTTGCCAGAACGCCTGACTTTGCAACCATTCTCCGCCTCATACACGTCACAAGTTGTGCCATGACAATGGATCTTTTTCTTGCGCTGAGTGCCTTCACGCTCGTCACCGTCATCACGCCGGGGCCGAACAATCTCATGCTGCTTGCCTCAGGCGCCAATTTCGGTGTCCGGCGCACCTTGCCCCATATGGCGGGCATCGCCTTTGGCTTTCCGGGCATGGTGCTGCTGGTCGGGCTTGGCGTTTCCCGCCTGTTCGATCTTTACCCGGTCCTGCACGATGTGCTGCTGGCGGTGTCGGTGCTGTACATGCTCTGGCACGCGTGGAAGATCGCCCATGCCGCGCCGCCTGCGCAAGGCACCTGCGAAGCGCGCCCGCTGAGCTTTCTGCAGGCCGCTGCCTTCCAATGGGTCAACCCCAAGGCGTGGTCGATGGCGGTTGCCTCGATTGCGATTTACGCTGCAAGCCGAGAGATCGGCGCGATTCTCTGGGTGGTCGGCGCCTATGTCGTCAACGGCCTGATCTCGACCACCACCTGGGCAGTGCTGGGGCGCGAAATACGGCGGCTGGTGTCGTCTCCAACGCGGCTGAGGCTGTTCAACTGGACCATGGCGGCGCTGCTGATCGCCTCGCTGTTGCCGGTTCTCATGGCCTGAGCCATGTTGCATCCCGCGAGGCTTGTCGCCATATAGGCCTCGCAAAACAAGGGTTCCCGAGGCATGACGCATTATCTCGACTTCGAAAAACCGCTGGCCGAAATCGAAGGCAAGGCGGAAGAGTTGCGCAACATGGCGCGCGCCAACGAAGAGATGCACGTCGAAGACGAGGCCGCGGCACTTGACCGCAAGGCCCGCGACCTGCTCAAGGATCTGTATAAAAAGCTGACCCCCTGGCGCAAATGCCAGGTCGCGCGCCACCCCGACCGGCCGCATTGCAAGGACTACATCGAGGCGCTGTTTACCGAATACACGCCGCTGGCCGGGGATCGCGGTTTTTCCGACGATCACGCGGTGATGGGCGGCCTCGCCCGGTTCAACGACCGTCCCGTCATGGTGATCGGCCATGAAAAGGGCAACGACACCCAGTCGCGCATCGCGCGCAACTTCGGCATGGCCCGCCCCGAGGGCTATCGCAAGGCGATCCGTCTGATGGACATGGCCGACCGGTTCGGCCTGCCGGTCATCACGCTGGTCGACACGCCCGGGGCCTATCCCGGCAAGGGCGCCGAAGAGCGCGGCCAATCCGAGGCCATCGCGCGATCGACCGAAAAATGCCTTCAGATCGGTGTGCCGTTGATTTCGGTCATCATCGGCGAAGGCGGATCGGGTGGCGCGGTTGCCTTTGCCACGGCGAACCGTCTGGCGATGCTGGAACATTCCGTCTACTCGGTGATTTCGCCTGAAGGCTGCGCGTCGATCCTGTGGAAGGATTCCGACAAGATGCGCGAGGCCGCCGAGGCGCTGCGCATGACGGCGCAGGATCTGCTGAAGCTGGGCGTGACCGACCGGGTGATTCCCGAACCGCTTGGCGGCGCGCATCGCGACCGGGCCACGACCATCGAGGCGGTCGGCAAGGCCATTTCCGCCATGTTGGCCGAAATGGACGACATGAAGCCCAGGGCCCTCATCAAGGCGCGGCGCGACAAATTTCTGGGCATGGGCGAAAAGGGTCTGGCGGCCTGATCGCGCCGCCGCGCGACGTCAAGCCTTTGCGCCGGGCATGCTCAACCTGTTCTTAAGAGCGTTGTGGCACCTCTTTCTCATTCCAGAAAGGGAACCAGAATGGAACTTCAGAACAGAGTGGGCATTGCCCAGCTGACCACGCTTGCGCTGCAAGGGGTCGATCTTCACCCGCTGCGCTCGCACCTGCTTCGCAAATGCGCCGAAGATCAGGATCAGGCCGGGGCGCTGATGGACCTGTCGGTGATCGACCAGTTGTACGGCGATCTTGAACAGGGCCTTGCATGGCAGGCCCGCGCCATCAGCGCCTGTCAGCTGTATCGCACCGATCGCGGGCGCAAGGGCAAGAAGACCCTGCTGGTCTTTGCGCTGCCGGTCGATATCGGCAGCAACACTCCGATCGAATTCCTCGTGCCCAGCGCCGATTACGAGATCATCACCTGCTATCTCGACCCGGATGCAGATCAGGCGTTTTTGCTGCCCGATCACGATGTCGCTTTCTGCGCCGCCCCGGCGGATTCGCGCGATGCGGTGCGGTTTTCGGCGGCGATCCGGCGGGCATTTGGCGCGGCAGAGCCGCGTGTTCTGAACCTCCTCGATGCCTCGGTGCGAATCGACCGCATCTCGCTTCAGCATCAGGTGCCACAGACTGCCGGGCTGGTGCTGCCAAGGGTCATCGAGACCAGCCGCAAGGCGCTGCAAGGTGCGCAGCGCGAAAGCGCCATCGCGCAGCTTGGCGGCTATCCTGTTATCATCCGCCCGGTCGGATCGCACGCGGGCCATGGTCTGGAAAAACTCGACAGCGCCGAGGGGCTGGAATCCTACCTTGACCGGCACGAGGGGCAAGATTTCCATCTTTGCCCCTATGTCGACTGCTCGTCGGCGCAGGACGGGCGCTTTCGCAAATGCCGGATCGTATTCATCGACGGCGTGCCCTACCCCTGCCACCTTGCCATCGCCGATCGCTGGGATGTCTGGTACGCCAATGCCGGCATGAAGGACCACCCGGGCCGGCGCGCCGAGGAATCCGCCTTTCTCGATACGTTCGACAGCGATTTCGCGCAGCGACATGCGGCGGCGCTGTCGGCGCTGAGCCAAAGCATCGGGCTGGAATATTTCGGCATCGATTGCGCCGAGGACCGGAATGGCAACCTCGTGGTGTTCGAGGCCGACAATTCGCTCATCGTGCATGATCTCGAATGCCCCGAGACCTTCCCCTACAAGGGGCGTCACATGCGCCGGATCTTTGCCGCCTTCCGCGCCCTACTGGCCAAGGCGGGCTGATCGCGGCTAGCCGTCAAGAAAGGCCCGCGCCGAGCGGACGATCTCGGCGCGGGCCTCGTCGCTTTTGCGGCGCAGGTTGCCATAGATCAGGCTCATGCGCTGGTTGTTGCCCAGCTTGTCCTCATTTTCGATCAGGAAGTTCCAGTAGAGATAGTTGAACGGGCAGGCATCCTCGCCGGTCTTGAGCTTCAGCGAATAGCTGCACGCGCCGCAGTAATCCGACATGCGGTCGATATAGGCCCCCGAGGCCGCATAAGGTTTCGATCCCAGCCGCCCGCCATCGGCGTGCATCGCCATGCCATGCACATTGGGCAATTCGACCCATTCGAAGGCGTCGGCATAGACTTCGAGATACCAGCGTTCGATCTGCTCTGGTGCAACGCCTGCCAGCAGCGCGAAATTGCCGGTCACCATCAGGCGCTGGATATGATGCGCATAAGCATTCTGCCGCGTGCTGCGGATACACTCCGACATGCAGTGCATCCGGGTCTTGGCACCCCAATACATCGCGGGCAGATCGCGTTTGGCGTTCAGATGGTTGCTTTGGGCATAGCCGGGCATTTCCGTCCAGTAGATGCCGCGCACGAATTCGCGCCAGCCAAGGATCTGGCGCACGAATCCCTCGACCGCGTTCAGCGGCGCATCGCCATTTTCCCACGCCGCGACGGCCTTGTCGCAGACCTCGGACGCGGTCAGCAGCCCGATGTTCAGATACGGAGAGATCAGCCCGTGAAACAGGAAATCCTCGCCGGTTTTCATCGCATCCTGATAATCGCCAAACCGGGGCAGCGCCTCGGCGATGAAATGGCGCAGGGCCCGCAGCGCCTCTTTGCGGCTGACCGCCCAGCCAAAGCCATCCAGATCGCCAAAATGGTCCGAGAACCGATCCGCCACCAGTTCCAGCACCTCTTGCGTGATCGCATCGGGGCGAAAGCGCATCCGGTGCGGCGGCGCAAGATCCGTTGGCAGCGCCTTGCGGTTGTCCTTGTCGAAATTCCACGCGCCGCCCTCCGGGCCGCCATCGGTCATCAATAGGCCAGTGCGTTTGCGCATTTCGCGGTAGAAATACTCCATCCGCCCGGTCTTGCCCTGGTCCACCAGCCCGGCAAATTCGGTCCGTGAGCAAAAGAAACGGTCGTCCTCGAGAATATCGACCGGCAGATCAAGATCGCTTTCCCAATCGCCCATCATCTCCCAGATGCGCCACTCGCCCGGCTCCGTCACGGCAACCGAGCTTGCGCCATGGCGTTTGACCGCCCGCGCCAGTTCCCCGGAAAAACTGCCGGTGTTGCCCGCATCGTTCAGCCGCACGTAATCCACCGTCAGCCCGCGCTCCCGCAGGTCTTCGGCGAAATGCCGCATCGCCGACAGGATCAGCGCGATCTTCTGCGGGTGGTGCCGGACATAGGTGGTCTCGTCCGCGACCTCGACCATCAGCACCACGTCGCCGTCCTCATAGCCGCGCAGGCTGGACAGCTCGCGCGTCAGCTGATCGCCAAGAACAAGGCGCAGGCAGCTCATGTCCGCGCCTCGCGGCGGCAGCGTTCAGAGCAAAAGCGCACGCTGTCCCAGTCGCGTGCCCATTTGCGCCGCCATGCAAAGGGGCGGTTGCAACAGGCGCAGATCTTGGTCGGCAGGTCGGATTTACGGCGCATCTTCATGGCGCGCGCCTTACGCTATGGGAATAATCATCGGCAGGGTGCAACTTTACCGGCGCCTCGCCCGTCTCTTTTCCAGATAACGGAGGCACGACATGCAACTTCTTACCCTTTACGGCAGTACACTGGTGATCTTTCTGGCGATCGACGTGGTCGGCATCAGCACCATCATCAAGCCGATTTTCGAACGCCACGTCGGCGAGATGATGGCCGATCCGCTGCGGCTTGGTCCGGCGGCGGCGTTCTACCTGTTCTACATCGTCGGTCTGCTGTGGTTCGTGTCGGTTCCGGCACTGGCCGAAAGCCGCCCGGTGCAAGCACTGCTTGGCGGCGCGTTGCTGGGGCTGATGTGCTATGGCACCTACGAATTCACCAACCTCGCCACGCTCAAGGGCTGGAGCTGGTCTCAGGTGATCACCGATTGCCTCTGGGGCGCGGCGCTGACCGGCGTGTCGGCCTGGGCCGGGGTGTCGATCACGCGCTGGATTCACGGCTGAACCCGCCGCAGCACCGGCACCGCCGCCAGCAGCAACAGCGCGGCGGTGCAGACCATCAGAACCGCCGGGTTGAGCGGATCAAGATTGGCGACAATCACCCCGGCGTAGGCCCAAGCCACCCCGCCCGCAAAGGCAAGCCCGCCCGGCCGCTGCCAGAGCACCACGGCCGCAAGCCCGCCCAGCGCCGACAGCAACAGCAGCGCCGCGCCTTGCGAGCCCAGCACGCCGTAGCCGCCCAACACCACGCCCACCGCGACGCAGGCCACCGATGTCACCCATCCGGCATAAAGCCCCACCGGCCACAGCGCGACGCGGGACCGGGGCGCGCGCAGCAAGGCCTCGATTGCCGAGGCCGCCATGAACAGGATCAGCACCGATGCCAGCAGCGGCTGGAAATTCGCCGCCCAGATCCACACCGTTCCAATCCCGAGACTGGCGATCAGCGGCGCGCGCATCGCCTGCCAGTGTGGGTCGCGCCGATGCCTCAGAAGCCCCCAGCCAGCGCTGAGCAGCAGCCCAAGGAACACCGGCCCCCAGATCGCAAACGCCCAGCCCACCGGCTGCACGGCGGCATGGGCCTGCACCACGGGAAACTGGGTCGAGCGGAACCCGGCAAACCCACCGCTCATCATCGGCGACAGGGCAAAGCTTGCGCTCAGCAGCAAGGTCAGCGGCGCCAGCAGGCGGGTCACGACACCAGCCGTTTCATCAGAGGCAAGGACAGCGCATAGGGCAGCCGGCGCAGCAGTTTCAGCGGCAAGGTCAGGCGGCGCGGGAAATGCACCTCGAATCCGCGCCTGTCCAACCCCTTGACGATGCACGCGGCGGCGTCTTCGGGCTGCATCAGGCCGGGCATCTGGAAGCTGTTCTTTTGCGTTAGCCGCGTATCAACAAACCCCGGAGAGACCATCCGCACATCGACCCTCGGCGCTAGCTCGTTGCGCAGCGTCTCACACAGATTGATGACGCCCGCTTTCGATGCGGAATACATCTGCCCCTGCGGCAGCCCGACATAGCCCGCGACCGACCCGGTGATCGCCAGCTGGCCGCCATCGCGCAACAGCGGCTCGGCGGCGCGGGCGAACAGGAACGCGCCGGTCAGGTTCACCGTGACCAGCTTGGCGGCGGCGTCGGGGTCGATGTCCAGCACCTTGCCCGGATCGTAAAGCGCGGCGAGGCTGATGGCGCGATCCAGCTTGCCCACCGCCGCGATCTGCGCCGAAGCGGCATCAAGGCTGGTCTGATCGGCGGTATCCACCGTCACCACCTCGGCGCCGCCGATTTCCGCAGCGAGCTGTTGCAGTGGTTCCTCGGAACGCGCCGACAGCACCAGCCGTGCCCCGCGCCGGGCATAGGCCCGCGCCAGCTGCGCACCGATGCCGGTCGATGCGCCGACGATCCAGATGCGTTCTGCCTCAGGCATGGGACAGCCGGTATTGATAGACATTGGTGCGCCCGGCATCGAAGGCGGCGATGCAGGCCGCAAGATAAAAGCGCCAGACCCGGATGAAGCCCTCGTCAAAGCCCAGCGCCCGGACCTCGCTCAGCCGCGATTCGAACCGTCGCAGCCAGTCGCGCAGGGTGGTGGCGTAATCGGCGCCAAAGGCATGCGCATCCTCGACCCGCAGGCCAGAGCGCTGCGCCTGCGCCTCGAACGCCGTCGGGGACGGCAGCATCCCGCCCGGAAACACAAAGCTGCGGATCATGTCGCCGCCCTGACGGTAGCGATCGAAATAATTGTCGCCTACGGTGATGGTCTGGATCATCGCGTGACCCTTGTCCGACAACACCTCGCGCAGCTTGCCGAAATAGGTCGGCCAGTAACGCTCGCCCACCGCCTCGAACATCTCGATCGACACCACGTGATCGTAGCGGCCCCGCTCGTCGCGGTAATCCTGAAGCGCAATCTCGGCCCCCTGCCCGAGGCGGGCTTTGGCAAAGGCCGCCTGTTCATGGCTCAGCGTCAGCCCCTTGGGAGCGAAATCGCCGCGCCCCAGCGCGCGCTCGGCAAAACCGCCCCAGCCGCAGCCGATCTCCAGCACCCGGCCCGATCGCGCGCCAAGCCCGTCGATGATGCGATCATACTTGCGATGCTGCGCGGAAATCAGCGGATCGGCGGCCTGCGCATCCTCGGGAGCGTAGAGCGCCGAGGAATAGGTCATCGTCTCGTCAAGCCACAGCTTGTAGAAATCATTGCCAAGATCGTAATGCGCCTGAATGTTGCGCTTTGATCCGCGCCGGGTGTTGGCGTCGAACAGGTACAGCGCCCGGATCACCAGCGATTGCAACGGGTTCCCATAGAGGTACGGCTCGACGGTGTCTTCGTTGCGCAGCCCGAAGGCAAGGAAGGCCGCAAGGTCGGGGCTGTCGCACCAGCCGTCACGGTAGGCTTCGGTCAGGCCGATATCGCCCTTGGCGGCGGTGGCGATCACCGCGCGCCAGTCATTGACGATCATTTCAGCCTGCGGACCCGGCTCGGGGCCTTCGAAGACATGGGTGATGCCGTCCGGCAAGGTCAGGGCAAGCCGCCCGTAGCGGACCTTTTCGAGACAGCCCAGAAGCTTGCTTTTCATCTTGCGTTCAAACATTGCGTTCCACCTCCTCCGTGGCCTCCGAGCGACGCTCTGTCAGCTGCGCAGGTTTTGATCTAATTTGGACCCCGCGCAGGACAAGCTTTGCCGCCTGCCAGAGGATCAGCGCCATCACTCTTTGCGATTGAAAGGCGTGCCGCCATGCGGCGCGCGACAGGCGCGGGGCCGTCAGCGGGCGGGCGGAACCGGACAGCGCGGTTTTCAGGCGAATCTCGCCGTTCTCGCCGATCCAGTCGACCCAGGCCCCGAACCTGTCAGGGCCGGGATCGAAGCGGAACACATAGGCCCCCTCGCGCGGCAGAAACGGCGAGACATGAAAGACCTTGCGCCCGGTGATCCGGTCGGATCGGGCGATGGGGCGGTTGTCATCGTGATGGCACAAATAGAAATGATGCTCGCCAAAGGTGTTGGACACTTCGGCCAGAACCGCGCGCAGCCCGGCCGCGTCGCGGGCCAGCCAGAAGCTGACCGGGTTGAAGCCGTAACACGGACTGCGCGGCAGGGTCACAAGAGTGACGTCGCACTGCGCCAGCCCGATGGGGGCCAGCTGGGCGCGGATGAACGCCACCAGCGAAGAGCCATCGCGCGCACCATGATCGCGCCGACGCACCGTCCACAAGCCGCGCCTGTCGGGCTGGATCGGCAGGCGCTGGTCTTCGAAGGCCTGCAAAGGCAGCGCAAGATACTGGGCCTTGTAGCGGAATTCGCGGCGGATGTCGCCAGAGCGGGCATGCCAGATCCGCCCGTCGATCAGCGCGCCGTTCCACAGGTCGGTCATTCCGCCGCCTCCAGGATCGGGGCGGGCGCGATGCGCTCTTCGGCCCAAGGGTCGGGGCCGAGCGGCCAGTCGAGCCCCATGTCCTGCGCCACGCGCAGCGCCGACAGCACGCCGTCTTCGTGAAAGCCGTAACGGGTCCATGCGCCGGCGAAATGCACGCCCCCGCGGCCCTGGATCTGCGGCAGGCGTGCCTGCGCCTGTGCGCTGACGGCATCGAACTGCGGGTGATACAGGATCGCCTCGTCATGAATCTGCGCCGGCTCGCGCTCCGGGTTCAGTGTCACGATCAGAGGCTTATCGGCTCCCAGCGGCTGCAAGCGGTTCATCCAGTAGCTCAGACTGATGGGCCGGTCCGACGGGCCCGGCGCGGCATCGGTGACGTAATTCCAAGATGACCATATTTTACGGGTCTTCGGCAAAAAAGATATGTCGGAATGCAGCACCATGCGGTTCGGCTCGGTGCGGAAACCCGACAGGATGTCGCGTTCCTGCGCATCGGTGCCCTCCAGAATGGCCAGCGCCTGCGGGGCGTGGGTCGCAAACACCACCCGGTCAAAGCGCTCCTTGCCGGCGGCGCTGGCGACGGTGATGGCCCCCGCCTCGCGCAGGACAGACCCCACCGGGCAGGACAATCGCAGCCTTGCATCGGTGGCGGCCAGCAAAGCCTCGACATAGCGGGCCGAGCCGCCGCGCACCGTCAGCCATTGCGGCTGATCGTCAACGCTCAGCAGGCCGTGGTTCTCGAAGAAGTCGATGAAGGCGGCGGCGGGGAAATCCGCCATCTCGCGCGTGGGGGTCGACCAGATCGCGCCCGAGATCGGCATCAGGAAGCGGTCGCGAAACGTGTCCCCCAGCCCCAGCCGCTCCAGCAGCGCGCCGATGCTTTCGCCGCTGCGCACCGAGCCGTGCGCCTGCTTGAAGAACCGCAGCGTGTCGCGGATCATCCGCCAATGCGCCGGGTCAAGCAGGCGGCGCTTTTGCGCGAACATATCCAGCGCTTTCGTGGTGCCATATTCCAGCTTGCCGCCCTGAAAGCTGGCGGCAAAGCTCATGTCACTGTCCGCCAGCTCGACGCCCAGATGTTCCAGCAGCGGGATGAACAGCGGATAGGTGCGCCGGTTGCACACGATAAAACCGGTGTCGACGGCGATGCCATCCACCTGCCGGGTGCGGGCATGGCCGCCAGGGCGAGAGGAAGCCTCAAAGATTGTCACGTCCTGATGTGGGGCAAGCAACCACGCGCTTGTCAGTCCCGAAATGCCGCTGCCAATGATCGCTGTTCTGATACGCCCGGTTGTCACGTCTGCCTCGCTCTGCCATGGTCACGGTCATAGAGACGACATTCGCGCGGAAATAGTTTCAGCTTTCTTCGCGCCCTGTTAACAGCCAGAGAGCCTTGCCCAACCTCCCCTCCGAAGAGCTGTCGCATTTGCTGGCGCGCATCGCCCTGCGCGACCGCGCGGCGTTTCGTGCGCTCCATGATGCCTGCGCGCCGAAGCTGTTCGGCATCTGCCTGCGCCTGCTGCGCGACCGGCGCGAGGCCGAGGACGCGCTTCAGGAAATCTTCGTCAAGATCTGGCACGGGGCGGACCGCTTCGCTACGACGGTCGGCAACCCGTCGGCATGGCTGAACGCGGTGGCGCGCAATCACGCCATCGACCGGCTGCGCCAGCGCAAGGCGCGCTATGACGGGCTGGACTCTGCACGCGAACTGGCCGATCCGGCGCCCGGCCCCGAAGCGCAGGCGATCACCAGCGACGACGGGCGGCGCATAGACGACTGCCTTGGCCGGCTGGTGCCCGAACGCGCCGAGGCGATCCGCCTCGCCTATGTCGAGGGCGAAACCTATCTTGATCTGTCGCAGCGCTATGATGTGCCGCTGAACACCATGCGCACATGGCTGCGCCGGGGCCTCTTGCAATTGCGCGATTGCCTCGCGCCGGTCGCATGATGCTGTCTGACGACGATATCGCGCTTGCGGGCGAATACGTGCTGGGCGCGATGGATCGCGCCGAACGCAGCGCCATCGAGGCACGGATGCGCAGCGACAGCGCCTTTGCCGCCGAAATCGCCCGCTGGGAGCTGCGGCTCGATCCGATGCTGGCCGAGATCCCCCCCGAAGCGCCCCCTGCCCTTGCGTGGGAGGCGCTGGAAGACCGCCTGTTCGCCCCGCCAAAGCGCCCAGCATGGGCGTGGTTCGGCTTTGCCGGCGGGCTCTCGACGCTGCTGCTTGGCGCGGTGCTGTGGTTTGGCGCGCCGATGCAACGCCAGCAAGGGCCGCTGTGGATCTCGGATCTTGTGTCGAGCGACGGGCAGGTGCGTCTTGCGGCGCTTTATGATGAGCAGCGCGGCGAAATGCGTGTCTCGGTCGGCGGCGACGCCCCGCAGCAGGGGCGCGATTTCGAACTGTGGCTGATCGCGGGCGAGGCCGCGCCGGTGTCGCTGGGCGTGATGCCGCGCTCTGGCGCCGCGGCCATGCCGATCCCCGACGATCTGCGCGCGCTGATGGCGGGCGCCACGCTGGCGATCACCGACGAGCCCGCGGGCGGCTCTCCGCAGGGGCGCGCAACCGGCCCGGTGGTCGCGCTGGCGCCGCTTCGGCGCATATAACCGGCGGCATAGGCAAATCTACGCAGGTAATCCTGCGAATTTCCCTGTCGGCGAACTTGTGCGAGATTATAGAACGTCATCCGAGGGAGGTCGCGATGTCCCGTCATAATCTCCCCCGGATCTCTGTTGTTTTAGCGAGTTATTTACCGGCGCAAGTGAGTGGGCGCCTATAGCAGTTCATTTTGTACCGAAGCCGGCGCCACGTATCCCCATTTGGCGTCGGCTTTTCTTTTGCCTGCATTCGCACTGGTCATTTCCCCGCAAAGGATTCTAAGGCTGCGCATATGGAGCTGTGGATCACCGTCACCCTCTTTGCCGCCTTCTTCCAGACCTTGCGCTTCATGCTGCACAAGGTGCTCAGCATGGGTGCGCTCAGCGCGACCGGCTCGACCTTTGCGCGCTTTGCCTATGCGCTGCCGCCCGCGCTGCTATTCCTTGGCGCGTGGATGCTGCATAGCGGGCAGCCGTGGCCACAGTTGCCCCCGGCGTTCTGGGCCTATGCTTGGGTTGGCGCGCTGGGGCAGATCCTTGCAACGATCTGCGTCGTGGCGCTGTTTCAGCAGCGCAATTTCGCGGTTGGCATCACTTTCAAGAAGACCGAGGTGATCCAGACCGCCCTGCTGGGCCTTGTGCTGCTGCACGAGACGATTTCGCTGGCAGGCTGGGGCGCAATCCTGATCGGCTTGCTCGGCGTGCTGCTGCTGTCGGATACGCCGGGGCCGGGATCGCTGCTGCGCCGCATGGCCAGTCGGGCGGTGGCGCTGGGGCTGGCCTCGGGGTTGTTCTTTGCCTTCTCGGCGGTGGGCTATCGTGCGGCCTCGTTGCAGATCGGCTCCGAAGACCCGGTGATGCGCGCCGCCGTGACCTATGTCTGCGTCGTGCTGTCTCAGGTCATCGCCATGGCGCTATGGCTGCGTTGGCGCGAGCCGGGGCAGATCGCCGCCGTCTGGTCGGCGCGCCGGGTGGCGGTATGGCTGGGGCTAAGCTCGATGCTGGGCAGTATCTCGTGGTTCACCGCCTTCACCTTGCAGACCGCCGCCTATGTGCAGGCGCTTGGTCAGGTCGAGCTGATCTTTTCGCTCGCCGCCTCGGTGCTGTTCTTCCACGAGCGGGTGACGCGGCGCGAACTGGCGGGCATCGGGGTGCTGACGCTGTCGATCCTGATGCTGGTACTGGCGCTCTGAGGCTTGCACCCCAGCCCTCCGGGTGCGATCACGGCCCCCACACAGGAGACCGCCATGCCCTTCACCCTCGCCACATGGAACATCAACTCTGTCCGCCTGCGCGAACCGCTGGTTTGCCAGTTGCTCGAACAAGAGGCGCCGGATGTGCTGTGCCTGCAGGAATGCAAAAGCCCGGTCGACAAGATCCCGCTCGAGACGTTCCGGGCGCTTGGCTATGCCCATATCGTGGCGCGGGGGCAAAAGGGCTACAACGGCGTGGCGATCCTGTCGAAACTGCCCCTGCGCGATGCTGGCAGCCGGGATTTCGCGGGGCTTGGCCATGCCCGCCATGTCGCCGCCGAACTGGAAAACGGCGTGACGGTGCATAACTTCTACGTGCCCGCCGGGGGCGACGTGGCCGACCGCGAGGTCAACGAGAAATTCGGGCAGAAGCTGGATTACCTGTCGGAGATGCGCGACTGGTTCCACGCCGAAGCGCCGCGCAAGGCGATCCTTGTCGGCGATCTGAACATCGCCCCGCGCGAGGATGACGTCTGGTCGCACAAGGCGCTGTTGAAGGTGGTGTCGCACACCACCATCGAGGTCGAGGCACTGGGCGAAACCCAGAACGCCGGGGCGTGGGTCGACATCACCCGGCAGGATATCCCCTCGGGGCAGCTGTATTCGTGGTGGTCCTATCGTGCCCGCGACTGGGACGCGGCCGACAAGGGGCGGCGGCTCGATCACGTCTGGGCAACGCCGGATATTTCCGCAGCGGCGCATGGCAGCCGCGTCCTGCGCGCGGCGCGGGGCTGGGAGAAACCGTCCGACCACGCACCGGTGTTCGCGACCTTCGATCTGTAGCGCGCACAGGGCCGCACATTTGCAGGGACCAAAGGGCATTGCGCAAGCACTGGCCTTCGGCGCTCAGGCTGTCACACTGCCCAGACGCAGATCGTGACCCGGAACCCCACGCGCCCGCCTCTCGTTGAGAGATGCCCCAAGGAAAGCTCTGTGCATGTTCGCCAATCTGGATATTCTCTGGTCTCTTGCCGCGGCCATCCTGTTGCCGCTTGCGGTGGCCGTCGCCATCTGGCGCGTGCTGGCCAATGCGCGCACGCCGCAAGGCTCTGCCGCATGGGTGACCTTTCTGCTGGCCGCGCCATGGTTTGCCATCCCGGCCTATCTGTTCTTTGGCCATGACAAGCTGCACGGCTACAAGAAACGTCGCCGCATCAGCCATCAGGTCATGAAGAAATTCGCCGGCTACGCCTGCGAGGTCGCGCCAGCCGAGCGCCACCCCGGTCAGGAGGCCTTTGAACGGCTGGCCGAGATGCCGGTGACCGGTTGCAACAAGCTGCGCCTGCTGGTCGATGGCGACGAGACCTTTGCCGCCATCCACGACGCCATTGACCGGGCGCAAAGCTATGTGCTCGTGCAATATTACACGCTGGTCGCCGATAGCACCGGCGCGGCGCTGGCCGAACGGCTGATCGCCGCCGCGGCGCGCGGCGTCGATGTGCGGCTGATCTATGACGGGGTCGGCAGCTACGGACTGGACAAAGGCTACATCAAGCGACTCAAGGAGGCCGGGATCGTGGTGGTCGACCCCAAGGGCGCCACCGGGCCGACCTCGCGGCTGCAACTGAACTTTCGCAACCACCGCAAGACGGTGATCGTGGATGGCATCGAAGGCTTCACCGGCGGGCTCAACATGTCCGACACCTATCGCGGGCTGAACGAAAAATTCGGGCTGTGGCGCGATACCCACCTGCATCTGCGAGGCCCCGCCGTGGCGCAGCTGCAGCTGTCTTACGTCGAAGACTGGCACTGGGCGACCAACGAGGCGCTGGGAACGCGGCTGTTCTGGATGCCCGAACCCGAAGCGCACGGCGCCGATGTAGTGGTGGTGCCGATGGGGCCGGTTGACGAGCTGGACACCGGGTCGCTGTATTTCGTCACCGCGATCACATTGGCGCAGGACCGGGTCTGGATCGCCACGCCTTATCTCGTGCCCGATGGCGAGGTGCTGGCCACGCTGAAATCGGCGGCGCTGCGGGGGTGCGATGTGCGCATCCTGCTGCCCGAGGGGCGCGATCACTGGCTGACATGGCTGGCGGCTTTTTCCTATTTCGACGAGCTGCGGCTGGCCGGGGTCAAGATCCTGCGCTATCAGCCCGGATTCATGCATCAGAAACTGTTTCTGGTAGATGATCATCTGGCCGGGGTCGGGACGGCGAACCTCGACAACCGCTCGTTCCGGCTGAATTTCGAAACGATGGTGACGGTGTTCGACATGCCCTTCGCGGGCGCGATGGCGCAAATGCTTGAAACGGATTTCACCCACGCAACAGAACTGACAACCCCGATCGATGGGCAGCCGCTGTGGCTGCGGGCCGGGGCGCGGCTGGCGCGACTGCTGGCACCGGTGCTCTAGGAGGGCGCGTGAAGATCGTAAGTTACAATATCCGCAAGGCGCTTGGCACCGACCGGCGGCGCGATCCGGCACGCATTCTGTCGGTTCTGAACGGCATCGACGCAGATGTGGCACTGCTGCAGGAGGCCGATCTGCGGCTCGGCCCCCGCCCCACCGCGCTGCCACGGTTCCTGATTTCGCAAGAGACCGATTATCAGATCGCCGATCTTGCGGTGAATGACGTCAGCATCGGCTGGCATGGCAACGCGGTGCTGCTGCGCAAGGGGCTGGTCTGCAAGCGCAGCAAGCGGCTTGCCCTTCCGGGGCTGGAGCCGCGCGGCGCGGTGCTGGTCGAGGTCGGCGGCATGACCCTTGTCGGCACCCATCTGGGGCTGATGCGGCGCTATCGGTTGCTTCAGATGACCAAGATCCGCGACTATCTCCGGGGGTGCGAGCCCAACGCGCTGATCGCCGGGGATTTCAACGAATGGTCCGACGTGCGCGGCTACGAGCCGTGGGAAAACGTGTTCACCCTGTGCCTGCCGGGGCGCAGCTATCACGCCCGCCGCCCCGTCGCCGCGCTGGACGGGCTTGCCCATGGCGCGGGGTTAACCGTCGAAGCGATGGGGGTCGAAACCGGGCATCTCGCCCGTCTTGCGTCGGATCACCTGCCGATCTGGGCCCAGATACGGCGCCGCGACGCCGCCTAGCACCCTTGCAACCCAGCCGTTCATGCGCCATCTGTCATTCGGATATGACCGCCAGCAGCGGAGGAATGTGATATGCTCGAACTTGGTGGACAGGCAGCAGCGCCTGCACAGGACCTGATCAAGGACGTGACCGAGGCCGATTTCATGGCCGAGGTCGTCGACCGCAGCCAGCAGGTGCCGGTCATCGTCGATTTCTGGGCACCGTGGTGCGGCCCGTGCAAGACGCTGGGACCGGCGCTGGAAAAGGCCGTGACCGAAGCCAAGGGCGCCGTCGTCATGGCCAAGGTCAATGTCGACGAAAGCCAGATGATCGCCTCGCAGCTGCGCATCCAGTCGATTCCCACGGTCTATGCCTTTTACAAAGGCCAGCCGATCGACGCATTTCAGGGCGCGGTTCCCGAAAGCGAACTGAAGGCCTTTGTCGCGCGGGTGATCGAAGCGTCGGGCGGCGATGCCTCTGGCGGGCTTGATGCTGCCGTCGAGGCCGCCGAGGAAATGCTCGAGCAGGGCGCGGCAACCGATGCGGCGCAGACCTTTGCCGCGATCCTCGAAGAAGATCCGGTGAACGCGCGCGCCTATGCCGGTTTCGTGCGGGCGCATATCGAGATGGGGGATCTCGACCAGGCCGAGGCGATCCTCAACGGCGCCCCTGTCGAGATCAGCAAGGCGCCCGAACTTGACGCCGCACATGCCATGCTTGAACTGGCAAAGCAGGCCGCAAACGCCGGCCCCGTCGCCGAGCTGAGCGCCGCGGTCGAGGCCGACCCGGCCAACCATCAGGCCCGGTTCGACCTTGCTCAGGCGCTGTATGCCAAGGGCGATGCACAGGGCGCGGTGGACCAGCTGCTCGAAATCTTCCGCCGCGAGCGCGAGTGGAACGACGGCGCTGCCAAGACCCAGCTCTTCACCATTTTCGATGCGCTGAAACCGAACGATCCGGTGGTACTGAACGGTCGGCGCAAACTCAGCTCGATGATATTTGCCTGACGCGCGGCGCGAGCTAGCTGGCATCTCATGTCCAGACGATTTGATCTGCCGGATATCATCCCGGTTTTCCCCCTGCCCGGTGCGCTGCTGCTGCCGCGCGCCCGGCTGCCCCTGCATATCTTCGAGCCGCGGTACCTCGCGATGCTCGACGATGCGCTCAAGACCGATACCCGGCTGATCGGCATGATCCAGCCGGACAAGATGGCCGAGAAAGACGGCGGCACCGGGCTGCACCGCATTGGCTGCGCCGGGCGGGTCACCCAGTTTTCGGAAACCGAAGACGGGCGCTACATGGTCACGCTTTTCGGACTGTCGCGGTTCCGCATTCTTGAAGAGATCGACGGCTTCAGCCCCTATCGCCGCTGCAAGGTCAACTGGGATGGGTTCGAGCGGGACAAGGCCGGCACCGAACATGATGCCGGGTTCGACCGGGATGCGTTTCTTGCGACGCTGGATCGTTTCTTTCACCTGCGCGGGCTGGATGCCGACTGGGGCTCGCTCAAGGATGCCGATGACGAGCTTCTGGTGAATTCGCTGTCGATGCTGCTCGACCTTGCCCCCGAAGACAAGCAGGCGCTGCTGGAGGCGCCCTCACTCAGCACACGCCGCGAGACGCTGGTTACATTGATCGAATTCGCCCTGCGGGGCGGTGGCACAGAGGACAAGCTGCAATGACCGACACCCAGCCGACCGAGCGCCCCGAGCGCCCAGTGGAATTCGACCGCCGGATGCTTGAAATTCTGGTCTGCCCGGTGACTCAGGACACGCTGGAATACAGTGCCGCGCGCTCCGAGCTGATCAGCCGGGGTGCGGGCCTTGCCTATCCGATTCAGGGCGGGATCCCCCTGATGCTGATCGACGAGGCCCGCCGGATCGAAGACTAGACCGGGTTCGGCACCGGCTCGCCCGCAAAGAAGGCGCGCAGGTTTTCCACCGCCATGCGGCCCATGTCTTCGCGCACTTCCAGCGCCGAGGTGCCAAGGTGCGGCAGCAGGGTCACGTTGTCCAAGGCGCGCAGCGCCTCGGGCACCTCGGGTTCGTTTTCATACACATCCAACCCCGCCCCAGCGATGCGCTGCGATTTTAGCGCCCCGGTCAGCGCCGCCTCGTCAACGATGTCGCCCCGCGCGACGTTCACCAGATAGGCGGTGGGTTTCATCGCCCCGATGACCTCGGCACTGACGGCGTGATGGGTCGCGGGGCTGGCCGCCAGCGACACCACCAGCACATCGACCTCTGCCGCAAGCGCCACCGCATCGGCGCAATAGTCCGCCGGAAAATCTAGCGTCTTTTCGCTGCGCGAGGTGTAAAAGACCTGCATCCCGAAGCCGAAATGGCAGCGTTTCGCGATGGCCTGACCGATGCGACCCATCCCGAGAATG
The DNA here is from genome assembly GCF_018860705.1 of Citreicella sp. C3M06. Taxonomy (GTDB): domain Bacteria; phylum Pseudomonadota; class Alphaproteobacteria; order Rhodobacterales; family Rhodobacteraceae; genus Salipiger. Next base: position 155,312 of record NZ_JAHKQA010000041.1, read on the forward strand.
CCGACGGTCTTGCCCGACATGTGCAGACCCAGCATTTGCACCGGGTGCCAGCCCTGCCATTGCCCGGAACGCACGAGGCGCTCGCCCTCGGCGGCGCGTCGGCAGCTCATCAGCATCAGCGTCAGGGCGATGTCGGCGGTGGCGTCGGTCACCGCGCCGGGGGTGTTTGTCACGGTGATGCCGACGCTGCGGGCGATCTCTGTGTCGATATGGTTGAACCCCATGCCGAAATTCGCAAGGATCTTTGCCCGTGGCACGCCGGCATCGGCAAAGACCTTGGCATCGAACCTGTCCCCCAGCGTCACCAGCGCGCCGTCGTAGTCGGTCAGCGCGGCGCGAAGTTCACCCGCATCAAGCGGATCGGGGCGATCGCGATACTCGACATCGAACAGGCTGCGCGCCTGCGCCACGACGCTTGGCGGCAGGTTGCGCCCGATCAAGATGCGCGGGCTCAATGCAGCCGCGCCCCAAGCGGGACCTCCTGTTCGGGGCCAGCCAGCACCACGGCGCCCGCGTCATCCATGACCCCCAGCACAAGGCATTCCGACATGAACGGCCCGATCTGACGAGCTGGGAAATTGGTCACCGCCATGACCTGCCGCCCGGCCAACGCTTCGGGCGTGTAATGCGCGGTGATCTGCGCCGAGGATTTCTTTTCGCCAATCTCGGGGCCGAAATCGATCCAGAGCTTGATCGCAGGTTTGCGCGCCTCGGGGAAGGGTTCGGCCCGGATCACCCGGCCGACGCGAATATCGACCTTGGCAAAATCGTCGTAGGTGATCTCAGCCATTCGCAAGCTCCCGCGAGCGGTTTGCCGCAGCCGCCACCGTGGCCCGGACCAGCGGCGGCAGGCCGCTGTCGTCGTTCATCAAGACCTCGAGCCCGGCCTGCGTCGTGCCGTTGGGCGACGTTACGTTTCTGCGCAGCTCGCCCGGTGCGATGCCCGATTGCATGGCAAGCGCCCCAGCCCCGGCAACGGTTGCCCGCGCCAGTTGCAAGGCCAGCTCGGGGGCCAGCCCTTCGGCCTCGCCAGCCGCGGCGAGGCATTCGATCATGTGGAACACATAGGCCGGGCCAGAGCCGCTGACCCCGGTCACCGCGTCCATCTGCGCCTCGTCCTCTAGCCGCACAACCTCGCCGACGGCGCTGAGCAGCTCTTCGGCCTGATCCATCTGGGCGGCGCTGGCGCTGGCATTGCCGATGATCGCGGTGATGCCCTGCCCCACGGCAGCAGGGGTGTTGGGCATGGCGCGGATCACCGGCGTTTCCTCGCCCAGCGATTTTTCGTAATTGGCGATGGTCACCCCGGCAGCCACCGACAGGAACAGCGTCGTGCCGTTGCCATAGGGGATCAGCGAGGGCAGCGCCTCGGCCATCATCTGCGGCTTGACCGCGATCAACACGATGGCGGGATCCTGCGGCAGATCCTTGTTCAGCACCACGCGCTGTGCCTTGAGCCAGTCCGACGGGTACGGCTCGTTCACGAACACAGAAGACGCGGGAAGCCCGCGCGCCAGCCAGCCCTCAAGCATCGCCGAGCCCATCTTGCCGCATCCGAGAAGCACGAGCCCCCTGCGTGCGATCTCTCCGTCTTTCATGTCGTCACGTCTCCTGATGTTCGCGGCCAATCTGTCGCGGAGGGCGCCGGGTTGCAAGCGGCGAGGCCATGCATGGGCGCGGCCTCGCCGGCGGATCACTCGGCCATGATCGACATCGGGGCCGCGCCGCCGTCAAGCCACGCCTCGAGCGGGGTCATCGGATCGAGCGCATCGGCATTGATGCCGCCCGGCCCCGGCAGGATGCCGCAATGATCAAGCCCCGGCAGCATGAACAGCGCAACCGTGTCTTTCAGCGCCGCCTCGCCGCCCGCCTGCGCAGCGGCCTTTTCGTACCAGTCCACCGTCTTGTAAGGCGTGACGATGCTGTCCGCCCAGCCGTGCCAGACGATCATCTTGCCGCCCGCATCGCGAAACGCCGACAGGTCTGGATTGTCGCCGTTATAGACCTCGGCCAGCGCCGCCATCCGCGCCGGATCGGTTTCGGGATCGAAATCAAGCGGCGTCCAGTCCGGGCCGGGGTCGAGCGGATAGGCCATGTAGCGCCCGAAATCGCCTGCGAAGGCGTTGACCAGCTGGCCCCCGCCCTGCCCGTTGCCGGTGAGCCAAAGCCACCAGAACGGCTCCGATCCTTCGGGGATGCCGCCGGGGTAAAGCTGGGTGCCGTCGGCGCTACGCGGTCCCTCGCGCCATTTCGCCAAGGTGGCCATTTCGTCGCCCGACAGGCATTCCGCGCTGTCATCGCCGGTACAGGCGAGCGCCGAGAGGTCGATCTTGCAGGCGCGCGGGTCGGCGATCAGCCCATCCGTCGCGCCGTCGACGCCGTCGCATTGTGCCAACACCGCATCGCCGATCAGCGTGGCCTCGCCCGGCCCGAGGATCTGATTGCCATCCGCGTCGGTGTTGGCCTGTATCAACATCGGCATCTTGACGCCGACAAGCCCGGTGTAATCCATCGCGGGCGCGCCCGAGATGATGCCGTCGAACATCTCGGGATAACGCTGCGCCGCGACCTGCGCCATGCGTCCGCCGGTGGAACAGCCCTGAAAGATCGCGCGCTCGGCTGCGCCGTCGTAGAAGGCGCCGATCAGCGCCTGCGCGACGCGGTGCGTCTCGCCGATCGAACGCCAGCCCCAGTCGCGTTCGGCCCCCGGGTTGCCCATCGCCCAGCTGCCATCGGTGACCGACAGGCCAAGGTGACCGCTGTCAGAGGTGGCGGTGGCGTAGCCGCGCTCCAGCCCCGGGCGCATGGCATTGACCCAGGACGCGCCCGCATCGGCACGCCCCAGAATGCCGCAGAAGCCACCGCAGCCGGCTTGGTAATAGCCGCCGTTCCAGCCGGTCATCGGCAGGCGGATCTCGATGGAAATGGCTGGGCGGGCGGTGGCGCGGATCTCGCAATAGGCGGGCGCAGCGCCCTGCGCGGGCATCACCCGCGCCGAGCCAATCTGCGCGCCGTCGATCACCGTATCGCGCAGCGCGGTGCAAGCGCTATCGCCTTGCTGCGCCAGCGCCGGGGCTGCACTTGCCAGCACCAGCACCAGCGCCACAGCGGATGTCAGATAGTTCATGGTCTCCTCCCAGAGTTGCCTCAGAGAGGAGCTTTTCACCATTCAGGCGAGCGGTCCAGCCCGCAGATCAGGCCCGCCCGTAGGCTTCAGCAATGGCGATCTTGATCGCCTCAGGGGCGGATTTGCCAGCCCAGCAGATCAGCTGGAACGCCGGGTAATAGCGTTCCGATGCTGTCACAGCCGTGCTGATCATCGTGTCGATCTGATCGGGGCTGGCGACCTGCCCGCCCGACAGCACGAGGCCGTAGCGGTAGACCATCAGCTTTGGCTCGGCCCAATAGCTGAATGCCCCGGCCCAGCATTGATCATTGGCAAGGTTCAGCCCTTCGTACAGAACCGGCATCGCCTGCTGCGGCGGTTCCATTTCGAAAGAACAGATCATCCGCAGCGTCTCGTCAAAGGGCGACCATGCGAGGGTGATGGAATAGGTGCGCCACTGACCTTCGACCGCCATGGCGATCTGGTCTTCGGCCACGCGGTCGAAATCCCAGTCATGGTATTCGGCGAGGGTCTCGACGATGTCGATGGGATGAAGTTCATCACCCAGGTAGTCTTCGGACAGTGCCATGCGCCACCTCTTTTGTTCTCTTGCAGCCATGGACGTGGCAGCGCCCCATGGCTTGCTTGCTGCTCTAGGGGCTGGGATTGGTTACCAACTCCTTACCACATATCGTGCCTGTGTGGCCCTATTGCTGTAAAGCGAAATATTTGTGGACAACGCAATAAGTTGTGGATGCCTCGTGATTCTACGCAAGAGCCGCCTGTGGATATGTGGAAAACATATAGGGAACAGGAGGTGAACGCAACTAGGACAGAAAATCCTGACCGTAACAGACCGACAGCACCGCAGGCGCTGCAAGCTCGCTCACCACTTCGAAATGCTGCTCCATCAGGCGGGTGCCATCCGCCTCGAGCGACATCGACCAGTCGCCGGGGACCATCTCGTAGGGAAATTCGAAGGTGAAGAGGTTGAGGCTGCTGCCCTCGGTCAGCTCGGCCGCCCAGCTTTCGCGGGTGATGCCAGCCTCGCCCATCGGCGGGTGCTCGACCACCACGGTCACGGGCTGCCCCCCTACCCCCGGCGCGCCAGCGAACTTGACGCCAAAGCTGATGCCAGCCTTGGCGGGCACAACGCGCGTGGTCAGATCCATATCGCGGGTCTGGTCGATCAGGTTGATTTCGCCCATCAGGGTCTCGGGCGCGGGGCGGCTGCCGTTCGAGGTGACCTGACAGATTACCCCATAGTCGATCAACACCACGGGATCATTGGCATAAGAGCCGGCCGGGGCGGCCAATGCGGGCGCGGCAACAAACATGAGCAAACAAGCACGGGCGAACATGGGCACCTCCGGGGCACGGGCTACGCTGCAGCCTTAGCGCACCCGGGCCAAAAAGGAAAACGCCCGCCTTGTCGGGCGGGCGTTTCCGATCGTTTTCAAGCCGGGGAGGTTCAGCCGATTGCGGCGGCCTTCACGTCTTCGTCGATGTAGGGCACGTATTGCTCGAAGTTGTCAGCGAACATCTTCACCAGCTTCGCGGCCTGCGCATCGAAGGCACCCTTGTCGGACCAGGTGCGGCGCGGATCGAGCAGCAGCTCGGGCACGCCTTCCACGTCGACCGGCACTTCGAAGCCAAAGTTCGGGTCCTTGCGGAACTCTGCCTTCGACAGCGAGCCGTTCAGCGCCGAATGCAGCAGCGCACGGGTGGCCTTGATCGGCATGCGGTGGCCGGTGCCATAGGCGCCGCCGGTCCAGCCGGTGTTCACCAGCCAGCAGGTCGCGCCATGCTTGGCGATCTTGTCGCGCAGCAGGTTGCCATAGACCTCGGGGCGCAGCGGCATGAAGGGAGCGCCGAAGCAGGTCGAGAAGGTCGGCTGAGGCTCGGTGACGCCGCGCTCGGTGCCCGCCACCTTGGAGGTGAAGCCCGACAGGAAGTGGTACATCGCCTGCGCCGGGGTCAGCCGCGCGATGGGCGGCAGCACGCCGAAGGCATCGCAGGTCAGCATGATGATGTTCTTGGGATGCCCGCCAAGTGCCGTAGCGGACGCGTTGGAGATATACTCCAGCGGATAGGCGCAGCGCATGTTGGCCGTCAGGCTGTCGTCCTCGAAATCGAGCTCGAAGGTCTCCGGATCGAAGATCATGTTCTCGATCACGGTGCCGAATTTCGACGTGGTGGCATAGATTTCCGGCTCGGCCTTGGGCGACAGGCTGATGGTCTTGGCATAGCAGCCGCCTTCGAAATTGAAGGTGCCGCGATCCGACCAGCCATGTTCGTCATCGCCGATCAGCACGCGCTCGGGATCGGCCGACAGAGTGGTCTTGCCAGTGCCCGACAGGCCAAAGAACACGGCAGTGTCGACCGGGTTGTTGGGCGCGTGGTTGGCCGAGCAATGCATCGCCATGATGCCCTTGAGCGGCAGGATGTAATTCAGCAGCGTGAACACGGATTTCTTGTTCTCGCCAGCGTATTCGGTGCCGCCGATCAGAACCATCTTCTTGTCGAGGTTCAGCGCGATCACCGTATCGGTGCGGCAATTGTGCTTTTCGGGATCCGCCTTGAACGTCGGGCAGTTGACGATGGTGTATTCGGCAAGGAAATCATCCAGCGCGTCCCGGTCGGGGCGGCGCAGCATGTGGCGGATGAACAGCCCGTGCCATGCCAGTTCGGTCACCATGCGGACCTTGATCGAATAGGCCGGATCGGCGCCGCCGACCAGATCCTGAACGTAGTAGTCCTTGCCCTTCATGTGCTCGAGCATATCGGCGTACAGGTTGTCGAACCCCTCTTCCGACATTTCCCGATTGTTTTCCCACCAGATGTTGTCGACCGTCGACGGGCTTTTGACCACGTGTTTGTCCTGCGGCGACCGGCCGGTGTACTTGCCGGTGGTGACGTAGAACGCGCCGCCCTTGCCGAGAGTCCCCTCGCCCTTCTTGAGGGCGGCCTCGATCAGCGCCGGCTCGGTAAGGTTGTAGTAGACATTGCCCAGCCCTTCGATCCCTTGATCTTCCAGCCGGAATGCCGGGTTCACCCGTCCAAATGTCATCTGCCAAGCTCCTGTAGCTGCGGCGAGCGCCGCAGTCTGTTGTTCAGAACGGCAATGAGCCACCGTCCACCAGCGGCCTCCACCACCGGCCAGACCGCTTTAGCACGCTGAAAACGGCAGGGAATAGGACACAGGTCAAAGTTAGCGCAATCAAGTTTCGTTTAGCGTTAGCAATTTCGCGCCTTCGCTACCAGAGACAGCCGCTCTGAGACATTTTAGTCATTTATTGGGGAATTTCGGCTGAGATACAGACCGACCCCTGCCTGATTCGCTGTTAAATATTGTCGAAGGCCCGCAAGCACCGCATAGTGCGAGAAAAATCAGGCGTGATGAGCAGTTAAAGGAAGTAGCCAATGTCAAAAATTGCGCTCGTGGACGATGACAGGAATATCCTGACATCCGTGTCGATGACTCTGGAAGCCGAGGGATTCGAAGTCGAAACCTACAATGACGGGCAGGCCGCGCTCGACGCATTCAGCAAGCAGATGCCGGACATGGCGGTCTTCGACATCAAGATGCCCCGCATGGATGGCATGGACCTGCTTCAGCGGGTGCGACAGAAATCCAAGATGCCGGTGATCTTCCTGACCTCGAAGGATGACGAGATCGACGAGGTGCTCGGCCTGCGCATGGGCGCGGATGATTACGTCAAGAAACCGTTCAGCCAGCGGCTTCTGGTCGAACGCATTCGTGCGCTGCTGCGCCGTCAGGAAGCGGTGGCCGGTGACGTCGTGGGCGACACCGAGGAGACCAAGCTGATGACACGCGGCTCGCTGACCATGGATCCGCTGCGCCATGCGGTCAGTTGGAAAGGCGGCGACGTGTCGCTGACCGTGACGGAATTCCTGCTGCTTCAGGCGCTGGCGCAGCGCCCCGGCTTCGTGAAATCCCGCGATCAGCTGATGGACGTAGCCTATGACGATCAGGTCTATGTCGACGACCGCACCATCGACAGCCACATCAAGCGCCTGCGCAAGAAGATGCGCACCGTGGATGCCGAGTTTTCCGCAATCGAAACCCTTTACGGAATCGGTTACCGCTACAACGAAGAGTGAGGCATGGCGCTGGCCGAAGGAATATTGATGCGCGACGAAGGCTCGGGCGATCGGACTGACGCAGATGTGGTGCTGGGGGATGACTGGGTTGTCCCCGACAACACCATCGAAAAGGAACTTCGCGCCAGCCGTGCGCGCAGAAGTCTGTTTTCGCTCAACCGTTCGCCGCTGACCCGCAAGATCATCACGTTCAACCTGATCGCGCTGAACGTGCTGGTGGCCGGGATTCTCTGGCTGAACTCGTCACGCGATACGCTGGTCCTGCAACGTGGCAATGCGCTTGGCTCCGAGGTCGAGCTGATCGCCGACGTCATCGAAACCCGGCTGCCGGACGGAGCGCCGCTATCGATCGGCACCGCTCCCGAGGTCGACGTGCCCGGCATTCTCGCCGGGCTCGACCTGCGCCGGGGGGTCGATCTGCTCGTCTTCGACGCTGGCAACTTCCTTGTCGGCGAAACCATCGGCACCCTGCCCGAGCTGATGCCATCGGACCCGCGCGGCGATAATCGCCCGACGCTGATTTCGGATTTCCTCGATACGGTCTGGCGCGGCATCGCGGGCATGTTCGCCTATTTCGAGGATGCGCCGAATCTTGCCACCGAGGACAAGCTGCGGCGGATGATTGAAAGCGGCGATCTGACGCTGACACGGGTTCTTCCGGGCAAGGATGCCACCGGCAAGACGCTATTCACCGCCTTCTCGCCGATCCGGCAGGGCGATGCCATCGTTGGCACCGTGGCGCTGGTCTCGACCGCGGCCGAAATCGACGCCACCGTCAGCGCCGAACGCGAGCGGGTGCTTCAGATGTTCGTCATCGCCACGCTGGTGTCGATCGGGCTGAGCCTTGTGCTCGCCTCGACCATTGCCAACCCGATCTCCGATCTGGCCGATGCCGCCGAAATCGGGCGCGAGCGCAACCACAAGGGCAAGGGGGGCACTTCGCGCCGCATCCGCATTCCCGACCTGACCGCCCGCCCCGACGAAATCGGCCGCCTGTCCGGTTCGCTGCGCGGCATGGTCTCGGCGCTCTATGACCGCATCGACAGCAACGAGCAGTTCGCCGCTGATGTTGCACATGAAATCAAGAACCCGCTGGCAAGCCTGCGCTCTGCCATCGGCAGCCTGCGCATCGTCAAGAAAGACGAACATCGTGCCAAGCTGCTGGACGTCATCGAACATGACGTGCGTCGCCTCGACCGGCTGGTCAGCGACATTTCCAATGCTTCGCGGCTGGATTCCGAACTGGTCAAGGAAGAAGAGCAGGAATTCAACCTGCTGGAGATGCTCGGAAATCTCGCCCAGTTTCTGGGTGAAGATGCGCGCCGCAAAGGGGTGGAATTCATCACCGACCTGCCTCCCCGTCCGATCATGATCAACGGGCTTGAACCCCGGTTGGCGCAGGTGTTCGTCAACCTGATCAGCAACGCCGTCAGCTTTTGCGAAGATGGCGACGCCATCCGCGTCTGGGCCAGACGCCGCGACAATCGCGTGCTTGTGGTGGTCGAGGATACCGGCCCCGGCATCCCCGAAGAGGCGCTGCAAAAGATCTTCAAACGCTTTTACTCGCAACGCCCCGAGAACGATTTTGGCAACAACTCGGGTCTTGGCCTTGCGATTTCCAAGCAGATCGTCGAGGCGCATGGCGGCGTGATCTGGGCCGAAAACATCCGCCCCACCGAGGCCGACGTCACCTCTGAACCGCTTGGCGCGCGCTTCGTCGTGGGCCTCCCGATCTAGGGCATGATCCCCGAAGGTGCCTCTGTGATCCATGCCACCGCCGTCGCGGTGGACGGGATGGGGCTGCTGATCCGCGGCGCATCCGGGCGTGGAAAATCCGGCCTTGCCTTGGAATTGCTGGCGCGCGGCGCGGTGCTGGTGGCGGATGATCAGGTGATTGTCACGCCTGAGGGCGAGGCGCTCTGGCTGTCCTGCCCCGAGGCGCTGAACGGGCTGATCGAGGCGCGCGGGCTGGGGCTGCTTGGCGCTGCAATGGCCGGGCGGGTGCGGCTGGCGGCGGTTCTCGATCTGGATGAAACCGAAACTGCACGCTTGCCGCACCGCCGCGAAATCATGCTGCACGGGCGCAGAATCCCCTTGCTAAGCCGCGCGCTCACCCCCACTTTCCCGGCAGCGCTCATACAGTATCTCCGCGGCGGACGAAGGGAAGACCTCTTGCAGACGGACCAACAGGCGCGGACCCAGAGAGTGGTCCTTGTCACCGGCCCGTCAGGCGCCGGACGGTCCACCGCGATCAACGCGCTAGAGGATTTCGGCTTCGAGGCGATCGACAATATCCCGCTCAGCCTGATTCCGCGGCTGCTTGAGGGCGGCGCGCTGTCGCGCCCTGTCGCGCTGGGGGTCGATATTCGCAACCGGGAATTCTCGGTGCTGCGCCTGCTCGACCTCTATCGCGCGCTTGGGCAGGATCAGCGGATCTCGGTACAGTTGCTTTATCTCGATTGCCTGCCCGACGTGCTGGCCCGGCGCTATTCCGAAACCCGCCGCCGCCACCCGATGTCGCCGGACGAAAGCTATACCGCGGGCATCGCGCGCGAAATGTCCCTGCTGAACGAGGCGCGCAACGCCGCAGATATCCTGATCGACACCTCCGAACTGTCGCCGCATGATTTGCGCGCGCGGATGGAAAGCCTGTTCACCGACGATGCCGGGCAGCGCCTTGCGGTGTCAGTCCAGAGCTTTTCCTACAAGCGCGGCCTGCCGCAGGGGCTGGACTGGGCGTTCGACTGCCGCTTCCTCGACAACCCGTATTGGGAGCCTGCGCTGCGCAGCCTGACCGGGCTCGACCCCGCCGTACAAGATCACGTCGGCCGCGACGCGCGCTTCGCGCCTTTCGTCGACAAGCTGACCAGCCTCGCCTTGTTCGTGCTTCCGGCCTGCAAGGAAGAAGGCAAGGCGCATCTGGCTTTCGGGCTGGGCTGTACCGGCGGGCAGCATCGGTCTGTTACCGTCGCGGAAACCTTGGCACGCAGCCTTGCAGAGCACGGCTGGCAGGTGTCATGTAGACACCGCGAACTGGAGCGCAGGGGGCTGGCCGTGCCCGCCCCGACGCGAGAGGATCTCGGAGGACGGCAAGCGTGATCGGCATCGTGATCGTCGCCCATGGAGGGCTGGCGCGGGAATACCTTGCCGCGGTCGAGCATGTGGTCGGCACACAGCCCGGCGTGATCGCCGTGTCGATCGAAGCCGACCACGATCGCGCCCGCAAGCAGGCCGAGATCTGCACCGCCGCTGATGATGTCGACACTGGCGATGGCGTGGTGCTTGTCACCGATCTGTTCGGCGGCTCGCCCTCGAACCTGTCGCTGCTTGCCTCTCAGCAGGAAAACCGGCGGATCCTCTACGGCATGAACCTGCCGATGCTGATCAAGCTGGCGAAAAGCCGGCAAATGGATGTACCCGATGCGGTAAAGGGCGCGCTCGAAGCCGCCCGCAAGTATATTGACAGCGCGAACATCAAGCCTGATCCCCGGTGAACCGGCCAGTCTGACGCGTGCAGGAAAGAGACCATGACCGAAACGGTACAGCGTAAACTCAAGATCGTGAACGAAAAGGGGCTGCACGCCCGTGCTTCGGCCAAGCTTGTCGAGGTGGTCGAAGGCTTTGATGCCCGCGCCGAGGTCTCGAAGGACGGGCTGAGCGCCGGCGGTGACAGCATCATGGGGCTTTTGATGTTGGCAGCCTCCAGGGGAACCTTTATTGAGATCGAAACGTCCGGCCCGGACGCAGAGGCGCTTGCGGATGCATTGGAAGCTCTTGTCGCGCACCGGTTCGGAGAGGACGACTGAGCGCCGATCAGGCGCCAGAGAACAGGTCACCCACGGATGGCTGCAAGACGGAAGACCAGGAAACTGGCCAAAATACGGGTCGAAGCAAGCGCATGTTGGATAGTTCTCAGGCCTCGCTGTCTCGGCGCAGCATGACGCCTCCGGCCCAGGCGCCGTATGACAAGCGCAAGCTCAGCTACGCCAACACCTTCACCAATCCTTGGAAGGCAAACACCATCCGCGCGATGGAATGGGCAACGGGAAAGATCCCGCTGATCCAGCTGGTGCGCCGGGTCGAACGCGACGGTGTGCGCAGCGGTCAGGCCTTCTGGGCCCATGCGCTGGAGCATATGCGCATTCCGCTGCTGACCCCCGAGGCGCAGATCCGCAACATTCCGGCGACCGGTCCGGTGGTTGTTGTCGCAAACCACCCGCACGGGCTGGTCGATGGCATGATCCTCGCCGAGCTGATCGGGCGCGTGCGCACCGATTACCGCATCCTGACCCGCGCGCTGCTGACTGGCGTTCCCGAGATCGAGGAATTCATGATCCCGGTGCCCTTCCCTCACGAAGAGCACGCCCGCGAGCAGAGCCTCGAGATGCGGACCCGGGCGATGGATCATCTGAGGACCGGCGGCGTGATCGCCCTGTTCCCCTCCGGCACAGTGGCCTCGTCGCAGACCCTGTTCGGATCGGCTGTCGAAGCGACGTGGAACCCGTTCACCGCCAAGATGATCCAGCGGTCGGGGGCAACGGTGGTGCCGATCTATTTCCCCGGTCAGAACAGCCGAGCCTACCAGATCGCCAACCGGATTTCGCCGACGCTGCGGCAAGGCTTGCTGATCCACGAAGTCATGCACGCCTGCGGGCGCGCACAGAACCCGGTGGTCGGACAACCGATCTTTCCTGCCGAGCTGAAAGACTGGGCCGGTAAGCAGCGCGACTTCATCGGCTGGCTGCGCGAGCGCACCTTGTCGCTGGGCGAAAATTCACTCGGCCAGAGCTGAAAACAGGGTCTCGTCCGCCCTCAGGCAAAGGGTGTCAGGATCTGTCGCAGGACAAATCCTGCCCGTGCCGTGGGATCAGCGGGTCGGCACCGGCTCGTCGCCGCGATAATCGTAAAAGCCGCGCTTGGTCTTGCGCCCGAGCCATCCCGCCTCGACGTATTTCGTCAAGAGCGGGCATGGGCGGTACTTGGTATCCGCCAGACCTTCATGCAGCACGTTCATGATCGCAAGACAGGTGTCGAGCCCGATGAAATCCGCCAGTTCCAGCGGCCCCATCGGGTGGTTTGCGCCCAGCTTCATCGCCATGTCGATGGATCGGACATTCCCGACGCCTTCATACAGCGTGTAGACCGCCTCGTTGATCATCGGCACAAGGATGCGGTTGACGATGAAGGCCGGGAAATCCTCGGCGCTCGCGGCGGTCTTGCCAAGCCTTTCGACCACGGCCAGACAGGCCTTGTAGGTCTCTTGATCGGTGGCAATGCCCCGGATCAGTTCGACCAGCTGCATCAGCGGCACCGGATTCATGAAATGGAACCCGAGGAATTTCTCTGGCCGATCCGTGCGCGACGCCAGCCGGGTGATCGAGATCGACGAGGTGTTCGAGGTCAGGATCGTGTGCGGCTTCAGGTGCGGCGCAATGCTGTCGAAAATCTTCTGCTTGACGCTTTCCTGTTCCGTCGCGGCCTCGATCACCAGATCGGTCGCACCAATCTCGGCCAGATCAAGCGTCGCGCGGATGCGCCCCATGGCGGCATCGCGCTCTTCGGCGGTGATCTTTTCGCGGCTCACCTGACGGTCCAGGTTCTTGCCGATCAGGGCGATCGCCTTGTCGAGCGCGTCCTGGCTGATATCCGACAGCCGCACCTCGTACCCGGCCAGCGCCATCACATGGGCGATCCCATTGCCCATCTGCCCCGCGCCGATCACCCCGATCGTGTTGATTTCCATCGTCCGCACCTCTGAATTGTCGGCTGCACGATAGTCATAGGCCGGGAAAGGTCGCAAGGACAGGCGGGCGGAATCTTCTGGTTTTTCGTCTTAGCGAAATCGAAAGGCGAATCTTCCAAAGTCATCATCGGGTGAGATGAGTGAAAGGTGGGTGGGATGACCGTCGCCGTACCAGCGCAAGCTGCGCTAGACTATTTTCCGTGTCGATACGGAAGATCACGTGTATTGTTCCGCGGCCCGCGCCGCAGACTCGATGAATCCTACATAGGATTCCTCGGGGGAACCGAAACATATGGGAGATTTATTGAAACGCCGTTCCCGGCTCTGATCGAGCATCAAATTGGATTTCCCTGCGTCAACTTCGGCGCCGTCAATGCCGGGCTCGATCTGTATCTGCATGATCCGGCGATCATCGGGCTCGCGGAAAAGGCGCAGACCTGCGTGGTTCAGGTGATGGGCGCGCAGAACATGTCGAACCGCTATTACAGCGTGCATCCCCGTCGCAATGACCGCTTCCTGCGGGCGTCGGACCGGTTGCAACAACTGTATCCAGAGGTCGACTTTACCGAATTCCATTTCAACCGGCACATGCTTGGCCGATTGAAGCAACTGTCACCAGAGCGGTTCAACGAGGTGGTGCTGGAATTGCGCATCGCCTGGGTGGCGCGCATGAAACATCTGCTGACGCTTCTGCGCGGGCGGGTGCTGCTGCTCTGGTTCGCCGATCGCGCGCCGTCGGACAAACCGGTCAGCGATACGCAGGGCGATCCGCTTTTCGTTGATCGTGCCATGCTGGACGCGCTGCGACCCCGCATTGCCGGGCTTGTGGAAACCCCGCTCTCCGATCCGGCCCGCAGGCATGGTGCGCCGGGGATGATCTACAGCGATTTCGAAGCAAGCGCCGCCGCCGAACTCATGGGCCCGCAGGCCCACGAGGAAACCGCCGCGCATCTGCTTCCGATGCTGCGCGAGCTGCTCGGGTGATCGCGGGCTGCATCATATTTCAGCCCCCTTAAGGCGATCTTGCGGAAATCACTCGGATTCGCCGCACTGCGGCGAGCCGACGCAGTTCCAGGTCATGGAAACCTGCAAGTATCCGGGTATAGCTGAGCGCAAAGATCCGGTGTGCTGCATTCGCCTGACAGGGCGGATCCGGCGCACCGCTGCGCAGCCAGCCGGAGAGCCGCATGCAAATCGAGAATCGAACCTTTGACGAACTCAAGGTCGGCGATCAGGCCGAACTGCGCCGCCTGTGCACCGCCGATGATCTGCTCGTCTATGCCAATGTCTCGGGCAACCACAACCCGCTGCACATCCACAACAAGGATGGCGACGGCGACGGGCACCCCGAGGCGATTGCGCCCGGCTCCTTCGTTGCAGCGCTCGTGGGTGCTGTGCTTGGCAGCGTCATGCCGGGGGCGGGCACCGTTTACCGCCGACAAAGCTGGGAATACCACGGCCGCGTCTTCGCCGGCGACGAGGTGACCATTCACGTCATCGTCACCGACAAGAACGACAATGACACCAGCGTTACCCTCGCCACCGAGGTCCGCCGCATCACCGGCAACACCCTCGTGCTGTCCGGCATGGCCGAGGTCTACGCCCCCCGTCAGAAGGTTAGCTACAACAGCCACGACCTGCCCGGCCTCATCGTCCAGCGCCACCGGCATTTCGAAAAGCTGCTGCACAAGGCCGAACCGCTTGCGGCGCTGCGCACTGCCGTTGTCTGCCCCGAAGAACCAAATTCGCTGGGCGGCGCTCTCAAGGCGCGCGATCACACGTTGATCGACCCGATCCTGATCGGCTCCTCCGCCCGCATTCTCGACGTCGCCAGAACCATGGGTCTGTCCCTCGACGGGGTCGAGATCATCGACGAGCCGCTGCACCGCGACGCGGCCCGCAAGGCGGTCGAGCTGTGCCATTCCGGCGCCGCTCAGGCGATCATGAAGGGGCACCTGCACACCGATCAGCTGCTGCGCCCGATTCTCGACAAGCAGACCGGGCTGCGCATGGGGCGTCGCTTCACCCATATCTTCGTGATGGACGTGCCCGGCCAGCCGCATCCGATTCTGGTGACCGACGCCGCGATCAACATCGCGCCCGATTTGAAAACCAAGGTCGACATCACCCAAAACGCCATCGACCTCGCAATCTCGCTTGGAGTCGAGGAACCCAAGGTCGGCGTGCTTTCCGCCACCGAAACCGTGAACCCCGACATTCCCTCCTCCATCGACGCGGCGCTGCTGTCCAAGATGGCGGAGCGCGGCCAGATCACCGGCGGGCTGGTCGATGGCCCGCTGGCCATGGACAACGCGGTCGACATCGCCGCCGCAAGGACCAAGGGCATCACCTCGGCGGTTGCCGGGCGCGCCGACATCCTCGTGGTGCCAAATCTCGACGCGGGCAACATGCTGGCAAAGCAGCTGACCTACATCAGCCATGCCGAAGCTGCCGGCCTTGTGCTGGGCGCCCGCGTTCCGATCATCCTCAACAGCCGCGCCGATGATGACATGAGCCGCCTCGCCTCCTGCGCCGTCGCCGCCCTGCACCATGCCCGGATGGCCGGCATCTCCAGCTAAACCAGTCCGCGCCTGCCAGATGGGCGCGGCCTCGGCCTTCATCTTGCCAGATAAACTCCCGCCGGAGGCATCCGGCGCGCGCACCCGAGCGAGCGTGTCTGTCGGTGTGCAATATTCCGGCTTGCGCCCCGCCAATTAATTCACTAATTCATGAAATATGGAAATGAAGAGATTCGAACAACTCGCGACCCTCGCCCACAAGCAGCGCATGGATCTGTTCCGGCTGCTCATGCGCCGCTATCCCGATGCCGTCCCCGCGGGCGAGATCGGCACGGCGCTGGGGTTCAAACCCTCGACCGCCTCGGTTTACCTCGCTGCGCTGCGCGAGGCCGGGCTGATCGAGAAAACCCGCGAGGGCCGCTCGCTCCTGTACCGCGCCAATGTAACGGCGGTGCAAGGGCTGGTCGGATTTCTGACCGATGATTGCTGTCGCGGCAGGCCAGAGCTGTGCCTTGCCGAGAAACCGAAAGGGATCGACATGACCGACGGGAAATACAACGTCCTCTTCATCTGCACCGGCAATTCCGCCCGGTCGATCATCGCAGAATCTCTGCTCACCCGGCTCGCCGGAGACCGGTTCCGCGCCTTCTCGGCCGGCACCCGGCCCTATTCAGAATTGAACCCGACCGCCGTGCAGATGCTGTCTGGCAAGGGGATCGACACCTCGAACCTGCGCGCCAAGCACATCTCGGAATTCTGGGGAGACTCGGCGCCAAAGCTCGATTTCGTCTTCACTGTCTGCGACCGCGCCGCCAACGAGGAATGCCCCGCATGGCCCGGCCAGCCGATCAGCGCCCATTGGGGCCTGCCCGACCCGGTCAAGGCCACTGGCAGCGACGCCGAACGGATGCTCGCCTTCCAGCAGGTCTTCGGGATGCTCAAGCACCGTCTCACCGCCTTCGCGGCCCTGCCGCTGGACACGCTCGACCGAATCTCGCTGCAGCACGCGCTTGATGATCTCGCCACCACCTCCGAAGGAGCCGACCAATGACCACCTACGCGCTGAACGGCCTTGGCCGCATGGGCAAGCTTGCCCTTCGTCCACTGCTGGAAAAAGGCGCAAAGATCGCGTGGATCAACGACGCCGTCGGCAACCCCGAGATGCACGCCCATCTGCTGGAATTCGACACGGTGCACGGCCGCTGGCCCGCCGCCTTCAGCCATGATGCCGATAGCATCACCATCGACGGCACGCGCCTGCCCGTCCACACGCAAAAGCGCATCGAGGATCTGCCGCTGGACGGGGTGGATGTTGTCATCGACTGCACCGGCGTCTTCAAGACCGAGGCAAAGCTTGCCCCCTATTTTGCCGCCGGGGTGAAAAAAGTCGTGGTGTCGGCCCCCGTCAAGGATGGCCCTACCGCCAATATCGTCTACGGCGTGAACAACCACGATTACGACCCGGCGCAGCACAGCATCGTCACGGCGGCGAGCTGCACCACCAACTGCCTCGCACCCGTGGTCAAGGTCATCCACGAAAATCTGGGCATCAAGCACGGCATGATCACCACGATCCACGACGTGACCAACACCCAAACCATCGTCGACCGCCCCGCCAAGGATCTGCGCCGCGCCCGCTCGGCGCTCAATTCGCTGATCCCGACCACCACCGGCAGCGCCACCGCGATCACGCTGATCTACCCCGAACTGACCGGCAAGCTGAACGGCCATGCCGTGCGCGTGCCGCTGCTGAACGCCTCGCTGACCGATTGCGTCTTCGAGCTGGAGCGCGAGACCACCGCCGCCGAGGTCAACGCCCTGTTCGAGGCGGCCGCCAATGGCCCGCTGAGCGGCATCCTTGGCTATGAAACCCGCCCGCTGGTCAGCTGCGATTACACCAACGATCCGCGCAGCAGCATCGTCGATGCCCCTTCGACCATGGTCACCAACGGCACCCAGCTGAAGGTCTACGCGTGGTATGACAACGAATGGGGCTATGCCAACCGGCTCGCAGATGTTGTGCTGATGGTCGGCGCGGCCCTCTGACATACCGGCGTTACCTCGCCCTGTCATCCAAGCACACGCCCCTTATGCAAGCAGAGCCCGCCATGTCAGAACGCCCCCTCGCCGCCTATGTCGCCGTCACCGCCGCCTATTGGGCTTTCATGCTGACAGACGGCGCGCTGCGGATGCTGGTGCTGCTGCATTTCCACACGCTGGGATTCAGCCCGGTGCAGCTGGCCTATCTGTTCGTGCTTTACGAGATCGCGGGGGTGATCACCAACCTGTCGGCGGGCTGGATCGCGGCGCGGTTCGGCCTGACCTCGACGCTTTATGCCGGGCTGGGCTTGCAGGTGGCGGCGCTGCTGGCGCTGGCGCAGCTGAACCCGGACTGGGCAATCGGGGCGTCGGTGGTCTTTGTCATGCTGGTGCAAGGCGCCTCCGGGGTGGCCAAGGATCTGGCAAAAATGTCATCGAAATCCGCCGTCAAGCTGCTGGCCCCCAAGGGCGGTGACGGGCTGTTCCGCTGGGTCGCGATGCTCACCGGGTCGAAGAACGCGGTAAAGGGCGTTGGCTTTCTGCTGGGCGCAGCGCTGCTCGGGCTGGCGGGGTTCGTACCGGCGGTGCTGGGCATGGCGGCGATCCTCGCGCTGATCCTTGTCGCCGTGGCGCTGAAGATGCCGGGCGGGTTGCCCACCGGGCGCAAGGACGCGAAATTCTCCGAGGTGCTCTCGAAGAACCGCAACATCAACTGGCTGAGCTTTGCGCGGGTCTTCCTGTTCGGCGCGCGCGATGTGTGGTTCGTGGTTGGTATCCCGATCTATTTCTACGCGGTGCTGTCGGATGGCACCGAGGCGGGCAACCGGCTGGCGTTCTTCACCATCGGCAGCTTCATGGCGGTCTGGATCATCCTTTACGGCGCAGTGCAGGCCGCGGCCCCAAGGCTGCTGAAGGCCAAGACCCGCGGCGCAGCCCTGATCCATGACGCCCGCCGCTGGGCGCTGGCGCTGGCGGTGGTGCCCGCGCTACTGACCGTGCTGGTACTGGTGGCGGGGGAACCGGCGCCGTGGCTGACCACGACGCTGGTGGCCGGGCTGCTGGTGTTCGGCGCGCTGTTCGCGGTAAATTCGGCGCTGCATTCCTACCTGATCCTTGCCCTGACCGATGAGCGGCGGGTCACCATGGATGTGGGCTTCTACTACATGGCCAACGCGGCGGGGCGGCTGATCGGCACCGTGCTGTCGGGGGCCAGCTATCAGCTCGGCGGCCTGCCCGCCTGCCTTGGCACTGCCGCCGTGATGGTCGCGCTCAGCGCATGGGGCGCGGGCAAGCTGCGCAGCCCCGCGCCGCAGCCCGCCTGATCCAGCCCCCGAACAAGCCGCATGTGACGCGCAATCTCGCCAGCCTGAGAAATTTACCCGGCGCAGACCCGCAGAAGTTGCGCCGGATCAAGCCGCGCAACGCGGTTTCGTGCCAGCATCACGGCATGAAACACGTGGTTCCCCTCCCCCCCGCCGACGCGGTTCCGGCAATAGGCGATGCTCCGCACAACGCCATTGACCGGGCCTTCCATGCCACCATCGGAAGCCTGACCGGCGGCCTGTCCCCGATGGGCCTTGCCACCGCATGGTTCGACTGGGGGGTGCATCTTGCGGGCTCTCCGGCGAAACAGGCCGAGCTTCAGGAAAAGGCCATCGCCAATGCGGGGCGCGCCCTGCAGGCCGCGATCACCTGTCCGCTGCCGCCGCAAGGCGAGGCCTGCGCCTGCATGGCCAATGACAAGCGCTTTCGCGATCCGCAATGGCAGAGCGCCCCGTTCAACATTCTGGCGCAATGGTTTTTGCTGACCGAAGACTGGTGGGATGCTGCCACCACCGGCGTGCTCGGCGTGGCCCCGCGCCACGCCCAGATGACCAATTTCGCCGCCCGCCAGACGCTAGACATGCTGGCACCGTCGAATTACGCGGCGACCAACCCCGTGGTGCTGGAACGCACCCGCGATGAGGCCGGGCAGAACCTTGTGCGTGGCTTTCACAACTGGCTTGAAGACCTGTCGCGGATGGATGACCGCCCCCACCCCGGCGCCGGCTTTGAGGTTGGCGAAACCCTCGCCACCACCCCCGGCGAGGTGGTCTATCGCAACCGCCTGATCGAGCTGATCCGCTATCGGCCCCCCACCAAAACGGTGCTGGCCGAACCGCTGCTGATCGTGCCTGCGTGGATCATGAAATACTACATCCTCGATCTGTCGGCACAGAATTCGCTGGTGCGCTTCCTCGTCGATCAGGGGATCGAGGTCTGGATGGTCTCGTGGCTCAATCCGCAGGCCGAGGATGCCGACCTCGGGATGGAGGATTACCTGCGCCTTGGGGTGTTTGACGCGCTTGATGCCATCGAACGCGCCGTGCCGGGCCAGCGCATCCACACGGCGGGCTATTGCCTTGGCGGCACGCTGCTGTCGATCGCCGCCGCCGCGCTGGCGCGCGACAAAGACACGCGCATTGCCTCGCTCACGCTGCTGGCCGCGCAGGTCGATTTCACCGAAGCCGGTGAGATCACCCTGTTCATCGACGACAGCCAGGTGGCGTTTCTCGAGGATATCATGGCCGAACAGGGCTACCTCAAGTCCGACCAGATGGCCGGGGCGTTCCAGATGCTGCGCTCGAACGATCTGATCTGGTCGCGCACGATCCGCGAATATCTGCTGGGCGAGCGGGGCACGATGAATGATCTGATGGCGTGGAATGCCGATGCCACGCGGATGCCTGCCCGGATGCATTCGGAATATCTGCGCCAGCTGTTTCTGGAAAACCGGCTGGCGCTGGGGCGCTACAAGGTCGGCGGTGCGCCGGTGTCGATCGAGGATATCACCGTGCCGATCTTTGCGGTGGGCACCGAAAAGGACCATGTCGCGCCGTGGCAATCGGTGTGGAAGATCACCCATCTTGCCAATGGCGAAAAGACCTTTGTGCTGACAAGCGGCGGGCATAATGCCGGGATCGTGTCAGAGCCGGGGCATCCGCGGCGGCACTACCGCATCGGCGATGTGCAGGGTCATGCCGGGGAAGCCGATCAATGGCAGGCGGGCCTGACCCCCGTGGACGGGTCGTGGTGGCCCGCCTGGACCGAATGGCTTGCCGGGCGGTCCCGCGGGGTGCGGGCGGTGCCGGACGAGTGCAACCCGCTGGACACGCTTTGCCCCGCGCCCGGCAGCTATGTCTTTGGCTAGGCCTGCGCCGTGGGGAACCACAGGCGTTCGGCCAGCTTGACCATCTTCGCCGTGTGGGCGCGATAATCAGCGACTGCACGGCGCATGAAACAGGCCTGAACCCCCATCAGGTCGGCCGGAGTGCGGCAATGCAGCAAACGCTGGTGCGTGACGCAATCCGCGCGGAAACGGTCGGTGCAGAATCTCTGCACCTCGGTGCCGATGTCGAGCACGGTCTCCAGCGTCGTGGTGATGGCCCAAGGCTCCGCGCTCCATTGGACACGGAATTCTGGATGGATCTTGCGTTCGACGTGAAGCCGGTCCTCGTGAGTGATCATGTTCATGTCTTGCCTCCTCCATGCATGACAGTGCAAATCTACCACAGATTGCGCGAGCCTGTCTTGACCCGGCGCATGTACAGCCATGCCATCCACGCGCTATTCTTGTCGCAGAGACCGCCATGACCGATACACAACAACAGACCATCGACTGGCTTTGCGCCCCTGCCAACCATGGCGGCGAAACCGTGACACATGTGCAGACCCACGGGGCGCATGTGTTTCTGTCCGGGGACGAGGCGTGGAAGATCAAGCGCGCAGTGACCTACGATTACATGGATTTCTCGACCCTGCCGCGGCGGCGGGCGATGCTGGAACGCGAGCTGTCGCTGAACGCGGGCGCGGCTCCGGGGATTTACCGCGACGTTGTGGCGCTGAGCCGCGCGGCGGGCGGCGGGCTGGAACTGGACGGCCCCGGCCCGGCGGTGGAATGGGTGCTGCGGATGAAACGATTTCCGCAAGAGGACGAATTGTCAGAAATCGCCGATCGCGGCGCGCTGGACGATCACCTGAGCATCGCGCTTGGCGAATCGGTGCGGGCCTATCACGAGGCCGCACCGCAGCGGGCCGCCGACGGCACCAAGCTGATCTGCGATATCATCGACGAGCTGACCGCGGCCTTTGCCGGGATGACCGAAGAGCTGGGCGCAGACCGGGTGCGCAGCTTTGACATTCGCGCCCGCGCCGCGCTGGCCGCTGTCGCGCCGCTGTTGACACAGCGCGCACAGGCCGGCGCGGTGCGCCGCTGTCACGGCGATCTGCACCTGCGCAATCTGGTGCTGCTCGACGGGCGGCCCGTGCCGTTTGACGCGCTGGAATTCGACGAGGTGCTGGGCACCTGCGATGTGCTGTACGATCTGGCCTTTCTGGTGATGGATCTGCGCCACCGCGGCCTGACCCGCGCGGCCTGCATGACGCTGGATGCGTGGCTGTTTGCCGCGAAGGGCCGCGAGGATGCGGGCAGCGCCGCGCTGCCGCTGTTCCTTGGCATCCGCGCGGCGATCCGCGCCATGGTCGAGATCCAGACCGCCCGCGCCACCCACAGCGCCAGCGGCCATATCGACGCCGCGCGGGGTTTTCTGGATGACGCCTTGGCGGATTTCACGCCGCAGACGCCGATGCTGCTGGCAGTTGGCGGCATGTCAGGGGTCGGCAAGACCACGCTGGCGCGCGATCTGGCAACGCTGGTGGGGCCAAGCCCGGGCGCGGTGCATCTGCGCTCGGATCTGGAACGCAAGGCGCTGGCCGGGGTCCAGCCGCTGGATCATCTGCCAGATGATGCCTATGGGGCCGCTGTGACCACCGCCGTGTATGACCAGCTGATGCGCCGCGCGCAAACCCTGCTGGCCGCCAATCGCAGCGTGTTGCTGGATGCCACATGGCTTGCCCCGTCAGAGCGCCATGATGTGCAAACGCTGGCCCAGCGCGCGGGCGTGCCGTTCCGCCCCCTGTGGCTGGAGGCCGATACCGCCATCCTGCAAGCGCGCGTCACCGACCGGCGCGCCGATGCGTCCGACGCCACCGCAGAGGTGGTGCAACGGCAGGCCCTGCAAGCGCAGTTGCCCGGCCACTGGCTGCGCATCGACGCCTCGGGCACGCCGGAGCAGACCTTACTGCAGGCTCGCGCCGCGCTGCGCCCTTAGCCGTTGCGCACGGTGTCGATCATCAGTTGAACGTTCTCGGGATCGGCATCGGGGGTGATGCCATGCCCAAGGTTGAAGATATGCGGGCCATTCTTCAGCGCATCGACCACGCGACGGGTTTCGCGCACAAGGTCGTCTCCGCCTGTCACCATGTGCTTCGAGGCAAGGTTGCCCTGCACGCAGCCATGTGGCTGCACATGTTCGGCGATCCATTCCGGCGTCACGCTGTCATCGACGGCGACGCAATCGGCCCCGGTGGCGGCGTGAAAACCGATGTACTTGTCGCCGGCCTGACGCGGAAAGGCGATGACCGGCAGGCCCGGGTGGCGCGCTTTCAATTCCTGGGTGATGATCCGCGCCGGTTCCAGCGCGTAGCGATCGAAATCCGCACCCTTGAGCGAACCCGCCCAGCTGTCGAACAGCTTGACCACCTCGGCCCCGGCGTCGACCTGCGCCGACAGATAGTCGATGGTGCTTTCGGTCAGCCGCTCGATGATCTTTTCGAACAGCGCCCGGTTCTCGGCCTTGAGCGCATGGGCCGGGCCTTGATCCGGCGTGCCCTGCCCGGCGATCATATAGGTGGCCACCGTCCACGGCGCCCCGGCGAAGCCGATCAGCGTGGTTTCGCTCGGCAGTTCCCGGCGCAGGATTCTGATCGTCTCGTAGATCGGGCCAAGCGTGTCGTGGATCATCTCGCCGCGGCCCAGCTTGTCGAATTCGGCATCGGCGGTGATCGTCGACAGGCGCGGCCCCTCGCCGGTGACGAACCACAGATCCGCGCCCAGCGCCTGCGGCAGCAGCAGGATGTCGGCGAACAGGATCGCAGCGTCAAAGCCATAGCGGCGGATCGGCTGAAGCGTCACCTCGGCGGCCAGCTCGGGGTTGTAGCACAGCGACAGGAAATCGCCCGCCTGCGCCCGCGTCGCCTTGTATTCCGGCAGGTAGCGCCCGGCTTGACGCATCATCCAGATCGGCGGTGTCGGCAGGGTTTCGCCCTTAAGCGCGCGCAGGATCGTCTTGGTCATTTCGCTGGCCTCCCGGTTGGTCACCGGGGCAATATGTCAATTCGCGCCCCATTGCCAGCGCCCCGCCCGCGACATAAAGCTTTTGCCATGACGCAAGAGCTTCCGACCCCCGCCCAGCCCCTCAAGATCGGCACCCGTGGCTCGCCTTTGGCGCTGGCGCAGGCCTATGAGACCCGCGCCCGCCTGATGGCCGCGTTCGATCTGCCCGAGGCGGCGTTCGAGGTGGTGGTGATCCGCACCACCGGCGACGACCGCGCGATGATCGCCGCCGACCGTCCGCTGAAGGAAATCGGCAACAAGGGGCTGTTCACCCGCGAAATCGAAGAGCAGCTCTTGTCGGGCGGCATCGACATCGCGGTGCATTCGATGAAGGACATGCCGACCGAGCAGCCCGCAGGGCTGGTGCTGGACTGCTATCTTCCGCGCGAGGATGTGCGCGATGCCTTCATCGCGCCGGGCGCTGCCGGGCTGGCGGATCTGGCACCGGGCACCGTGGTGGGCACCTCGTCGCTGCGCCGACGCGCGCAGTTGCTGAACCGGCGGCCCGACCTGAGCGTGGTGGAATTTCGCGGCAACCTGCAGACCCGCCTGAAAAAGCTGGATGACGGCGTGGCGGCGGCGACCTTTCTTGCCATGGCGGGGCTGAACCGCATGGGCATGAGCGACGTGCCGATGACGCCGATGTCACCGGACGAGATGCTGCCCGCCGTGGCGCAGGGTGCCATCGGGATTGAACGGCGCAGCATTGATGCCCGCATCGCGGCCATGCTGTCGGCGATCCATGACGCACCCACCGCGACCCGCCTTGCCGCCGAGCGCAGCTTTTTGGCCACGCTGGATGGCTCGTGCGAAACGCCCATCGCGGCGCTGGCCGAGTTGAGCGATGATCAGCTGCGCTTGCGCGGAGAGATCCTGTCGCCGGATGGCAGCGCCTCCTGGGCGGACGAGATCAGCGGCCCCGCAACGCAAGCGGCAGTGCTTGGCCGCGCGCTGGCACGCAGCCTGCTGGACAGGGCCGGGCCCGAGTTTTTCGCCTGGCGCGATCCGCAGGGCTAACCAGTCTGCACCGACCGGGCACTGGCGGATCCTGCAAGACATCACGCCAGAGCGCCTGCCGAAATGGGGGGTCTGCTGCCGCCGTTCCGTGATCTGTTGCAATGCCAGGCCGGGCCAATCCCCCGCCCGGCGCGGCGTCACAGCGTCAGGATGGTTTGCCCCGTCGTGCCGCGCGCCTCGAGCGCGCGATGCGCGTCGGCGACCTGCTCCAGCGGAAAGCTCTGGCCGATGCGGATCTTGACCGCGCCGCTGGCGACCTTGTCGAACAGCATCGTCGCCATTTCCTGACAGGCGGCAGGATCGGCGATATGAGTGAACAGCGTCGGGCGCGTCAGCTTCAGCGAACCCTTCTGACCCAGAATGCCAAGGTTGAACGCCTCGACCGGCCCCGAGGCGTTGCCAAACGAGATCATCATGCCCAGCGGCTTGAGACTGTCGAGCGAGCCCTCGAAGGTCGACTTGCCGACGCTGTCCATCACCACGTCGACGCCCTTGCCATCGGTCAGCTCGCGCACGCGGGCCGCCCAGTCTTCGGTGGCGTAGTTGATGCAGGCATCGGCCCCGTGTTCCAGCGCGAGGGCGCATTTCTCATCCGACCCGGCGGTGCCGATCAGGCGGATGCCTTCGGATTTCGCCCATTGGCAGGCGATCAGCCCGACCCCGCCCGCGGCGGCGTGAAACAACACGGTATCCCCGGCCTTCAGCGGCGTGGTGCGGTGGAACAGGTATTGCACCGTCAGCCCCTTGAGCATCATCGCCGCGCCTTCTTCGAAGGAAATCGCGACGGGCAGCTTGCAGACCTGCGCGGCGGGCATCACCCGCGCCTCGGTATAGGCACCCGGAGGCACGCTGGCATAGGCGGCGCGATCACCGGGGGCCAGATGGCTGACCCCTTCGCCCACCGCTTCAATCACGCCAGAGGCTTCCATGCCCAGCGCCGCCGGCATCATCATCGGGTACAGCCCCGAGCGCTGATAGCAATCGATGAAGTTCAGCCCGCAGGCCTTGTGACGAATGCGGATCTCGCCCGGTCCCGGCGCGCCAACCTCGCGCTCGACGATCTTCAGCGCCTCGGGGCCGCCATGGGCCTCGACGATCACGGTTCTGGCCATTATAGTCCTCTCCTGTCAGTCCGGGTGCCCGGGATCATTCGCACGAATAATCCCTGCTATGCGCCGGAAGCGATTATTCCTGCGAAAAAGCCTCGACGCTCAGGCCAGTTTCAGCACGATCTTTCCGATATGTCCCGAGCTTTCCATCCGCGCATGGGCCTTTGCGGCGTCCTTCAGCGCGAATTCGGAATCCATCACCGGCGCCACGCGCCCTGCCTCGAGCAGTGGCCATGCGCTCGCCTTGAGCGCCTGCGCGATGCGCGCCTTGGCAAGATCGCTTTGCGGGCGCAGGGTCGAGCCGGTGATGGTCAGCCGGCGCATCATCACCTGCGCAAAGTTCAGCTCGACCTTCGGCCCCTGAAGGAAGGCGATCTGCACCAGCCGCCCATCATCGGCCAGCGCCTTGACGTTGCGCGGCAGGTAATCGCCGCCCACCATATCAAGGATCAGGTTCGCCCCGCCCTCGGCGCGCAGCACCTCGACAAAATCCTCGTCGCGGTAGTTGATGGCGCGCTCTGCCCCTAGCTCGCGGCAGGCGGCGCATTTCTCATCCGACCCGGCGGTGGTGAACACCCGCGCGCCAAGCACCGAGGCCAGCTGGATCGCCGTCGTCCCGATCCCCGACGAGCCGCCATGCACAAGGAACCGCTCTGCGCCGCTCAGCCCGCCGCGCATGAAGACATTGGACCACACGGTAAAGAACGTTTCGGGCAGGCAGGCCGCCTCGCGCAGGCCAAGGGCAGCGGGCACCGGCAGACAATGCGCTGCCGGGGTCGCGACATAGTCAGCGTAACCGCCGCCCGGCAGCAGGGCACAGACCGCATCCCCCACCGCAGGCCAGTCGACGCCATCGCCAACCGCGACCACCTCGCCCGAGGCTTCAAGCCCCGGCAGATCGCTGGCGCCTTTGGGCGGTGCATAGCTGCCCGCGCGTTGCAGCGCATCGGGCCGGTTCACCCCGGCATAGGCCACGCGGATCACCACCTGCCCATGGCCGGCCTTCGGCACGGGGCGCTCGCACAGGCGCAGAACCTCGGGGCCGCCGGGCTGAGAAATCTCGACGGCACGCATCGTATCGGTCATTGGTCTTCCTATCTCGGCGCGGTCCAGCCGCCCGGAATATCATTCTGCGTCGCCGATCGCGGCGCGCGGATCTTGCCCAGCACCTTTTCCGGCCCGGCCAGAACGCGCTTCATCAGCGGGTTGCTCCGCAGCTTTGCCTTGGTCTTCTCGATGCGCATCACGTCTTCGATGCGGCGATCGAGAAAGGCCCAGGTCGCCTCGTTGTCGTCCGAATCATCGCCAAGCCAATACAGCACCGTCGACGAGTACACCCCCGAAAGGCTCGCCCGCTTGCTGTACCAGTTGAAGTCACGGGCGGTATCGCCCAGCGCCTCCCAGATCCGGTCGGCAGTGCCCCAGATCAGCTTGGCGCCGTCTGCGGCATAGATCGGCAGAGCAAACAGCGTGGTGCCGCGGCGCACCGCCTCGCGGTCCTCGATCAGCGAAATGCGGGTGCGCACGGCACGCGCCACCAGATCGCGGTAGCGCATCCCCTCGCTGTCCATTTCTGCAAGCTTCGCGGCCATTTCCGCGTCGCCGCGTCGGTGAAACGCCATCGCAAGATCGACCGCACCGCGCGGGAACAACCCCCGCGCCACCACGGGATCGACCCCGGCATCGGCCACGGCTGCACGAAAGGTCGTTTCCGACCAGCCGTCAAAGGCCACGTGATTGAGCGCCGCGTCCAGCAGGCGCCCCGATATATCGTCCATTCTGGGATCTGACATTGGGCTTCCTCCTAAGACTCCATTATGTAGGAGCCTAGACAGTTTGGCAAAGCCTTGCTATACGGCGGCTTCCTGCAAATCCTTGCAACTCAAATCTAGAAAGGTGGTGAAAACCACATGCAGGTAAGTGTTCGCGACAACAACGTCGATCAGGCGCTCCGCGCTCTGAAGAAGAAGCTGCAGCGCGAAGGCGTGTTCCGTGAAATGAAGCTTCGGCAGCATTTCGAGAAACCGTCCGAGAAAAAAGCGCGCGAGAAGGCCGAGGCCATCCGCCGTGCCCGCAAGCTGGCGCGCAAGAAGCTTCAACGCGAAGGTCTCCTCTAAGACCTCCGCGGCGATCTTGCCGACATTGCGGGGGGTCAGCTGACCTTCCGACACCATGAAGACGACGACCCCCGGGGCCCTGCCTTTCGGGGGTTTGTCATTTTCAGCGGCGCAGCTTGCCCAGCAGCCGCCCCCAACCGCCCGGCACCATCACCACGCTCAGCGCAAAGCCGGTGACGAACCCGGCAATATCGGCGATCCAGTCCTGCGAGCCGCCAAACAGCAGGCCGAACAGCAGCTGGATGCCCAACAGCATCCCGATCAGGCCGAAAGCGCGCATCTGGCTTTCGCCCAGCATCCCGAGCCGCAGCCAGAGCAGATAGGTAAAGCCCCCGATCAGGCCATAGACGGGCGGGAAGGCCCCGATCAGCGGTGCCTGACTGGTTGCCAGCAGTCCGTATGCCAAAGCGCCCACAAGGCTCGAGGCGAAAAAGATCGCCAGCAGGCGCACTGCCCCCAGCGCTTCGGCCACCATCTTGCCCATCGCCAGCAGCATCACCCCGGCAAAGGCGGCGTGGATGAAGCTGCCATGCACGAACGGGTAGCTGAAAAACCGCACCAGTTCCGATGCCGGATAGCGCCCGGTCTGCAACATCCAGTCCAGCACCGGCGCGAAGAAGGCAAAGCGCTCCAGCGCGTCAAGCCGCCACCCCACCGCCGCCGGCCCGCCGATCACGCCGTAAGAGCCCAGCGAAAACACCGCCTCGACCCCGACGATGACGATGCACAGCGCCATCACCACCGGCGGCACTGGGTTCAGAGGAGGTTCGTTGATCGGATGGACCATGTGCGGGCTCTTTCTTGACGCTATGCCGGGGCATGGGTAAGCCAACCCCACCCGAAGTTCCAGACGGAGTACCACACATGTCCGAGGGCACCACCGCCTTCACCCCGCGCGTCTTTTCCGGCATCCAACCATCGGGTGGCCTGACGCTCGGCAATTACCTCGGCGCGATCAAGCGTTTCGTGGACATGCAGGGCAGCGGCATCGAGACGATCTACTGTGTCGTCGACATGCACGCGATCACTGTCTGGCAAGACCCCGAGGCGCTGCGCCGCCAGACCCGCGAGCTGACGGCGGGCTATCTTGCCGCCGGGCTCGACCCGACGCAGTCGATTCTGTTCAACCAGTCGCAGGTGCCCGAGCACACGCAGCTGGCGTGGATCTTCAACTGCGTGGCGCGGATGGGCTGGATGAACCGCATGACCCAGTTCAAGGACAAGGCGGGCAAACACGCCGAGAAAGCCTCGCTTGGGCTGTTGGCCTATCCCGCGCTGATGGCCGCCGACATTCTCGTCTACCACGCCACGCATGTGCCCGTGGGCGAGGATCAGAAGCAGCATGTCGAACTGACCCGCGACATCGCGGCCAAGTTCAACCATGACTTCAAGACCGAGTTCTTCCCGATGACCGAACCGGTGATCGAAGGGGCGGCGACGCGGGTCATGAGCCTGCGCGACGGGTCCAAGAAGATGTCGAAATCCGATCCCTCGGATGCCAGCCGGATCAACATGACCGACGACGCCGACGCCATCGCGAAAAAGATCCGCAAGGCCAAGACCGATCCCGAGCCGCTGCCCGAAACCGCCGACGGGCTCAAGGAACGCCCCGAGGCGCGCAACCTCGTGAACATCTACGCCGCGCTGTCAGGCGAAACAGTGGCCGAGGTGATGGCGCAGATGGGCGGCAAGCCGTTTGGCGAATTCAAGCCGTTGCTGGCCGATCTGGCGGTGGACAAGCTGGCGCCGATCTCGTCGGAAATGGCGCGCTACATGCAGGATCCGGCCGAGATCGACCGCATTCTCAAGGACGGCGCCACCCGTGCCCGCACCATCGCCGCGCCGATCCTGCGCAAGACCTACGAGATCGTCGGGATGGTAGGCGCCTGACCCTCATTGCCTGCAACGCGGGCTGATATCAAACGATCGGGCGCGCGCAACATGCGCCCGGTCGCGCTCCGCACCGGATGGTCCTTTGGACCGACCATCCGGCGCGACACCAAAGGATGAGCGTCTTTGCCCTAGATCCGGGCGGCCAGCCTCAGCGCATGGCTTGCATCGCGCGCACAGACCGGCAGCACCGGGTCATAGGCCGCGCGCAGCAACGCCGCGATCTGCGGATGCAGCACCACCCGGCCATCCTCGAGCTGCGCCAGCGGCGAGCGGTCCGAAAACGCCGCCTCGCCCCAAGCCAGCATCACCTGCGCCGCTTGCGACAACGCCAGCTCCTCGGCGGGCTGCGCGGACAGCGCAGCATCCATGCGCAGGAACACGAAGCTGGCCTTGATCGCACCGTGCTTATCGAAGCGAAAGGCGCGATACTGGTTCGCTCCGCTCGCCTGCAACCGGGGCACCAGCGTTTCGAGCCCGTCGACCATCCGCCCAAGGTCGGGCACATCCAGAAGCTCCTCCCAATCGCGGAAAAAGAACATCATGACATTGGCGCCAAGCTCGGGGTCGCCATCGGTCATCGTGTGGGCTGACATCGTGCAGAGCGCTTCGAACGCACCCTTGATCAGGGACAGCGTCTCATCCTCAACCCCGAAAACGATCGGGGCCAGAGGCCGCCCCCAGCGGGCAAAGAAATACTCTCCGCTCCGGGTGAAAAGGCGCTCGATCTCCTGCGGTTGCATGGGGTCCTCCGGGTTGCGACTGCGCCGGCTTATAGGCCCGGCGCAAGGCGCGTTCAACGCCGCCCCCACAATCTGCGGCGGCCGGGCGCGGGCTGGTCACGCTGACGCTCGCGCAGGAAAACGAACAGCCCAGCCCCGACGATCAGCGCGCAGCCGAGCCAGACGCTCAGTCCCGGCCAGTCGCCAAAGATCAGCCACCCCCACAGGATCGCCATCGGCAACCCGATATATTCGAACGGCGCGATCACCGCCGCCTGCGCCATGCGATAGGCGGCGCTCAGCGCATAGCCGACAAAGCCCGACAGCACCCCAAGCCCCAGCAGCACCAGCGCATCTTGCCTGTCCGGCATCACCCATGGGCGCAGCAAAAACCGCATGCTGTCGCTGTCGAAGCGATCCGCATAGCGCCCGTCACCGGCCACCAGCCAGAACCCGAAAGACACCGCCAGGAACACCACCTGAAGATACACCGCCAACACCGACGCCCGCGTGCTGATTCCCAGCTTGCGCGTCAGCACCTGCATCACCGCGTAAAACAGCGCCGAGATCACCGGCAGCGCCAGCACGAGGCGCGACACCGTCAGATCCTCTTTCCAGGGCTGCTGCATCACCACCACGCCCAGCAAGCCCACCAGCACCGCGCCAAGGCGCAGCGGCCCGACCTTTTCGCCCAACAGCGGCACCGACAGCAAGGTGATGAACAGCGGCGCCACAAAGAACAGCGCCGTCGCCTGCCCCAGCGGGATCACCGCGACGGCAGCGTAATAGGTCATGTTGGCCAGCACGACCATCAGCCCGCGCAGCAGATGCAGCCCCGGTGTCGCCGTCCGCAGACTGGCCCAGCCACCCTCAAGCTGCACCAGCGTCAGGGTAATGACCAAGCCGCCCGCCGAACGCGCGGCGACGATCTCGTGCAGCGGATAGCCATCCGACAACAGCTTGATCAGCATGTCGTTGACCGAGATCGCCACGACCCCGACACAGATAAAGAGGATGCCCAGTCCGGGCCGATCGTTCAGCGTTTTCATCGCCCAGCGTTAGCTCGGCGCGGGGCGGCGCGCCAGATCATTTGCACAGCAACGGCTCGGCCATCGCCCTGCGCCGCCATCATCCGCGCAATGGCGCTGTCGAACAGCCCGGCAGGCTGCGCCCTTCTCTGCGCAATGGCCCCGTGCACTCGGGCCAATGCGACGGTCTTGCCCCAAGGTCACCACATCCCCCAATCGCGACAAACATGTCGCTTTCGAGCGCGACGAATCAGCCCCCCCGCCGCCAGCATTCCCCATCAGCGCATACGAAAGGCCAGACCATGCAGGAGCCCACATTCGACCCCGCCAGCGCACCGCAACTCGCGGCCCTGCTGTCACTGGCCTCGCTGGCGAATACCGCGGAAATCCCGCTCGAAGGCGGCGAGGATCCGGCCTTCGGCTCGGTCCGCTGGCGCACCCTGTTCAGCGCCGAACGCACCCCCACCAAGGGCATGGTCCTCGGCATCGCCGAATTCGGGCCGATGGGCACCTTGCTGCCGCATCGCCATGGCCCTGCCGAAATCTATTTCGGGCTCACCGGATCGGGCGTCGTGACCATCGACGGCATACCGCACATGATTGGCCCGGAAACCGCGCTCTATATCCCCGAAGACGCCGAACACGGCACCGTCGCTGGCAGCGACGGCCTGCGGTTTCTCTACATCTTCCCCCGCGACAGTTTTTCCGAGGTCGAATATCGCTTTTCGGACGCCTGATCTGTGCGCAGGCGCAGGCCCATATCGCTCGCCAGATCGCGCGCGACAGCCTAGACAGAAGGCATGACCCGTATCGTGCCCCTCGCCGCAGCCAGCGGCCTGCCATTCTGGCGCCGCCCCATAACGCTGCTGTTCCTCATGGCCATCGCCATGCCGCTCAGCTTCGCCACGTGGTCGGCGCTGCTCAACAATTTTGTCATCGAGGCCGCAAGTTTCGATGGCGCCGACATCGGCCTGCTGCACACGGTGCGCGAAATCCCCGGCTTTCTCGCCATCGGCGTGATCTTGGTGCTGCTGGTGATGCGCGAACAGGCGCTGGCACTGACCTCGCTGGCCTTGCTTGGGCTGGCCACCGCCGTCACTGCATGGTTCCCGACCATGGGCGGCATCCTGACCATCACCCTTCTCAGCTCGGTCGGCTTTCACTACTACGAAACCGTCAACCAGAGCCTGCAACTGCAATGGCTGCCAAAGGACCGCGCCCCGCAGATGCTCGGCTGGCTGCTGGCGGCGGCAAGCGCAACAACCTTCGTCGCCTACGGTGCCATCGTGCTGACGTGGAAGCGCTTCGATCTGTCCTACGATACGGTCTACATGGTCTCGGGCGGCCTGACGCTGGTCCTCGTCGCGTGGTGCGCCTTTGCCTTCCCCCGTTTCGAAAGCCCCCACCCGCAGCGCAAGGAATTCGTCCTGCGCCGCCGCTACTGGCTGTATTATGCGCTGCAATTCATGTCGGGCGCACGCCGGCAGATCTTTGTTGTCTTCGCGGGCTTCATGATGGTGGAACGCTTCGGCTTTTCGGTCGACGAACTGACAGGGCTCTACCTGATCAACCTCATGGTCAACTTCGCCGCGGCCCCCATGCTCGGCAAGGCGGTGCAGCGCTTCGGCGAACGCCGCGTGCTGCTGGTCGAATACGGCGGGCTGGCGGTGATCTTCACCCTCTACGGCGGGCTCTACTGGTTTGGCTGGGGCGTGCTGCTGGCCTCGGTGCTTTATGTCATCGACCACATCTTCTTCGCCCTCGCCCTCGCGCTGAAAACCTACTTCCAGAAAATCGCCGACCCGCGCGACATCGCGCCCACCGCCGCCGTGGCCTTCACCATCAACCATATCGCTGCGGTCTTTCTGCCGGTGCTGCTGGGGCTGCTCTGGCTCGCCGCTCCCGGGGCGGTCTTCGGCCTTGCCGCCGGCATGGCGCTCACTTCGCTCGGCCTCGCCCTGCTGATCCCGCGCCATCCCGCCCCCGGAAACGAGACCATCTTCACCGCCCTCGTCCCGACCCCGGCCGAATAGCGCCCTCGGTTTCTTCTGGCCCCAAATATCCCGGGGGGGCCCGAAGGGCGGGGGCAGCGCCCCCTGCAATGCCGGGAACACTTCCCAACCCCTGTCAAACGCGCTATCGGGCCTCGACCCATCCGGAGACCCGTCATGCCCAGAACCTGGACCGCCTTCACCAAGCTTTCCGACAAAGATGCCGCCGAGGCTCTCGGCGAGGCCCTCGAAGATCTCGACCCCGAACCCACTGGCGTCGGCGTCTTCGAAATCGAGGATGGCTCCGAGACCTTCGAAATCGGTGCCTATTTCGTCGAAGCCCCCGATGGCATCGAACTGGCGCTTCTGGCCGCGGCCTTCGACGCACCAGCCTTCGTGATCTCCGAAGTCCCCGACACCGACTGGGTCGACAAGGTGCGCCGCGAACTGACCCCGGTCGAGGCCGGGCGCTTCTTCGTCTACGGCAGCCATGACGCCGACAAGGTCCCCGACGGGTGCGAGCCGCTGCTGATCGAGGCCGCCATGGCCTTTGGCACCGGCCACCACGGCACCACGCTGGGCTGCCTGCGCGCGCTGGACCGGCTCGCCACCGAAGGCTTCACCGGGCAAAGCGTCGCCGATGTGGGCTGTGGCACCGCGGTGCTTGGGATGGCCGCGGCACGGATCTGGCCGAACCCGGTGATCGTCTCGGACATCGACGAGGTGGCTGTCGAAGTCGCCGAGGTCAACGTGCGCGCCAACGGCCTGTCCGGCAAGGTGAGCTGCGTCGAATCCGCTGGCTTCGCCAATCCCGAGATCACCGCCCGCGCGCCCTTCGATCTGGTCTTCGCCAATATCCTGATGCAGCCGCTGATCGACCTCGCGCCCGACATGGCGCGCCATATCGGCGAAGGTGGATACGCGATTCTCTCCGGCATCCTGACCCGTCAGGCCGACGAGGTCGTCGAGGTTTATGCCCGCAATGGCATCAATCAAGTCACCCGTGACGTGATTGGCGACTGGGTGACCCTGACGCTTCGCAAAACCTCCTAGCTCCAGCGCCAGATACGATAAACCCGATACATTTGCCCCATTCGCGCCATATTCATTGCCCATATTCCGTCCCATCCGGTGGGGGTCGGATCGGTTCCTGAGGGTGTCATGGACAAGGTGGTTAAAGAGTTCGAGAAACGCCATCGCGCGGTGACAGAAAAGCACCGTAAGCTGGCGGAAGGGTATGTCACATCGCTGAACCGCAACGGCACGATCGAGCACAAGCCGATCCGCCGTGTCCCGTTCTTCAAGTTGCGGACCCTGCTGATTGCGGGCGCATGTTTCCTTGCGTTCAAGGGCTTGCTGCTCACCAGCCTCGGCGTCGAAGGCTACGAGGGCCACATCGGCAGGCTCGCCTCTGGCGGTATGGTCGAAAAAGCGGGGGCGTGGGTGATGTCGCCCGATCGCGCAAGCCTGTGGATTGCCGAAACAGTCCAGCGCATTCTCGCCTGATCGCGAGGGCGCGCCGCTCTTGTTTCCCAGCGATTGCGCATAAAAAAGGCCGCGCCCTTCTGATCGAAGGACGCGGCCTTTTGTATCGCCTTGCAGCAGCTGTTACCAGCGTCCGCGGGCCACCATCTCGATGTCACCGCGGGTCAGGCCGATATCGTCCAGCTCGCGGTCGGTCAGCGCATCAAGGCTCTTGCGGGTCAAACGGGCCTCGTGCCACTCGACAATCATGTCAGTGACAGCAGAGAAGAAGCGGTTGACGCCTGCTGCGATCTCGACCGAAACCGATGCGCCTTTTGCAGGGGCGGCACCGTAACCGGTGACGAAGACAGATCCGATGCGGCCGGCCAGGCCGGCGGTGCCGCGATCGGTGCGGAATGTATCATATGCCGACATGGGTCGTGTCCTTGTGTTGAAGTTTTCAAACTGCCTGATTTCTATGCGGAGGTAGTCGTGGAAATGCGTTCAGGCAATATGAGAGATTGCATGGTTCGTATGCAGTTTTCGAATAGCTCGCAGACCGAACATTCCCGCAAGAATCGCGCCCATATTTTGGTCAGAAAAGAGTCGCGTTTCCGCCTCCGACAGTCGCAAACAAGCTGCGCCGCCGCCTGAAATGGCACAGCCATCGCAAAGCCCGTCGCAACCCGCTTGGAGCGTGTTCGCGTTTCGTGCTAACACTGCCGTCAAACAAGCCAGAAAACGACATCGAGCAGGCGGGCAAACATGCGGGTATTGGGGATCGATCCCGGGCTAAGGCGCCTCGGATGGGGAATCATCGACATGGAGGGCAGCCGATTGCGGCATGTCGCCAACGGGGTTTGCGAATCGGATGGGGCGCAAGAGCTGGCCGAACGGCTGCTCTCGCTGCACCGCCAGCTCAGCGCGATCTTTTCTCAATTCACTCCGGACATGGCCGCCATCGAACAGACCTTCGTCAACAAGGACGCGGTCGGCACGCTGAAACTGGGTCAGGCGCGCGGCGTCGCCCTGCTGGTTCCGGCGCAATTCGGCTTGCCGGTGGGGGAATACGCCCCCAACAAGGTCAAGAAGACGGTGGTCGGCGTCGGCCACGCGGACAAGGCGCAGATCGGCCACATGGTGAAGATGCAGCTGCCCGGCGTGCAGATCAACGGCCCCGATGCCGCCGACGCCCTTGCCATCGCCATCTGCCACGCGCATCACGTTGGCGGGCAGACCATGAGGATCAAGGCATGATCGGGCGCATCGCTGGACGCATTGAATACAAGGGCGACGACCACGTGCTGATCGACGTGCGCGGCGTCGGCTATATCGTCTATTGCTCTGACCGGGTGCTG
This sequence comes from Citreicella sp. C3M06, assembly GCF_018860705.1. Classification (GTDB taxonomy): domain Bacteria; phylum Pseudomonadota; class Alphaproteobacteria; order Rhodobacterales; family Rhodobacteraceae; genus Salipiger. Next base: position 191,755 of record NZ_JAHKQA010000041.1, read on the forward strand.
GCAACGCTGCCCGCCCCCGGTGAGGCGGCGGCGCTTTATACCGACCTGCTGGTGCGCGAGGATCTGCTGCAGCTGTTTGGCTTTCCGACGCTGGTGGAAAAGGAATGGCACCGGCTGCTGACCTCGGTGCAGGGGATCGGCGCCAAGGCATCCTTGGCGATCCTTGGCACGCTTGGCCCTGACGGGGTAAGCCGCGCCATCGCGCTTGGCGATGTCAACGCGATCAAGGCCGCCAAGGGCATCGGCCCCAAGACCGCGCAGCGCGTGGTGATCGAACTCAAGGACAAGGCCCCGGCCGTCATGGCGATGGGCACCGGCACCGTCACCCTGCCCGATGACGTGCCCGATGAGGTTATCGAAGGCGCCCCTACCCCCGCGCGCAAACCCGCCCCGCGCAAGCCCGCACCATCTGCATCGGCACAGGCCGAGGCGCTGTCGGCCCTCGGCAACCTTGGCTACGCGCCCGCCGACGCCGCCGGAGCGGTGGCACAGGCGGCACAAGACGCGCCCGAGGCGGGGCTCAACGATCTGATCCGCGCCGCGCTGAAGCTGCTGGCACCGAAGACCTGACATGACCGGACCAGACCCAACCCTGCGCCCCGAGCCGCTTCCCGAAGACGAAGGCCGGGCCCTGCGCCCGCAGATGCTTGGCGACTTTGTCGGTCAGGCCGAGGCCCGCGCCAACCTGCGCGTCTTCATCCAATCCGCCCGCCAGCGCGGCGAGGCGATGGACCACACGCTGTTTCACGGCCCTCCCGGCCTTGGCAAGACGACGCTGGCGCAGATCATGGCGCGCGAACTGGGCGTCGGCTTTCGCATGACCTCGGGGCCGGTGCTGGCCAAGGCGGGCGATCTGGCGGCAATCCTGACCAATCTCGAACGCAACGACGTGCTGTTCATCGACGAGATTCACCGGCTGAACGCCGTGGTCGAGGAAATTCTCTATCCCGCGATGGAAGATTACGAGCTGGACCTTGTGATCGGCGAAGGCCCCGCCGCGCGCACCGTGCGCATCGAATTGCAGCCCTTCACGCTGGTCGGGGCCACCACGCGCCTTGGCCTGCTGACCACGCCGCTGCGCGATCGCTTCGGCATCCCGACGCGGCTGCAATTCTATACGGTCGACGAGCTGAACCAGATCGTCACCCGCAACGCCGAAAAGCTTGGCGTGCGCGCCGAACCCGATGGCGCACGCGAGATTGCCAGACGCTCGCGCGGCACGCCCCGCATCGCCGGCCGCCTGCTGCGCCGGGTGGTGGATTTCGCGGTGGTCGAGGGCAATGGCGTGGTCACGCGCGAATTGGCCGATGGCGCGCTGACCCGGCTTGGCGTCGACGGCATCGGCCTTGACGGGGCCGACCGGCGCTACCTGACGCTGATCGCCGAGCATTACCACGGTGGCCCGGTCGGCATCGAAACCATGTCGGCGGCCCTCTCCGAAAGCCGCGACGCGCTCGAAGAGGTGATCGAGCCGTTCCTGCTGCAACAGGGCCTGATCCAGCGCACCCCGCGCGGGCGGATGCTGACGCAAGGCGCATGGACCCATCTGGGAATGGCCGCGCCCAAGGTACCGGGGCAAGGTACGCTGTTCGATTAATCCTCGTAACGGCTGGCAAGGCTGTCGATCTTGCCCATCCGGTAGAGCTTGATTTCCCGCGCCAGCTTCAGCGTGGGTTTCGCCATGAAGCAAAGCGATCCGATGGTGAACAGCCAGATCGCCTGCGTCTCATATTGCGCCCAGAAGAACAGCACCGACCCGATGGTGAAACAGACCGCTGCCGCGAAATCCACGGCCGTGTGGGCGATTTCGAACAAGGCGTAAACGCGGCGCGTGTCGGGGCTGCGTTCACGGTTTTCATGGCGGAAGAGTTTCATGCGGGGCCTCGTTTGATTATAGAGGAACGCTAGAAGTCAGAGCAGCGAGTGCCAGTCGCGTTAGATATTATTGCCCCAACAGTTCAACCATCAGCGGCGGGCCGAACTTGTAGGAGATCCAACTCAATAGCAGGCTTACAATGACTGATGAGACGATGGTCGGTATGTTATTAGACAAATTCTCCGCCCATCGATGGAGCAGCGGGACATCGTAGGTTGCAACGTACTCCCAGCCTTTCTCAGTTAGTAAAACAACCTCATTTTCTGCAATGTACGATGGCGTTCTCAGACCGCCTTCCCTGTCAGATTCTTTATACTTTGATCGCTCTACGTATCCAAAGCGCCACGCCAAGATCAGATACTCTTCGAACTCTCTGCCGGAAAACTTGTGGGCAGACACGCAGGACCATCGCAACCGCATCGACTGCTTTGAAGATGGTAGATTTAGCAGATTTGCCACGCCACCATTGTATTTCATCCCATAAACGCCAGCCTCACCTACAACCGAAAGGGCCTGCGCCATCTTCTTTCGATTGTAGGCAAAAATCACCGGCTCAACCCACCCCGGATCGTCGGCACATCCAGCGACGCAAATCCATAATTGCGCAGCCAGCGCAGATCGGAATCGAAGAACGCCCGCAGATCCGGAATGCCGTATTTCAGCATGGCGATGCGGTCGATGCCCATGCCGAAGGCAAAGCCCTGCCAGACATCGGGGTCGATCCCGCCCGCGCGCAGCACCTTGGGGTGCACCATGCCGGAGCCAAGCACTTCGAGCCAATCATCGCCCTCGCCCACCTTGACCGAGCCATCTTTCCACTGGCACTGGATGTCGACCTCGGCCGAAGGTTCGGTGAAGGGGAAATGCGAGGCGCGGAAACGGGTTTTCACCGCCGTGCCGAAATAGGCCGAGAAGAACTCCTCGAGCACCCATTTCAGGTTCGCCATCGAGATATCCTTGTCGATGGCAAGCCCTTCGACCTGATGGAACATCGGCGTGTGGGTCTGATCATAATCGGCGCGGTACACGCGGCCCGGGCAGATGATCCGCGTCGGCGCGCCGCCCGCTTCCATCGACCGGATCTGCACCGGCGAGGTATGGGTGCGCAGCACGTTGGGCGCACGCTCGTCGCCCTCGGCGCGGTGCATGTAGAACGTGTCCATCTCGGCGCGGGCAGGGTGGTGGCCGGGAATGTTCAGCGCGTCGAAATTGTACCAGTCGGTTTCGATCTGCGGGCCCTCGGCGACGGCGAATCCCATGTCGGCAAAGATCGCGGTGCATTCTTCCCAGACTTGGCTGACCGGGTGAATGGTGCCACTGCGACGGCCCCGCCCGGGCAGGGTCACGTCGAGCCATTCCGCCTTGAGGCGCTCGTTGAGCGCGGCGTCGGCCAGCCCGGCCTTCTTGGCGGCCAGCGCGGCGTTGATCTCATCCTTGAGAGCGTTGAGCTTTGGCCCCATGATCTGGCGTTCCTCGGGCGACATCTTGCCCAGCTCGCGCATCTTGAGACTGATCTCGCCCTTCTTGCCGACCGCCTGCACCCGCAGGTCTTCGAGCGTGGCCTCATCGCCAGCCGCTCCGATCAGGTCGATATACTTGTCGCGCAGGTCATCCATGGTCGGCACTCTCGGGTAAATATCTTGCGCAATCCCCTATCGGGACAGGCACGCCGGTGCAAGCGCGATGCCCCCGTCAGGGCGATTGCGCGTCCCGTTGCGAGACGCTAGAACGGCGCTGCGCATGGTCCGTTAGCTCAACTGGATAGAGCAGCTGACTTCTAATCAGCAGGTTGAGGGTTCGAGTCCTTCACGGATCGCCAAGCGCTCATTGTTTGCCAATGAAGCATAAGCTTGCACGTTTTGGCGGTTTTCATGCACACCCCCTGTCAAGAGGCTTGGGCTGCGGTGTCGAAGGTTTCTTCTAGCACACTGGGATGGAACGGTATTTCAGCATATCCCGTGCCTAGGGTCAGGATTCAT
>NZ_JAHKQA010000034.1 GCF_018860705.1 Citreicella sp. C3M06
GACACCGGTCAAGTACCCCTCTCGGGACATTGCTTTGCAATGCCCTGCCGGGCAAGGGACAAGCGCAGATACAAGCGGCGCAACCGCATCGAGATCATGTTCGGCAGGCTCAAGGACTGGCGGCGGGTGGCGACACGCTACGATCGCTGTCCCAAGGTGTTCCTCTCCGCCATCGCTCTCGCGGCTCTAGTCATCTATTGGTTATGAATCCTGACCCTAGGAGCGCAAGGCGCGCGGCGACAGCCCGGCGCGCCGCACAGCCCGTGTGCAACCGTGCCCGGGCCGCAGGGCCGCCCGCACCGTTGAGCCCGAGAAGCCAGGCCTGTCAGCGATGACCGGTCCAACGTGATCCTGCGTCCATAGCCCGAGACTGCCGCCGTCGGTCCCATGGCACCCACGGCCTTCACCCCCCCGGAACTGGCCAAGCGCGCCGCCCAGATGCGCCGCGGCCGTGCCGAGGCAAACGCCATCCCTGAAACGAAGACGCCGGTATTTTCAGCACCGCCTCGGAATGCGCGCCGCAAACGCAGGCGTTCGCTTTACAATGGCCCCGGTTATGGCATGTCTGCAACATGGTAACGCTTTCGATCGTCGTCGTCGAACCCGACCGCGACCGCGCTCTTCTGATCGTCGACAGCCTGCGCGATGCGGGCGATTTCGACGTGCATGTCATCTCGGAACCCACCGGGCTGGCCCGCCGTATTCAGGCGATCAGCCCGGACGTGGTGCTGATCGATCTGGAAAACCCGTCGCGCGACATGCTCGAAGAACTGGCGCTGGCCTCCGGCCCGATGGACCGCCCCGTCGCGATGTTCGTCGACAAAAGCGGCGCCGGGCTGACCGATGCCGCGATCGAGGCCGGGGTGTCGGCCTATGTGGTCGACGGCATGCAGCCGGGCCGGGTGAAGCCGATTCTGGATGCGGCCATCGCGCGCTTTCGCATGTTCCAGCGGATGCGCACCGAACTGGCCGAGACCAAGCGCGCGCTTGAAGAGCGCAAGATGATCGACCGCGCCAAGGGCATGCTGATGCGGGCACGCGGCATCGACGAAGATGCCGCCTATGCCCTGCTGCGCAAGACGGCGATGGATCAGGGCAAGCGGGTGGCCGAGGTTGCCTCGGCGCTTGTCACGGCAGCGGGGCTGCTGGGATGATCGCGGATACGCTGCAAGTCGGCTTCCTGCCGCTGGTGGACGCTGCGCCGCTGATCGTAGCGCATGAGATGGGCTTTGCCGCCGAGGAAAGCATCGCGCTGGATCTAAGGCGTGGCCCGTCATGGTCTGCGGTGCGCGACATGCTCAGCTTTGGCCGGGTGCAGGCGGCGCATATGCTCTCGCCGGTGCCGGTGGCAGCGGCGCTTGGCCTTGGCGGGACAGGTACGCCGCTGTCGGCGGTTTCGGTGCTGTCGGTCAATGGCGACACCATCGGCGTCAGCAACGCACTGGCGGCGCGGATGCGCCAGAGCGGGCATGATTTCGGCTATCGCGATGCCCGCGCTGCGGGCGCGGCGCTGATTGCCCATGCCGAACATCCGCTGCGCCTTGGGGTGCCCTTTCCGTTCTCGATGCACGCCGAGCTGCTGTATTACTGGCTGAGCGCGCTGGGAATGCCGGCGCCGCAGAACGTCGATATCCGCACCGTGCCACCCTCGCTGATGGCGCAGGCGCTGGAAGCGGGCGAGATCGACGCCTTTTGCGTCGGCGAGCCATGGGGGTCGATCGCGGTGGAAAACGGCGTCGGACAGTTGCTGCTGCCGGGCAATGCGATCTGGTCATTTTCGCCAGAAAAGGTGCTGGCGGTGCGCTCTGACTGGGCTGCGGCACAGCCCGACCTCGTAGGGCGGCTGATCCGCGCGGTCTGGCGTGCCGGGCGCTGGCTGGCCGAGCCGGATGCGCGCACGCTGGCCGCCGAATTGCTCAGCCGCAAGGAATACCTCGACCTGCCGAGCGAACTGCTCGACCGGGCACTGACCGGGCGCATGGTGATCTCGCAGCGCGGCGAAGAGCGTCAGGTGGACCGCTTCGTCGAATTCCATCGCGGCGCGGCAGGTTTTCCATGGCGCAGTCAGGCGGAATGGATCGGCATGCAGCTTGCCGCCCGCACCGGGCTTGACCGGGCAGCGGCGGCCAAGGCCGCCCGAACCGTGTTCCGCTCGGATCTGTACCGCGATGCACTTGCAAACACCCGCGCCGAGCTGCCCGGTGCTTCGTCGAAGATCGAAGGCACGCTGCGCGAGCAGACCGCCGTCGCCTCGGTCTCGGGTCGGCTGTTCCTGGAACCTGACGCGTTCTTCGATGGCCGAATTTTCGAGCCTTCCAAAGACTGACGCACAGTTATTGTGCATCTGCAGCATCGAAACGCCGAATTCCCGGTAAAAGATGCAGAATCTCGGAATTAATTCTTGAGACGCGGCCCGTCCCTGCCGCATATGGATGGCAAGAGACCTGCAATGGCGCCTGTCTCGCAAAATTCTCCCAAAGACCGGGAAATCTGAGCAAAGCCGCTCGACTGTCGTGATCCTCCACCGATCAAGACGAGTCAGCGGCTTTTTCACGTTTCGCCCGGACGCATCCGGGCCTTCATCCAAAGGGACCGATCGAATGCAGAAACTTCTCCTCGCGCTCAGTGCCTCAACGGCGCTTGCCGGCCCCCTCCTCGCGCAGGACCTTGAAAAAGACGAGCTCACCTTCGGCTTTATCAAGCTCACCGACATGGCGCCGCTCGCGGTGGCCTATGAACAGGGCTACTTCCTCGACGAAGGCCTGTTTGTGACCCTCGAAGCCCAAGCCAACTGGAAGGTGCTACTGGACGGCGTCATCGGCGGGCAGCTTGACGGGGCGCATATGCTGGCTGGCCAGCCGCTGGCCGCGACCATCGGCTATGGCACGCAGGCGCATATCATCACGCCCTTTTCGATGGACCTGAACGGCAACGGCATCACCGTGTCGAACGAGATCTGGGACCAGATGAAGCCCAACATCCCCACCAATGCCGACGGCCTGCCGCAGCACCCGATCAGCGCCTCGGCGCTGGCCCCGGTGGTGGAAAAATACCGCGCCGAGGGCAAGCCCTTCAACATGGGCATGGTGTTCCCGGTGTCCACCCACAACTACGAGCTGCGCTACTGGCTCGCCGCTGGAGGGCTTGAGCCGGGATATTACTCGCCCGAGAACGTCAGCGGCCAGATCGGCGCTGATGTGCTGTTGTCGGTGACCCCGCCGCCGCAGATGCCCGCCACGCTCGAGGCTGGCACGATCTACGGCTATTGCGTCGGCGAGCCGTGGAACCAGGCCGCGGTGTTCAAGGGCATCGGCGTTCCGGTGATCACCGATTACGAGCTGTGGAAGAACAACCCCGAAAAGGTGTTCGGCATCTCTGCCAGCTTCGCCGAGGAAAACCCCAACACCACCAAGGCCGTCGTCAAGGCGCTGATCCGCGCCGCCATGTGGCTGGATGAAAACGACAACGCCAACCGCATGGAAGCGGTCGAGATGCTGTCGAAGCCCGAATATGTCGGCGCCGACGCCGAGGTGATCGCCAATTCGATGACCGGCACCTTCGAATACGAAAAGGGCGACAAGCGCGCCGTGCCCGATTTCAACGTGTTCTTCCGCTACAACGCCACCTACCCGTTCTACTCCGACGCGGTCTGGTACCTCACGCAGATGCGCCGCTGGGGCCAGATCCCCGAAGCCAAGTCGGATGAATGGTACGACGAGATTGCCCAGTCGGTCTACAAGCCTGCCATCTACCTCGACGCCGCTCGCGCCCTGGTTGATGAAGGTCTCGCCAACGAGGCTGATTTCCCTTGGGACAGCGACGGCTACAAGGATGCGACCCCTGCCGCCGATATCATCGACGGCATCCCTTATGACGGCAAAACCCCCAACGCTTACCTCGAAAGCCTGCCGATTGGCCTCAAAGGTGACCAGACCGTGGTCGGCACTGAGGTGAAGGGCTGATGTCCCTTCCCCTGCGCCGGGCAACGGGCGCAACCTGAAAGGCAGGGTGAGTATTCAGCCTAAAGGCGAATACCCCCCCCTCCCGCCAAGGACCATCTGCGGGACGGCGGGTGGGGCGAGGTTCCGCAAGGAACGAGCGTCCACCCAGCCTCCCGTACCCCGTCAAAGCCGAGGACTTCCCTGATGACGACCGTCGACCCCGAATACGCCACGGATGCGGCCCGCGACGCCCGCCGCGCGCGTCTCTTCACCCGCATCAACAAGGCGGACGCATGGTTCCGCGTGCTTGGTCTGTCCTGGGTGACCCCCATTCTCAAGGCCGCCGCAGGCGACAATCCCAAGGCCCAGCTCAAGGACATCTGGCTGCTGCTCGGGGTGCCGCTGGTCGCCATCGCCGCCTTCCTGCTGATGTGGGGCACGCTGGCCCCCAAGGTGCAGACCTCGCTCGGCGCCGTTCCCGGCCCGGCCGAAGTCTGGCACGAAGCGGTCCTGCTCAATCAGGATGCCGCCGCCAAGGCCGCCAAACAGGCCAAATTCGAAGACATGGTCGCCGCCCGAAATGAAAAGCTCATCGCTGCGGGCAAGGCCGATCAGGTCAAGGACATCGCCTATACCGGAGCCCCGAGCTATTATCAGCAGATCTGGACCTCGATCAAAACCGTGTTCTTCGGCTTCCTGATCGGGTCTGCCATCGCCATTCCGCTTGGTATCCTTGCCGGCCTGTCACCCTATGCCAACTCGGCGATCAACCCGCTGGTGCAGATCTTCAAACCGGTCTCACCGCTGGCATGGCTGCCGATTGTGACGATGATCATCTCGGCCGCGGTGGCGAGCAATGACGGGCTGTTCTCCAAATCCTTCCTGATCTCGGCGATCACCGTGACGCTCTGCTCGCTCTGGCCGACGCTGATCAACACCGCGCTTGGCGTGGCCAGCATCGACAAGGATCTGGTCAACGTGTCGAAGGTGCTGAAAATGAACACCTGGACCAAGATCACCAAGCTGGTGCTGCCCAGCGCTCTGCCGCTGATCTTCACCGGCCTGCGGCTGAGCCTCGGGGTTGGCTGGATGGTGCTGATCGCCGCCGAGATGCTGGCGCAGAACCCGGGCCTTGGCAAATTCGTCTGGGATGAATTCCAGAACGGCTCCAGCAGCTCGCTCGCCAAGATCATGGTCGCCGTCTTCACCATCGGGATCATCGGCTTCCTGCTCGACCGGGTGATGTTCGCGCTGCAATCGCTCTTCACCTTCTCGAACAACCGTTGATCGACGTTCAGGCAGCGAAAGGACATCCCATGAGCCTCCTAAAGTTCGAAAACGTCTTCAAGAGCTTCGGCACCGGTCTTCATGAAAGCAAGGTGCTGAACGGCATCGATCTCGATGTGCAGGAGGGCGAATTCCTCGTCCTCCTGGGGTTTTCGGGATCGGGCAAGACCACGCTGGTCAACCTGATGGCCGGGCTGGAAAAGCCCACCCGCGGCCGCGTCACCTATCGCGGCGCCCCGATCGAAGGCCCCGGCCCCGAGCGCGGCGTCATCTTCCAGAACTATTCGCTGATGCCGTGGCTGACCGTGAACGGCAACGTGCAGCTGGCGCTGGATTCGATCTTTCCCGACATGCCGAAGGCCGAGAAGGAAGCGACCGTCGCCAAATACGTCAAGATGGTCGGCCTGAGCCACGCCGCCACCCGCCGCCCGGCGGAATTGTCGGGCGGTATGCGCCAGCGGGTCAACGTCGCCCGCGCGCTGGCGATGAATCCGGAAATGCTGCTGCTCGACGAACCGCTCTCGGCGCTTGATGCGCTGACCCGCGCCAACCTCGCCGACGAGATCGAGGCGATCTGGAACCAGGACAAAAAGACCTGCGTGCTGATCACCAACGATGTCGACGAGGCGATCATCCTTGCCGACCGCATCATTGCGCTCAACCCCGATGGCACGCTGGGCGAGGAATTCACCGTCACGCTGCCCCGCCCTCGCGATCGGGGCGAGATGAACCACAACGAGGAATTCAAGCGACTGCGCGCCGCCGTCACCACCTATCTGATGGACGTCGGCATCGAGGCCAAGACGGCAAGCAGCCACACCCTGCCCGACATCACCCCCATCCACGGCGCGGCCTCGAATCTGCCCACCGCCGTGCAGGACGCGACCGGCAGCCTGCGCGAAGACCGCTTTCTCGACTTCAGCCAGCTGCACAAGATCTACCCCACGCCCAAGGGCCCGCTTACGGTGGTCGAGGATTTCAACCTCAAGATGAACAAGGGTGAATTCATCTCGCTCATCGGCCATTCGGGTTGCGGCAAATCCACCGTGCTGACCATGGCCGCCGGGCTCAACAGCATCTCGAAAGGCGCAATCAAGCTCGATGGGCGCGCCGTGCTTGGCGCCGATCCCGAACGCGCCGTGGTGTTCCAGTCGCCCAACCTATTCCCATGGCTGACCGCACGTGAAAACTGCGCCATCGGGGTCGACAAGGTCTACCCCCGCGCATCGCAGGCCGAACGGCAGGAGGTGGTGGAATACTACCTTGAACGCGTCGGGCTGGCGGATGCGATGGACCGCTCTGCCGCCGATATGTCGAACGGCATGAAGCAGCGCGTCGGCATCGCCCGCGCCTTCGCCCTGTCGCCCAAGCTGCTGCTGCTGGATGAGCCGTTCGGCATGCTCGACAGCCTCACCCGCTGGGAGCTGCAAGAGGTGCTGATGGAGGTCTGGTCGCGCACCAAGGTCACCGCCGTCTGCGTCACCCATGACGTCGACGAGGCGATCCTGCTGGCCGACCGCGTGGTGATGATGACCAACGGCCCGCAGGCCACCATCGGAAAGATCGTCGATGTGAACCTGCCGCGCCCGCGTAGCCGCAAGGCGCTGCTCGAGCATCCCGATTACTACCTCTACCGCGAGCAGGTGCTGAATTTCCTCGAGGAATACGAGCACGGCAAGCATGGCAAGACCAACGCCAAAGCCCCGCCCGCGACGAAACAACAAGCCGCCTGAACCGGCCTGCGTGCCCCGCTAAGGCGGCGCGCGGCAACCTCTCTGACTGGGGGTCATCCCGATGGACACCGTACTTGACGCACCCGTAAAGACCTTTCTTCAGGTCACGGAATTCTGGGTTCCCGAAGGGGACCGGCTGGTGCTTGCCACCGGCAATTACGGCGGGCTTGCCGCCTTTGAGGACGCCACCCGCGCCATCAGCTTCGCCAAGGGCGAAGGCCTGCCGGGCAAGGCATGGGCCGAACAGCGCCCCATCGTCCTCAAGGGCTTCGACGGCTCGTATTTCAAGCGCACCGAGGCCGCCGCCGAGGCTGGCCTGACCAGCGCCGTCGCCATCCCGGTGTTTGACGGCGATGCCCTCAGGGCGGTGCTGGTGGTGCTGTGCGGCGATGATGACGCCCGCATCGGCGCGATTGAGGTCTGGTCGGAACTCGACGGGCTGATGATGCTGGACGATGGCTATTACGGCGCCGCCAAACATTTCGAATGGGTCAGCCAGCACACGCATTTCCCACGCGGTCAGGGCCTTCCGGGCGGCGTGTGGTCGGCCTCCACCCCGATGCTGTTCCGCGAACTGGGCTCTGGCTATCGCTTCATCCGCGCCGACAGCGCTGGCAAGGCCGGGCTGACCACCGGGCTGGGCCTGCCGATCCCGGTGCCGCATGACCGCCAGTTCGTGCTGACGCTGCTGTCGGCGCGCGGCACCCCCATCGCGCGCCGCTTTGAAATCTGGGACGCGCGCCCCGAAAAGGTCGGGCACGAGACCGCCGCGATCCTGACCGACGGCATCTGCGAGCGCGACGGCCCGCTGTGGACCGACGACAACGACACCTCCCCGCGCCGTGTCACCGCCAATCAGGGCAATATCGGCAAGGTGCTGGCCTCTGGCCTGCCGGTGATCGTCTCTGGTGCCCCCACCCTGACCGAAGGCTACGGCTCGATGGTCGCCCTGCCCATCTACCAGCACGGTGCCATCGCGCATATCGTGTCCTGGTACGTCTGAGGAGCTGACCCATGCAGAAACTCGTCGTCATCGGAGCGGGCATGGCCTCTGGCCGCCTGCTCGAACAGCTGATCGAGGCGGACGCGACCGCCTATGACATCACCCTGTTCAACGCCGAACCGCGCGGCAACTACAACCGCATCATGCTCTCGCCGGTGCTGTCCGGCGAGAAAAGCTACACCGAGATCGTCACCCATGACGATGACTGGTACGCTGCCAACAAGGTGACCACGCGCTTTGGCGAAAAGGTCATCTCGGTCGATACCGCGCGCAAGGTGGTTGTCGGGGAAAACGGCGACGTGCCCTATGACAAGCTGGTGTTCGGCACCGGGTCTTCGGCCTTCATCATCCCGCTGCCCGGCCACGATCTGCCCGGCGTGGTGGCGTTTCGCGATCTTGAAGACACCAGCGCCATGACCGAGGCCGCCGCGCGCCCCGGTGCCAAGGCGGTGGTGATCGGCGGCGGCCTGCTGGGGCTTGAAGCCGCAGCAGCGCTGCGCCTGCGCGGCATGGAGGTTACCGTGCTGCACATCGCCTCGCACCTGATGGAGCGTCAGCTCGATCCGGCAGCGGGCTACCTGCTGAAAAAGGATCTGGAACGGCGCGGCATCAACGTCATCCTCGAAGCGCAGACCAAGGAGATCATCGGCAACGGGCGCGCCGAGCAGGTCAACCTTGGCGATGGCACCGAACTGCCCTGCGATATCGTCTGCATGGCCGTGGGCATCCGCCCCGCCGTCAAGCTGGCGCAGGACAGCGGCATCGCCTGCGGGCGCGCCATCAAGGTCGACGCGCAGATGCGCACGCAAACACCCGACGTTTACGCCGTTGGCGAATGCGTTGAATACGATGGCAACCTCTTTGGCCTTGTCGCGCCGCTATACGATCAGGCCAAGGTGCTGGCGAAAACGCTGCTGGGGCAGGACGACAGCTTTGTCATGCGCGAGCTGAGCACCAAGCTGAAGGTCACAGGCTGCGATCTGTTCTCGGCCGGGGATTTCGCCGATGGCGAGGGCCGCGAAGACATCGTGTTCCGCGACCCGGCGCGCGGTGTCTACAAGCGCCTCGTGATCGAAAATGATCGCCTGATCGGCGCGGTGATGTATGGCGACACCGCCGATGGCAACTGGTTCTTCGGCCTGATCAAGGACGGCACCGACATTGCCGACATGCGCGAGACGCTGATTTTCGGACCGTCCTATCAGGGGGGTGCCCAGGCGGACCCTCTGTCAGCCGTTGCAGTATTGCCGCCTGAGGCAGAGATTTGCGGCTGCAACGGCGTATGCAAGGGCGACATCGTCAAGGCGATCGAAGGCGGCGCGGCCGACCTTGGCGCGATCCGCGCCACCACCAAGGCCTCGGCCTCCTGCGGCACCTGCACCGGGCTGGTGGAACAGGTGCTGTCGGTGACGCTGGGCGATGATTTCGTGCTGCCGACCGCGCAGCCGATCTGCGGGTGCTGCGATCTGACCCACGAAGACGTGCGCCGCCTGATCAAAACCAAAGAGCTGAAAAGCCAAGAAGCGGTCTGGCAGGAACTGGGCTGGAAAACCCGCAATGGTTGTCATTCCTGCCGCCCGGCGGTGAATTTCTACCTGCTGGCTGACTGGCCGCTCGATTACAAGGACGACCCGCAAAGCCGTTTCGTCAACGAGCGCAACCACGCCAACATCCAGAAGGACGGCACCTATTCGGTGATGCCGCGCATGTGGGGCGGCATGACCACGCCGCAGGAACTGATCGCCATCGCCCAGGCCGCCGAGAAATACGGCGCCACGGTCAAGGTGACGGGCGGCATGCGCATCGACCTTCTGGGCATCCAGAAAGAAGACCTGCCGGCGATCTGGCACGATCTCAATCAGGCGGGCATGGTGTCGGGCCACGCCTATACCAAAGGTCTGCGCACGGTGAAGACCTGCGTTGGCAAGGACTGGTGCCGCTTTGGCACGCAGGACAGCACCGGCCTTGGCATCAAGCTTGAGAAAAAGCTTTGGGCGTCGTGGACGCCGCACAAGGTCAAGCTGGGGGTGTCGGGCTGCCCGCGCAACTGCGCCGAGGCCACCTGCAAGGACATCGGCGTGATCTGCGTCGACAGCGGCTATCAGCTTAGCGTCGCGGGGGCGGCTGGCATGGATGTCAAGGAAACCGAACGGCTGGTGGATCTGACGACCGAGGACGAGGTGATCGAATGGACCTCGGCCTTTGTGCAGCTGTACCGCGAGAACGCCAAATACCTTGATCGGGCCTACAAGTGGGTCGCCAAGGTGGGCCTTGACTGGGTGAAGGAAACCCTCGCCGATCCGGCCACCCGCAAGGCGCTGGTCGAACGGTTCGACATCTCGCAAAGCGTCTACCAGCATGACCCGTGGGCGGAACGCGCCGTGCCGTCCGAAGCGGTGAAATTTCAACCCATGGCGGATCTCACCCAGGAGGCAGCAGAATGAACTGGATCGACATCGGACATATCGACGACGTGCCCCTGCGCGGCGCGCGGCAGGTCAAGACCAAGGTCGGCTGTCTTGCGGTGTTCCGCACCGCCGAGGACGAGGTGTTTGCCGTCACCAATGCCTGCCCTCACAAGGGCGGCCCGCTGAGCGAGGGCATCGTGCACGGCACCTCTGTCACCTGCCCGCTGCACAACACCATCTTCGAGCTGAGCACCGGCAAGTCGCATGGGGTGGATGCCTATACCATCGACACCTACCCGGTGCGCATCGACGGCGATCGCATCCTGCTGAACGGCGATGCCATCGCCCAGCGGAGTGCCGCCTGATGGCCGATCAGAGCTTTCCCGAGATCCGCTCGACCTGCCCCTATTGCGGTGTCGGGTGCGGCCTGCGGCTGCGGGCCGACGGAGCGGGCGGGCTGGAGGTGCGGGGCGACCCGGACCACCCGGCCAATTACGGAAAGCTCTGCTCCAAGGGCTCTGCCCTTGGCGAAACACTGGGGATGGAGGGCCGCCTGCTCTCCCCCCGCATTCACGGGCAGGATGCCAGCTGGGACGAGGCGCTCGATCTGGTCGCGGACCGCTTTCGCGAAACGGTGGCGCAGCACGGGCCGGACAGCGTGGCGTTCTACGTCTCGGGGCAATTGCTGAGCGAGGATTACTACGTCGCCAACAAGCTGATGAAGGGCTACATCGGCGGCGCCAACATCGACACCAATTCGCGGCTGTGCATGGCGTCTTCGGTGGCGGGGCACAAGCGGGCCTTTGGCAGCGATACCGTGCCGGGCACCTATGAAGACCTCGAAGAGGCGGATCTGGTGGTGCTGGTGGGCTCCAACCTCGCGTGGTGCCATCCGGTGCTGTACCAGCGCATCCTTGCGGCGCGCAAGAAGACCGGAGCGAAGCTGGTGGTGATCGACCCGCGCCGCACCGCGTCCTGCGATGGCGCCGACATGCATCTGGCGCTGAAGGCGGGCAGCGATGTGGCGCTGTTCAACGGGCTGCTGGGGGCGATCGAGGCTGCGGGCGCGGTGGATAACGAATTCGCCGCCCATGTCACCGGCCTGGCCGATGCCATCGCCGCCGCCGCGCAAGATGACGACGCGGTGACCGGACTGCCGCGCGCCGAGCTGGAGGCGTTCTACAAGCTGTGGATCGGCACGCAAAAGGTTGTCACCGTCTACAGCCAGGGCGTCAACCAAAGCACGTCTGGCACCGACAAGGTGAATGCGATCCTCAATTGCCACCTTGCCACCGGGCGCATCGGCACGCCGGGCACCGGGCCGTTTTCGGTGACCGGCCAGCCCAACGCCATGGGCGGGCGCGAGGTTGGCGGGCTGGCCAATATGCTTGCCTGTCATCTCGATCTGGAAAACGCCGATCACCGCGCCGCCGTGCATGATTTCTGGGACAGCCCCGCCATCGCCGATGCTCCCGGCAAGAAGGCGGTCGAGATGTTTGAGGCGGTGGGCGACGGGCGCATCAAGGCGCTGTGGATCATCCACACCAACCCCGCCGTCACCATGCCCGATGCCGATGCGGTGCGCGATGCCATCGCGGGCTGCGATTTCGTCGTGGTGTCCGACATCACCGCGCAGACCGATACGGCGCGGCTGGCGCATGTTCTGCTGCCCGCCACCGCATGGGGCGAAAAAGACGGCACCGTCACCAATTCGGATCGCACCATCAGCCGCCAGCGCGCCGCCCTGCCCGCCCCCGGCGACACACGCCCCGACTGGCAGATCCTTGCGCAGGTCGGTCGCCGCATGGGCTATGCCAGAGGCTTCGATTACGCCTCGCCCGCCGAGATCTTTCGCGAATACGCGGCGCTGTCGGGCATCGCGGGCAAGCTGGGCCGCGATTTCGACATTTCCGCCAAGGCCGACCTGAGCGACAGCGACTATGCCGCGATGGCCCCGTTTCGCTGGCCCGCCAGCGCGAACCGGACCGGCGGGCGCTTCTTTGCCGACGGGCAGTTCTATCACGCGGGCGGCAAGGCCCGGATGATCCCGGTGCGCCACCGCGCGCCTGCCTCGGTTCCCACGCAGGACCGCCCGTTTCGCTTCAACACCGGGAGGATCCGCGATCAGTGGCACACCATGACCCGCACCGCCCGCGCACCGCGCCTTGCGGCGCATCTGGCCGAACCCTTCCTTGAAATCCATCCCGATGACGCCGCGCGCCTTGGCATTGCCCCCGCCGATCTGGTGCAGCTTGACAGCCCGCAGGGCCGCGCCATCTTGCGCGCAAGGCTGACCGATGCGGTGCACCGGGGCGATGTCTTTGCCCCCATGCACTGGACCGGCGAGACCGCCCCCGCCGCCCGCGTCGATGCGCTGGTTGCGCCCAACACCGACCCGGTGTCAGGGCAGCCCGAAAGCAAGGCCAGCGTTGTTTCAGTGGCCAAATTCACCCCCGCATGGTACGGTTTCGCCGTGTCGAGCAGCGATTTCACCCCCGATTGCGCCTATTGGGCGCGCGCGCGCACCCGTGCCGGGCAGCGCGCCGAACTGGCTGGGCTGAGTGCGCCCGAGGATTGGGAAGGCTATGCCCGCGAACTGTTCGGGCTGCCGGGTGCCGAGGCGCAGGTCATGCTCGATGCGCGCAAGGGGCGCGCCCGCATCGCCTTTCACCACGACGGCCAGCTTGTCGCCGCGCTGTTTGCCGGCCCCGAGCCGGTGGCGCTGAAACGCGATTTCCTCGCCAACCTGCCGGGCACCGAAGCGCCCCATGCGCTGACCGGCCAGCCCCCCGCCGATGCGCCCGACCCCGGCCCGATGGTCTGCGCCTGTTTCAACGTCGGGCTGAACACCATCCTGCAGGCCATCGAAGAGCAACACCTGCTGAGCGTCGACGCCATCGGCGCGGCGCTCGATGCGGGCAGCAACTGCGGCTCGTGCCGCCCCGAGCTGGGGGCGATCCTTGCCTCGGCCATCGCAAGGGAAGCGGCTGAATGACGCTGGGCGTGACACTGGGCGCACATGTTCGAACCCTTGGGCGCGGCCCCGGGCGGTCGCGGTCGCTGACCCGCGACGAAGCCACCGACGCCATGCGCCTGATGCTGTCGGGCGATGCCGACCCGCATGCCACCGGCGCGCTGCTGATGCTGCTGCGCATGAAGGGCGAGACCGCCGACGAGATCGCTGGCTTCGCCGCCGCCGCGCAGGATGCCATGCCAGACATGCCGCGCCCGGCGCTGGATTGGCCCAGCTATGCCGCGGGGCGCACCCGCGGGTTGCCGTGGTTCCTGCTGTCGGCGCGGCTGGTGGCGGATGCCGGGCATCCGGTGTTGCTGCATGGCTGGAACGGCGCCGACGGGGCGGTTCGCGCCGGGCTGGCACCGCTGGGCATTGCCGTGGCCGATGACCCGTCCGAGGCGCGCGCGCTGCTCGCGGCGCGCGGCATCGTCTACCTGCCGCTTGAACGCCTGTCGCCAGCGCTGTTCAGCCTGCTGCGGCTGCGCGACGTGCTGCACCTGCGCTCTTGCGTCAACACCGTGTGCCGGATGCTCAACCCCGGGCGCGCCAGCCATAGCGTGCAAGGCGTGTTCCACCCGCCCTACCGGCTGCTGCAACAGGACGCCGGGCAGATCCTTGGCCTGCAAGGTCTGACGGTGATCAAGGGCGGGGGCGGTGAATTCGAACGCCATCCGTCCAAGGCGATCGAGGGGTTCGGCCTGCGCAATGCGGCCCCTTGGGAAGAAAGCCTGCCCGCCCTGCGCCCCGATGACACCCGCCGTCTGAACGATGGCGAAACCGATCCGGCGCGGCTTGCGGCGCTGTGGAACGGCACCTTGCGCGATGATTTCGCTGAGGCGACGGTCATCGGCACCGCCGCGCTGGCGCTGGCGACGTTGGGCGCGCCAGACCCCGGCACGGCGGCGCGCGCGCTCTGGGCGGCGCGCAACAGGCTTAGCGAGCAGGTCTGAACAGCCGTCCCGGCCCGCGCGCCGCCACCCCGGCCAGCTGCGCCATGTGCCAGCCGAGCACGAGGTTGCTCGACAGCACTGGAATGCCCAGCGCCGCCTCGAGCGGGTCGATCACCTCCAGCGTGCGCAGGTTGGTGCAGGACAGGAACAGCGCCTGCACCGGGGCGCGCCGCGCCACGTCCTGCGCCGCGCCCATCAGGCTGTGCGGCGAGATCCGCACCACCCGCGATTCCTCGGGGACATCAAAGCTGGCAAACACCGGCGTGGCGATGCCTTGCGCGCCGAGCACCGCGCGCAGCCGCCCCGACACCTCGGCCAGATAGGGCGATACCAGCCCCAGCCGCGTCACGCCCAGCGCCGCGCAGGCCGCGATCAGCGCCGTCACCGGATCGGTGACGCGGGTCACATCCGCGCCAGCGCGCAGGCGGTCCGCCACCCGCGCCGGGCCGATCTGCGCCGCACCCGAGGTGCAGCCATAGCCCATCGCCGCGAACCGCTTGCCCTGCGGGAACAGCGCCGCTGCGCCAGACAGGTGACGTTCCATCGCGGCGAGGGTTTCGGGCGTGACCTCGGCCCCAGACGGCACCCGGCTGACCAGCAGCGACGCCTCGGGCGGCAAAAGACGCCGCATGTCGTCTTCGACGCTTTCGTCCGATTGCAGCACCACGAGGCCAAGCGCCGTGGGCGGAGGGATCAGGTCATAGGGCAGCGCATCCATGCGCCCAGCAGGGCACGGATGCGCTGCGGCGTCAAAGGTTCAGTGCGGCTCGTCCGACAGATGGGTCACATCAAGCCCACGTGTGAACACCAGCCCCATCGAATCGCGCAGCGTGATCGGCCCGCCCATGTAATCGGACCCGATGCCGGGGCTGCGGATCGCCAGATACCAATCGTTGCGCGACACCGAGTCGGGCAGCAGGTCGAGCGGGTCGATTTCCTCGGTCTCGCCGCCTTCCATGTGGCAGATGGTGAACACCTCACCGCCCTGCGGCGCATTGCGCAGGCTGACGAACACGGTGCGCCCGTCGATGGGCTCGACATAGCGGAAATGATCGTCGGGGCGCAGGTTATGTCGCAGCCACGGGTTGTGCAGGCGGAACATGCGCAGGCGCCGCATGGCGTTGGTCTGCACCGGGTCCAGTTTGGAAGTGGAGTGCGAGACGTTGCAATATTCGTGCATGTCATCCATCCACGCCCGCGCGATCTGTTTCAGCACGCCGACGGTGACCGGGCGCGGCCCGGCCAGCTCCGGCTCGACCGCATTGAGCAAGGTGGCGATGGTGTGCAGGTCGTAATCGGTCACCTCGACCAGTGCGGGCAGGAATTCCATGAACCGGGCCAGATCCTCGCGGGTTTCAAACCCCAGCTCCTTGAGGAAGCGGAACGCGCCGGGGATCGAATAGGCATATTCGTCGACCTGCCATTTCAACGAGATCGCTTCTTCGGCCACCACCTTGACGCCGTATTTGTCATCCTGATTGCGCACGAAACCCCAGCTTGCCCGCGCCGTCGCATTCAGGAAATCCATCGGCACGCCCGGCAGCGCGGCATAGGTCAGGATCGACACCGCCGGGTTGTCATAGGCCTTGTCGAGGATTTCCATCTTGGTCTCGCCAAGGCGGGTGTTGATGTTCAGCTTCGGGCTGACCTGCGTGCCCCGGCGGAGCGTGTCATGGTTGGCGGTGCCCGAGATCCAGTTGCTGCCGCGGGTCAGAATTTCCTTGATCCGCCAGTATTTCGACAGCCAGAACGTATAGATGAACGGCGTGTTATGGGCAAAGGTCAGCGGCCCCCACTGAAACACGTCGGGGTCGAAATCCTTCTGGTTCTCGATCACCGCACGGTAATCGGACGACAGTTCCCAGTCTTCCTGCGGCCACGGGCGGCCATCTTCGAACACGAACCACGGATGATACTCGGTGCCCGCGATGGATTGCACCAGCTCGGACATTTCCTGAAGATAGGCGTCGTCATGGCGCATCTGCTGGGTGCTGGCATCCCACCATTTGAAATCCTGCGCGCCGTCGACGCGCACGCCATCAGCGCCGAAATCGACCTTGCGGCGTTGCATTTCCAGCAGGATCGCCCGCACGAAGGGGTTATGGTAATCAAGGTTCTGGCCGTACATGTTCGGCCCGGCGAAGAAATGGCTGTTCAGCGCATTCAGCCCCTGATTGTCGGCATGGCCAAACACCAGATCGATCACCAGCATTTTGGGGTAGCGCGGAAAGTTGTGCAGCACGGCGGCAAGATCGACCAGCTCGTCAGGGCGCGCGGTTTCCAGCAGCACCGGATTGACCGTCGCCATGCCGCTGATCACGATGTCATAGCCCCAGTTGGTGGTATCGGGGCGCATCAGATGGGCGGTGACCGCGCTGTCATCGGCATCGCTGTCTGTCCAGAAGGCCGGGCCGGCCTCGTAGACGGTGGTCGGCTCGACGGGCAGCAACTGCACCGCGTCATAGCCGGCGAACAGCTCGTCATCCGGCTCCAGCGGCAGGCCGGCGGCGACGCGCGCGCCGAGCCGTTCGAACTGGCGGGTCAGCGCCGCCAGCGTGCCGCCCGGCGTGGCAGTGGGCACATGCACCTGAAGGATCGAGGTCGGCGGCGCGAATTTGTGCGGGGTCTCGCCCCGGACCTGTTCGAAATAGCCCTTGTCGTGGCGACGGGCCTGCATAGCGGGCAGATCATAGATCTCGGCGGGCGCAAAGGCGCCATAGGGCAGCGAGCTTGCCAGCGGATCAAGGATGCGGTTCAGCGCGCCGTCCTGATCGCGCCAGACCAGCGCATAGAAATCGCCGACGCTGTCGCGATCCCCGGCCCGCAGCCCCTTGGCGGCGGCAAAGGTAAAGGCCTCGCAGCGCTCTACCGGCAAAAGCACCCGGTCAAAGGTGACATCGCAGGCCGAGGCCGTCAGGTCGAGCGCCTCGCGCGGGCGCAGGATCTCAAGGTAAACATCGCCGTCGGCAATGCGCCAATCCTGCAACTCCGGGGTCCAGAAGCCGAACTCGACCCGCCCGTCTTCGACCAGCGCGCCAAGCCTGCGGGCGATCTGGCGCCCCGCATCAAAGCGGTCGGGGGCGGTGTTGAGCACCTCGCGGCACCATGCCGCGCGGGCATGGGCCTGATCGCCATCGCTGTAGATCTGAAGGTGGTCGGCTGTCTGCTCAGTCATGCTGTCCTGTCTCCGCATGTGGTCTCGCGGCGCTGATGCACCGCTGATACCCTCAAGCCGGGCAGGACCCGGAGGGCGCGCGAGGCGTCCCTGCCGGGCTGGCAGGGTCACACAAGACCGGCGCAGGGCCCGAAGGCCGCGCCTGTCCTGCGCCGTAACCTAGGGCACGCATCCGGTCATGCAACGCGAAAGGCCCGGTTTCGGGCGAAACCGGGCCTTGTGGGCGGGCGGTGCCCGACAGCTCAGCAGCGATCAGGCGGCGGCGCGGCGCAGGGTCTCAGCCATGGCAGGCAGCCGGTCCTGCCCTACAAAGCGCTGATCCCCAAGCAGGTAGGTCGGCGAAACCGTCGCCTCATGGTTCACCACCTCATGCGCAATGTCATCGGCCATGTCGCGGATCTCGTTGCGTTCGGCCATCGCCATCAGGCGGCATCCGGGCAGGTCGATCTGGTGCAGCGCTTCGGCCAGATCGCCCGGATCGGCGATATTGCGCCCTTCGGCCCAAGTGCCGCGCATGCAGGCCAGCGCCACCGCCGACTGGTCGAGCCCGAGCTCTCCGGCGGCGATGATCACCCGCGCGGCAAGGCGAGGATCGACAGGGTGGTGCAGCGGCATCGGCGCCATGTCGAGCCCGCGCAGCTTTGCCCAGCGACGCCGGTCTTCGACGGTATCTTCGGGGGTGTGCGGCACCTGCGGCAGTGCCGCCTCGCGGCAGACCCGATCGATGTCGGCAGGGCGAAAGCGCACTGTCGCACCGTTGTCATGGGCCAGTTGCATCAATGTTTCATGTCCGAGATAGGCATATCCCGAGGCCGGCGAGAAATAATAATCAATGATCGCACTCATGACAGTCCTCATGGGCAGGCAAGGCCCGGTGCGGGCCGATGCAGGATCTGTCACGATGTCACCCGGCGCCTGCGCGCATCCCTCCGCAAGCGCGGTGGCAGGATCCGGCAGTGTCGTCTGTTCCCGGGTAGCGCCATGTCGGAACCCCGTGAAACAAGGGAAACCTCACCGGGGGCTTGTGTCAAACACGCTTCAGCGCGGCGCAGAGATTTCCTAACACATTGCCGTGAATTTGCCCTTTCTGGTAATTTTCACCGTCGTTACTGCCGCATTCACAGGCGGAAGATGAATCCCGCCAGCCCCTGCCACCTATGGCGACCGCGTCTGCGGGGCTCGGCCAGCCCCCGGCACAGGGCGATTGCGCCCACCGATCCGGCTGCTAGTCTTTGCCAAGGAATGCCGCAGCGCGGCAGTGCGGAGGAGACAGGCATGAAGATCACCGACCGGGTGTTTCTGGTAACCGGCGCAGGCTCGGGCCTTGGCGCGGCGGTCGCCGGGATGCTGGTGCACAATGGCGGGCGGGCAGTTCTGCTGGACGTCAACGCCGAAGCGGGCGCGGCGATGGCAACGCGGCTGGGCGCGGCATCATGCTTTGTGCGCACCGACGTGACCTCGGCCGAGGATGGCGCGGCGGCAATTGCGGCGGCGCTCGAAGCCTTCGGGCGCATCGACGGGCTGATCAGCTGCGCCGGGGTGGCGCCGGGGGCAAAGATCCTCGGGCGCGACGGGCCGCACCAGCTCGACAGCTTTGCCCGGGCGGTGTCGATCAACCTTGTGGGCACGTTCAACATGCTTCGGCTGGCGGCAGAGGCAATCGCCAGACAGCCCGCAGGCGAGGACGGCGAGCGCGGCGTGATCATCAACACCGCCTCGATCGCCGCCTATGACGGGCAGATCGGTCAGGCCGCCTATGCCGCGTCCAAGGGGGGCGTGGCGGCGCTGACGCTTCCGGCCGCGCGCGAACTGGCGCGCCATGGCATCCGCGTCATGACCATCGCGCCGGGGATCTTCCGCACGCCGATGATGGCGGGCCTGCCGCATGATGTTCAGCAATCGCTGGGGGCCTCGGTGCCCTTCCCGCCCCGGCTTGGCGATCCGGTGGAATATGCCGCGCTGGCCCGGCACATCATCGAGAACCCGATGCTGAACGGCGAGGTCATCCGCCTTGACGGCGCGCTGAGGATGGCGCCGAAGTAACCGATGCTGATTCATGATGGCCAATCCCGCGGCGTGCGTTTCGATCTGTATCTTGCGGTCTGGCTGGCGCTGGCCGCAGGCGGGGTCAACGCGGCGGGCTTTCGGGCGCTGGGGTATTTTTCGGCCAACATGACCGGCAATGTCTCGACCCTGTCCGAAGAGCTGGCGCTGGGGCGCGTCGGCACCGCGCTCTGGGCACTGGCGCTGGTGGCGGGGTTCATCCTTGGGGCCTTTGCTGCGGGGGTGCTGATCGAAGCAGGCTTTCAGCGCGGGCTGCGCGGGGTCTATGCGCTTAGCATCCTTGCCGAAGGGCTGGGGCTGATCGCCCTGTCGCTGCTGGGCGCGCTGTGGACAAGCGCGGCTGTGCTGCACCTGATGCTGCTGGGGATGAGCCTGCTGATGGGCTTGCAGAACGCCGCCTCGACCCGCATTTCCGACGGACGGGTGCGCACCAGCCACGTGTCGGGAATTGCGACAGACATCGGGCTGGAACTGGCCGCCCTGACCGGCGGGCGCACCGGCATGGCCGGAGACCACCGACAGGTGATCCTGCGGCGACTGGCGCTGCATCTTGCCACGCTGGTGGCGTTTTTCGCTGGCGGCGTGCTGGGCGTCTGGGGCTATGAACGCATCGGTTCGCTGGTGTTCACCGCCATCGGCGCGCTGCTGGTACTTCTGGCAGTGCCGCAGCTGGTCACCGCCCGGCGCCGCTAAGCGGCTTTTCTCTGCCGCCGCTTCGCGTGTATGTTCCCCCTATGTACCCGAGTCTCTCCGGCTTTCCCCTGCGCCCGTCCCGCGTCCACGAAGTCTGCGGTGCCGGTGCCACCACCTTCGCCGCGATCTGCGCCGCGCAGGACAGCGGCCCCGTGCTCTGGGTGCGCCCGGCCTGGTCGGTCGAGATCCTCAATCCGCAGGGGCTGTGCCGGTTCTTCGATCCGGCGCGGCTGCTGCTGGCGCAGGCCCCCAGCCACGAAGACGCCCTTGCTGTCACCGAAGAAGCGCTGCGCGACGGCTCCGTGCCGCTGGTGATCACCGAGATCACCCGGCCGCTCGACCTGCGTCAGGGACGGCGGCTGCAACTGGCGGCCAAGGCCGGAGGCACCACCGGGCTGTGCCTGATCCCCGAGGGCATGGGTTCGAACGCCGCCGAAACGCGCTGGCGGGTGTCGCCCTGCGCCGCGCCCCTGTCGATGGACTCGACAAGGATGCGTTGGGAAATTATAAAGAACAAATCAGGAACACCGGAAAATTGGGAAGTGCTCTGGGATGACACGACGAATCGTCTCCATGTGGTTTCCCCGGCTCGCGTCGGATCGGGTTCTTCGGGCGCGCCCGGTTGACGGCCCGTTTGCGTTGACGCTCAGACAGGCCAATGCCGAGCGGCTGCACTGCCTCAACGCCGCCGCCGAGGCCGAGGGGCTGCACCGCGCCATGGCGCTTGCGGATGCGCGGGCGTTCTGCCCCGGACTGCTGAGCGCGCCCGCCGATCCCGCCCGCGAGGCGCGGTTTCTCGAAACCCTGCGCCGCTGGGCGCTGCGCTACTGCCCGTGGGTCGGGGTGGATGGCCCGGATGGCCTGGTGCTCGACGTAAGCGGCGCAAGCCATCTGCACGGCGGCGAGGCGGCGATGATGCGGGATATGGAAACGCGCGCCGCCCGCGCCGGGCTGGCGCTGCGCTGCGGGCTGGCCGACACCCGCGGTGCGGCCTGGGCACTGGCGCGCCACGCGCCCGGCATTGCCCCGTCCGGAGAAACCCGCGCCGCGCTTGGCCCCCTGCCCATCGCCGCGCTGCGCCTCGACGCGGGCACGGTCATCGCGCTGCAACGGCTGGGCCTGCGCCACATCGTCGACCTTGCCGCCGCCCCGCGCGCGCCGCTGGCCCGCCGCTTCGGGCGCGAGGCGCTTGCTCGGCTCGATCAGGCGCTGGGGCACCTGCCCGAGCCGGTCACCCCGCGCAAGGAGCCGCCGCATTACGCCACCCGTCTCAGCCTGCCCGAACCCATCGGCCGCAGCGAAGACGTCATGGAAGGCACCGCCCGCCTGCTCGCCCGCCTGTGCGAGACGCTGGCGAAACACGAGACCGGGGCGCGCCGGCTGGAACTGGCCCTGCGCCGCACCGATGGCGATGATCAGCGGGTCGAACTGCGCCTTGCCGCACCGATGCGCGATCCGGCGCGCATCCTGCCGCTCTTCGCCCGCGGCATCGAGGCGGCAGACGCAGGCTTCGGCATCGACCAGCTGCGGCTCGAGGCAACGCAGGTCGATGCCCTGCCCGCCCGCCAGATCGGCGGGCCGCAGCGCATCGCCGGTCAGGGCGATGGCGCGGGCAGTTTCGGGATCGACGATCTCGTGACCCGCATCGGCAGCCGCATCGGGCTCGACAACATCCAGCGCTACCTGCCCGCCGACAGCCATCTCCCCGAATGCGCCTTCAACGTCGCCCCGGCCGCATTCAGCCCACCAGACAGCGGCTGGGCACCGCCGCGCCCACGCCCGCTGCGGCTGTTCCCGCCCGAACCCGTCACCGCCGACGGCCCCGCCCCGCCAAACCGCTTTAAATGGCGCGCCATGCCACTTGAAACGCTGGCAACCAACGGCCCCGAACGCATCGCTCCCGAATGGTGGCTGCCCGAAAACCCCGGCCCCGCCGCCACCTGCCATCGCGGCGCGCGCGATTACTGGCAGGTACAGACCCGACAAGGCCGCCGCCTGTGGCTGTTCCACACCCCTCAGCTGCCCGCATGGTTCGTTCAGGGCGAATTTCCATGACCCGGCACGCTCTCTGCGCCCCCACGGAAAGCGCCTCGCACATACCCGCTCGGCGGCGCAGGCAACCCCCAGCCTGATCCAAAACCATTGACCATCAGGCGCAGCGCCCACCCTTCATCTTGCCAGATAAACTCCGGGGGGAGCCGCAGGCGGGGGGCTGGCCCCCCTCTGCCCTCGCCTCCGGGCCCAAAGCCAGCCAATTGCCACGCCATGCCCCGCGACAGCCCGCCCAAAGACGCCCCTGCCTATGCCGAACTGTGCGTCACCTCGAATTTCACCTTCCTCACCGGGGCCTCTCACCCCGAGGAGCTGATCGCGCGCGCCGCCGAGCTGGGCCTCGCCGCCATCGCCATCACCGATTGCAACAGCCTTGCGGGCGTGGTGCGCGCGTGGTCGGCGCTCAGAACCCTGCGCGAGGAGCTGGAAACCACCGTCCGTTCGTCGCAACAGACCGACCCCTGCTCGCGGCAAGCCATCGGCACGCCGCAGCGCCTGCGCGTCGCCGAACATCTGCCCCGGCTGATCACCGGCGCACGCCTTGTGCTCAGCGACACCGATGTCGAATGGCTCGCCCTGCCGATGCACCGCGCCGCCTACGAGCGGCTCTCGCAGCTACTCACCCTCGGCAAGCGGCGCGCCGAAAAGGGGCGCTGCCTGATCACCCTCGCCGATCTCGAAACCGCCGCCACCGGCATGGTCCTCATCGCCCTTCCCACGCCCGACCTGAACACCTCTGCCGCGCCGATCCGCCGGATGCAGCGGTGCCATCCCGGCAATGTCTTCCTTGGCAGCGCCCCGCGCTACGATGGCTCGGATCAGGCGTGGTTCGACGCCTGCGCGCAGGCCGCCCGCCACCTTGGCACGCCGATGGTCGCCATCGGCGATGCGCTGATGCACCATGCCGCGCGCCGCCCGCTGGCCGATGTGCTCACCTGCCTGCGCACGCATTGCACCATCGACCAGATCGGCACTCGCGCCCTGCCCAACGCCGAGCGCCGCATCAAGCGCCCCGCCGACATGGCCCGACTGTACCGCCGCCACCCCGCCGCCATCCGCCGCACGCTGGAGATCGCCGCCCGCTGCGCCTTTGACCTGTCGGAACTCAGCTACGACTACCCCGACGAACACGACGGCATCGAAGCCCCGCAGCAGCGCCTCGAAAGACTGTCGCGCGAAGGTCTGCGCCGCCGCTATCCCCACGGCGTCCCCGACAAGGTGCAGATCCTGCTCGCCAAGGAGCTCGACGTGGTCAAGGATCTCGGCTTTGCCGCCTATTTCCTGACCACCCATGACATCGTCGCCTTTGCCCGCTCGCGCGGCATCCTGTGTCAGGGGCGCGGCTCGGCGGCCAATTCGGTGATCTGCTATCTGCTGGGCATCACCGATGTGTCACCCGATCTGATCGGCATGGTGTTCGAACGCTTCATCTCGCGCCACCGGGGCGAGCCGCCCGACATCGACATCGATTTCGAACACGAGCGCCGCGAGGAAGTGATCCAGTGGATCTATGACCGCTACGGGCGCGAGCGCGCCGGGCTCTGCGCCACCGTCATCCATTTCCGCAGCCGCGCCGCCATTCGCGAGGTCGGCAAGGTCATGGGGCTGAGCCAAGACGTCACCGCCGCCCTGTCGGGGCAGATCTGGGGGCAGTCCAACGCGGGCGCCGATCCGGTGCGCATTCGCGAGCTGGGCCTCGATCCGGATGATCACCGGCTCAACATGACCATCCGCCTGATCGGCGAGATCATCGGCTTTCCGCGCCATCTAAGCCAGCATGTCGGCGGCTTCATCATCACCAAGGGGCGGCTCGATGCGCTCTGCCCCATCGAGAACGCCGCGATGGAGGGGCGCACCTGCATCGAATGGGACAAGGATGACATCGACGCCCTGGGGATACTCAAGGTCGATATCCTCAGCCTCGGGATGCTGACCTGCATCCGCAAGGCCTTTGCCCTGATCGAGCAGCACCACGGGCAAAGCTACACCCTGCACAGCGTGCCGCAGGAAGACGCGCCCACCTACGAGATGTTGCAGCGCGCCGATGCGGTCGGGGTGTTTCAGGTCGAAAGCCGGGCGCAGATGAATTTCCTGCCCCGGATGAAGCCGCGCACCTTCTACGATCTGGTGATCGAGGTCGCCATCGTGCGCCCCGGCCCGATTCAGGGCGGCATGGTGCAGCCCTACATCCGCCGCCGTCAGGGGCTGGAACAGGCGAAACCCTTTGGCCCGGCACTGGCCGCGGTCACGCGCAAGACCCTTGGCGTGCCGCTGTTTCAGGAGCAGGCGATGCAGATCGCCGTGGTTGGCGCGGGCTATACGGCGGAAGAGGCCGACAAGCTGCGCCGATCGCTGGCCGCGTTTCGCCGCATGGGCACCATCGGCGAGCATCGCGAGCGCTTCGTGCGCGGCATGCTGCGCAACGGCTATCCGCTGGACGCGGCGCAGGCCTGTTTCAGCCAGATCGAAGGCTTTGCCGATTACGGCTTTCCTGAAAGCCACGCGGCGGCCTTTGCCATGCTGACCTATGTATCGTCATGGCTCAAATGCCATCATCCGGCGATCTTCGGCTGCGCGCTGCTCAATTCCCAGCCCATGGGGTTCTACGCCCCGGCGCAGATCGTGCGCGATCTGCGTGATCACGGCATCGAGGTGCGGCGGATCTGCGTCAACAACTCGGGATGGGACAACCATCTGGAACGGCGCGCCGATGGCCGCCTTGCGCTGCGGCTGGGCTTTCGCCAGATCAAGGGCTTTCGCGAGGAAGATGCGGGCTGGATCGTGGCCGCGCGCGGCAACGGCTATCCCGATCCCGAAAGCCTGTGGCTGCGCGCCGGGCTGGCCCCCGCCGCGCTGGAACGGCTGGCCGAGGCCGATGCCTATGCCGGTATGGGGCTGAACCGGCGCGATGCGCTGTGGCAGGTGCGGGCGATCCGCGCGCCCGCGCCGCTGCCGCTGTTCTCGGGGCCGCTGGATGGCGAGGGCATCGCCGAGCCCGATACCGTGCTGCCGCCGATGAACCTTGGCGAAGAGGTGGTCGAGGATTACGTCGCCATGCGCCTGAGCCTGCGCGCCCATCCGATGGAGTTGCTGCGCCCCGAGCTGGGCAATATCCTGCCCACCGACCGCCTGCGCGAGGCACCTTTGGCGGCGACCTGCGTCGCGGGGCTGGTCATCACCCGGCAGCGGCCCGGCACCGCATCCGGGGTCATTTTCCTGACGCTCGAGGACGAGACCGGCACCGCCAACGTGGTGGTCTGGCCCAAGATCTACGAGGCGTTCCGCCGCGCCGTCATGGGCGGGCGGCTGCTGCGCATCCATGGCTATCTGCAACGCGAGGGCATCGTGGTGCACCTGATCGCGCAGCGCATCGAGGACATGTCGCACAAGCTGGGCGAGCTGGGCCACCCGATGGACGAGGCCATCGGCGTGACGTCCCCCGCCTCGGACGAGGCTCCGCGCCCGCGCCGCCCGCAGCCCTCTGCCCGCCACCCACGCGAACAGGCCAAGCGGCTGTTTCCCAGCCGCGACTTTCACTGACACGAAAAACCCCCGGACGCGGCGGCATCCGGGGGCGTTGTCGCACTGTCGGGGACAGGGCTTAGTCGGCCTTCATCGCCTCGATCGAGATCTGGACCTCGACCTCGTCCGAAACGTAGGGCGCAAAGGCACCGACGTTGTAATCGGACCGCAGCAGCGTCGTGGTCGCGAAGAAACCAAGCCACGGCTTGCCTTCCATCGGATGCTCCCCAGCCTGAGTCAGCGTGGCGTCCAGCACCACCGAATTGGTCACGCCGTTCAGCGTCAGATCGCCGGTGATCTCGGCGGTATCCTCGCCGGTGACGTTGATCGCGGTGGACGTGAACGTCACCATCTCGTCATCATTGGCATCGAAGAAATCGCCGCCCATGAAATGTTCGGTGCGCGGCTCCCAGCCGGTGATCATCGAATTGACCGGAAACGACACCTCGACCGTCGATGCCGCCGGGTCTTCGGCGTCGAACGAGATGTCGCCGGAAAAGCCCGAATACATGCCAAAGCCGGTCGAATAGCCAAGGTGGTTGTACTGGAACACGATCTGGCTGTGGCTACTGTCAAGGCTATAGGCCTCGGGAGCGGCGGTTGCGGCAATGGGGGCTGCGGCAAGCAGGCCTGCGAAAAGCATGGTCTTCATTGTCTGTCTCCGTTCTGCTGGGGGGCCTGAAGCGGCGCTGTCGATAACCGCAAAGATCGGTCCCGACTGGCGCGATCACAAGTCCCGCCTCGACCACAGAGTCTGTGGAAATACGCACAGAAAATAGGGGCCCAACTGCACAGCGCCCATCAGCGCCGCCTTGAAAGGCTGCCGACAAGACAACAAAGCCCGCCAATCAGCAGGCCAAGCGACAGCATGAAACGGACAAGCATCAGATCGGCGACACCGGGCTCGGCGACCACGATCCACAGCGCAAAGGCCGCGAACACCATCGCAGTGCCCAGAATGGCTCCGCACAAACGAAAAAACAGGGACACGGCATCACGGCCGCGACGCACAAGGTGCGACGTGGGAGAGGTCATGGTATTTCCTTCGACAACATACACTGGAAACTGGTTAACGGTTGTCAATCTCGCCCCGAAAACGGGCAATTTCGCGGCACCTGCCGGGGAAATCACGATGCCAGCTTGCACTGAGCGGCAATCTGCCGATGCGGCCGCGCTTTGGATGCAAGGCCCTCAGGCCAATCTGCCAATGCCCGGCGCATCCCCCGCGCGATCCAGGCCATGCACCGGCGGCGTACCCTCCCGGCCCCTCCAGACAGACGTTGCCAGCACCACGGCGCGCGGCGCTTGCAATTCGGCACCAGACGTGTAGAACGCCCCGGCATTCCGCAGCACTTTCTCAATCGCGCAGACTCTCGTGAGCCGGAGCGGAAGCCTCAGACCGGCCCTATGAAATGCGCCCAGACAGAAATGGAGCACACATGCCGCTTTACGAGCATGTCTTTATCGCGCGTCAGGATCTTTCCAACGCGCAGGCCGAAGGCCTCGTCGAACATTTCAGCACCGTGCTTTCGGACAATGGCGGCAGCGTCGTCACCTCCGAGTACTGGGGCGTCAAGACGATGGCCTACAAGATCAACAAGAACCGCAAGGGCCACTACGCCTACCTGCGCACCGACGCCCCGGCGACGGCCGTGCAGGAAATGGAACGCCTGATGCGCCTGCATGATGACGTGATGCGCGTGCTGACCATCAAGGTCGACGAGCATGCCGAAGGTGCGTCGATCCAGATGCAGAAGCGCGACGAGCGTGAAGGCCGTGGCGACCGCGGTGATCGTGGCGACCGTCGCGAACGTCGTAACTGATCCCCGAAACAAGGAGTTTAACCATGGCTGCAAAACCGTTTTTCCGCCGCCGCAAGGTCTGCCCCTTCTCGGGGGACAATGCGCCTAAAATCGACTACAAGGACACGAAACTGCTTCAGCGCTACATCTCCGAGCGTGGCAAGATCGTGCCGAGCCGCATCACCGCCGTTTCGGCGAAAAAGCAGCGTGAACTGGCCCGCGCCATCAAGCGCGCCCGCTTTCTCGCCCTGCTGCCCTACGTCGTGAAATAAGGAGGCCAAGCACATGCAAGTCATTCTTCTTGAGCGTGTGGCCAAGCTTGGCCAGATGGGTGACGTCGTTGACGTCAAGCCCGGCTTCGCCCGCAACTACCTGCTGCTTCAGGGCAAGGCGCTGACCGCGTCGAAAGAGAACATCGCCTCTTTCGAAGCCCAGAAAGCCCAGTTCGAAGCCCGCAACCTCGAGACCAAGAAAGAGGCCGAAGCTCTGGCCTCGCGTCTCGATGGTCAGCAGTTCATCGTGATCCGCTCGGCATCCGACGGCGGCAACCTGTACGGCTCGGTCACCACCCGTGACGTGTCGGACATTGCCACCGAAGAGGGTTTCACCATCGACCGCAAGCAGGTGATCATCCGCCTGCCGATCAAGGAACTCGGCCTGCACCCCGTCGAGGTGCACCTGCACCCCGAAGTGATGTGCACCGTCGAGATCAACGTCGCCCGCTCGCCCGAAGAGGCCGAGCTTCAGGCGTCGGGCAAGTCGATTCAGGAGCTGGCGGCCGAGGAAGAGGCTCAGGCCGATTTCGAGATCTCCGAGCTGTTCGACGACATCGGCGGCGCAGCATCCGATGAGGATGCCGGCATTGTCGACACCCCCGAAGGCCGGGCTGACAACTGATCCAAAGATCCGCCGCGGCCGTCGCGTCGCAGGATTATCAACCGCGCCGAGTTTTTCGGCGCGGTTTCTTTTTGTCTAACGAAGGGTTTACTAAAACGTTTTCTCAAAAAGCGCGACGCGTTGGTCCCTGCTGTGCTATGCCTGTAGACAGATCTTGCGATGCGAGGTGATTGTCCCGATTTTTTGGCTAAAAATCTTAAAAATTTACCTTACTTAGTTGCTTTTCTTGCATATTCCCGAAGGGCAAGGCACTCCGTCCACCGTGATGGCAGACGAACGAGGGCGATCAGTGACATTGGAAATGGGCATCGCCGCGCGCCTGCGCAGACACAGGCAGGCAGCGGGGCTGACACAGGGCGAACTGGCGCAGAAGATTGGCGCGAACACCCAGCAGATCCACCGTTACGAAACCGGGGCAGGACGGATCCCGGCGGCCCAGTTGTTCCAGATCGCAGCCGCTCTGACGCTTCCCATCGATGCCTTCTTCGATCCCTCCCCTGACACCCCATCCAGCGAAGACGCGCTGATGCGCGACACACGCATCGTGGCAAGCCTTCTGCGAGAACTCGGCGAGGAAGAGCGCGGCGCGGTGATCAAGCTCATCGCGGCGATGGCACGCCCGCTCTGAGCCACCCTGCCAGTAGCGAAACGGAAAAAGCGCGCCGGTGTCCCGGCGCGCTTTTCCTGTGTCAGGTCAGGGGTGGCAGGGCCACCCCATCCCGGCATCACTCTTCGTCAAGCGCCTCGACAGCGGCCTGAAGCTCATCCTTGGTGACTTCTTTCTCGGTCACAGTGGCCTGCGCCGCGATGTGATCGATCACTTTGTCTTCAAAGATCGGCGCCCGCAGCTGCTGCTGCATCTGCTGGTTCTGACGCACAAAGTCGAAGAACGCGCGCTCCTGCCCCGGATACTGACGCGCCTGCGAGATGATCGCCTGGGTCATCTCGGCATCGGTCACTTCGACCTCGGCTTTCTGACCGATTTCGGCCAGCAGCAGGCCAAGGCGCACGCGGCGCTCGGCAAGGGTCTTGTGCTCGTCGGTGGGCTCGATGGAATCGTGGTTGTGATCCTGAACCTCGGGGTGCTCCTCGTGCCACAGCTGGTGGGCGATCTGGCCAGCCTCGGCCTCGACCAGCGCCGGGGGCAGCTCAAAGCTGACCAGCTTGTCGAGCTCGTCGAGCAGGCCGCGCTTCATCACCTGACGCGCCGCGCCGGCATATTCGGCTTCGAGACGCTCGGAGATCTGCGCCTTGAGCCCGGCAAGATCCTCGGCGCCGAACTTCTTGGCCATTTCATCGTCGATTGCGGCATCGACCGGCTCTTTGACGGCCTTGACGGTCACGTCGAACACAGCGGCCTTGCCAGCGAGGTTCTCGGCGCCGTATTCCTCGGGGAAGGACACCTCGACAGCCTTTTCGTCACCGGCCTTGACGCCGACCAGCTGCTCTTCGAAGCCGGGGATGAACGAACCGGAGCCGATCACCAGCGGGTAATCCTCGGCGGTGCCGCCTTCGAATGCCTCGCCGTCGACCTTGCCGACGAAATCGATCACGACCTGATCGCCGTCCTGCGCTTCGGCATCTGCCGCGCGGTCGTTGAAATCCTGCGCGGTCTTGGCGAGCGAGGCCAGCGCCTCGTCGACGGCGGCATCATCTGCCTTGACCACCAGCTTTTCGATCGCCACGCCGCTCAGATCGAGCTCGGGCACCTCGGGAAGCTTTTCATAGGACATCACGACAGCAACGTCCTCGCCTTCCTTCCAGTCGTCATTGGTCATCTTGACCTGCGGCTGAAGCGCCGGGCGATCGCCGCTGGCTTCGAAATGCTTCGACATGGCGTCGTCGATGGCTTCCTGCATCGACTCGCCCATCAGGCGCTGCCCATACTGCTTCTTGAGAAGCGGCATGGGCACCTTGCCCTTGCGGAAGCCCTTCATCTCGATCTCGGGCTGTGCTTCCTTGAGCTTGGAGTTAACCTTCGCGTCCAGTTCCTCGGCGGTGAGGACAAGCTCGTAGGCGCGCTTCAGCCCTTCGTTCAGAGTCTCGGTGACCTGCATACCATTTCCCTATGCTTCTTGGGCGAGGCCCGGACGGGACCCACCACGCTCATTAGATTTTGCGGTCTTCTAAGCGCAAGGGGCCATGCCTGCAAGGCGGATTCGCCCGCTGCAACGCGGCAGGGCCGTGCGAGCGAAGAAGGGCTTGCCACTGCCGGAACAGTGCAGTAGTCACATGGCGTCGCGGGTGTAGCTCAATGGTAGAGCAGCAGCTTCCCAAGCTGAATACGAGGGTTCGATTCCCTTCACCCGCTCCAATCCCACAGAATTCCACACAAGATTTCAGATGATTGGGCGTATTGTGTCCCACGCGATAGTTCGTCGCGGGACACCTTCAGAATCTACCTAAGCAGCGCGCATGGTACGAAGGTGGTCACGCTGAGGCTCTAACCACCCCGTGATGCACGCGCAGCTCACACCTATCACAGCGCATCTGCGCTGAGCACATCGGGCGCAAAGGTCAGCAGCCAGTGGAAGATGTGCTGGCAGCGGACCGCACAAACCAACTGTTGACAGATTTTCTTGGCGCGCTTAACTGGACCTTAATACTACGTAGAATACGTATACGAGAGGCAGTCCATGCAGTGTGTGATCGAGACGCACGCTTTCGTCTCCGCAGCCAAGGACGCTGGGCTGTCTGAGGAGGAGCGCCATAAGGTCGTCACCTTTATTGCCGAGAACCCGGCAACTGGTGACGTAATCAAAGGAACCGGAGGGGCGCGCAAGGTGCGTTTCCCGCTGAGGAACAAAGGAAAGAGCGGGGGCGTTAGGGTGATAACGTTCTACTCAGGTGAGGACATTCCGGTGTTCTTGCTGGACGTTTTTTCAAAAGGTGAGCGCATCGACGTATCACAGTCGGAACGTAACGAGATGAAGAAGATTCTGGGAGAAATGGCAGAAAGCTATCGCGCTGCCCACCGCGTGAAGATAGCTGATTTGGTGGAGAAGACAGGATGAGCAAGGCTGGGAAAAGACTACTCGCTGCCGCTCAAGAGGCGAAAGAAATCGCCCAAGGCAGAAAAGAACCGGCAGGTATTTTCGTACCCGCCGACATTAATGTACGCGACATTCGCCGCAAGCTGGGGCTGTCCCAAGAGGATTTTGCCGCAGAGTTTTGCTTTACAGTGACGCAAATTCGGGATTGGGAGCAAGGGCGCTCACGCCCGCTCCATGCAGCTCGCGCCTATCTGATGATGATTAAGGTAGCGCCTGATACTGTCAGGAATATCTTGAAGGAAGTCGTTTCTGAGGCTGAACGCGAGGTAGCCGCCTAATGATGAACCATAAAATCTGGACGTATAACCCGCCCAAGTGGCGGGTTATGTGTTTTTAGCCAACATCCACACATTACTCCCTGCGCGGCCCTTGCTTCCCGTGACCGCTTTCCGGTCCTCGAGCAGCCTCTTAGCCTTCGACACGCGCCGGATCAGTCCCCCCGACGATTACCCTCCCCCACTCCAACCGTAGATCACGCCAGGTCCCCTTCGCCCGCACGCCTCGCACCGCATCCGCGCCAGCACCTCGCCCCGCAGCGTCAGCCCGCCCTCGTCCAGCGCATCGGCTGGCACATCTGCAGGAGTGCCATCATCAGGGCAGCACGCACAGCACACGCTCATGGCCGCACCGGCATGTCAGGGATGCGAAGTTGCCTCGCCTCATTGCGCGCAGGTAGCCCGTTAACCGGGCGCTCACCACCCCTGCCCTATCGTCGTCCGATGGATGACCCACTGATCACACGCAGAGCATCGGAGACTCGGCTGGAATGGCCGGGCCTCGTCGTGCTGGTGCGCGGTTCGGAGATCTGCCAGTTTGCAAGCATCTTACCAGTTGCGCGCGCTGAGGTTGTGGCCCGGGTGCATCAAGCGTCCGTTTTGGTCGCACCTGAAGCTCTGAGCGCCGGGACGGAATGCCCCGGCTCTCGGGGGGGTCTCTGGGCAGGCCCCACTGATCGCTAACTGCGGGCGCGGATCACTGATCCTGCGACGATCCCGCTTTCGGGCTGGCCCCTGGCAAGGCAAGCGGCAGAAGGCTTGTCGGAAGCTCGCTCAGCTTCGACATGGCGATGCCTTCCATGATCTCGGTCGTGGCTTTCCGCCCCTTGACCGCGCCGGGCGAGGACAATCGCGCGTAGCTCAGCGCGAAGTCCATCAGTTCTTCTTTGGTGATCTTGCCGTCAGCGAGCATGGCGACCGCCTTGCCAACGCCGGTCTTAATCGCGGAGTGCAGAGTTGCTCGCTCGACCACGCCTTTGAGCAGTTGATACAGCAGCCCGGACAGCGCGGCCGCAATCAGCTCGGTCAGATACGGCTCGAACGCCGCGAGGATATTGGTCAAGTCCATTGTCGCGTTCCTTCGGTGTGATGCGGCGCGCAGCCGCGTTGAGGGCGAGCCAAAGCCGCCAGTCGGTAATCGGGATCAACATGCGCGCCCCCGAAAAAGCGCGCGCAGACGGTCGGTGTCGTCGTCGGCAGGATCGGGGCGAAGCGGATCGGGCTGGCTCACAGCAGCGCCGCCCAGGTCATCGGCCCGATCACCCCGTCAGGCAGAAGCTCGTGCTGCGCCTGGAACGCGACCACGGCGGCGCGGGTAATCGGGCCGAAGGCCCCATCGACCGTGATGCCGAGGGCATCTTGCGCATCGCGGACATAGTGCCCGGCTGCCCCCTGCCAGATCGTCGGGCGTGACGGATGGTCCTGCGCGGCGGGCAGATCGACCATGCGCGCCAGCACCGCAGCGCGGAACTCGTCGCCAACCGCGACCGGATCGCGGGAGGCAGTCCCGCCAAACAGCGTGTAATCGAAATCCCATTTGCCGCGCTGCCAGACGCCCAGGGTCGGCTCGACCTCGGCATGGCTGAGAACCGTCTTCCGGGAGACGGCGATCCCATAGAGGCCGCAGAGACGCGCCGTCTCGGCCACCAGCGCTTTGACTTGCTCCGGGCGTACAGGATAGGCCCACCGTCCCACAGCGCCCCATTCCGCGCTCGCCATCGCGCAGATCGACACGCCGATGCTGCCGGTGTTCAGCGCGCGCGTGTGGGCCGCATAGGTGCCGGTCGTCAGGGTGCGGCCCGGGGCGTTCCCTGCGATGGCATGAACCCCGTCATGAACCTCCCCCGAACCGTCGATGATCCGGTGGTAATGCTCGCGGTCCAGATTGCTTACGGCGTAGCTGCCGCCGGTATGGTGCAGAATGATCCTATTCATCGGCATGGTCTTCTCCCATGAAAAAGCCCGACGCGATGGCCGGGCGGTATAGATTTGGATGGGGGGTGATGTGACGTCAGCGGTAGAACCAACTCCGGGTTTTCCCGAGGGCTGGGCCGTAGCATTGATGCAGCACGTCGCCGTGGCTACCGGTCAGCAGGAGGTGCTCCGGCAGGCGGACACGCAGATCTTTCCAGCGCAACACGCCACGCTCCCGGATTCGTGGCGGGTCCGCGAAGTAGGCCTGAACCGATGGGCCGTTCGCACCCCTCGCGCCGAGAAACCATTCCACCGACCGCCAGTCGCAATCGCGCAACTTCTCGGCCTCGAGTTCCACCCGAGACCACCCCCCTCCGAGATCTTCGGTCGCCACGATTGCGGCGGGCGTGACGACCGGCCAGATCCTTGTCTCAATTCCCGGGGAGAACACCCAGATCAGGGCTAGGATCGGTGCCATCAACAACCAGATGCGCCCTTCCCTTGCTGCCTGTCTGGTCGCCGCTGTCGCAGCCCTCTCAGTCCTGCTTTTCATGGTTCAGCTTCCCTGCGCCGGCTTCAACGGCGGCGATAATGATCTTTGCGATCGACATTCCGCCGAGGCCGGCCGCGAAGGCGGCGGTGGCATAGGCGCCATCCCCCAGAGGGCCGATGTACCTGTTCATGATCGCGAGCGTGATCGGGGCGAAATACTGCGCGAAGATCGCCCCGGTGATGACCGAGCCGATACCGCTCGCGATGCGACGCCGCTCGTTCATCCACCAACGCACAGCGCCCCCGGCGGCCCCCGCAATAGCAACCTGCCCGGCGGCCCCCGTGAGCCACGTTAGCCAAAGGCCGAGCCACAGCTTGATGTGTGCCCACAGCTCAACGAGCGGCGGTATCCTGTCAGGCATGACGCCCTCCGTTCGTGTTGCTCGGTCTCTGGGCCGGATTACGGGTATTGAGTCAGGTCGAGCGTCCGGCTGTCGCCGTAGCCCCGGCCGCCTTCCGCGAAAAACGCGGCATAGGCCGCCTCGTCTGCGGCATCCAGCTCGGCAAAGGTCTTGCCAGACGCCGCAACGTCGATGAGGTGATATTGATAGAGGATGAAGCTCTGCCCGACGTTGGAGTTCAGGCTGTTGTAGGGCGGGATGTTGCCCCACGCCGCCTCATAGATCGCATTCAGCGAGGCGTTGGCGTTCGGTGACCCCGACCAGCCGCTTGCCGAAATGGCCTTCCGCTCGGTGCCGAGCGAGTTTTCCAACCCCCCGATCATCAACCGACTGGTCGAAAAACCGGCGCCGTTGCCGATGCCGGTCGTATACAGGTTGCCCGTCGAAGACGAGACGCGCTCAACGTCAGCCCAGATAAAGCAGGCCATTTCGCGCGTGGTGTTCGCTGCGAGATAGGCCATAATCGCCGCGGCCCCTTCGATGCGCGCGGCATAGCCCCCTTGGTCCGTCGTGCTAACGGCCCCGAACAGCGCGCCGTTTGCCGTGCGTTGGAACGCCCCGTATGGCGCACCGGGGAACGTGTTGATGAAGGTCGAGGCCAAACTCGACTGCGAGCCGCTGCCGAGCAGTGCAGCGGCCTCCTCCCATGCGATATTCGCGATAGTCCCGCCGTCTCCGGGAACGCCGGATGCGGTCATCGAGTGCGTGAAATCGGTCAAGATCAGCGATCCGGGCGTCAGCCGCGCGTCGTTTCCGATGATCGGCGCGCTGGTATCGGTCAGCGTCACGCCCGAAAGTACAATTTTGCGTCCCATGTTATTGGTCCTCTTCCAGCCAGCCCATTTCTTCGATGCGGGCGGCAATGCAGTTTGCGATCAGGGTGTATCCCGAAGCGTTGAAGTGGGTGTCGTCCACGCGGAGGCTTTCGGGAACGATCCCGAGCCCAATGTCCTCTTCGTCTTCGGCGGTCGGGGTGATGCCAGCTTCGGCAAGAGCCTCGAAGCTTGCGAGGTATTCGTGGAGGTTCACAAACCGCCGTCCGAACTCGTTGAAGAACTGGTCGTGCATCGGTTGGCGGTAACTGATGGTCGAGGTCGTGAGGCCGCAGACCAACCATTTCCTATGGTTCTCTCCGAGCCATTCGATGATCGCCCGCTCGCGGCGGATGATTTCCTCGGCATCGTTCACGCCATCATTCTGGCCCATCCAGAGGATGAAAATGTCGTCCCTTCGGGCCTGCGCCGCAGTGATCAAGGCGGCAGGGCGGGGAACGCTCACCGCGTCGCCATCCGTGCTGCGCGTGAACGTGTAGGTGCCGCCGGAATAGCTCAAGCTGCCCGAGACCCCGGCTAGGGTGCAGGGATTGATTCCCGCCGAGCCTTGCAGCAACGGCGCAACCGCCCCCCCGTCTGCGCCGGTCAGCGTGACAGTGACCCCGCCCGACACCGGGATCTCATCACCGTCAGGCGTGACGAGGTAGGGCAGCGCCCCGACCCGGCCCGCAATGGTGCGCGATCCCTCGCCGCCCACCCCGAGGTTGTTGACCGTTCGGCCCGTGATGGTAGCGAGGACGCTCGGGTACGTAGTGCCCCCGCCACCCGACCCCGCAGTGAGGCTATCCCCAAGGCAGGTGATCGATGCGGGGGTGGTCGTCGCGACCTCGATGCCAAGGGCGTCAGCGATGTTGTCGATCACGCGGGACGTAAAGCGCCCGTTCGGCCCGACTTCGAGGTCGGTGCGCCGCCCGTCTTCATCGACGAAAGCGATGCCGACGCCGCTCTCGTCGTAGACAAACTGGCCGCCGAGCAGGCCCGGCGTGTTGGCCCCGTCCAGCATGGACCCGACCTTTTCTGCGGCATATTCCGTCGGCCCGCCATCCGGCGCGGCCTCAATCCATGTGCGGCGGCCATCCTCATCGACCACGGCAAAGACCGTGCCGCTTTCATCTGCGACCTCGATCGACGGAAGAGCGTCATCCGCCTTCGCCCCTTGCTCTGCCGTGGCGAAATTCGGCGTCACGTCGGCTTCGATCTTTGCCGAAAGGTCGGAAATGGCAAACTTGGCGAAGGCATCCCCGTTCTCGCTGTCCTGCCCGTACAGCGTGTCTCCATCCACGGGCGAAGCCTTGGCCACCGCGTCCTTGAGGTCGCCGGGCTGCACGGCGCTGTCTGCCGTCTCCCCCTGCGCTGCGGTCGCATACTCGTCCGCGTCAGTCGCCGCCGCCGAGCCGAGCGTGGGGGTGTTCGACAGGTCGTTGTAATCGCCAGTCGCCGCCACGGTCGCCGCCGTGTCGGTAATGTCCAGCACCTCGATCACGGCAATATCAGTCTCATGGTCGCCGCCGTACAGCAGCACGTGCGGCACGGCGTAGCGGGTGGAGTCTGGCACGGTGTAGTCAGCCCCAGACACGCCGGGGCGAGCGAAAGTGAAGCTGTAGTCTTGCGCCCCGTCTTCGACAGTCGGGTTCAGGCCCTCAATCGTCACATCGCTCAAGGCCGCCCGCGCGCCGCCCAGGTTCTGCATCCTGATCGTGATATAGTGCCCGGCAGGATCGACAGGATCGACCGTGCGCGCGAAAGCAACGCGCACCCGATACAGCCGCCCAGCCTCGACAGCCGTTTCAGCGCGCGGCGCGATGATCTGCAAGCCATCCACCGCGTCGGAGCCATTCAGCCGCCACACGTCGCCGAACAGCGTCGTCGTAGCCCGCGCCCCGTTGGTGATCGCTGGCCGATCTCCGCCGACAATCTCCGACGAAAACGCCGCCCCCAGCTCCGGGCGGATGGCGTCCCGCCCGAAAACATCCGCAGAGGCGGCATAGGCGTCCAGCGATGGCGCACCGGTCAAATCGGCGTAATCGCCCGAGACGGCCACCGCCGACAGATCCTCCGGCTGCACTGCGCTCTCAGCCAGCGCGCCCTGTGCCAGCGTGGCGAAGACCAGATCATAGGCCTCCCGAGAATGCTCGCGCAGCGCCGCAACCGCCACCCGTTTGAAGTTGGAAAAATCCTCCGAGTCCGAGATGAACAGGAAATCGCCAGAAACCGGGTCGGGCTTGGTCGTCGCGCCTTTCAGGTCTGCGGACAAAACGGCGGTATCGAGGCCAAGCTGCTCTGCCGTGACCCCGTGCGGGTTGTCGCCGTCGCTGATATGGTTCGCGAGGTCGCTGGCGACGATGCCCGCGCTGCTGTCACCGATCCGGTCCCATCGGCCCCAAGCCTCCACCCATGCGTAGCGCCCAGCGTTATTCACCGTCGCGCCGTCGTATCCTGTCTCACTGGCCTCATAG
This sequence comes from Citreicella sp. C3M06, assembly GCF_018860705.1. Lineage (GTDB taxonomy): Bacteria > Pseudomonadota > Alphaproteobacteria > Rhodobacterales > Rhodobacteraceae > Salipiger. Next base: position 38,028 of record NZ_JAHKQA010000034.1, read on the forward strand.
TGCGTGCCCGCGTCTCCACTGTCGACGCTAGCTGTCTGGCGGTTGTAGGTTCCGGCGAAGGACTTTAGGCCCGACCACGTGGAAAAGCCCAGCTCGCCCGACGAAACCTGCGCCTCAATCTCATCCAGCCGCTCGGCAACCGGCCCCGACGAGATCAGTAGCGTGCCCACCGTGTCGAACGGGGTCGGCGCGACCCGCTTGTTGTAAATCGTCACGAAGTGATCGACCGCGTTGTTCACGGCCTTGTTTGCAAGGTCAGTCATTGCCCCGTCCTCAGATGATGGTGGTGGTGTAAGGGCCGCTGATCCCAGCCGTCAGCCCGTCGCTGTTTTCCGCCCGCAGGCGGTATTCCCAGGCGCCTTGTGGCGCGCTGGAACTGGTTTCCTTGAAGACCTGTAGATCGGAAACGGTGCCGTCGAATGGGGCCGATGCGTAGACCTCAAAGGCGTCGTGTCCCTGCGGGTCAAACTCGAAGTAATGAACGCCATTGCTTTCGAAGATCCCGCCAGACGCAACGTCGCTGCCATCGACCATGCGGATCTCCACATCGCCCGCCGTGCGGCCCGAAATGGTGATGGCCCCGCGCACCACGTCATTGATGTAGGTGGTTAGGGGAGCAAACAGTCGATCAGCAGTTCCAGCCGTGTGGGTGGCGCTGTTCCCGGATATGTTCCACGACGCGGCGGCGCTCATGCCGGAAATCTCGACCTTCGTGGATGTCTCGGCACCGCCATCCACGAAGGTCTGCGTCTGACCGCTCGCAAAGCTGATCGTCCCGATATAATCCGTGTCGTCATCGAACGTGCCGCCCGACGCCGTGCGGAACACGTCGGCGGTTCTGGTCGTGCCGCCAGCCCATGCCGTGATGACGGCGCGGCCAAGCTCCCCGCTGATCGTCACGCTGTCGGACGGCACCGCGTTCGGCGCGGCCTCAAGCTCCTCGCCCACCGTGTAGTAGATCGTATCGGTGAACTCGGACCACGCGCCGCCGGATGCCTGCGCCGCTGCCCGGACTTCAATCTCATCCCCGACCGAGTAGCCGGTGATCTGGATGGAGCCCGAAGTCCCGCCGAGGCCCGCGGAACTCCAGCCCGCCGCCCCTGACAGGCGATAGTCGACCGTGTAGCCGGAAATCGTGGATGTATCGCTTGCAGCCATCCGCACCGACACGAACACGGTAAGCACCCCATCCAGCGTGTCGGTCCAGATGTTTCGGATCAGCGGCTGGCTTGGTGCGTCTCCCGGCGTGCTGGGCTGGCCGACCACCGTGTTGAACTCGGGCGGCTCGTAGTCGGCCAGCTCCGTGTCGATCTCTGGCGCGTCCTCGGTCAGCCGAAGCTCAACCGTGCCATCCTCGCCGGGCACGATCCCAAGCACCCGGCATGTGCGGATCGTCTCGGTTGCGGGCGCGAAGGTGACGGACGTTCCAGCGGGCGGGATGTAGCCTTTCAGGCCGAGCGTCTGCGTCTCGCCCTCCTGCGGACGAACGATGGTCACGACAGCCTGACCCCGCACATCGGCGGCGCTGGTCATGTGCCAGTGCAGGACGTAGCTGGTGCCCGCCTCCATCGTCACCGGCTGGTCGATCAGGACCGCGTTGCCGACCACATCGACCACCCGCGCCGAAATCTGCTTAGACGACAGGATGTAATGCGACAGGTTCACCCGGCTCCCGCGTGTCGCCACGCGCAGCGGTCCCTCTTGCATCACCCGCCACGTCGAGCGGCGATAGATCGCTTCAAGGATCCGCCGGTAAAGCTCAATCGCGACTTCGCGCGGGTAGAGTTTTCCGGGAAGCTCCCACTCCTCGATGACATCCGGATCGCCCTCGAAATCCGGCCAGAGGGTTGTAATTTCAGCGATCCCGAAATCGTCTTCCGCGTTGAGGAACTGGACGCGCACCGCGTCGGGCGGGTCCAGCGGCTCGCGGGTGCCGCTTAGGCCCCAGCTATTCGCCGCGTTGATGTGGTCGCAGATCGGGTTCGCGTCATCATCTGCCCGGTCGATCACAACGCCGTGCCGCGCGCCGTCATAACGCGGCGATGCGCGCCCGGCACCCGCGATCCGCGCCAAGGCTTCGGGAAAGGAGCTTGCGTCATCGACCCTGCCGTTGAAGGTCAGGCCGTTGGCCTCGCAGAACTCCCAGAGCGCCTGCATGTCATCGAGCCGGATCCCGTCCTCCGTTGACGGGCTGCGCAGCCACGGCCCCTGGTGGTAGGCCATCAGCGATCCCGCCGGGTTCTCGGTCAGGCCCTCCTCCCAATCCGTTCCGGTCCAGCACGGGGCATAGCGCTGCACAACGCCGGTCAGCGCGCTGATCTGTCCGTTCAGCTGCTCGCCCGCCTCGACCCGGACGGCGATGTGCGCCATCGGCGCGGGCGGATCGAACGGGTGGCGCTTGCGGATGCTCTGCGTTTCGATCCATTGGAGATCGGAAAGCTCGTCATCACTGTCGCCCTGCTCGGTGGTGCGCGTGAGGCGGATCTGCCATTTGCCCGCGCTCGGCGGGGTGATGGTTTCTTGGAAATAGACCGGGTTCAGATACTCGTCGGTGAAGGCCAGTTCGCCCGCGTCGATCCACGCTTCATCGTCCTCGCGGTCAGCGTAGAGCCGCAGATCGACTTGCACCCGCACGGTGGTCTGTTTGTGCGTCCCGTCTTTGTCCAGATTGGCTAGGCCGCTCGGGAAGGCGAAGATCAGCGAGATTTGTTCCGTGTCTGTGTCGGTGTACCGCTTGACCGAATGGTAGAACAGCTCGTCCGTCTCATAGCCCAGATCATCCTCGTAATCCGGCCCTTTGAGCGTGATGGCTTCCGCCACCGGCACGACAACCTCCGGCGTGATCGTGACGGGCAGATCGCCCTCCACGCCTTCGCGGATCTCGTATTCGATGCCGGAGTAATCCTCCATCGGCGTGTCGCCCAGCCACAGGTCGGAAATGTCGAGCCGCCCATATCCCCAGGTCAGCCCGGCGCGCAGGTATTGCGACCGTCCGACAACCTCGCGGTAAGGCATCTGGAAATAGACCGGAGCCATTCGGGTTCGCCCCATCACCAGCGGGAACGCCGAGCCAAGCGTGGCCCGGTTCTGCCAGCCGTTCAGCGCATAGGTCGCGTCATAGCTTTCAGGGTCGCGGATCTCTGGTTGCGGCGTCAGGGCGTTGATCGCGACCGAAATCAGCGCCGATGTCGCCAGACCGACGCCGACCGAGATTGCCGAATATGCGAAGGATGTGGTCGAGGCTACGCCGAAGCTGGTGGCAATGGTGCTGGTCAGCCATGCGGTGACAGGATCCCCCGGCGTGAGGCGCACCAGCACCGCCGCGCCAGCCTCCGGGGTGACGCCTGCCCAATCAGTCCGGTCCACGACGCCGGCATGACGGCCCGTCAGGATCTCGACCACGAGGCGCGGTGCAAGCTCCTTGGCCGTCGCGGGGAACGCCGCGCGCACGATCTGCGCCACGGTGCTGCCATCAGGCACATTGATGGTGCGCGCCTGGTCTGGCGCGACGGATGGAACGGCTGAAACGTGGATCATTGGCTCTCGTGGCGATAAGCGCCCGCGAAGCGGCGGGGCCATGGCGTTACGTTGAAATCGACAATCGCGGACTGGGAGCGCGCGTGATTGTGCAGCATCAGGCGAGGCGTCACCGCGACGGCGACGTGATCGCCCTGCGCTCTGACGTTGAACAGCAGAAGGTCGAAGGGCCGGATCTGCTCGACCCGGCGCCACGGGCCGGAAGCCAGCCCCCCGGCGATGTGTGCGGCGCGTTCAGCGGGGGGCGTCTCGGCGGCCACGATGCAGTCATGCCGTGGAAGCTCGACCCCCAGAGCCTCGGCGTAGACCAGCCAGACCAGACCGTAACAATCGGCCCCGGCCCGCGTTAGGCCGAGGTCCAGATGCGGGATGCCGACGAAGCTGGAGAAGGTCATATTGCCCCGCGCAGCCCCGGCGCACGGGCGGGCGTCATGACGTGCTGCACCGCCGGTTCCTCCATGATGTGCGCGAGGTTCGCCCGGATCTCGACTGTGGAGCTGTCGAACGGCGTTTCAACGATGCGCAGGCCGAGCCACTCGCCCTCGACGTTGTTGGTGTCGGCGCTGCTGACCACCACGCAATCGACCACGGGCTTCGGCGAGGTGAAGGACTGGATCGCATCCATCAGTTCGGGCGTGTTTTGCAGGCTGACGCGCGCCTCCGGGATGTCGCCCTCATCGTCGCCGGGCATTTCCGCGCCAGCCTGAACGGCCGTGTAAAGCTGCTCGGTGCCCTCCCAGTCCGAGTAGACGCCGAAGATCTCGGGCTCCTCAGAAACAAGCTCGTGCGGGGTCAGCGTCAGGCGCAGCGGCTCCGAAAGATCCGGGTGGGTGATCCGCAGCAGGACGATCTGCACCACGTCAGAGGTCGTTGCGTCTTGAGCGGCGCGTACGGCGTGGGACAGATTGCGGGTCATAGGCGCGGCCTTTCGATCACGGTGAAGGAAACGGAGCGGTCAATCTTGTTCTTGTCGTTCGCGACCTTGGGCGGTTCCCCCCAGGTGCAGCGCATGTAATCGCTGAGCAGGATCACCTTGCCGTTCTCGTCGGTGATCGACTCCCCGGTTTCGTCGGCCCACGGCTGGAGGTGCTTGGTCGGGTGTGGCATCCAGAACTGCCCAACCCCATCAGCCAGCGTGTCGATATAAAACCGTTCAAGGATCTCGACCTGATCCGGCGTCAGGCGATACGTCAGGCTATGCGTGGTCCAGAGTGCCCGGTGACCGCGCGTGGGCTTGGGCGGGCCGACATCGAAGGATGTCATGCGCCGCCCGTCTGCCCGTTGCGCGCTGTAGTTGGACGATTGCGGATGCGGCAGCTCCGCAGGGAAAATAGGCCCCGTGATCATCCGGTTCTCCTCGGCTTTCTGTTAAGGCGCGGCGATGCGCCGAGGCCGTTCAACGTGCGCTGGAAGTCTTCGCGCAGACGAATGGTCTGCACCGGTCCGGACGGAGTTTCCCGCTGGAAGGTTTCGACAATGTCAGACGCCTGGTTGATCGTGGTGAACTTGATGCCCATGCTGCCGCTGGGAGTGGCCGCAGCAGCCGCACCGCCCACCATGCCCCCATCCGCAAACTTGGGAATACGTCGATTGCGGACGGCCTCCATGAAATCCGCCCCGTAGAAGTCGACCGCCGAGGCCGGCTGGACGAACTCACCCCGCGACACCTTCGCGATCAGATTGTCCTGGCGCTTGCCGCCGGGGCCATCCAGAAGCCCTGCCACACGCCCGACATTCTTGAAACCACCCCCCGAGGCCCGTTCGGGAACGCCGCCAAAGATACCGGACACGATGTCGCCCAGCCAGCTGCTGCCGCCCCCGCCGCCAGACATCGCCCCCTCAAAGCCCTGGAACAAGCCGTCGACCTTCTGAGCGAGCATTTCCCAAACCGGGTCGGTCAGCACCTGCCAGAGCTTGTCGAGGAACATCTGGCCGAAGTCGTCAAGGAACCCCTGCCAGCCGCCATCATTCCGAAGGTTGTCGCCAATGCCGGCGATCTGCTGCGTCAGCGCCTCGATGCGCTGCTGCTCTTCTTCAAGGCGTTCCCTTGCGCTATCCGAGGCGCCAGCGTCGCGTTCCTTCGCAGCAGCCAGCCGCCCCCACGCCGCAGCCTGCTCATCTATCACTTCGCGGAGCGTCCGCCCATCGGCGGCCAGCGCCGTGTCGACATCAAGCCCAGCCTGCTTGGCCCGCTGCAGCGCTTCATGCTGGAACGTCAGCCGCGCCTGCTCCTCGATCGACTTGCCCGTAAGCTCCGCCTCAAGTCGCAATTGGGCGATTTGCTGGTCACCGACTTCAAGCAATTGCTGCAGCGTGCTGCTGCGGTCGCGGGCGGACTGGGCAATCTGCGAATCCTGCGCCGAAATCGACTGCATCCGGCCCGCGCTGTCGGCGTCATAGGCTGTGAGGATGTCGGAATCGCCTGCCCGGTTCAACCCCTGCCACTCCTGACGTAGCGCTGCGGGATTGCGCCCCCGGCGCGCGATCAGGCGATCAGCCATCTGATCTTGCAGGTCGCCAGTGAACAGCTCATCGCCCGACAGGTTCATCTCTGACATCAGGCCGCGCAGCGTGCTGCGGACGATCTGATACATCCCCACGGCCGAGCTGTTATGCGGGTTGTCAGGGTGCGCCAGCATCCGACCCTGCAACTGCTGGATTTCGTCCAACGTCATGCCGGTCAGGTTCTGCGGGCCGGTGTAGCGATCATAATCAAGGGTGGTGTTGTAGCCTTTGGCCGACGGGTGCGATCCGACCGCTGTTCCCTCAAGATGGGCGATAAAGGCGCGCATACCCTCCTGGGCGACGGCTGGCGGGGCAGACGCGCCTGCTTCAGCCAGCGCTGCACCCTGTTCCCGGCTGCGCTGATACTGCTCATAAACGCCTTGCAGCTTGCCGACCTCTTTGGCGGCATCCCTGGCGCTGGCAGCAGTCGCATCAAAGGGCTGTTCGGCGGCGATGTCGCGGCTGGTCTCAAGCAGCTCTGCCTCGCGTTCGCGCAAATCGACGACGCCTTCCTCAGCCGCAGCCAGCCCTTCCGCGTTCGCCCTGAACCCCTCCAGCTGCTCTTGACGAAGCTGACGCCCCGCGATGAGCGCTTCGTCCATGACCTCCAAGAGTGTGCCGTAGGCGGCACGGATCTCTGCCTCCCCTTCCGCTAGGTCGATTTCACTGATCTGATCCGCAAAGATCCCCGTCGCAGCAGCAACGTCACGAACCTTGTCCAGTGCAGCGCTGTCTGAAAGGTCACCGGTAGCCTGGAGAATTTCCGCCAGACCATTGCGGAGATCTTCGAATCCCGGCCCGACCGCTTGAACCTTTGTGAATGCATCCCAGAACTCTTGCCCGGACACCTCCATACGAGATGCCTGATCCGCCATCTCGGCAAGGTCGGTCAGAAATCTGTTCCGAGGCCCCTCCGGCAAACCTGTTTGCAAATTCGTCCGGAACAAAATTCGATAGCGCGCCGCGAAATCGTCAAATCCATCGCCATCGAAAAATGCGCCGCTCATGCTTTTTTGCGCACGGCGCAGCTCGCGTTCAGCATCCTCCAGCGACTGTGCAAGCGCGGCCTTCGACTGGGTAAGCATGGCCTGCGTAGCTTCTGAAACGGCACCACCAAGCTCTTTCTGTTCGTCTGCCGCTCGCTTCGATGCCGCCTGATATGCGTCCAGAGCATCCGCCGCTTTCGTCGCAGCGATGTCAGCCCGGCCGACAGCGTCGGCGGCGACATCAGTGTCGATCCCGAATGCAACCAGTGAGGCAGCGGTGATCGCAAGGGACAGCGGCCCGCCCATCATGCCTGTAAGCACGCGCGCCGCGACACCAAGCCGCGTCAGCGGCCCAACAGCACGACCAGCAGCTGTGCCGACGCCAGACACGGATCCGGCCAGGTCGATCATTGCGGCGCGTGTCGCAACGGCCTTCGCGATGACCAGCGTCATACCCTTCCCGACCAGGTAAACCGTCAAGGCCTGCGCCACGCGCTCGGCTATTTCTTCGACCTCGGCAAAGTTCTCGGTCAGATAGCGCAGCGCCTCGGTGAGGCGGCGGGTGAATTTCTCTGCGACATCGAGCCCGCCATTCTGCGCCGCCTCCAGCTGCAAGGCCTCCCAAGCCGCCGCCAGCTCCTTCAGCGCACCATCAAGCCCGCGCAGACGAACCTCCGCCTGCTCTTGCGCTGAAACGTCACCGATGGCCGATGCCAGGTCCCGAAACCCTGCCGCGCCTTGCTCTGCCAGGGACGCCGCCGTGCGGATCGCGTCGGTGCCGAACACGGTTTTCAGCGCATCCAGCTTTGACGCCTCATCCAGACCGGCGAGGCCGTCCTGTAACTCTTGGGCGATCGACGCCATGTCCTTCATGTTGCCGTTGGCGTCGAAGAACTCCAGCCCGAGGCGCTTCATCACGCCCGCCGCCTTTGCAGACTCCGGGACCAGGCGCTGCAAGAACGTCTTGAACGATGTGCCTGCATCGGACCCGGACGCAAAGCTCGCCGCCGTGGCCGACAAAGTGGTCAGGAAATCCTCGATCTCGACGCCGGTCGATCCGGCCACGCCGCCCGCTTGCGCGATCGCGAGTCGCAGATCGTCAAAGCCGAACTTACTGGTGAAGGCTGCGCCAGCCAGCCGATCAACAATGTCGGGTAGGCGATCGGCGGTCAGGCCGAACTGCTGCATCACGTCGGTGACCAAGTCCGCCGCTGGCGCGACCTCTGACCCCAACGCGCTGGCCAGCATAACCGAACTGTCGAGAGCGCCGCCAAGAATGGCAGAAACGGAAACACCGTTCTTGGCCAGAACCTCGATCGCCTCTGCCGCCTGCATGGCGCTGAACGCCGTGGTTTCTCCAAGGCGCTTCGCAGAACCGCCAAGGCGGTCGAGGTCTTCTTCACTCGCCTGCGTTGCCGCCTCGACACGCTGCATCATCGCCTGGAACTGCCGCCCGACATCGAGCGAACCGCGCCCGAAAGCCGCAAGCCCGCCAACCAGGGCGGCACCGCCCATGAACGTCGCCAAGCGCCCCAGGGCAGGCAGCTCGGCAGAAACCGCCGCCAGGCCCCCGCGCAACTGCCGCGCCGCCAAATCCGTTTCGCGCAAACCAGCACTGGCCGGGCGTGTGGCAGTCTGGATGCGCTTCAGGCTCTTTTCACCCGACGCACCCAGGGCGCGCAAATCGGCTTCCAGCTGCTGCTTTCCCGATGCCGACAGGCGGATCTTATAGTCGCGGGTGGATCTGCTCATGTCGTCCTGTCCTGTTCGCGCTGCTTTGCGGCGGCCTCAAGCAGACCGCTCTCCCAATGGGGCAGCAGCAGCGCGGCGATGTCGGTTGGAACTCCCTGCGCGCCCAGCAGGGCGAGGCAGGCGGGCATATCGAGCCCAGCATATCCAGCGCCGCCAATACGGCGCTGGTGGAACAGCTCACGACCTGCAACCGAAATGGCCCGGCCCTCAAAGCTGTGTGGCGCGTGAGTGTCTTCAGGGCATGCGC
>NZ_JAHKQA010000078.1:0-60887 GCF_018860705.1 Citreicella sp. C3M06
CAAAGGGCGCACTCCACCGGAGGCGGAATATCCGCCAGCGTCCTTCAGATACCGTTTCAACGCAGCCTCGTTGCGGTTGACTGGCAGAGAGAGGTACTCGGCACCGATCAACACCCGGGTCTCGGCGGCGACGAACTGCACCGGCGTGCCGAAAAAGCGGGAATAGGCGACGGCCCCGGTAGGGGCGTAGTAGCAAAATCGCAACAACGGGATGCGTCGCCGCGCCAAGGATCGCATTGCACAACAGCGCAAAGCCGCCCGGGCGCATCGTATGGCCCGTCATGCCCAGCATTTCGTCGCCCATGTCCTGCGCCAGCGCGAACCAGAGCTGATCATAGCGCTGCAAGGTCATGGGGCCGTGGCGCTTTCGCTGATTGCCAAGGCAATTCCCGGGCCATCCTGCCCAGCCCGTCGCGCGCAGTGAAACGCCTCATCAATGAACACGGGAGGGGCGGGGGCGGTCAGGTCTGTCATGCGGGATTGATGGCATTATCGAAGGCACGCCGGTGGGTGACAAGGTGGTGCTGGTCAGGGCCGGTGTCACCCCTCCAGACCCTGGCCCGGCTTGGAAAAGCCTTGGAATTTGCCGATCTGATGGTGGCGATTTTTGCCAATCCGACGCAGAACGGCGAGGTCATCCGCCTTGATGGTGCGCTGCGCCTGATGGCGAAATAGGGGGGTGGCATGAGCTATGTACAGAACTTCGAGGCGGTGTGCACACAGCGCGGACGGGGCAAGGCTTCGGTCGGAGCCTTGGGCGAGTTGAGCCCAGTGGCGCTGGCCAGCGTGCCGCTCAGGGCGCTGAAAAAGCGCGCAAATCTCGATACGTCGGCGGTGGGGAGGTGGTGTTGGGCTGCGTCGACCCGGTGGTCGATCAGGGCACTGACATAGCCCGCACCGCAGCGCTGGAAGCAGGTTATGTCGAGTCTGTGCCGAGGGTGCAGGTCAACCGCTTTTGCGCCTCGGGACTCGAGGCTTGCGCCAACGCGGCAGGCAAAATCGCCAGCGGCGAAGCTGGGCTGGCGGCGTCGAAATGATGTGCCGTGTGCCGGTACTGGCCGATCGCGGCATCGCCATCGCGCGCAAATCGGTGCCGCAGGGGATCTCGACCGATCTGATCGCAATCTTGCGCAGATAAACCCGCGATGATGTGGATGCGCTGGCCGTGGAAAGGCAGAAACCTGCCGGGCGCGCGGGAGACGAAGGTCGCTTTGCCCGCAGCATCGTTTCGGTCAGGGATTGCAATATGCCGGTGCCGATCTGAAGATGGCCGGTGGGTTTTCGACCTGTCGGCAGAGCAGACGTGGTCCGTCATGGCCGGTGCCATGCTCAGCTTTTAGGCACTAGAGAACTGTGGAAAGCCGGTCGCGGCGGCGATCTACGGCCATTGCCTTGGCGGCGGTTTCTAGATGGCGCTGCCCCTACATGCGCGCTTTGCCGCAAACGATTCGGCCATCAGGATCGGCCTGCCAGAGGCCGGTCTTGGCCTGATACTGGGCTTTGGCGGCACCTAGCGGATGGTGCGATCGGCCCCGTTGCAAGAGGCCATCGCGGGTCTGCTCGACGGCGCGACCTATGACGGGGCGAGGGCTAAGGCATTGGGGCTGCTGATCGGGATGGTTCCCGCAGAGGACTTGCACCGCACGGCAACCGACTGGCTGCCTGCCAACGCGGACGTGCAACAGCCATGGATGGCGCGCGGCTTTCGCGGGCCCGGCGGGACAGCGGGTTTTGAGCGGTTTTTCCACGGTTTGAACGCGCGGTTCACACGCGACCGTGCGGACAAGCGGCCTGAACGGAGGTTGATCGCCGAGGCTGTCTATCACGAGTTGCAGATGCCAATCGAACCGGCGCTGCATCTGGAGACCCGCCGGTTCATCGAGCTCACGCGGAATCCTAGCGCCAGGGATGCCATGCAGAAGCGATTTTTCGGTCAGGCCGCCTGAAATCGCGACTCCTGTATTGCCGGACAGTAAGTGGCTTCTTAACTTATCGAAATAGTTACTGTCGACCTAAGGGTTTGAGGACGCCTGAGAAAAGACCGCACTGGTCACCGGGGCCTCATCCGGTCTAGGGTATCAATTCGCCCTGACGGGTCGCACAAGGGGCCGCCATTGCGGTGGCGGCGCGCAGGGTCGACAAGTTGGCCAATCCGGTGGCCGAGGTCGAAAGCCGTGGGCAGGGCGATGGCGTTCTCCTTCGATGCGGTCGATCCGGCCGCACCGGACAGTTGGTTCGACGCCGTGGCCGAGCGCATGGGTGTGCCTGCCTTCCTGTTTTACAACGCCGGGATCAGCTTGCGAGCCCGTGCCCACAAGGCGACTCTCGACGATTTCGAGCAGACCATGGCGGTGAATGTGCGCGCGTTATGGCGGTTGTCGCAGCTTTGCGCCGCACGTTGGATCAAGGCAGGGACGCAGGACTGTATCGTCAACATCTCGTCGATGCTTTCTGGGAAACCGATCAGGGCTGCGCCGAACCGGCCAAACTGCCGGCCCGGGCCTGATCTACGCCTCGGTCTAGGGTTACGGCCAGACCGGTCCCGACAGGAGACGCCCGGCGCATGATGTGACCTTTCAGAACCATGGAGGCGCGCTGGGCGAGCGGATCTGCGGCGCGGCCGATGGCGCGCCCTCCGCCGCGCTGCTTGGCGATACGATGCTGGCGCTTTACATTGCGGTCGGTATCCTTTCGGCCCTCGTGGCGGGCGACAAAACCGGGACAGGGACCTATATCGACATCGCCATGAGCGATGCGGTTCTGACGCTTCAGACCTCTTTCATCGCTGGCCATGAAACCGAATACGAGGCCTTGCCGCAACGCGATCCGGGCCATGCGCTGTATGAAACTTCGGATGGCGGCTCGCTGACCACTTCGATCGCGTATGAGGATGCCTACTGGGATCAGCTCCGCCGTGATGTGCAGCTCGCGAAAGGCATCAGCCTGACGCGGCCACAGCGGCTACTGTGCCTGCCGATTAAGTTCAGGGCTTGCGATACCCGCCCCGCTGCGCCCTGCGCCCGAGGTGGGGGGCTCAACGGCGAAGGCCTTGAATGATCTTTGCCCGGCCCTGCGCTGGGCGCTTTCAATCGTGGAAGGTCGCGAGCCGGTCCTGCGGTTCGTGCTCGGTGTGGAACCGGTTCGCCGGGTCGGACGTCTCCGTCATGGCCTTAGCGCGAATCACCATGCGGTTGTCGGGCAGTCCAAGCGGGTCGCGGATCGTTTCATGATAGGCGGCAAAGGCCTGTAGCGGGCAGAGTTCAAGGCTAGAGCCCCGCCCCGTGATCATGATGTTTTGCAGGAACATGCCGCAATCGAGCCATGCCCTCACCGGCAGGTCGCACTCGATGGAAAAGATCAGCCTGCCGGGCGCGACTAAGAAGGTGAAATTGCGCCTGTGCTGGGCGCGCATCCTGTGTTTTTTGTACCGCCCGATGCCAAGCGCGGCGTAAAGCCCGCAGCCGGTTGCCCGCCTGCGGGCAAGGTCGCGCTCGCGCCAAGGGGCAGGGCAATACCGATACGCTTTGCGGCCGGGATCCCCGGCATCGAAACGGGCGATGATGGCCGATGTTTGCCGGCCGCAGGCGTGACGTCATCCCATCCCGGCGCCGCGCCGGCGCTGAGCCGGACCTTGACGTCGCCGGTGATCTTGCCGATCTCGTGCGCCGTCGTCACCGCCGCCACGGCGACGGAATGTTCCAGCCGGTAGCTCATATCTTCTTTTGGTCAGCATGGTGACGCAGGGGATCGGGATCGCGTCGATCTTGTTGCAGCCGACCATGGCGATCTGCCATTCGGGAACACGCGGCAGCCTGATCAGCAGGCGGTCGCCTCTGCGCGCACCTTTGCCGGTCAGGTAATTGGCAAGGCGGTTGGTCCGATCAGCATGTCGGCATAGGTCAACCGGTGCGTCCATGTCCGAGATCAGCAAGTCGGCCCCCCGGGCTTGTCGCCGTCGGGTTCGACATCGCAGAAGATGATGGTAAAGCCCACGCCCTTGGCCCCGGTGATCAGCCATTTGACCCCATTGACGATAAACTCATCGCCATCATAGCGCGCCGTGGTCTTCATCTTTCGATGGGTCTGACCTCGCCCCCGAGGTTCGGTCATCGAAAGACAGGAGCGGAAATCGCCGGCGACGAAGGGCTTGAGCCAACGGCCTCGCTTGCCACGTTGTCGAGCAGGTTCATGTCGCCGCCCTCGGGCGCGGCGCAATGCATCGCAATTTGGCCAAGCGGCGACGGCCCGCAAGCCTCGAAGGCGATTGCCATGCTGACATGATCCAGCTCTATGCCGCCCCACCGTTCGGGCACTTGCGGCGCAAACAGCCCGGCCTCGCGCGCCAGACCATTGAGTTCGATGCGCAAATCCTCGGTCGGGCTGTGCGGGGTGTTGCGCGGGGCTTTCTCATAAGGTGCGATCATGCGCCATGGCAAAGGTTTCGATGCGCTGGCGCAACGCATCTTGTTCGAGGGCGGATCAAAGGCGATCATGGTACAATGTATGTCAGACGTGGCGGCCATTGGCGACGTCCATGCCAAAGCGCAGGAGGCCGTGGGCAAGATCGTCGAAATCGGCAAATCCGGGGCCGTCGGTGGCTCCGGTCTCGATGCGGCGGTAAAACTGCCGGAACACCACGGCGAGACGCAGCGTTGCCAGCATGCGAAAGAACTTGAGGCCCTGCAAATCCCGTCCGCTGACCTTGGGATAGAGCGCTGCTGCCGCCTCGCGCGTGGGAAAGCCGTGCCGGGCGGTGGGCATCTGGCACAGCAGGTGCTTGGCCTCGGAGTCCGCCGCCTCGGTCCGGTAGCTGAGCAGGGCGGCGAGATCGTAGAGCGGCTCGCCCAGCGTGCATATCCCAGTCGATCAGGGTGGGAGGCTCCAGCGGGTCCGGATCAAGGATGATGCTGTCGAACTTAAAGTCATTGTGGATCAGGTTCGGCGGGTCTGCCGTCACCGGCTGGTGTTTGTCGAGCCACGCCAGCAGCGTGCCTAGTTCGGCGGGGGGCGATTGCTCCCAACTCACGGTGGCACGCTTGGCCGAGCCGCGCTGGGCGCGCAGGGCAAAGGCCTTGGGCCGCCCAAGCTCGCCAAGACCGGAGGCCTGCGCATCGCCGCAGTGCAGCTTTGCCAGAACATCCACAATCTTGCCGCCCAGAAACTGCCCGATCAAACCCGGCCCGTCCATTGGTTTGTCGGGCGTAATTTCCTCTCCGGCCACGAGGCCGGCGCGGTATTCCCTCAGGAAAAACCGTGCTCCGATCACCTTGGGGTCGTCGCAGAACAGCTGGGCTTGGGGCACAAGGGGCAGGGTGGGCACGACGACGCGACAGAATACCCAATTCGCGCGCCATATCATTCGCACCCACAGACACCGGATCCGCCGAGGGCCGCCTCAGCACCACAAGCTGACCATCGACACCGAGAGGCACCAGACATGGCTGCAAGCGCGCCGGGCGCTTGAGCAAGTCGCGGACATTGGCGGCGGCGCGCTTCGATCAGACGAAGACCCCGAATCCGATTTGCAGATTTGATCTCATGGCGAGACCCCGGCAGGGCGCAGCTCAGGCGGGATCGTGCCCGCGAGCGATCTTCTTGGAAGGAACGGGCGTGCCAGTGCGACAGGGTATGTCGGCGCCTCGTCGTCCGTATTTATTGCGGTGGCGAAAACCGGGAAGAGCTTGCGGAATTCAGTCTGCTCTGGGTTGGGCATCATCTGGAGTGACATCCTGCCCGGGAAGAAGCTTTCGGTTGCAAGGCCCTCGGAAAAGATGACCTGATGTTCCTCAAACATCAGGTGGATATAGGTCACGGTTCGCTTTCCACGGGCAATCCGAACGCCTTTCATGGTCTCTGCCAGATGGATCGAGCGGGCGAAGTTGTCCTGCCCGATCAGAACCCCGTGCTGGCGCGACACGAGCAGGTCGCGCTCTGCCCCCAGAGTCCCGCGCCGGATCAGTACCGGAAGCAATTCCGGACGGGATGTGAGTTCATCATGCGAAACCTCCCTGCTCCCGATCCAGACAATGCGCTGTGGCCCATTGTCGAGCGTGCAGACAAGGCTCCCCACGCGCAGATCGTCGATTGCCACGTTGCCAGTGGGCGTCAGGATGGCGGTGCCCGAGGTGAAGCAGACCACACCGGTATTGTCGGCCGAATAGCTCGAGGCAGTCGCCCCCTGCATGGTAAGAGACCCGGTCCCGAACTGGGTATTGTCCGTGTAATCGACGGCGTTGCCCCGATCGTCCAGCGTGTTCGATTGGTTGAGAATGCCATCGTCTGACTGATCGGCGCGCAACTGGCTGGGGTTGTCATAAAAGCCCGACAGATCAATGAAATCGTTGTTGGTGCTATCCCCGTCATTCAGGGCGCCGGTATTGCCGTAATTGAAATCGGTGATCGTGTCGTTGCCGTCACCGGCGTGGTAGACAAATACATCGTTGCCGTCACCGCCGCTCAGGCTGTCATGGTCAACGCCGCCTTCCAGCGTGTCGTTGCCATCGCCGCCCTCGAGCGTGTCGTTGCCGCCAGAGGCGACGAGGCTGTCATCCCCCGCGCCGCCGACAAGGCTGTCATCGCCAGCCGAGTTCATCAGCGTATCGTTTCCGTCGCCGCCGACCAGCGTGTCCTGCCCCAGACCCGTGGTCAGGTAGTCGTCGCCAGCGCCGCCGTCGATATAATCATCGCCGTCGCCCCCGGCGATGGTGTCGTTGCCCGCGCCGCCATCGATGGAATCATTGCCATCGCTGCCATCAATGGAATCGGTCCCAGTGCCGCCGAGTATGGTGTCGAGGCCGGCTCCGCCCACCAGCGTATCGTCACCGTCACCACCCGACAGGCTGTCGTTGCCGAGATCTCCTGATAGGCTGTCGTCTCCCGCCGCGCCGTCGACGGTGTCGTTTCCATCCCCGGCTCTGACGGTATCGGCGCCGCTGCCACCAAGCACCGAGTCATCCCCGCCCAGGGCGTCGATCTCGATGCCGAGGCTGTCGGCGGTGGCGTCGACAAGATCGGCCCAGTCCGTCAGGATCAGATATTCGATGTTATCGAAGGTCAGGGTGCTTGTGCCATCGGTGATGGTTCCAGAGGCATCTCCGGTGAAGGTCACCGTGACAGGCACGTTCAGCGCGCTCAGATCTATGGTGTCGCGCGCATCTCCGCCGTGAATGGTGTCGGTCCCGAAGCCATTCTGGACGATGAACGTGTCGGCGCCGGTGCCGCCATCCAGAATGTCGTTGCCAGCACCGCCGGTCAGCGTGTCATCGCCGGCGCCGCCGGACAGCGTGTCGGCCCCTGCGCCGCCCAGCAGGCTGTCGCTGCCGTCTTCTCCTTCCAGAACGTCGTTGCCCGCGCCACCGGTCAGCGTGTCGGCCCCGCCGCCTGCCGCGACCGAGGTACCAGCGCTGTCGGCTGAAGCATAAAGGAAATCGGCCTGTTCGGTCAGCCACAGACGTTCGGTTTCGACGAAACTGGCGGCGCTTGTGCCGTCAGTGATCGTGCCCGCCTCATCGCCAGAAAAGATGACCGTGGCACCGGCGCTGAGCGCCCTGAGATTGATCAGGTCGGCGTCGGCGCCGCCTTCGCCGCCGGTGATGGTATCGGCGCCGAACCCGTCCTCCTGAACGATGGTGTCGGCCCCGTCGCCACCGGCAAGGAGATCGCCGCCTGTGCCGCCCAGCAGGCTGTCGTCGCCTGTGCCGCCCAGCAGGGTATCGGCCCCGGCGCCACCGGCAAGTGTGTCGGCACCATCGCCCCCCTCGAGGGAATCGGCGTCCTCGCCGCCGCCGATGAGATCATTGCCGATGCCACCGAGGATAGTGTCACTGCCGGCCCCGCCGAGCAGCGTATCGTTGCCATAGCCGCCGTCGATGGAATCGGCGTCCTCGCCGCCATCGATGGAATCATTTCCGTCGTCCCCGAGTATGGTGTCGCGGCCGGCTCCGCCGGTCAGCGTATCGTTCCCGTCACCGCCCCGCAGGCTATCGTCTCCGACATCCCCGGCCAGGCTGTCGTCACCTGCCGCACCGTCGATGGTGTCGTTGCCTTCCCCACCTCTGACTGTATCCGCTCCGCCGCCGCCCAGCACCGAGTCGGCTCCGCCCATTGCGTCAATCTCGGTGCCGAGGTTGTCGAGGGTCGCGTCGACAAGGTCGGCACCTTCGGACAGGATCAGGTACTCGATGGCCTCGAAGGTCAGCGTGCTGGTGCCATCGGTGATGGTCCCGGCGGCATCCCCGGTGAACGTCACCGTGACCGCCGCGCTCAGCGCGTTCATGTCGATGGTGTCCCGCCCGTTGCCGCCGCGAATGGTATCGCTGCTGAAACCGTCGAGGACGATGAAGGTATCGCCCCCCTCGCCACCTTCGAGCAGATCGTTGCCGATGCCGCCGATCAGCGTGTCGTCGCCTGCGCCGCCAAAAAGAGTGGTGCCGGCGGTGGTCGCACTGGCGTCGAGCCGGTCGGCGCCAGCGGTGCCCTGCACAGCCTCGATCTCGGTGAAGGACGCGCTGCCGCTGCTGCCGAAAAAGCTCCCCGTGCCGGCCTCGTCGCCGGTGAACAGAACATCGGCGCCGCTGGACCCGCCGGCGTTTTCGAACGCCAATGTGTCATCGCCCACCCCGGTTTCCCCGCCGACGATGATGTCGTTGCCATCGCCGCCGCGCATCTGGATGTTGTCGCCGTCGTCCTGGCCAAGGACCGTGTCGTCACCACCCCCACCGGTCAGGCTGTCCTGGCCGAGGCCGCCATGAATGGTGTCGGACCCATCTCCGCCATCGACCGTATCGCCGCCAGCGCCACCCAGCACCGAATCCGCGCCGCCCATGGCATCGATGTCGGCGCCAATGCTGTCGGCGCTGGCATCCACCAGATCGGCGTAATTTGTGAGGACGAGATGTTCGGTCTCTGTAAAGGTGACGGTATTGGTGCCATCCGTGATCGACCCGGCCGAATCGGCGGTATAGGTGGCCGTGACGCTGTGGCTGACGGCGTTTAGATGAATGGTGTCGTAATCGACGCCACCCTCGCCGCCGGTCACCGTGTCGGCGCCGAAACTGTTCTCGACCACGAATGTGTCGGAATCGTCGCCGCCGTCGAGGCTGTCGTTTCCGGTTCCCCCATACAGCGTGTCATCTCCGGCCCCACCCTGAAGGGTGTCGATGCCGTCGCCGCCGTCCAGCACATCCGCGCCGGCACTGCCAATCATCGAATCGTCGCCATCCCTGCCTTCGATCCGTTCGACGCCAGTCATCGTATAGCCGGAAAAATCCACCGTATCGTCGCCCGAGGTGGCGATGATACGGTCATAGCCGGCACCGCCGTCGATCTCTTCGATGCTGGTCAGGTTGGCGAGGCCGCTTTCGACATAGAGTACATCGCTGCTGGTCGAGCCTTCGATCTTGTCGTAGCCATCGCCGCCGTCGATCTGATCCAGCCCGCCGCTCGATCCGTAGATCGTGAAGCTGTCGTCGCCGCCGCCGCCGATCAGCGTGTCATTGCCGCTGTTGCCGTAGATGTAATCGCCGCTGGCGGAGCCGATGATCGAATCGTTGCCGGCGCCGCCGTCGATCTGCTCGATGCTTGTGAGGATCGGACCGCTGGAGAAATCCAGCGTATCGTCGCCCGAGGTGGCGATGATACGGTCATAGCCGGCACCGCCGTCGATCTCTTCGATGCTGGTCAGGTTGGCGAGGCCGCTTTCGACAAAGAGTACATCGCTGCTGGTCGAGCCTTCGATCTTGTCGTAGCCATCGCCGCCGTCGATCTGATCCAGCCCACCGCCCGATCCGTAGATCGAGAAGCTGTCGTCGCCGTCGCCGCCGATCAGCGTGTCATTGCCGCTGTTGCCGTAGATGAAATCGCCGCTGGCGGTGCCGATGATCGAATCGTTGCCCGCGCCGCCGTCGATCTGCTCGATGCTTGTGAGGATCGGACCGCTGGAGAAATCCAGCGTATCGTCGCCCGAGGTGGCGATGATACGGTCATAGCCCGCACCGCCGTCGATCTCTTCGATGCTGGTCAGGTTGGCGAGGCCGCTTTCGACATAAAGTACATCGCTGCTGGTTGAGCCTTCGATCTTGTCGTAGCCATCGCCGCCATCGATCTGATCCAGCCCACCGCCCGAGCCGTAGATCGAGAAGCTGTCGTCGCCGCCGCCGCCGATTAGCGTGTCATTGCCGCTGTTGCCGTAGATGTAATCGCCGCTGGCGGTGCCGATGATCGAGTCGTTTCCGGCGCCGCCGTCGATCTGCTCGATGCTTGTGAGGATCGGACCGCTGGAGAAATCCAACGTATCGTCGCCCGAGGTGGCGATGATACGGTCATAGCCCGCACCGCCGTCGATCTCTTCGATGCTGGTCAAGTTGGCGAGGCCGCTTTCGACGTAGAGTATGTCGTTGCTGGACCATCCCTCGATCTTGTCATAGCCATCGCCGCCGTCGATCTGATCCAGCCCGCCGCCCGATCCGTAGATCAAGAAGCTGTCGTCGCCGCCGCCGCCGATCAGCGTGTCATTGCCGCTGTTGCCGTAGATGAAATCGCCGCTGGCGGAGCCGATGATCGAATCGTTGCCCGAACCGCCGTCGATCAGCTCGATGCTTGTGAGCGTATACCCCACAGACAGGTCGATCGTGTCATCGCCCGATGTGCCCCGGATCACATCATACCCATCGCCGCCGTCGATCACCTCGACGCTGGTGAGG
Source organism: Citreicella sp. C3M06 (assembly GCF_018860705.1). Lineage (GTDB taxonomy): Bacteria > Pseudomonadota > Alphaproteobacteria > Rhodobacterales > Rhodobacteraceae > Salipiger. The sequence goes on from NZ_JAHKQA010000078.1 coordinate 10,701, forward strand.
TTGCTCAGTCCGCTGCTGACGTTGAAGACATCGTTGCTGGAGGAGCCTTGCCAGGTATCGGTGCCCGCGCCACCGTCGATCTGGTCGAGCCCGGCGCCGCTGCCGTGAATCGAAAACGTGTCGTTCCCGTCGCCGCCCGTCAGCGTGTCGTCGCCGCCACCGCCGTAGAAACTGTCGTCGCCCTCGCCGCCATCAAAGTCTTCAGAACCGCCGCTGCCGGTGAAACTGTCGTTGCCGGCACTGCCGATGATGGTGAAATACTCGAACTCCGTCGATGGGCCGAGCTGCGCGTCAAAAGGGCCGCTGGCGCTGGCGTCGCCAATGACGAAAACCGTTGTCCCGTCGTTGATCGACAGTTTGCCGGTGCTCGCCACAAAGGCGATCTGATGTGTATTCGGCAGGCCGGAAAGATCGAGACTGTGCCCGCCTGCGGATTCCGCAATCGAGTTCCAGAAGTCGGGGTCATTCCAGTTGGCCAGATCGACCAGATAAACAGTCATGGGCGCATGTCCGAAGTTGCGCCCCAAGGTTATGCCGCCGCCGTAAAGATATGATTGACTTCGAAAACATGAATCTAAGCGTCCCATCCCGGCAGATGGTACAAGGGGTCAATGACAGGCTCGGGACCGTGCCGATGCGTCATCGCCTGCAAACCCCTGCTTTCTGCGAGCGGCTGATCGCGGCAGCGCGGGGGGCGGACATGGCGCCGCCGCGCCGTCTTCGATTCCTTGCATCGGCCCCATTGAAATATCGCTGATCGAGACGCTGTAACAGCTTGCGCCGCCTGCAGGTCGTGCAGCAGGTACCTGCGAAAGATCTGCGCGCAGCGACGTCCGGGTTCAGAGACTGCCCGCCGCAGTCCGCATATGCGGTTCCGGTACAGTCCTGGCAAGGATGAGGCGGGTCAGTGTCAGCCGGATGCGTCATGGACGCTGCGCCCTTTGTTGCCTGTCGGACATCAGATCGTAGACAGGGTCCGAAAAGCGCACGAATAGGGGGGCGTGGGATCACAGACAGGCGCGAGGCGACATCTACGTCGACGATTTTATCGAAAATCGCCCGCTGATCGCCCGGGCCTGCGTTCGAGGAAGGATCCGGTGTAAGACATCGCTAGGCGCGGCTGGCGAAGGATCACGGTCAGCCGTCAGTTGTCACTGCCTTGCGTACGGCGATCCATACACTGCAACTGTTCGATCCGGGCGAGGCATGGGAATACGGCACCGGCATCGAGTGGGTGAGGCAGGTGGTCGAAGACATCCGGGGCAAGCACCTTGGCATGGTGATGCGCGCGGATCTTCGATCCTCTGGCCATGGACAAGATCGCCTTCACTCGCACCGAGGCGATGAAGCAGCGCACAGCCACCAATCACGCCCGCCGAGAGGACGGCGCGCTGACGCCGCTGGACGGAGCCGCCTTGCCGGACACGCCCGAAATCGACATGGGCGGGCACCGGCTTTACGCCACGGCGCCCGAATACATGAAGATCACCCGCATGTGGTTAAACGATGGTGACGGTCCTCGAGGGCGGGTTCTGAGGGGCTTTGTTGTGTGGTTCACTGCGTGAAAACAGAATGATAGCTAGGTATTTAGACCCGGCAGTTGGTGGATCGGATCGAGAATGAAACGATCTGACTCTGATGTCCGGATTTTGCAGACGTATTCGTAAGGCGCGAGCCTGTTGAGGGTCTTGAACTTGCGGGCAAAAATAAACGCCGCCATGACGTCGGTGAGGTGCGTGCGCGGCAGGTCGAGGCTGGCGTGGTGATATCGTTTAACGGTCGCGATCCTTGATCGTGCGGTTCATCCGCTCAACCTGGCCGCCCCTCGGGCAAACAGTCCCCCGGACTGTTTCCTGTTCTTCGCGGCTCCAAGGATGGTTCTGCTTGGTGAGCCGATGCTCGATCCCGTTCGCCTCGCAGATCATAGCAAACCGCAGCTGCCTGGATGATGCGTGTTCCGATTGCGGGGCTGCTCGGCGAATTGGATGTCGTTATCCATTGTCCGGCAGTTGATTGGTATCCCTCCGGCGGGGGCCGCCTGACGGGGCGCTGGAGGCGATGATAAGTCCGACGTTATGGTCGACCTTACGTTCACACCGCAGATCGCGATCCTGTCCGCCAAGGATGCCCCGCGTCGTCGGCACTGGAGCGATGCCGACAAGATCAGGGTTGTCTAGGAAAGCCATCGGGGTCATCGGCAGGTCTCAGCGACAGCGCGGCGGCATGGCATCTGCCGTTCGCTGCTGACCGTCTGGCGGGGACAATATCAGGACGGCGAGCTCGCGAACGCAAGCGGCCCTGCTTTCGTGCCGGTGAAGATGGCGCCGGACATTGATACCCAGTCGTCGCGGCAGCCGGCTTCCGACGTCCAGCTCGAGATCGTTCTGAGGAGCGGGCGGCGCCTGCTCGTGCCGGCTTCGGTGGACCCGGACGCATTGGCCCGACTGCTGCCGATCCTCGAGGGCAAATCATCGCCTTCCCGGCGGGGGTGCGCGTTTGGATCGCCGGTGGGGTGACCGACATACGGCGCGGCATGAACACGCTGGCGCTGACGGTCCAGCAAGGGCTCGGGCGCGATCCACATGCCGGAGAGATCTTCTGCTTTCGCGGCCGCAAAGGCGAGCTGGTCAAGCTGCTGTGGCACGACGGCGTGGGCATGTCGCTGTAAAGGCCGGGAAGGTCATCTGGCCGAGCAGCGGCACCGGCGAGGCCGTGCAGATCTCGGCAGCCCAACTCGGCTATCTCCTGGAGGGGATAGACTGGCGCAATCCGCGGTGGACACAACGCCCAGCAAAGGCAGAATAATAGTTTGCGAAAGCCCATATTTTGTTGGGCCCACCATCCGCTCGGAGTCTGCTTCGGGCGTGTCCGACACCGCTTCAGAGATTGCCCGACTGCGCGCTGCCCTGGCGGCGTCAGAGGCCCGCGCCGCGGTCGCCGAGAGCGAGCTGGCGCAGGCTCGTGCGGTGGTCTCGACCTTTGAGGCCATGATCAAGCACGTCAAGCTGGAGATCGCCAAACTCCGGCGCGCCCACTACGGCCACAGCGCCGAACGCCGTGCCCGCCAGATCGATCAGATGGAGATGCAACTCGAGGAACTCAAGGCCGCCGCCACCGAGGAGAGATCGCCGCCGGGAAGGCGAAGACCTTAGCGCTCGCCGGGTTCGAGCGCCGCCGCCCGCGCGCAAGCCATTCCCCGCGTACCCGCCACGCGAGCGCGTGGTGATCGGCGCCCTGACGGCTGCTTTTGCTGTGGGTCGGACCGCATCGTGAAGATGGGTTAGGAGTTACCGAGACGCTCGAGGACATCCCGCGGCAGTGGAAGGTGATCCAGACCGTTCGGGAGAAGTTCACGTGCCGGGCCTGCGAGAAGATCAGCCAGCCGCCAGCGCCCTTCCATCCCACGCTGCGGGGATGGGCTGGACCGAATCTGCTGGCATTCGCCAGCCGGATGCTACGGGGGCTACTGGTGCAAGATGGCTTTAAAATCGGGCGGTTGCTCGTTGCCACGCTGATGAAGCGGATGGACATCGAAGCGCTCTATCGCGAACCGAACACCTCGAAACCGGCGCCGGGGCACAAAATCTACCCCTATCTGCTGCGGAAACGGCCCATCACACGGCCCAAGCAGGTCTGTGCGAAGGACATAACCTACATTCCGATGGCGCGCGGGTTCATCTACCTTGCCGCTGTGCTCGACTGGTTCACCCGCCCCGTCCTGGCATGGCGCGTGTCGATCACGCTGTAGCGAATTTCTGCATTGAGGCCCACGAGGAGGCGCTTGCACGCCACAGCGCGCCCGAGATCTTCAACACGGATCAGGGCAGCCAGTTCACATCGCCCGACTTCATCAAGCTCTTGGCGAGCCGGGAGATCAAGATCAGCATGGATGGCAAATGAGGGTGGCGCGACAACGTCTTCGTGGAGCACCTCTGGAGAACCATCAAATACGAAGAGGTCTACCTGCGGGCTATGCCAGCGTCTCGGAAGCACGCGCCGGGCTCGGCCGCTATCTCGGCCTCTACAGCAGCCGCCGCCCACATTCATCGCTTGACGGCAAAACCCCCGATCAGGCCAATTTCATCCAGCCGCTGCCCGAAGCGGCCGCGGTTTAACCAAGGCGGAAATCCACTTAGAAAAAGCCCGGAACCTGTACAGATAATGGGGGGAGCTCACATTGAGTTCCAAGGCCTCCAAGACTGTGCGGCACAAGACTTCAGGTTCTCGGAAAACCATCTGACGAGGAGGCGCGGGAGGCCAAGTGCAGGGCTTCGATGCACTGTTCGTCCCGGTCAGGGCATTTGGCGTAAGGCTCATCCCCATCGATCACCACATCGGGCATGACCGGCGAGCCCGACGCAGGTTTTGCGGGTCAGGACCGTTCTCAGCTGATAGGCGCATAACCGTCAGCGGAGCACGAAATGATGTCAAAGAGGGTGTCGACCGCCCGAACAATCTGCTCTGCATCGAGCGATGAATAGCCCAGCACCAGAGTCCGGTCGGGAGCGTCCGGGTTAAAATCGTAGGCAGCGCCGCTGGACAGGGCATAGACGCCAACGCCCCGTTCGCGGGCACGCATCTGTATGTCGCGCGCGCAGGGAAAGTCTGGAGGCAGGTGCCAGACGAGGTGCAGACCGCTTTCCTGACCGGATAGCTGTACATCCCCAAACCGCTTGGTGAGCGCGGCGATAAGGCTATTGCGACGGGCACGGTAGATTTTGGTCAGCTTTCGCATGTGCCGGTCGAAATGTCCGTCCAGCAGGAATTCCGACAGCGCCCGCTGCTCAAGCCAGGATTGGCCGTTGCTCATCCGCGCCTTCAGCATGCGTGCCTCGCTCCAGTGGAAGCGGGGAACAACCGCAAAACCGACCCGCAATCCAGCGCCTACGGATTTGGAGAATGTGCCGATATAGAACACCCGCCGCCCCTCATCCAGCCCGGCCAGCGCCGTCAGCGGCGGACCATCGTATCGGAAGTCGCTGTCATAATCGTCTTCGATGATATAGCTGTCGGTGTCTTCTGCCCATCTGAGCAGCGCCAGCCGACGGCTCAAAGGCAAGGTCGCCCCGGTCGGAAACTGATGCGACGGGGTTACATAGATCAGGCTTCGCCCGCTTTCGGGCAGAAGGTCGGTTTGCAGCCCTTCGCCATCCACCGGCACCGCGTCGATTTCCATGTCCCGGGCGCGGAACACCATCGAGGCACCCACATAGCAAGGCGTCTCGATGGCAAGCCTTTCGGACCGCGTCCGCAGCAATTCAACCACGAGGTTCAGCGCCTCCTGGCCCCCTGACGTGACAATGATCTGGTCAGGGCTGGCGATGACACCTCGGCTACGGCCGAGATATTCGGCGATTGCACGGCGCAATTCCGGCAGTCCCGCGGGATCAGAGTAATCGGTCAAATAGTGCGATTCACGATCCAGCAGCCTCGCGACGATGCGACGCCATATGGGTAAAGGGAAGGCGCTCGCAGCCGAACGACCAACCCAGAAATCCAATGCGGGCCGGTCATCTCCGCCCCCCGGTGATCCGGCAAAACACAGCACCGCCTCTGGCGGATCTTCGGGCCTTGGCCCGTTGTCTGGCGCAGGGCGGCTGCTGATCCGCAGCAGGTCGTCTGGCAGGATCTCAGAGACAAAGAATCCCTTGGTGCTGCGCGACTCGACATAGCCTTCTGCCGCGAGCCGGTCATAGGCGATACTCACCGTGTTGCGCGATACACTGTGGCGCATAGCCAGGTTTCGGGTCGGCGGCAGCGCCACCCCCGCCGCCAAGCGACCATCGAGAATCAACTTGCGGATCTGGTCGAAAATCTGCGCCTGAAGCGGTTTCTCGGCATCAAGATGAAGGATGAGTTCCATGCAAGCATTCCCTTAGTCACTCGAAACACCCTCGACCACGATCAAGAATCCAGTTCAGTTTACGACGGCGTGCCTGAAAAAGCATCATTTCGGATAGGGACGCCGACGGTCTCTAAGGTCCGTGAAATCCAGAAGTTCACAATCGCCCGACATTTGAGCGAATTTCGGACCCTAAGATCAAATGCTGTACGTCTTGATGTTGGGCGGTGGGGGGAATTCCAGCCAATGACGTTGGCACCATTATTTTTGTCATACTTGGCCCTTCGTGCCGCCAAGCCCGGCCACCTATAACTTTCGACAAGCCGCAAACATAGCCTTCCGCGGACCCTACGAAGCGAACCAGAGCCGGAGACCCCAAGATGAACCAGCCAATCGATAAGCAACATTTTCTCGGTGCCTGCCCTCAAGATTGTCCCGACACATGCGCCATGATCTATGAGGTTCAGGACGGCGTTCTGACCAAGGTCAGAGGCAATCCGGAGCATCCGATCACCCGCGGCGGTCTGTGCGTGAAGCTCAAGGATTTCGACAAGCACCACTACAACCCCGACCGCCTCATGTACCCGATGCGCCGTACCGGCCCCAAGGGCAGCGGCCAATTCGAGCGCATCACCTGGGACGAGGCTCTGTCTGAAATCCGCAACCGCTGGACCGATATCATCGAGGAGTTCGGTGCCGAGGCGATCATGCCCTACAATTATCTGGGCCATGAGGGGACGATCAACGGGCTCTTCGTGGGGGATGCATTCTTCAACAAGCTTGGCGCTACCGTGGCGGAAAAGACGTTTTGCGCCTCTGGCTCGTCGACGGCGTGGCTGATGACCGTCGGTCCTAGCGGCGGCGTTGATCCCGAAAGCTTTGCCTACTCGAAATATATCGTGCTGTGGGGGGTCAACACCATGACCACCAACCTGCACCATTGGCCGATCATTCAGGAGGCCCGCAACAACGGCGCCAAGGTCGTGGTGATCGATCCGGTCTCCACCCGCACGGCCAAGGCCGCTGACCTGCATATCCGGCCGAAACCGGGCACCGATGCGGCGCTGGCTCTGGGTATGATGCATGTGATCATCTCCGAAGGCCTGACCGATGATGACTGGATCGCAGAGCATACCCATGGCTTCGAAGAGCTGAAGGCGCGCGTTCTGGAGGAGTATCCGGTGGAGCGCTGCGCCGAGCTGACCGGTGTGCCTGCCGATATTATCCGCGAGTTTGCCCGCGAATATGCCACGACCAAAGGGCAGGCCATTCGCCTTGGCGTCGCGTTGGAGCGCAATCGCAACGGTGGTCAGGCAATCCGCGCGATCACCTCGCTCTCCGGGCTTGTCGGTGCCTGGCGCTATCCCGGTGGCGGCGTTCTGGAAATGCCGTTGTGGGAATTCCCTCTGAACTATGAGCACATCTGCCGCCCGGATTACATCAAGCCCGGTACGCGGGTGATCAACCTGACACGGATCGGCGAGGCACTGACCGAGCCCAAGGATGGGCGTCCGTTGAAATCGCTGATGGTCTATAATGCCAACCCGATGTCGCAGGCGCCCGAGCAGAACAAGATCCGCGAAGGGCTGATGCGCGAAGACCTGTTCCTGGTGTGCAGTGAGCTTTTCATGACCGATACGGCGAAATATGCCGACATCCTGTTGCCCGCCTGTATGCAGGCCGAGCAGGAAGAGCTGATGTTTTCGTGGGGTCACTTCTATTTCACCTATAACCACAAGGCGATCGACGCGCCGGGCGAGACGGTCCCCAACACCGAGTTGTTCCGCCGTCTGGCCAAGGTGATGGAATTCGAAGGCGATGATTGGCAGCGATCCGACGAAGAGCTGATCCGCGATTTCGTCAATTGGGACTCGCATCTGATGGAAGGCATCACCCACGATCGCCTGCGCGAGGAAGGATATGTACGGCTCAGCATCGGTGATGTGGCAACCCGGACCCCGCATGCCAAAGGCGATTTCCCGACACCGACGGGAAAGCTCGAATTCCTGACGACGCAGGCGGATGACGGTAACTTTGTCGCGCTGCCCTGGCGGTCGATGTATGCGGACAAGCAACCCGGCGAGCCGGTGGACAAGCTGCCCGGGTATGAGCCGCCCTATGAAAGCGTCCAGTCTACTCCCGAGCTTGCCGAAAAATACCCGTTCAGCATCATCTCGCCAAAATCTCACGGCTTTATCAATTCGCAATATGCCAACGAGTCGATGCAGCAACTTCGCCAGGGCGAGCAGGTCGTCATCTTGAACGAGGATGATGCCCGCGATCTGGGGATCACTGATGGCCAGATGGTCCGCGTCGGCAATGACCGCGGTGAGTTCATCGGCCGTGCCAAGGTTGGCACGGATGTGATCCGCGGCGTGGTTTCGGCCTCGCTGGGCTATTGGCCGGGGCTGTCATTGACGGGGACCGCCGTGAATTGCGTCAGTTCGGACCGCAATGCCAATCTCGGGATGGCGCCGACCTTCTCGGATAACCTTGTTCAGGTCGTTCCGGCCAATCTGGACAACATCTCGCCAGGCCTCGGAGCCTGACACCCACGACCACCACTCGCCACCACCGATCTTTGATCCGTCACGCCTGTTCAGGGCGTGACGGGCAGGATCACTCTACCCTGAAGACCAAGGAAAACACGATGACCGTTCAAAAATTCGCTGCCGTCACAACTGCCGATCTGCCTTCGCTCGACCTGCCGGGGATCGACGCACTGATGAAGGATTTCGCGACACAGGGGAGCAGCGGCGCACCGATCACATTCGGGATGTTCCGCATGAGCAGCGGTGAGCCGCTGGCCTATGACTATGAGTTCGATGAGTACAAGCTGGTGCTCGAAGGCGAGATCGACGTCAAGGACGAGTCCGGCACGACCACGACCTTTACCGCCGGTGACGTCATCCAGTTCGCCAAGGGCGACAAGGTGGTGTTCTCGAGCGCTTCGAGCGGGCTCGCCTTCTACGTCGCACAGCGCTGAACTGGAGCAGACCGATGACACATGTTGTAACTGAAAACTGCGCCGGCTGCCGCTTCACGGACTGTGTCTCGGTCTGCCCCGTCAATTGCTTCCACGGGGACGGTGAACGTTTGTACATCGACCCCGTGCTTTGCATCGATTGCGGTGCCTGCATTCCCAAATGTCCGGTCAAGGCGATCGTCGAGGATATCGATATTCTCGGGTCTCCCATGATCGAGCTGAACGAAGAAAAATCCGCCATCCTGCCGGTGATTACGGCCAAGCAGGAGCCGCTCCCCGGCGCCGAGGCCCGCCGCGATGCGCTACTTGCAGAGGGTGCGGCATGACGGGTTCCATCGCAATCATCGGCAGCGGTCCGGCCGGATTTTATGCCGCCGAGGCGCTGTTGAATTCCGGGGAGGCGTTGTGTGTCGATATTTTTGAACGCCTGCCAGTGCCCTTCGGTTTGGTCCGCTATGGCGTTGCGCCCGATCACCAGAAGCTCAAGCGCGTCACGGCGGTTTTCGAAACGGTCGCAGCGCATCCGGATTTTTCGTTCATCGGCAATGTCACCGCTGGACGCGATGTCTCATTCGAGGAATTGGGCGCGGCCTATGACGCGGTCATCCTTGCGACGGGCGCGATTTCGGATCGCAAACTGGGCATCCCCGGCGAGAGTCTGCCGGGAAGCCATTCCGCTACAGAATTTGTAAGCTGGTACAACGGCCATCCAGAGTTTCGTGACCATAGCTTTGATCTCTCGCACCCCTGCGCCGCAATCATCGGCAATGGCAATGTGGCGCTGGATGTCTGCCGGATACTGGCGAAAACGCCCGAAGATCTCGCCTCCAGCGACATCTGTGATCATGCGCTGAAAGTGCTTTCAGACAGCTGCATCACCGATATCGTGGTGGCCGGACGGCGCGGCCCGCTGCAGGCAAGCTTTTCTATTCGGGAACTACGCGAATTCGCAGCAATTCCCGGTGTGGAAGCTGTCTTTGACCCGGCCGAAATAGATGAGGCATCAGCCAGCCCCGATGAAATGGACGCCGCAGCCCGCATGTTGACCATTCTGAAGGGATTTTCTCATCCCGATGAACCACGCAAGGCTGCACGACGGGTGCATTTCCGCTTCCTGCTCTCACCCTCCCGGATCGAAGGCGAGGGTCGCGCCGAACGCGTGGTACTTTCCCGCTGCAAGCTTGAAGGAGAGGCCTTCGCCCGCCGTGCGGTTGCGACAGAAGCCGAGACAGAACTGTCTGCCGGGCTGGTGCTGCGCAGCGTCGGTTATCGCGGCACCCCGCTACCGGGTGTGCCCTTCGATGACGCCAAGGGGGTGATCCCATCGCGCGAAGGGCGCGTCATTGATCGCGACGGTGAGACGGTTTCCGGCCTCTATACCGCTGGCTGGATCCGGCGCGGTCCGAGCGGCATCATCGGAACCAATCGCGAATGTGCCGCGGAAACCGCCGAAGCCGTGCTTGCGGATCTGCGCGCGGATCGGCTGACCCGTGATCCGTCCCTGCGGTCTCGACTGTTGTCACGGTTGCAAACCGGGGCTGCACAGACAGTGAATCTGGCCGGTTGGCACCGGATCGACCAGATGGAACAGACGGTCGGCGCGGCCCAAGGCAAGCCGCGCGAAAAGATCACCTCGGTGGCCGAGATGCTGGCCGCCGCAGCTGTGAACATGCCCGAGCCGGCGCTGCCATGACCCTGCGGTAGCGCCTTTCTCTAACCGACCTTCATTGCGAACGCGGAGTTTTGCCATGCCCGATCTTGTCTTGACCGAATTGGACCTCGTGATGCCAAAGATTGGCCTGAAGTCGCTCAGGCACCAAGGGACAGTGCAGGCTCCGCGTGGGCCTGCCGCAACAGGCCTCGCTGTCTGTCTCGCCGCGGAGGCTCAGAAATGAGCTTCACATCTCCCATCCTCGCTGGCTGCGCGGTCAGCCATCGTCAAAGCATCAGTGTCGAGCGTGCGCTTGAACTGGCTACGGCCCATGCCCCCGGCAGGCCGTTGGCGGCAAGGGCGCCGCTGCATTCCCTGCGTGGCCGCATTCTGGCAGAGCCCCTTGTGGCCAACCATCCCGTGCCGCCCTTCGCAAATGCGGCAATGGATGGCTTTGCCTTGGCACGGGATGACCTTGAGCAGGCGATGACCATCGGTTTGCCACTCGATGCGCCGATCCTCGCGGGCAGCGCGCCACGGGTGATGCGCAAAGGAATGGCTTGTCCGATCACCACCGGGGCACCGATACCGCAGGGCGCGGATGTCGTGGTCGAGCAAGAACGCTGCCATCTGCGCGAAGGGCGTGTGGTTTTACACACCGCGCCTTCGGCAAAGCCCCATATCCGCGGCGTGGGCGAGGATGTCGCCGCAGGTGCGCTGCTTGCCCCTGCGGGCAGGATCGTGACGCCCCGGCTCGCGGCGGTTGCCTCGGCGAGCGGGACCGCGCAGGCATCGGTTCGCGCGCCGTTGCGCATTGCACTGGTCTCGACCGGCGATGAAATCGTCACGGCAGGCGCGCCACTGCGTCCGGGTCAGATTCATGACTCTGTCCGCAGTTTCCTTTCCATGGAGCTGCAACACCCAAGCCTTCGCCTGATCGACCTCGGTGTGCAACCGGACCAGACAGAAAGGGTGGCCGAGGCCCTGCAGGAAGCCGCCGCCTGCGCCGATTTGGTGTTGACCACCGGGGGCGCTTCGGTGGGGCGCGCGGATCCGGTGGGCGCCGCGCTTGGCATCACTGGCGCCGAAGAGATCTTTCAGGGCGTAAAAATGCGCCCGGGCAAGCCTCTGGGCCTGCATCTGTTGAACGGCGTGCCGGTCGTGACATTGCCGGGCAACCCCTTTGCGGCCGCTGTTGGTTATTATCTTGTGGTGCGCCACATGATCGAAACCGCACTCGGCGCGGCGATCTTCTCATGCGAAACACGTCCCGCCCGGCTATCCGCGAATACCCGGATCAGAAGCGGCAATGCAGAATTCGTTCCGGTCTCGCTTGCCATGGATCAATCTGGTGGCACGCCTTACGCGACGATCATCAGCCGGGGGAGTTCGGCCAGCCTGTCGCCACTGGCGGCGGCGGATGGCATCGCGATGCTTTCAGGACCCGACGCGATGCTGCACGCCGGGGCAGAGATCCCTGTGCTGAAGTTCGGCTCCTGACGGATTTCGACCCAATTATTCTGCAAACACGCTCGTCCTGCTTGTTGAAGAAGGGCGCCGGAAAAATGGGAGGTTGTTCCCGGTGCCTGAACGACGGTTTTCGCCATTCTGAGGTATGACCGGAGCAATTGTAGCGAAATTCCCCTTTCCTGAAGGGTTTTCGATGCGGGCGGTGGCGACCCGCGTCGATGAACCTCGGAAGGGGAAACCGCGGGGGTCTCGGATCAGGCTATGGGGCAAGTGCGCGCAGGCTTGGGGCAACCAGCAACACGGAAAGGCTGAAAACAAATGCACCCGAGCATTCCAACTGATGATGGCAGGCGCATACCGGCTTGGGCGGGGCTACGGGGAGCAGCCGGTGTCATTCTGTAAAAGATGGTTGATGGCAGGAGATTGATCATGCGGCCTGCTCCTTGGCTGGAGCGCGCGACATCGGTTTTCGCCCACGCCGAGATATCTCGATTATGCGCATGGGGCCGCCGCAGCGGGGATGCGGTGTGCGCAAGGCTCGGCATCGGCGCTGACCAGGCAGGCGTTTGATATCGCCGTAGAAGGCCAGCTCCCCAGCGTGATATAGGGTCAGCAGCCCGTCGAGGAACAGGCGCGACAGCACTTGCACATGCAGGAAGAAGCCGGGTTTGCAGGGGGCCAACCGTGTGCCGTCGGATGACAAACCGCCGCTTGGCACGATCATATGAATATGCGGGTGGTGGGGTCACGCCATAGGCGTGCTTTCATCACGACGCCGAGCCTCAGCTGTGCAGCGCGCGGGTCATACCCACCCGCGCACCTATGTGTCCGGGGGCTGCCGCGATGGTCGTCACAGTTTCGGCGGATGCCTTGAATAACAGGCCGTAAATCTCCCGCTTGTTTCAATAGGCGATCTGCGCGATCTCGGCTGGGAGGGTAAAGACCACGTGGAAATACTCCACCGGGAGAAAGTCCTCGGCACGCGCTTTCTTCCAGTCGCGCGCCGTCGGGCCCTGACACTTGGGGCAGTGCCGGTTCTTGCAAGGGTTATAGGCGAGATGATGGTGGATTGCCGCATCGCTGTAAGTCTTCTGGCTGTCGGCGCCCCCCTCTCGTCACGCGGCTTCCTCGCTCGTGCCCCCGTGATGCAAATGACAGGCGGATTGTTGCGTCCCAATGTCGCTGAGCATCCGCACCTCAGCGTGACAACGGGGCCCGGCATGGGGACACCGCGGATGAAACGCGCAGCCCGAGGGCGGGTTGAGTGGCGACGGGATTTCCCCCTTGATAGGATGGAACGCAGCACGCCCGGTGCCCAGAGTCGGGACCGAGGCGAGCAGCGCGCGGGTGTAGGGATGCTGCGGATTTGCATAAAGCGTCTCGGCGCTTCCCATCTCGACCACGCGGCCAAGATACATGATCGCCACGCGGTCGCAGACATGGCGCACCACGCCCAGATCGTGGCTGATGAAGATCGCCGTAAGGCCAAGCCGCTTGCGCAGATCCATGAACAGGTTGAGCACCTGCGCCTGAATGGACACATCCAGCGAGGCAACGGCTTCGTCCAACACCAGCAGATCGGGCTGCATGGCCAACGCGCGAGCAATGGCGATGCGCTGGCGCTGACCGCCGGAAAACTGGTGGGGCAGGCGGTCGGCATAAGCGCCCTCTAGGCCCACCTGCTCCAGCAGATCGCGGGTGTTCTGCGCCGCCTCGGATGCGGACCAGAGCCCATGCTGGCGTGGCCCTTCGGCGATGGTTTCGCCCACGCGCATACGCGGATCGAGGCTGGCGAACGGGTCCTGGTGGATCATCTGCACGCGGGTCGTGGTCTTGGTGACACTGCCGCGATGCTCCGTAGCGACGGGTTGCCCATGCAGACGAATATCACCATCCGAGGGCGCGTAGATGCCTGACACCAAACGCCCGAGCGTGGATTTGCCGCAGCCGGATTCTCCGACAAGGCCGAGCACCTCGCCTTGGGCCACGCTCAACGACACATCCGACAGCGCGTGAACCGTGCGGCGGCTGTCCTGTCCGGTCAGGCGGTCGGCAAGGCGGGTGATGGGGCCGGGGGCGTTTTCGAAACGCTTCGATACGCCCGAAACGGTCAGCAGGCTCATGTCTGGCTTCCAGTCAGGGGATGGTGACACAGGGCGAAATGCGCCTCGCCCGCTTGGGGCGGTTGCATGGCACAAAGGTCGGTGGCGCGGGGACAACGGGGCCGAAAGGCGCAGCCCTGCGGCAGGTTGATGAGCTGCGGCGTCGCGCCGGGGATCTGGGGCAGGGGCTGTCCGGGGGCGTGGCGCGCGGGCACGCTGTCGATCAGGCCGCGGGTATAGGGGTGTTTGGGGGCCGACAGTACCGCTTCGGCGCTGCCGCTTTCGACGATGCGGCCCGCGTACATGACGCAGATATCGTCGGCGAGGCTGCTGACCACGGCCAGGTCATGGGTGACCCAGACGATGGCGGTGTCGGTTTCATCTGCAAGGCGGCGCACCTCGGCCAGAATTTGCCCTTGGATCGAAACATCCAGCGCGGTGGTCGGTTCATCCGCGATGATCACCGAGGGGCGGTGCAGCAACGCCGTGGCGATGGCGACGCGCTGGCGCATCCCTCCTGACAGCTGATGCGGATAGGCGCGCAGGCGCTCGGCAGGCGCGGGGATGCCCACGGTTTCCAGCGCCTGCCGAGCGCGATCCCATGCGGCGGATTTGGACACGCGGTCATGCACGCGCACCGCCATCGCCATCTGATCGCCCACCCGCAGCACCGGGTTCAGCGTCATCATCGGGTCCTGAAACACCATGGCCACATGCTTGCCCCGCATCCGGCGCAGCGCGTCCGGCGAGAGGCTGCGCAGGTCGGTGCCATCGACCAGCACCTGACCTTCGGTGATCTGCCCCGGCGCATCAATCAGCCCGAGGATGGAAAAGCCGGTGACGCTTTTGCCCGATCCGCTTTCGCCCACCAGTCCCATGATGCGCCCCGGTTGGACGCTGAAGCTGACGTCATTGACCGCGGTCACCGGGCCCTTGCGGGTGTCGAACCGGGTGGTCAGGCCCCGGACATCCAGCGCGGCGCTCATCGTTGGTTCCTTGGGTCAAGCACGTGACGGACCTGGTCCCCGACAAGGTTGATGGCGACGACGGTGATCATGAGGAACACTCCGGGATAGATCGACAACCACGTCCGGTCGGTGTGGATGTATTTAAAACCATTGGAAATGAGCGAGCCAAGCGAGGGTTCGGTCAAGGGCAGTCCCACGCCCAGGAACGACAGCGTTGCTTCCAGCGCGATGGCCGAGGCCACCTGAACCGTGGCCACCACGATCAGCGGCGGCAGCACATTGGGCAACAGGTGGCGAAACACCACGCGGCGGGCGGGCAGGGGGGTCGACCGGGCGGCCTCGATATAATCCTTGCCGCGTTCGACCGTGGCCGCGCCATGGGTGGTGCGGGCGAAATAGGCGTATTGCGCCACCACCAGCGCAAGGATGATCTGGCCCACGCCTTGCCCCATCATCGCCACCAGAACCAGCGCGAGAAGGATCGCGGGCATCGACAGTTGCAGATCGATGATGCGCATCAGCAGGCTTTCAAGCCGCCCGCCGAAATAGGCCGCGCTCAGCCCGACGCAAATCCCCAGCGCAAGCGCCAGCACCCCGGCGCTCAGCCCGATGACAAAGGACGTGCGCAGCCCGTAAAAGATCGCCGACAGCATGTCGCGCCCGACATTGTCGGTTCCCAGCCAATGCGTATAGCCTCCGGCGCCGACCGATCCGGGTTTCAGAAACGCATCCATCCAGTCCAGCGAGGCCATGTCATAGGGGTCCTGCGGCGACACCCAGGGCGCGCCGAACGAAACCACGGCCAACAGGATGATGACGATCAGCGACACCACCGCCACCGGGGCGCGGCAAAAATCGGACCAGAATGCGCGCAGACGGGCGGCGCGGGTCTGCACCGGCGCGCCCGATGCGGTGGTCGAGGTCGCGCCATCGGGCGACAGCGTGTCATGGTCGATGGAAACGTCGGGCATCATGCTCCCCCTTTCAGACGCACGCGCGGATCAAGCCGTGCATAGACCAGATCGACGGTCAGGTTGATGAGCACGAACAGGATCACCACCATCACCAGGTATGTGACCATCACCGGGCGGTCCAATTGCAGGATCGAGTCGATGATCAACTTGCCCACGCCGGGCCATGTGAACACGCTTTCGGTGACGACGGCGAAGGCCAGCGTCGAGCCCAGTTCAAGGCCGAACACGGTGACGATCGGGATCGAGATGTTGCGCAGCACATGGGAGAACACGATCTGGCGGTCGGTCAGTCCCTGCGCGCGGGCGAATTTCACGTAATCGGTTCGCATCGCCTCGACCATGCCGGCGCGGGTCAGGCGGATCATCAGGCCCATCTTGAACAGTGACAGGTTCAGCGCGGGCATGATCACATGGCTCCACCCGTCCAGCGTCGCAAGCGAGGTGTCGATGCCAAGCACCGTCCCCAGATCCCCGCGCCCGCCCGAGGGCAATACCCCAAGGTTCACCGCAAAGGTCATGATCAACAGCATCCCGATCCAGAAGGTCGGCACCGAAAAGCCAAGCACCGACAGCGCCATGATCGCCTTTGCCCCATAGCTGTCGGGGCGATACCCGGCATACAGCCCCGCCGGAATGCCGATGCCGGTGGCGATCACCACCGACACGAACACCAGTTCCAACGTGGCCGGAAGGCGCGAGAACACAAGGTCGACGACGGGGATGTTATAGACCATCGACGTGCCCATATCGCCCTGTGCCACGTTGACGAGAAAGGTAAGATATTGCCGCCAGAGCGGTTGATCCAGCCCGTATTGGGCGATCAGCTTGGCCCGGATTTCCTGCGTGGCGCCGGGGTCGATCAGCACGTCGATCGGGTTGCCAATGGCATAGACGCCGACGAAGACGATGATCGACATGGCGAAAACCACGACCACAGCTTGCGCCAGTCTTTGCACGAAATATCCAAGCATGGGGGTCCTTTCGGGCGAAAAGCACCGGCACCCATGGTGTACGGGTGCCGGTCAGTCGTGCCGGGCCACAGCAACGGCGGCCCGGCTGGTAGATAGATCAGAGAGACGCCGCGATCATTCGACGGGGGTGATCTCGTAGGCGCGGGTTTCCTGATCGACGCGCGGGGCAAAGCTCAGCGTGCCGGCCTCGGCTCCCCAAACGGTTTGCAGGATCACCGTGGGGATGAGCGCGCGGTCTTCCATCGCGATGTACGAGGCATCTTCGTAAAGTGCCTTGCGCTTTTCGGGGTCGAGCGTCTGGGCGCCTTCGTCAAAGACCTTGTCGAATTCCGGGTTGGAATATTCGCCGCGGTTGAAGTTGCCAAAGCCCTTTTCCGCATCCGCGGTGCGCACCATCGCGCCATAGGTATAGGCGGCCTCACCGGTGAGCGTGCCCCAAGCCGACATTGACATGGAATATTCCTGCCGTGCGGCGGCGGGGAAGAACACGGTGCCGTTCAGCGCCTGTGCGTTGACCTTGAGGCCAAGCCGCGACCACATCTGCGCCAGTGCCTCGCACACCACGGCATCGCCGGGCACGCGGTTGTTGGTGCAGGTGAGATCGATTTCGAACCCGTCGGGATAGCCCGCCTCGGCCAGCAGGGCCTTGGCCTGTTCGATGTCGTATTCCTTGGTGCCGATCTTGTCGGTGTAGCCGAAGAAGCCTTCGGGCATCAGCTGGTTGGCGGGGGTGCCCAGTCCTTCAAGCACCACGTTCACAAGGATGTCGCGGTTGATGGCAAGGTCCAGTGCCTTGCGCACGCGCAGATCCTGAAGCGGGTTTTCGTCGATCTCGACCCCGTTGACCTTCACCTTCTGGGGCAGCTCATCCTCGAAGCTGGGCTGCACGTTCAGGATATAGATCGAATCCGAGATGAAGGTTTCCAGATCGCTGTCGTTCTTCATTGCGAGGAAATCCGAGGCGGGGACATAGTTGATCAGGTCCACCTCACCCGAGCGCAGCGCGGCAACGCGGGCAGCATCATCGGGAATTTCCTTGCGGATGACCTTGTCCCAGGCCACGTCGCCGCCCCACCAGCCATCGAATTTCTCGACCACCAGATCGCCCTTGGGCTCCCAGCTGACAAAGGTGAACGGGCCGGTGCCGATGGCCTTTTCGCCGGAATTGAATTCCTCGTTTCCAGCCTCCATCCCGGTTTCGGACGGCACCACGAACAGGCGGGTGAAATCATTGGGCAGCGCGGGGGCGATGCCCTTGGTCTTGACGCGCAAGGTGTAGTCATCGACCACTTCGACGCTATCGACGTATTTGGTATAAAGGGTCATCGGCATCGGGCCGGTGACGACGGGGATACGGTCGATCGAGAACTTGACGTCCTCGGCGGTGAAGTCGGTACCATCGTGGAACTTCACACCCTCGCGCAGCTTGAATTCCCACGTGGTGTCGTCGATCGGCTCCCAGGACACGGCAAGGCCGGGTTTGAGCTGGAGCTTGTCATCCACATCGACCAGCGTGTCGTAGATGTGGCGCAGTGCTTCGGCCTGGCTGCCAAGGGTCGACCAATGCGGGTCGATGGAATCGGGCCCGGCGCGCAGGCCGATGGTCAGATCTGCGGCAGCAAGAGGGGTGGCGGCGAGCAGCGCAAGGGCGGCAGTGGCACAGCGCAGTCGTTGCATGGTCATCATGGATGGTTCCCTGTGTTATATTATGGTGAAACACTAAGGTGGGTTTTTTTCGATGGTCAAGAGTGTTATGTAACACATCGACGTAACGGGCGGCAGATTAGCTTATTAAATTAGCATTTGATCAGAAAATTTCCGCTTGGCAGGGCGTGATATTTGAGCAAGTGTTACAGTATGAATGGTACACAGTTGCAAATGGAACAGGCGATCGACCGGATTGCCAAGGCGATCGACCGGACCAGTTCGGTGTCGGTTTCCACGCAATTGCGGGGGGGCATCGAATTCGGCATCGCCAGCGGCGAATTGCCTGCGCGCGCGCGGTTGCCGTCGGTGCGCGACATGGCAAAGCGGTGCGGCTTGTCCCCCGTGACGGTCAGCGGCGTCTATGCCGCGCTTCAGGAAGCAGGGCATATCGAGGCGCGCATTGGCTCGGGCACGTTCGTGAGCGGCAATGCCCCGGCGCAGGTGGGGCGCGAGCATCTGCGTCTGTTGGATCGCAAGATCGCTGAACTTGTGCGGTTGGGGCGCGACTGCGGCATCGGCCCGGCCGAACTTGCCATGCGGCTGACCATGACCCGAACCGACAGCTCCGCGCCGATGTGCTTGTTGCTTGCGGGCAATTTCCACGATGCGACCGAAGCCTATGCCGAGGCGATCCGCCCAGCCCTGACACAGGGCGATACCCTGCGTGCCATGACGCTGAGCGAGATCGAGCAGGCGCCCCCCGAAGGCATCGACCTGATCATTGCCCCGCGCACCCTGCGCACGCAGGTACAAGCGCTGTTTCCCGGGCTGCCGGTTCTCGACCTTATGCTGATCCCGAACGAGGCGACGAGGGTCGCGCTGGCCTCGATCCCGACCGAGGCGCGGGTGGTCGGCTATACCTATTTCCCCGGTTTCCTTGCGATCATGAAGGCGGGGATTTTGCGATTTGCGCCGCATATCTCGGATCTGGCGATGGTGGTGCGGGGGGATGCGGAGACCGATGCCACGCTGGCGGCGGCGGATGTGCTGATCTATGCGACCGGGGCGGAATATCTGCTGGATTCGCTGCACGCGGGGCAGATCGCCTTTGAATACCGTCACACGCCCGACAACCAATCCCTGCGCCGCGATCTATTGCCGGCCATCGAGGCCGCGCGTCTGGCTTTGCACGAAAAGGACACCGCATCATGAAGATTTCCGACTCCAACTGGTTTGAGGTGGAACGTTACCTTGAAACCGATGATCGCTGCGTGCTGCCGCTGGGCTCGACCGAACAGCACGCCTATCTGTCGCTGTCGGTGGATTCGATTTTGTCGGAAAAGGTCGCGGCGGATGCGGCCGAACCGCTGGGTGTGCCGGTGTTCCCGGCGGTGGCCTATGGGTTGACGCCCTATTTCATGGGCTTTCCGGGCAGCGTGTCGTTGCGGCTGACCACCTATGCGGCGTTGCTGCGCGACATTCTGGATTCGCTTTACAAAACCGGGTTTCGCCGGGTGCTGATCGTCAACGGTCACGGCGGCAACAGCCCGGTGCAGCCCGTGACGATGGAATGGATGGAAGCGAGCCCCGGTGCGCGCTGCCGCTTTCACGACTGGTGGCGCGCGCCGAAGACATGGGCCTGCGTGCAGGATATCGACCCGGTGGCGAGCCATGCCAGCTGGATGGAAAATTTCCCGTGGACGCGCCTTCCGGGTCGGCAAATGCCCGAGGAACAAAAACCCTTTGTGCCGTTTGATCGGCTGCGCGACCGCGATGCCGCCGGGGTGCGGGCGCTGATCGGCGATGGCAATTACGGCGGGGTCTATCAAAAGCCTGATGCGGATACGGATCGGCTGTGGTCCGTCGCGGTCGAGGAAACCCGGGCGTTGCTGGAGGGCGATTGGGCATGACGACGCTGATCTGGGGGGCAGGGGCCATCGGCGGCGTGATCGGGGCTTATCTGGCGCGGGCTGGCCATGCGGTCCACATGGTGGATATCGAGGCCGATCACGTCGCGGCCATGCGCAACACCGGGCTGCACATCGAAGGCCCGGTCGAGACATTCACCCAGGTTTTGCCCGCTTCAACCCCGGAGGAGATGAGCGGCACGTTCGATTGCATCATCCTTGCGGTCAAGGCGCATCACACCGAACAGGCGCTGGACCAGCTCTTGCCGCATCTGGCACCGGGCGGCTACGTGGTGTCAGCGCAGAACGGGCTTAACGAACGGGTTATCGCCGAGCGCATCGGGGCCGAGCGCACCGTGGGCTGTTTCGTGAACTTTGGCGCGGATTGGATCGCGCCGGGGCGCATCCTTTACGGCAATCGCGCCGCCGTTGCGGTGGGCGAGCTGGACGAGACGATCACGGATCGTGCGCGTGAGGTCCATGGGCTTTTGTCCATCGTCGAACCTGACGCGGTGCTGACCGGCAACATCTGGGGCTATTTGTGGGGCAAGATGGGCTATGGCGCGCTGTTGTTCTGTACCGCGCTGACGCCTGACAGCATGTCCGACGCCATGGCACGCCCCGAACATCGCCTGGTTTACGAAGCACTTGGGCATGAGATCATGACCCTCGCCGCGTCGCAGGGCGCGCGCCCGATCGGGTTCAACGGGTTTGATCCGGCGGCGTTTCTGGCGCGCGACGCGGCGGGTATGACCCGCGCGATGGATGTGATGATTGCGCATAATCGCAAGACCGCCAAAACCCATTCCGGCATCTGGCGCGATCTGGCGGTGCGCAAACGCAAGACCGAGGTCGACGCGCAGATGGGCATCATGGTCTCCCTCGCCGCAAAGCAAGGCCTGTCCATGCCGGTGCTGGCGGGGATGATCGATCTGATCCACGAGATCGAGGCGGGGCGTTGCGTTCAATCCGCCGAACTGGTCGATAGGTTGGTACCGCTATGCGCATAGATCTGTCGGGGCAGGTGTTCGCCGTCACCGGGGCGGCGCAGGGGATCGGGGCGGCGATTTGCCGCCAGCTGGTCGCATCGGGCGCGCGGGTTGCGGCGCTCGACATCGACGGCGGCGGCATGGCTGGGTTGGACGGCATGTCGCATCACGTGGCCGACCTTGGCTCCCGCGACGGCGCCCATGCGGCGCTGGTCGAGGTTGCGGCGCAATACGGTCATATCGACGGGCTGGTCTGTTCGGCGGGGGGGGTGCGCGGACAGGTGGGCCGCCCGATCGACGAGATCACCGACCCCGATTGGCACGCGATCTTCGCCGCCAATGTCGATGCGGCCATGTGGTGCGCGCAGGCGGTCGCGCCGGGGATGAAGGCGCGCGGGGCAGGGCGCATCGTCACCATCACTTCGGGGGCGGGGCTACGCCCGTCGCTCACCGGGATACAGGCCTATGCGGCCGCCAAACACGCATTGGTCGGGCTGACACGTCAATTGGCGCTCGAACTTGGGCCAGAGGGGATCACGGTGAATTCCGTCGCTCCCGGGTTCGTCTTGTCCAACCCGTCGACGGAAAAACAATGGGCCGCCTTTGGCCCCGAGAAACAGCAACACGTCCTGAACGGCATCCACGCCCGCCGTCTGGGCAAACCCGACGACATCGCCACGGCGGTCTGCTTCCTTGTCTCCGCGCAGGCAGGTTGGATCAGCGGGCAGGTGCTGTCGGTTGATGGAGGACACGCATGACCCAACACCCCTGGCAATGGGATGAACCCACCTGGCGCACCATGGTCGGCGCCGTACGCGCGGGGCGATCGCTCAAACCCGACCGTTGGCCGGGAGGCGCGCGCTGCGCCGTGGCACTCAGTTTCGACAGCGATCATGAAACCAGCGAATTGCGCGATGGCGGCGAGTCTGTCGCGCGGCTTAGCTGGGGGGAATACGGCTCGCGCCAAGGCATCCCGCGCATTCGCCGCGTTCTGGATCGGCACGGGGCCAAGGCGAGCTTTTTTGTGCCCGCCGTGTCGGCGTTGTTGCATCCCGAGGAACAGGCGTCGCTTGCTGCCGAGGGCCATGAAATCGGCCTGCACGGGTGGATTCACGAACGCAATACCGAACTTCCCGGCGACGCGGAGCGCGACCTGATGCTGCGCTCGGCCGATGCGCTGGAACGGATCACCGGCCAGCGCCCGGTGGGGATGCGCACGCCGTCGTGGGATTATTCCGCCGCCACGCTTGGCATCGCGCGCGAGATGGAACTGATCTATGACAGCTCGCTTTTCGCCGATAACGACCCCTATGAGATCGTACAGGACGGCGAGGACACCGGCATCGTCGAGCTTCCCGTGGAATGGATCCGCGACGACGCGCCCTATTTCATGATGAACCGCTTCGGGGCGCAGCGGCCCTATACCCCGCCAGAGGCCGTGCTGGATATCTTTCGCCGCGAATTCGACGGGGCCTATGCCGAGGGTGGGCTGTTCCTGCTGACCATGCATCCGCATATCACCGGCTATCGCTCGCGGATCTTCATCCTCGAGGAATTGCTGGATCATATCACATCCCAGGGCGATTGCTGGGTCGCCACCCATGCGGACATCGCCCGTTATTGCGCCGAACAGGCCGGGCTGAAAGGCTAGAACATGACCAACCAACCCTATGCGCTTGCCATTCACGGCGGGGCCGGCACCATCCTGAAATCTACCATGACCCCCGAACGCGAGGCCGCCTACAAGGCCGGTTTGCACGCCGCATTGAAGGCAGGCGAGGACGTGTTGCGCGCGGGCGGCTCGGCGGTGGATGCAGTGACCGCCTCGGTTTGCGCGCTCGAGGATGAGCCGCTGTTCAACGCCGGGCGTGGTGCGGTGTTCACCACCGCCGGGCGCCAAGAGATGGACGCCAGCATCATGGACGGGCGCGACCGCTCCACCGGGGCGGTGGCGGGCGTCTTCGGCCCCAAGAACCCGGTGCTTCTGGCCCGGCTGGTGATGGAAACCACGCCGCATGTGTGCATGATCGGCGATCATGTGCTGGAGCTGGGGCGCAAGGCGGGGCTGGAATTCCCCGAGGCCGACTATTTCTTTACCCAGGCGCGGTGGGATGCCTTGCAGGATACGCTCGCGATGCAGGCCAAAGGCGAGGATGACGATGATCCCGCCCGCCGTCACGGCACCGTGGGCGCGGTGGCCTGTGACCGGCAGGGCAATGTTGCGGCGGCGACCTCGACCGGGGGGTGGACCGGCAAGATGCCCGGGCGCGTTGGTGACACCCCCATGCCGGGGGCAGGGAACTTCGCAGAAAACGCCACCTGTGCGGTGTCGGGGACGGGGCATGGCGAGGTGTTCATCCGCTACACCGCCGGGGCCGAGATCGCCGCGCGCATGCGCCACCGGGGTGAAAGCGTGATCGACGCCGCGCGCCACGTGGTGATGCAGGACCTGGGTCAGAATGACGGCTCGGGGGGGGTGATCGCGGTTGATGCTAAGGGGGTGCTGACGTTGCCGTTCAATTCCGAAGGGATGTATCGCGGATGGGTGCAAGAAGGCACCGCGCCCGAGGTCGCGATCTACGATGAGTGAATGCGCCCTGCGGCGGAGAAAATACACAAGTCCGCGGATTAGAGGTTGATTGAGAGGGTTTCCCAACCGCGGCGAAGGCAAGGGGCCGCGCCGGTGCGCAATGCGTCACAAGGGTGAACTTGACGCACCCGGTTCGGAGCTTAACGTGCATGGCCCGCTGCCGGTTTCATGGACACGAAGATAAGATCGTGACTATGGAGTTGTAGAGTGGATATGACGACGCCGAAGTTCCGCCGCGTGTTCAAGCCGAAGGCGGTGAAGCTCGTGACCGTGCGGGATGTGACGGTGGCCCAGACATGCCGTGATTTGGAACTGGCCGCGAGCGTTCTACGGTGGTGGATGCGTGAAGCGGCGGCACCAGCCGGGGCGTTCTCTGGCAATGGCCAGCAGCGCGCTGATCTTGTCGAGATCGCAGCCCTGAAGAAAAAGGTCGCCAAGCTCAAGCATCCTGAAAAAGGGTGAGACCATTTTCCACCATCGGTCCGAGGACAACGGTCGAACGCCTAATTCGCGCCGGACGCGCCATGATGTTCGCACTCGTTGCGAAGCATCGGCACATCTGGCCAGTGAGTTGGATGTGCGACGCTCTGGGCGTGTCCCAGTCGGGCATCAACGCCTGGCCCGGGCGAGCTACGAGGCGAAGCTCGTCGTGGAGATCGACAAGAGCTTCAAAGCCAGCGACTGCACCTATGGCGCGGCGTGCCCAAGGGTGGGCCTGCCTGCGGACTGCACCGGATCGAACGGCTGATGCGCCGGGATACAATGAGGGCGCGGCAGAAGCGACGCGGGAAGCCGCAGGACGACGCTGAACGCTCGATCATAGCCGACACCATTCTCGACCGTGATTTCAAGGCCGACCGCCCGAACCAGACGGGGCTTGCCGACGTCACTTGAATCTGGATCGCGGAGGGCTGGCTCTAGGTCTCGGTCCTGCTCGACCTCTTCTTTCGGCGCGCCGTCGGTTGGTCGATGCAGGCGGACCGGGGCGCCTCGCTGATCATGGACTCGCTGACCCCTCTCGAGGCATCTGCAAGGTAGGCGCCCTGCCGGGCAATGGATGGCCGTCTGGCGCCGCGGCAAGGCCGACGCGCTGTTGCAGCATTCCGATCAGGGATCGCACTACTAATGCTTGCGGCTCGACAACGCCATCACCTGCTCCCCTCTCACACATGCTCCGGATGTGTTGCCGGGCAGCGGATGAGCCGCGCCGGCAACGTCCGGGACAACTCGGCGATGGAGATCTTCTTCTCATCGATGGAGACCGAACGGAGGACCCGCAAGATCTACCGCACCCGTGATGTCCTCCGTGCCGACGTGTTCGACCATATTGAGCGCTTCTGCAATCCGAGGCGCCGCTACTCGAAGCTGGGCGACCCAACCCGCTGTCCTCGAAATCGGCAGAAGTCCAAGTTCCTGATCTTGTGTTTCGTAGGCGGGCTGCCAGCTATTGCGCTGGATACAAACGGTGAATCCGTCACCTGTTTGTGCATCAATGCCGGATCGGCCGCAAAGGCGCTGTTAAGGGCGATGATGGATTGGCATATCATCAAGCCAGAGCTGTTAAAGGCGCCGCCATTGCATTTGACCGGATGCGACACATCGGGTGGCCACGTCAAAAAGGAACACTCAAGGGCGTCTGGCAGATCGCTGCCTAGGGGCTCCTCAAGCAACACCGAGCGCCAGAGTATGGGGCATGGCAAGATAAGCTCCGCCCGGAAAACTGAAAATGTCTGTGTAGGCCCTGCGACCAAGTCCCGTTAAGCCGAGAGGGTTGCCGTAGGGGCACAGGGCGTTCGATCAGGCCGGGACATAGCCCTCGCCGCGCTCAGTAGTTCCAGAGCGTTCCATCCTGAAGGCGCACGACGGGGTGGCTGCCGGGCGCATAGCTGTAGCGGGCGGCCTGTGCCTCGTCAAAATCGACGCCAAGGCCGGGCGCATCGCTGACATGGAACAGCCCATCCTGCATCTGGTGATCCGAGGGGAACAGCGCATCGCATTCCGGGGTGCCCAGCACCAGATATTCCTGAATGCCGAAATTCGGCGCCCAGGCGTTCAGATGGGCCTGCGCCGCCATGCACAGCGGAGAATGGCTGGGCGCGCCGTGAAATCCGGTGCGGATGTGGTGCATGCCTGCCAGCTCTACGATACGTTTCACATGGGTGATGCCGCCCGCATAGGTCACCGCGACGCGGATGAAATCGATCAGCTCCTGTTCGATCAGATGCTGGCAGTCGTGCAGCGAATTGAACACCTCGCCGATGGCAATGGGGGTGGTGGAATGCTGGCGGATCAGCTTGAGTGCAGTCTGGTCCTCGGCCGGGGTCGGGTCTTCGAGCCAGAAAAGATTGACCGGCTCCACCGCCTTGGCGAATTGCGCCGCCTCGCGCGGGGTCAGGCGGTGGTGAACATCATGCAGTAGTTTCAGATCGGGGCCGAACCGCTCACGGATCTCGGCCAGGGCGCCGGGCATGTAGCGCATGTAACAGTCGGTGTCCCAGATCTCGATCTTGGGCCGGATGCCGCTGAAATCGGTGATGTAATGTTTCGACGCACCCGGCGTTTCCGGCACGGCGTAGCTGGCCGACGGCATGCCGGGGATGCCGCATTGCACCCGCACCGCCTTGTACCCGGCATCGACGTAATGCGCGATGGACTCCATCAGGTCGGGCAGGTCGGCGCCGGTGGCATGGGCGTAAACCAGCGCGCCGTCGCGGGATTTGCCGCCAAACAGCTGGTACAGCGGCATGTTGGCCAGTTTGCCCTTGATGTCCCACAGCGCCATGTCGATGGCGCCAAAGGCCGCCATGGCGATCGGCCCACGGCGGAAATAGGCGCCGCGATAGAAGAACTGCCAGATGTCCTCGGACCGGCGCGGATCCATTCCGATCAGGCAGGGGATCAGATAGTCCTGCAAATAGGCTGCCGGCAGGGTTTCACGGTTGTTCAGCGTCGCATCGCCGAGCCCGTAGACGCCCTGATCGGTTTCGATCTTCAGCGTGACGTAATTCTTGCCGGGGCCGCCGACGAATACCTTGGCATTGGTGATCTTCATGTCTGGCTCACAACTTGGGGGCGGATATCCACGGGGCACCGGCGCGCAGCAGGTCGATGATCTGCTGGTACTGCGCGCCTTCGCGAAAGGTGGGGTAGGGGGCGGCGGGCTCTCCGCTGAGGTCGCGAACGAAATCGCGCGCAAGGATGTGCCAGCACAGTTCGGTTTCACCCGCGACCTTTGGCAGGTTCGATACGATGTCATCGGGCAGGGGCAGGGCGCGCCAGTCACGGTCGCCTCCATACAGCGAGACCTGCCCGCTGCCGTAATGCCCCTTGAGGTGGATGGCGCCCTTGGTGCCGTAGAACACGATGTGATCGTCGCCGAAGCGCGGCACCAGACCGCCATGTTTGAACAGCACCGACACGGGCTGCGCCGCCAGTGGGCTGTCGATGCGGGCCAGAACGGTGTAGGACCATTCGACGTTGCTGTCGCCCCAGCCCAGCGCCGGATCGGACAGGTCTTCGGGGATGAACTCCCGACGCGTGGCAAAATTGTGGACGCCTTCCACGATGGGCGCGCGGTGCATGTCGTCGCGCAGATCTCCGGTGATCTGGGTGATCTGCTCACCCACCACGGCGGTGACGATCGACAGCGTGTGGGTGAAGTTGTTGTTGAGCCGCCCGCCGCCCTGCTCGGCGCGGTGCGACCAGCCAAAGGGGATGCCGCGTTCGAGGTTGAAATGCGAGATGCACTCGACCTCGGTCGGCTCGCCGATGGCGCCTTCGGCCACCAGCCGGGCGGCGTGCTGGACGCTGGGGGTGTAGCGAAAGCTGGCGGCGTAGGCGGTTTTGACCCCGGCCCGCGCCGCATGGTCGGCAAGCTCGCGCGCGGATTCGCCGGTGATCGTCAGCGGCTTGTCGCAAAAGACATGGCAGCCTGCGTCGATGGCTTGGGTGATCTGGAGGTGATGCGCGCCCCCGGGCGTGGCGATGGACGCGATGTCGGGGCGGCAGGCCTTCAGCGCGCTGGCCCAGTCGGTGCCCGCGTAGGGGATCTCCAGCCGCTGCGCCAGCTCGGCAACCACCGACGGGGTGCGCCCGACGATGCCGGTGATCTCTGCTCCCGCCGCACGAAAGGCAGCGGCGTGCCCTTCGGCGGCAAAGCCCGTTCCTGCGATCAGCACCTTCATGTCGTTCCCCCCGATGATGACAGGCGCGTCAGGCGACGCCCGCGCGCTTGGTGATGTAAGAGTGTTTCAATCTTGGATACAAGAAGGGCATCCAAGATGCGCGTCGTGTCGCGCGTTTCATGCTGGCTGCCTTGCGCCGGGCACGCAGGCCCTTGGGCAGGCAACGCCAACCGCGCGGGTGCTGGTCTGGCGCGGCCGGGCAGGTGGCGGGCTTAGTCCGGCAACGCATCGCGCCAACGCCCCTTCAGCATGCCCCGATGGAAGGGGATGAATTTGACGAATTCTTCGGCGAGGTTCAGCGCCAGCACCCAGACCACGGGGGTGTCGAGCCACAAAACCAGCACCGCGCTCAGCGGCACCTTAAAGGCCCATTGCGACCACAAAAAAATGTGCATGACGTAGACCGTCCGCCCCGCCGCGCGCAGAGTATTGCCGCAGATGGCGTTGGAATTTTTCGGCCAAGGCAAGATCAGCAGCACCGGCAGGAAGGTCGCCAGCGCGGTCAGGGTCTGCGGCGCGAGCGCGGCGTATAGGCTGTCGGCTTCCAAAATCAGCAGGGCGTAGAACCCCGAGACCAGCACCGACAACCCGGCCGATCCGCGCCAGACCATGCGCAGGAAGTGATCCATCGCAGCCCGTCCGCCCCCTTGGCCCAGATGCTGCGCCACCGCGATCCCGGCGGCTTGCGCCCATGCCATACCGAGGGTGCCGACGACGTTGATCCATGGCATGACCAGCGTCAGCGCGGCAAACTGGTAGACGTCATAGGCCGCATAGATCAGCATGCAGACACTGCCTGACGCCTGCGCGCTAAAGAACGTCGCGGCAATCGGCAGCGAAAAGGCCAGATGCGCCCGCAGCGCCGGGCGCAGCGGCAAGGAGTCGGCGCGGCGCCAGCTATCGGTGG
Source organism: Citreicella sp. C3M06 (assembly GCF_018860705.1). Classification (GTDB taxonomy): domain Bacteria; phylum Pseudomonadota; class Alphaproteobacteria; order Rhodobacterales; family Rhodobacteraceae; genus Salipiger. The sequence goes on from NZ_JAHKQA010000078.1 coordinate 39,889, forward strand.
ATCGCCAGACGCGCCAGACGAGGTAGCCCGCCCGCACCAGCGAGCCCAGCACGCTGCCCACCGCAGCGCCCGCCAGCCCCAGTTGCGGCAAGCCGCCCGCACCATGGATCAGCGCCCATGACAGGCCGACATTGATCGGTACCGACACGATGTAGCTGAGGAACGGCGCGCGGCTGTCACCGCAGCCATTGAAAAACGCCGACAGGCTTTGCCCGACCGCTTCGGCCAGCACGACGCCGATGAAGATCAGCAGATACAGCCGGGCCTGCGCCTGAACCTCGGCGCTTTGACCCGACAGGGACAGCAGCGGATCGGTGGCCAGCGCCAGCACCGACAGCCCCACCGCGCAGACCGCAAGGTTGATCACCAGCCCGGTGCGGCAGGCGCTGCGCAGCGCCGATGGCGAGGCCGATCCCCAAGCCTGCGCCACAAGGATCTGCGCCGCGTTGGCAAAGGCGTTCTGTGCCCCGAGCAGCAGCGCCGCAACAGCACTGGCGAGGCCGATGGCGGCGACCGATGCCTCGCCCAGCGGCGCCACCAGCCATGCATCGACCACCACGATACCGTGCAGCATCAGCATCCGCATCGCCATCGGCCATGCCAGAGCGAACAGCCCGCCGGGGCTGCGCAGGGCGCTCATGCCACCGGCCCCGACGGCGGTCACGGCAACACTTCCGGCAGATAGGCCCCGATGCCAGGCATCCGCAGCATCGCGCCGGGAGTGTCACCGAGGGCGGTCAGCGCCACCGAGGCGGCGGAGGCAGGGAGCATGTCCTCAGACCGAACGGCGCGCGGCGCCTGTCCGATCCGCGTGACGAGATGCGGTTGGGGTGTCATGTAAGTAGCTTTCGCGCGGGATGGGGGCCGCCTTCGGGCGATCCCCGACACTGCTGTTATCTGGCGTTGCGGATCATGTCGGTTTGGCCCCGGTCCGATCCAGGGTGCCTGCAAAGACCTGATCGAGGGCGCCGGGTCGCTTGAATCCTGTTGCCGGTGTTTTCGCTCAGGTTCGTGGCAAGGCTCTGCTTGGCGATGGCGGCGGGGGCATCCCCCATGTGGATGGCCCGGCCGTGCAACTCTGGAGCCTGCGCGCCGCCGGGAGCCGGTCCAAGAGCCACCGCGGCGGCAGCGAATCGCTTCGCGAGGATGATATCGGTCATGCATTTCCTCCCAGAAGGGCAGGGCGCTTCTCTCCCAGCGCCACGTCCATGGAAGGCATCATGTTGGTATGCAATCTGGGATACAAGTTGTTTTTTTTGCGAGAGGCGGAAAACTTACCCCGATCGCAACGTCCACTATCGCGGGATGCGGCGTGGCTTAGGCGTCATCGGTGAAATAGGCAGCGCTGTTGATCTGGATGGCTGCGATGGTTTCATCCAGTCGCGACAGGTGGCGCATTCCGGCGGCGACCGCGGCCTCGGCATCATGCGCCTTGATGGCGGCGGCGATGTCCTCGTGATCCTGAATCAGCTGCGGCATCCGGCGTTCCTTTGACAGGCCAAGGATGCACAGGCGGTCGACCTTTTCCTTTTCCTCTTTGATGATGTCAAAGGCAAAGGGCACCTGACCGATCTCGCAGATCGCCTTGTGAAAGGCGTAGTCCAGTGCGCCAAATCCGGAATAATCCTCATTGGCCAAAGCTTTGTGTTGCATGGCAATGCGCGAGTCCAATTCGAACCCGCCGGCCTTGTCACACAGCTCTGCCGCCTTGCGTAGGGCTGCGGCCTCGACCGCGGCGCGCACGAACCGGCTTTTCTCGATGGCGCGCATGGAGAATTTCTTGACCTCGGTCGCCTTCTTGGGGCGTACGAGGATCAGGTCCATGGTTTCCAGCCGGCGGAAGGCGTCCCGCACCGGCTGGCGCGACACGCCGAACTGCGATGCGATGTCGGTCTCCGAGATCCGCGTGCCGGGCAGCAGGCGCAGCGACGTGATCTCGCGGTACAGGTGATCGACGATATCGTCGACGCTGTTGCGGCGGCTGGCGGTCAGGCTGGCGGTCTTCGTCATACGGTTCCCCTTTGAGCGTTCCCCCATAACCGAGGACGCGTTTCAATTCCAGCTTGGGGCGGGAAGGGGCGCCGGACGTGGTGGCGCAGATACGCGTTGATCCGAAAGTACTGGTATCCCAACTTGGATACAAGACTTGACTTTGTGCCGATTCGCCGCCACCAATCAGGCAGGACCTGCGGCCTCGACCGACCCGAGGCTCGCTTTTTAGGGAGGAGCACATGGCCGGAGTCAGCCTCGACGGTATCGTCAAGAGCTATGGCGCGTTGCGCGTTGTTCATGGCATCGAACTCGACGTTGCAGAGGGCGAATTCGTCGTCCTCGTTGGGCCTTCGGGCTGCGGGAAATCCACCACGCTGCGCATGATCGCAGGGCTGGAGGAGATCAGCGACGGCACGTTGACCATCGATGGGCGGCGGGTAAATCGGGTGGCACCAAAAGACCGCGACGTGGCCATGGTGTTCCAGAATTACGCGCTGTACCCGCATCTGAACGTGGCGGAGAACATCGCCTTCGGCCTGCGCATCCGCAAGGAACCCAAGGACCGGATTGCCGAATCCGTCGACGAGGTCGCGGCCATCCTCGGCCTGACCGATTACCTTGAACGGCGCCCCGCCGATCTGTCTGGCGGTCAGCGCCAGCGCGTCGCCATGGGCCGCGCCATCGTGCGCCGCCCCAAGGTGTTCCTGTTCGACGAGCCACTGTCGAACCTCGACGCCAAGCTGCGCAGCCAGATGCGCGCCGAGATCAAGCGGTTGCACAACCGGCTGGGCGTGACTTCGATCTACGTGACCCATGATCAGGTCGAGGCGATGACCCTTGCCGACCGCATCGTGGTGATGAGCGAGGGGCGGATCGAGCAGGTCGGCACGCCGATGGATCTGTTCCTGAACCCGGTGAACACCTTTGTCGCGGGGTTCCTTGGTTCGCCGCCGATGAACATGGTGAATGCGGTTGTCGCGGTCAGGGATGGCATGGCCCATGCGGACTTCCATGGCCAGAGCCTGCCGCTGCCGTCGCTGCCGGGGCTGGAACCGGGGCGCAAGGTGATCCTTGGCATCCGGCCCGAGTTTGCCACGCTGGCCGCCACCGGCGTCGCCGTCGAGATCGATCTGGTGGAAACGCTGGGCTCGGAGGCGCTGATCCATGCCACGTTGGGCGGCGAGCCATTCGTCATCCGGCACGAGACCATCGGCCATGTGCCAGCCTCGACCGGACACGCGCATTTCGCCGTGCAACCGGGCCTGCTGCGCGTCTTTGATGCGGAGACCGGCATGGCGCTGCCCGGCCAGACCACGGCGGTGGAGCAGGCGGCATGACCCATACCCCTGAAATCGAAGGCAACCGCACCGAAGAGCTGGTGCTTCAGGCCCGCGAGGCACAGCGCAACCGCGCAGCCTCGCGCATCCAGCGTGTCGGCGACCACCTGAAGCGCGAATGGCAGCTGTACCTGCTGCTGCTGCCGACCATCATCTGGCTGCTCGTCTTCCTCTACAAGCCGATGTACGGGCTTCAGATCGCGTTCAAGGATTACTCGATCTTTCGGGGCATCGAAGGCAGCCCGTGGGTCGGGCTGGAACATTTCCAGACCCTGTTCGGCAATGACCAGTTCCTGCGCGCGCTGAAGAATACCGTCATCATCAGCGCCTACGGGTTGCTGTTCGGCTTCCCGGTTCCGATCCTGCTGGCGCTGATGTTCAACGAGGTGCTCAACGCCTGGTTCAAGCGCGTGGCGCAGACCATCGTCTATCTGCCGCATTTCATCAGCTCGGTGATCATCGCGGGCATCGTCATCACGGCGTTTTCACCATCCGCGGGGATCGTGAACACCATCCTCGGCTGGTTCGGGGTCGATCCGATCTATTTCCTGACAAAGGCCGAATGGTTCCGCCCGATCTTCATCGGCACCGGGGTCTGGCAAGAGGCGGGCTTTCAGTCGATCGTCTACCTTGCGGCCATCGCCGGGGTGTCGCCGACGCTGTACGAAAGCGCCGTGGTCGACGGGGCCAGCCGCTGGCAGATGATGTGGAAGATCACTGTGCCATGCATCCTGCCGACGATCATCATCATGCTGATCATCCGCATCGGCAACATCCTCGAAGTCGGATTCGAGATGATCATCCTGCTGTACCAGCCCGCCACCTACGAGACGGCGGATGTGGTGAACACCTTCATCTACCGGCAGGGCATCCAGGGCGGGCAATACGACCTTGCCGGCGCGGCGGGCCTGTTCAACGCGGTGGTGGCCTTTGTGCTCGTGATCTCCGCCAACATGATTTCAAAGCGCTTCTCGCGCACATCGTTGTGGTGACGCCATGAACAACCTCAATCTCTACTCGCGTGGCGATCGCCTCTTTGTCATCGTCAACATGATCCTGATCGGCCTGTTCGCCCTTTCGACCCTGTATCCGTTCATCTACATTGCCTCGCTGTCGCTGAGTTCAGGCTTCGAGGCGCGCGCCGGAAACGTCGTGCTGACCCCGGTCGGCTGGACCATCGAGGCCTACAAGCGGGTGCTGTCCGAACCGATGTTCTGGATCAGCTACAAGAACACCTTTGTCTACACGGTGTTCGGCACGCTGATGAGCCTAGCGTTTATCATTCCCGGTGCCTACGCGCTGTCGCGCCCGCAGCTTTACGGGCGGCGGTTCTGGAACCTGATGGTGGCGTTTACCATGTGGTTCCACGCCGGGATGATCCCGTTCTTCCTGAACATGCGGGACCTTGGCCTGCTCGACAGCTACTTCGGCATCATCATCGGCTTCGCGGTCAGCGGCTTCAACATCATCCTGCTGCGCAACTTCTTCGAAGGCATTCCGCAAAGCTTCGAAGAGGCGGCGCGGATGGACGGGGCCAGCGAATTTCAGGTGCTGTGGAAGGTCTTTGTTCCGCTGTCGAAACCGGCCATCGCCACCGTCGCGTTGTTCTGCATCGTGTCGCGCTGGAACGGCTTCTTCTGGGCGATGATCCTGCTTCAGAACGAAGACAAGATCCCGCTTCAGGTCTACCTGCGCCAGACCATTGCGGAACTGACCGACGATCAGGAATTCGCCTCGACCCTGCTGACCGCGAACTACAGCGTGGAAACGGTCAGCGCCGCGATCATCGTCTGCTCGATCATCCCGATCCTGCTTATCTACCCGTTTTTGCAGAAATACTTCAGCAAGGGCATTCTTCTCGGAGGAGTGAAGGAATGACCTGTGTACACCCCAAGGGAGGACTTGGAATGCGTATCACCAAACTGACGGCCATGGCTCTGGCCAGCACGATCCTGACCGCGCCGGCATGGGCCGAGGACGATCTGACCATCGTCAGCGACCCGCTCGAGCTGACCATCCACATGCACTGGCCCCGCAGTCAGGGCTACCAAGAGGATTACCCGGTCGAACTTGCCGCGCGCGAGATGACCGGCATCCATCTCAAGGACGCCACCTCGGGCAAGAACACCAAGGACAATTACGAGGCGATGAACCTGTTGCTGGCCACGGGCAAGCTGCCGGACATCGTGGGCGGCAACCGCATCCAGCAGCCGGTGAACCAATACGGCCCGGAAGGCGCGTTCCTTGCGCTCGACGATCTGATCGAAGAGCACGCACCGAACATCAAGGCGTTCTTCGACGAGCGCCCGGAGTTGCGTCAGGCGATTTCGGCCTTTGACGGCAAGATGTATTACATCCCCTATCTGCCCGATGGCAAATTCGGCCGGGCCTGGTACATCCGTCAGGATTGGCTCGACAAGCTGGGGCTGGAGCAGCCCGACACCGTCGATGAGCTTTACACGGTGCTGACCGCGTTCCGCAACGACGACCCCAATGGCAATGGCAAGAAGGACGAGATCCCCTATTTCGCCCGCGACTGGGAAGAGGTGCTGCGTCTGCTGACGCTGTGGGATGCGCGCTCTTCTGGGTCCGACACGTATCACGATTTCTACGTCAAGGATGGGAAGGTCGTGCACCCCTACGCGCAGGAGGCCTATCGTGACGGGATCGCCAATATCGCCAAATGGTACGCCGAAGGTCTGATCGACCCCGAAGTGTTCACCCGCGGCTCTTCGGCGCGCGAGTATCTTCTGTCTGAAAATCTGGGCGGCGTAACACATGACTGGTTCGCCTCGACCTCTGGCTACAATACGGCGCTGGCCGAAAAGATCCCCGGGTTTGATTTTGCGCCGTTCCTGCCGCCGAAATCTGCGGGCGGCGTGCGCATGGAAGAACACCGTCGCACCCCGATCAAGCCGGATGGCTGGGCGATTTCCTATTCCAACGAACACCCGGTCGAGACCATCAAGTATTTCGACTTCTGGTTCACCGAAACGGGCCGCCTGCTGTCCAACTTCGGCGTCGAGGGCGAGACATGGAACATGATCGACGGCGAGCCGGTGTTCACCGATGCGGTGCTCAACAGCGACACGCCGGTCAACACCCAGATGTACACCGTGGGGGCGCAGATCTATCGCGGCTACTGGATGGATTACCGCTACGAATGGCAGTGGACAGCCCCCGCCGCCCGCGAAGGCATCGAACTGTATGATGCCAATGATCTGCTGGTCGACCAGTTCCTCGGCGTTGCCTTCGACAAGGGCGAGCAGGCGGTCTTTGACAAGTACTGGCCGAGCCTTCTGTCTTACATGCTGGAACGTCAGCAGGCCTGGATCCTCGGCTCTGGCGACGTCAAGGCAGACTGGGACGATTACATGTCGACCCTCGATAAGATGGGGCTGGAAAAGGTTCTGGATGCGATGAATTCGGCCTATGCCCGCCAGTACGGCTGAACGCACAAAGGCCGCTCTTTTGACCATGCGTCACCAGAGCGGTCCGGCGGGCGCGGGACTCCTCCTCCCTCCGCGCCCGCAGCTTGTCTGACCCACATATCCAATTCGAAAGAACCCCCATGTCCGGCACCTCTCTTCCCACGCTCGACGAACCCCGCGCCGGTCGGCTGACGATCCATTACGCGCCCGAGGCACATGCCGTGATCGCCGAGAACCCGCCGCGGTTCACCTGGCTGCCGGTGATCGAGGACGAAGCGCGCTACCTGCTGCGCATCACCCCTGCCGACGGAGCGCCGCAGACCTTCGGCCCGATCCGCTGGAACATGTTCACCCCCGATGCGGCGCTGCCGCCGGGCGATTATACTTGGGCCTTTGCCGCCTGTGACGAGGCGGGCAAACAGGCAACGACCTGGTCGCAGGAACGCGCCTTTTTCCTCGCCGAAGGGCTGCCGGAAACGCCGCTGCCCGCGCGCAAGGATCGCTTTGCAAAGGCCGACATGGCGCACCCGCGCCTGTGGCTCGGCCCCGACCGGCTGGCCGCGTTCAAGGCGGCGGTGGCGGCGGACCCAAGCCATTGCGGCTGGGATGTCTTCCTGAAGAAATCCGTGCTGCCGTGGATGGACCGCCCGGTGATGACGGAACCCGCCGGCTACCCCAACCACCAGCGCACCCCGCCGGTCTGGCGCCAGACCTACATCGACCTGCAAGAGGCGTGGTACGCCATCCGCCATCTCGCCATCGGCGGCGCAGTGCTGGATGACGCGGCAATGACCAATCGCGCCAAGGAATGGCTGCTGGAGCTGGCCAGCTGGGACCCGATGGGCATGACCAGCCGCGCCTATACCGACGAATGGGCCTATCGCGTGAACAACGCGCTGGCCTGGGGTTATGACTGGCTGCATGGCGCACTGTCCGAAGACGAGCGCGCCACCGTGCGCGGCGCGCTGCTGGCACGCACCCGCGACATCGCCGAACACGCGATGATCAACGCCAAGATCCACCTGTTCCCCTATGACAGCCACGCCGTGCGCTCGGTCTCGCTGACCATCATTCCGGCCTGCATCGCGCTGCTGGGCGATGACGCCGATGACGAGGCCCGTGAATGGCTCGATTACTGCGTCGAATTCCTGTTCACCGTCTATTCGCCCTGGGGCGACAGCGACGGCGGCTGGGCCGAGGGCACGAATTACTGGATGATGGGCATCGCCTATCTGATCGACGCGGCCAACCGGCTGAAATCCTTCAGCGGCATCGATCTTTACAAGCGCCCGTTCTTTCAGAACACCGGGGATTTCCCGCTGTTCTGCAAGGCTCCCGACACCCGCCGCGCCACCTTTGGCGATGACAGCACGCAGGGCGAGCTTCCGGGGATCAAGACTGGGCTCAACATGCGCCAGTTTGCCGGGGTCACCGGCAACGGGGCGTACCAGTGGTATTGCGAGGAAAACCTCAGGCTGAACCCCGGCACCGAAGGCGCGTTCTACAACTGGGGCTGGTGGGACACCAATTTTGACGAAATGGCCTTTCGCACCGATTACCCCGAGGTCGAGGCGACCCCGCCCGAAGGCGGTATGCGACACTTTCGCGGCATCGGCTGGGTCGGCGTGCAGCACGCCATGGCGGACCCGGACGAGCACATCCAGTTCGTGTTCAAATCCTCGCCCTTTGGCTCGGTCAGCCACAGCCACGGCGATCAGAACGCCTTCTGCCTGTCGGCTTACGGCGAGGATCTGGCGATCCAGTCGGGCTATTACGTCGCCTTTGGCTCGACCATGCACCGCAACTGGCGGCGCCAGACCCGATCGAAGAACGCCATCCTGATCAACGGCAAGGGCCAATACGCCGAAAAGGACAAGGCCCGCGCCATGGCCGCCACCGGGCGTATCCTCGCAGCAGAGCAGCACGAGGATCACGTATTCATCCACGGCGATGCCACGGCGGCCTATCAAAGCCTGTCGCCCGAGGTGACCCGCGCCGAACGCGAGGTGTATTTCGTTCGCAACAGCTACTTTGTCATCGTCGACAAGGTGGATGCTTCGGAGCCGGTCACGGTGGATTGGCTGCTGCACGCCAACAACCGCTATGATCTGGGGCAGACATCGTTCCGCAACACCGGCCAGCGCGCCGGGTTCTACGGACAGGTCGTCTGGTCCGAGGCCGGCAAGCCCGAGATCACCCAGACCACCGATTTCCCCGATGTCGACCCGAAGGATTACGAAGGGCTGCCCGTCAGCACCTTCCTGACCGCCCGCTATCCGGCGGCGACGCGGCACCGCATCGCCACCTTGCTGGTGCCTTATCGCCTTGAAGCGCCCAAGCGGATCTTTCACTTTGTCGACGATCAGGGCTATGACGCCGACCTTTACTTCACAGACGCGGACGAGAACGCCTTCCGGGTGGTTCTCAAAAAGCTGGCCAACACCTGAGACAACGCCGGACCTCTCCGGCAAAACCCAATCTACAAGAAGGAAGATACCATGCGATTCAAGGGACAAACTGCCATCGTGACCGGCGGTGGCCGTGACATCGGCGCCGCCTGCGCCATCAAGCTGGCGGCCGAGGGCGCAAATGTCGTCATCAACTATTTCTCCTCTGCCGAAGGCGCGCAGAAGGTCGTGGCGCATATCGAGGCGCAGGGCGGCAAAGCCATCGCCGTGCAAGGCGATCTGAACGATCCGGAGCAGGTGAAAAAGCTGGTACAGACCGCCGTCGACACCTTTGGCGGGCTGCATGTACTGGTCAACAACTCGGGCGGTCTGATCGCGCGCAAGACCATCCGCGAGATGGATCTGGAGCATTGGAACAAGGTGATGGAGCTGAACCTGACCAGCGTCTTCCTGATGACCAAAGCGGCGCTCGAGCATATGGACGAAGGCGCGATCGTCAACCTCGCCAGCCAGGCCGGGCGTGACGGCGGCGGCGCGGGCGCTGCGGCCTATGCGGCCTCCAAGGGCGCGGTGATGACCCTGACCCGTGGCCTTGCCAAGGAACTGGGGCCGAAAATCCGCGTCAATGCGCTGTGCCCCGGCATGATCGACACCGATTTCCACAACATCTTTACCCCCGATCAGGCGCGCCGTGGCTACGAAGCCGCCGCCCCGGCAAAGCGTCAGGGCACCTCCGAAGATGTCGCCAACGCGGTGGCCTTCCTCGCCTCGTCCGACAGCGCATTCCTGACCGGCGTGAACGTCGACATCAACGGCGGCGTGCTGTTCAGCTAAGGCGCGCGCGTCTTACCTCAAAGCCCCGCCCGGTTGCCTCTGGTCGCCGGGCGGGGCCCCACCCAGGGATTCACGCAATGCGCTTCATTTCCATTGGCGAATGCATGGTCGAACTGGCCCCCGATGCCGCCGGGCAGGTGATGCAGGGATTTGCCGGAGACACGTTCAACACGCTCTGGTACCTGCGGCGCCTTCGACCGGATGTGGACTGCGGCTATCATACCTGCGTCGGGCAGGATGCACTGTCGGGCAGGTTCCTCGATATGCTGCGGGCCGAAGGCATCGACACAGATTACGTGCACCGTCGCAGCGACCGGACCATGGGCCTCTACATGATCGCGCTGAAAGACGGCGAGCGCAGTTTTTCCTACTGGCGCGAGACATCCGCCGCGCGCAAGCTGGCAGAGAACCGGGGCCGCCTGCGCCGCACCATGGCGAGGGCGGACATGGTGTATTTCTCTGGCATCACGCTGGCGATCCTGTCAGAGCCCGCCCGCCTGCGCCTGTTCGAGGCGATCGACAGCGCCCGCAGGCAGGGAGCGCGGGTTGCCTTTGATCCGAACCTGCGTCCCGCGCTGTGGCGCAGCCCGGCCGAGATGCGGCGCTGGATCATGCTGGGCGCGGACCATTCGGACATCGTGCTGCCGTCCTTCGAGGACGAGCAGGACCATTTCGCCGATGCCAGCCCGGCGGCGACGCTGGCGCGCTATGCAGAGGCGCGCACGGTGGTGGTCAAGAATGGCCCCGGCGCGATCCATTGGCGCGAGGGCGGCGAGAGCGGGCAGGTGGCGCCCGTGCCAAGCGCGCAGCCCGTCGACACCACCGCTGCGGGCGACAGTTTCAACGCCGGGTTTTTCGCCACCGACCAGCTGTCCCTGCCGATGGACAGCCGCCTGACCCTCGCGGCACGTGTGGCGGGCAGGGTGATCGCGCAGCGCGGTGCGCTGGTGCCGGTGACGATGGAAGACATCCTGTCCAGCGCTGCCTGACCGGCTTTGGCGTTGGGCGTATGCCTGTCTCAGGCGGCAGCCGCGCGGCCAATCTCATCGGCGAGGTCATGGCAAAGGTCGCGCATCCGGTCCGGATCCGTCTCGCGCTGCGCCTGTACCTTCAGCCCGAAGATATAGGTCTGTACCCGCCGCGCCAGCCGCCCGGTGTCGCAGGTTTCGGGCAACGTGCCCTTGCGCTGGGCATCATTCAGGGCGGCGGCGATCAGCGTCTCGACCCGGTCCAGATGCGCGGTGATGAAATCGCGCAGCTCGTCCTCTTGCGGGGCTTCCAGCAGGGATTTCACAAGCATGCAGGCGGTTGAGGGCCGATCGCACGGGGCAATCACCGCCAGCGAGCGCAGATGCGTCTGTAGCGCCTCAAGCGGCGTCGGGCTGGCGGCGATCAACGCCTCGAGCTCTGCGCTCATGCGCGCGGCGTAGCGATCCAGCGTGGCGCGAAACAGCGCCTCCTTGCTTTTGAAGGCGGCGTAGATCGACCCCGGCTTCATCTGCAACCGCGCCTCCAGATCCTTGAGCGACGTGGCATGATAGCCCTTCGTCCAGAAAAGGTTCATCGCCGTCTCAAGCGCGGCGTTGCGGTCATAGGATGCGGTACGTGCCATGGCGGCAGATTAGGGGGGATGCGCGGTTCCATGCAATGGCTTCACGATAACGTTTGAGCGATCACTCAAGAAAATACTTGAGCAATCGCTCAAGAATGTACAGGTTGCAGTCATCCGCAAACGCAAACGCAAGGACTGCTTTCATGACCAAGTTCGCAAAGCTCGACGAAACCACCGCTCCCGCCGCCGCCGTGCCGCTGATCGAAAAATCCAAAGCTGCCTTTGGTCGCCTGCCCGGGCTGCATGCCGTGATGTCGCGCTCGCCGGCGCTGCTTGATGGCTATCAGGTGCTGCACCGCCTGTTCGCCGAAGGAACCTCGTTTGATGCCGAGGAAAAGACCGTGGTCTGGCAGACCATCAACGTTTACCACGCCTGCCATTACTGCGTGCCCGCCCATACCGGGATCGCCAAGATGATGAAGGTCGATGACGCCATCAGCAACGCCCTGCGCGACGAAACCCCGCTTCCGACCGCCAAGCTCGAGGCGCTGCGGACCTTCACGCTGGCGATGACCGACAGCCGGGGCAACCTGACGGACGCGCAGCTGGAGGCCTTCTACGCCGCTGGCTACACCGAGCAGAGCGTTCTGGATATCGTGCTTGGCATCGCCCAGAAGGTGATGAGCAACTACACCAACCACCTCGCGGACACGCCGGTCGATGCGCCGATGCAGCAGTTCGCATGGACCCCCGTGTCAGAGCGCTGAGACCTGCGGGCGGGGGGCAACCCCCGCCCATCGCGGTCAGAACACTGGCCGCACCTGCCTTTGCCATTTGGCGTCTTGCCCTTGCCGCGCTGCCAAGGCGACGCGCCGCTCGCTGTCCCGGCAGGGTTTGCTGCCTGCGCCGCCAGAGATTGCCGCAGAGCTGCGCAGCCGTAACTCTGGCCGCATTCTGATTGTCTCGGCGGCAGCGCATTGTATTCTGATCTGGCCAGTATCGGATACGATTTCTTGGTTATTTGGCGCGTATCGCCGCCATCCGATGCTATTGTCTCCAGTTGACGGAAGAGTTGTACCCGATATGACGGGGCAGATTTTTACGGGCAGAGCGGACATGAGCGACAACAAGACCACCCTGACCGACGCAGTGCATGACCTGCTGCGCAAGGCAATCATCGAGCAAGCGCTGAAGCCCGGAATGCGCCTGCCCGAAGACACGGTGGGCGAACAGTTCGGCGTCAGCCGCACCATCGTGCGCCACGCTCTGGTCAGGCTCGAAAATCAGGGCCTCGTTGTGACCCGTCGCAATCGCGGCGCTTTTGTCGCCGAACCCTCGAAGGAAGAGGCGCAGCATGTCTTTGCCGTGCGCCGTTGCCTCGAGAAGGAAGTTGTTCGCATTCTGTGTCAGGGCATGGCGCAAAGCGGATACGATCAGCTTGAGGCACATCTGCGCCGTGAGCACAGCGTCAACGGCAAGAACGGCCCGGTCTCCATCCGTCTGGCGGGCGAGTTTCACATGCTTCTGGCAGAGCTTACCGGCAATGACGTGCTGGCGCGCTTCGTTGGCGATGTGGTCCTGCGCTGTTCTCTCATCATGTCGCTTTATGCCCGAAGCCATTCCTCCGACTGCGCCGTTGACGAACATTCGCAGATCATCGAGGCGATCTGGGAGGGCGATGCCCCGCGCGCCATCGAGATCATGGAGCACCATCTTGGCGCCGTCGCGAACAGGGCAGAGCTTTCCTCCAAACCGGAGAACATCAAGGCGATCCTGTCGCACTACGGCAGGGACCTCGCGCAATAGCCCCAGACGCCGCCTGCCACGCGTTTGATTTTGCAATGCTCTCGGCGAGCGAGGCCTGCAAAGTCCTGATCGGGCGAATCCTCAGGCCCTGTCGACGACCGCAGCAGGTTTCGCCCATAGCGTCGGCCAGCTTGAAAAGGCGGGTCGAACAGCGGCGCCGGGGTCAAATCTCGCCTGCCCGCGCAATGCGCAGATGCTCGCTGCCTTTGAATGTGGCCGCGCCCTTGGCATCTCGATCAGTTCGGCGCGATCGCTCCAGCCTGGACGCCATCGGGCCAACGCCCATGGCGTGGGAGGTGATCGAGCGCATCGCGCAAGGGGCGTCAGGACCCGCGCGATCTGCAACCCCGGTCCGGTTGGGGATAGGATCAGACGCTTGACAGGAAAATGCTGGTTTCGCTGTTCAACACCCCCTCGACCACCCGCACTTCGCGCAGCACCCGGTCGAAATCGGCAAGGCTGTCCACCATGATTTCTGCGATCAGGTCCCATTTGCCGCTGGTTGTGTGCAGGGCGGTCAGTTCGGGCAGGCGGCGCAGCTTGTTGATGACCTGCGTGGTGTTGCGCCCCGACACCTCGATCATCATCACCGCGCGGATGTGGCTGGTATCGTAATCGTCGCGCACCCGCGCGGTGAACCCCAGCAGCGCGCCCGAGGCCAACAGCCGGTCAAGCCGGGCCTGCACCGTGCCGCGCGACACCCCCATGATCTCGGCCAGCTTGGACACCGGGGCGCGGCCATCCTGCCGCAACAGGCCGATGAGGGTGCGGTCGTGATCGTCGAAGATATGCTTGGCGGCGTTCGGCTTTGACATGCTGTTCCTGCAATTTGCGCAATTCTCACTGGCATATTGTGTGGTAAATAGGACATTTCACAGCAGTTTCGCCATATTCCTTGCAATCCTTATAGCGGATAATCGCAGACATGTCCCCTGCGAGGTATGCCATGTCCGCTCCCCAGCCCTCCAAGCTGGCCTTTGTGCCCTTTGTCAGCGTCGCAAACATGCTGCGCCTGATCCATCACATCGGCATCGAAAACATGCTGTCCGGCATCGCCGCCTATATCGAAGCCGACTTCCGCCGCTGGGAGCTGTTCGACAAGACGCCGCGCGTGGCCTCGCATTCCGATGTGGGGGTGATCGAGCTGATGCCGACCTCGGATGGCCATGTCTACGGGTTCAAATATGTCAACGGTCACCCCAAGAACACCGCCGAGGGCCTGCAGACCGTGACCGCCTTTGGCCTGCTGGCCGAGGTCAGCACCGGCTATCCCGTGCTGTTGTCGGAAATGACCGTGCTGACGGCGCTGCGCACGGCGGCAACCTCGGCTCTGGTGGCGAAATACCTTGCGCCGAAGGGGGCCGACACCATGGCGCTGATCGGCAACGGCGCGCAGTCGGAATTTCAGGCCACCGCCTTTCGCGCCATCTGCGGCGTGAACAAGCTACGGCTTTTTGACATTGACCCGGGGGCGACGCGCAAGACCATCGCCAACCTTGCCGATCAGGGCTTCGAGATCACCGCCTGCGCCACTGCGCAAGAGGCGATTCTGGGGGCGCAGATCATCACGACCTGCACCGCCGACAAGCAATATGCCACGATCCTGACCGACAACATGGTTGGCGCGGGCGTGCACATCAACGCCATTGGTGGCGACTGCCCGGGCAAGACCGAGCTGCACAAGGATATTCTCAGCCGCGCCGATGTCTTCGTCGAATATCCGCCCCAGACCCGCATCGAAGGCGAGATCCAGCAGATGCCCGAAGATTTCCCCGTCACCGAGATGTGGCAGGTGATCACCGGCGCGGCGCAGGGCCGTCGCGACGCGCGCCAGATCACTCTGTTCGACGGCGTCGGCTTTGCAACCGAGGATTTCTCGGCCCTGCGTTATCTGCGCGATCAACTGACCGAGACCGGCTTGTTCGAGCAACTCGACCTGATCGCCGATCCGGACGATCCGCGCGACCTGTTCGGCATGGTACGCCGCGCCGCAGCGCCGGGCGCATGACCTGTCGCTCTTCGGTACCTTGATTTCACCGTAATCCCCCGCGCGGCCATTCAACATTTCGGGTTTGGCGTAACATTGGGTTGCACCGGGGTCGAAAACAGGGACAAACGGGCCCCGAACCGAGGGGCGCGGAAACGATGAGCGAGCTTGTAAAGCCAATGAACGAAGGCAACCTAGACATTGTCCGCGCCGCTCGCCTGAGCGTCGCCCCGATGATGGACTGGACAGACCGCCATTGCCGCTATCTGCACCGGCTGCTCAGCGCGCACACGCTGCTCTATACCGAGATGGTGACCGCTCCGGCGCTGGTGCGCGGTGGGGCGCTGCGCCTGCTCGACTTTTCGCCGCAAGAGCATCCGGTGGCGCTTCAGCTGGGCGGATCGGATCCGGTCGAGCTGGCGCAGGCGGCGCGGTTCGGGGCCGAGGCGGGCTATGATCAGGTTGATCTCAATTGCGGCTGCCCGTCCGACCGCGTGCAATCGGGAACTTTCGGCGCCATTCTCATGCGCTCGCCCGGGCTGGTCGCCGATTGCGTCGCCGCGATGTGCGCGGCGGTCGATATCGAGGTGACCGTCAAATGCCGCATCGGCGTCGATGATCAGGAACCGCGCGAGGTGCTGCCGGCGTTTCTCGATGCGGTGCGCGGGGCGGGGTGCCGGCGGGTGGTGATTCACGCCCGAAAGGCATGGCTCAAGGGCCTCAGCCCGAAAGAGAACCGCGATGTGCCGCCGCTCGACTACGATCTTGTCGTTGCGATGAAGCAAGCGTTTCCTGATTTGCACCTGTCAATCAACGGCGGCATCGACAGCCTCGATACCGCCGAGGCACTGTTGGCGCGGGGGCTCGATGGGGTGATGATCGGGCGGGCGGCCTATCATCAGCCGTGGGACATTCTTGCCGCCGCCGATGCGCGGATCTTCGGCGCTGAAAGGGCTCCGACCGCGCCCGAAGACATCGTGCGCCAGATGCTGCCCTATATCGAAGCCCACCTTGCGCAGGGGGGCCGGTTGCATCAGGTGACGCGCCACATGATGGGGCTGTTTGCCGGGCGTCCCGGCGCGCGCGGCTGGCGGCGCCTGCTGTCCGAAGAGGCAACCCGCGATGGCGCCGGGCCAGAGGTGGTGGAGCGCGCGCTTGAACGGGTGCCCGCCATCGCCTGAGCCTTGCAGCCAGCGGGGCAGGGGTCTAAGCGGCGCTGAACCTACGCGGAGACCCCGATGCCAGACCTTGCCACCCTTGTGCCCCTCGTGGGGCTTCTTGTTGTCAGTTCGGCCTTTGCAGGGCTGATCGCCGGGCTGCTGGGGGTTGGCGGCGGCATCGTGCTGGTGCCGGCCTTTCTGTTCACCTTCGAAACGCTGGGGTTTGCCTCGCCCGAACTGATGCAGATCTGCCTTGCGACGTCGCTCGCGACCATCATCATCACTTCGATGCGCTCGGTTGCGGCGCATCACCGCAAGGGCGCGGTGGATTGGGACATTCTGAAACGCTGGGCGCCGGGCATCGCCTTTGGCGCCATCGTCGGCGTGCTGACCGTGTCGCAGCTGGAGGCGGCGTTTCTCAAGGCGATGTTCGGCGTCATCGCCATCTTTATCGGGCTGTATTTCGCCTTTGGCAAACGCGACTGGCGGCTGGCGGCGCAGATGCCGGGGGCAGGGCTGCGCGAGGCGCTCGCCGCCACCATTGGCTTTCTGTCGGTGCTGATGGGCATTGGCGGTGGCAGCTTTGCGGTGCCGCTGATGACGCTGTGCTCGGTACCGATGCGCCGGGCGGTGGCGACGGCGGCGGGCTTTGGCCTGTCGATCGCGTTGCCCTCGGCGGTGGCGTTTTTCTTCGTGACCATCCCCGAGGCCGAGCGCCCGCCGCTGATGCTGGGCTCGGTCAACGTCGGGGCCTTTGTCATCGGCATTTCGATGACATTGATCACCGCACCGATCGGGGCAAAGCTGGCGCATTCGGTCGAGGAAAATACCCTGCGCCGGGTGTTTGCGGTGTTCATCCTTGCGGTGGCGCTGAACATGCTGCGCAAGTCGTTCTTTTGATGTGAAAACGCCGCCCCGAGGGGCGGCGTTTCAGTCAGCCGATCTCGGCGAGGCGGGCGAGCGCGTCCTTGAGCTGCGCCTCTTCCTCTTCGCGGGCGCGCAGGTTCTCCTGCGTTTCCTCGACAACCTCGGGCGGGGCGCTTTGTGCGAACTTGGGGTTCTTGAGCCGCCCGCGCAGCCCGCCCAGTTCCTTGCCAAGCTTGGTCAGCGCCTTTTCCAGCCGGGCCTTTTCCTCGGCCACGTCGATGATATCGGCCAGCGGCAGACCAAAGGTCGACCCGCCCACCGGAACGCTGATGCAGCCCTTGGGGAAGGCATCGACCGGGCTGAGGCTTTCCAGCCGCGCCAGTCGCTTGATCAGCGCCTCGTTGCGATCCCATGCGGCCTGCCCGGCGGCGTCCAGATCTGTCACCAGCACCGGCACATACAGGCCCACCGGCACATGCATCTGCGCCCGCGCCGAGCGCACGCCGTCGATCAGGGCGATGGCCCATGTCATTTCGGCGTCGGCATCCGCATCGAGCAGATCGGCGGAGGTGTAGGTCGGCCAGTCGCCATGCACCAGCATCTTGGACCGGGTGCCAAGCGTGGCCCACAGCTCTTCGGTGATGAAGGGCATGATGGGGTGCAACAGGATCAGGCACTGGTCGATGACCCAGGACATGGTCGCCTGCGTCTCAAGCTTGGCGCTGTCATCCTCGCCCTGAAGCAGCGGCTTGGAAAATTCCACGTACCAGTCGCAGACCACGCCCCAGACAAAGGCATAAAGCGCCTGCGCCGCGTCGTTGAACCGGTAATCGGCCAGTGCCGCGTCGACGGCTTCGCGCACCTTGGCGGTTTCGCCAAGGATCCACTTGTTCACGGTGGCCGAGGGCTGCGGCACGCCGCCGCCAAGGCCCACTGCGCCGTTCATCTCGGCAAAGCGGGCGGCATTCCACAGCTTGGTGCCAAAGTTGCGATAGCCCGCAATGCGCTGCATATCGAGCTTGAGCACACCGCCCAGAGAGGCCATCGCCGCATTGGTAAAGCGCAGCGCATCGGCACCGTATTCGTCGATGATATCGAGCGGGTCGACCACGTTGCCAAGCGATTTGGACATCTTCTTGCCCTTGGCGTCACGCACGAGGCCATGCAGGTAGACATCGTGGAACGGGATTTCATCGACCACGGCGAGCTGCATCATCATCATCCGCGCCACCCAGAAGAACAGGATGTCCTGCCCGGTCACCAGAACGCTGGTGGGGAAGTATTTCTCCAGCTCCGCCGTCTGCTCGGGCCAGCCAAGCGTGCCGATGGGCCAGAGCCCCGAGCTGAACCATGTATCCAGCACGTCGGGGTCGCGGAAGAACGGGATCGCCTGCGCGCGGCGGCGCTGATCGACGCCGGTGTAATCGGTGCCCTGCGAGAGCAGATCGGCGAGCATGTCTTCGGCAGCGGCGGCATCTTCGACCAGCAGGAAATCGGCGTCCTCGCCAAAGAAATCGTGCATCTGTGCCAGCGCATCCGCCTCGCTCGCTGCGCAGAACGAGCGCCATTCGCCGCCCAGACCCGGCGTATGCCAGACCGGAATCTGGTGCCCCCACCACAGCTGGCGGGAAATGCACCACGGCTCGATGTTCTCCAGCCAGTGGTAATAGGTCTTTTCGCCGCTTTCCGGCATGATCCGGACCTTGCCGGATTTCACGGCATCCAGCGCCGGGCCAACGATCTTGGCGGTGTCGACGAACCACTGGTCGGTCAGCATCGGCTCGATGACCACCTTGGAGCGATCGCCGAAGGGCTGCATGATCAGCTTGGACTCGACCAGCGGAACCTGTTCGGCCTCGCGGGTCTCGCCGCCTTCTTCCGGGGCCAGCGGCGCCTTGGCGGGCTTGCCCAGACGCGGATCGGTGGCATCGGTCATCACCGCCAGATTTTCGGCGGTGATCTCGGCGACCACCGCGGCGCGCGCCTCGGCCCGGTCGAGCCCGCGCAGGTGGTCGGGAACAAGGTTCAGCGCGTCGGCTTCGGCCTCGCTCAGGGTCAGATCGCCGGCGGCGACCTTCTGCGCGATCTCGGCACATTCGGCATAGGGCTTGCCATCGGCGCGCAGCGCGCCCCGTGTGTCGAGCAGGCGGTACATCGGGATGCCACCGCGCTTGGCGACCTGATAATCGTTGAAATCATGCGCGCCGGTGATCTTGACCGCGCCCGAGCCAAAGCTGGGATCGGGGTATTCATCGGTGATGATCGGGATTAGGCGGCGATGCTCTTTCGGCCCCACCGGGATTTCGCACAGCGTGCCGACGATCGCGGCATAGCGCTCATCGGACGGATGCACCGCAACCGCACCATCGCCCAGCATGGTTTCGGGGCGGGTGGTGGCGATCGAGATATAATCACGCTCTTCGCGGAAGAGGACGGTGCCGTCTTCGTCTTTTTCGACGTATTCATAGGTCGCGCCGCCCGCCAGCGGGTATTTGAAATGCCACATGTGGCCGGCAACTTCGATATTCTCGACCTCGAGATCGGAAATCGCGGTTTCGAAATGCGGGTCCCAGTTCACCAGCCGCTTGCCGCGGTAGATGAGCCCCTTGTTGTACATCTCGACAAAGACCTTGATCACCGCGTCGTGGAAATTGCCCTCTTCTCCGGCAGGGGCGCCTGTCGCGCCGCTCATGGTGAAAGCGTTGCGCGACCAGTCGCAGGACGCGCCCAGCCGTTTGAGCTGGTTGATGATCGTGTCGCCCGATTCCTGTTTCCAGTCCCAGACCTTGGCAAGGAACGCCTCGCGGCCCAGTTCGCGCCGGGACGGTTGATTTTCCTGCGCCAGCTTGCGCTCGACCACCATCTGCGTGGCGATGCCCGCGTGGTCCTGCCCCGGCTGCCAGAGCGTGTCGAAACCGCGCATCCGGTGCCAGCGGGTCAGGATATCCTGAAGCGTGTTGTTGAACGCATGCCCCATGTGCAACGAGCCGGTCACGTTTGGTGGCGGGATCATGATGCTGAAGCTCTCGTCGCGCGACGCGTTGGCGCCCGCCTTGAAAGCTCCGGCCTGTTCCCACGCCTCGTAGATCCGCGCCTCGGCGGCGGCTGCATCGAATGTCTTTTCCATCGCCATGGGTCGTCTTCCCGTGCCTGCATCTGGTGTCCCGCCTCCTCTACGCCAAGGCGGCGTCAGAGGGAAGGCCGCAGACCCCAGGTCGCGGTTTGTGCTGGTGGGCGATGGTCCGGGATGCCTGTCCTGCGATGCAGGGCGATGCAGAAAAGCAAACGGCGGCGCCCAGGGAGGAGGAGAGGACGCCGCCGTTCTATCGAATACCCCAGGGAGGAGGAGAGGGGCTTCGAGCACGTTGGGCCGCTGAGGCCCGATGTGGG
The DNA here is from genome assembly GCF_018860705.1 of Citreicella sp. C3M06. Classification (GTDB taxonomy): domain Bacteria; phylum Pseudomonadota; class Alphaproteobacteria; order Rhodobacterales; family Rhodobacteraceae; genus Salipiger. The sequence goes on from NZ_JAHKQA010000078.1 coordinate 60,653, forward strand.
GTTGCGGCGGTTCCTAGGGAGGAGGAGGGGAACCGCCGCGCTATCGAAGGCCCCAGGGAGGAGGAGAGGGGGCTCCGAATGCGTTGGGCCGCTGAGGCCCGATGTAGGGTTGCGACGGTTCCTAGGGAGGAGGAGGGGAACCGCCGCGCTATCGAAGGCCCCAGGGAGGAGGAGAGGGGGCTCCGAATGCGTTGGGCCGCTGAGGCCCGATGTAAGGTTGCGGCGGTTCCTAGGG
>NZ_JAHKQA010000078.1:60924-175186 GCF_018860705.1 Citreicella sp. C3M06
CGGTTCCTAGGGAGGAGGAGGGGAACCGTCGCGCTATCGAAGGCCCCAGGGAGGAGGAGAGGGGGCTTCGAATGCGTTGGGCCGCTGAGGCCCGATGTAAGGTTGCGACGATGCCCGGGAGGAGGAGAGGCAGCGTCGCTTTCTCGAAAGACCCGAGGGAGGAGAAGGTCTTCGATCTACTGGACCATGTGGGTCCGCATCTGGCTGGCGACAACCCCTGGGAGGAGGAGTGGGGTTGTCGCCGAAGTTCGAAGGTCTCAGGGAGGAGGAGAAAGACCTTCAAACGAAAACTGTCTCAGGCCTCGTAGGCGGCCTGATATGCGATGCGACGGATCATCGAGCGGTTCAGCCCGAGGTCGCCCAGTTCGCGGTTGCTCAGCGCGTTCAGTTCGCGCAGTGTCGCGCGGAAAAGCTTGCGGCGCTCCATGTGCTCGCGGAAGCCTGCAAAGAGCGAGGCGATGCTACCTGCGAAACCATCCTGAGCGGCTGTGCGGTTGTCGGTTGCGATTGCCATTGCTGTCTCGTTTCTGTTCATACGTTGCTGTGTTGCCGCTAACTTGGGGCAATTGCTGCAACTGCACAATCCCGCGGAACCTCAATGCCGCTATGCGTGACGCGCATGGAGTTTTGGGCCTTCCGCACAGCGTTTTCAGGGCGTTAAGTATAACAATTGGGCAGACCCCGTGTGAGCCTTGCAACAGTCGCATGGTGACGTGACGTAGGTCTGCAAAAACGGAAGGGAAAATTAATGACCGCGACTGTCGAAGCGGTGAAGGCCGCGCTTGAGCGAGTCGCCCTGCCGGGCGGCGGAGACCCGGTTTCCGCGGATTTGATTCGTGCCCTGACCGTCGATGGCGGCAATGTGCGCTTTGTCATCGACGCGCCAGACCCCGAGTCGGCCCGCGCGCTCGAGCCGGCGCGCGCTGCCAGCGAAGCGGCGGTGCGGGCGCTGCCCGGCGTGACCTCGGTCAGTGCCGTGCTCACCGCGCATGGCCCGGCGCCCAAGGCTCCCTCGCTGAAGATGGGCGGCCACATGAAGCCGCAGGCCGAACGGATGAACCCGCCGGGGGTCAAGAGCATCATCGCCATCGGCTCGGGCAAGGGCGGCGTGGGCAAATCCACCGTGTCGTCGAACCTTGCCGTGGCGCTGGCGCGGGCTGGCAAACGGGTCGGGCTGCTGGACGCCGACATCCACGGCCCGTCGCAGCCGCGCATGTTCGGGCTGACCAAGCGCCCCGCCAGCCCTGACGGCAAGACCATCATCCCGCTGCAGGCCCATGGCGTGACCCTGATGTCCATCGGGCTGATGCTGCCCGAGGACAAGGCGGTGATCTGGCGCGGGCCGATGTTGATGGGGGCGCTTCAGCAGATGATGATGCAGGTCGAATGGGGCGAACTTGACGTGCTGCTGATCGACCTGCCGCCCGGCACCGGCGACGTGCAGTTGACGCTGGGCCAGAAAAGCGATCTTGCCGGTGCCATCGTGGTGTCGACCCCGCAGGACGTGGCGATGATCGACGCCAAGAAGGCGCTGGATGCCTTTGCCTCGCTCAAGGTGCCGGTGCTGGGGCTGATCGAGAACATGTCGCTGTTCCACTGCCCCAACTGCGACCACGAATACCACATCTTCGGAGAGGGCGGCGTGCAGGCCGAAGCGGATCGGCTGGGGCTGCCGCTGCTTGCCGCGCTGCCGATCGATCTGGAAACCCGGCTTGGCGGCGACGCGGGTCGCCCGGTGGCGCTTGGCGACGGGGTGATGTCGCAGGCCTACGCCCGGCTGGCGGATAGAATGATCCAGGGCGGGGTCGTTTAATCGTTAAACAAACTGGTTCACCCTTGAACCAGTTTCTCTGCGTCGAAACGCGCCCCTATATATAATGTGTCTTTGCGCGGGCCCGAGCAGCGGGCTTGCGCGGACCCGCCCGCTTCGGTTATAGCGCGGGGCGAGTTTTCCAACACTGTAATATAAGGCAAGAGGCACTCATGGCCGGCCATTCCAAATGGGCAAACATCCAGCACCGCAAGGGCCGCCAGGACGCGGTTCGCGCCAAGCTGTTCTCGAAATTCTCCAAAGAGATCACCATCGCCGCCAAGATGGGCGATCCGGACCCGGAAAAGAACCCGCGCCTGCGGCTTGCGGTGAAGGAAGCGAAAAGCCAGTCCATGCCCAAGGACAACATCGAGCGCGCCATCAAGAAGGCGATCGGTGGCGACGGCGAGGATTACGAAGAAATCCGCTACGAGGGCTACGGCCCCAATGGCGTGGCGATCATCGTCGAGGCGATGACCGACAACCGCAACCGCACCGCGTCGAACGTGCGCTCGACCTTCACCAAGAACGGTGGCAACCTCGGCGAGACCGGATCGGTGGCCTTTATGTTCGAGCGCAAAGGCGAGGTAATTTATAAAGCCTCCGTTGGGGATGCGGACACGGTGATGATGGCGGCGATCGAGGCTGGCGCCGAGGATGTCGAAAGCGACGACGAGGCACATGTGATCTACTGCGCCGACACCGATCTGAACGAGGTCGCCACCGCGCTCGAGGCCGAACTGGGCGAGTCGGAAACCACCAAGCTGATCTGGAAGCCGACCACCACGACCGAGCTGGATCTCGACTCGATGCAGACGCTGATGAAGCTGGTCGATGCGCTCGAAGATGACGACGACGTGCAGCGCGTCACCACCAATTTCGAAGCCTCCGACGAGGTCATGGCGCAGCTTTAAGCTTGGCGCCCCATGTATCGAAGGCCCCGGAGACCTCGCGCTCCGGGGCCTTCATCTTTCTGTGCCCTGCTGGACGGATCGGTTGTGCTGCTGTCGTCGAGACGTGAAGGTCTGGCGCGGCGGGCAGGGGTTGCCCTTCGCCGGTGCCGCGTCCAGTCTCTGCCGCAAAGACGGAGAGACAGATGAGCGCCATTTCCCATCTCGACGGGCCGACCGCCCGGCTGGCCTATGCTTTCACACCCGGCGCGGGGCCGACCGTGGTGTTCCTGTCGGGCTATAAATCCGACATGGAGGGCACCAAGGCCGTGCATCTGGAAGCCTGGGCCAAGGCGCAGGGCCGCGCCTTCCTGCGGCTGGATTATTCCGGCCACGGCCAATCGGGCGGCAGGTTCGAGGATGGCTGCATCGGCGACTGGGCCGCTGACGCGCAGGCGGTGATCGAGGCGGTGATGCAGGGCCCGCTGGTGCTGGTCGGCTCGTCGATGGGCGGCTGGATCGCCTGTCTCCTGTCGCAGCGTTTGGCGCGGGTCGCGGGCTTTGTCGGCATCGCCGCGGCGCCGGATTTCACCGAAGACGGCTTCTGGGCCGAAATGACCGACGCGCAGAAAGCCGAAATGATGGACAGCGGCGTCTGGTATCGCCCCTCGGACTATGGCGAGCCCTACGCGGTGACCCGGCGGCTGATCGAAGACGGGCGCAGGCAGCTGGTGCTGCGCAAACCGTTGCCGATGCCCTACCCGGTGCGCCTGCTGCAGGGCACGCTGGACGAGGCCGTCAGTCGCGACACCGCGCTGCGCCTGCTCGATCACATCGACGGAGACGATGTGCGGCTGCTGCTGGTAAAAGGGGCCGACCACCGATTTTCAGAGCCAGCGAATTTGGCCTTGATCGAGGCCGCGATCACCGAGGTGGCGGGATGACTGGGATGGAGGCGCGGATCTCACTGATCACGCTGGGGGTGCGCGACATGGCGCGGGCGACGGCGTTTTACGAATCGCTTGGCCTTGCCCGTGCCGAGGGCCCTGATGGCGTGGTGGCCTTTGATCTTCTGGGCCAGACGCTGGGCCTGTTCGACCTTGAAAAGCTGGCCGAAGACATCGGTGTGCCGGTGGACAGCCTTGGGCACGGCGGGCTGACACTGGCCCATAACGTGCCCAGCCGCGCCGAGGTCGATGCGTTGATGCGCCTTGCGGAAGATGCGGGCGCAACGGTGCTCAAACCCCCGCAAGAGGTGTTCTGGGGCGGCTATCACGGCTATTTCGCCGATCCCGAAGGTCATATCTGGGAAATCGCGCATAACCCGTTCTCGCCGCTGCGCAGCACGGATGGCGCGTTTCGCTGGCAAGGCTATCCGGGCGACTGATCCCGGCGGTCGGGAACGATTTATCAAGAATTTTGCGCAACTGTGCGGGGGCGAGGGCTGCTGCGGCCATCGCTTCCGGGGGCAGGCACGCCCTCGGCTCACTGCCAGGAGGGCGCGATGCGCGAACAGGACAGCGACGATCTCGGCTTTGGGGAATTCCTGCGCCGGGTGGCAGAGACGACGTGGAACCGGCGCGGGCTCGAGGCGGCCTTGTCCGGGGTCTGTCATCCGCAGTTGATCCTGCGCAATGCTCAGGGGCTGGGCTATGGCGCGGATGCACTGCGCGCCGATGCACTGGAATTGCTGGCGGCGATGCCGGATCTTGCCTCGCGCTCCGAAGATGTGATCTGGTCGGGCAATGGGCGCGTTGGAATGCTGGGCTCGCAGCGGCTGCTGATGCAGGGCTGTCACGATGGGGCTGGCGTGTTCGGCGCCGCCACGGGCAAGCGCATCCGGTTTCGGGTGCTGACCGACATCTACGCCAAGGACAACCGGATTTCCGAGATATGGGCGGTGCGCGACACCGGCGCGATCCTGCGCCAGCTTGGCATCAATGTGCAGGCCTGGGCGCGGGCGCGGTTGCGGCCGGGCGATCCGGACAGCGGGCCGTTCCACCCCGGCATCGACGAGCCCGGCCCCTATACCGGCAGCGGCAATGGCAACCAGTGGGGCATGGCCTTTGCCGGGGTGCTGGAACGGATCATGGCGCATGATTTCTCGGAGATTGCCGAACAATACGACCCGGCGGCGCGGCTGTGCTATCCCTGCGGCGTCATCGCCGAAGGCGCGGGCGCGGCAGAACGGTTCTGGTTCGGGCTGCGCGCGGCTTTCCCCTCGGCGAAGTTCGAGATCCAGCACCGCGCCGGGCGCGAAGACCGGCTGATGCCGCCCCGCGCCGCGCTGCGCTGGTCGCTGAGCGGGCGGCACGATGGCTGGGGCGCGTTCGGCAAGCCCACCGGGGCGATGGTGCATGTGATGGGCATCAGCCACGCCGAATTCGGCCCGAACGGCATCCGCCGCGAATGGACGCTGTATGACGAGGCGGCGATCTGGATGCAGATCCACGCCTCCGGTCTTGCGCCGATCCAGAGCCGTGCGATGGCGGCGGAATGACGCCGATCATCCTTCGGTAAGCGCGGCGCATTCCGGCTTTCCATCGCCCCCTGCTCTGATAGGTTGCGGTCGGGCAGACTGGGGCAGCGCATGAGTGGCACAACACGAGACAGGCATGGCTGAGGCGCTGGTTCTCTTGCCCGATGTCATGTGCGATGCCCGGCTTTGGGGGCCGCAGATTGCCGATCTGTCGCGCGACATGGCGGTTATGGTGGCGCCGATCTCGGCTGGTGAGCGGGTCGAAGAGGTGGCCTCGGGCCTGCTCGACGTGCTGCCGCGGCGCTTTGCGCTGGCCGGCGTCGGGCTGGGCGCCGCGATCGCGATGGAGCTTCAGCGCCGCGCCCCTGATCGCGTGACGCGGCTGATGCTGATCAACGCCTCACCGATGGGCGAGACCCCGGCGCAGGCGGCGGCGCTCGATCCGCTGCTGATCAAGGCGCGCGCCGGGCGTTTGCTGGATGCGACGCGGGCGCTGATCCCTGCGACTGCGCTGTATAATGGCCCTTACCGCGCCGAGATTCAGGCGCTGCTCGATGACATGGCCCTCGGGCAGGGCATCGACATCCTGACCCGGCAGGTGCGCATGATGCAGCGCCGCCGCGACCAGCAAAGCGCGCTGCGCAAGATCCGGGTGCCAACAACCATCCTGTGCGGTCTCGAAGACGCGCAGCACCCGGTGAAGCGGCAGAGCTTTCTGGCCGATCTGATCCCCGGTGCGCGGCTTGAGGTGCTTGAGGAAGCGGGCCGTCTGCCGATGCTCGAACGCCCCGAGGCGGTGGCCGACGCGATCCGCGACTGGATGGCCGAACCGCTGCTGCTGCGCTGAACGATTGACGCCCCTGCCGCCCGCGCCTATGTGGACGATGCGTGGAGGGCCGGGCGGCCGCCGCCGATCGCAGGATCGGGGGAGGAAAGTCCGGACTCACTGAAGCATCGGTGCCGGGTAACGCCCGGGCAGGGTAACCTGACGGAAAGCGCCACAGAAAACAGACCGCCGTCGCACCGGAGGTGCGCCAAGGGTTCGCCCAAGGCCAAACGAAGGGCACTGCGACGGTAAGGGTGAAACGGTGGGGTAAGAGCCCACCGCGCCCCCGGCAACGGGGGTGGCATGGCAAGCCCCACCGGGAGCAACGCCAAATAGGGACGTCGCGCGGGGCATGATCCTTTCGGGGATATCGCCGCAGGGCAGCTTTGGCCCGAGACGTCCGGGTTGGCAGCTAGAGCGCGCGAGCAATCGTGCGCCTAGAGGAATGGTCGCCGAACGGGGGCAACCCCGGGAACAGAATCCGGCTTACAGGCCCTCCACGCATTATATCCGCCATTCCCGGTTGACTCGGGTGCCCGGATCAGTAAAAGGCGACTTCAAGAGATTTCACGGCCCCTGCAACACTGCGGGACCGCTGCAGGAGAAGAAACATGGCGAAGCCCACCACAATCAAGATCCGCCTGAACTCGTCGGCGGGCACGGGCCACTTCTACGTGACGAAGAAAAACGCACGTACGATGACCGAGAAGATGACCGTGCGCAAGTACGACCCGGTTGTGCGCAAGCACGTCGAGTACAAAGAAGGCAAGATCAAGTAAGATCTGCCTCGTCGCGACAGTGACGAAGGCCGCGCGACGCCCATGGCCGCGCGGCCTTTTGCTTGTGTAAAGGCCGGGCCGGACATGACGCCAGACCTGCAGGACAGGATCCTTGTCGAGGATGGGCCGGGCGGCACCGCCGCGCTGTTCAAGGCCCCGCGCGAGATCATCACCGCGCAGGATGCCAGTTCGGCGCGCGCCGCGCTCAAGCGGCTGGACAGCGCCCGGCGCGACGGCGCGTGGATCGCGGGCATCGCCTTCTACGAGCTGGGCTTCGCGCTGGAGCCGTCGCTGTCAGGGCTGCTTGAACCGGACACACCGCTGCTGTGCTTTGGCATCTTCGATGCACCGATTGCCGCGCCGCAGCCGGAAGGTACGGCGCAGGTGCGCGCGGTCACGCCGCTGTGGGATCGCGCCCGCTATGCGCAAAGCTTTGATCAGATCAAGCAGATGATCGCCCGCGGCGATCTGTATCAGGTCAATCTGACGATGCCGGTCGAGGTGGCATTCGAGGGCACCCCCGAGGCGCTCTGGCAGGCGATGCGCCAGCATCAGCCGGTCGGGCACGGGGCGTTCCTGCGGCTTGGCGGCCACGAGGTGCTGTCGCGCTCGCCCGAGCTGTTCTTTCGCACCGACGCGCAGGGGCGCATCTCCGTCGCCCCGATGAAGGGCACCGCGCCGCGCGGCGACACCGGGCCGGATGATGACGCGCTGCGCGATGCGCTGGCCAGCGACATCAAGAACCGGGCCGAAAACATCATGATCGTCGATCTGATGCGCAACGATCTGTCACGGATCAGCCGCATCGGGTCGGTGCATGTTCCGGATCTGCTGCGGGTCGAAACCTATGCGACGGTGCACCAGATGGTCAGCCGGGTTTCGGCCGAACTTGACGCGCCGTTTGATATATCGCGCGTATTCGAGGCAATCTTTCCTTGCGGCTCGATCACCGGTGCCCCCAAGATTGCCGCGATGAAGGCGATTCACCGGCTGGAGGGCTGGCGCCGGGGCGCGTATTGTGGCGCCATTGGCTGGGCCGCTCCGGATGGGCGCTCTTCGTTCAACGTTGCGATCCGCACCCTGACCCTGACAGCGCCCGGGCGCGCGCTCATGGGGATTGGTGGCGGCATCGTGCATGACAGTCTCTGTGAGGCGGAATACGAGGAAGCACTTTGGAAATCTCGCTTCGTGACAGGACTGATCCCGCGCTCCGCGTGATCGAGACCATGCTGTGGCTGCCGCATTCGGGCATCGTGCGCGAGCGGCTGCATCTTGCGCGCTGCCAGCGCAGCTGCGCGGTGCTGGGGTTCGACTACGATCCTGTGGCGGTGCTGCGGGCGCTCAACAAGATTGGTGGCGATGCGCCGCTGCGGCTGCGCATGAGCGTGGCGCAGGATGGCAGCGTGGCCATGACATCCCAGCCTTTCGAGCTGGGCGCGCTGCCGGTGCTCAGCCGGGTTCTGGTGTCGGCGCAGCGGCTTGACCCGCGCGACCCGTTCCTGCGGCTCAAGACCACGCGGCGCGCGCTGTATGACGATGCCTACGCAAGCCGGCCGGCGGGGATCGACGAGGTGCTGTTCTTCAATACGCAAGACGAGCTGTGCGAGGGCAGCATCAGCAATGTCTTCTTGCAGATCAATGGGCAGAAGCTGACGCCCGCGGTGTCGAGCGGTTTGCTGCCGGGCGTGCTGCGCGAAAGCCTGCTGTGCACCGGCGAGGTCAAGGAAGAGATCCTCACGCGCCATGATCTGGAACGGGCCGAGAAGCTGTGGATCGGCAATTCGCTGCGCGGGCTGATGCCAGCGGTACTGGCCTGACGGTTCGGTCGCGGCGCTAGCGATCAGGCATGAAAAAGCCCGCCGGACCAGATGGCCGGCGGGCGTGTGTCGCGGGGCGTAGCGATTGATTACTCGCGGTTGCCCATCAGTTGCAGCAGGAACATGAACATGTTGATGAAGTTCATGTAGAGGTTCAGCGCGCCCATGATGGCGGCCTTGCCCAGCCATTCGCTGTCGCCATGCGCTGCGTGCTCAAGGTAGGTGTTCTTGATGTTCTGCGTGTCATAGGCGGTCAGACCGGCGAAGATCAGCACACCAAGGATCGAGATGGCGAACATGATCGCCGGCGATCCGAGGAAGATGTTGATGATCGACGCCACCAGCAGACCGATGACACCCATGATCAGGAACGATCCCCAGCCCGAGATGTCTTTCTTGGTGGTGTAGCCAAAGATCGACAGGCCCGCGAAGGCGATCGAGGTCACGAGGAACACCTGCGCGATCGAGAAGCCGGTGAAGGCGACAAAGATCCACGACAGCGACAGGCCCATCACCGAGGCGAAGGCGTAGAAGAACATCTGCGCGGCAGCGGCAGACAGGCGATTGATCATCGCGCCGAAGGCGAAGATCATGATCAGCGGGGCGAACATGACGATGTAGCCAAGGATGTTCGGCGACAGGGTCATCGGGTCGCGGAACACGCTCAGCAGTTCAGGGCTCGTACCTACGGCCCATGCGACCGCGAAGGTGAGGAGCATGCCGATGGACATGGTCCCGTAGACCTTGCTCATATGCGTGCGCAGACCTTCGTCAATCTGGGCCGCGGTCGTCCCGGCAGCGGTCCGGATTGTTCTGTATTGAGCCATCTATGCCTCCAAGCTGTGTGCGGATTAGGGAAGTCCGTAATATTCGTTACCGATATTGGCAGAGCGAGGAGGTATTTCAAGGCTCAAACCCAACGAAACGCGCTGTTTCCGGCGGAATATGCAGGGGATGGCGTCACCGCTTCCAATGCGTCGGGGCGTCCCAGGGCTTGCGACGTAGCTCGTTTGCGACATCGGCGCGGGACAGGCCTATGTCACGCAGGGCGGCGTCATCCAGACGGGCAAGCTGGCGGCGCTGACGGGCAAGGGCAGACCAGCGCAGCAGCGTGGTCAATGCGCTGCGGCGACGGGGCAGGGTGATGGATGGGGCGGCGTCACGAAGCATGATGGTATCCTTCACAATTGGTGATGAGTATTCCGCTGTTCATGTGGTTGTGTGATGGATATGCTGGTTTTAGACCCATCAGTAAAACGACCATTCCTGACGCCCCCCATCACGAAATTCGATCCATGCGCAATCTCGACATCACCACGCTTCGATCCTTTGCCGCCGTCGCCGATGCAGGCGGGGTGACCCGGGCTGCGGGATTTCTCAACCTGACGCAATCGGCGGTGTCGATGCAGCTCAAGCGGCTCGAAGAGCTGCTGGATCTGTCGTTGCTCGACCGATCCGGGCGCGGTGTCAGCCTGACCCCCGCCGGAGAGCAGCTGCTGACCTATGCCCGCCGCATGATCGAGCTGAACGACGAGATCTATTCGCGCCTGACCAACGCCGATCTGGAAGGCGAGATCGTGCTCGGCGTGCCCCATGACATCATCTACCCGGTGATCCCGCGCGTGATGAAGGCGATGCGGCGCGATTTTCCCCGCGTGCGCCTGCAACTGCTCAGCTCTTATTCTGCCGAGCTCAAAGAGCAGTTCGGGCGCGGCGCGGTTGATGTGATCCTGACCACCGAGGCCAGCCCCGGCCCGGGCGCGGAGGCGCTGCTCGAGGTGCCGCTGCGCTGGTACGGCGCGCCGGGCGGCACTGCGTGGAAGGCGCGCCCGCTGCGGGTGGCATTTTCGCGCCGGTGCGGCTTTCGCCCCGTTGCGGCGGCCTTGCTCGACCGCGAGGGCACGGCGTGGGAGCTGGCCGTGGACAGCGAGAGCGACCGCACCATCGAAGTGTCGGTAAGCGCCGATCTGGCGGTCACCCCGGTTCTTGAAGGCCACGCGCCGGCGCATTTCGAGATGATCGCGCCGGGGGTGCTGCCAGAGCTGGGCGCGCAGAAGATCTGCCTCTATGCATCGGGCGCGCGCTCGCGCATCGTTGACCCGCTGGTCGAGATGCTGCGCGCCGAATTCGGCTGTCTGCGCGGGCGCGGCGAAATCACAGCGCAGTAGGGCTTTTCTTTCGGCTGGGCGGCGGGCAGGGTGCGCCATGCGCAACCCCGGAGGCCGCCATGTCCGAGATCCTGATCCGCAACGCCTGGAACATCCTGACCATGGACGACGCGGGCAGCGAGCTCGACGGCGCAGACATGATCCTGCGCGACGGCATCATCGCCGAAATCGGCAGCGATCTTGTATCCGAAGGCGAGGTGGTCGATGCCTCGCGCTGCCTTGTGACGCCGGGGCTGGTGAACACCCATCACCATCTTTACCAGACCCTGACGCGGGCGGTGCCCGGCGCACAGGATGCGCTGTTGTTCGGCTGGTTGCAGACGCTGTACCCGATCTGGGCGCGGTTTGGCCCCGAGGAAATGCGCATCTCGGCGCTGACCGGGCTGGCCGAGCTGGCGCTGTCGGGCTGCACGCTGACCTCGGATCATTTGTACCTATATCCCAACGGCGCGCGGCTTGATGACACCATCGAGGCGGCGCAGGACATCGGCCTGCGCTTTCACGCCACGCGCGGCGCCATGTCGATTGGGCAAAGCGATGGCGGCCTGCCGCCCGACGCGCTGGTTGAAACCGAGGCCGCGATCCTCGAGGATAGCATCCGGGTGATCGACCGCTTCCATGATCCGCGCGAGGGGGCGATGGTGCGCGTCGGCGTTGCGCCTTGTTCGCCGTTTTCGGTCAGCCGCGAGCTGATGCGCGACGCCGCGCTTCTGGCCCGTGACAAGGGCGTCATGCTGCACACCCATCTGGCCGAGAATGACGAGGATATCGCCTATTCGCTGGAGAAATTCGGCTGCCGCCCGGGGCAATATGCCGAAGATCTCGGCTGGACCGGCCCCGATGTCTGGCACGCCCATTGCGTCAAGCTCGACGGGCAGGAGATCGACCTGTTTGCAAGCTCACGCACCGGGGTGGCGCATTGCCCCTGTTCCAATTGCCGCCTTGGCTCTGGCATTGCGCCGGTGCGCGAGATGATCGATGCGGGGGTGAAGGTCGGGCTGGGGGTCGACGGTTCGGCCAGCAACGATAGCTCCAACCTGATGCTCGAGGCACGTCAGGCGATGCTGCTCCAGCGCGTCAGCCGGGGCGCAGATGCGATGAGCGCGCGTGCGGCGCTGCGCCTTGCGACGCGCGGCGGGGCCGAGGTTCTGGGCCGCCATGATTGCGGCCAGATCGCCGTGGGCAAGCGGGCGGATCTGGCGCTGTGGGACATCGGCGGCATCGACAGCGCCGGCAGCTGGGATCGCTCGGCGCTGCTGCTGGCGGGGCCATCGCGGGTGCGGCACCTGTTTGTCGAGGGGCGGCAGGTGGTGCGCGACGGGTGCGTCACCACCATCGACCTTGGCCGGGTCATCGCGCGCCAGAACACGCTGGCCGAGCGGCTGGCGATGTAGCGCCGAAACGCGCTCGCCAGAGGCCTGCCGCGCGGGGATGTCAGAGCTTGCGCCCTGCCACCCATGTGCCCGCCACGGCCCGGTCGTCGCCCATCATGATGGTGGGGAACAGCGCCTCCCAGATGTCATTGGCGCGGGTGCTGCGCTGCGCGATGGCGGGGGTCGAGGCCAGATCGAGCACGGTGAAATCCGCCTCCATCCCCGGCGCAAGGTTGCCGATCAGGTGATCGCAGCGCAGCGCCCGCGCAGAGCCTTGCGTAGCCAGCCACAGCAGTTCCGATCCGTGCAGCGGGCGGTGGCGCAGCTGGGCGATCTCATAGGCGGCCGCCATGGTGCGCAGCATCGAAAACGACGAGCCGCCGCCGGTGTCGGTGGCCAGACCGACGCGCTGGCCCTCGCGCATCAACCCATCCATGTCGAACAGCCCCGAGCCGATGAAGGTGTTCGAGGTCGGGCAATGCACCAGACCGGCGCCGACCTCGCGCAGGCGGTCGCGCTCGCGCGGCTCAAGGTGGATGGCGTGGCCGTAAAGGCCGCCTTCGCCGAGCAGCCCGTGCGCCTCGTAGGTGTCGAGGTAATCGCGGGCCGCCGGGTACAGCGCCTTGACCCATGCGATTTCATCGACCTGTTCCGACAAATGCGTCTGCATCAGGCAATCGGGATGCTCGGCCCAGAGCGCCCCCAGCGCCGACAGCTGTTCCGGGGTCGAGGTGGGCGAGAATCGCGGCGTGATGACATAGGAGGCTCGCCCGCGCCCGTGCCAGCGGTTCAGCAGCGCAAGGCTATCGTCATAGGCCGATTGCGCCGTGTCGCGCAGGCCTTCGGGGGCGGTGTCGCGATCCATGCAGGTCTTGCCGGCAAAGATCCGCATGCTACGATCCTGCGCCGCCGTGAACAGCGCCTCGGCCGAGGCCGGATGGATGGTGCAGAAGCTGCACACCGAGGTGGTGCCATGCGCCAGCAGCAGATCCAGATAGCGCCCCGCGATGTCAGCGGCATAGGCCGGATCGGCAAAGCGCATTTCTTCGGGAAAGGTGTAGTGGTTCAGCCAGTCGATCAGCCGTTTGCCCCAGCTCGCGATCATCGCGGTTTGCGGGTAATGCGCGTGGGCATCGACAAAGCCCGGCACGATCAGCGCCGCGCCATGATCGACCTGCGCCGCCTTCGGATGGGCGGCGCGCAGTGCATCCGCCGGGCCGACGGCGAGGATCTTGCCATGCTCGACGACCAGCGCGCCGTGCGTTTCGTGCCATGCCGCACCGGGGCCGTCTTCGAACGGGTTGCCGTCAAAGCTCAGGATCTGCCCGAGATGCAGGGTCTGTGTCATGTCTGTCTCCTGATCACTGCGCGCGATTTTGTCGGCGCGGGCCGGGTTTCGCAATCCGCCCTGTTGAATTCCGGGCGGTTATCCTACTCTTTGCGGGGAGGACAGGCAGCGAGGCGCAAATGACCGAAGATCAGCAAAAGACTGCCCCCGAGGACGACATCTCCGAGGATGACGACAAGAGCTGGGCGATTTCGCGCAAGGAAGCGTCGGCGATTCTGTTTGCGGTCGATGTCGGCGATCGAGACACGCTGATCGACCTGATGGAGCCGCTGCACGCCGCCGACATCGCCGACATGCTCGAGCAGATGAACGCGTTCGACCGGATGCGGCTCATCAAGCTTTACGACAGGGAATTTGACGGCGAAATCCTGTCGGAACTTGACGAATCGATCCGCGAAGACGTGATCCGCGCCCTGACCCCGCAGGTTCTGGCCGATGCTGTGCGCGAGCTGGATTCCGATGACGTCGTCGACCTGATCGAGGATCTCGACGAGGCGCAGCAGGAAACCATTCTGGATGCGCTGGAAGTCAGCGACCGGGTGGCGGTAGAGCAGTCGCTGGGCTACCCGGAATATTCCGCCGGTCGCCTGATGCAGCGCGAGGTGGTGATGGCCCCCGAGCACTGGAATGTCGGCGAGGCCATCGACTATCTGCGCGCCACCGAGGATCTGCCCGAGCAGTTCTATCACATCGTGATGGTCGACCCCAAGCTGCGCCCGGTGGGCAACGTGGCGCTGGGGCGGTTGATGGCGTCGCGCCGCGAGGTGCTGCTGCGCTCGCTGATCGAAGACACGTGGCATGTCATCCCGGTGACCCGCCCCGAGGCCGAGGTCGCCTATGCGTTCAACCAGTACCACCTGATCTCGGCCCCGGTGGTCGATGAATCCGACCGGCTGGTGGGGGTGATCACCATCGATGACGCCATGGCGGTGCTTGACGAGGAACACGAGGAAGACATCCTGCGCCTTGCCGGTGTCGGCGAGGAAAGCCGACTGTCGGACAACACGTTGGAAACCGTCAAGCAGCGGCTGCCGTGGCTGGCGGTGAACCTGCTGACGGCGGTGCTGGCCAGCCTTGTCATTGCCCAGTACGAGGACGTGATCGGCGCTGTGGTGGCGCTGGCGGTGCTCATGCCGATCGTGGCCTCGATGGGCGGCAATGCGGGCACGCAGGCGCTGACCGTGGCGGTACGGGCGCTTGCCACCAAGGATCTGACCTCGTCGAACGTCTGGCGCATCATCGGGCGCGAGCTGACGGTGGGGCTGTTGAACGGCGTGGTCTTCGCGGTGGTGATGGGGCTGCTGGCGCTGGTCTGGTTTGGCACCCCGACGCTGGGGCTGGTGATCGCGGCGGCAATGGTCATCAACCTCGTGGTGGCGGGGTTGGCGGGGATCGGCGTGCCGGTGGTGCTTGAACGCTTCGGGGTCGACCCGGCGCTGGCCTCGGGCACGTTCGTGACCACCGTGACCGATGTCGTGGGCTTTTTCGCCTTTCTCGGGCTGGCCTCGGCCGTCTTGCTATGAGCCTGAGCGCCGCCAAACAGGCCGCCCGCGAGGCTGCCTTTGCGCGTCGCCGCGCGGCGTTCGACGCCGACATGGGCACCGGGGCAGGGCGCCTGTCGGAACTGCTCGCCGGGCACCGGGGCGTGCCGGTGGCGGGCTACCTGCCGATCCGCAGCGAAATCGACCCGCGCGCTGCCATGGCCGAAGCCTCGGCCCATGGCCCGGTCATGGTGCCGCTGATCGAGGCCAAGGCAACGCCGCTGCGCTTTGCCCTTTGGGAGCCTGACATGGCGCTGGTGCCCGGCCCGTTCGGGGCCGAGGTTCCCGCCGATCCGGTGTTTGCCGTGCCACAGATCGTCATCGTGCCGCTGGTTGCCTTCACCCGCGCTGGCGCGCGGCTGGGCTACGGCGGGGGGTTCTACGACCGCACGCTTCAGGCGCTGCGCGCCAGCGGCCCGGTGCTGGCCGTCGGTTTCGCCTTTGCCGCGCAAGAGGCCGAGGCGCTGCCCCATGACCCGAATGACCAGCCGCTGGACATGATCGTCACCGAGCGTGAAATTCTATCTCCGCGCTGATGGAACCTGCGCTGCGGGTCTGCGTTTCCTATCCGAAGCCGGCACAGCGCCGGGCTGCCGCTGGCAGCACACGAGATTTGACCAGACCAGAGGAGCATACCCAATGCCGCAGAATTTTGTCCCCTTTCTCAAAGAGAACGCCCGCAAGGACATGATCGAGGAGCTGAACGCGCGCCTCGCTGACACCATCGATCTGACCAATGCCGTCAAGCAGGCGCACTGGAATCTCAAGGGCACCGGGTTCATCGGCGTGCACGAATTGCTCGATGACGTGGCGGCGCATCTGCGCGAAGGGTCGGACCTGATGGCCGAACGCGTCGTCATGATGGGCGGGCTGGCACAGGGCACCTCGCAGACCGTTGCCAAGGAAAGCACGCTCAAGGCCTACCCGACCGACAAGGTCGATATTCAGGATCACGTTGCCGCGCTGGTCGAGCGTTTCAACAGCTACACGGTGAACCTGCGCAAGGGCATCGAGGCCGCAGACGAGGCGGGCGATGAAGACACCGCCGATCTGTTCACCGAAGTGAGCCGCACCGCCGAAAAGGATGCATGGTTCATCGGATCGAACAGCGCAAAGGCCGCATGAGACTGCGCTGAAATTGCGCGAAATGACATGCACGACGAGGGCTGGCCGATCGTGGCCAGCCTTTTGCGTGTTTGCACCGGCACGGAAACGATTTTTTAACGCTATGTAGAAAAGGATTTCTATGCGACCCTGCCGGGAAAGCTGGTAATCTGCTCCTGTATCAGGTTGTGCGCGGCATGTGGTGCCGAAGCGATGAGTAACGAGTTTTAGGAGTCTTCATGAAGACGATCGTTTCCCTTTTGGCATTGGCCGTTGCGGCCCCGGCGCAGGCCGCAACCCTGATCACGCTGGGCGATTTCAGCGCCCCGTATACCGAGACCTTCGACAGCGTTGCGACCGGCGTTCTGACCGGAAGCGAAACGTTTCTGGGCGATCTCGGGATTTCGGCGATCGAGGTTTCGGGGGCTGGGCCGGGCGAATTCATCTACCCTGCCAGCCAGACCGGGCAGGGGCTTGGGGCGACCTCGGAGAACGAGGCAACGATCATTGCGCCGGGCAGCGAAGGCAGTCTGATCTCGCTGTTCCTTGCCTTCAGCGCGCCGCAAACCAAGCTGGCCTTCGATCTTTATGCGTCAGAATCCACCGAGACCTTTACGGTGGATTTCCTGTCTGCCTTCAGTATCATCGACAGCTACGATTTCACCACCAGCGGCGCGGGTAATTATTTTGTCGGGCTGGCTGCCGACAGCAGCTTTGATGCGATCAATGTGACGGGCCTCGACAAGGCCGTGCTGCAAAGCCTGACGGTCGAAATCAGCGCCGTTCCGCTGCCCGCCGCGCTGCCGCCGATGCTTGCCCTGCTAAGCGGGATGGGCGCAATCGCCCTGCGCCGCCGCCGCCGTCGCGCCTGACGCTTTAGCGGCTGCAAGCAGGCCGCCCGAGCCTCATGCGCGCCATAAGGCGCAAGGTCGCCATGCCCCGCGCGTGACCCATCGGGCTGAGCGCGGGTTTCGGATCGCGCATGTAGGCCCTGCGCGCCGAACGCTGTATTCGGCAACCGGTCGCCACGTCACAACGATGTAGCGCCAGCCCGTTGGCGATGGGGCGCTGCCGGTGCAAAGCGGCGGAGCGGGCACAGACAGACCGGTTTGCTGCCCTACAGACCGGCCCGCCTGCGCCGCCCCCGGCCAAAGGCAGGGCACGGCGATGGCGCATCAAAGGACCGGCGCACCTGCGCGAACAGGTCCGAACAGGGTCAAAGCGCCCGCCAGCCGATGTCGCGCCGGCAGAAACCTTCGGGCCAATCGACCTCGTCGACCAGCGCATAAGCCCGCTGCGCGGCCTCGGCCAGCGTCGCGCCGCGCGCCGTGGCGTTCAGCACCCGCCCGCCGGTTGCGACCACCTTGCCATCCACTTCGGCGGTGCCCGCGTGGAACATCTGGGTAAAGCTGTCTTCGGTGAGCCCGTTCAGCCCGCCAATCACCGAGCCCTTGGCATAGTCGCCGGGATAGCCCTGTGTCGCCAGCACGACGGTCATGGCGTGATCGTCGGCCCATGTGACCTGCGCACCGGCCAGACGGCCCTCGGCGCAGGCATGGATCAGGTCAAGCGCCTGCGCGCCCAGCCGCATCATCAGCACCTGACATTCGGGATCGCCGAAGCGCGCGTTGTATTCCACCAGCCGCGGCACCCCGTTCTCGATCATCAGCCCGGCGTAAAGCACCCCCGAATAGGGCGTGCCGCGACGGGCCATCTCGGCCATGGTCGGGCGGATGATCTCGTCCAGCGCTTTTTGCGCGATCTCGTCGGTCAGCACCGGGGCGGGGGAATAGGCGCCCATTCCGCCGGTATTAGGGCCGGTGTCGCCCTCGCCGACGCGCTTGTGATCCTGCGCGGTGCCGATAGGAAGGATATCCGTGCCGTCGACCAGCACGAAGAACGACGCTTCCTCGCCGGTCATGAATTCCTCGATCACCACCTCGGCGCCCGCGCCGCCAAAGGCCCCGCCGAACATGTCGTCGATGGCTTCCTCGGCCTCGGCCACGGTTGTCGCGATGATCACGCCCTTGCCCGCCGCCAGCCCGTCGGCCTTGACCACGATCGGCGCGCCCTGCCGGGCGACATAGGCCTTGGCGCTGGCCGCATCGGTGAAATGGCCATAGCCTGCGGTGGGCGCATTCGCCGCCTTGCAGATCTCCTTGGTGAAGCTTTTCGAAACCTCGAGCCGCGCCGCCTCTTTCGACGGGCCGAACACCGGGATGCCCGCATCGCGCAGAGCATCGGCCACGCCCGCCGCCAGCGGCGCCTCGGGCCCGACGATCACCAGCTCGATGGCGTTCTCGCCGGCGAATTCGACCACCACGCCGCCATCCTCGACATCGAGCACGGCACATTCGGCGATCTGCGCAATTCCGGCGTTGCCGGGGGCGACGATCAGCTTGTCGCATTTGGGGTTCTGCATCACCGCCCAGGCCAGCGCATGCTCGCGCCCGCCGCCGCCGAGAATAAGGATGTTCATCTGCCTTCGGTCTCCTGCCTTGGCCTCGCCTGTCGCGCGTTCTAAGGTCAGGCCAAGCGTTAGGCAAGCGAGCAGCCCATAATGGACCTTTTCGAAGACGAGCAGGGCAATACGCCCGAATTCACCGTATCCGAGCTTTCGGGCGCGGTAAAACGCACCATCGAGGGCGAATTCGCCCATGTCCGCGTGCGCGGCGAGGTCGGGCGTGTGTCGACGCCGCGCTCGGGGCACATCTACCTCGATCTCAAGGATGATCGCGCGGTGATCTCGGGCGTGGTCTGGAAAGGCGTGGCCGGGCGCCTTGCCCAGCAGCCCGAGGAAGGCATGGAAGTGATCGCGACGGGGCGGCTGACCACTTTTCCGGGCCAGTCGAAATACCAGATCGTGATTGATGACATCCGCCCGGCGGGGGTCGGCGCGCTGATGGCGATGCTGGAAAAACGTAAGGCGGCGTTGCAGGCCGAGGGCCTGTTCGACGAGACGCGCAAACGCCCGCTGCCCTACCTGCCCGAGATCATCGGCGTGATTACCTCGCCGTCCGGGGCGGTGATCCGCGACATCCTGCACCGGCTGCGCGAGCGCTTTCCGCGCAAGGTGCTGATCTGGCCGGTGGCGGTGCAAGGGCAAAGCTGCGCCCCGGAGGTCGTGCGCGCCATCGAAGGCTTCAACCGCCTGACGCCGGGAGGCTCGCTTCCGCGCCCCGACCTGCTGATCGTCGCGCGCGGCGGCGGCTCGGTCGAGGATCTGTGGGGCTTCAACGAAGAAGCCGTGGCGCGGGCGGCCGCGGCCTCTACGATCCCACTGATCTCGGCCGTCGGGCACGAAACCGACACTACGCTGATCGACTTCGTCTCCGACCGGCGCGCGCCCACGCCGACCGCCGCCGCCGAAATCGCGGTTCCGGTGCGGCTTGACCTGCTGAGCTGGACCGGCGAGCAGGGCAGCCGCATGACCCGTGCCATGCAGCAGCGCATCGAGACCCGGACGCAGCGTTTGCGCGATCTGTCCCGCGCGATGCCCCGCGCCGAAACGCTGCTGGAAAGCCCCCGTCAACGGCTCGACCTGTTGTCGACGCGGCTGCCAGTGGCGCTGAGCCGGGGCACAGAAAAGCGCCGCGTTCAATTGTCTGACCGAGCGGGCGCGCTGCGCCCCTCGCTTCTGGCGCGGGTCATTGCCCATGGGCACGAAAGCCTTGGGCGGCGCACCGACCGCCTGTCGCTGCGCCCGATCCTCCGTGACATCACGCTTGGCCGCGACCGTCTCGGCACATTGGCCGCGCGGCTGGATGCGGCGTGCGCGCGTCGGCTCGAAGACCCGCGCACGCGTCTGGGCAGTCTTGCGCGGCTGCTGGAGACGCTCAGTTACAAAGGAACGCTGGCGCGCGGCTACGCGGTGGTGCGCAGCGGCGAAGGGCGCATTCTGACCGCCAAGGCCGAGGCCGAGGCCGCAGCCGGCCTCGTGATCGAATTTGCCGATGGCCGGCTTGCGCTGGGCGGCGCCGCGCCCCGCCCGAAGCGCAAGGGAGAGCCCCCGGAACAGGGCAATCTGTTCTGACGGACGTCGCGCGAGAGGATGGCTTGGATGCCTCCGGCGGGGATATTTCGGGCCAGAAGAAACAAGGCGCCGTGCCCTGTCTTCTTCTGGCTGGAAATATCCCGGGGGTGCGGGGGCTGGCCCCCGCTTTTCAAACGCCGACCTCGGGGCCGAGGCACATCATCGGCTTGTCATCCTGCCGGGCTTCATAAAGCACGGTGTTTGCGGGATCGTTCTCGAATACCGCGCGTAGTCCGGTTCCTTCTCGATAGAAGCTCCAGCATTGCGCCTCTGGCTCGTCATCGTAGACAAAGCAGATCATGCGCTGATCTTCGTACCAGAAGCCGTCCTTGCATTGCCCATCCAGAAACGACCAGCGCACCTGACGATCAGGGAGATATTCCTCGACGCCGTAGGATGACCCTTCGAGCCCGAAATACAGCGTTTTCCCGGTGACATAGCGTTCGAATTCCGCCCCAGAAAGTGGTTCGGAAGCAAGGCATGGCAGGGCCAGAGGCAAAAACACTAAAAGGGCGGATAGCAATTTCATGCCCATACCCTGACAGAGTGTGTTGGGCAGGTGAAGAGGCGGCCGACCTTTGCGTGCCACATGCAACGAGCGGAATGGTTGATGGTAGTTCCTGAATAAATAAGTCAAGTAATTGAAGTAAAAGACTATTTGACTTGTCTTTCCCGGCGCGGTAGCGCTTTGTGGACGCCAGCGCGCAAGCTGTCGGGGTGACCCGGCGCCAGCCAGCCAGCAGACCCTTCGCGACTTTTCGTGTCAGATGAATGCTCAGGCGCGGCGTCTCATTGCCGGATCGGGGGGCTGTATCGGGCGCTTTGGCTGCCACTGATGCGCTCTTGGGTCCATGATGCAGTGCCACAGCGCCGGGACCGGCGCGATCGCGGTCATGAACGGCAGGGACTGGGGAAGCATCGGCATCGTCGAGTGAGTGAGCGTAAGCCCGGGATGCTGTCGCGTCGGTCTGGCATGGTGATCGGAGTGACGCGGCGCGTTCAGCATCAGCACCGACGACGCCCCCTGCGGGGCGTTCCAGTTGTGCCGCGGCCCGACAGGCTGCACGTAGTCCGACAGCAGACGTTGTCCTTGCGCATAAGCGCAGGCCGCTAGCCAGGCCCCGCCGAGCCAGATCTCTGCGTCCAGCAGCGCGGCCATCCCGATGGTTGCTAGGTTGAAACCGATCAGCACCGACTTCCTGCCGCCCTGAACGGCACCGGCTTGACGCGGCGGGATTAATTTCGAACCGCTCTCGGCGGTTGCGACAAGCCGCGCAGGGGTGGCCCCGCGCCTTGGTGTGGCTGCGGGCGAACGTTTTGTATCCTGTCGGATCACCTTGGTCGCAGAAACCCGGCGGTTGATCGTTTCGCGCGGCACCCGCCCGAAAGTTCAAACCAAGGCAAAGCGCGAGTTGCCTGCGGCAAGTTCTGCGTCTGCGCGCTTCAGGGGCATCTCACACTTTTCTTGAGCGCCCCGGCGTATTAGGTGAAGGAGACGTTTTTCCGGGGGTCTCGCGCCATGTCCTTTTTCGGCAAGCTCAAGAGCAAGCTGTTCAACTCGTCCTCGAAGCTCGAGGAAGGGCTCGATGCCATCGTGCAGGATGGTGGCAACGACGCGCCAGATGTGCCGCCGCCGCCGTCCGAGCAGCCGCAGCCGCTGCCCGAAACGCCGCCCGCGCCGAATGAGGCCCCGCCCGCGCCGCCGCTCGAACATCCCGCGACGCCCGATCCGGTGCCAGCCCCGACACCGTCGGACGATCCTGGCCCGGATGTGACACCCCCCGCCGACCCGATGCCGCAGCCCGCGCCTGAAATCGCGCCGCCGCCGCCGCTTGAAATGCCTGCGCCACTCGATCCGTCTCCGCAGGTGCCGCCGCAGGAGACCCCAACGAAGGCTCCGAAGGGCGGTATCCTCGGGAGGCTGTTCGGCCGCGAGACGCCGCAGGCGCCGACGCTGCGCCGGGTGCTTGACGACGACATGCTGGAAAGCCTCGAAGAGCTGCTGATCGCCTCTGACATGGGGGTCGACACGGCGCTGCGCGTCACCGCCAATATCGCCGAGGGGCGCTATGGCCGCCGGGTATCGACGCAGGAGATCAAGGAGGCGCTTGCAGGCGAGGTGGCCCGCATCCTCGATCCGGTGGCGCGCCCGCTGCCGATCTACCCCAAAAAGCCGCAGGTGGTGCTGGTGGTTGGCGTGAACGGCTCGGGCAAGACCACGACCATCGGCAAGCTGGCCTCACAGTTCCGCGCGGCGGGCAAGACGGTGGTGATCGCGGCGGGCGATACCTTTCGCGCCGCGGCGGTCGAACAGCTTCAGGTCTGGGGCCAACGCGCCGGGGTGCCGGTGCTGACCGCGCCCGAAGGATCGGACCCGGCGAGCCTTGCCTTCGATGCGATGACCCGCGCGCAGACGGACGGCGCCGATCTGCTGATGATCGACACTGCGGGGCGGCTTCAGAATCGGCACGACCTGATGGAAGAGCTGGCCAAGATCGTCCGGGTGATCCGCAAGAAAGACCCCGACGCGCCGCATAACACGCTGTTGGTGCTGGATGCGACTACCGGCCAGAACGCGCTGAATCAGGTCGAGATCTTCCGGCAGGTCGCGGATGTGTCGGGGCTGGTGATGACCAAGCTGGACGGCACGGCCAAGGGCGGCGTGCTGGTGGCGCTGGCAGACCGGTTCGGGTTGCCGATCCATGCCATCGGGGTGGGAGAGCAGATCGACGATCTGCAACCCTTCGATCCCGAGGAATTCGCCGCGGCGCTCACCGGGCTTGACCGGTGAGCCGGGCCCGGAAGCCTTGGCAGCACGTCCGGGCTTTCGCGTTCAGGTCAGAAGTTTTTCGAGGATGATCGTCAGCACAAAGCCCGCCAACCCGCAGGCGATGGCAAAGCCCGTGGCGTATTGGGCGATATCGGCAGCGTTGCCCTTGCGGCGACGGGCGGTCAGCCCGCCGAGTATCGCTCCGATCAGCACTCCGGCAATCACGATCATGGTGTCTTCAGCCCCCCTTGAGCGGGTTGAGCGCTGCAATTTCGCGCATCCTGTCGCGCACGGCCCAATCCGAGCCGAAGCCGTAGCGTGCCCAGCCCAGCGAGTCCAGACGCACCTGCCGCCCCTCTGATGCCCGGCCCGACGCTTCCAGCGCCTCGGCCCGCAGCAGCATCAGCGTCGCCAGCAGCGCCGCGTTCTCGTAGCGTGCGGCGGTGTCGAGATGAGGGCCGATTTGCGCCAGCGCCTGTCCGGGCTGGCCGCCATTCAGGGCGTGGGCCGCAAGCTGGCTTGCAACATAGGCCTGATGCAGCTCGGTGTCGGGCGCACGTTCGAAATAGCGTTTTGCCAGAACGAACTGTTCCTGCGCGGCGGTGGCGCTGCTGCCTTGCAGGATGCGCCCAAGGGCGTAATGCGAAAAGCCGCGACGGTGGTCTGTCCAGCCCAGCGTGGCGGCGATGCTCAGCGCCTCGGTGGCGGCGGCGCGGCGTTCTTCCGCAGAGGCCCCCGGCCCAAGCGCGGCCTGCACCGCGTCGATCCAGACCCGAGGGGTCTCGGGCAGGCGGCGGGCGGGGCGGGTTTCGCCGGCGGGATTGATCCGCGCGAGAATGCCCGGCAACCGCGCGGCCACGTCGCGATGCGACATGCCGCTGCGCAAGTCGGGATCGTAATAGGCGCGCAGCACCGTCATGTCATAGCCGGTCAGCACCGTGTGCACATTGTCGTCGTTGAAAACGCTGTCGGCCAGCCGGTACAGGTCGTTGAGCGGGCCAAGCGCCTGGGCGATTTCCTCGTGCAGGCAATCGCGCAGCTCTTGCGGGGCGGCATCGGTGGGCACAAACACCGCAACCCGCTCGCGCCGGGTGATGGACGACCAGCTGACGGCGCTGGCGCGCCGCGCCGCGCGGTAGTCCTCCAGCGAAGACACGTTGGGCACCACGAAACAGGCGGCACTTGGCATGGTCTTGCGGATCTCGGCGCGCGGCACCGCCTGCACGGTGATATTGGCCACGGGCGCTGCCACGAGGCGAATGTCGATCTGCGCTTCGCTGCGCAGCCGGTGGATCAGCCGATCCAGATCGATGATCATCGCCGGGGGCGGGGTGCCGGTGACGCGCAAGGTGATCGGGCCTTCGAACCGGGTGAAGACGGCCAGCTTCTTTCCGGATTCCAGCGAGAAGGCCAGCCCGAGGATATCGCGCGCCAGATCGGCATTCGACACATGCGTCGCAACCGGGCGCGGGGCCGAGAAGCTTTTCATCGGGGGCAGGCCGCTGTCGGAGCTGGTCATCGACACGGCGGCGCGGCTGGCGGTCTCGGGCGAGCCGACGGGCACGCAGGCGTTTAGCGCAAGGCACAGGGGCAGCAGATAGCGCCGTTTCACGGCCTTGTATATTTGATGAACGGCGTCAGCTTGCCGACCCGGTCATACAGCTGGCGGGCGGTGTCGTTGAATTCCTGCGTCATCCAGTAGACGCCGGGGGCGCCCGCATCATCGGCGGCGGCGTAGACCGCCTCGATCAGCGCCCGCCCGACGCCCTTGCCACGCGCTTCGGGCAGGGCGTAGAGATCCTGAAGATAGCAGACGTTCTCGATCTTCCAGCAATGGCGGTGAAAGACATAATGCGTGATGCCGACGATCTTGCCGTCAAGCTCGGCCACGAGGCCGCTGAAATCCTGCGAATCCTCGCCCAACAGCCGCGCGAAGGTGCTGGCATAGACCTCTTCGGGCACGGTGGTTTCATAAAAGGCAAGATAGGCCGTCCACAGCGACCGCCAGCTGGTTTCATCGCTTGCGGCCAGAGGCCGGACAATCACATCGCAATTGGACATTTGTTTCGAAGCCTGCCTGATCTGGTCTCGGATGCCTTCAGGTCTCCGAGGTCTTTCTGTCATTCATTCGGAAACTATACGGCAATCTCCGGGCTTTCGTAGCAAAGACGGCGTGTCCCGGAATTCTCTGAGCAGGATTTTGGGGCTTTTGTGCAATCTATTGATTTCATTGCAAAGAGCCGGTGCAAACTTGCAACAGACCTGCGGCGGGGCGAGGCCGCACCGGGTCATCAGCGCCTATCTGGCGGCGCCGATATGCCTTGATGGTCAAGGCCAAGAAAACGGCGCGAGGCCTGAAAACCTTGGTAAAAGCAGGCGAAAGGTCAGCCGCCGGTATGGCTCATGTGGCGCGAGACGCGGCCATCCACCGTCTGGCGCGAATAGTCGAAATCATGGCCCTTGGGCTTGTGCCGGATCGCCTCGCGGATCGCCTCCTGAAGCGGGGCGTCGCTGCCCGGATGGTTGCGCAGGGCAGAGCGCAGATCGGCGTTGTCTTCCTGCCCCAGACACATGAACAATTCACCGGTGCAGGTCAGCCGCACCCGGTTGCAGCTTTCGCAGAAATTATGGCTCAGCGGCGTGATGAAGCCGATCTTCTGGCCGGTTTCTTCGATCCGCACGTAGCGGGCCGGGCCGCCGGTGCTTTCGGGCAGGTCGGTCAGGGTGTAATGCTCGGCCAGCCGCGCGCGCAGATCGGTCAGTTTCCAATATTGGCCCAGCCGGTGCTCATTGCCGATGTCGCCCATCGGCATGACTTCGATCCAGGTCAGATCCATATCGCGCGACGCACACCATTCGGTCATGCTCAGCAGCTCGTCCTCGTTGAAATCCTTCAGCGCCACGGCGTTCAGCTTGACCCGCATTCCGGCGTTTTGCGCCGCGTCGATACCGCGCAGCACTTGCGGCAGTCGGCCCCAGCGGGTGATCTGCGCGAACTTGTCGGCATCCAGCGTATCGGCCGATACGTTGACCCGCCGCACCCCTGCATCGAACAGCGGTTGCGCGAATTTCTCAAGCTGCGAGCCATTGGTGGTCAGCGTCAGCTCCTTGAGCGCGCCGCTGTCCAGATGCCGGGTCATGGCACGGAAAAACGTCAGGATGTCGCGGCGCACCAGCGGCTCGCCGCCCGTGATTCGCAGCTTTTCAACCCCCATGTGCACAAAGGCGCTGCACAGGCGATCAAGCTCTTCGAGGGTCAGCAATTCCTTCTTGGGCAGAAAGCTCATGTTTTCCGACATGCAATAGACGCAGCGGAAATCGCAGCGGTCGGTGACCGAGACCCGAAGATAGGAAATCGGGCGGGCGAAGGGATCGATGAGCTTTTCCATGCCTGTACATCTAGACGCAAACCAGCCTTCGGGCAAGCATCACGGCGATTGCCAGCCGCCGGGCAACGCCCTACTCTTGGCCTCATGAAAGCACATCTTCTTGTTCCGATGCTGGCGCTTTGCGCCTGTTCCCAGCTGCCCTCGCTGCCGATGATGCAGCAGGAAGAGCCCGCGCCAAGCGCTTCGGCGAGCCCTGCGATGATTCCGGCCGCCCCCGAGGTCGAGACGGTGACCATCGCCCCCGCCGCGAATGCCCGCACTGCCGAGCAGTTCGACACCACCAGCGCCGCCGAGCGCGCCAAGGCCGCCGCGCCGCAGCCCGGCGGCGAGCGCAGCCTTGGCTCTGTCGTGGTGTCGCTGGGCGATCCGTCGAAACCGGGATTCTGGCTGGAAACCACGCTGGTCTCGGCCCCGACCGAGGGGCGTGTGGTGTTTCCCGCTTCCGGCAAATCGGCGAGGGTCGATCTATTGCCGATCGAGGGCGGCGGCGCGCGGATCTCGCTGGCCGCAATGCGCCTGATCGAGGCGCCGCTGACCGACCTGCCAACGCTCGAAGTCTATGCGGGCGGCGCAAATTCCTGAGACTTCGCACAATTTCGAGTTGGCATCGGCGCGTGGCCGGGCCACTCTCTGGCCGGAATGATCCATTGGTCTAATAGGCGCGTCTGCGGATGCGTGTAGGCTGACCGGGCACAGACAGGGCAAGTCGGAGGAAACCAACCCATGCACATGAGCGACACGCGCGAGATCAAGGCCCCTCGCGAGGTGGTCTGGGCGGCGATTCTCGACCCCGAGGTGCTCAAGGCCTGCGTGCCGGGCTGCACCCAGATGACCGGCTCACCCGAAGACGGGTTCGAGGCAATCGTGGTGCAGAAGGTCGGCCCGGTGAAGGCGACTTTCACCGGCGTTGTCAACCTGTCCAATCGCAACGAGCCGGAAAGCCTGACCCTGTCGGGCGAGGGCAAGGGCGGGGCCGCGGGCTTTGCCAAGGGCGGCGCCGACGTGACGCTGAGCGACAAGGGCGATGGTGTGACCGAGCTGCATTACGAGGTCGAGGCCAAGGTCGGCGGCAAGCTGGCGCAGCTTGGCAGCCGCATCATCGACGGATTCGCCAAGAAGATGGCCGACCAGTTCTTCACCAACCTTCAGGAGGCCGTCGAAGGCCCCAAGGAAGAGGGCGCAGCGGATGACGCCGCCGTCGATGGCAAGAAGAAGGGCTGGTTCAAGCGGATGGTGTCCTAGCGCCCCGCCCACCACGCTGAACCAAAGACAACAGGGATACCCAGGGAGGACTGAATGACCAAGGTAACGATGACGGTGAACGGCAAGGCCGTCTCGAAGGAGGTCGCCGGCAATACGCTGATGACGGAATTCCTGCGCGACGAGCTGCGGCTGACCGGCACCCATGTCGGTTGCGACACCAGCCAGTGCGGTGCCTGCGTGATCCACGTCAACGGCCAGAGCGTTAAGGCCTGCACCATGTTCGCCGCCGAGGCCACCGGCGCCGAGGTGACCACCATCGAGGGCATGGCCAATGCCGATGGCTCGCTCTCGGTGCTGCAGCAGGCGTTTCAGGATCACCACGGGCTGCAATGCGGATTCTGCACGCCGGGCATGGTGATGACGGCGGCCAAGCTGCTGGAGGAAAACCCCAAGCCCACCGAACACGAGGTGCGCGATTACCTCGAGGGCAACATCTGCCGCTGCACCGGCTATCACAACATCGTCAAGGCGATCATGGCCGCATCCGGCCAAGACGTGAGCAGCATCGCGGCGGAATAAGCCGACGCGCGCGCGGCGGTGACGTCAAATCAGATTGAAAGGGCCGGGGTAGGAGGAGACCCACGGCTTTGGATTCAGGGTCGGCGCGTGCCGCCGACAGGGATGATGGCGGCCAGGGCCGCCGACAGGGAGGAGGCACCATGCCCAAGGATCATGGTATCGGCGCAAGCCAGAAACGCCGCGAAGACGTGCGTTTCCTGACCGGAGCCGGACAATACACCGATGACATCAACGTCTACGGTCAGACCTATTGCGTTTTCGTGCGCTCGGACGTGGCGCATGGCAAGATCGTCAGCATCGACGCCAGCGCCGCCGAGGCCATGCCGGGCGTGCTGCGGATCTTTACCGGCAAGGATTTCGAGGGCGTCGGCGGTCTGCCCTGCGGCTGGCTGATCACCGACAAAAACGGCGATCCGATGAAAGAGCCGGGCCACCCGGTTCTGGCAATTGGAAAGGTGCGCCATGTCGGCGATCCCTATGCCGCCGTCGTCGCCGAGACGCTTCAGGAAGCGCGCGACGCCGCCGAGGCCATTGTCGCCGACATCGAAGAACTTGACCCCGCCGTCGACATGAAGGCCGCGCTGGCAAGCGGCGCACCGCTGGTGCATGACGATCTGACCGACAACCTGTGCTATGACTGGCAGTTCGGCACCGACACCGAGACCGTCGATGCCGCCTTTGCCGCCGCGGCGCATGTCACCACGCTGGAATTGGTCAACAACCGCCTTGTCGCCAATCCGATGGAGCCGCGGGTGGCGCTGGGCGATTACGCGCGCGCCAACGACGAATCCACGCTTTATACCACCAGCCAGAACCCGCATGTCATCCGCCTGCTGATGGGGGCCTTTGTGCTGGGCATCCCCGAGCACAAGCTCAAGGTGGTGGCGCCCGACGTGGGCGGCGGCTTTGGCACCAAGATCTTTCACTACGCCGAAGAGGCGTTCGTCACCTTCGCCGCGCGCAAGCTGAACCGCCCGGTGAAATGGACCTCGACCCGCTCCGAGGCCTTCATGTCGGATGCGCATGGCCGCGATCACGTGACCAAGATCGAACTGGCGCTGGATGCCGACAACAACTTCACCGCGATCCGCACCGATACGCTGGCCAATATGGGCGCCTATCTGTCGACCTTCTCGTCGTCGATCCCGACATGGCTGCACGGCACGCTGATGGCGGGCAACTACCGCACGCCCGCCGTGCAGGTGAACGTCAAGGCGGTGTTCACCAACACCGTGCCCGTCGATGCCTATCGCGGCGCGGGCCGCCCCGAAGCGACCTTTCAGCTCGAACGGCTTGTCGACAAGGCGGCGCGGGAACTGGGCGTTGATCCGGTGGCGCTGCGCCGGCAGAACTTCATCACCAGCTTTCCCTACGCGACCCCGGTGGCGGTGGAATACGACACCGGCAACTACGTCGCGACCATGGACAAGCTCGAAGAGATGATCGACCGCAAGGGCTTTGAGGCGCGCCGCGCCGAAAGCAAGGCGCGCGGCAAGCTGCGCGGGCTTGGCGTCAATTGCTACATCGAGGCCTGCGGCATCGCGCCATCCAACCTTGTCGGCCAGCTTGGCGCGCGGGCAGGGCTGTATGATGCGGCAACCGTGCGGGTGAACGCCACCGGCTCGATCAGCGTCATGGTCGGCGCGCATAGCCACGGGCAGGGGCATGAAACCGCCTTTCCGCAGGTGGTCGCCGAAATGCTGGGCATTGACGAGAGCATGATCGACATCGTGCATGGTGATACGTCGAAGATCCCCTTCGGCATGGGCACCTATGGGTCGCGCTCGCTGGCGGTCTGCGGCTCGGCCATGGTGCGCGCCACCGAAAAGATCATCAACAAGGCCAAGAAGATCGCCGGCCACATGCTGGAAGCTTCCGATGCGGATATCGAACTGAAGGACGGCCAGTTCACCGTTGCGGGCACCGACAAGTCGGTGGCGTGGGGCGATGTGACGCTGGCCGCCTATGTGCCGCACAACTACCCGCTCGAAGACATCGAGCCGGGCCTTGAAGAGACGGCCTTTTACGACCCGTCGAACTTCACCTACCCCTCGGGTGCCTATGCCTGCGAGGTCGAGGTCGATCCCGAGACCGGGCGCGTCGAGATCCTCGATTTTGCCGCTGCCGATGATTTCGGCAATGTGGTGAACCCGATGATCGTCGAAGGGCAGGTGCATGGCGGCATCGCGCAGGGTGTCGGGCAGGCGATGCTGGAAAGCTGCATCTACGACGAAAACGGCCAGCTGCTCAGCGCCTCTTACATGGATTACGCCATGCCGCGCGCCGAGGATCTGCCGTTCTTCAAGGTCGATCACAGCTGCGTCACGCCCTGCACCCACAACCCGCTGGGCGTGAAGGGCTGCGGCGAGGCCGGGGCGATCGGCTCGCCCCCGGCGGTGGTGAACGCGGTGCTCGATGCGCTCAACGTCGGCGGCATCAAGGTCGATCATATCGACATGCCGCTGAGCCCGCACCGGGTCTGGGCGGCGATGCAGGGCTGATCTCTCGGCGGCGCTTGACCGCGCCGCCGTTCCATTGCGTAATCAGGGAAAGAAGAAAGAGCCTCGGCTCTTCGACAGGAGAACAACCATGTACAGCTTTGACATCGAGACGCCGAAGACCGTTGCGGATGCGGTGGCGGCGCTCGGCAAGGACGAGGCGCAGGCGCTGGGCGGTGGTCAGACGCTGATCCCCTCGCTCAAGGCGCGGCTGGCGATGCCATCGGTGCTGGTCAGCCTTGCGCAGATCGACGAGATCAAAGGCATCTCGCAAGACGGCGATGTGCTGACCATCGGCGGTGGCACCACCCATGCCGAGGTCGCCAAGGGGGCGGGCAGCTACCCGGCGCTGGCGGCGCTGGCGGCCAACATCGGTGATCCGGCGGTGCGCAACCGGGGCACCATCGGCGGCAGCATCGCCAACAACGACCCGGCCGCCTGCTACCCGGCGGCGGCACTGGCATCGCGCGCGACCATCGTCACCAACAACCGCGAAATCGCCATCGACGATTATTTTCAGGGCATGTTCACCACCGCGCTCGACGAGGGCGAAATCGTCACCGCGGTGAAATTGCCGATCCCGGAAAAGGCGTCGTACCAGAAGTTCGAACAGCCCGCTTCGCGCTTTGCGCTGGTTGGCGTGTTCGTGGCGAAATACGCCGACGGGGTGCGGGTGGCAGTGACCGGCGCCTCCGAAGAAGGCGTCTTCCGCTGGGCCGAAGCCGAAGAGGCGCTGTCGGGCGATTTCTCGGCTGCGGCGCTTGAGGGGCTGACCCTGCCGGGAGATGGCATGATCAACGATCTGCACGGGTCGGGCGCTTACCGGGCCCATCTGATCACAGTGATGACCAAGCGGGCGGTAACCGCCGCTGCCTGATCGCCATTCGCGGATGACCAAAGCCCCCGGCGTCGCAGCGCGCCGGGGGCTTTTTCGTCCTTTCATGTCGGCGCGCCGCACCTATATGTCGGGGATGACACAGATGACCTCCCCATGATCCCCGCCTCCGTCCTTGATCTTGCGCCGGTGCCCGAAGGCGGCACCGTCGGCGATGCGATGGCCAATACCGTCGCGCTGGCCCGCCATGCAGAGGCGCTTGGCTACAATCGCTACTGGCTGGCCGAGCATCACAACATGCGCGGCATTGCCTCTGCCGCGACGGCGGTGGTGATCGGTCAGGTGGCCGCCGCCACCAGCCGCATGCGCGTTGGCGCGGGCGGCATCATGCTGCCCAACCACTCGCCGCTGGTGATTGCCGAACAGTTCGGCACGCTGGAAACGCTGTTTCCGGGGCGCATCGACCTTGGCGTCGGGCGTGCGCCGGGATCGGACCAGCTGACCGCCATGGCGCTGCGGCGCAACCACGCCAGCGCCGAGCGCTTTCCCGAAGACGTGGTCGAACTGCTGGGCCTGCTGGGCAAGCCCGACGAGGCCGCGCAGGTGCGCGCGGTGCCGGGCGAGGGCACGTTTGTGCCGGTCTGGATGCTGGGATCCTCGCTGTTTGGCGCGCAGCTGGCGGCGCATCTGGGTCTGCCCTACGCCTTTGCCTCGCATTTTGCGCCGGATGCGCTGGATCAGGCCGCCGAGATCTACCGCAAGCGGTTCACCCCCGGCATCACCGATGCGCCGCGTTTCATGCTGGCGGTAAATGTCTGGGCGGCGGACAGCGGCGCCGAGGCGCGCCGGCTAATGAGCTCGCAGCAGCAGGCGTTTATCAATCTGCGATCCGGTCAACCGGGACGCCTGCCGCGCCCGGTGGCAGACATCACCCGCGCGGTGGACCCGCGGCATCTGGCGATGGCAGACCGGGCCTTGCGGATCGCGGCGGTGGGGGACCTGCCCGAGGTCACCGCCGGGCTGCGCGATCTTGTGGCGCGCTACGCCCCGGACGAGCTGCTGATTGCCAGCGCCATCCATGATCCGTTGGCGCGGCAGCGCAGCTACGACATCGCGATGCAGGCGATCAAGGCGCTTTGAATCCTGCCCCATGCCCCGGTGCTTGCCGCCGCCTGCCCGCAAAAGGGGGCGGTGGCTTGCAGGGGCGGACCGGGGCTGTTATCCCCCGTCTGAATTCCGATCTTTTCCATCGGGAAAGGCGAGCGCGTGCAGACACCCAGGCTTGAAATCCGCAATCTTGTGCGCCGCTTCGAAGGTCGGCGCGTGGTCGATGACGTCTCGCTGACGATCCAGCCCGGACATGTCACCTGCCTGCTCGGGCCGTCCGGGTGCGGCAAGTCGACCACCTTGCGGATGATCGCCGGCGTCGACATGCAGGACGAGGGCACCATCCATGTCGATGGCGATCTGGTCTGCGACACGGTGTTCCGCGTGCCCCCCGAACGGCGCGCCATTGGGCTGATGTTTCAGGATTTCGCGCTGTTCCCGCATCTGAGCGTCGGTCAGAACGTTGCCTTTGGCCTCACCGGATCAGGGGCCGCCAAGCGCGCCCGCGCCGAAGAGCTGCTGAGCCGCGTCGGCCTGACCCATTTCATCGACGAATATCCCCACCAGTTGTCGGGCGGCGAGCAGCAGCGCGTCGCGCTGGCCCGCGCGCTGGCGCCGCGCCCGCGCATCATGCTGATGGACGAGCCGTTTTCGGGTCTCGACAACCGGCTGCGCGACGGTATCCGCGACGAGACCCTGTCGCTGCTCAAGGAAGAGGGTGCCTCGGTTCTGCTGGTCACGCATGAACCCGAGGAAGCCATGCGCATGGCCGATGAAATCGCGCTGATGCGCGGTGGGCGGATCGTGCAGCGCGGCGCGCCCTACAACATCTACAACGCGCCGCAGGACAAGGCGGCGGTGGCGTTCTTCAGCGATATCAACGTGCTGACTGGCACTGTGCGCGGGGCGCTGACCGATACGCCCTTTGGGCAGTTTCTTGCTCCCGGCGTTCCGGATGGCCAGCAGGTCGAAATCGTGTTCCGCCCGCAGCATGTTGGCATCGATTTTGATCGCAACGGCAACCCGCCGCTGCCGACCGACCGCGCCGGCACGCCCGCCCGCGGCGTGGTGGAGCGTGCGCGCTTCATGGGCTCGGAAAGCCTCGTGGAATTCCGCATGGATTTCCACGGCGAGCTGCTGCGCGCGACGGTGCCAAACGTGTTTCTGCCGCGGCCCGGCACGCCGATGTGGCTGACCATCCGGCGCGACCGCTGCTTTATCTTCCCGGTCAACGACTAGGCCAGCGCCGCAAGCGAAAGCAGCGACAGCACCGAGGTCCAGATGATCACCGGGGCGATGGCGTCGGTGCGGATGCCGTGCAGCATGGCGAGCGAAAACGCCATCGCGCCAGAGGGGCCCGCCGCCGTCAGCACCAGAAGGTCGTGCCATGGCCCCGAAATGCCGGCGCCCCCGAGCGCGACGAACACCATGGCCGGAAACGCCAGTAGTTTGAGCGACGTCACCCCGATCACCACGCCCGACGGGCGTAGGCCTTGCTGCGACAGGATGATGCCAAGCGCGAGCAGGAACAGCGGGGCCGCCGCACCTCCGGCAAAGCTGGCGGCGGTCAGCAGTGGCTCGGGCAGGCGCAGCCCCACGGCATTTGCCAGTATCCCGGCAAGGATGGCGATCAGCACCGGGTTGCGCCAGATGCGGCCAAGCGCGGGGCCAACCCCGGCAGAGGGATGCGCGATCAGCTCGGTGCCGATGATGAACAGCGCAAAGGTCACCGAGGCATCCCATGCCACGATGGCGGTCACCGGCAAGGCGGCCTCTGCGCCATAGATCAGCTGCGAGATTGGCCCGACATACAGCAGCGAATTGACGAAGACGGTGCACATCGCCAGCAGCCATGCTTCGGCCCGCTCGCGGCGGAACACCGTGGTGAGCAGGGCGTAGGCAAGGGCAAAGCACAGCGCTTCGCATCCGGCATAAAGCGCCAGCGCGGCAAGGTCGAAGGCGGGCAGGGGCACGCCAGCGACAAGCTGAAAGATCAGCGCCGGTTGCATCACGAAGAATGCGATGCGGTTCGCGGCGGCGGCTTCGCCGCGCGAGAACAGGCCAGCGCGCCCCAGCGCAAAGCCAAGCGCCAGCAATGCAAAGACCGGCAGGATGTCATGGCTCAGGACGTGCAGCATCGGCGCCTCGGGATGGTATACCAACGCACCGTGGGTGCAGCGGGCCCTGCCGTCAAGCCTGCCGCACCGCGCGCACCGAACTGTCGAGCAGGTGCCGCGTGTAGGGGTGTTCGGCGCTGAGCTTGCGCATCTGCGCCACGTCCAGCAGCTCGACGATGCGGCCCTGCTGCATCACCGCGATGCGCTCGCACATATGGCCGATGACGCCAAGGTCATGGCTGACCATCAGATAGGTCAGGCCACGCTCGGCGCGCAGGTCAGAGAGCAGGTTGAGGATTTCGGCCTGCACCGACACATCCAGCGCTGAGGTCGGCTCGTCCAGCAGTACGATGCGCGGCTCGGGCGCAAGGGCGCGGGCGATGGCGACCCGCTGGCGCTGGCCCCCCGACAGCTGGTGCGGATAGCGAAAGCGGAAGCCCTTGCCGAGGCCGACATCGTCGAGCAGCTTGTCGATGCGCGCGTCGATGTCGGAAAAACCGTGCAGTTTGAGCACTTCGCCCAGCACCCGGTCGACCGTATGGCGCGGGTGCAACGAGGCGTAAGGGTCCTGAAAGACCATCTGCACCGCCTTGTAAAAGCTGCGCTCGCGGCGCCGGCCCAGCGGCTTTCCGTCAAGCTGCATGGTGCCGGCCCAGCTGTCGATCAGCCCGGAGATCGCGCGCAGCACGGTGGATTTCCCCGACCCGGATTCGCCGACCAGACCAAAGCTTTCGCCGGTGTCGACCGAGAAGCTGGCGGATTTGACCGCGTCGCTGCGCTCGGCGCCGTGGCCGAACCAGACGGTGAGATCAGAGAGGTCTATGGCACTCATGTCAGGGCGCTTACCGAAGGGGCCGCGCTCCAGGCCGGATCGCGCTTGAGCACGTCGAGCCGGGGGCGGGGATGTTGCAGGTCGGGAACCGAATTGAGCAGGCCGATGGTGTAGGGATGCTGCGCCTCGTGCAGCTTTCCGGCCTGACAGACCTCGACGATGCGGCCTGCGTACATGATCAGGATGCGGTCGCAGAACTGCGAGACGAGGTTGAGATCGTGGCTGATGAAGATCAGCCCCATGCCACGATCGGTGACGAGCCGGTCCATGATCTCGAGCACCGACAGCTGCACCGAGACATCGAGCGCCGAGGTCGGCTCGTCGGCGATGAGGATTTCCGGGTCGGGGATCAGCATCATGGCGATCATGATGCGCTGGCCCATGCCGCCCGAAACCTCGTGGGGGTACAGGCCCATGACGCGCTCGGGGTCGCGGATGGCGACGGCGTCGAGCATCTGGATGGCGCGCTTGCGGGCATCAAGGCGCGAGATCCTTTCGTGGGTGGTGAGCGCTTCGGTGATTTGCTGGCCGACGCTCATCACCGGGTTGAGCGAGAATTTCGGGTCCTGCATGATCATCGAGGCATGGCGGCCACGGATCTTGCGCATCTGCCGGTCGGAGGCGGTGCGCAGGTCGGTCTTGCCCATCTGCATGCGATCGGCGGTGACCTCGCCGGGTTTGCGGATCAGTTTGAGGATGGCGCGGCCGGTCATCGACTTGCCCGAGCCGGATTCGCCGACGATGCCGAGTCGTTCGCGGCCAAGGCTGAACGAGATGCCGCGCACCGCGTCGAAATGGCCCTGCCGGGTGGGAAAGCGCACGCGCAGGTTTTCGATGTCGAGAAGATTGGTCATGCGTGTTGCCCGTTGCGGGGGAGGAGGGGGGCGCTGCCCCCCGCCTTCGGCTCCCCCCGGGATATTTGCGGCCAGAAGAAGCTGGGGGCGCGGGTCATTTGCCGGCCTCTCTGGGGTCGAGCACGTCGCGCAGCCCGTCACCGAGCAGGTTGAAGGCGAGGGAGATGGTGAAGATGGCGAGGCCGGGGATGGTGGCGACCCACCAGTAATCGAGGATGTATTTGCGCCCTTCGGAGACCATGGCGCCCCATTCCGGGCTGGGTGGCTGCGCCCCGAGGCCGAGGAAGCCGAGCCCGGCGGCGGTGAGGATGATGCCCGCCATGTCGAGGGTGACGCGGATCACGAGCGATGAGATGCACAGCGGCCAGACGTGGCGGGTGATGATGCGCAGGGGGCCAGCGCCTTGCAGCTTGATGGCGTGGATGAAATCGGAATTGCGGATGGTCAGGGTTTCGGCGCGGGCAATGCGCGCGTAGGGCGGCCAGGCGGTCAGTGAGATGGCGAGCACGGCGTTTTCGATGCCCGCGCCAAGGGCGGCGACGAAGGCCAGTGCGAGGATCAGCCGCGGGAAGGCGAGGAAGATATCGGTGAAGCGCATCAGGACCACGTCGAGGATGCCACCCGCGTAGCCCGCGACGGTGCCGATGATCAGCCCCAGCAGCGGTGCCACCACGGCCACCAGCGCGACGATATACAGCGAGATGCGCGCGCCGTAGATGAGGCGGGACCAGATGTCGCGTCCGAGGCTGTCGGTGCCGAAGATGTGGCCGTCGGTGCCCGGCGCCAGAAGCCGGGCCCCCAGATCCTGCACGAACGGGTCTTGCGTCGCCAGCAGAGGGGCGCACAGCGCGCCGAGGATCAGCGCAATGAGCACGATCAGCCCGGCCATCGCCAGCGTGTTGCGCTTGAGTTTCAGCCAACCGGCGTACCACGCGGCGGCGCTGGCCTGACGGCGCGACTGCGGGGTGTCTGTCAGCAGCCAGTCGCGGAGGGTTTGATGGGTCATTTCGCCCTCGGGTCGAAGAAGCGGTAGAGCAGGTCGGAAAAGATGTTCAGACCGACAAAGATGGTGCCGATGACCACGGTGCCGCCGAGCACCGAGTTCATGTCATTGGCCAGCAGCGAGGTGGTGATGTATTGCCCGATGCCGGGCCATGCGAAGATGATCTCTGTCAGCACCGAGCCTTCGAGCAGGTTGGCATAGGCCAGTGCGATCACCGTCACCAGCTGGATGCGGATGTTGCGGAAGGCGTGGCGCCAGACCACGTTCCATTCGGACAGCCCCTTGACCCGCGCGGTGGTGATGTATTCGGCGCTGAGCTGTTCGAGCATGAAGCTGCGGGTCATCCGGCTGATATAGGCGAGGCTGAAATAGCCCAGCAGCCCGGCAGGCAGGATGATGTGGGAAAAGGCGTCCTTGAACACCGTCCAGTCGCGGGCGATAGCGGCATCGAGCAGCAGCAGCCCGCTGCGTTCAGGCACGATGCCTTGATAGAACACCCCAAGCCGCCCCGGCCCTGCGACCCAGCCAAGGATGCCGTAGAACAACAGCAACCCCACGAGCCCCAGCCAGAAGATCGGCATGGAATAGCC
Source organism: Citreicella sp. C3M06 (assembly GCF_018860705.1). GTDB lineage: Bacteria > Pseudomonadota > Alphaproteobacteria > Rhodobacterales > Rhodobacteraceae > Salipiger. The sequence goes on from NZ_JAHKQA010000078.1 coordinate 98,870, forward strand.
CACCAGACCGACCAGCCGGGCCAGCTGGTCGATCCATGTGCCGCGATAGACGGCCGCCAGCACCCCCAGCGGCACGCCGATGAACACCCCGAACAGGGTGCCCAGCGTTGCCAGTTCCAGCGTGGCGGGGAAGACCCGCTTGATGTCATCGGATACCAGCTGCCCGGTGCGGATCGAGCGGCCGAAATCGCCTTGCAGCACGTCGCCGACATAGATGAGAAATTGCGAGATCAGCGGTTTGTCGAGGCCCAGTTCGATGAACACCTTGTCGTATTGCGCCTGCGTGGCGCGCTCGCCAATCACTGCAAGCACCGGGTCGATGGGCATGACGCGCCCGATCATGAAGGTCACGAAGAGCAGGCCCAGCAAGGTGATGGCGATGGTCAGCACCGTGCCAAGCAGCTTGCGCAGCCAGCGCGGCATGATCGGGGCGCGCCGGGCAGGGGGCGCGGAGGTATTATCCTGAGGCAAGGGTTTTCCGGTCTTTGCGCAAGGGCGGGGCGGGCGCAGCGGCCCGCCCCATCCGAGTTACTTGGTGACGACCCAGTAGGACGCCGCCGTGGTGGCGCCGCCAGAGACGAAATTCTGCACGTTTTCGCGCATGCCGTGCTGTTCGATCTGCTGGAACATGATGCCGAAGGGCGAGACCTGCTGGTGCTGTTTTTGAAGCTCGATATACATTTCGGCGCGGGTCTCGGTATCGTTTTCGACAACGGCGGCAAGGGTGTCCTGTGTCATCTCGGGGATGTCCCAGGCGTTGCGCCATGCAAGGTATCCGGTGTTGCCCGACTCGTCGCTGTTGTCGGGGTTGACCGCAAAAGTGCCCGCGTTGGTGTTGGGATCGGGATAATCCGGGCCCCATGCGCCAAGGTAGATGTCATGTTCGCGCGCGCGGTAGCGGTCGAGCGTCTGCGCCCCGGTGCCGACGATCAGCGACACGTCGCAGCCCAGCTGGTTCCAGGTGTTTTGCAGCGACTGGGCGATGTCCATGCGCTCCTGCGCTTCGCGCACCGAAATCTCGATCGGGCCGCAGTCGGGGTAGCCGGATTCCGCCAGCGCGGCCTTGGCCTTGTCCATGTCGTAGGTGAACGGCTTTTCGGTCAGCGCGCCAAGGAAGGTTAGCGGCAGGAAGGCCTGATGCACGGTATATTGCCCGTTGAGGAAGCTGTCGGCCATGCCCTGATAATCGACCGCCCATTTCAGCGCCTCAAGCAGCTTGGGATCGGTGAGCATCTCTTTCTTCTGGTTGGCGGACCAGTACATCAGACGGCCCTTGAGCTCATCGACGACCTTGAGCCCGTCCTGCTCCTTGATCGAGGCCACGTCTTCGGGCGACAGGTTGCGGGCGATGTCGATGTCGCCGCGTTCCAGTTGCAGGCGCTGGGTGGCGGATTCCTGAATATGCTGAACGATCACCCGCTGCATCGCCGGTGTCTCGCCACCATAGCTGGGGTTGAGATCCATCAGCACCGATTCATTGGGCTTCCAGTCGACCACCTTGTAGGGGCCGGACCCCGCGGTGTTGGTGCGCAGCCATGCCGAGCCCATGTCGCCGTCGGTCTCGTTGGCCATCACCGTTTCCATGTCGACGATGCCGCCGATGGTCGCGGTCAGGCAGTTGAGCACGAAGGACACCGCGTATTTCTGATCAAGCGTGACGACCAGCGTCTTGTCATCGGTGGCCTTGATCATTTCGTCGACGTTGTCGGGGGTGAAGCCGAACTGGGTCAGGATGAAGCTCGGCGTCTTGTCGAGCTTGACGGCCCGTTGCAGCGAGAACGCCGCGTCCTTGGCTGTCACCGGGTTGCCGGAGGCAAAGACATGGCCCTCGGCCATGGTGAAGGTGATGACGGTGCCATCCTCGGACACCTCCCAGCTTTCGGCCAGTTCGGGCTGGAAGCCTGCGTCAAGGTCGAGCGGATCGAAATTCACCAGCTTTTCGTAGACGTTGCGCGACACGTCCGCGCCAGCGAATTCAAAGCTTTCGGCCGGATCGAAGGTCTTGATGTCGTCGATGCGGTTGGCGATCACCAGCATGTTCGGCGGGGTTTCCGCCATGGCGGGCAGAGCAACGCCGCCCATCAGGGCGGCGAGCAGCGCGGCGGTGCGCAGGCTGCGGTTTGTCTTTGTCATGTTATACTCCCGGTTGATTATGCGATGCCGGTTTTCCGGCTTTTTGCTTGTCTCAGGCGCCCCAGGTCTTGCGCAGCACGCGCAGCCAGTTGCGATAGCACAGTTTTTCCATCATCTCGTCGCCGATGCCGTGGTCGACCATGGCCTGGCGCAGCGCCGGAAGCCCGGCAACGCTGCCAATGTCCTTCGGCACCAGCGCACCGTCGAAATCCGATCCAAAGCCAACCCGGTCCTCGCCCAGAATTTTTACCAGATGGTCAAGATGACGCATCATCACGTCAAGAGAAAAATCACTGTCCATCTGCCCGTCGGGCCGCAGGAAGGCCGAGGCAAAGTTGATGCCCACCATTCCATCGCTCTGTGCGATCTGGGATAGCTGCCGGTCGGTCAGGTTACGGGAATGCGGGGTAACCGCGTAGGCGTTGGAATGGGTGGCGACCAGCGGCGCGTCTGAAATCGCGGCCACGTCATCCATGCCCTTTTCGTTCAGATGGCTGAGGTCGATCATGATTTTCAGTGCGTTGCACTCTGCCACCAGCCGCTTGCCATGCTCGCTCAGCCCGTCGCCGATGTCGCCGGTCGAGGGGAAGCGGAAGGGCACGCCGTTGCCAAAGATCGTCGGGCGCGACCACACCGGACCAAGCGAGCGCAGGCTGCGGGCGTGCATCTGGTGCAGGATCTCGAACTCGGGGTCGATGGCCTCGGCGCCTTCGATATGCATGATCGCGGCCATCTTCGGAGCGTGGATCGCGGCTTCGAGCTCGGCGACGCTGCGGCAGATGGTCAACGCGCCGGCGGCTTCGAGCGCCTCGAGCGCGTCGGCGCCTTCAAGTGTGATGCGCAGCGCCTCGGGCTGGGGGATCTGCGCGGGCAGGGGCAGGTCGTAGCTCGGGTGCGACATCTCCTCGGCCTTGGCGTCCTTGTCGACGGGCGAGGGCACGTAGATGGCGAAGAAGCCGCCGCCGAACCCGCCCGCCTGCGCCCGCGGCAGGTCGATGTGCCCGTCCTCAAGGCCCGCCGTGACGCCTTCGGGCGTGGCGGTGCCGCGCAGCAGGCGCAGGATCAGATCGTTGTGGCCGTCAAAGATCGGCGGGCTCGTCAGGGGCATCGCGGGCAGTCCTTCGCGTCATTATGCGCGAAGCCTGCGTCCGGGATCGTTCGTCTGCAAGCGGTTTCAGGCGAAAAGGAAAGCGTAGGCCAGCACCCAGACCGGGATCACCGCCAGAAGGGCCAGCATATAGGCACCGTTCCACCCCACGCCCACCTGCCGCGCCGATACACCGCCGAACGCGCCGGTCAGCAGCGTCGTAGCGGTGAAGGGTGAACTGATGCCGCCAAGCGCCCAGCCCGACACGATGGCAAGAACAATCGCGGCGGGGGGAATGCCCAGCACGTCCGGGCTGGGCAGCAGCGGTGCAATCAGCGACACCGCAAGGATCGGGTTCATCGCGAATTGCCCAAGCAAAGGGACGATCCAGACAAGCCCAACCAGCACCAGCCATGTCGGCAGGTCTTCGGGATGAAAGCCGCTGGCCTTGACCAGCGGCGCCAGCAGCGGCGCGCCGACGGTGCCGATATAGCCCGCCATCATCAGCAGCAGCACTTCGGATTTATAGCCCGGCATCTCGCGAAAGGCGTAATCGAACAGGCGGGTGCGCATCGGCAGGCCGCCGCTGCGGGTTTGCATCCACGTCCAGACCAGCGCCATCACCGGCACGATGACCAGCACCAGCGCGATGATGCGCAGCCCGGTGATCCAGCCCAGCACCAGCACCGACACCACCAGCACCCCCAGAAGCCACGCCAGCGGCTTGAGTTTTTCCCAATGATTGTCCGGCGCGCCGCGCGGTGGGGCTGGGCGTTTCAGCTTCGGTTTCATCACCGTGTCCAGCCCCCAGCCGAGCAGCGTCATCAGCGCCGCCGAGATGAAGGCCGGCACAAACACCCCCGCCCATGAGCCGCCCGGAATCAGCGCCGTGGTGATGGCGATGGAAAAGCTCAGCGGCGACCACGGCAGCGAGGTGACAAAGCCGCGCTGGATCGCCAGCAGCATGCGGCGGCGGCGGTGATTGCGGATTTCCTCGTCGGGCTCTTCGCGTGCGGCGGCGGTGGCCAGCGAGCCCAGCAGCGCGATCGAGCCGTAATTGAGCAGCAAGGCAAAGCCCGTGCCACCAAGGGTCAGCGCCAGATAGCGCCGCCCCGGCGGCTGGCGGGCAAGGAAAGACCCTGCCTCGCGAATCTCGGGCGAGGGCTCGGCGGCGCTGCGCAGCGTTGCCAGCGCGGTGAAGAAGGCGGCGATGAAGGTGCCCGACACCAGCGCCCGCACCACCACCGCCTGCCAGTCCGGCACTTGCCACACCAGCAGCCCGGTCAGCACGACGGCGGCCACCACGAAGGCCCTGCGCCCCGGTTTCACCATGACGCACAACGCCGCCACCAGCACCACCCAAAGCGCAAAGGTGATCGGATCCAGTGCCGGGGTATGCACCCATTCGCGGATCGCGACCAACACCGTGACGGCGATCAGCAACGCCCCGGTCAGCATGTGGGTCAGGGGGACAGAGGGCGAGGGGCTGGTCTGCATGACGCTTGGAGCTTTCGGAAGGGGGACCGGCCTCGCGGATCGGTCAGTCTTTGCGACCTTGTACGCGGCGCAGGCGTGGATAGGCAAGCGGGCAGCCGCCGTCATCAAAGCTTCATTGCTGTGTCATGGTTTGGAATCAGCGCTGTCACGCTCTTGGCACGAAGCAGGCGCACACCCCGCCTCGGAACAAGACATCCGGGGGACACATGCTCGTCGTTGACAAGCTGACGAAGCGCTTTGGCGCGAACAATGCCGTGGACAGCGCAAGCTTCAGCGTCGATCGTCCGATGATGATCGGTATCATCGGGGCATCCGGGGCGGGCAAATCGACCTTCCTGCGCATGATGAACCGGCTGACCGACGCTTCCGAGGGCGAGCTGCGCTTTGAAGGGCGCAACGTGCTGGCACTTAGGGGGCGCGAAAAGCGCCAGTGGCAAAGCGACTGCGCGATGATCTTCCAGCAGTTCAACCTCGTGCCGCGCATGGACGTGGTGTCGAACGTGCTGCATGGCACGCTGGCGCGCCGCCCTGTCATCAGCACGATGTTCAACCTGTATCCGCAAGCCGACATTCACCGCGCCATCGACATTCTTGATCGGCTGGGCATCGCGGGCCATGCGGCAAAACGGGCCGAGGCGCTGTCGGGCGGCCAGCAACAGCGCGTCGCCATCGCGCGGGCGCTGATGCAGGACCCCAAGGTCATTCTTGCGGATGAACCCATCGCCAGCCTCGATCCGATGAATGCGCAGATCGTGATGGAGGCGCTGCGCCGCATCCATGACGAAGACGGCCGCATGGTCATCGCCAACCTGCACACGCTTGATACCGCCCGGCGCTATTGCGACCGGGTGATCGGAATGCGCCTTGGGCGGATCGTCTTTGACGGCACGCCCGAGCAGCTGACCACCGGCGTTGCCCGCGACATCTATGGCGCGGGGGCGGATTTCTCCGAAGACGCCACCTCTACCGAAATCCGCGACCCCGTCGCCGTTGCCCGGACAGAGATCCGGCAGGCGGAAGTCGCGGTCTGATACGTCATGACAAAGGGACAACCCATGAAGCACCTCATCGCAGCCGCGCTGGCCACCTCCGCGCTTGTCTCTGCCGCCTCGGCGCAAGAGATCACCGAATTCCGCCTTGGCATCCTTGGCGGCGAAAACGCCCAGGATCGTCTGGCCAACCAGCAGTGCTATGCCGACAAGATCGCCGCGGCGCTGGGCGTCGAGGTCAAGATCTTCACCCCCGCCGATTACAACGGCGTGATGCAGGGCCTGTTGGGCGGAACTATCGACGCGGCCTGGATGGGCGCATCGGCCTATGCCGGGACGTATATCGCCGACCCAGAGGCGGTCGAGCCGGTGCTGGTCAAGCAGAACGAAGACGGCTCCATCGGTTATTATTCGATCGGCTTTGCCCGCAAGGACAGCGGCATCACCTCGGTCGATGACATCAAGGGCAAGACGTTCGGATTCGGCGACCCGAACTCGACCTCGGGCTACCTGATCCCGTCGGTCGAACTGGCCGAGGCCGGTTATTCGATGCAGCCGGGCGAGTTCTTCGGGGATGTCGTGTTCACCGGCGGCCACGAGCAGACCATCGTTGCGGTCTACAATGGCGACGTCGATGCGGGCGTGACATGGGCCGACGGTCTGGGGGCTTGGGAAGATGGCTATAACTCGGGCGCGCTGCGCCGCGCGGTGGATGCTGGTCTCGTCGACATGAACGACATGGTGCAGATCTGGCAATCCAAGGAAATCCCCGAAGGGCCGTTCGTGCTGCGCAAGGCGCTGCCGCAGGCCGTCAAGGACAGCGTGACCGAGCTGACCGCGAACCTGTGGGAAGAAGACCCCGATTGCGCCTATGGCGTGGCCGCGGGCGATGCCAAGGATTTCATCCCGGTGACCCACGAGCAGTACAAGTCGATCGTCGCGGCCCGTCAGTCCGTGTCCAACTGATCGCGATACGCGCTCTGGGGGTCCGCTTGGCGGGCCCCTTTCCGTTGCAGAAAGCCTTCCCACATGACCGATATTTCCGCCGACATCGCCTCGATCCGCGAAGGCTATCTTGAGCAGGCCCGCCGCAAGCGGCTTTACGGCGGCATTCTTTTGCTGGTGTTCGTGGCGCTGATGGCGTCGGGGTTCACGCTGGCCGATGATCGCAACGCTGGCGGGTTCTGGGATGGGCTGCCGAATATCTTTGCCTTTCCGGCGGATGTGATCGCCGACACATGGCCCAAGCTGCACCTGCTGCCCGGCCATATGGCCGATTACTTTCCCGCGCTGTTGGAAACCATCAACATCGCCGCCGTCTCGACTCTGATCGGGGCCGGGTTTGCCATGGGGCTGTCGATGCTCTCGACGCGCGGGCTGGCGCGCTGGCCGCGCCTGATCCCGGTGTTTCGCCGCGCCATGGACATCATGCGCGCTGTGCCTGAAATCGTCATCGCGCTGGTGCTGATATTTGTGCTGGGGGGCGGGCCGGTGCCCGCGGTGATCGCCATCGCCTTTCACACCGCCGGTGCGCTGGGCAAGCTGTTCTCCGAGGTCAACGAGAACGCCGATCTGAAACCCGTCGAGGGGCTGCAATCGGTCGGTGCCACATGGTTGCAACGCATGTGGCTGGGCGTGGTGCCGCAGGTTTCGCCCAACTATTTCAGCTATGCCCTGCTGCGGTTCGAAATCAACATCCGCGCCTCGGCCATCCTTGGCTTTGTCGGCGCCGGCGGCATCGGCTCCGAGCTCAAGAACGCCATGTCCTGGGGCAAGGGCCGGTTCGACGAGGCGGCGGCGATCTTCCTGCTGCTGTTCATCACCATCGTGGTGTTCGACCAGCTGTCCAGCCACGTCCGTAACCTGATGATCGCCAAAAAGGGAGGCCGGGCATGACCGACGCCGCGCTTTACGCCGAGGCGGACCGCCTCTTTGCCCGCAAGAAACTGGCCGCCTTCGGCCTGCCCGCCGTGTTGCTGATCTACCTCGCCTATGTCTTCCTTGCCTTCGACATTCCGGGGCTGGCAGAGCGCGCCCGGCTCGACAATGCCCGCACGCTGATGTCGGACATCTGGAGCTACAAGACCCGCGTTGCGCAGGACAACCGCAATGGCGAGGTCGTGGTCGCGATCGAGGGCGAGCGCAAAGGCGAATACCCCCCCGGCACCGAGCCGGACTGGGTGCAGATGGACCCCGCCGGCACCCGGATCGACCTTGGCGACGGCCATATCGTCAGCTTTTTCCCCGAGGGCGGCTTTACCTATGCCATGCCCGGCCGCGCGCCCATCGAAGCGCGTCTTGACGGGCGCAGCGTCGTATCCAACGTCACCGATGCGCCGGACTGGATTTCCGCCTCGAACACCCGCTTTCAGCTTGAAACTTCGCATGGGCGCGTGTCGCTGACCCGCAACCGCACCGAGCTGTTCCGCTATTTTCCCGGCTGGGAGCTGTTCTTCTTCACCCTCGACAGCCCTTATCACGGCGCCTCGCTGACGCAGCTTTTCGGCGATCGCATCGATCCCACTCGCAGCAACCTGTCGGGCGCGTGGCATGATTTCTGGAACAACGCCATGTGGCGGCATTCCGACGTGGTCTGGGCGCTGTTCGAAACCGTGCTGATGGCCTTCCTTGGCACCTTTGGCGCGGCGATCATCGCGCTGCCGGTTGCGTTCCTCGCGGCCAAGAACTTCACCCCGCTGGGCGCGCTGCGTTTCGGCGCGCGGCGGATCTTTGACTTTCTGCGCGGGGTGGACGGGCTGATCTGGACCATCGTGCTAAGCCGCGCCTTCGGGCCGGGGCCGATGACCGGCGCGCTGGCGATCCTGCTGACCGATACCGGCAGCTTTGGCAAACTGTTCTCCGAAGCGCTGGAAAACGTCGATGGCAAGCAGATCGAAGGGCTAAGCTCGACCGGGGCGCGCCCTGTTCAGCGCTACCGCTTTGGCGTGATCCCGCAGATCACCCCGGTGCTGGTCAGTCAGGTGCTGTATTACCTCGAATCCAACACCCGCAGCGCCACCATCATCGGCGCGATCACCGGCGGCGGCATCGGGTTGCTGCTGACGCAGGCGATGATCACACAGAAGGATTGGGAAGAGGTGAGCTATTACATCATCCTGATCGTGCTGATGGTGATGGCGATGGACAGCCTGTCGGGCTGGCTGCGCCGCAAGCTGATCCGGGGGGCGTGACGGCGCGCCCCGGACCTGATCCGCAAGGTCCGCCGAAGCGCCAACTTGCCGAAGCATGGTATCAGAGGCGGTGCTGGTGGGCCCGGGGGGCCTTGCGCGAGCGCGTCTCGGCCCGATTGCCCAAGGCGTGGGTGGTCGGGCGTATTGCGCGCGGGATCAGGCGTCAGTTTGCGGGCGTCTGCCCGTTTTCAGAGCGCTTGAAATAGACGCTTTCGTTGAAAAATTCGGCTAAAAAACTATCTTCGTGAGAAGGCTGAAACATAGCGCTGCTTTGGTGGTTGCCGTTGTGTCAACGTGTTAGGGCGAGCCTAACTCTACTTTCAGGATAGGAATCAGACGCCATGACAAGGCTCACACAGGACGGGGCCCAGGCAGTCTCGGAGATCGCAGGACGCTACGGGGTGTCGATGGACGCCGCCGAAACGCTGCTCAACGCGCTGGCCAATGGCGGCGGCACGCAGGCGCAGTTCAGCCATAACGAGCTGGGCGGCATGGGCCAATGGTCCTTGGGCGGCATGACCATGGTCGGCGATATGTTCAACAACGGGCTCAAGGCCACGGTCGACGGGCTGTGCACCGAGCTGTCGAACCTGATGAACCGGATGCAGGTGTTCAAGCCCGCGCCCGCGCCCTATCAGCCGCAGATGGGCAGCCAGAGCCAGTCGCAATCCAGCGGCGGCGGATCGAGCCTGTTCATTCAGGGCGGCAGCTTTGGTTCGCAATGGCCGGCCGAGCTTGGATCGCCCTCGTCCACCGGATCGCAGAACAACCTGCGCTACGCGGTGTTCCCACAGAGCCGCCGCCTTGCCATCGACTTCGGCGGTCGGATCGAAGTGTACGATACGGGCGATCACATGATCGGCGGCGTGTCGCAGCAGCAAAGTGGTGACATGTCGCTGACCTTCACCAGCCAGTACGGCACGGTGCGGGTGGCGGATCTGCCGCGCGTGTCGCTGAGCGGTGAGCAGCCCCAGAGCCCGCCCCAGCCGTCCTACGAGGCCCCTCAGCCGCAGTATCAGGAGCCGCAGTATCAAGAGCCGCAGTACCAGCAGCCCGATCCTCAGCCCCAAGCGCAGCCAGCCGCCGCGCCGTCGCAGGGGGGCAATCAGGACGATGTGATCGGGCTGATCCGCAAGCTCGCCGATCTGCGAGACAGCGGCATCCTGTCGCCCGAGGAATTCGAAGCCAAGAAGCAGGATCTGCTGTCGCGGCTTTGACAGACACGCGCCGGTGGCCTGCCCGATGGGGCTAGGGCCACCGGCGCGATGGCGGGCCTGGTCGCGGCAACGCTTGATGGCTGGTGCTTATTCCGCCGCCAGCCGGGGGCCAGCCATCGCGCCGACCAGCCGTGCCCCGGCCTCGCCCGCCAGATAGGCAAGGCGGCCACCGCTGACCGTCGCCTCGATCTCGCGGGTGGCCTCGTTGATCACCACGAAATCAGCCCGCATGCCGTGGTCGAGCCTGCCGCGATCGGCAAGGCCCATGATCTCGGCGGGCACGCGGCTGATCATGTCCCAGGCCTGTGGCAGATCGCGCACCCCCTTGTCGACCAGCACCCACGCCGCCTCGGCAAGGCAGGGGTAATGGTAATCGGACACCAGCGCATCGCACAGTCCGCGCGAGATCAGGTGCAGCGCCGAGACGCCGCCCGACTGCGAGCCGCCGCGCACCACGTTGGGCGCCCCCATCAGCACCGGATCATTGCAGGCCCGCGCCAGTTTCGCCGCCGAGGCCGAGGTCGGAAATTCCGCGATGCGCGCGCCGATGATGCGGTAATATTCGCGGGTTTCGGCATCGGGGTCGTCGTGGCTGCCGTAGCGCACGCCCCATTCGTCAAAGCTTTCGGCCAGCGCGCACAGATGGCGCGGCACCTCGCGGGAGCGGGCCTGTGCGGCGTTCAGCAGCGACAGGAATTCGGACGGGGCGCAATTGTTGGTCGAGGCCCATTGCCCCAGCTTGTGCGGCTGGCTTGTGGCCAGTTCCAGCGCCTCGGGCAGGTGATTGTTGAACACCACGTAATCAATGCCATAACGGCGGATTGCGGTCAGCAGGCGCTGGCGCGTGTCGGGCAGATGGGTTTCGCAGCGGATCTGGATGCGTAGGTCGATCAGCGCGCGGGTGCGCTCGGCGTTCAGCGCCTCCATCACCTGTTCGGCGAACTCGGGCGCGCGTAGCCCGCCTTCCCAGCTCCAGCATTGCGCCAGCCACGCGGTGGTGACGCCATGCGCCGCCGCCTCGCGCGCGGCCCAGCGCAGCCCGGAGCGGATCGGCATTCGCGCCGATGGGCGCGGCGCGATGTGGCGTTCGAAGGCATCGCCATGCAGGTCGATGATACCGGGCAGCAGCAGATAGCCGGACATGTCGACTTCGGGCAGGGGGCCCTTGGTGATCAGGCCGTTCTCGATCACCAGCGAGCGTTTCTGCAACGCGCCATCCCGCAGGATCGCAGCGCCGGTCAGGCGAAGGGGGGGAAGGGTCACGCACATGTCTGGTTGCCTCGGTTTTTCCCGTGGATAGCAGCGTTGTTTGTCACGCGCATGACGGGTGTTCAGCCGTTCGCCCCATCCCCGACGATCAGCGTCACCCGCTCGCCCACGAACCATGTCAGCCCGTATTCGACGGGGCGGCCCTCTGGGTCCTGATTGACGCTTTCGCTGCGCAGCAACGGCGCGCCGTCGCGCAGGCCAAGGTGCAAAGCTTGCGTTGGCGAGGCGAGGGTTGCGCTCAGCCGGGTGCTGAGGCGGGTGTAATCGGATACGCCGTTGCGCCGCAGCGCCTCGGTGATCGAGACGACCTCGGTCAGGGTTTCGGGCAGGCCGGGCAGGGGCGCAGCGGGAAAGCAACTGATGAAATGCGCGATGGGCATGTCTTCGGCCAGCGACAACCCCTCGTAGACGATGACCGCCTCGCCCGGCGCGAGGGACAGCGCGGCGGCCTCTTCGGTGCTGGCGGGGCGGGTTTCGATGCGCAGGCTGCGTCGGCCGGGCAGGCGGCCCGAGGCGCGGATGTTCTGGGCAAAGCGCACCTTGCCGCCGATCGGGTAATCCAGCGGCGCGGCGGTCACGAACACCCCCGCACCGCGCCGCGAATTGACGATGCCACGCGCCGCCAAATCCGCCAGCGCCCGGCGCGCGGTATGCCGGTTGACGCCAAAGCGGCGCGACAGTTCGGCCTCGGTGGGCAGCTTGTCGCCGGGGCGATACAGCCCGCGTGCAATTTCGCCTTCAAGCTCGCTGGTGATGGATTTCCAGACCGGAATGCGGGTCACGGTGGCCCTCCTTGTCACTGAAACTTCATGCGGGGGTGGCTTGTCTGAGCGACAGAATCAGCGCATGATTTGTCTAGTTGTATAGGAAGCTAGACAAGTCGGCAAGGTTGTCCAGATGGGAACAGACATGACGGAAACGGCAGAGCGGCAGAGCTGGATGGGCCTACTGGCCCGCGCCCCGGCAGAGCGGCTGGCGGCGTTGATGCCGCAGGCGCCGGAGTTTGACTGGCTGCGGGTGCCCGAGATCGGCGGAGTGATGATGCGCGGGCGGGCCGGGGGCACCGGCGCCCCCTTCAACCTTGGCGAGATGACCGTCACGCGCTGCGCGCTGCGGCTTGGCAGCGGCGAGGTCGGCCATGCCTGCGTGATGGGGCGCGACAAGGCGCATGCGCAGCGCGCGGCGCTGGTCGATGCGCTGATGCAGGGGGCGACGGCAGCGGCGATCCGCGCGCAGGTTCTGGACCCGCTGGCGCAGGACGAAGACGCCCGCCGCAGCGCCCGCGCGGCACGAGCGGCGGCAACAAAGGTGGATTTCTTCACCATGGTCAGAGGAGAGGCATGATGCGGCAGGACAGCCTGACCGGCGGGTTCACCGACGCACCGCAGCAAGGAGCGCGCGCCTTTCGCGCCGCGCTCGAGGCGATGGCCCGCCCCGGCACAATTCACGAGGTCGCGGGCGCACAGGCCCCCGCGCCGGTCAGCCCTGCCGCCGCCGTGCTGCTGCTGACGCTGTGCGATCGCGAAACCCCGCTGTATCTTGCCCCGGGCCATGACGGGCAGGCGGTGCGCGACTGGATCGGTTTTCACATCGGCGCGCCGCTGACGACGCCCGAAGCGGCGATGTTCGCGCTTGGCGGCTGGGACGCGCTTGGCCCCAAGGATCGCTACCGCATCGGTACGCCGGATTACCCTGACCGCTCGGTGATGCTGATCTGCGAGACAGACACGCTGGCCGCCAGCGGCGCGCGGCTCACTGGCCCCGGCATTCGCGATGTGGCGCATCTGTCGCTGCCCGAGATCGCGGCGTTTCGCGCCAATCACGCGCTGTTCCCGCTGGGCTGGGATTGCTTATTCACCTGCGGCACGCGGCTGGCCGCGCTGCCCCGCACCAGCATCGTGGAGGCATCGTAATGTATGTTGCGGTAAAGGGCGGCGAGCGCGCCATCGACGCAGCCCATGACTGGCTGGCCGAGGAACGCCGGGGCGATCCGGCCATCCCCGAGCTGAGCATCGCGCAGATCCGCGAGCAGATGGCGCTGGCGGTGAACCGTGTGATGGCCGAGGGCTCGCTCTATGATCCAGATCTGGCGGCGCTGGCGATCAAGCAGGCGCGCGGCGACCTGATCGAGGCGATCTTTCTGATCCGCGCCTATCGCACCACGCTGCCGCGCTTTGGCGCCTCAAAGCCGCTCGACACCGCCGCGATGCGCTGCGATCGGCGCATCAGCGCGACCTTCAAGGATGCGCCGGGCGGGCAGGTGCTGGGGCCGACCTTTGACTATACCCACCGGTTGCTGGATTTCGCGCTGGCCGCCGAGGGCGAGGCCCCGGTGGCGCGGCAGGGCGATCCGGTGGCGGGAGACACGCCCCGCATCATGGACTTCCTCAATGCCGACGGGCTGATCCAGCAAGAACCGCCATCAGACGACACCCCGGCCGATCTGACCCGCGAGCCGCTGGAATTCCCGGCGGGCCGCGATCTGCGGCTACAGGCGCTGAGCCGCAGCGACGAGGGCTTCGTGCTTGGCATGGCCTACAGCACCCAGCGCGGTTACGGGCGAAACCACCCTTTTGTGGGCGAGCTGCGCATCGGCGCCGTCGAGGTGGTGATGGACATCCCCGAGCTGGGCTTTGACATCTGCATCGGCGAGGTCACCCTGACCGAATGCGAGACGGTCAACCAGTTCACCGGGTCAAAGAGCGAACCGGCGCAGTTCACCCGCGGCTATGGGCTGGTCTTTGGCCAGAGCGAACGCAAGGCGATTTCCATGGCGCTGGTCGACCGGGCGCTGCGCTGGGATGAGCTGGGCGAGGAAGACGTTGGCGCCCCGGCGCAGGACGCGGAATTCGTGCTGGCGCATGGCGACAACATTCAGGCGACGGGGTTTCTCGAACATATCAAGCTGCCCCATTACGTCGATTTCCAGTCAGAGCTGGAACTGGTGCGCCGGATGCGCCGCGAGGCGATGGGCGAGATGAAGGAGGCGGCGCAATGAGCTCAGTCTCCGTCCTCTCCGCCGTCCTCTCCTCTGTCACAGGCTCGGTCGGGCTCGCTGAGGTCGCCGCCCGTGTCGGGGCCGTCGCCGCGGAAATAGCCAAAGGCGTGGGCGATCAGGAAGCCTACCACCGCAAGGAAGCACAAGGTCTCTACAAGGTTTTCATCGACAAGGTCGAACAGATCGAATGGGGTCATCGGGCGGGCTCTTGCTTGGGGGCGATGGTTGCACCCTTTCACAAAATCGAGGCGGCGCAATGACCCTTCATGATCCGAATTACAACTTTGCCTATCTGGACGAGCAGACCAAGCGGATGATCCGCCGCGCGCTGCTCAAGGCGCTGGCGATCCCCGGCTATCAGGTGCCCTTTGCCAGCCGCGAAATGCCGATGCCTTACGGCTGGGGCACCGGCGGCGTGCAGGTCACGGCGGCTTGCCTGACGCCCGAAGATACGCTCAAGGTCATCGACCAAGGGGCCGACGACACCACCAACGCGGTGTCGATCCGCAAGTTCTTTCAACGCACGGCGGGGGTCGCCGTGACCGAGCAGACCGCGCAGGCGAGCGTGATCCAGACCCGTCACCGCATCCCCGAAACCCCGCTGATCGAGGGGCAGATCCTTGTCTATCAGGTGCCGATCCCGGAACCGCTGCGCTTTCTCGAACCGCGCGAGACAGAAACCCGGCGGATGCACGCGCTGGAGGAATATGGGCTCATGCATGTCAAGCTCTACGAAGACATCGCCCATAATGGCGAGATTTCAACCGCCTATGCCTATCCGGTCAAGGTCGAAGGGCGCTACGTCATGGACCCGTCGCCGATCCCGAAATTCGACAACCCGAAGCTGGAAAGCGCCGCGATCCAGCTGTTCGGTGCCGGGCGCGAACAGCGGATTTACGCGCTGCCGCCCTATTGCCGGGTGACCAGCCTTGATTTTGAGGATCACCCGTTCGAGGCCAGCAAGGCCGACCACGACTGCGATCTGTGCGGCTGCGCCACCAGCTATCTCGACGAGGTGATCGTGGATGATGCGGGCGGGCGGATGTTCGTCTGCTCGGATACCGATTTCTGCACCGGACGGCGCGAGGGTGGCCATCGCGGCAGGCTCTCGCCGGAGGATATGGCATGACCCCGTTGCTACAGGCCCGTGGCCTGACCAAACATTACGGCGCGCGGCTGGGCTGCGGCAATGTCAGCTTTGATCTCTATCCCGGCGAGGTGATGGGCATCGTCGGGGAAAGCGGGTCGGGCAAGTCGACGCTGCTGAGCTGCCTTGCAGGGCATCTGAGCCCGGATGCGGGCGAGGTGATTTTCGATACGCGCGATCATGGCCCGCAGGACGTGCTGCGCATGTCGGAACCGGCGCGGCGGATGCTGGGGCGCACCGACTGGGCGTTCGTGCATCAGAACGCCCGCGACGGGCTGCGCATGGGCGTCAGCGCTGGCGCGAACGTGGGCGAGCGGCTGATGGCCGTGGGGGCGCGCCATTACGGCGACATTCGCGAACAGGCCACCGACTGGCTGGGCCGGGTGGAAATTGCCGCGGATCGCATCGACGATCGCCCGCGCGCCTTTTCCGGCGGCATGCAGCAACGGCTGCAGATCGCGCGCAATCTGGTGACCGGGCCGCGGTTGGTGTTCATGGACGAGCCGACGGGCGGGCTTGATGTCAGCGTGCAGGCGCGGCTGCTCGACCTGCTGCGCGGGCTGGTGCGCGAGATGGGGCTGAGCGCCATCGTGGTGACGCATGACCTTGCCGTGGTGCGCCTGCTGGCCGATCGGCTGATGGTGATGAAGGGCGGCGCGGTGGTCGAGGCGGGGCTGACCGATCAGGTGCTGGACGATCCGCAGCATGGCTATACGCAGCTGCTGGTGTCCAGCGTTTTGCAGGTTTGAGAGGGCAGCGCCGGGGGGCTTTCCGCCCCCCGGACCCCCCGGAGAGTTTAAGGGCAAGATGAAAATGATACGGGTTTCGGACGTCTCGAAGAGTTTCGTGCTGCACAATCAGGGCGGCGCGGTGATCCCGGTGATGGCGGGGGCGGAGCTGTCGGTGGCGCCCGGTGAATGCGTGGCGCTGGTGGGCAATTCGGGGGCGGGCAAGTCGACCCTGATGCGGATGATCTGGGGCAACTACCTGTGCGGTTCCGGCGCGATCACCGTTGGCGATGTCGACGTGGCGCGGGCCGAGCCGCGCGAGGTGCTGCGGATGCGCCGCGAGTTGATGGGGTATGTCAGCCAGTTTCTGCGGGTGGTGCCCCGGGTACCCACGCTTGAGGTGGTGGCTGAGCCGGCGCTGAGGGCAGGGGTTGCGCGCGAGGTGGCGCTGTCGCGGGCACGATCGTTGCTGGCGCGGCTGAACCTGCCAGAACCGCTCTGGGCGCTGTCGCCCACCACGTTTTCGGGCGGTGAACAGCAGCGGGTCAATATCGCGCGCGGCTTTGTTCATGACTTCCCGGCGATGCTTCTGGATGAGCCGACCGCCTCGCTGGATGCGACCAACCGCGCTGTGGTGCTCGATCTGATCCGCGAGGCCAAGGCGCGCGGCGCCGCCATCGTCGGCATCTTTCACGACGAGGCGGCGCGGGCCGAGATCTGCGATCGTGAAATCGACGTCAGCCGGTTCGCCCCGGGGGCGGCATGAGCGGGCGCTTTGTCGCGGTGATCGGCCCGTCTGGCGTGGGCAAGGACACGCTGATGGTGGCGGTGGCTGCGCGCCTGCCGGGGCTCGGCCTTGTGCGCCGGGTCATCACCCGCAAGGCTGACGCCGGGGGGGAGGAGTTCGACGCTGTCAGCGAAGACGGCTTTGCCCGCAGGGTCGCCGAGGGGGCCTTTGCGCTGCATTGGCGGGCGCATGGGCTGGGCTACGGCATTCCCGTATCGGTCCTGTCGCGCGTGGCGCATGGCGAGCAAGTGTTGTGCAACCTGTCGCGCGGCGCGCTGCTGCAGGCGGCAGAGCGGTTTCCCGGCATGGCGGTGCTGCATGTCACCGCGCGCCCCGAGGTGCTGGCGGCGCGATTGGCGGCGCGTGGCCGCGAGGACGACGCGCAGATCGCTGCCCGGCTGGCCCGTGCCGTAAAGCCATTGCCCGAGGGGATAGAGGCTACGCAGATCGATAATTCCGGCCCGCTGGATGCGGCCGTTGCAGCGATGCTGCACGCGCTTCAGCCGGAAAGGGCGTAGCGATGCAGCAGGTGAAAGCTTCCGTCGTGATCCTCGCCGAACAGACACAGCGCATCTACGCGAAAGGGCTCTGGCAGCAGCGACGTGAGCAGCGGGCGAAGTGCGACTTCGGTCTGCGTTGCCTCGCGCGGGGTGAGTTTGCCGGTCAGCGTCAGGTGAAAGCGGAAGTCGCCCATCACATAGGGATAGCCCCAGCGTACAAGGTTGGCATCTTGCGCCGGGCTCAAGCGCGCCTTGCGGCGCCGCTCCAGCTCGGCCTCGGAGGGGGGGGCGCGGTGGATATCCAGCGCGCGCACGGTTTCGGCGGCAAGCTGCGCCAGCGGGGCGGTGTCACCGGTTGGGGTCAGGGCGAGGAACGCGCCGAGGCGCGCAAGCGTGAGGCCCGGCATTTCGGCGGGGCAGAGCCTTGCGGCGAGGGCTTCGAGATCCTGTTCCAGCGCGGCGCGGCTGCCGGTCAGTCGGAAGGGCGGCTTGAGCGTGCCGTGAAAGCCGTATTTGCGCGGCGTGGCGGTGATCTCGGTCACGGGGCGCGGCAGGCCGGCGATCTGCGGATGCGGCGCGGGCATACCGCGCGCTGCATCCCAGCCCAGCCAGCTTGCGCAGAGATCCGCGAACGGGCCGGGCTCGGGAGCGTAGTAGACGGCGAAACGAGTGTATTCAGGCATGGCTGTGGTCATAATGCAGTCATGTCACGGGCAGATGACAACAGGAAGAGCAGATGATGGGCGATATGAGCGTGGGCCACCAGATGGCAGTCGGAGAGATGGCGCTGCGAAACGCGCGACTGGTGCTGGAGGGCGAGGTTGTCTCTGGCTCTGTGCTGGTGCGCGACGGGCGTATCGCAGCGGTGGATGCGGGCCCGGTGGCGCCGCCGGGGGCGCTGGATTGCGAGGGCGATCTGCTGATCCCCGGGCTGATCGAGCTGCATACGGACAATCTTGAACGGCATATCCAGCCGCGCCCCAAGGTGGATTGGCCGCATATGGCGGCGATCCTTGCCCATGACGCTGAGCTGGCTGGAACCGGCATCACCACGGTGTTCGATGCGATGCGGGTGGGATCGGTCATCTCGGACGGAACCGGGGAGTATCGCAAATATGCGCGCGCCGTGGCGTCCGAGGTGATGGCGGCGCGCGGGCGGGGGATGCTGAAGATCTCGCACCTGCTGCATCTGCGGGCCGAAGTCTGTTCGGAAACGCTGCTCGAAGAGCTGGACGAATTCACCGAGGCGGACCGGGTCGGCATATTGTCGATCATGGATCACACCCCCGGACAGCGGCAATTCCGCGATATCTCGAAGCTGAAGGACTATGTCTGCGGCAAGCATGGCATGTCAGAGGCGCAATTTGCCGATCATGTCGCCGGGCTGACAGCGATCCATGCTCGGCTGGGCACAGCGCATGAGGCCGGCGCCGTGGCGGCGGCGCGCCGGCTTGGCGCGGTGCTGGCGAGCCATGACGACACCGAGCGCGGCCATGTGGAAGTCAGCGCCGGGCATGGTGTGCGGCTGGCGGAATTCCCGACCACGCTCGAGGCGGCGCAGGCTTGTCATGACCACGGTATCGCAGTGATGATGGGCGCGCCGAACCTGATCCGGGGCGGTTCGCATTCTGGCAACGTGGCGGCGGCGGAACTGGCCGGGGCGGGGCTGCTGGATATCCTCAGCTCGGACTACGTGCCTTCGGCGCTGATGACGGCGGCGTTCCGGCTTGCCGGGTTGTGGGATGATCTGCCAAGGGCGGTGGCCACGGTCACCGCCGCACCGGCGCGGGCTACGGGGCTGACCGACCGGGGTCGCATCGCGCCCGGCTTGCTGGCGGATATGGTCCGCGTGCGGCTGGTGGACGGGGTGCCGGTGATCCGGGGCGTGTGGAGCCACGGCCGGCAGGTTGGCTGATCTTGAGGGGGCAGAGGGGGGCCAGCCCCCCGCCTGCGGCTCCCCCCGGAGTTTACCGGGCAAGATGAAGCAGGTGCGCGGCGCCTGATCTTCATCTTGCCAAATAAACTCCCGCCGGAGGCAGTCGCAAGTTTGCGGGCAGGCTCAGGGTTTCCAGTTGAGGAAATTGGCAATCATGCGCAGGCCGGTGGCAGCGGATTTTTCCGGGTGGAATTGCAGGCCGATCACGGTGTCTCTGGCGACGATGGCGGTGACATCTCCGGCGTAATCCACATGGGCGACGCGCTGCGACAGGTCGGTCATCGCCATCTGGTAGGAATGCACGAAATAAGCGTGATCGCCGGTTGCAATGCCGTCCAGAACCGGGTGCGCATGGTCGATCACCAGATCGTTCCAGCCCATGTGGGGGATCTTGAAGGCGGGGTCGGAGGGGGCGATGCGGGTGACCTCGCCATCGATCCAGCCGAGGCCGTCGGTCTGTTCGTACTCGTGGCCCTTGCGGGCCAGAAGCTGCATGCCGACGCAGATGCCGAGGAAAGGCACGCCGCGGGTTTCGACCGCCTCTATCATCGCCTGAAAGCAGCCCGACTGGCGCAGGGCCCGGGCGCAGGACGGGAAAGCCCCGTCACCGGGCAGCACGATGCGATCGGCCTTGGCGACCGTTTCGGGATCGGTGGTCACAACGACCTTGCCAGCCTTGGTTTCCGCTGCCATGCGCTGAAACGCCTTTTCGGCGGAATGCAGGTTGCCGCTTTCGTAGTCGATGATGGCGGTCAGCATGGCGCGCTCCTGCGTCAGAGGTTTTCGTATTGCGGCATGCCGAGCACGTGGAAGCCACCGTCGACGTGGATGATCTCGCCGGTGGTGCAGGCGCCATGATCGGACACGAGGTAGACCGCCGTGCCGCCGACCGCGTCGAGCGTGGCGTTGGCGCGCATCGGGGCGTTCATGTCGGTGTGTTTGTAGGTCTTGCGCGCGCCCCCGATGGCGGCCCCGGCGAGGGTCTTCATCGGGCCGGGCGAGATGGCGTTGACCCGGATGCCTTCGGGGCCAAGATCGTTGGCAAGGTAGCGCGTCGCCGATTCCAGCGCTGCCTTGGCCACGCCCATGACGTTGTAATTGGGCACGACGCGCTGCGAGCCCTCATAGGTGAGGGTGATCAGTGTGCCGCCGTTCTCGACCATCAGCGGGTGGGCGCGGCGCGCCACCTCGATGAAACTGTAGCACGAGATGTCGAGCGAGTTGCGGAAGTTGGCGCGCGAGGTGTTCAGGATGCGCCCCGTCAGTTCCGATTTGTCGGAAAACGCGATGGCATGCACCACGAAATCGATCGTGGGCCAGCGCGCCCCAAGCTGTTCGAAGGCCGCATCCAGCGAGGCATCGTCGGTCACATCGACATCGACCATGAAATCGCTGCCGACCGAGGCGGCCAGCGGTTCGAGCCGCTTGCCGAAAGCGTCGCCCTGATAGGTGAAGGCCAGCTCGGCCCCCGCGCCATGCAGGGCCTTTGCGATACCCCACGCGATGGAGCGGTCATTGGCCACCCCCATGACAAGCCCGCGCTTGCCCTTCAAGAGCTCCGACATGTGCTGCTTTCCGCCTGTTAGTCTTTGAACCGGCTCAGCAGCATCGACCCGTTGGTCCCGCCGAAGCCGAAGGAATTGGTCATCACCGTATCGAGCCCGGCATTGTCGACGCGCGCGGTGGCGATTTCGGCCGGCTTGAGCGCGGGGTCGAGCGTTTCGACGTTGATCGAGGGGATGATGAAATCATTGTCGAGCGCCAGCAGGCAGTAGATTGCCTCTTGTGCGCCGGTGGCACCCTGACTGTGGCCGGTCATCGATTTTGTCGAGGAGACGGGCGGGGTCGTTCCTTCGCCAAAGACGCGGCGGACGGCCTCGATCTCGCCGACATCGCCGACCGGGGTCGAGGTGCCATGGGCGTTGATGTAGCTGACCTTGCGGCCCTCAGGGAGCGATTGCAGCGCAAGGCGCATGGCGCGCTCGCCGCCCTCGCCTGAGGGGGCGACCATGTCGTGACCATCGGAGGTGGCGGCAAAGCCGGTGACCTCGGCGTAAATCTTGGCGCCGCGGGCCCGGGCGTGTTCGAGTTCCTCGAGCACGAGGATGCCGCCGCCTGCCGAGATGACGAAGCCGTCGCGCCCGGCGTCGAAGGCGCGCGAGGCTTTTTCCGGGGTGTCGTTGTACTTCGAGGACATCGCGCCCATCGCATCAAACAGGCAGGACAGGGTCCAGTCGAGTTCCTCGCCGCCGCCAGCGAACATCACGTCCTGCTTGCCCATCATGATCTGTTCGGCGGCACTGCCGATGCAATGCAGCGAGGTCGAGCAGGCCGAGGTGATGGAGTAGTTGATGCCTTTGATCTTATGCGCGGTCGACAGGTTCGCGCTAACCGTAGAGCACATCGCCTTGGGCACCGCGAAGGGCCCGACGCGCTTGGTGCTGCCGGTCTTGAGCACGGTCTGCTGCGCGGTCAGCAGCGCCGAGGTTGACGGCCCGCCCGATCCGGCGATGAGCCCGGTGCGCGGGTTGACGATGTCTGACTCTTCAAGCCCGCTGTCGGCGATCGCCTGTTTCATGGAGATATGGGCATAGGCGGCGCCCGGCCCCATGAAGCGCAGCGTGCGCTTGTCGACATGCGCGGCCAGATCGAGGTTGATGGCCCCGGCGATCTGGCTGCGGAAGCCGTGTTCCTGCATTTGCTCGTTGGCGGTGATGCCGGAGCGGCCTGCCTTGAGCGAGGCGAGAACCTCTTCGGCGTTGTTGCCGATGGACGATACGATGCCCAGTCCGGTGACGACGACGCGGCGCATGTGGCCTCCCTTGCGTTGGTTGGGGGCTATGTAGGGCAAGGGGCAGGGGGGACGCAAGCGGGGGATGACGCTGTTTTGCAGCGCGGGGCGCGTTGGTCTGCTGCGGCGGTGCCGGAGGGGGCGCTGCCCCCGCCCTTCGGGCCCCCGGGATATTTGGGGCCAGAAGAAACCGGGGCGGCGCGAGGTCGGGTCAGTTTTCGCTGAGCGCGACCTTCATGTCCTTGACCTGATAGATCACTTCGCCGTCGGCTTCGACGATGCCGTCGGCGACGCCCATGGTCAGGCGGCGGGTCTGGATCGCCTTGGTGAAGTCGATCTTGTAGGTCAGCAGCTTGCGATCGGGGCGGACCATGCCGGTCAGCTTGACCTCGCCGACGCCAAGCGCGTAGCCGCGCCCGAGCCAGCCGCGCCAGCCGAGGTTGAAGCCGGTCAGCTGCCACAGCCCGTCAAGCCCGAGGCAGCCGGGCATGATCGGGTTGCCGGGGAAGTGGCACTCGAAGAACCACAGGTCGGGGGTGATGTCGAATTCCGCCACGACGTGGCCCTTGCCGTGCGCGCCGCCATCGCCCGAGATCTCGGTGATGCGGTCCATCATCAGCATGGGCGGGGCCGGAAGCTGGGCGTTGCCCGGCCCGAACAGCTCGCCGCGCGCACATTTCAGAAGGTCATCCTTGCCGAAGCTGGTGGGGTAGTCGGCCATGGGTGAAGGCCCTCTCGTTCCTTGAATGTCTGGTTGCGCCCCCTCTAGCATCGTGCCCGCGCAGCTTGCAACCCTGCGCCCATGTCCCGCAGTGGTGCGGGCCATGGCGGATTCGAATTGAAATCCGGGGCGCATCTTCCCTATATATACAGAATGTGCGGGATTTCTTGAATCGACGTCAGGCGAGACAGATGACAGCAAATGCAATGACACGGGGCACGCAATGGCTGGGGCAGGCCGGGCTGCGCCCGACGAAACAGCGCCTTGCCTTGGCTGCGCTGCTCATCGGCGACGGTCGAAACCGGCATGTCACCGCGGAAAGCCTGTTTGCCGCCGCGCAGGACAAGGGCGAGAGCGTTTCGCTGGCCACCGTCTACAACACGCTGCGCGCCTTTTGCGAGGCCGGGCTGATGCAGGAAGTCACCGTCGATGGCTCGCGCAGCTATTTCGATACCAACACCCATGAGCATCCGCATTTCTTCTGGGAGGATGACGGGCATCTGACCGATGCCCCGTCCGAACAGCTGGTGATCACACGCCTGCCCGATGCCCCCGAGGGGGCCGAGATTGCCTCGGTCGATGTCGTGATCCGCCTGCGCCGCAAGGACTGAGCGTTTCGGCGGCTGCGCGGAACCTAGGTGCGGCGGCGGTCGTTGTTCCTGCACAAGGAGGCAACGACATGACCACCACGCTTACGATCCGCGCCGTCGAGGCGATCACCCACGACACCCAGCGCGTGACCTTTGACAAGCCAGACGGCTTTCGCCATGTGCCCGGCCAGGCCGCGCATATCGCGCTGGACAAGGACGGCTGGCGGGATGTGTGGAAGTCCTTCACCATGACCTCGCTGCCCGAGGATGAGGCGCTTGAGTTCGTCATCAAGAGTTATCCCGAAGAGGCCGAGGGCCATGACGGGGTCTCGCAGCGGATTGCCCGGTTGCAGCCGGGCGACACGATGGTTCTCAAGGATGTCTGGGGCGCCATCGACGACGAGGGCGACGGCGTGTTCATCGCGGGCGGTGCCGGGGTGACGCCCTTCATCGCGATTCTGCGCGAAAAGCTGGAGAAGACCGGCTCGCTCAAGGGCAACACGCTGATCTTCTCGAACAAGGCCGAGCGCGATATCCTGCTGCGCGACGAGTTCGACAAGATGCCGGGGCTTCAGACGCGCTACATCGTCACCGATGAGCCGGACAGCCCGCTGTATCGTGATCGCATCGACGAAGCGCTGCTGAAAAAGTATGTCGAGCCGTCGCGCGACACCTGCTATGTTTGCGGGCCGCCGCCGATGCTGGACGATATTTCGAAGCAGCTGAAGCAGATCGGCGTGCCAGAACAACGCATCGTCATGGAACAGTTCGACTGATCGGCGAAGGGTCCCTGCCGGGGCTTGCTCAGAACCATTGCCCCGGCTCCATCAGGCCGAGATCCATCAGCTGGCGCGAATGCCACTCGAAGGCCACCGAATTGTGCCAGCGGAATGTCGGGATGTCGAAGGTGCTGCCCGGGTTGCGCTTGAGCGCCTTGGCGGTGCGGAACGACGCCAGCACGGCCGTCAGGTTGTTGTGCCACGGGCAGGCGTAAGTGTTGTATTCCTCGTCATTGAAGCTGTGATCGTCGCGCAGCGTCAGGCCCGGCTTGGCGCGAAACAGCGCCACGCGGTCGATCTTGCGGCGCGGGGCGGGGATGTGTTCCTCGTAGCGCCAGCGCAGACCGCCGAAGAAATCCAGCTGCCGGTCCTTGGGGTGGTTGTGGTTCGACGGGTCGGGCCGCGCCAGCGCGTAATAGCCCGAGCGATCGATGAAGGCCTCGTCCAGCGATACCGCATCGGGAAAACGCTGTAGGTCGCCGGCATAGAGGTCGATGACATAGGCCAGCATGGCGTTGCGTCGCTCTTCGGCGTGAAACCCCAGCATTTCGGTGACCGAGCGGGTCTCGCAGAACGGGTAGAACAGGTATTCGGCGTTGTAGCACCAGAACATCCACAGCCCCGGCCCGGCCTCGTTCACCGCCTTGACGGCGCGCGGCACCGCGCCGTCGCTGGTCAGCGTGTAATCGATCCGGTGCACCCGCGCCGCCACGTCGCGGGCCAGCGGAAAATGCGGCGGCATGAAGGCCAGAACGCAGCGAAAGCCGCATTGCAGATGGTGGCGCAGGGTGGTGTCGATCTCGGTCTCGTCCTCGCAGAACACCATGGCGACGGGGCCGGTGCCAAGGGCAACGCGCGCTTGCGCCAGGAATCTGTCCAGACCGGAATGGTGCATCGCCTGCCTCTATGCGCTTTTCTGGTGAAGACTCCGTCAATTTCGCACAGGGTGCAAGCGCACAGCGGTCTTTCCTCGCGGGCGTATTTGCGCTATGCGCCGCCACTTGAACCGCCCGATGCCGAAGGTGCCCCATGTCCGATGCCAAGAAGCTTTTCATCAAGACCTATGGCTGTCAGATGAACGTCTACGACAGCGAACGCATGGCCGAGGCGATGGGCGGGCAGGGTTATGTCGCGACCGACAGCCCTGCTGATGCCGACATGATCCTGCTGAACACCTGCCACATCCGTGAAAAGGCGGCGGAAAAGGTTTATTCGGAGCTGGGCCGTTACAAAGGCCTCAAAGACGCGCGCCCTGATCTCAAGATCGGCGTGGCGGGCTGCGTTGCACAGGCCGAAGGGCAGGAGATCATGCGTCGCCAGCCGCTGGTCGATCTGGTGGTCGGCCCGCAAAGCTATCATCGCCTGCCGGATCTGCTGGCGCGCACCAACGCGGGCGGCAAGGCGCTCGACACCGATTTCCCTGAAGAAGACAAGTTCGACCATCTGAGCGCGCGCCCCAAGGCTAAGCGCGGCCCGACCGCCTTTCTGACCGTGCAGGAAGGCTGCGACAAGTTCTGCGCCTTCTGCGTGGTGCCCTATACGCGCGGGGCCGAGGTGTCACGCCCTGCCGAGCGTGTGCTGGCCGAGGCGCGCGATCTGGTCGAGCGCGGCGTGCGCGAGATCACCCTGCTGGGACAGAACGTCAACGCCTATCACGGCCATGACGGCGGGCTGGCGGGGCTGATCTTTGCCCTGGCAGAGATCGACGAGCTCAAGCGCATTCGCTTCACCACCTCGCACCCCAATGACATGGACGATGCGCTGATCGACGCGCATGGCAGCTGCGACAAGCTGATGCCTTACCTGCACCTGCCGGTGCAATCGGGCAGCGACCGCATTCTCAAGCGGATGAACCGCGCGCACAGCGCCGAGAAATATCTCAAGCTGATCGAGCGTCTGCGCGCCGCGCGCCCCGATCTGCATATGTCGGGGGATTTCATCGTCGGTTTCCCCGAAGAGACAGAGGCCGATTTTCAGGACACGCTGGCGTTGATCGAGGCGGTTGGCTACGGCTCTGCCTATAGTTTCAAGTATTCCGAACGTCCCGGCACCCCCGCCGCCGAGCGCGCGCAAGTGCCAGAGGCCGAGAAGGATGATCGTCTGCAACGGCTTCAGGCGCTGTTGCTGCGCCAGCAGCGCGACTTGCAGGATGCGATGGTGGGCCGCGAGGTCGGCGTGCTGTTCGAAAAGGCCGGGCGCATGCCGGGCCAGATGAGCGGCAAGTCCGATTACCTGCACGCCGTGCATGTCGCCGCCGAGGGCGTGATTCCGGGCGATCTGCGCCGGGTGCGGATCGTCGAAAGCGGGCCGAATTCGCTGCGCGGCGAGCTTGTGTAAAACGACCCCGAAAAAACAATTTTGACGATTGTGATATTCGGCGGGAACAGTCTCCGGTTTGCCGGGTGTTTGGTGCTGAATGAGCCACAATATATGGTGGTTTTCGCTTCACAGGTTCGAATTCTCTGCTAATCTTTTGGAATATAGTGATTTGCTCCGTGTGGCCGATCAGGTTGGTTTGCGGCGCACACGGGAAAACTTTAAGATAGGAACCAAGGCTGTGGTGAAACGCATTTCCAAGGCCCTCCGAGGGGCCGCGCGCGCGCTTGCGCTTGCCGGCCTCGCTGCCACGGGGCTCATGGCGCCCGCTGCCGCTGCAGGCGATGGCTTCAACGACCCGATCCTTTCCACCCAGAACACCCGCACCATCCGCGGCGAACGCATGATCCCCGGCATCAATATCTCGCCCGATGGTTGCGAGATCTGGGTGATGGACGACGGCGTCGAAGGCTACGCCGTCAGCCGCGTCACCCCCGATGGCCGCCCGGTCTGCCGCAACGTAAATGTCTGCGGCACGCTGAAGACCGATCAGTATTTCGCCACCGACAGCTACAAGATCTCCCCCAAGGGCCGCGCCAACCTCGAGGCGTTCTTCCGCAACGGCACTGCCTTTGGCTACATCATCAGCGGCCATACCGATGCCCGCGCCAGCGTCGAATATAACCGCAAGCTCAGCTACAACCGCGCCAACGCGGTCGCGTCCGTGGCGCAGTCGGTCGGCGCCCGCGTCATCGACGTGCAGGGCTACGGCGAGGATTACCCCGTCGCGACCAACCGCACGGCTTTGGGCATGTCCAAGAACCGCCGCGTCGACATCATGTGCGTGCGCTGAGGAGGCCTCGATGACCATGACCAAGCTTACCCTGCTGGCAGGCGTCGCCCTGTCCCTCGCCGCCTGCGCCCCCGTCGGGCCGGACAAAAGCCGTGATCTGCAGACCTTCGATCGCGGCGACCTCAGCCAGATGCGCTGGGGCGTCTGGGTCGACCCGGATGGCTGCGACAACTGGATCGCGGATGACGGCGTCGAAGGCTACCTTGCGCGCCGTCTCGACAAATACGGCAAGCCGATCTGTTCGGGCGTCGCCCCGCCGACAGTGGCCACCGGCGATTTCAAGCAAGGCTCGACCAGCCTCATCGGCGATCCTCTCTGAGCCATGGCGCTCTCGCAAACAGACAAGGCCGCGCGGTTGCCCACCGCGCGGCTTTTTTACGCTCCGTGTGGCGATCAAAGTCTCACGGGGGCTTGCCGCGCGCCGCCTCGCTTGGCACGATGAAGATGAAATCAATGCGCAGGAGACATGCGTGACCACAGGCACCCTGACCGAAGCGATCCTCGAATTTCCTGACAACCGTCTGCTGATAGAGCTTTGCGGCGAATTCGACCGCAACCTGACAGACATCGAAGCCCGCACCGGCGTGCAGATCCTGCGCCGGGGCAACCAGCTGGCGCTGCACGGCCCCGAAGAGGCGCAGGCCGCCACCCGCGAAGTGCTGAACGCGCTGTATCAACGTCTGGAACAGGGTCGCGCGGTCGGGCGCGGCGACATCGACCGTGAATTCCGCCTGCATCCCGAAGACGAGCCCGCCGAGGGCCAGCTTGAAATGTTCGACGGCGGCAAGGTCGAAATCAAGACCCGCAAAAAGCTGATCGAGCCGCGCACCGATGCGCAAAAGGCCTATGTGCGCTCGCTCTACCGCAACGAGCTTTGCTTCGGCATCGGCCCGGCGGGCACCGGCAAGACCTATCTTGCGGTGGCGGTGGGCGTGAACATGCTGATCACCGGCGCGGTCGACAAGATCATCCTGTGCCGCCCCGCGGTCGAGGCGGGCGAGCGGCTCGGCTTCCTGCCCGGCACGCAGGAGGAAAAGGTCGATCCCTACATGCAGCCGCTCTACGATGCGCTGAACGATTTCATGCCGGGCAAGCAGCTGGCCAACATGCGTCAGGAAAAGGTGGTCGAAATCGCGCCGCTGGCCTTCATGCGCGGGCGCACGCTGTCGAACGCCTTCGTGGTGCTGGACGAAGCGCAGAACGCCACCACCATGCAGATGAAGATGTTCCTCACCCGCCTTGGCGAAGGCTCGCGCATGGTGATCACTGGCGACCGGACGCAGGTGGACCTGCCGCGCGGCGTCTCGTCCGGTCTGTCCGACGCGGAACGCCTGCTCAAGGACATCGAGAAGATCGGCTTCAATTACTTCACCTCGGCCGACGTGGTGCGCCACCCGCTCGTCGCAGAGATCATCCAGGCCTACGAAAAAGACGCCGAATCCAGCTGATCCGATCGGCGGGGCGTCGCCGGCCCCGCCGCTTCGATCTTGCGGCGCGGGCCGAACCACTATACGGCGCTCCTGCCTTCTTCTGGCCCCAAATATCCCGGGGGTGGAGGGGGCTGGCCCCCTCCCGGCGCAGGGCCCGCCACCCTTGGGACGCTGGACATGCTGACCGACACGATCCTCGAGGACCCCAGATGGGAGCCTCTCGGCCTCGAACCGCTGGCGGAAACCGCCTCGCGCGCCGCGCTTGCGCATCTCGGGCTCAACGCTGACGGGTTTGAAATCGCGATTCTGGCCTGCGACGATGCCCGCATCGCGACCCTCAACGGCGATTTTCGCGACAAGCCGCAGCCGACCAATGTGCTGTCCTGGCCCTCCGAAGAGCGCAGCCCCGAGGATCTGCCGCAAGGCGATCCGGACATGCCCGAGGAACTTGGCGACATCGCCATCGCCTATGAAACCTGCGTGCGCGAAGCCACCGACGCTGCCAAAGCGCTTGGCGACCACGTGACGCATCTCGTGGTGCACGCGACCTTGCATCTTCTGGGCTACGATCACATCCGTGACGAGGATGCCACGGTGATGGAAGGGCTCGAAACAGAAATACTTGGCAATCTGGGTATCGCGGACCCATATTTGCAGGACTGACCACCGGGCAATGCCCCAAACAGCAAAACCGGGCAGATCCCGGCAATGGAAAAGGAAAGATGGGCGACAGCGACGCATCGTCTACGGCAGCGCACAGCGCGCAGCCGGATCGACATTCGGAACGGTATTCCGACAAGTACCAGGAGCGGGGCGAAAGCATCTTTCGCCGCATCTTTGGCGGGTTGAAATCTGACGGCGCAGAGCCGGGCGTGTCTGACAGCAGCGGCTCTGCGCTGCCTGCGCTCTCCCGGCCCAGCATGCTCAATCTGCGCGACATGCGGGTCGAGGATGTCTCGATCCCCAAGGCCGACATTGTCGCGGTACCGGACACCATCACCAAGGCAGAGCTGGTGCAGGTCTTTCGCAGCAGCGGCATGACGCGCTTGCCGGTCTATGCCGGTACGCTCGACACCCCCGTCGGCATGGCCCATCTCAAGGATTTTGCCTTGCGCTATGGCTTCAACGGCTCGGGCGATGACTTCGACCTTGCCAAGATGCTGCGCCCGCTGGTCTTTGTGCCCCCCTCGATGCCCATTGGCGTGCTGCTGACCAAGATGCAGACCGAGCGGCGGCACATGGCGCTGGTGATCGATGAATACGGCGGCGTCGACGGTCTGGTGACCATCGAGGATCTGATCGAGCAGGTCATCGGCGAAATCGAAGACGAGCACGACATCGACGAGGGCCGCAACTTCTTCCGCGAAGGCTCGGGCAGCTGGCTGGCTCTGGCCAAGACCCCGATCGAGGAATTCGAGGAAGCGTCCGGCCTTGGCCTGACCGAAGGCGAAGAGATCGACGAAGAAGAGATCGACACGCTCGGCGGTCTGGTCTTCATGCTCGCCGGGCATGTGCCAGCGCGCGGCGAGGTCGTTCCGCATCCCGGCGGCTTCGATTTCGAAGTGGTCGACGCCGATCCGCGCCGCATCAAGCGGCTGCGGGTGCTGCCCCATGCCATGGCGGCAGGCGCGGCGGGCATGTCTGTGCCAAGCGTGCCAGCCAGTCTGCCGGTAAACCCGGTGATCCAGCTGCCGGCGCCCGAATTGCCGCCCGACTCCCCGCCGGTTTCCCAGCCGGAGACCCCGCGTGACTGACATCTCCGTCCGCCGCCGGCTGGAGGTCTTGCCGCGTTGGCTGCGGCTGGCGCTGGCCATTGGCGCGGGCGCGGTGTTTGGTCTCGGGCAGGCGCCGTGGAATCTGCCGTGGCTGGCCTTCGCGGGGCTGATCGTGGCTGTGGCAATGCTGCGCGCCGCCCAAACGCCGCGCGAGGCGGCGGGCATCGGCTGGGGCGTCGGGCTTGGTTATTTCGGGCTGGTGCTAAGCTGGGTGATCGAGCCGTTCCAGATCGACGCGGCCACGACCGGCTGGATGGCGCCCTTTGCGCTGTTCCTGCTGGCCGCGGGCCTTGCGCTGTTCTGGGCGCTGGCGTTCTGGGGCGCGGCCCATGCCACGGCGCGCCGCCGTCTGCTGGCGCTTGCGGTATGCTGGGCCGCGGCGGAATTCGCCCGCGCCTACCTGTTCACCGGTTTTGCTTGGGCGATGCTTGGCTCTTTCTGGCTGGAAACCCCGGTGATCCAGTGGAGCGCGGTGATCGGCCCGCATGGGCTCAACCTCGTGACGGTGCTGCTGGCAGGGCTTATCGTTGCGGCGCGCCATTGGGCGGCTGCTCTGGGCAGCGCCGCGCTGCTGGCGGTGCTGTTGCTGGGGGGGCAAGTGCTGACCCCTCCGCTGCAGGATCTCGAGGGGCGCCCGGTGGTGCGGCTGGTGCAGCCCAACGCGGCGCAGCGCGACAAATGGGATCCGTCCCGAATGCAGGGGTTCTTTGACCGACAGGTCGGCTTTACCGCTGATATGGCGCGCAACGGCTATGAGCGCCCGTCGCTGGTGATCTGGCCCGAAACCGCCGTTCCGACCCTGCTGAACAACGCCGAAGAGCTGCTCGGCGTCGTCAGCGATGCGGCGTTTCCCGGCAAGGTGGCGCTTGGCATCCAGCGCGAGGAAGACGGGCGCTGGTACAACTCGCTGGTCGTCGCGGGGCTTGGCGGCAAGATCGAGGAGGTCTACGACAAGCACCATCTCGTGCCCTTTGGCGAATACATGCCCGCCGCCGCGCTGTTCCGGCACATCGGGGTCGGTGGCTTGGCGCAGCGGGCACAATCTGGCTATTCCGCCGGGCCGGGTCCGCATCTTGTCGATCTGGGCGATGAGCTTGGGCAGGCATTGCCGCTGATCTGCTACGAGGCGGTGTTCCCTCAGGATGTGCGGATGCACCCGATGCGGCCGGATTTCCTGTTGCAGGTCACCAACGACGCATGGTTCGGCGCGTTTTCCGGGCCCTATCAGCATCTGGCACAGGCGCGGATGCGGGCCATCGAACAGGGTCTGCCGCTGGTGCGCGCCGCCAACACCGGCGTATCGGCGGTGATCGACGGGGCAGGGCGGGTGATCGACAGCCTCGGGCTGGGCGAGGCCGGGTTCATCGATGAACACCTGCCCCCGCCGCTGCGCGTTACGCCCTACAGCGTGGCTGGCGATCTGCCGATGCTTCCCGTGCTTTTGCTGCTTGGCCTCGTTGCATTTGTCAAAAGACGCGGCGTTTCACGTTGACGGCCCCCAAGCGACGGCCTAGGTAGCCCCGTCATATCCCCGTCACAACGGCTTCCTGGCGTGACGGCAGGTATCTAATGGAGCAATCATGTCCCGACAGAACTACACCTTTACCTCGGAATCGGTCTCCGAGGGGCATCCTGACAAGGTCTGCGACCGTATCTCTGACGCGGTGCTGGATGCGCTCATCGCCGAGGATCCGCTGGCGCGCGTTGCCTGCGAAACCTTTGCCACCACCAACCGCGTGGTCATTGGCGGCGAGGTCGGGCTGAGCGATCAGGCCAAGCTGCACGAGTACATGCAGCGCATTCCCGACATTGCCCGCGCCTGTATCCGCGACATCGGCTACGAGCAGGACAAGTTTCACTGGGAAACGGTCGAGATCACCAACCTGCTGCACGAGCAATCGGCCCATATCGCCCAAGGCGTCACCGGCGAGCGCGGCGACGAGGGCGCGGGCGATCAGGGTATCATGTTCGGCTACGCCACCAACGAGACGCCCGAGATGATGCCGGCGCCGATCCTTTACGCCCATGCCGCTCTCAAGCGGCTGGCCGAGGCGCGCAAATCCGGCGAACAGCCGGTGCTGGGGCCGGATGCGAAATCGCAGTTCTCGGTGCGCTATGAGGGCGGCAAGCCCGTTGGCGTCAGCTCGGTGGTGCTCTCGCACCAGCATCTGGATGCCTCGCTAAGCTCTGCCGATGTGCGTGCCATCGTCGAGCCCTATATTCGCGAGGTGCTGCCCGATGGCTGGCTGACCAGCGCGACGGAATGGTGGGTGAACCCGACCGGCACCTTCGTGATCGGCGGGCCGGATGGCGACGCCGGCCTGACCGGGCGCAAGATCATCGTCGACACCTATGGCGGCGCTGCGCCCCATGGCGGCGGCGCGTTTTCCGGCAAGGACCCGACCAAGGTCGACCGCTCGGCGGCCTATGCGTCGCGCTACCTGGCCAAGAACATCGTCGCGGCCGGGCTGGCAGAGCGCTGCACGGTGCAGCTGTCCTATGCCATTGGCGTCGCCAAGCCGCTGTCGATCTATGTCGATTCGCATGGCACGGGCGAGCTGGACGAAGCGCTGATCGAAGCGGCGATCCCCAAGGTCATCGACCTGACGCCGCGCGGCATCCGCACGCATCTCGCGCTGAACAAGCCGATCTACGAGCGCACCGCCGCCTATGGGCATTTCGGTCGCGCCCCCGAGGCCGATGGCGCTTTCTCGTGGGAACGCTGCGATCTGGCCGAGGCTTTGAAGCGCGAGCTTTGAGTCGGGCGAAACGGGGGCGGCAGACTTTCTAGCCAGAACGTTTGCCGCCCCTACACCTGTCAGAGATGTCTTGCTCCGCCCCGAGGCTTTCGCTACATGCCGCGCCCATGACCACGTCAAACAAGCATCCCGACGCGCCTTGGCGCAATTTTTATGGCCGCATCAAGGGCAAGTCGCTGAAGGCGTCTCAGGAAGCCTATCTTGACGAGGATCTTGCGGCGCTGTCTCCGGGCGCGGTGGATTGGGATGTCAATCCGGACCGCTTGCCGCTGGATGTCGCAGCGCTGTTCGAGGGCCGCCCCGCCTGGCTGGAGATCGGTTTTGGCGGCGGCGAGCATCTGGTGCATCAGGCCTCGACCCATGGCGATGTCGGCATCATCGGCTGCGAGCCTTACATCAACGGCGTTGCGATGCTGCTGGGCAAGATCCGCCGGGCCGGGGTGACGAACCTGCGGGTGCATCCGGGCGATGTGCGCAACCTGTTCGACGTGCTGCCAGATGCCAGCATCGACCGGGCCTTTCTGCTCTATCCTGATCCCTGGCCGAAAAAGCGCCATCACCGGCGCCGGTTCGTCACGCCCGATCATCTTCAGCCGCTGGCGCGGGTGCTGCGCCCCGGCGCGATCTTTCGCGTGGCGACCGATATTCCCGATTACGTGCGCCAGACCTTGGTCGAGGTGCCCAAGGCCGGGTTCGAGTGGCTGGCCGAGCAGCCGTCTGATTGGCGGCAGCCGTGGGACGACTGGTATTCGACCCGCTACGAGCAGAAGGCGCTGCGTGAGGGCCGGGTGCCGCATTACCTGACGTTCCGACGCAACGGATAGGGCGGCGGGGGGCCAGCCCCCCTCGGCCTTGCGGCCTCACCCCCGGAGTTTGTCGGGCAAGATGAAGACAGGGCGCCGCGATGGACGGGCGCGCGGAGCGCTGCTATGGGCAGTGCGAGCGATAACGAAGAGGGTGTCATGTCGAGCCACGGGGAAGCCATACCGATGATTGCGCGCAGGTCTTCGGGCCTGAGCGGCGAGGCGCATGTGCCGGGAGACAAGTCGATTTCGCACCGCTCGC
The DNA here is from genome assembly GCF_018860705.1 of Citreicella sp. C3M06. Taxonomy (GTDB): domain Bacteria; phylum Pseudomonadota; class Alphaproteobacteria; order Rhodobacterales; family Rhodobacteraceae; genus Salipiger. The sequence goes on from NZ_JAHKQA010000078.1 coordinate 133,428, forward strand.
TGATTCTCGGCGCGATGGCGGTGGGCGAGACGCGGGTGACCGGGCTGCTGGAAGGGCAGGATGTGCTGGACACGGCTAAGGCGATGCAAGCTTTTGGTGCGCAGGTCGAAAAGCGCGGCGAGACATGGCATGTGCATGGCGTCGGCGTTGGCGGGTTTGCCGAGCCGGACGGCGTGATCGATTGCGGCAACTCGGGCACCGGGGTGCGGCTGATCATGGGGGCGATGGCGACAACGCCGATATCCGTGACTTTTACCGGGGATGCGAGTCTGAACAAGCGCCCGATGGCGCGGGTGACCGACCCGCTGGCTTTGTTCGGAGCGCAGGCCCATGGGCGTAGCGGCGGGCGGTTGCCGATGACCATCGTTGGCGCGACGGACCCCTTGCCGGTGCGCTACGCCACGCCGGTGCCCTCGGCGCAGGTCAAATCCGCGGTGCTGCTGGCGGGGCTGAACGCACCGGGCGAGACCGTGGTGATCGAGCGCGAGGCCACGCGGGATCATTCTGAGCGCATGCTCAACGGGTTTGGCGCCTCGGTGACCACCGAAGACACGCCCGAAGGCCGGGTCATCACCCTGCAAGGCCAGCCAGAGCTGAAGCCTCAGGTCATCGTGGTGCCGCGCGATCCGTCGTCGGCGGCGTTTCCGGTCTGTGCGGCGATCATCACCGAAGGCTCTGACGTGCTGGTGCCCAACATCGGGCTGAACCCGACGCGGGCGGGGCTGTTCTTTACCTTGCAGGAGATGGGCGCCGATCTGACCTTCGAGAACCTGCGCGAGGAGGGCGGCGAGCCGGTGGCGGACCTGCGGGCGAGGTTCTCGCCGGATCTGACGGGAATCGAGGTTCCCGCCGAGCGCGCGGCCAGCATGATCGACGAATATCCGGTGCTGTCGGTGGTGGCCGCCTTTGCGACCGGCAAGACCCACATGCCCGGCGTCAAGGAACTGCGCGTCAAGGAGAGCGACCGCATCGATGCCATGGCGGTCGGGCTGCGCGCCAATGGCGTTGCGGTCGACGAGGGCGAAGATTGGTGGACGGTGCACGGGCGCGGCCACGGCGGCGTCAGGGGCGGGGCGGTGACGCAAAGCCATCTTGACCACCGCATCGCCATGTCGTTCCTCGTGATGGGGCTTGCCACGCAGGAGCCGGTGCGGGTCGATGACGGTGGGCCGATTGCCACGTCTTTCCCGATTTTCGAGCCGCTCATGACCGGGCTTGGCGCGGATATCTCGCGCGAGAGCTGAACCACGGGGCGTCCGGCGGGGTTGAAGGGCAGGGCGGCTCTGGTCATAACCGGGGCCGAATGAGCCACAAAGAAAGGTCCGACATGGGCTTTACCATCGCCATCGACGGGCCGGCTGCGGCGGGCAAGGGCACGCTCTCCAAGGCGGTCGCGCAGCATTACGGGTTCGGGCATCTTGATACCGGGCTGCTGTACCGGGCGGTTGGCGCGCGGATGCTGGACGGCATGGACCCGATTGCCGCCGCCAAGGCGCTGCTGGCCGAGGATCTTGCGCGCGAGGGCTTGCGCAGCCCTGACGTGGCGCAGGCGGCCAGCAAGGTCGCGATCATCCCCGAGGTGCGCGCGGCGCTGGTGGATTTCCAGCGCGCCTATGCCCGCCGGGCCGGCGGCGCCGTGCTGGACGGGCGAGACATCGGCACGGTGATCTGCCCCGACGCCGAAGCCAAGCTGTTCGTCACCGCCATCCCCGAAGTGCGCGCCCGCCGCCGCTATGACGAGATGTGCGCAGCGGGTGTGCAAACCGATTACGAGACGGTCCTCAAGGACACGATCGAGCGCGATCACCGCGATTCGACCCGCGTCGATGCGCCTTTGATTGCGGCGGGGGATGCGGTGATCATTGATACGTCGCAGCTGGATATCGACGCGGCTGTCGCGGCTGCAATTTCGGCGGTGGATGCCGCCCATGCAAGGATCACCCCATGAAGACCCGGACAATCGGCACGGCAGAGGTTTCTGCGCTTGGGATCGGCGCGATGTCGTTCTCGGATTTCTACGGCGAGACCAGCGAGGCCGAATCGCACGCGCTGCTGGATCGCGCGCGCGAGGTTGGCGTCAGCCACATCGACACCTCGAACATCTACGGCGCGGGCCGTTCGGAAACCGTGATCGGCAGCTGGCTTGCGGCCCATCCCGGCGCACGCGACGCGGTGCATATTGCGACCAAGGCCGGGATCGGCAGCGATGCCGCTGGCAAGCGGGTGATCAACAACAGCCCCGCCTATATGGAGGCGCAGCTTGACGCTTCGCTCAAGCGGCTGGGCACGGATCATGTCGATCTGTTCTACGCGCATCGCTATCAGGCCGATCTGCCGCCCGAAGAGGTGGCGGGCACGCTTGCCCGTCTGGTCGAAAAGGGCAAGTGCCGGTCGATCGGCTTTTCCGAGATCGCCCCGGCCACCCTGCGCCGGGCGGCGTCGGAATACCCTGTCGCGGCGGTGCAATCGGAATATTCCCTGCAAACCCGCGCGCCCGAGCTGGGGCTGATCCAGACCTGCGCCGAGCTTGGCACCGCGCTGGTGGCGTTCTCGCCGGTGGGGCGCTCGCTTCTGACCGACGCGCCAATCCCGCGCGCCCGGATCGAGACCAATCCGTTCCTGTCGGTGAACCCGCGCTTTACCCTGCCGAACCATGATTTCAACCTGCGCGCGCTGGTGCCGTTCCGGGAACTGGCGGCCGATATGGGTCTGAGCACGGCGGCGCTGGCCATCGCATGGGGGCTGCACAAGGGCGAGCACATTGTGTCGATTCCCGGGACCCGGTCGCTTGCGCATTTCGACGAGCTGGTGGCGGGCGCCAACGCTGTGCTGACGCCCGAAGACATGGTTCGCATCGAAACGGTGTTGCCGGTCGGCTGGTGCCATGGCGACCGTTATGCGCCGGGCCAGTGGGTCGGGCCGCAGAACTACTGCTGATGGCGCACGCCCCCCGCAGAACGGGGGGCAACGATCAAGATGCTGCTTGCATCGCCAGATCGGGCGCATCGCCACCCGGCACCTGCGGGGCCTGCCAGCGGGCGTGGATGGCGCGATACTCGGCGACGACCGGCGGGGCCTTGGCCTCTTCGGGAACGGTGAACATCGTGCGTCCGCCCGAGCGCGAGCTAAGCGCGATCAGCCACGGGGCGGCCAGCATCGGCAGGGCGACCGGCAGCAGCCACAGCGTCAGGCCCGGCGCAAGGAAGTAGACCGAGGCAAGGATGATCGCCCCGGCGGTGACGATCCACCAGCTCGCGGCAAAGCCTTCGCGCAGGGTCAGGCGGCCTTCGCCGCGAGCGTTGGCGGGCCAGCCGCCATCCTGACCCGAGAGCACCTGAAGCACGGCGCGGCTCTGGAACATCAGCATCACCGGCGCGATGGCAGAGGTCAGCAGGATCTCGGTCAGCACCGAGCGCAGCGCGCCGAGCGCGCCGCCAAAACCGCGTGCCCGGCCAGACACCGCCGCCTGCCAGACGATGCCGACCTTGGGCAAAATCAGCAGGCCGACGATGCCGAAGAACAGTGCGGTGATCTCGCGCGAGCGATCAGAGGGGAACACCGGGTAAAGCTGGTGCAGATTCGGGAAATAATCCGGCTCGGGGGCCAGCACGGTGCCCAGCACCGTCGCCACCAGAAACGCCGCCCAGAGCAGCGAGACGAGGTAGGAAAAGATCCCCTGAAGAAACACGTAGCGGCTCCAGAGCGCAAAGCCCGGGGCGCTCAGCAGGCGGATGTGCTGAAGGTTGCCCTGACACCAGCGCCGGTCGCGGCGGGCGTAGGCCAGCAGGTTCTCGGGCCCTTCCTCATAGGATCCGTCGATGGATTGCTCGACCTTCACGGTCCAGCCCGCGCGGGCGAGCAGCGCCGCCTCGACGTAATCATGGCTGAGGATATGCCCGCCGAAAGGCGGCTTGCCGGTCAGCTCGGGCAGGCCGCAGCTTTGCACGAAGGCGCGCACCCGCACGATGGCGTTATGGCCCCAGAACGGGCCGTTCAGCCCCTGAAGCCGCGCAAGGCCGCGGGTGAACACCGGGCCGTGGAACACTGAGGCAAACTGCATCGCCCGGCCGAAAAAGCTCGATGCGCCAACCACCTTGGGCAGGGTTTGCAGCAGCCCCAGCTTGGGGTCGGCCTGCATCCGGGCGATCATCTCGCGGATCGCCGCGCCTTCCATCAGGCTGTCGGCGTCAAGGATCACCGCGAATTCGTAGGCGCCGCCGTTGTTGCGGAAGAATTCCTCGATATTGCCAGCCTTGCGGCCCCGGTTGTCGCTGCGCCGACGGTAGAAGATCTGGCCTTCGCCGCCGGTCTCGCGCAGCAGGCGCGCGAATGTCACGCGCTCAACTGCGGCGAGGGTCTCGTCGCGGGTGTCGGACAGGATGGCGATGTCGGCGCTCACCCCGGCATCGGCGTTCGAGCGGTACATGGCGGCCACGCGGCTGAAGGTGGCCACCGGGTCTTCGTTGCAGATCGGCACCAGCACAACGGTGGGCGGCTGATCGCCAATGATCTGCGGCGCTGGCCCATGCCTGCGGCCCGCGACCAGACCGTTCAGGCCCAGAACCGCCCCCCATGCCAGCCAGCCGGTGGTCACAAAGATCAGCACGGCGCGCACGACATCCCAGACCTGCACGCCATCCTGCACCGACGCAGCGACCGTCAGCCAAGTGGCTACCACGGCGGCCAGCGCGGTGACGGCGAGCGACAGGGCGCGGGCCATGGCGGTTGCGGGATCGACGCGTGCGCCCATGGTCAGGCGCTCTGGCCGGTGAGCAGCAGGCGCAGCATTGCGAGCGGCGACAGGCGCGCCGTGCTGCGTTCCAGCACCTGCTGGGGCATGTCGAGCGGGGCAGGGGCCGGTGCCCAGCTCTCCGGGGCCGGGTTCATGATCTGATCGTGCGAAAGATGGGATTGCAAGGTCATTGTCTCATCCATTGGTAAAGCCATGTCTCGGTCAGGACTTGTCCGAAGCCCTCGATTCTGGCGGTTATCTCCATCGAGCTGCCCGGTGCGGTGGTCGCCTCGACCACCAGCCGCCAGACGCCGTCCTCATCGGTTTTGGACAGCACCACCTGGGTGATCTCCCCGCGGGTGGCGCTCGTTACCGGAACAACTTCCGCGTTCGCCGGAAGTTCCGACAAAGCGCCGCCTGCGAAGTCGATGACGAATTTCTGAGCGTCGGACTTCTGTTCGACCCCGGCCACTCCGGCGGCGCCAACGCGTGAGCGCAGGACGCGGGCGCGGCTTTTGTCGCCGTCGCCGGCGGGGGACATGCCCCAATGCAGACGATAGGCGAATTCCATTTCTCCACCCGCCTCTGCTGGCGCTTCGGGAATCCAGAAGGCAACGATATTGTCGTTGGTTTCGGTCTTGGTGGGGATCTCGAGCAGGCGCACGCTGCCCTTGCCCCAATCGCCCATCGGCTCGACGATCAGCGTCGGGCGCCGTTCGTAATGGGATTCCGCGTCGAGGAACTGACCAAAGTCGCGTTCGCGCTGCACGAGGCCGAACGAGGCGGGCGATTGCATCCCCAGATACGAGCTGGCCAGCCGCGGCGGGTTCGACACCGGGCGGAACCGGGTTTCGCCATCGGGTGCGGTCAGCACCAGCGCGTCGCTGTCGTGCACCGCCGGGCGGAAATCGTGGAACGCGCCGGGATCGGCGCCGCCGAACAGGTACATTGAGGTCAGCGGCGCGATGCCAAGCTGTTCGATGTCGTCGCGAAAGAACAGCCGGGCGGTGACCTCGGCGGTGGTGTCCTGCCCCGGCGTGATGACAAAGCGATAGGCCCCGGTCACCGAATCGCTTTGCAGTGCGGCATAAAGCGTGATCGTGGTGGCACCGGGGGCAGGGCGCTCGATGTAGAATTCGGTAAAGCGGGGGAATTCCTCTTCGCCAGACAGCCCGGTGTTCACTGCAAGCCCGCGCGCCGACAGCCCGTAGCGGTTGCCGCGCCCGAGCAGGCGGAAATAGCTGGCCCCAAGGAAGGAGCCGACCTCGTCATAGAGATCAGCGCGATTGAACGGCGCCATGAGCCGAAAGCCCGCCACGCCGGGCAGCACCAGATCGGGCGGCAGCGCCGTCTTGACGTCGCGGTAATCGAAGTCGGCGGTCGAGAACACCATCGGGCGCGACACACCGTCGACCAGCTCGAACATGTGTACGGGTTCCTTGAACAGCCAGCCAAGATGGAAGGCGTTCAGGCGGAACAGGCGGCTGGGATCGTCGGCCCAGCGTATGTGATCGGCGCGAAAGCGGATGCGGTTGAAATCATCGTAGTCGATCTCGGTCAGCGGGCCACTGATTTCATCGCGCGGGGCAGGGTCGGATTGCGCAAGCTCGCGCATCCGCTCGCTCAGCCCGTCAAAGGAAAACGGCTGGCCTTCTTCTTGCGCATGGGCGGCGCGCAGGCCCAGCAGCGCCGGTGCAGTGGCCGTGCTGAGCAATGCCGCCAGCACACGGCGGCGGGTCGGTCGGATTGCGGGTTGGCAGCACGTGGGCGTCACACAGGTCTCCTGACAGAAATCTTGATAAAATGATGGGCGTATATGGCGGAACATCAAGAAGACGCGCGAGCGGTCCGCGGGGTTCCGCGCAATGCTGCAGATGCATAAGCGGAATTCCGTCAGAGCTGTGCAATCCAGCCCTCGGCGTTAACGGTTTCGGCGGGTAATTGCCTGTTTCTCGGGCGAATCTATTTCCCGATCCGGACGCTGCCGGCAAGCGCATCTGACACCTTCTGCGGTCTCAAGCAAGATCTCGCGCATGCAGAATCGCGTCAATCGTCTTGCGTTGCGACGCAAGACGCGCTATGTCGCGCGCGTCGAGACAGGCAGCATAGCCCGCAGGCATCTCGGAAGGGACGGTTATCCGGCCCCTTTTGTCATATGCACCCGTCGCGGAGAAATCCGCGGCAATGTCCGAACCGACCAAGCCAGCCCGCCCCCGCCTTGGGGACACAGCGGTAGGGAAACCGAAGACCGGCGGAGACAACCGCCCGGCCAGTATAAATCGATGAAAAGGATACGACTGCCACATGGCTGATACGACCATGGAGGAATTCGAGGCCCTCCTTAATGAAAGCCTCGAAATGGACACCCCGGATGAAGGTTCGGTTGTCAAAGGCAAGGTCATCGCGATCGAAGCGGGCCAAGCCATCATCGATGTCGGCTACAAGATGGAAGGCCGCGTCGATCTTAAAGAATTTGCAAATCCCGGTGAGACGCCCGATCTGAGCGTTGGCGACGAAGTCGAGGTCTTCCTCCGCTCCGCCGAAAACGCACGTGGCGAAGCCGTGATCAGCCGTGAGATGGCCCGCCGCGAAGAAGCGTGGGACCGTCTCGAGAAGGCCTATGCCGACGACGCCCGCGTCGAAGGTGCGATCTTCGGTCGCGTCAAGGGTGGCTTCACCGTCGACCTCGGCGGCGCCGTGGCCTTCCTGCCCGGTTCGCAGGTCGATGTGCGCCCCGTGCGCGACGCTGGCCCGCTCATGGGTCTCAAGCAGCCGTTCCAGATCCTCAAGATGGACCGTCGCCGTGGCAACATCGTTGTCTCGCGCCGCGCTATCCTTGAAGAATCGCGGGCCGAGCAGCGCGCGGAAGTCATCGCCAACCTCACCGAAGGCCAGACGGTCGACGGCGTGGTCAAGAACATCACCGAATACGGTGCGTTCGTTGATCTGGGCGGCGTTGATGGCCTGCTGCACGTCACCGACATGGCATGGCGTCGCGTCAACCACCCGTCCGAGATCCTGACCATCGGCGAGACCGTCAAGGTCCAGGTCATCAAGATCAACAAGGACACTCACCGTATCTCCCTGGGCATGAAGCAGCTTCAGGAAGATCCGTGGGATCTGGTGGCTGCCAAGTACCCGCTGGGCTCTGTCCATGCTGGCCGCGTGACCAACATCACCGACTACGGTGCGTTCGTCGAGCTGGAGCCGGGTGTCGAAGGTCTCGTTCACGTCTCGGAAATGTCCTGGACCAAGAAGAACGTGCACCCCGGCAAGATCGTTTCGACCTCGCAGGAAGTCGAAGTCATGGTGCTGGAAATCGACGCTGCCAAGCGTCGCGTTTCGCTTGGCCTCAAGCAGACCATGCGCAACCCGTGGGAGCTCTTCAAGGAGACGCATCCCGAGGGCACGCAGGTTGAAGGTGAAGTCAAGAACATCACCGAATTCGGTCTGTTCATCGGTCTTGACGGCGAGATCGACGGCATGGTGCACCTTTCGGACCTCTCGTGGGACCAGCGTGGCGAAGAAGCCATTCAGGAATACCGCAAGGGAGACGTGGTGCAGGCTGTCGTCACCGAAGTCGACACCGACAAAGAGCGGATCTCGCTCTCGATCAAGGCGCTTGGCGGCGACAAGTTCGCCGAAGCGGCTGGCGGCGTGAAGCGCGGCTCGATCGTGACCGTGACCGTGACCGCGATCGAAGATGGCGGCGTGGAAGTGGAATACGAAGGCATGAAGTCCTTCATCCGCCGCTCCGACCTGTCGCGTGACCGTGCCGAGCAGCGCCCCGAGCGGTTCTCGGTCGGTGACCACATCGATGTGCGCGTCACCAACGTCGATCTCAAGACCCGTCGTCTCGGTCTGTCGATCAAGGCACGCGAGATCGCCGAAGAGAAAGAGGCCGTGGAACAGTTCGGCTCCTCCGACTCGGGTGCATCGCTGGGCGACATCCTTGGCGCAGCGCTGAAGCGCGACAACTGATCCAGTCCGGTTTCGGATTGACGGGAAAGGGGCCTTCGGGCCCCTTTCTTCGTTTTCGCGCCTCGCCTGGCGGGCGCCCCATGGCGCTTGCGGGCTTGCACGGGCCCTCTTCGGAGCGGTCGATTTCCCCGAATCGCGGGCTGCCTCATTCGCAGGCGTTGCCGCTACCGTCTGGTGCAGGCTGCCGCTGCGTGCCGCCGAACCTCACGTGATCCGCATCAAACCGCTGCCCATGCATGCTTTTCTCCGTGAACAGCCGGTTTCCGTTTGGCAGGTTTTGTGTAAGTGTCGTAGAACGGAATGGCGCGGGAAGGCGCCTGGCAGGGGATGGTGAGATGATCAGATCGGAATTGATCCAGAAGATCGCGGAAGAGAATCCGCATCTCTACCAACGGGACGTCGAGAGGATCGTGAATACGATCTTCGAGGAGATCACCGATGCGATGGCCGCGGGCAACCGGGTCGAGCTGCGCGGTTTCGGGGCCTTTTCGGTAAAGAAGCGCGATGCGCGGCTCGGGCGGAACCCGAGGACCGGAGAGGCGGTTGAGGTCGAGGAAAAGCATGTGCCGTTCTTCAAGACCGGCAAGCTGCTTCGTGACCGGCTGAACGGAAAGTAAGAAAGAACATGCGTTACATTCGCTATGCGTTTCTGGCGGTGCTGGCCGTGGTCCTTGTGGCTATCGCAATGGCCAACCGCGAGATGGTTGATCTCAAGCTGCTGACGGCAGAGCTGTCGTCGCTGCTGCAGTTTCAGGCGGGGATCACCGTTCCGGTGTTTCTGGTGTTTTTCGGCGGCATCGTCTTTGGCCTGCTGATCGGGTTTGTCTGGGAATGGCTGCGCGAGCACAAGCACCGCGCCGAAGCGCAACACCGCAAGGCCGAGGTGCGCAAGCTCGAACGCGAGCTGAAAAAGACTCAGGCCCAGCGGGACGAGGGCAAGGACGAGGTTCTGGCGATTCTCGATCGCAGCGCCTGATACTGGCCCCTTCGGGAAGCATTTGAAAACGGCGCGGGGCCACAGGCCTTGCGCCGTTTTTCTGTGTCGGGCCTGCGTTTTGCCGTGATGTCTGCGCAAACCCTGCGCGATAGCAGGCAAACCGGCGGCTGCGGACCCTCGTGGCTGACGAGCTGCGCAAGCGGCAGCGAAAGGCGCGCGCCTTGCCCGCGCGGCCTGCTTTGTGCGACAAGGCCGCGACGGCGGGCGCGGGGGTCTTGCCGGGCATGCAGCGAGGCAGGCGATGACACAGGTTTCGGTCAAGATTTGCGGTCTGAAGACGGCGGCGGATGTGGCGGCGGTCGCTGCCAGCGGCGCACGCTATGCCGGCTTCGTATTCTTTGCCAAAAGCCCGCGCAATGTGTCCATCGACACGGCGCGCCTGCTGGCGCTTGGCGCGCCGGTGGGGCTGGCCAAGGTCGGCCTTGTGGTCAATGCCACCGACGCGGCGCTGGACGAGATCCTTGGCGCGGTGCCGCTGGATATTCTGCAATTGCACGGCAGCGAAACCCCCGAGCGGGTGGCACAGGTGCGCGCGCGCTTTGGCCTGCCGGTGATGAAGGCGGTCGGGGTGCGCAGCGAAGAAGACCTTCCGGCGCTGCTCGAATATGGCCGCGTCGCGGACCAGCTTCTGGTCGATGCCAAGGCGCCAAAGGGGGCGGCGCTCCCGGGGGGCAATGGTCTCGCCTTTGACTGGCGGTTGATCGCCGGGCGGCGCTGGCCTTGCCCGTGGATGCTGGCCGGAGGTCTGACCCCGGACAACGTCGCGCGCGCCATCGAAATGACCGGGGCACGGCAGGTCGATGTGTCCTCCGGGGTCGAATCGGCTCCCGGCGTCAAGCAGGCGGCGCTGATCGAGTGTTTCGTCGCGGCGGCCCGCGCCGGGGCAGAGGCCGAGGCTGTGCCGCGCCTTTGAGCGCCGCGCGCCTGCGCCGGGGCAGGTGCGCCGCATCAGGCTTGCACCGCGCGCATCCGTGTGACGCCATCGGGGCAGGGGCATCCCCTGTGCCTGACAGGAGAGGACATGCGCTTTTCGGTGCTGCACGAGACGATCTACAGCTATGAAACCCCGGTGACGCTGGCCGCGCACCGGCTGCGGATGAGCCCCCGCCGCGATGCCGGGCGGCTATTGAGCCGGGAGCTGGCCGTCGATCCCGGCCCCATCGTCAAGCGCGAGGTTGCCGACAATCAGGGAAACCTGACGCTGCTGCTGGAATTCGAAGGCGAAACCGACCGGCTGCGGCTGGAAAGCCGCTTTGTCATCGACACCGTGCCGCCGCCCATCATCACGCGGGCCTTGCCGCCACTGCCTTGGGCGTTGCGGGCAGAGGAGCACCGGCCCTACCTTGTCAGCGCCGATCCCGGCCCGGCGGTGAGCGATTTCGCCGCCGCCCTGCTGCGCGAGAGCAGGGCAGAGCCGCTGGCCTTTCTGGATGCGCTGACGCACACGCTGTTCCGCCGCACCGATCGGCGCATCCGCGAGACCGGCTTTGCCCAGACCCCCGCCGAAACCCTGACCCGCGCCGAGGGGGCCTGCCGCGATCTTGCGATTCTGTTTCTTGCCTGCTGCCGGGGGTTCGGGCTGCCGGGGCGCTTTGCCAGCGGCTATCAGGCCCATGCCGAAAGCGTCGATGGCAAACGTCATCTGCACGCCTGGCCCGAGGTCTGGCTGCCGGGGGTTGGCTGGCTGGGGTTTGATCCGACCCATGGTCTGCGGGTCGGTGACGGGCATGTCGCGGTTTATGCCGCGCCCACGCAAGAGGAAACCATGCCGGTCGAGGGTGGCTATTATGGCCTGCCCACTGGCGCGCGGCTCGATTACCGGGTCGAGATCACCACAGGCTGAGGCCGACACCGGACCGGGACGAAACAGATACCCAAACAGCAAAAAGGCCACCCAATGGGCGGCCCCTGCAATCTTTATGCGATCAATGCGACGATCAGCCCTGACGGGCTTTGAACCGACGCTGGGTCTTGTTGATCACGTAAACGCGGCCCTTGCGACGCACAACGCGGCAGTCGCGATGGCGCTTTTTGAGCGAGCGGAGCGAGTTTGCGACCTTCATGGGTCTCTCCTCATTTCGCGGCGCGCGAGCGCCTGATGTTGCCGTCTGTCCCGGATGCCATGTGGGCGCGTGCCCGGGTCACAGCACCGCGAAACGGTGAATTGTAGGTCATGGTGGGCGGTACTGGGATCGAACCAGTGGCCACTACGATGTCAACGTAGTGCTCTACCGCTGAGCTAACCGCCCATTCTGACCCTTGCGCTAGCGTGTCTCTTGCCCCGGAAGCGCCGGGGCGCGAGGTGTTTCGCGCCGGTAGCGGGCGTATAAAAGGAGTCGTAAGTCGTGGCAAGGGCTTTTGTCTCCACGATTTCAGGTTTTTTACTTCGCCGTGAAACGACAGAAAAGACGCTTTGGGCCAGAGGCAAAATCGCGCTAGGATGCCGTGAAACGGAGGGTGTATTGCCGAAGGTCCCCTATCATCTCGATTTGCCCGAAGCGATCACCTCGCGCGTGGTTTTTGCCTCTCCGCATTCCGGGCGCGACTATCCCTGGAGCTTTCTGCGCACCACCGTGCTGGACGATCAGTCCATCCGCACCTCTGAAGACGCCTTTGTCGACCGGCTGTTCGACTGTGCGCCGCAATTCGGCGCGCCGCTGTTGCGGGCCAATGCACCGCGCGCCTTTCTGGATCTCAACCGGGCCGCCGATGAGCTTGACCCGGCGCTGATCGAAGGGGTGCGGCGCGGCGGGCACAACCCGCGCGTGGCCAGCGGGCTGGGGGTGGTGCCGCGCGTGGTGTCGAACGGGCGGGCGATCTATCGCGGCAAACTGCCCATGGCCGAGGCCGAGCGGCGCATCGCGCATTTCTGGCACCCTTACCATGACCAGCTGCGCGCGCTGCTGGCGCAGGCCCATGCGCAATTCGGTGAGTCGGTGCTGATCGATTGCCATTCCATGCCGCATGAGGCGGTGGACGCGGTGGCCCGCAATTGTGCCCGTCGGCCCGAGATCGTTATAGGTGATCGTTTCGGCGCTTCGGCCGCGCCTGCCATCGTTTCGCGGATCGAGGCGGCTTTTGTCGCGGCGGGGCTGTCGGTGGTGCGCAACATGCCGTTTGCCGGGGCCTATGTGACGCAGGCTTACGGGCGACCGTCGCGCCGCCAGCACGCGGTGCAGATCGAAATCGACCGCTCGATCTACATGGACGAGGTCGAGATCAGGCCAAACGCCAATTTTCAGGCCTTCCGCCGCCTGCTGCGCGGCGTGGTGGCGGATATTGCCAGCATCGGTCACGAGGGCAAGGCGCTGCCGCTCGCGGCAGAGTGATCACAGGATACGGTCCAGCGCCGCCTCAAGCGGGGCCGGGGCGTCGATCTGCAAGCGCACCGGCAGGCTCAGCACCTTTGGGCGGAAACTTTCCGGCAGGCGCACCGCGTCCTTTTCGGTGGTGACCAGCTGCGCGCCCAGCCGCAGCGCATCCGCTTCCAGCCGGGTCAGCAGGGCGGCGGTAAAGGGCTGGTGATCGTCTAGCGCGTGTGAGGCCAGCAGATCCGCGCCAAGGCTTTTCAGCGTGGCAAAGAATTTTTCGGGGTGACCGATACCGGCAAAGGCCAGCGCGGGCAGACCCTGCCAGTCCATGCCGGTCTGCAACGGGGTCAGCGCCCCAGTCAGGTGCGGCAGGGTGATGTGCTTGCTCCAAAGCGCGGCGAACTGGTCCTGAGCGGGCTGCGGGCCGATCGACAGCAGCAGATCGGCGCGGGCAAGCCCGGTCGCGACCGGCTCGCGCAGCGGCCCGGCGGGCAGGCAGCGCCCGTTGCCAAAGCCTTTGGCGGCATCGACGACGACGAGGCTCAGATCCTTGTGCAGGGCCGGATTCTGGAACCCGTCGTCCATTACAATGACATCGGCGCCTGCGGCCAGCGCGGCGCGCGCACCCGCAGCGCGATCGCGTGCGATCCACGCCGGGGCAAAGGCGGCCAGCAGCAGCGGCTCGTCGCCGACCTCGGCAGCGCCATGGCGCTGCGGGTCGACGCGGGTGGGGCCGGTCAGGCTGCCGCCATGCCCGCGCGACACCACATGCGGGCTGCGCCCACGGGCCAGCAGCCGCTCGACAAGGGCGATCACGGTGGGGGTCTTGCCGGTGCCGCCGGCGTTGATGTTGCCGACGCAGATCACCGGCACGCCGATGCGCGCGCCGGACCGCGCCAGACGCCGGGCCGTGGCACGGGCGCTCAGCGCAGCCAGCGGCGCGAGCAGGCGCGCGGGCAGGGCGGGCGCATCGGGATCGGTGTACCAAAAGGCGGGGGGGCGCATCAGGCAGGCTCCGGCTCGGCATCGACGGTGTCGCAGACCAGCGCGATGATTTCGTCGGTCAGCGCTGCACCCTGGCTCACCACATCCCAGCCCGCATGGGCCATGGCGGCGGCGTGATCGGGGGCCACAAGATGCGACACGGCGGTCGCCAATGTGTCGGAATCGCGCACGATGCGCGCCGCGCCCGCCTCGGCGAGGCGCGAATAGGAGGAAAGGTAGCGCCCGACGTTCGGCCCATAGAGCAGCGCCGTGCCATGGGCGGCGGCCTGCAGCGGGTCTTCGCCGCCGGGGCCGGGGCGCAATGACCCGCCAAGAAAGGTGACCGGTGCCAGCCGATACCACAGCCCGAGTTCCGAGGCATCCTCGGTCAGCAGCACCTGGGTGTTTTCATCGGGCATGTCGCCATCGTCCCAATAAGCCCCCCGCAGCGGCGATTCGCGCAGAAGCGTGGCAATGGCGCGCCCGTCTTCGCGGCTGGCAGGCACCATGAACAGCAGCAGGCGATGCGCAAGGCGGATGGCGCGGGCATGGGCGCGCAGGATGTCGCCCGCCTCGTCGGCGCGCACCCGCGCCGCCAGCCAGCAGGGCCGGCCAGACAGCAGCTGTGCCATCTCTTCGTGCAGGGTGCGGCGGCAATCGAGTGTCGGGGCGGTTTCAATCAGCGGGCCAGAGCGGCGCAGCCGGTCCACGGGCAGCCCAAGGCGGCGCAGGCGGCGCCAGCCGGGCTCATCCCCGGCAAACAGCAGGTCAAACAGATCAAGCGTCGCCGTGGTGCAGTCGGGCATCCAGATCGGGCTGGGCACACGCCACATCTCGGGGGCGATGCAGGCCAGCCGCGTGCCTTTGTCATGCAGTCGTGACAGCAGCGCCGGATGCAGCAGCGCGCCCGTCCACAGCCCGATCTGCGGACGCCAATGCGCGGCAAAGCCTTGCGCTTCGCCAGCGCCATCCGGCCCCAGCGGCTGCCCCAGCAGCCCATCGGGCAGCCGCTGCGGCCCCAGCGTCGCGGGCCATGTCAGCAGGACCGAGATTTCGGGCCTCTGGCAGCGCAGCCGCGCGCCGATGCTTGCAAGGGTGCGCAGCACGGCCTTGTCATGGGCATGCATCCAGACAAGCGCGCCGCCCGGTCGCGCCGCCGTCGGGGGCGTCGCAGAACTTCGGCTCCGAGCGGCGGCGAGATAGGCGCTCAGCGCAAATGGCTTTCGCGCGGGGGGCGAGTCCGGCAAGGGTGTCAGCCGAGTTCTTCGGTGGTCGATGCCTCGGCTTCTTCGTCGCGCAGGCGGTGCAGATGGGCGATGAAATAGCGCATGTGGGCGTTATCGACGGTGCGCTGCGCTTCGGCCTTCCACGCATCATGGGCGCTGGCGTAATCGGGGAAGATCCCGACAACGTGCAGATCGTCGACATTCTTGAAGACGTTCTTTTCCGGGGTGACGAGCTCGCCGCCGAAGACAAGATGAAGTCGCTGAACCATGGGAGGTGTCCTTTCATGCGGGAATGGGTGCACCCTACGAGCCGCAGGGGCGAGGTCAAGCCAGCATCCGGCGCGCCGCAGAGGGCCTAGTGCCGCAGCCGCGCCAGCATGTTGGCGTGCAGCGCGGGGTTGGCGGCAAGGATGCCGTCATGGCGCGGATCGGGCGCATTGAAGCGGATCGGCGCGCCGTGCCGGTCGGTCATTCGCGCGCCCGATTCGGACAGCAGCAGCGCCCCCGCCGCGATATCCCATTCCCACGAGGCGCGCAGCGTCAGCATCGCGTCAAAGCGGCCCTGCGCCACCAGCCCCAGCCGGTAGGCCACCGACGGGCGGTGATGGCGGCTGAGCTGCGGCACCGCGCCATCCCAATGCTCTGGCTCGAGCACCGGGCGAGTCACCAGCACGCGGGCGGTTTCAGCATCGCGCACCGTGCTGGCCCTGAGCGGCGCACCGTTGAGCCGCGCGCCCTCGCCGAGGGCCGCATCGAACATGCGGTCCAGCAGCGGCAGGTACACCACGGCGGCGGTGATCTTGCCGCGCCGCGCCACCGCAAGCGAATGCGCCCAGCTGTCAGAGCCTTCGATAAAGCTGCGCGTGCCGTCGATGGGATCGACGATGAACACGCTGTCGGCCGCCAGCCGGTCCGTCGAATCGATGCTTTCCTCGGAGAGCCAGCCATAGCCGGGCCGCGCCCCGCGCAGGATGTCGCTCAGCGCCGCATCGACGGCCATGTCGGCGTCGGTCACCGGGCTGCCATCGTCTGGCTTCCGGCGCACGTTCAGCGCGCTTTGGGCAAAGCCCGTGGCAATCTCGGCCGCAGCGCGTGCGGCGCGGATCAGCAGCGCAAGATCACTCTCCGGCAAGCGTGAGCCCCTCGACCAGCAGCGAGGGCACCACGCGGCTGAGATAGGCCCGCCCGTCATTGGCCGGGATCACCCGTGGCAGGAAATCGCGCAGGTTTCCGGCGATGGTCACCCCGGAAACGGTGTAGCTTGGCACACCGTTTTCAACCCAGATGCCCGCCGCGCCGCGCGAATAATCGCCGGTGTTGGGGTTGATCGTCGCGCCGATCATCGAGGTCACGATCAGCCCGGTGCCCATCTGCGCGATCAGCTCGTCGCGGCTGGCGCTGCCTTGGGTCAGCGCGATGTTCCAGCTGCTCGGCGACGGGCCGCCGCCGGTGCCGCGCGCGGCATTGCCGGTCGGGTCCATGCCCAGCTTGCGCGCATTGGCCAGATCCAGCGTGAACCCCTTGAGCACGCCGTCCTCGACCAAGGCGCGGCGCTGTACCGGCAGGCCCTCGGCATCGAACGGGCGCGAGCCCATCATGCGCGGGCGGAACGGGTCCTCGATCAGCGACAGACCCTTGGGCAGCACCTGCTCTCCGAGTGCGTCGCGCAGCCACGAGGCGCCGCGCGCCACGGCGCTGCCGTTGATCGCCCCAAGAAGATGCCCGATCAGCGACGACGAAATGCGCTCGTCAAACAGCACCGGCCATGCGCCGGTCTTGGGCTTGCGCGGGTTCAGCCGTTCCAGCGCCCGCTCGGCGGCAATGCGGCCAATGTCTTCGGCAGAACGCAGATCGGATTGGAAGGTGCGGCTGTCACCGTCGTAATCGCGCTCCATCGTCGCGCCTTCACCCGCGATGGCCACGCAGGAGCGCGACCGGCTCGACCGGGTATACCCGCCGGAAAAGCCGTTGCTCGCGGCCATGTGCACCCGTCGACGCCCGTATCCGGCCGAGGCCGATTGTACCTGCCCGATGCCGCTCACCGCCAGCGCGGCGGCCTCGGCGATGCGGGCGTCTTCCTGCAGCTCGGCGGGCGAGGGGTCTTCGGCGGGATCGCACATCTCAAGCGCGCCCACATCCCACGATGCGATCAACTGCGCCGGGTCGGCCAGCCCGGCGTGGGGGTCTTCGGGCGCTTCGCGGGCCATCGCCACGGCGCGCTCGGCCATGCTCGCCAACGTCTCGGGGCGAACATCCGACGACGAGACCACCGCAGAACGCCTGCCCACGAACACCCGCAGCCCGATATCGACGCCTTCGGAGCGTTCGGCATGTTCCAGCGCGCCGCCGCGCACGTCGATGGCGATGGAGCTGCCATCAACGGCAATCGCGTCCGATGCATCGGCGCCCGCCTTCGCGGCGGCGTCCAGCAGATTGCGGGTCAGTATGTCGAGGGTTCGGGTGGTGTCGGTCATGGATGCTCCGCCTTGGCTCGTATCCCGAGGTAGGGTGCGCCGCCCCGCGACGCAAGGAAAACGGCTCAGTCGGGCGTGCCGACCACGCCGACGATCGGGCCCATGGCGCGCCCGACCAGATCGCGCCGCCCGAAACCGGGCGCGTAGAGGCGCGAAACATTGCCATCAAGGAACAGCGCCTGATCCAGCTTCAGCCCGTCGCGGAAAAAACTCGCGAAGTCGTGGAAATTTACCGGGTTGTTCGAGATGGCAAAGATCGCGGTCTTGCCGTTGTCGGATGTGCCGACGCCATTGCGCAGATAGCGCGAGTCGCTGTCCGGGATGAATCGCGGATGCAATTCGCCGTCGATCACCAGCATCGGGCCGGACTGGGTGGCGAAATCGCAGGCGGGGCGGTCGGCAAGGTATTTGCGCGTCTCGATCACGTCGGCGCGGCGGGCGCGGATGCACAGGATGCCATTGGGCAGCAGCCCGAAATTGCCCGGACCAGCGCTCGAGACGGCCTCTTTCAGGGTCTCGCCGTCTTCGATATAAAGCCCAACCGGCGCGCGGTTCGGGTGGTACATGCCAGCGTTCATCGCAAACAGCAGTGCCTTGTCCTCGGCGCCAAGGCTGGCATCCAGCTGCGGAAACTGCCCCCAAGCCCCGCCGTCGGGATTGTAGAGAAACAGGCGCAGATCCTCGCGCGCCGCATCCACCTTGCACCAGGTGTAGCGGTTGCCCATGTAGCTGCTGTCCTGACATTCGAGCGCAGCCACCGGGCCGGCCAGCAGGGCAAGCGCGGCAAGGACGGCGCGCAGGATCACTCTTCTTCCTCGATGTCCCGGCGCACCGCATCCTGCGAGAACAGGCGGCGCGTCTCGTCGAGCCGATCGAAGGTCTCGTCGAGCCGAAACCGCAGCTCGGGCGCGTATTTCAGGGTCAGCCCCTTCGATACGGCGCGGCGCAGCTCGTTCTGGTTGCGTTTGAGCCTTTCGAACATCGCGTCCGAATCGCCGCCGCCAAGTGGCACCACATAGGCGGTCGCGACCTTCAGATCGGGAGACACGGAGACCTCGCCGACGGTGATCGACAAGCGGTTGAGTTCGGGGTCATGGATATCGCCGCGCTGCAGGACTTCGGACAGGGTGCGGCGAATAAGTTCGCCGACCCGAAGCTGTCGCTGGCTGGGCCCTTGCCCGTCGTGGAATCTGTTCTTTGCCATGGGCACTCACTTAGTCTTCTGCCGGGGCTTTGCCAAGCGGCGCACTGCGCGCTAAGCAGGGCGCGATTTATGGACAGGAGATGACGATGACGGACAAGCCGGGCGTGGTGGTGACGGGGGTGTCTGGCCGCATGGGGCAGATGCTGGTGCGCGCACTCGAGAAAAGCGACCGGCTGGCCCTGGTCGGCGCGGTCGAACGAACGGGGCACGACTGGGTCGGACGCGATCTTGGGGCGTGCATGGGCGGGCAGGAAAACGGCGTCGTCGTGACCGATGACGCGCTCGAGGCGTTCTCGAAGGCGCAGGCGGTGATCGATTTCACTGCGCCTGCGGCCACGGTGGCCTTTGCCGAACTGGCAGCGCAGGCCCGGGCGGTACATGTGATCGGCACCACGGGGCTGTCCGATGACGATCTGGCAAAGATCAAGGCAGCGGCGCGCCACGCGGTTGTGGTGCGGGCCGGGAACATGAGCCTGGGCGTGAATCTGCTGACCAAGGTGACGCAGCAGGTGGCGGCGGCGCTGGATGAAGACTGGGATATCGAGATCGTCGAATCGCATCACAATCAGAAAGTCGATGCCCCCTCCGGAACGGCGCTGATGCTCGGCGAAGCCGCCGCCGCCGGACGCGCGGTCGATCTGGCCGAGGTGTCAGACCGTGGCCGCGACGGCATCACCGGCAAGCGCACGCGTGGCCACATCGGCTTTCACGCCCTGCGCGGCGGCGATGTGGTGGGCGAGCATGAGGTGATCTTCGCCGCCGCAGGCGAGCGGATCTTTCTCAAACACGTCGCTTCCGACCGTGGCTTGTTCGCACGCGGTGCCCTGAAGGCAGCGCTCTGGGGACAGGACAAGGCACCCGGCGAGTATGACATGCTGGACGTGCTCGGCCTGAGTGACTGATCGCACCTGACTGTCAGAGCACGGAGGGGGCGCTGCCCCCGCGCTTCGCGCCCCCCGGAGTTTACCCGGCAAGATGAAGACAAGCGCCGCGCCCCACCTTCATCTTGCCGGAGAAACTCCGGGGGTGAGGCCGCAAGGCCGAGGGGGCTGGCCCCCTTTCCGGCGGTCGGCGGGGCGGATCAGAAGTCGATCGCGAGACCTTTTTTCTCCCAATCCCCGTAGCGCGCAGGGTCGAGGCCGTCGCGGCCGCCGTATTCCTTGGGCAGCGGATTGCGGGCGAGGTCTTCTTCGGCGGTGCGGCGGCGCTCTGCGGCTTCGGCAAGGGCGCGCTGCGCAGCGGGGGGCAGGTTTGCGGGGGCTTTGATATCTTCGGTCATGGCGGCTTTCCTCAGGTGTTCCCTGCTGATATAGGCGCGGCCAACCCCACCAGACAACCCGGGAGAGATCCATGGCCGCCATTCCCTCTGCCCGCGCGCAGGCTGTTCAACTGCTTGGGCAGGTCCTGGGGCAGGGGCGGCTGATGTCAGATGCCATGTCCGGCCATGCGTGGGAGGCTCTTGCGCCCGCCGACAAGGCCGCCGCGCAGAGGCTGGCGATGGAGGTGCTGCGCAATCTCGACCGCTGCGACCGGGTGCTGAAGCCGCATCTGCGCAAGAACCCTCCGCTATTCGTGCGCAACGTCTTGCGTCTGGGCGCGCTGGAGCTGTGCAGCGGCGGGGCGGCTCATGGCGTTGTCAACGAAGCGGTGCAGATGGTTGGCGCCGATCGCAAGACCCAGACCATGAAGGGCATGGTCAACGCTGTCTTGCGCAAGGTGGCCGAGGATGGCCCCGCGCACTGGGCGAAGCTGCGGGCGCCGCGTCTGGCGCGCTGGCTGCGCGATCCGCTTGTCGCCGCTTGGGGGCCGCATTCGGTGGCCGCGATGGAGGCGGCGCATCTTGCCGGCGCGCCTCTGGATCTGACTGCCAAGTGCGATCCGCAAGCGCTCGCCGATGCCACAGGCGGCGCGTTGCTGCCCACCGGGTCGGTGCGGCTGGCGCAGGCGGGGCAGGTGTCGGCGCTGCCCGGCTTCGAGGCTGGCGAGTGGTGGGTGCAGGATGCCGCCGCTGCGCTGCCTGCGCGTTTGCTGGGGGATGTCGCCGGTCTGAGCGTGCTTGACATGTGCGCCGCCCCCGGGGGTAAGACCATGCAGCTTGCGGCGGCGGGGGCGCGGGTCACCGCGCTTGACCTGTCCGAACATCGCATGGCGCGGGTTGCCGAGAACCTTGCCCGCACCGGGCTGGCTGCGCAGATCGTGGTTGGCGATGCGTTGGACCATCAGGGCGCCTACGATGCCATCCTGCTCGATGCCCCCTGTTCCGCCACTGGCACCATTCGCCGCCACCCGGATCTGCCGCACGCCAAACAGGGTGAGGGCATTTCCGAGCTGATCGGTATTCAGGGCGCAATGATCGACCATGCGCTGACGCTGCTGGCGCCGGGCGGGCGGCTAGTGTTCTGCACCTGCTCGCTGATCCCTGATGAGGGCGAATGCCAGATCGAAGAGGCGCTGGCCCGCCACGAGGGTCTGCGCGTTCTGCGCCCCGAGGCACCCGGTCTTGACGAGGCATGGCGCAGCGACGAGGGCGGCCTGCGTCTTCGGCCCGATTTCTGGGCGGATCGCGGCGGCATGGATGGGTTCTATATGGCAGTGCTGCACAAACCCGCCTGATCCGGCCCTTTGCGGGATGACTTGATTCTGTGCGCTTGGTAAGCTTGTGCCCGAAAGAACCGCGCCACCAAGAGCCGCGGACAGACCCCTGAGTCGGGGCAGGACTGAGGGCAAAAGAGGCGTATGTCACGGACAGAGGGCTTGTCCGCCGCAATCACGCGGCTTCTCAACCGCTTTCACGCGCGCTTGGCGGCGCGGGCACGGCCGGCGACCGGGTTCGTGTCCAGCCCTGAGCCGCGCAGCACCGGGCGCTTTTCGCGTGGGCGGCAGCTTTGCGCCGGTAACCTTTTGTTCGCAGGTCATCTTATCGAATCCCCCGGTGCAATGATCTGGGATCTGAGCGCCCCCGATCCGGCATGGGACGCAGAGATCCACGGGTTTCGCTGGCTCGACGATCTCGCCGCTGTCGGTGACATGCGCGCGCGCGCGCTGGCGCAGGACTGGCTGTGGGGCTGGATCGACCGCTTTGGCGCGGGGCATGGCGAGGGCTGGTTGCCCGAGGCGGCGGGCCAGCGGCTGATCCGCTGCATTCATCACGCGCTGTTCGTGCTGAGGGGCACCGACGGCGCGCGCTCTGATCTGTTCTTCCAGTCGCTGGCGCGGCAGACGATCTTTCTGGCGCGGCGCTGGAAAGCCTCGCCGCCGGGGCTGCCGCGTTTCGAAGCGCTGACCGGGTTGCTCTATGCCGGGCTGGCGCTAGAGGGCATGGCCGAACATGTTGCCCCGGCGCTTCGGGCTCTGGCGCGCGAATGCGATGCGCAGATCGATGCTCGGGGCGGCATTCCCACGCGCAATCCCGAAGAGCTGCTCGAGGTGTTTACCCTGCTGACATGGGCGCAGGCGGCGCTAGAGGCGAGCGATCGCGAACCAGACCCGGCGCTGACCGCTGCCATTGCCCGCATCGCGCCGACGCTGCGGGCGCTGCGCCATGCCGATGGCGGGCTGGCCCGGTTTCAGGGTGGGGGAAAGGGCATCGACGGGCGGCTCGATCAGGCGCTTGCCGCCTCTGGTGTGCGCCGCAAGCCTGCGGACGGGCTTGCGATGGGCTATGCGCGGCTTGGCTTTGCCCGCACCACGGTGATCATCGACGCCGCGCCGCCGCCGCGCGGCAAGGCCAGCGCCGATGCCCATGCCTCGACCCTTGCCTTCGAGCTGACCTCGGGACGGCGGCCGCTGGTGGTCAGCTGCGGTGCGGGCACCGTCTTTGGCGAGGACTGGCGCCGCGCCGGGCGCGCCACGCCATCGCATTCGACGCTGTGCCTTGATGGCTACAGCTCGGCGCGGCTGGCCGAGCCGACAATGGTTGGCGGGATGCTGCGCGAATATCTCGAAGAGGCGCCCGAAGACGTGCCGGTGCAGATCACGCCCTCGGACGACGGGCTGTGCTTTGAGGGCGGACATGACGGCTATCGCCGCACCCATGGGCTGACCCATGCCCGCAAGCTTGAGCTGTCGCAGGACGGGCGCACCCTGATTGGCGAAGACCTGCTGACCACCCTGACCGACCCCGACAAGCGCCTGTTCGACCGGCGCATGGATCACGCCCAGCTCAGCGGCCTGCCCTGGCAGCTCCGATTCCATCTGCACCCGGATGTCGATGCGGCACTTGATATGGGCGGCTACGCCGTGTCGATGGCGCTGAAATCCGGCGAGATCTGGGTGTTTCGGGCGGAACAGGGGCCGCAACTGACGCTGGAGCCCTCGGTTTACCTTGAAAAGGGCCGTTTGCGGCCCCGCGCGAGCAAACAGGTCGTTTTATCCGGCCGCGCGATGGAGTATGCGAGCCGCATCCGCTGGAGCCTGGCCAAGGCACAGGAGACCGCCATCGCGGTCCGGGACCTGGTCGAGACGAGGGCGGAAGACGAGACGCCTTAACCTTTGGGAACCGATCCGTATGCCTGACCTGCACAAAGTCGCCCGCGCCCTGATTTCCGTATCCGACAAGAAGGGGCTCATCGAGCTGGGCCAGGCGCTGGCCTCGCGCGGGATCGAGATCCTGTCGACCGGCGGCTCCGCCGCTGCCCTGCGTGCCGAGGGCGTGCCGGTGCGCGATGTCGCCGAGGTGACCGAGTTCCCCGAGATGATGGATGGCCGGGTCAAGACCCTGCACCCGCGCATCCATGGTGGTCTGCTGGCGCTGCGCGACAACGACGCCCATGTCGACGCGATGAAGGGCCATGACATCCCGGAAATCGACTTGCTGGTGGTGAACCTCTACCCGTTCGAGGAAACCGTGGCCAAGGGCGCCGATTACGACACCTGCATCGAGAACATCGACATCGGCGGCCCGGCGATGATCCGCGCTGCGGCCAAGAACCATGCCTTTGTCAATGTCGTGGTCGACGTGGCCGATTACGAGCCGCTGCTGGCCGAGCTTGATGCCAATGACGGCGCCACCAGCTATGCCTTCCGCCAGAAGCTGGCGCAGGTCGCCTATGCCCGCACCGGCGCGTATGACGCCGCCGTGTCGACATGGATGGCGGGCGCGCTGGACGATGCCGCACCGCGCCGCCGCGCCTTTGCTGGAAGCCTCGCGCAGACCCTGCGCTATGGCGAGAACCCGCATCAGGCGGCGTCGTTCTACCGCGATGGCTCGGATCGCCCGGGCGTTGCCAGCGCCGTGCAGCATCAGGGCAAGGAACTGAGCTACAACAACATTAACGACACCGACGCGGCCTTTGAACTCGTGTCGGAATTCCTGCCCAGCGATGGCCCGGCGGTGGCGATCATCAAGCACGCAAACCCCAGCGGTGTGGCGCGCGGGGCGACCCTGCTGGAGGCCTATAAAAAGGCCTATGATTGCGATCGCACCTCGGCCTTTGGCGGCATCGTGGCGCTGAACGGCAAGCTGGACGCAGAAACCGCCGAGGCGATCACCGAGATCTTTACCGAGGTGGTCATTGCGCCGGGCGCGGATGACGCGGCCAAGGAGATCTTTGCCAAGAAGAAGAACCTGCGCCTGCTGACCACCAATGGCGTTGCCAACCCGGGCACGCCGGGCCTGACCTATCGGCAGGTGGCGGGCGGTTTCCTTGTGCAGGACAAGGACACCGGGATGATCGGCCTTGATGATCTGCGGGTGGTGACCAAGCGCCAGCCGACCGACGATGAACTGCGCGACCTGCTGTTCGCGTGGAAGGTGGCCAAGCACGTCAAGTCCAACGCCATCGTTTACGTCAGGGACGGCGCCACCGTCGGCGTTGGCGCGGGCCAGATGAGCCGCCTTGATTCGGCGCTGATCGCCGCCAAGAAGGCCGAGCGCATGGCCGAGGCGATGGGCCTGCCCGAACCGCTGACCAAGGGCTCGGCGGTGGCGTCGGATGCGTTCTTCCCCTTTGCCGATGGGCTGCTCGAAGCGGCGGCGGCGGGCGCGAGCACCGTCATCCAGCCGGGCGGCTCGATGCGCGACGACGAGGTGATCGCCGCCGCTGACGAGGCGGGCCTTGCGATGGTCTTTACCGGAATGCGCCATTTCCGGCACTGAGCCAGATTCGCCAGCCAGACAAAGCAAAAGGGCCGGAGCATCGCTCCGGCCCTTTTTTCATGTGCTGCGCAAGTTTCATGTACGGCGCAGGGGCTCAGCCCGGCGTTTCTTCCAGCCCCTCGGGCTGGCCAATCACGACAAAACGCAGCGCCTCTGGCTTGAGGATGCGCGATGCGACGCGGTTGACCTCATCCAGAGTCAGGGCCTCGATCTTGTCGTTGCGGGTCAGCACGTAGTCCGGGGTCAGCCCGTCCATCTGCATCCCCACGAGAATGCGCGCGATCGGCCCGTTGCCATCGAATCGCAGCGGATAGGCACCGGTGAGATAGGTCTGTGCCTGCGTCAGCTCCGCCTGCGTGACGCCGCTTTGCGCCATTTTCGCCCATTCGTCACGGATCACCGAGACCGCCTCGGCGATGCGGTCATTGGCCGAGGCGACGCGGCCGACGTACAGCTCGGCATGGTCCATCGGCATCAGGTAGGAATAAACGCCATAGGTCAGCCCGCGCTTTTCGCGCACTTCATTCATCAGGCGCGCCTCGAATCCGCCGCCGCCAAGGATGGTGTTCAGCACATAGGCGGCAAAGAAATCCGGATCGTCGCGTGTGATGCCCTCATGGCCGAAGATCGCCACCGATTGCGGCGTCTCAAAGGGCACCACGGTCACACCCGCCGTGGTGGAGACCTGCATGTCCGGCGGCAACGC
Organism: Citreicella sp. C3M06; assembly: GCF_018860705.1. Lineage (GTDB taxonomy): Bacteria > Pseudomonadota > Alphaproteobacteria > Rhodobacterales > Rhodobacteraceae > Salipiger. Next base: position 159,140 of record NZ_JAHKQA010000078.1, read on the forward strand.
TGCGCCAGACTCCGGCAGATCCGCCAGCAAATTGTCGATCAGCGCCGACAGCTCGTCCGCCGAGATATCGCCCGCCGCCGAGATATACACCCGATCACGGGTCATCGCGGCTTGATGCGCGGCGATCAGATCCGCGCGGGTCAGCGCCGTCACGCTGTCGATGATGCCGTCCGAGGCGCGGGCATAGGGGTGATCGCCGAACACCAGCGAATCAAAGGCGTGCGAGGCGATGGCGTCGGGGTCCTTGGCATCGCTGGCGATGCCCGACAGCACCTGCTGGCGCACCCGCTCGATGGCATCATCATCAAAACGCGGCTCGATCAGGCTCTGGCGCAGCAGGTCCACCGCCTCATCGCGGTTTTCGGTCAGGAACTGCGCAGAAACGGCGATGCTGTCGGTGCTGGCACGGTAGCGATAGCTGGCCGCCAGCGATTCGCTCGCCTCGGCAAAGGCGGCGGAGTCCATCTCGCCCGCGCCTTCCTCAAGCAGGCCGGTCATCAGGTTGATGGCGCCCTCCTTGCCCGGTGCATCCAGCGAGGTGCCGCCCCGAAAGCGGATTTCCAGCGAGGTGAAGGGAATGCTGTCTTCCTGCGCCAGCCATGCGTGAAAACCGCCCGGCGTGTCGACTTGCTGGATCTGCATCTCTGCCAGCGCCGGAGAGGCAACAAACAGCGCGAAAGCGGCGGCGAGAAACGGCTTCATTGGGTCACCTCCTTGCTGGCGGGCAGCGATACCGGCTGCCCTGATGCAGGCGCATCGCGCGCGGGCATCAGATAGCCGGTGACCGCTTGGCTGGGATCGAACAGGCTGCGCGCGGCGGCGACGATCTCCTCCGGGGTGACCTGCTGCAGGATCTGCGGCCAGTCGTGAATGTCGTCAATGGTGAGGCCGGATGTCAGCGCATCGCCATAGCGCCGCGCCAGCGAGCTGACGTTGTCACGCTCATAGATCGCTTCGGCGCGCAGCTGGAACTTGATCCGGTCAAGCTGTTCCTCGTCAACGCCATCGCTGAGGAAACGTGCCAGTACCTCGTCCATCTGCGCCTCGGCCTGCTCCAGCGTCACCCCCGGCGCGGGCACCACCACGAGACCAAAATCGGTGTCGTCATAGCTGGTGCCATTATACCACGCGCTGGTGTAGATCGCCGTCTGGCTATCGAATTGCAGCGCCCGCGTCAGAACCGAGGTCTGCCCGCCCGACAATACCTGCGCCAGCAGCGTCAGCGCGGCGGCGGCGCGTTGATCGCCTGCATCGCGTTCGGGCGCAAGATAACGCCGCATGACATAGGGCTGGGCCACGCGCGGGTCGGACATGCTCAGGCGCCGTTCGGCCAGCTGCGGCGGCTCCTGCGGGCGGATGCGCTCGGCGTCAAGCTCGGGATTCGGGGGCAGGGGGCCGTAATATTGCTCGGCCAGACGGTGCACCTCGTCGGGGGTGACATCGCCCGCCACGATTACGATGGCGTTGTTGGGCGCATAATTGCGGTGGTAGAAATCATAGGCGGCGGCAAGATCGAGCGTTTCCATCTCGGGGCGCCAGCCGATGATCGGCACGCCGTAGCGGCTGTTCATGAACATCGCTGCGCTCATCTGTTCGCGCATCAGCGCCGAGGGGTCGTTTTCGACACGCATGTTGCGCTCTTCGATGATGACCTGCCGTTCGGTGGCGATGTCCCCCTCGTCGAGCCGCAGGTTGACCATGCGGTCGGCTTCCATCTTCATCATCAGGCCAAGGCGGTCGGCGGCGACGTTCTGGAAATAGGCGGTCTGGTCATACGAGGTGAAGGCGTTGTCGTTGCCGCCGTTCGCGGCCACGGTCTTGCTGAATTCGCCGGGGGCAAGCGTATCGGTGCCCTTGAACAGCAGATGTTCCAGAAAATGCGCCACGCCGGAACGCCCCGCCGTTTCATCCGCCGATCCGGCGCGATACCAGACCATATGGGTGACCACCGGCGCGCGATGATCTTCGATCACCACCACCTGCAGCCCGTTGTCCAGCGTGAAGCTCGTCACTTGATCCGGCGCCACGGCGGCGGGTTGTGGCGCGCTGTCCTGCGCGTGCAGGGGTAGGGCGGTAAGCAGGGCGGCAGCAAGGGCCGCGGCGCATTTCAACATCGGCAAGTCACTCCGGTAGGGACGTGGTGCCGATGAGGCTAGACGGGAACGGGGGCCATTCCAAGCCGCGCTTGCGGGATCGTGATGCGCAGTCAGTCGGCGTAATCTGCCGGAGGCGCCGAGGGCGTGCGCGCCCCCGCCCGGCGGAACGCCTCGAGCACCGCGTAGGTATCAAGCCACTGGCTGCGATAGGCGTCGTAATATTCGTCCGTCGGCACGATCTTCCAGCTGAACAGCGACTTGCGCTTGCGGAAGTCAAGATCCTCGGCGGCAAGCTGGGCGCGGATCTGCGGATCACGCCCAAAGCGCGAGGCGGTGCTGATAAGCGCGCCCTCAGACACAGGCGAGCCATCGGCCGTCAGCCGCGCCGGATTCCCGCCCAGCGCCGCAACGGCATCCGCCTTTGGCGTCTGGTCGGCCTGATTGGCCCCGCCCGGAACCGGTGCAGGCAGCGCGGCGAAATTCGGCGGCGTCTGCAACGGCTTGTTGGGCACGATGGCAAACTCTTCGGGCTTGCCGCTGTTGGCCTGCAGGCGATGCAGGCGAATATCCCGCTCACCCGAGGAACAGGCGCCGAGCAGCAACACTCCCGACATCATTGCGATCTGCGCGAGCTTCATTGCCAGCCTCCGGTTCTCGTCTTCATTCGCTTTAACCTATCGGGCAAGCCTCGTCACGGGGCCTTTTTTCCCGCCCCGGTCTTGCCAGTCCCGGCGCGGTCGCGCCTGCCGGGCAACAGCACCAGCCCAAGCGCTCCGGCAAAGATCGCAATGTCGGCAACGTTGAAGGCAAACGGGTTGGCGATGCCACAGCACGACATGTTGAGAAAATCCGCCACCGCGCCGTATAGCAGTCGGTCGACCACGTTGCCCAGCGCGCCGCCGATCAGCAAGCCGCCCGCCACGAGCCCGGGCAGCCCCGGCGGGTCGCGCCGCAGCCAGACCACGACAAACAGCACGATGCCAAGCGCCACCGAGATCAAGATCCATTTTGTCGCCTCAGAGCCGCTTCCCAGCAGCCCGAAGTTGATGCCGTAATTCCATGCCATGCGGAAATTCAGCAGCGGCGGCAGAACGTCGATGGTATGGCGCACGTCCAGCGCCATCACATGCACGACGATCCATTTGCTCAACTGGTCGATGATGAAGGTGAGCAGCGCCACCCAAGCCACGATCCGCACGTTCTGTCTCCACCTCTTGGGGTTCGCCACGCTCTACCCTCCCGACGCGCCGTTGAAAAGGTCCGGGGCAGGGTGACGGCGCTCAGCACCGCTCACAAGTGCAAAAGGGCCGGACGAGCCGGCCCCTGCGGGTTTCTTCTGGCGTCAAATATCCCGGGGGAGCCGCAGGCGGGGGCAGCGCCCCCCTGCAACGCTGGATCTCAGTCCAGCAGCCCGGCGTGGCGCAGCGCCGCATCCAGCCGCGCCGCGACAGGCTCGCTCACCGGCAACAGCGGCAGGCGCACTTCGTTCTCGCACAGGCCAAGCTTCGACATGGCGTATTTCGCCCCCGACACGCCCGGCTCGGCAAAGATCGCCTGATGCAGCGGCATCAGCTTGTCCTGAAGCTCGAGCGCCTTGGCGAAATCGCCCGCAAGCGTGGCTTCCTGCACCTGCGCGCAAAGCGCCGGCGCCACGTTTGCGGTCACGGAAATGCAGCCGATTCCGCCCTGCGCGTTGAACCCGTGCGCGGTGGCATCCTCGCCCGAGATCTGCAGGAAATCGAGGCCACAGGTGATGCGCTGGGCGCTGACCCGGGCCAGATCGCCTGTCGCGTCCTTGACCCCGACGATGCGCGGCAGCTTGGCAAGCGTGCCCATGGTCGCCGGGCTCATGTCCACCACCGAGCGGCCGGGGATGTTGTAGATCACCAGCGGGATCTCGGCGCAGTCATGCAGCGCGGTGAAATGCGCGATCATCCCCGCCTGCGTCGGCTTGTTGTAATACGGCGTCACCACCAGCGCCGCGTCGGCGCCGATGCGCTTGGCGAATTGCACAAAGCGCATTGCCTCGACCGTGCTGTTCGATCCGGCGCCAGCGATTACCGGAATACGGCCCGCCACCGCGTCGACGACGCATTGGATCACGGCTTCATGCTCGGCATGGGTCAGCGTCGGGCTCTCGCCGGTGGTGCCGACGGGAACCAGCCCGTGGCTGCCTTGCGTGACATGCCATTCGACAAGGCGTTTGAGCGTGTCGAAATCCACTGCGCCGTCCTTGAACGGCGTAATCAGGGCGGGCATAGACCCTTTCAACATGACACGCTCCATTTTCTGTTGTCTCCTTGCAGTGAACTGTCCCGTCCTGCCAGAGTTGTGAGTTGGACAGGCAGGGCAGGCAGGGTAGTCTCTGCCGCGCGTCTATTCCTTTTCAAAACGGAAATTGCAAGCTCATGTCTCGCCCCTGGGCCCTGATCCTCTTTCTTCTCGCCGCCGTCCCTGCCTCTGCGCAGCAGGATCGCCCGCTCGCCAAGGCGATGGATGACATGCGCGGCGGCAACTGGGCCGCGGCCCTGATCGATTCGCGCGGGGATGGGCAGGCGGCGCTTGACGTGATCCTGTGGCACTATCTGCGCGCCAGTCGCGGCAATGCCACACAGATCATGGATTTCGTCACCCGCAACCCCGACTGGCCGGGCATGGCCTACCTGCGCGAGAAATCCGAGATCGCCATTTCCGAATCCGGCGACATGGATGTGATCGCGAAATTCTTCGACGGCTATCGCCCGCAAAGCGGCGCGGGGGCCCTGGCGCTGGCGCGATCCTACATGGCGCAGGGCCAGCGCGGCGCCGCCGAGGCCGAGGTGGTTCTGGCCTGGCGCACCCTCGTGATGTCGCCCGACGAGCACCGCGCCTTCGTGGAAGACTGGTCCGACCTGCTGAAGCCGCACCATGAGGCGCGGCTGGATATGGCGCTGTGGAAAGGCTGGGAGTCGAACGCGCGGGCCATGCTGCCGCTGGTATCTGACGGCTGGAAGAAACTGGCCGAGGCGCGGATGGGCCTGCGCGATATGGCGCCCGGCGTCGACGGGCTGATCGAGGCGGTTCCCGAGGCGCTTCGGAACGATCCGGGGCTGGCCTATGAGCGCTTCCTGTGGCGGGTGCGCAAGGGGCGCAGCGAGGATGCCGTCGCGCTGTTGCTGGAGCGGTCGGAAAGCGCCGAGAGCCTTGGCGAGCCCTGGGCCTGGGCGGGCAACCGCGACGATCTTGCCCATACGCTGATGCTCGATGGCAAGGATAAGCTGGCCTATCGGGTCGCCGCGACGCATCGCCTGTCCGAAGGGTCGGATTTTGCCGCGCTGGAATGGTTGGCTGGCTATATTGCACTGCGCCGCCTCGATGATCCGAAAACCGCGCTGAGCCATTTCCGCGGCCATGGCGACGCGGTTGAATCGCCGATCTCGCGGGGCCGGGCCGGGTATTGGCGGGGCCGGGCGCTCGAGGCGCTGGGCGATTCCGCTGGCGCTCAGACCGCCTATGCCGAGGGCGGCCGCTGGCAAACGTCTTTCTACGGTCTGCTGTCGGCGGAAAAGGCGGGGCTGCCCCTTGATCCCGCGCTGTCGGGCAATGAGGATTTTCCGCCGTGGCAGGATGCGCCCTTCACCGAAAGCAGCGTCTACAAGGCGGCGATTCTGCTGCTGGCCTCGGGCGAGAAGGCCCTCGGAGAGCGATTCCTGACCCATCTCGCCGAAAGCCTCGACCGACAGCAGATCGGTCAGATGGGGCGGATGCTCGAAGAGATGCAGCTGCCGCATGTGCAGGTGATGCTTGGCAAACGCGCCGCCCGCTACGGGATGGAACTGCCCGGCCCCTATTATGCGCTGCACCCGCAGATCGTGGCGACGCAGTTTCCGGTGCCCAAGGAGTTGGTGCTGGCCATTGCCCGGCGCGAATCGGAATTCGACCCGGTGGTGGTCAGCCATGCTGGCGCGCGCGGCTTGATGCAGCTGATGCCGGGCACCGCCAAGGACGTGTCGGGCTGGCTCGGCATCGATTATTCGCTGGATCGCCTGACATCGGATCCGGCCTATAACGCGACGCTTGGCTCGACCTATCTTGCCAGCCTTGCAAAGCGGTTCGATGGCAATATCGTGATGATGGCGGCGGGGTACAATGCCGGTCCGGGGCGGCCGATCCGCTGGATGGACGCCTATGGCGATCCGCGCAACGGCGAGATCGACGTTGTCGATTGGATCGAGCTCATCCCCTTCAACGAGACCCGCAATTACGTGATGCGCGTTGCCGAAAGCCTGCCGGTCTACCGTGCCCGGCTGGGCGAAACCGCCTTGCCGGTGCCGTTCAGCAAGGAACTGGTCGGCAGCACCTTGCGCGCCACCAACTGAGCCGCGGCCTCAGCCAACGGCGCGGCGCAGGATCGCCATGGCGTCCTCGGCGCTGGGGGCGCTTTGCACGAAATCGAGCAGCGAGGCCTCGGCGAAGCCCTCGTTGACCACGTGCGAGAGCAGCGCCTTGAGCGGCCCCCAGAAGCCGTCACTGTCGAGCAGCACGATGGGTTTGTCATGCAGGCCCAGCTGCCGCCATGTCAGCACCTCGAAGAACTCGTCGAGGCTTCCGGCACCGCCCGGCAGCAGCACAATGGCGTCGGCATTCATCACCATCACCTTCTTGCGCTCGTGCATGGTCTCGGTGATCACGAACCGGGTGAGATCTGTCTTGCCAACCTCGCGGGCGAGCAGATGGGTGGGAATCACGCCGAAGGTGTCGCCGCCGCCCTGCTGTGCCGCGCGCGCCACAAGCCCCATCAACCCGACGTCGCCAGCGCCATAGACCAAACGCCAGCCTTCACGGGCGATGGCGGCCCCCAACGCCTCTGCGCTATGCGCATGCGTTGCATTTTTGCCATTGCGTGCGCCGCAATAGACACAGATCGACTTGGGGCTCATGACACGGCCTCGGTAAATAGGGGATGATCACAGGTGATAACGAGATCGTCACGACTACTCAAGCGGGCGGCATGCCTGTCTGCCCGGCATGCGGGAAGGATACATGGACAACAAGCTTCTCGGATGGGGAATCCTTGGGGCCGTCGCGCTTGCGGCGGCCATGTCCGTGATGAACCTGACGGAACGTCGCGTTCCGGCAGAGCGGAGCTCGGCCCCTTCGGATACGCCCGCCAAGGTCGCCGCCGTGTCAGAGACGCCCGCCACCGGCGGTGCGCCGGACGCTCCGCCGCCCGCCTCGGAAGTCGTCGCTGAGGCACAGCCGCCGCAATTCGATCTCGTGCGCGCCGACCCCGATGGCACGACGCTGATCGCGGGCAGCGCCGAGCCCGGCGCGCAGGTCTTTGTGCTGCTGGACGGGGTCGCGCTGGGCAGCGCCGAGGCGGATGGGGCGGGCCGCTTTGCCCAGTTTCTCGATCTGCCGCCCAGCGATGCGGCGCGGGTGCTGACGCTTCGCATGTCGCTCGACGGGCGCGAAATCGCCTCGGAGGGCGAAGTGATCCTGTCGGCCACGCCGCCGGGCGATCCCGAAGAGCCGTCCGCGCCGATGCCGGATGCCGCCGCGCCAATGGCGGATGCCGGTGCAGAGCAGCCGCAGGGCGACGCCATCGCCGAGGTCGACGCGACAGACACCGCTCCGGCCCCTGTCGCGCTGCTCTCGACGCGCGAGGGCGTCGAGCTGATGCAGCCGCCCGGGCCGCCGATTGACGCGGGCGCGGTGGCCATCGACGCGATCACCTATGACGCCACGGGCGAGGTTGCCCTGTCGGGGCGCGGCTCTGCCGATGCGCAGCTGAGGATCTATCTCGACAACCGCGCCATCGGCACTGCGACGGTCCCCGGTGATGGTCGCTGGCAGACCGACCTTCCGGCGATCACTGCGGGCACCTATACGCTGCGGGTCGATCAGATCGGGGCAGGCGGCGACGTGACCGCCCGCGCCGAAAGCCCGTTCCTGCGCGAAAGCGCAGAGACCCTGACGGCGGCAACGGGGGACAGCGGCGCGGCGCTCCGCTTGGTGACGGTACAGCCGGGCCACACGCTTTGGGCGCTGGCGCGCGATCGCTATGGTGACGGCGTCGCCTACATCAAGCTGTTCGAGGCCAACAAGGCGCAGATCCGCAACCCTGACCTGATCTACCCCGGACAGGTGTTCGAACTGCCCGACTGACGCGCTGCGCCAGTCCACAGCCACGCCTTCCTTCGCGCGCGCCGGGTCTCTGGCATCCTGCCCTGCGCCGCGTTAAGCCCGAGGTCAGCGAAAGGAGCCGCCATGCCGCCCGAGACCGATACCGAGATCGCCCGCGAGGAACGTGGCTCTGCGTGGCGCACCATTCAGCGGGTCGGTCCCTACCTGTGGCCGAATGGCGAGGGTTGGGTGAAACGGCGCGTGGTCATGGCGCTGCTGCTGTTGCTGGTGGCCAAGCTGATTTCCGTCGGCACGCCGATCCTGTACAAGCGCGCGGTCGACAGCCTGTCGGGCGAGGTGCCCGACCTTGCGCTTGGCGCTGTCGGGCTGACCGTCGCCTATGGGGTTGCGCGGCTGACCACCGTCGGTTTTCAGCAATTGCGCGATGGCGTGTTTGCCCGCGTCGGTCAGCACGCCTTGCGCCGCCTTGCGCTGGAGACCTTTATCCATATCCACCGCCTGTCGATGCGCTATCACATCACCCGCAAGACCGGCGGGCTGAGCCGCATCATCGAGCGCGGCGTCAAGGGCGTGGACTTTCTGCTGCGCTTCATGCTGTTCAGCGTCGGCCCGCTGATCATCGAGCTGCTGCTGGTCGGTGCGGTGCTGTTCTGGCTGTTCGACGTCTGGTATCTTGCGGTCGTTGCGATCACCATCGCGCTGTATGTCTGGTTCACCTTTGCGGTGACCGAATGGCGGGTGCGCCTGCGTCGCATCATGAACGCGCAGGACACCGACGCCAATCAAAAGGCCATCGACAGCCTACTCAACTTCGAGACGGTGAAATATTTCGGCGCCGAAAGCCGCGAGGCGCAGCGCTACGATGCCGCGATGGCGGGTTATGAGGCGGCGGCGGTCAAGACAACCACATCGCTGGCGTTTCTGAACTTTGGGCAAAGCCTGCTGATCACCTGCGGCCTTGTCATCGTCATGGTGATGGCGGCGCTGGGCGTGCAGAACGGCAGCCTGACCGTGGGCGATTTCGTCATGGTGAATGCCTACATGATCCAGATCACCATGCCGCTGAACTTTCTTGGCACGGTCTATCGCGAGATCCGGCAGAGCCTTGTCGACATGGGCCAGATGTTCGATCTGCTCGACCAGCCGCAAGAGGTCACCGACAAGCCCGGCGCGCCGGCCATCGCCGTCGCTGGCGGCGTGGTCGAATTCGACAACATCCGCTTTGGTTATGATTCCGCGCGCCCGATCCTTCAGGGCGTGTCGCTGACCGTGGGCGCGGGGCAGAATGTTGCGCTGGTCGGGCCGTCGGGGTCGGGGAAATCGACTATCGGGCGGCTGCTGTTCCGATTCTATGATGTTGGCGGCGGGGCGATCCGCATCGACGGGCAGGATCTGCGCGATGTCACGCAAGACAGCCTGCATTCGGTGATTGGCGTGGTGCCGCAGGACACGGTGCTGTTCAACGATACCATCCGCTACAACATCGCCTATGGCCGCGCTGATGCCACCGAAGCCGAGATCATCGCCGCCGCCCGCGCCGCGCAGATCCATGAGTTCATCACCAGCCTGCCCGAAGGCTACGACACCGCCGTTGGCGAGCGCGGGCTGAAGCTGTCGGGCGGCGAAAAGCAGCGGGTGGGCATTGCGCGCACGCTGCTCAAGAACCCGCCGATCCTGCTGCTCGACGAGGCGACAAGCGCGCTCGACACCGAAACCGAGGCCGAGATTCAGGGCGCGCTGAAACGCGCCGGGGAAGGCCGCACCGTGATCACCATCGCGCATCGGCTGTCGACCATCGCCGATGCCGACCGGATCGTGGTGCTGGAAAAAGGTCTCGTTGTCGAAGAGGGCACCCATGAGGCGCTTCTGGCGAGGCAGGGGCGCTATGCCCAGCTTTGGGCGCGTCAGCAGGCTGAACGTGATGAGGGCTGATCGCGGCGCTTGGCCTGCGCCAGAGAATTTGCAAGCAATTGGTCAGATAATGTGACCGCACTTGTTTCCGATCGGAAACTTGCCTAGACCTGAGCATAATTGACCCCGTTCGGAGACCTTTACATGAGCACGCGCACCCCTCGTAGCGATCTGTCCGTCGACACGGTCCTTGCGGATTTCATCGAAGCGCAGGCATTGCCCGGCACCGGCATCGACGCCCAGACCTTCTGGGCGAAGCTGTCCGAGCTGGCGCATGTGCTTGGCCCGCGCAACCGGGCGCTGCTCGAAAAGCGCGACGAGATGCAGGGGCTGATTGACGGCTGGCATCTGGAGCGCAAGGGCAAGCCGCATGATGCCGCAGCCTACCGCGCCTTTCTGGAAAAAATCGGCTACATCGTGCCCGAAGGCGGCGACTTCACCATCGACACGCAGGACACCGACCCCGAATTCGCCTCGGTTCCCGGCCCGCAGCTGGTGGTGCCGATCACCAATGCCCGCTACGCGCTGAACGCGGCGAACGCGCGCTGGGGCTCGCTCTACGATGCGCTTTACGGCACCGATGCGCTGGGCACGCTGCCGCAGAAGGGCGGATTCGACATGTCCCGCGCTGGCGATGTGGTGGCGCGCGCCAAGGCGTTCCTTGACGAGAGCTTCCCGGTCGAGGGCGGTCAACATGCTGGCGCGGATGGCTACAGCATCGTCGACGGCGCGCTTCAGGTCGGCGGCAAGCCGCTGCGCGATCCGGCGCAGTTCGCTGGCTATCGCGGCGATGCAGCGGCGCCGAGCGCGGTGCTGCTGCGCAACAATGGCCTGCATGTCGAGCTGGTCATCGACCGCGACCATTTCATCGGCAAGACCGACAGCGCCGGGCTGGCCGATGTGCTGATGGAAGCCGCCGTCTCGGCCATCATGGATTGCGAGGATTCGGTGGCCTGCGTCGATGCGCAGGACAAGACGCAGGCCTATGCCAACTGGCTGGGCCTGATGAAGGGCGATCTCGCCGATACTTTCGAAAAGGGCGGCAAGAGCGTCACCCGCACGCTGGCGGCGGACCGCAGCTATACCGCGCCCGATGGCTCGGAGCTGACGCTCAAGGGCCGCTCGCTGATGCTGGTGCGCAATGTCGGCCACCTGATGACCAACCCCGCGATCCTGCTCAAGGACGGCTCCGAGATTTACGAGGGGCTGATGGATGCGATGATCACCACGCTGATCGCCATGCATGATCTTGCGCGCGAGGGCGGCAATTCGGTCAAGGGCTCGGTCTATGTGGTCAAGCCCAAGATGCACGGCCCCGAAGAGGTGGCCTTTGCCGACGAGATTTTCAGCTTTGTCGAAGAGGCGCTGGGCCTGCCGCAATACACCGTCAAGCTGGGCATCATGGATGAGGAACGGCGCACCAGCGTCAATCTCAAGGAATGCATCCGGGCGGCGAAGCACCGGGTGGCCTTTATCAACACCGGCTTCCTCGACCGCACCGGCGACGAGATGCACACCTCGATGGAAGCGGGGCCGATGCTGCGCAAGGGCGACATGAAGGGCACCGCCTGGATTGCATCCTACGAGGATCGCAACGTCGATATCGGGCTGGCCTGCGGGCTGCGCGGCAAGGCGCAGATCGGCAAGGGCATGTGGGCAATGCCGGACCTGATGGCCGACATGCTCAAGGCCAAGATCGGCCATCCCAAGGCCGGGGCAACCTGCGCATGGGTGCCGTCGCCCACCGCCGCCACGCTGCACGCGCTGCATTACCACATGGTCGATGTCGCCGCCGTTCAGGCCGATCTTGCGGCAGGCGGGCCGCGCGGCACGCTGGACGATCTGCTGACCATTCCGGTGGCGCAGGGCGCCAACTGGTCCGAGGACGAGATCCGCGAAGAGATCGAGAACAACGCACAGGGCATCCTTGGCTATGTGGTGCGCTGGGTCGATCAGGGCGTGGGCTGTTCCAAGGTGCCCGACATTCACGACGTCGGGCTGATGGAAGACCGGGCGACCTGCCGGATTTCCTCGCAGCATCTGGCGAACTGGCTGCATCACGGCGTGGTCTCGGAAGACGAGGTCATGGCGGCGATGAAGAAGATGGCCGAGGTGGTCGACCGCCAGAATGCCGGGGACGCGGCCTATGTGCCGATGGCGCCGGGCTTTGACGGGGTGGCGTTCAAGGCGGCCTGCGATCTGGTCTTTGACGGGCATGTGCAGCCGTCGGGCTATACCGAACCGGTGCTGCACCGTCGCCGGCTTGAGCTGAAGGCGGGATAAGCCCCGCAGTTTATTCTGAAACGTCGAAAAGGAGAACGCTCATGGCGTCGATTTCACTGAGCCGTGCGCGGCAGATGATCCGCAAGACACTGGAAGCAGGCCGGGAAGCAGAGATGAACCCGCTGTCGGTGGTGGTGCTGGACAATGGCGGCCACGTTATCGCATTTGAACGTCAGGACGGGGCAAGCCCGGGCCGCTTTGCCATCGCGCATGGCAAGGCGTATGGTGCGGTGATGCTGGGTATGCCCGGCAGCGCACAGATGGCGCGCGCTGAGGCACAGCCTTATTTCGTTGCCGCCGCCAATGGTGCTTTCGGAGGCGCGATGATTCCGGTGCCGGGCGGCATTTTGATCAAGGATTCCAAGGGCCGGACCCTTGGCGCGCTGGGCGTGACCGGCGATAGCTCTGACAATGACGCGGCTGCTGGAAAAGCGGGCGTCGAGGCAGCCGGACTGGTTGCCGCGATCTGAGCAACCTTTCTTAAATGCTGCTCCTGCATTATATTCCGATGCAGGAGCAGCAAGAAGAGGTTCACATGGCCCGCCCCGTGGTCGGTATCATCGGCAACTTCCACATGATCAACGACAGCTACCCCGCCCATGCGGGGGGCGAGATGAATACCGAGGCCGTGTCTTGCGTGTCCGGTTGCCTGCCGCTGCTTGTCGCGCCCGATCCGCGGTTTGTCTCGGTCGACGAGCTGATGGAGATCTGCGACGGGTTCCTGCTGACCGGCGGGCGCCCCAACGTGCACCCCGAAGAATATGGCGAACAGGCGACCGAGGCGCATGGCACCTTTGATCGTGCCCGCGATGCCATCGTGCTGCCGCTGGTGCGGGCCTGTGTTGAGCGTGGGCAGCCCTTCATGGGCATCTGCCGCGGTTTTCAGGAGGTGAACGTGGCCATGGGTGGCTCGCTTTATCCCGAAATCCGCGATCTGCCGGGGCGGTTGAATCACCGGATGCCCCCCGACGGGACGCTCGAAGAGAAATTCGCGCTGCGCCACAAGGTGTCGCTGGCCGAGGGCGGCTGTTTTCACCAGCTGTTCGGCGCCAGCGAGGTGATGACCAACACGCTGCACGGGCAGGGGATCAAGACCCCCGGTGCGCAGATCGAAATCGAAGGTTACGCGCCCGATGGCACCCCCGAGGCGCTTCGCGTCAGGGGCGCGCAGGGGTTCACCCTGTCGGTGCAGTGGCATCCCGAATGGGACGCGGCCAATGATCCGGTGTCGCGCCCGCTGTTCGAGGCCTTTGGCAGCGCCGTGCGCGATTTCGCCTTGCGCCGTTGCGCGCCGCAGAGAATTTCCGCCTAGGCGAGGCAGGACCGGCTTATACGGTCTTACCGGTATGGAAACGCTGCCCGTGACCGCCGCGCGCGGGTTCAGGTCACGGGTTTGCGCCTGTGGTATTTCGGGTGATCCCACAGCGCGCCGCGCAGGATGCGGGCCAGAACCTCGACGGCTTCCTTGATTTCGGTCTCGCCGATATACAGCGGTGTGATGCCAAAGCGCAGAATGTCGGGGGCGCGGAAATCGCCGATGACGCCAAGGTCGATCAGCGCCTGCATGATCGCATAGCCATGTTCCGAGCGGAACGAGACCTGAGAGCCACGCGCCTCGTTTTCGCGCGGCGTGGCGAGTTTCAGGCCGGGGCAATTCATTTCGATCTCTTCGATCATCAGCCCGGTCAGTTCCAGCGAGCGCTTGCGCAGACGCCCCATGTCGACCTTGTCCCAGACGTCGAGCGCCGCGTCGAGCGCCGCCATCTGCAGCACCGGCGGGGTGCCGACGCGCATCCGCTCGATGCCTTCGGCAGGGCGGTAGCCCGGTTCGAAAGAAAACGGCTTGTCATGGCCAAGCCAGCCGCACAGCGCCGGTTCGACATGATCGACATGTTCGGGCGATACATAGATAAAGGCAGGCGCACCGGGGCCGGCGTTGATGTATTTATAGGTGCAGCCAACGGCGAAATCGGCGCCGCCGGCGGCGACATGCACCGGCAGCGCGCCGACGGAATGCGCCAGATCCCAGATCACCATCGCGCCCATATCATGCGCCTTGCGCGTCAGCGCCTTGAGATCGTGCCGTCGCCCGGTGCGGTAATCGACCTCTGTCACCAGCAGCACGCCGACCTCTTCGGTGATCGCATCCTCAAGCTCGTGCGGGGCGACGAGGCGCAGTTCGTGCCGGTCGCCAAGCATGTGGATCAGCCCTTCGGCCATATACAGATCCGACGGGAAATTGCCCCGGTCCGACAGGATCACCCGCCGTTCCGGCACCACCTGAAGCGCCGCCGACAGCGCCTGAAACACCTTGATCGACAGGGTGTCGCCCACCACGACATGACCTTCCTCGGCGCCGATCAGGCGGCCAAGCCGGTCGCCAAGGCGGCGCGGCATCTGCATCCAGCCGCAGGCGTTCCAGCCGGTGATCAGCCGCTCGCCCCATTCCTCGGTCATCATCCGTTCCAGCCTGGCCGGCGTCGCCTTGGGCATCGGCCCCAGCGAATTGCCATCAAGATAGATCAGCCCCAACGGAATGTGGAACTGGTCGCGAGTCCAGGCGAAATCGGTCAATGGGTCCTCCGGGCGTGGCGTTCTGGCAACCTGACCCGGATTCGCGGGATCGGCAAGCCGCCTCGTCCGCGCGGGGGCGCAACGGCCACAATCTGCGCGATCTGCGCCGCCATCCCGGCCCGAGACGCGCTGCCGATTTGCGGGGCTTGCGGCAGGCGCGGAACTGAGGGAACCTGCGATCTGCGAAACCATCAGGGGCGGGCAATGCCGAGAAAATGGATCGATATTCCGCCGCTGTGGTTGGCCGCTTTCCTTTTGCTCGCTTGGTGGCAGGCGCGTCACCATCCGCTGGGATTGAGCTTTGGCCCGGTCTGGGCGGATCTGCTGGGCGGCGTCATGCTGGGCGCGGGGCTGCTGGTGATGGCGCTGGCGATTACCGAAATGCGGCGCAACCGCACCACGATTATGCCGCATGGCGAAGCGACGCAGCTTGTGACCAGCGGGATCTTCAGTCGGTCGCGCAATCCGATCTATCTTGCCGACAGCCTGATCCTTACGGGGCTGGTGCTTTACTGGGATGCGGTCCCGTCGCTTGCATTGGTTCCGATTTTTGTCTGGGTTATCGAAAAGAGGTTTATCGAGAAGGAAGAGATGTTTTTGCGACGCAAGTTTGTTGCTCGATATGAGCGCTATTTGCAGCAAACGCGAAGATGGCTTTGATATTCCGTCCGGATTCCATTAGACGGCGCGATGACGTTGCGGCCGGCTGGCCGCGCCTGTAGCACTTGTGCCGACGGCCTGATTGGCCTGAGACGGCAAAGACGCCTCAGAAACAGAGGGAGATGAGGAACGTGAAGATAGGGACGCCGAAGGAGCTAGTGCCTGGTGAGAACCGGGTGGCGCTGACGCCGGAGTCGGCGCGTGCGTTGCACAAGCTGGGGCATGAGTGTCTGGTTGAAAGCGGCGCGGGCGTTGCGGCGGGCTTTTCCGACGCCGCTTACAGCGATGCGGGGGTGACGGTGCTCGACAGTGCTGAGGCGCTGTATGAGCAGGCCGATGTGATCGCCAAGGTGCAGCCGCCGAGCGACGCTGAGGTTGACCGGCTGACAGAGGGCAA
>NZ_JAHKQA010000008.1 GCF_018860705.1 Citreicella sp. C3M06
AATGCATCCTGACCCTAGTCCGGAATTCTTTCATGAGTGTTCGAAGATTGCAGCTGCCAACGATGCTCAGAAGCGGATGCGCCCTAAACCTGGGACCTTGGGTGCGTTGCTGCAATTTTACTTTGAGACTGAACATTTTCAGAATCGTGCAGCTACGACCCAGAGAGACTATAGGCTCAGTGCAGACTACCTGCACCCTATTAAGGATACACCAGTTTCTTCGATTACAACGCCCCTTATTGCGGGCATCCATGACAAGGCGTCCACCAAGATGGGTTGGCGGCGTGCGAACATACTCTTGGTGTTTATCAGCCAAGTCTTTAAGTACAATATTCCTCACGGCAACATTTCCAGAAACTTCGCCACTGGTGTCATCCCAAAACCCAGGCCAAAGAATGCGCCGGCACGCAATCGGGCTTGGAGCTACGAAGAGGTTCAGGCGATGCTTGAAGCCTCAGCACCTGAAATGCGGGGCGCCCTTGCACTGATCCACTGTACCGGCTTGGACCCAACTGACGCCCTAGGACTTCGCAGGGACCAGGTTGCGGGAGACGTAATCTGGAGAGATCGTGACAAGACGAAAGTCGGTGCCGCGGTGCCGATCGGCGACACGCTCAGAGCGGAGCTGCAACGGATGCCGGAGCATGATGCGCTCACCGTCTTAGCGAGCTCAAGCGGGCGTTCATGGACCTATGACGGCTTTCAAAGCAGCTTCCAGCGATTGAAGAAGAAGCTTGAGGCTAAGGGTGCGATCAAACCTGGCCTTACACCCAAGGGGCTCCGACACACCATGGCAACTTGGCTGCGTGAGGCAGGGCGTTCTGAACGCGATATTTCAGACCTTCTTGCGCAGAAGTCGCCCGCTATGGGGCTGCACTATTCGAAGGACGCAGATTTGGCGCGTAAGAACCGCGCGACCATCGAGGTCTGGGAAGAAGAAAACAAAAGGAGAGCAGAAATTGTCAAACCTACCAAGAAAAGCGTCAAACCTTAGCGGAACCACCCCATTAAGGCATAAAAAGATCAATCTTATCTTGGGTTTAAATGGTGCCCGGGGGCGCAACCATGCCTGCTGAATCTAAAGAAAAATCCTACTTCATACCGCCAGGTTTTACCGAGTTGGCGGCGTCTGTCGAAATGGGAAACCAGCCATTTCAGGCGGACACAGGAGCGAATCGCGGCATCTGAAAATGGCCGAAGATCAATCTTCGACGCCGCGACCGAACACGACAACCGCGCGACAATGCGCATCTGTCGCCAACGCCAACCGAGGACGCCGCGACCGACGCGACAGCACCCTTTAGGGCTGTCGCATGTCGCGCCCCGAAGCCCCACACTGGAACAGGAAGTTGGGTGCTGTTCAAAGATCGTTTGCCGGCCATCATCGCCCAGGTTCAATTAGCCCAACTTCACTGCGAGAAATTTGAAATCGCTCACGTTTCGCGGGTCGGTGTCCCCGCCCAGCGTGTTCCCACCGAGGAAGGACCCAAAGCCAAGGTGGGGCAGGCACAATGATGCGCATTGTTCAATCAGGTGGATCGCATAAGCGTCGCGACGCTCAGTTCGAGTTCACAACCTCGCGCCACCCAGCACAGCCACGCCGCCGACCCCTTCTAAGAGTATCGGCGGAACCAGCCGTTCGCCGCTTTGGGCATAAAGGTCAGCAAAGCGCAGGAAACGGACAATCTTGTCAGGCATTCCCGGAACGAAGCGGCCGAAGTTCCTGACCGAGCAGACCCTCATCCACCGAATGACGCCGCAGCGCTGCGTTACGAAGACTGTTTTCGATCTAGCTTGTGGTGAGCTGTCTCTAGGATGTTACGTCTATTCATCTATGTTGCGCCTTTTGCCTTCAAGAGAAGCAGATCGAATGCCCTGTAGAATAGCGCTCTTCGCTGCTTTTGGCCGACCAAGTGCCAATTCCAGGTCAAGCGCCGCTTGCTCGACCTTGCTTTGTTCCCTCGTGTCTAAAGCCTTCGTGTGGATATGCTGCCATAGTTTGTCCGCCAAGAACTCATTGGAAATTCTATGCTTCTTGAACTCTTTTGAGTGCTTCGCCCAATGCTTGTTCCAGTTAGGATTTGGGCAATCAAGCTGGACGCCCACGAGGAAAGTCTTTTCAGATGTTGAAGTCTCCGCCGAATTTAATACCTCCTCCATCACAGGTATCAATTTCACGGATGCCAAGTCATCAACCATTCTTGAGTCCACAAATAGCATCATTCTTTTCGTCAAGAAATAATGCAACCCTCGGACTGCTTCTTCATCCAGAACAGCATCATCCTGATTCACGGCATCGACCATGTCTGAAAAAACATCTGAGATAACTTCATACATAAAAAGAAAGAATCTAACCGAATTCTGGGTGTAGATCCTCACTCCGTCGATTTTTCGAGCCTTATCTGTAAACTCCGAATTCCTGAGCACTTTGCCCAGAAGAGATAGAGCGCTCATGAAAGCAGTAACCTTGAGATTCGGTTGGCTCAGCACTGAGCTATTGTCTTCCACAATCGAAGAAGGTGTTAAGTCGGAGGACACCTTCTCACCACCTTCTACATCAGATCTTGGCTTGCTTGAGATTTCTGGCTTACCATTGGACGCAAGCCTTGCTTCTGCAGCGTCCATCAGGTCGTCAACTTGCGTGGCCGTAAGCTTCTTTTTTCTTATCCGACGCAATTTCTCACGGCTGATTCCCACTGAAGACTCTTCCTCGATCACGTCTTCGTATCGATCTAACGAAATTGAACCAATGGACTGCGGAGAGTAATTTTCAAGCTGATATATCACTTCATCAATAAGCCCATCGTTTTCCCTTGATAAGCCCGATAGAATCTGAAGTTCTCGTTGATTTCTTAGAAAGGCGCGATTCAAGTACGATTCTTTGAGGCGCTTGTCAGAACTTCCGATGTGTTTTGCAATGAAATACTCTTGAAAACATCGGTATTTGAAGCTGATTGAATTTGCGCTTTCGTACAAGACGCCGCATTCGCATAGTGATGCGAGGACTGAGCTCGCATCGTAACTGAGGCCCTTGTCACGGAAAAAAGTAATTAGAAACTGGGTAGCATCATTGGAGGATGCAGTCCCACCTTGATCGCGAAGGAAACATGCAAATGACTGAAGCGTTATCTCTTTTGATGTCGCATCAAACTCACTCTCAAGAGCGCTTTGGAAGTCCGCCTTGCCAAGAAGATAGTCAACCATGTTCATGATCAAGACCGACTCATTGATACGGTCGAGTTTGTTGTTTTGGTGTAACGCCCAAAGCAGCATGGTTACGATATAGCCCGTTCTAGGAAGGTCACTATCGCGGATGTGGCTCATAATGGTTGTAAATGTATCTTCATCGCTAGCCCCGGTTCGCTCACACCATCGCCTTACTATTGTCCTAATTGAGCGTCTTGGTAGCGAAGATATGCTCGCAATATTAACACCTTCAAGAAGGTCGTTGCCATTTGCCCTTTTATTTAGAGCGCCAAACCGGCTATCAGATAGGAGAATCCATTTAGCACTCGGTGTGGACAGAATAAGAGATTGGAGCTCGGTTTTCTTTGGCTGGTCAAGCCCATCAAAGTTATCGACTATAATGACGACGCTTCCATTCTCCAGCGCTGCTTCAAAATCAAACCCGCTCTTAAGAGGCCCGAGGTACGCGGCCGCAAGCCTCTTGAGAGAGTATAGGTTTCCTTTAAACTTCCTGTAGTCTATAATTACTGGTATCCGCGGCTTGTCTGTTTGCCCTTCAGAGACAAGGACGGCAGCATAGTGCGCGAGGCTTGTCTTGCCGACCTCTCTAGCTCCCACCAAGAGGTAGCTTCTGTCGCTCTCCAATATATCTGAAAGGGAAAGTTCTTTTCGGGGACCATGCTCCGGAGACAGTTCTCCGCTTGCGTCTGCTTCTTCGGAACGAACTTCATGATCTTGACCCTCCTGCCCACTTTCAAAAATGGGAGGACAAATAAACGCATCGTGCGGATCAGATTTGAACTCTGCCCCCAGATCCGATATATTCAGCTGATCAAGAGCTAGGCGACGTACCTCTGGACGTATTTCCCGTAGTGCGAGCTCAATATGCGGGTCATATTTTCCACGAGTGGGTCGATACTCAAAAGAAGCTCGTCCATTGCTGACAATATTTTCTGCCGGGCCAAATCTTCGGCCCGGATTGTCAAAGTAAGTCCTAAGTCGATAGTCCGCTCTACATATTTCTGGATCAATCTCTATGATTTGATAGCCATTATAGTACTCTCTACCAGCATAAAGGCTTCCACTCTGACTCATCAGAGCATTCCCGTTCACGGTCGTCCTGATTTCGGGCTCGGTAGCGTGAACGTGCCCATACGCCAATAGATCGAATCCCTCACTAAGGCGAGGTTGAACTGAAGCGGCATCAAACTCGGCGAGCCAGGATCCAGGATGGTGGAAGATACCGATGGCTAGGTCAACGTCTGCCAGCTGTTCTACAGCGAAATCAACGTTTCGCTCGCCAAGCAGCAAATGATTTCGATCAACTCCTCCGGCTTCGCCGGTCGCCCTCCAAGAGTTGTCAAAAGAGGCAACGCCAACCGAAACATTATTGACGTTAATTCTATGGACCTTCACAGTCCCGGAGGTCGCATCGGCTTTCTGGAAAGTCTGATCATAGTATTCGTTGAAGTTACTCATGCGGCTCATTGCAAGCATTGCGTTAACGTCGCTTTCGTCTAGGCGACGCAAATGTTGGTTGACTGCGTCGACTGACTTCAAACTGACTTTCAGGCCCTGCTCTATAAAATCAGCTTCTCGAACTAATCTTCTTGATACATCATGATTTCCAGGGCAAATGAAAAGGAGATCCTCACTTAATTCAGCGGCATCCAAAATTGGACGCAAGACATTGCTATGTGCAGTCTTGAAGTCCTCTTTATTCTCTCCAACAAGAACGAGATCTCCAGTGAAAAGTGCTAAGTCAAATTTTACGGCTTCGTTTCTTTTCAGACTTACGATGTCCTCAATCATCGCCTTTTGAACGGTCCTGACGCTTTCTTCATTTCGAGAGTGCCAGTGGATGTCGGAAAAATGCAGTATGGTGACTTTAGTCAACTTCTATCCTTTAGGTTCTCAAGATACGATCTTGAAGCAGTTGGTCAGCTTAGCGGAGACCTTGCCACCAACCCATGATCTAAGCAACTGGTACGAGCGCGGTCATTCTTCTGGATAAGAGCACCTGATCATCATGCATAAACATGTTTTCTTTGCTCATGCTTCCTAACCTGACTTTGCCGCGGCAGCCGCTTCCCGCCTCTGGAGACACCGTTCTGCGTCACGCTGCGTCTTGCATGGATATCGCAAAAGGGCTGGGATCGGTCATTTAGCTGCGGCTGGCATGAAGGTCGGCCCTAGGCCGCACGTTACCGATATAGACTTGAACAGACCTAGGTGCGGTTGATCTCGCGATAGAGCAGAGCCAACGATCGCGTTTCAAGTGACCTAATAGAGTATACTCGGACGGGACGCGCGAAAACCGCCTCAAAGTGTCCGATTAGACTTGTGTAATCACTTTTAGGACGCTACCGCTTTATCGGACAGCCTATTAGGACGAAAGAGGACAATCATGGGCGAGTTGATCGGGTATGCGCGGGTTTCATCGGTCGGGCAGAAGCTGGACGTGCAGGTTGCCGCGTTGCGGGCTGCGGGCGTCAGTGACGAACACCTATACAGCGAAAAGGCCACGGGCACGAAACGGGACGGCAGACAGGCGCTGGACGATCTTCTGACGCGCGGCATCCGCAAGGGTGATACGCTAGTAGTGACACGCCTTGATCGGCTGGCGCGGTCTACCCGCGACCTGCACAACATTGCCCATACCCTGACCAAAAAGGGCGTCGGGTTGCGGGTGCTGGAACAGGCGATTGATACCACGACGCCGGAAGGGCGCATGTTCTTCACCATGCTTTCCGCCGTCGCGGAGTTCGAGACGGAAATCCGCAAGGCCCGGCAACGGGAAGGGATCGACGCGGCGCTGGCCAAGGGTGCGGACTCCCCGTTCAAGGGCAGGCCCGCGACAATAGACGGGGAAAAGGTGAACGCCATGCGTGCCAAGCGCATGACCCCTACAGCCATAGCCAAGGCGCTGGGCGTGGCGCGGTCCAGTGTCTACCGCTACCTGCAAGAGGCGTCCTGACCCATTCTGAGACCTGCACCTCATGGCCGCTCCTGTATGATGCCGGATGCTCTCACCAAGGCAGGAGGTTTGCCTGCTAGAGACATTGCTCAACCAAGTCTGCTTGAGGGATCGCCGCTTGATCGTGAGCACAATCAGGGAGACGATGAAACAGATCGCTGCGAAAACCAAGATGAATGAGTCCGCATGTCTGAAGTTTTGAAAGCCCTGAGAGATAGCGTCGATCCGTTGGAAAACGATCTCGCCCGGGTTTACGATCATTGGCAGGAGGTCAAGCGCAGCCAAGGCCAGCGGGCGGGCCTCGGGTATGAACCCCGGGACATCAACGCATTGGGCGCGGTCTCGGTGATTTCCTCCCGGGTCTTGAACGCTTCCGCCGGGTTCGAGGAGGTTGACCCGGATCAGAGCTATGAAGCCTTGGTCATCAAATACCCCGAGCGGTTCACCCCGGACGTGATCGCCGCCGCGCAGGAGCGGTTGAAGCTCGGGGCGAGCAAGGTGCAGGAGTTCCGGCGGCAGGACATTCAGTTCTTTGTCAAATCCAGCGCAATCGACCTTTTCGGAGTCCCGGGCGTTCGCCGCACTGTCGAAAGCTGGGTCGGGCGGGACGCAGCTTTACCCGAGCTTCACAAAGAGAACAGCTATGCCGACGAGATTCTGACCAACGGCTTCCGGGGCCTCGTGTGGCTGCATGAGCAGGAGAAGGACGGTGAGCACGGGCGGGGTTTGACGGCCGTGGTGGAGTTCGGCCCCATGCAGCCGGATCGCCGTGTCCGGGTGCTGGACGCGGTGTTTTTCGAGCGCCCGGTTGGGAAGGAACTCTTGGAAGCGCACAAGGATGACGGGACGTTCATTGCCAGCATCAGAGCGAGCCGCCACAGCCGGATTTGGCCGATCTCGGACAGCGACGTGGACTCGCTTCTGTCCGCCGTTCGGGAAAAGGCCCACAAAATCGCGCAATATGAGAACCAGAACCCGGACCCGCACGAGCCCCTGAACCTTGAGAAGATCGAAGACGCCACCGCCCTGCGCCAAGTGGTCTTGCGGCGATACCAGAGCGCGTTCCGGCAGGCCCTATTGAGCAAGCGCTCGAACCGCTGCGCGATCACCGGGACAAGTGAGCTTTCGGTTCTGGAAGCCGCCCATATCATCCCCTACGCGGAGCGGTTTGCCGACCGGGACAAGCCCGAGAATGGGCTTCTGTTGCGGAGGGACATTCACAAACTCTTTGACGCGCACCTAATTTCGATCAACCCCGAGACCAAGGCTATCGAGGTTTCAGACCGGATCGCATCGCCGGACTACCAGAGCCTTCGCGGTAAAACCGTCACAGATGAAGTCTCCCCCAAGAGCCTCGAATTCCACTTCGAGAACTTCCGAAAACAGCACCCATAGCGCCGGGGAGCCCCACGGCGGGGTGGCCTAGGCATCAGCCTGTCAGAAACATGCGATCAAAGGTCGAAGGCGAAACGCCGGAGTATGCGGCTGGGCGTTGTTGCGCAAATCATTAAACGGGGAACGATCCCCTTTCCCGTTACCTTTCAGGCGATGGCCTTGATCTCGGCCCTGCCGAGGGCCGAGAAGCGGTTCATGATAGCGATGCGGATCTGGATTTCGGCGGTCTGGCGGTCGGGGT
>NZ_JAHKQA010000098.1 GCF_018860705.1 Citreicella sp. C3M06
CGGTGAAGGGGCTTTTACGGCGAGTGATCCAAACCCGCAAGCACTTTTTTCAAAAAACTTCACATTCCCCGACGACGGGTCGAAAATTGCTGCTCAGACGGGCAGTTTCTACGGGACGAGCAGCGTCACCCCCGCCATGCCTGCAATCTGACGCACATCATCATCGTACAGCTCTGTCAGCATGTCGACGTAGGCGGCATCCCAGCCCGGAAGATCGAGCTCTTCTTCTACGGCCTCCTCCAGCGCATATTTATCGAAGAACGCCGCCATCACCCGGCGCTTCTGCGCCTCGTTCACCGACGGGTTCTCTTTGAGGAACGCGCGAAAGCGGCGCATCCCCTCGGGATTGATGATTTCGGACAGCATGTCGAACGAGCCGGTGATCTTGCGGTCGGGCGCGACCCCGGCCATCTCGCGCATGATCGAGCCCCAGATCAGCGGCGTATCCTCGTTGCACCAACAGGTCACCGGGCCCTTGGCGGCAATCCGTGCGATGAAATCGGACCAGCGCAGCTGCATCGGATCGAGTTCATGGAGAAAGACCTCGAAACTGTCTTGCGGCGAGGCCCGCCAGGCCGCGGGCAGGAAGCTGGCGAAATCCCGCATTCCCACGAACACCTCGATCTCATCCCCGGGAAACAGGCGGTGCATCGCGTCCAGCCGGTCTTCGAGCTTGCGATACAGCGTCCCGCCGGACAGGATCAGCTTGGGAACCGACAGCAGGTTCTCGTGGCTCAGCACCAGACGGCGCACCGTATCGGGATCGTCGTCGAGCATGGTATCAAGCAGCACCTCGCGCGCATCCGCGCCGGGATCACGCGCGCCAAGTTCGTGAACCGCCTCAGACAGCAGGCGGCGATAGCGGCCCGGCCCCGGAATCGCCACGCCTTCCTTACGGAACTCGCCGACGTTGCGCAGCAAACCCCGCAGCAGTCGATCCTCGTCCGTGCAATGCGCGCCAAGGTGAAGGATGATCTGCATGGCCTGCTCTTTCCGATGTTTGATCGGCACTATAAGAACATTCATCTTAACAATGACAGTACTTGCCGCTGGAACAGTGGCGGAACGAGGACTTCGACATGAGCCTGGCACAGCACAGCCACACCCAAGCACGCCGCCGCCTGCGCCTGCCGTCGACATGGTCTGTCGGGGCGGCGCTGATTGCCGCGCTGGTGTTGGGGCCGATCCTTGCGGTGTTCTGGATCGCGGCCTTTCCGTCGCAGAACATCTGGCCGCATCTCGTGTCGACCACCCTGCCCCGCTATCTTTCCAACACGCTGATCCTGATGTTCGGGGTCGGGCTGCTGGCCGGGGCGTCCGGGTCGGGCGCGGCCTGGCTGATCTCGCGCTATGATTTTCCGGGGCGGCGCTGGCTGGAATACCTGCTGCTGCTGCCATTGGCGATCCCGGCCTATGTCGGGGCCTATGCGCTGGTCGATTTCCTTGAATATGCCGGGCCGGTGCAGACCGGACTGCGCCAGTTGATGGGTTGGCAGACCGCCCGCGATTACTGGTTCCCCGAGATCCGCTCGATGGGCGCGGCGATCATCGTGCTGGCGGCGGCGCTGTACCCTTATGTCTACCTGCTGGCGCGCAATGCCTTTCGCGAGCAATCCGCCTCGTCCGACGAGGTGGCGCAATCGCTGGGCGTCGGCGCACTGGGGCGGTTCTGGCGCGTCGGCTTGCCGCTGGCGCGCCCTGCCATCGCCGCGGGCATGGCCATCGTCATGATGGAGGCGGTCAACGATTTCGGCACCGTCGATTATTTCGCCGTGCAGACGCTGACCACCGGGATCTTTTCGGTCTGGCTACAAAGCAACAATGCCGGCGGGGCGGCGCAGATCGCCTCGACCGTTCTGGCGCTGGTGATCCTGCTGGTGCTGCTCGAGAAAAGCTCGCGGCGGCGGATGCGCTTTTTCAACCTCTCGACCCGGCACCGCCCGATCGAGCGTCGGCCCTTGTCGGGCGTTGCTGCGGCTTTCGCCCTGACGGCCTGCCTTGTACCTTTTGTCATGGGGTTCGTCCTGCCGGGCGGGGTGATCCTGAACCACGCGCTGGACAATGCCGACAACTGGGCAGTGCCCGCGCTTTGGAAGGCGGGTCTGCACACGCTGACGGTGGGCGGCATCGCGGCGGTGCTGACCGTACTTGGCGGGATCTTTCTGGTCTATGGCGTGCGGATTTCGCGCGCGCCGCTGCCGCGACTGCTGATGCCGGTGACAACCATCGGCTATGCCGCGCCGGGGGCGGTGCTGGGGGTTGGCATTCTGATCCCGCTTGCGGGGTTCGATCATGTGCTCGCCGACACCGTCGAGGCGGTGACCGGCATCGACATCGGGCTGGTGCTGACGGGGTCGGCCTTTGCGCTGGTTCTGGCCTATTTCGTGCGGTTCTTCGCCATCAGTCAGGGCGCGGCGGATGCGGCGATGGGACGGGTGTCGCCCAATCTTGCCGCTGCGGCGCGCTCGCTGGGGCGCACGCAAGGGCAGACGCTGCGGCAGGTGTATTACCCGCTGATCCGCGCCTCGATCGCCTCATCCCTGCTGCTGGTGTTCGTGGATTGCGTCAAGGAACTGCCGGCAACCTTGCTGCTGCGCCCGTTCAACTATGAAACGCTGGCGACGCGGGTGCATGACCAGGCGTCGCTGGAGAACCTCGGTCAGGCAGCACCGGCGGCGGTGCTGGTGATCCTGACCGGGCTTGCCGCGGTGGCCCTGCTGGCGCGGGCCAACCGCTAGGCGCTCAGCTCATGCCGAGCGCGGCCATGTACATCTCCATCACGGCCTCTTCCTCGGCGATATCATCCTTGTCGCGCTTGCGCAGGGCGATGATCTTGCGAATCACCTTTACGTCGTAGCCACGGCCCTTGGCTTCGGCCATCACCTCTTTTTGCTGTTCGGCGACTTCTTTCTTTTCTTCCTCGAGACGCTCGATGCGTTCGATGAAGCTGCGCAGTTCGCCTGCCGCGATGCCGTACTTGTCGCCCGAAGTGTCGTCTTGCATTGCTCGTGTCTCCTGCCGGTTCGGCGCCTAGGTAGCCCAAGCGCGCAAGGGCAGGCAAGAGGCAGGGCTTGCCGCAGAGCGCGCCATGGGGTACGCGCCATTCCGGCCACGCGGACAGCCCCGCGCAAAAGGGAGAGCGCCACCATGGAAGCACTTGTCTATGTCGGGGTCCTGATTTCGGCGCTGGGGCTTTGCGGCCTGCTCTGGAGCATCCTGCGGGTCTGGAAGGCGCGCCGCGCCGGTCTGGACGACGACGCGCTGCGCGCGGTCGTGCGCAAGATGGTGCCGATCAACATGGCAGCGCTGCTTGGCTCGGTGCTCGGGCTGATGGTCGTGATCCTCGGGATTTCCCTCAGCTGAGGGCATCAAGGCCTCATCGCCGCGCAAAGCACCACACCAGTGGGCGCATCACGAAAGACACGCGCCCCATATCCGCTTCCCGCGGCACTACCGCGCACACGCAGCGCGAAGTTGCCCTGACAGGGCAGCGGCAGCCTGACAGGGCAGCGGCAGGCGGGTTGCACATAGCAAAAGCGACGATCCCGACCTCGAGATCACCCCCGCCGGAAACGCCCTTCCCTGCCCATGCTACAAGACGCCCCTTCTTCAGGGCGCCTCGCAGTCATCGCACAGGTCAGCCCCGCGCGTGTTCAGACCGGCATATTGTCGAACAGGTCTTCGGCCGCATCGTCATCACCCGGACGCAGCAGAACAAGCGCGCTGCGCGGAACCATGCCGCCACGCGCTTCAAGCTCCTCGACGTGCCGCTCGAGATCCTCAAGCAACTCGCCGCGTGCCGAAGAATCGGCAAGGCTCGATGCCCGTCTGATCTCATTTTCGATTTCCGAGATCCGGGTTTTCAGCGCAATCAGCATAACGTTTTCCTCCTCGTGGCAGGGCTCCCCAGCCCCTGCTATGTGGCCTTCCGTCCCGCACAATCCGCACAAAGCGGCGCTTCCGGCACAAGTTCCAACCGTCCTTGAGCGATGGGCGCGCCGCAGCGGGCACAATCGCCGTAGTCTCCGCTCGCGATCCGGCCCAGTGCGGCCCGAATCTGCCCAATCTCGCGCAATCCTTGCGCGCCGAGCTCTTCGAGCACCTCATCGCCTTCCCGCTCGGTTGCACTGTCAGCCCAGTCCTGCGGCCTTGGTGCATCGAGACTGGTTTCGATCTCGCCCAGCCGCGCGTCGAGTTCGCGAAGGCGCCGTTCGAGAATCGCCTTCTGCCGATCCCAAGACATCCTTGCCTCCACCTCCATGGCACAAGAATGGGTCTGACAGCCGGTTCGATCAATGATTCATATCAAACTCACTGGCCTCTTGATAACATATTCACCTTTGCGTATATGATGAGGCGAAATGAAGGATACCGCAACAATGTCACCCGAAGTCTTTGCGTTTTTCGACGAAGCAACCAACACCATCTCCTACGTCGTCAAGGATCCTGCCGGAGTGTCCTGCGCCGTGATCGATTCCGTGCTCGATTTCGACTACGCATCGGGCCGCACCGACACCCGGTCCGCAGATGCGATCATTGCCTTCATCCGGCAACATGATCTCAAGGTCGAATGGCTGCTGGAAAGTCATGTCCACGCCGACCACCTGTCGGCCGCGCCCTACATTCAGGACGCCGTCGGCGGCAAGATCGGCATCGGTGACAACATCCGCGTCGTGCAGGATACCTTTGGCAAGGTGTTCAACGAAGGCACCGAATTCCAGCGTGACGGATCGCAGTTCGACCGGCTGTTCGTCGATGGCGACAGCCTGCATATCGGCCAGATGCGCGGCGATGTGATGCACACGCCCGGCCACACGCCGGCCTGCCTGACCTATGTGATCGGCGATGCGGCCTTTGTCGGCGACACGCTGTTCATGCCCGATTTCGGCACTGCGCGCTGCGACTTCCCCGGCGGCTCGTCCGAAACGCTTTACAATTCGATCCAGAAAATCCTGTCACTGCCGGACGAGACCCGCATCTTCGTGGGCCATGACTACAAGGCACCGGGCCGCGACGATTACGCGTGGGAGACCACGGTCGGCGCACAAAAGGCCGCGAACATCCATGTTGGCGCCGGAACATCGAAGGACGCCTTCGTCTCGATGCGCGACAGCCGCGATGCGACGCTGGCAATGCCCAGACTGATCATCCCGTCGTTGCAGATCAACATGCGCGCCGGGCAGATGCCGGAGCCCGACGAGAAGGGCGATGTCTTTCTCAAGGTGCCGATCAACAAGCTCTGAGTGCCGCCCCGAGGGTCGGCAATTTCGGCGTACCCCTGCCGCAAACGGGACGCCTTGGAATGTTCAACAAGCGGGAAACGCGCAAGATGCCAATGGACTGGATCTGGGGCCTGATCGGCGGATTGCTGATCGGGACAGGCGGGGCTGTGTACCTGCTGGTAAACGGGCGCATCATGGGCGCCTCGGGCATCATCGGCGGGCTGGTCGATGGCTCGGCGGGTGACTCGAAATGGGAACGGCTTGCCTTCCTCGCCGGGGTCGTGCTGTTGCCGATCATTCTGCAGCCGGTCTATCGCGAAGTCGATACACACGTGACGCAGAACGTTTTGGTTCTGATCGCCGCCGGGCTGCTGGTCGGTGTCGGCACGCGGCTGGCCAATGGCTGCACGTCCGGTCACGGGGTGTGCGGCATGTCGCGGCTGTCGCTGCGCGGTTTCGCCGCGACGCTGTGCTACCTCCTTGCCGGGGGCGTCAGCGTTGTGTTCTTCCGCCACCTTTTGGGAGTGATCTAAGATGCAACGCCTTGTATTTGCTTTCATTGCCGGGGGCTTATTCGGTGCCGGGCTGTTCATTTCGGGCATGACCGACACCACCAAGGTGCAGGGCTGGCTGGATGTGTTCGGCGCATGGGACCCAACTCTGGCCTTCGTGATGGGCGGCGCCATGCTGCCGATGGCGCTGGCTTGGCTGATTGCCGCGCGGCGACGTTCGGCACTGCTGGGCACTGCCTTGCCGCCAAAGCCATCGACCCGGATCGACCGCAAGCTGGTGCTTGGCTCGCTGTTGTTCGGCGCTGGCTGGGGGCTGGCGGGGCTGTGCCCGGGGCCAGCGATCGCCTCGCTCAGCTATGGCGGAACCGGGGGCTATATCTTTGTCGCAGCAATGCTCGCCGGCATGATCGTTGCACCTTTCGTGAGAACACGTCTGGACAAACCTGTGCCAGCGGAGTGATCTGGCGCACATGACCATGATCAATGTTTCGGGCGACTTCAACGTGTCGCCGCAAATCTCTGTCGAGGATATTCCCGCGCTCAAGGCGGCGGGTATCACCCTCGTCATATGCAACCGTCCCGACGCCGAGGTTCCGCCGTCGCACCAGGCCGAGGCGATCCGCGAAGCGGCGATCGCCGAAGGCATGAGCTTTGCCTACCTGCCCGTCACGCCACAAGGCGCGACGATGGAGACCGTGACCGAGCTTTCTCAGCTGCTCGGCGCCCCTCATGGACCGGTGCTGGCCTATTGCCGCTCTGGCACACGCAGCACCACACTCTGGGCTCTGGCCGAAGCGGGGCGCAGGGACACCAACGAGATCATCGCTCAGGCCAATGAGGCCGGATACGATCTTGGCGGGATGCGCCCCACCATCGAAGCCTTGGCTGCGCAGCACCGCTGAGCACGCTCACCCGCCGTCGAGATCCATCGTGGACGCGGCGAATTCAGAGTCGCCCGATTCGCCCTCGGCCGGCTCAGTGTCGAAATCGAAATCGCCGGTGTCGAATTCCATTGGCGGCAGATCGGGAAGATCTTCGGCGAAATCCGCCGGGGAGACGTCTGGCGTGACGTCTCCCACCGGTGCTGGCGCGGCGAGCACCGGCTCGGGTAGCGCCGGCCCGGGATCGTGTATCTCCATCGGCATGTCGGCAAGGGCTGCAGCGGTCAGATCTGACGGCGCGGCACCTTCCGGCCATGCCAGCCGCACGGCCCGCATTCCGTTCATCTGCCCCAGCCGTCCGCCCGCCACGGCCGTTCCTGCCCCGGCCAAAAGTTCCACGCCATCGACCGATTCAAGCGGCAGGGGAATCAGATCCCCGGCCTTGAGCTTCTGCGCGGCACCGATCGACAATTTCACGCTGCACAGCACGGCATCCATCAGCACCGGCAGCATCTTCATCTTGCCCTCGTGAGGGCCGGGCATATCGTCATGGCTCTTGGCGCACTCGACATGGGCGGCATTCGGCCGCTCTGGCAGCACGAAGAGGATCTCCCCCTTGCGGCGCCCGAGGGCAAGGTCGATGGACACCCGGAACGCGCGATAGCTCGGTGCCTCAAGCAGCAGACCGGCGGTGCGCGCATCTTCGACCATCGCCCCGAAAGCGAACCCTTCGAACTGTGGCCGATCCGGATGCCCGTCGAGATAACGCGCAAGCCGTTCCAGCGTGCCGTTCAGCAGCGGGGCCATCATAGCCGCATCGGTCTGGGTCAGCGGTCGATCCTCGGCCGGGATCTGCGTGACCTGAAGGATGGTCTGCACTTCGAGAAGGCCGGTCATCACCTGCCGATCGACCATGGCGAGGCCAACCGCGCCATCAGGTCCGTCCAGAAGCAGCAGCAGATTGTTCGCAGGCAGCGAATCGACCACCCCATCCTGATCGAGGATATCCTGCGACACGCCATGGGTGACAAGCGCGAGGTCCCACAGGACATCAGCCGTGCGGGAAAGCGCACGGCGCAGGGCCTTGGTCGGCGACATCGCCCGTGCCTCATGGGCACGACGCGCGGCGCTGGCCTTCTGGCCCAACACATCATCTTGTCTTGCGGGATCTCCCATCACCTGCCTGGCCCGTTCTATGCCTGTTTTCACCCATTCGGTATGGCGGCATTTGGTTACCAAGCAATTTAGATTGCCAGTTTTCCTTGGCTTCGGGATTACGGCGCCGCAGCTGCATAAGTTGCGGGCAGAATAACGCGGAACGCCGCGCCCCCCTGACCGGGAAGATAGGAAATCTCGCCCCCCAGCCGCGTCATGATCTGCCGACAAATCGCAAGGCCAAGCCCTGCCCCGCCAGCCTTCTGATCGCTCACCCGGCTGAATTTCTCGAAAATCACATCCTGCGCCTCCGGGGACAGTCCCGAGCCATTGTCGATGAAATCGATCACGACTCGCGCGCCGGGGCGCACGCGTATCTGCAACTGCGGCTGCGCGGCATCGCAATATTTCCGCGTATTGGCGACAAGATTGATGAACACCTGACTCAGCCGATCGAGATCAGTATCAAGCCAGACCTCGCCCGCCACCGGATCACACCAGATCTTCACCCGTGCGCCATGCTCATCCGCCGCCGCCGCCGCGACGGCCCGGTCAAGCACATCGGCCAGAATCCCCTTGCGCAGGTTGAGGTTCACCTGACCGTTTTCCAGCACCGACAGATCGAGCAGGTCGTCGAGCAGCCGCGTCAGGCGCACCGCCTCGTCATGGATGATCGAGGCGTATTTGTTCTGCGCCTCGGGCTCCAGCCCTTCGGTATCGCGCAAAATCTCGGAAAAGGCGCGAATCGAGGTCATCGGGGTGCGCAGCTCGTGGCTGATCTGGCTGAGAAACGCATCCTTTTGCACCGACAGCCGCGTCAGCTTGGCGTTGGCCTCGCGCAGCTGGGCAGCGGTGCGCGCCAGTTCCTGCGACTGGGCCTCGAGCCGGGCGGAATATTCCATCAGCTGCGCGGTCTCGTCGGCGACGGCCATCAGCTCTTCGACCGACACCGACATGCCGCCGACGATCTGCCCCACCATCGCATGCGCCGTCGCCGCCCCGACCGATCCCGCCAGTTCGCGTTCCAGCGTTTCCAGGAAATCCGGCGTTGGCGCCGGCAGCGTTCCGCCAAGGCCTTGCCGCTGCGCTTCCCGTTCGAACAGCGCCTGTGCGTCGCGTGCGCCCATGATTCGCTGCGCCATGATCATCAGGTCTTCGGCCTGCGCAACCTTGCCGGACCAGCGCCGGGGCCCGGTGGAATGCTCGAAGACATTGACGAACTGCGCCCCCTGAAGCCGTTCGAGCGGACCCGGAAAGCTGGCGAGCGAGGCAAGCACAAAGCCCCCGGTGTTGAGCGTCAGCGACCAGAACACCGTGTGCAGCAACGGATCGATCCCCGCGATGCCGAACAGCGCTTGCGGGCGCAACCAGCCGATGCCGAACGGGCCATCCAGAAGCCATGCCTCCGGCAACAGAACCCCCGCGCCAAAGCTTGGCAGGAACAGCGTGTAGCCCCAGCAGCCAAAGCCCAGCGTCAGTCCGGTCAGCGCGCCGATGCGGCTGCCGCCCCGCCAGAAGATCCCGCCCAGCATCGCGGGCAGCACCTGCGCCACCCCGGCAAAGCTGACCTCGCCGATCGACGCCAGCGCCGCGCCGCCCCCCGACAGGCGGTAATACAGATAGCCCAGCATCACCACGCCGATGATCGACAGGCGCCGGGCCAGCAGCACCACGTGGCGCACATCGCCCGACACGGTGGCGCCGCTTTGGGCGTAGCGCAGGAACAGCGGCATCACCACGTGGTTCGACACCATGGTCGACAGGGCAATCGCCGCGACGATCACCATCGATGTCGCAGAACTGAACCCGCCGAGGAACGACAGAACCGCCAGCCCGTCCCGGCCCTGACTCATCGGCACCGTCAGCACGAACAGATCCGGGTTCGACCCGGCGGGCAGTAATTCCAGCCCGGTGACCGCGATGGGAACGACAAACAGGCTCATCAGCCCAAGGTACAGCGGAAACGCCCAGGACGCGGTGCGCAGGTGGGTCTCGTTGTCATTCTCGACCACCAGCACCTGAAAGATCCGCGGCAGGCACAGAAAGGCCGCCCCCGACAGCACGATCATCCCGGTCCAGCGCCCGCCGTCGATGCGCCATTCACCCAGCGGCGAGGCATCAATCCGCGCCAGCGTTCCCGAAATGCCGCCCGACAGCCCCCAGACCACAAAGATGCCAACCGCCAGCAGCGCGCAAAGCTTCACCACCGCCTCGACCGCGATGGCCATGACCACCCCGTTGTGGCGCTCGTTGGCGTCAAGGTTGCGGGTGCCAAAGATCACCGTGAACAGCGCCAGCCCCGCCGCGACCCACAGCGCGGTATATCCGGTCTCCTGCCCCGAAAACAGATCGCCCACCCCGAACACCTCGAAGCTGACCGTTACCGATTGCAGTTGCAGCGCGATATAGGGCGTCGTGCCGACCACCGCGAGAATGGTGACCCCCACCGCCAGCAGGTTGCTCTTGCCATAGCGCGCCGAAATCAGGTCCGCCACCGAGGTCAGCCGCTGCGTGCGCCCGATCCGCACCAGCTTGCGCAGGATCCACCACCAGCCCATCAGCGCCAGCGACGGGCCAAGATAGATCGCAAGATATTCGAACCCCGAGCGCACCGCGCTGCCAACCGCGCCGTAAAAGGTCCATGCGGTGCAGTAGATCGACAGCGACAGCGTGTAGACCAGCGGCGAGCGCAGCCAGCGCGCCTGCCCCCGCATCGCCGCGCGTTCGGCGGCAAAGGCGATGGCAAACAGGAACAGCACGTATAGCGAGCAGACCGCGACAAGGGTGTTCAGCACGGCCTAATCCCCAAGCCCGCCCGGCCCGGCGCCCCCCGGCTCGCGCGCCTGCGCTGCCAGTTTCCACGACAGGACCGCCGCCGCGAGCACCAGCACGAACCATGTGCCGAACAGGAAGATGATGGCGCTGGAACTGCGCACCGCCGCCGTGCCCTCGTCGCGCCAGAGCAGCGGCACCAGCCAGAGCAGCAACCCGACGAAGGGCAGCACGCGCGCCGCGTCGATCACCCGGCGGCGGCGATAGGATTGCCGTTCAAGGAACACCAGCGGCTTGCCCCTCGGCGGCTCTGCCTCCTGCGCCATGTCAGACCGCCGAAGCGAGCAGATCGCGCACCTGCCCCAGCATTTCGGCGTTGGAAAACGGCTTGGTCATATATGCCGACACGCCCGAACGTTCCGCCATCTCGCGGTCGCGCGACTGCCCGCGCGCGGTCAGCATCAGGACCGGCACGCCAGCGGTCGCCGTATCCTCGCGCAGCTCGCGCAGGATGTCATAGCCGCTTTTGCCCGGCAGCATCACGTCAAGGATCACCAGATCCGGCACCCTCGCGCGCAATCTGTCGTTGGCGGTTGTGCCGTCGGCATGCGTTTCGACGTCAAGCCCTTCGCGCGACAAGATGAAACTGATCGCCTCGATGATGTTTGGCTCGTCCTCGATCAGCATCACTCGCTTGGCCATGCCTCTCCTTTCCCGCTGGCCCCCGCGCGTGGCGGCTGGCCGGCAGATGCCTCTCCCCTGTCAACAAGTTATCGGACAAGTGCGCGCCGGAGTCAAAAAATCATCGCGCGGTCTCACCCCGCGATCGGATCCCCCAGAAGCGACGGCTCGCGGCGGGCCGGACACTCGCGGCGCGGACAGATGCGGCAGGTCACGCCGACCTCTTCGGCGCTCTCGCCAGCCCGGCTCATACCGGGCGCAATCATCATATGCGCCTCGAACACCGGCTCGCGGTTGATCTGCGGCGGGCCCGACGGCTGGGCAAAGGCAATCGCGGTGACCGCCCCGCCCTGCCGACCGGCGGATTGCAAAGCCCGGCTCAGCACCGACATCGGGCGCGACAGCGCCGCGAACAGCGGCCAGAGCGGACAATCCGCGCCAAAGCGCGGGATCGGAAAGTCGGGCAGCGGCTTGCGATAGGTGAACACGCCCGACGCGTCGCAGATCGCCAGCCCGACCTGCCCGCAGGGCGCGTTGGGCGGCAAGGTCGCAAGCCTGCGCATCGCCTGCGCCGGATCGGTGCCAAAGCGCTGCGCCAGCGCCAGCGGGTCGGTGCCTGTCCCCACCACCGCGTCGAGCACCTTGCCCAACGGCATCGCCGCCGCATCCCGCGCATAGCGGGTAAAGCTGCGCACCAGCAGACCCCGCGCCGCCGCCGACAGCTGCGCGCCAAGCTGCGCTGCCACCGCCTCCGGCCCCTCGCCCGCATCAAGCGCGGCGATGTGGTAATCCGCCGCCTCGAGCAGCTTGTCGACCTCTTCCTGCGGCGTGCCGCTTTCCGAGGCGGCCTTGTCCTCGGCTTCGAGATAGGAGGCAATCGCGCGCGAGGTCTCCGCAAGGCGGGCGCTGTCCTCATGGATATTGCGATGAAAGCGGCGGCGCCATTCCGGATCAAGCTCGCCCGGCTCGGCAAGGATCGACGCGGTCGAGCGGATCGACGTCACCGTCGAGAGCATCTCGTGCAATGCGTCGGCCAGATGCGGGTCATGCGCCAGCCGGTCCGACAACGCCTCGACCGAACGTTCCAGCGTCTCGATGCGCGCCTGCCCGTCCGCCAGCAGCCGCGCCCAGCCGGGAAAGCGCCCGGCGAATTCGTCCAGCCGGTCGACCTCTGCGCCGCTTTCCCTTGCGTGCAAGGCCGCAACGCGCAGGCTGGCGATCAGCGCGGCCTCGGCACCTTCGGTCAGAACCGACGGTTCGACCCCAAGGATGTCAGCCAGATCTAGCAGCAGCTTTCCGCCGATTCTGCGCCGGTTGTGTTCGATAAGGTTGAGATACGAGGCCGAGATGCCCGCCTCTTGAGCAAGCTCGGTCTGTTTCATCTCAAGGATGATCCGCCGCTCGCGAATGCGCGAGCCCGTCAGCGTATCGCGGGCCATGCCTTCACCCTCCCGTCTAGCAACGCCGTTTTGCGGCGCGACCTGAGTTTCTTTACGATACACCATCGCCGATTGGCCGCAA
Organism: Citreicella sp. C3M06; assembly: GCF_018860705.1. Lineage (GTDB taxonomy): Bacteria > Pseudomonadota > Alphaproteobacteria > Rhodobacterales > Rhodobacteraceae > Salipiger. Next base: position 12,745 of record NZ_JAHKQA010000098.1, read on the forward strand.
ATTGACAAAAAAATCTTTACAGAAAAATCAGTTGCCGATCTGTTTACCCGCCACCGCCGGTGCGGGATTTGCACTGCGCAGCGCATGTCACGCGGCGAATAGGGCAACGCTGCATCCCCCTGACCATCAAGGAACGGTCGCTTCGACACAGAGCCATAAGCGGCTTTGAGCTGCTGATCCCGGGGCGTGGTCAGCGGCGCGCGCAAAACAGCATGACCTTGCCGGCGAGGCACCGCACCGCCACGCAACTTGTGCAAAGTTTCAGCGGCGCTGCGGAAACATTGCACCAATCGCCTATTGCCTTATGTAACGCGCAGCTTTCCAATACCGGCAAATTTCTCTTGGAGGAGGAACCCCCATGACCACCTACGCCCCGACGCCCGAGTTTGCGGCCAAGGCGCATGTCGGCGCGGCGCAGTATGATGAGATGTATGCGCGTTCGCTCAGCGATCCGGATGGGTTCTGGGGCGAGCAGGCGCAGCGGCTCGACTGGATGGCGCGCCCGACCCGGATCAAGGACACCTGCTTTGATTTCGGCAAGGTCAGCATCAAGTGGTTCGAGGATGGCGTGCTCAACGTCGCCTATAACTGCGTCGACCGCCACCTGCCGGCCCGCGCCAACCAGACCGCCATCATCTTCGAGCCCGACAATCCCGAAGACCCGGCCCAGCACATCACCTATGCCCAGCTTTACGACAAGGTGAACCGCATGGCCAACGTCCTGCTGAGCCAGGGCGTCATGCGCGGTGATCGCGTTGTCATCTACCTGCCGATGATCCCCGAGGCGGCCTATGCCATGCTCGCCTGCGCCCGGATCGGCGCCATCCATTCCATTGTCTTTGCGGGCTTTTCCCCCGACGCGCTGGCCAACCGCATCAATGATTGCGGCGCCAAGATCGTCATCACCGCCGACACCGCCCCCCGCGGCGGGCGCAAGACGGCGCTGAAATCCAACACCGATGCCGCCCTGCTGCACTGCAGCGACAAGGTGCGCTGCCTCGTGGTCAAGCACACCGGCGATCAGACCAGCTGGATTCAGGGCCGCGATGTCGATCTCAACTACCTGATGGAGCACGCCGCCCCCGATTGCCCGCCGCGCCCGATGAACGCCGAGGATCCGCTGTTCATTCTTTATACCTCGGGCTCGACCGGCAAGCCCAAGGGCGTGGTGCACAGCTCTGCTGGCTACCTGCTTTACGCCGCGATGACGCAAGAGATGGTGTTCGACTACCATGAGGGCGACATCTACTGGTGTACCGCCGATGTCGGCTGGGTCACCGGGCACAGCTATATCGTCTATGGCCCGCTGGCCAACGGCGCCACCACGCTGATGTTCGAAGGCGTGCCGACCTGGCCCGATGCCTCGCGGTTCTGGCAGGTTTGTGAAAAGCA
>NZ_JAHKQA010000065.1 GCF_018860705.1 Citreicella sp. C3M06
GCGCATGCCCTGAAGACACTTACGCGCCACACAGCTTTGAGGGCCGGGCCATTTCGGTTGCAGGTCGTGAGCTGTTCCACCAGCGCCGTATTGGCGGCGCCGGATATGCCGGGCTCGATATGCCCGCCTGCCTTGCCTTGTTGGGCGCGCAGGGAGTTCCAACCAACATCGCCGCGCTGCTGCTGCCCCATTGGGAAAGCGGTCTGCTTGAGGCCGCAGCAAAGCAGCGCGAACAGGACAGGACGAAATGAGCAGATCCACCCGCGACTATAAGATCCGCCTGTCGGCATCGGGAAAGCAACAGCTGGAAGCCGATCTGCGCGCCTTAGGTGCGTCGGGTGAAAAGAGCCTGAAGCGCATCCAGACTGCCACACGCCCCGCCAGCGCGGGGCTGCGCGAGACGGATCTGGCGGCGCGGCAGCTTCGCGGTGGTCTTGCGGCCGTTTCCGCTGAGTTGCCTGCGCTTGGGCGATTGGCAACCTTCATGGGGGGGGCCGCCTTGGTTGGCGGGCTTGCGGCATTCGGGCGGGGCTCGCTTGATGCCGGTCGGCAGTTCCAGGCGATGATGCAGCGTGTCGAGGCCGCGACGCAGGCGAGCCAAGACGATCTCGACCGTCTTGGCGGTGCGGCGAAACGTCTTGGCGAAACCACTGCGTTCAGCGCGATGCAGGCGGCGGAAGCGATCGAGGTTCTGGCCAAAAATGGGGTTTCGGTCTCTGCCATTCTTGGCGGTGCCCTCGACAGTTCGGTGATGCTGGCCAGCGCATTGGGGTCAGAGGTCGCGCCTGCGGCGGATCTTGTTACCGATGTGATGCAGCAGTTCGGCCTGACCGCTGATCGCCTTCCGGATATTGTCGATCGACTGGCTGGCGCAGCCTTCACCAGCAAGTTTGGCTTTGACGATCTGCGTCTGGCGATCGCGCAAGCGGGCGGCGTGGCCGGATCGACTGGCGTCGAGATTGAAGATTTCCTGACCACCTTGTCAGCGACCGCAGCAAGCTTTGCGTCTGGTTCCGACGCCGGGACGTCATACAAGACGTTTCTGCAGCGCTTGGTCCCTGAGTCCGCAAAGGCGGCAGGCGTGATGAAGCGCCTCGGGCTGGAGTTCTTCGACGCCAACGGCAACATGAAGGACATGGCGTCGATTGCGCAAGAGCTTCAGGACGGGCTTGCCGGGCTGGATGATGCGTCAAAGCTCGATGCCTTAAAAACCGTGTTTGGCACCGATGCGATCCGGACGGCTGCATCGCTGGCCGAACAGGGCGCGGCAGGGTTTCGGGATCTGGCATCGGCCATTGGCGAAGTGTCGGCGCAAGAGCAGGCCGAGGTGCGCCTGCGCGGGCTTGATGGCGCACTGAAAGAACTGGCGGCGGCGTGGGAGGCATTGCAGCTTGAGGCCGCGCAGAGCGGCGGTCTGGAAGTCGCTGAAAAGTTCACGCGCCGTCTGACCGAGGCGCTGCGCTATCTGACCGAGAATTTCGCGGAGGTCGAAGAGATCGCCGAGCGCGTCGGTCAGGCTCTGACGGTGTACCTAGCCTTGAAGGGAATGGGGCTCGTCATAGCCAAGGGCGTGGCAATGCGCGCCGCGATGATTGAGCTAGCGACTTCCGTTGCTGTTACTGGCACAGCGGCGGGCCGGGCCGTTGGGCCGCTGACGCGGCTTGGCGTGGCCGCGCGTGTGTTGACCGGCATTATGGGCGGGCCTCTGTCCTTGGCGATCACGGCGGCGTCTTTGGTTGCATTCGGGATCGACACCGATGTTGCAGCGGATGCCGTGGGTCGTGCCGATACAGCCGCCACGAAAGCCGCCGATGCGCTGGACGCGTACCAAGAGGCGTCTAAGCGGGCGGCTGAAGAACAAAAGGGTCTGGGCGGGGCCGTATCCGAAGCTACCCAAGCCATGCTTACCCAATCGAGGGCCGCGCTTGCGCAATCGATTGAGGATGCCGAACGCGAGCTGCGCCGTGCGCAAAAAAGTATGAGTGGCGCATTTTTCGATGGCGACGGATTTGACGATTTCGCGGCTCGATACCGCATTTTGTTTCGCACGAATTTGCAAACAGGTTTGCCTGAGGGCCCTAGGAACCGTTTTCTAACCGACCTTGCGGAGATGGCGGATCAGGCATCCCGCATGGAGGTGTCCGGGCAAGAGTTTTGGGCTGCATTCACGAAGGTTCAGGGCGTTGGCTCGGGCGTTGAGGAAATTCGCAACGGGTTGGAGGAAATCCTTGCGGCAACCGGGGAGCTTTCAGACAGCGATGCTTTGAAAGGGGTCCGTGACGTCGCTGCCGCGACTGGCCTCTTTGCGGAGCAGATAAACGAAATCGACATGGCGGAGGGGGAGGCTGAAATCCGTTCAGCCTACGGCTCTCTCTTGGAAGTCATGGATGAGGCGATCATCGCCGGGCGTCAACTTCGTCAGGAGCAGCTGGAGGGCTTCAGGGCGAACGCAGAGGGGCTCGCGGCGGCGGAAAAGGACGTCGTAGGGCTTCGCGAGCGCGAGAAAGAGCTACTTGAAACTAGCCGCGACATAGCCGCCGAACGGCCTTTTGACGAGACGGCAGACAGCGCCAAGGACGCGGCCAACGAGATCGACCGTTTGAAGCGCACTTACGAGCAGTATCAGCAGGGCCGTTCCGGGTCCGACAGCCGGGCCTTTGGCGTTGGCGCCACTGCTGCCGCGAAGAGTGGCCTGCGTGACCTGATCGGATACGCTGAAGGCACGGACAAGGGGCGCAAATACAACGAGACGCTGGACTATGGCCGCTGGACTGGCGGCGATGTGAACCTCGTTGCGATGTCGCTGAACGATGTTCTGGCCCTTCAGGATCAGATGCGCACGCCAGAGAACCGCGCGATGTACGGGGATGGCGCGGGCTCGTCCGCCGTTGGTCGTTACCAGATCGTGTCATCGACGCTGCGCAGCCTGATGGATGAGATGGGGCTGACGGGGTCGGAACTGTTTTCCCCCGGCCTTCAGGATCAGATGGCGGACCGGTTGATTGACCGGCGCGGCCGGGATCCGAGTTCGTTGCGGCAGGAGTGGCAGGGCCTGAACAGGGTGGATGATGCCTCGATTCTCGGGGCTTTCGATCAAGGCGTAGGCGATCGCGCCAGGGCCTCCGCCGAGCGTGACCAGCAGGCCGCCGCTGCCGCCGAGGAGCGCGCCAGCACGCTGCGGGATCTGATCGCGGTTGGCGAGCAGCAGCTTGATCAGCTCCGGTTCGAGGCGGCTCTGACCGGGCAGTCGGTCGAGGACATCGCCCGCTTGACGTTTCAGCGAGACGCTTTGAACCGGGCGAAGCAGGCCGGGCTCGACCTCGACCAGGTGGTGACTTCCGATGGGCAGACCTTGCGTCAGACGATCGACGAGCAGGCCGCAGCCTGGGGGCGGCTCGCCGCCGCCCAGGAGGAGGCCAGCCGCTCTGGCGAGAGCGCACAGGCGACCCAGCAGGCTCTTGACGAGGAGCTGCAGCAGTACAAGCAGAGCGTGAGCAGCCTGATGGACAACCTGAAGCCCGGGAACGGCGGCATCGAGGCGTTCTGGGAGGATCTGCGCAGCAGGGTCATCGACACGCTCTGGTCGATGGCGACGGACCCGGTCTGGGACATGATTGCGGAGCAGTTGCAAGGCCTTGTTTCGGGCGTTGACGGCAGCGGAGGGTTCCTGTCGACGCTGATCTCGGGAGTCTTCGGTGGCGGGACGTCCGGGGACGCTTCTGTTGATGTGCCGAAGCGCGCCGCGGGCGGTGGGTTTGATGATGTGGGCCGCGCCACGGGCCTTCTCGATGGGCATGGGGGCAAGCGGCAGGACAATCTTCTGGCCCTGGTCTCGCGAGGCGAGTTCATGCAGCCGGCGTCGGCCGTGGATTTCTACGGCGAGTCCTTCATGGAAGACATCCGCAACCGTCGTATCCCGAAGTTTTCAGATGGAGGCTCGATTGGCGGAGCGTCTTCAGGGGCGGCGTCTGAAGGGCGGGGGCAGGGTGGTCTGCAGCTGTCCGGCGGTGATCTGACGCTTACCGACGATGGCCGGATCATGGCGCGCGTGCGGGTTGAGCAGGCGCAGTCTGCCGCAGGTATCGCGCGCGCGACCAGCAGAAACTTCACCAAGCGCGCGGCGCAGCAGCGGGAGCGGGGGGTTTGAACCGGACAATCGTCACCCTGCCGCTATCCTTGATGCGGATGACATCCATCGACTGGGACATCGACTGGCGCGGGGCGCCGGAGGCGGGTCTTACGGACGGCAATACCCAGGTTGTGATGAATCAGTTTCCGCGCTGGGTCGGCAATCTCGAGATGACCATGCGCGATGATTTTTTGCGCTCTTGGCGCGCGCACCGCTGGCAGGCGCAAGGGCGGGTCGGCGCCTACAGGATCTACATGTTCGACCCGCTGGGCTTTAACGCGCCCGTTCTGCTGGGCAGAGCAGCGGTGACGGGTGGCGTCCCCTTCTCGACCGGAGAGACGTTTGCAACGGGCATGGGGTTCGCGCCGAATGTGTATCTTGAAGCGGAAGCGGCATCCGCGGGCGACACCAGCGTGACGGTGAGCTGCAGCGAGGCTGATCTCGTCCCGGTGCCGGGGCAGATCATGAGCATCGGTGACTGGCCGTTTGGTGTTGTCAGCGTGGAGCCGATCGGAGGCGAACAGTATCGCCTTGGCGTCCAGATGCCGCTGCGCGCTGATATCGCTGATAATGACCTGGTCAGTTGTCTCGCGACGGGACTGTTCGAGGTCGATGACGATCTGGCCGGGGCAGCGCCATATGGCAAGTTGAACCGCAGCTCGTTCAGCATCACCTTCCGCGAGGTGCTGAACCGATGAGCTTTTTCCCCTCCACCTTCGATCCGCGCGATGACCGGATCGGGATCCTTGACCTGATGAGCATCGACACCCCGGATGGCGTGGTGCGGCTCATCATCGGGACCGACGCGGTGTTCACGGACACGCTGGGCCGCAAATGGTACGGCTCGCAGATGTTCAGCGTCGAAAGCATGGAGAGCGCCATCAATGGTGTGGCACCGGCTGGGACCGCAACGCTGGCTTATTTTCAAGACCCGGCGGCGGGCAGCCTGATCACCTCTCTGAGAGAGCAGGGCGCGGACTACATCGACGGCGAGAACGTCGATTTCTTCGTGCAGCCGCTGTGCCACCTGGGCGAGTTCTACCGCCCGAGCATCGCACCGCTGCAATGGTGCCGACGCACGGCGCGGACGCTGACCTTCAGCCTGTCCGGTGCGGTGGAGCGGTCGATCAGCATGGGGTTTGAGGCGTGGAGCGAGGGGCGCAGGACAGCCCGGCGTATCGCGATGAACACGGAGGGGCACGCAACGCTGCTTGGCGGGGTGGCGAATCCATCGCTCGAGTTCAAGCCCAGCACCGATTTCCAACGAAACCCGATGTTCCGATGACGGAGATCAATCCTGAAATTATCCCGATGCAGCCGCTGTTTCGGGAGCTGAACCGCTGGGCGCATATGCCGTTCGTCTGGGGCGAGCACGACTGCTGCACAGTCCTGGCCGATTGGGTGCAGGTGGTGACCGGGCGCGACCCGGCGGCGCATGTACGCGGTATGTACGCCACTCGGGGCGAGTGTCAGCGCGAGACGGGCTATCTGCGTGATCCGGTCGCCTGCATCACATCTTGTCTCGACACCATCGGCGGCTTGCCACGCTCTGACTGCGCCATGCGGCGCGGGGATATCGGCGTGTATCGCTATGCCGGTGACCGCTGGGCCTTTGGCGGGATCTGGACCGGCGAGCACTGGGCGACCCACATGGACCAAGGCGTGGCCTTCCGCGCCCCACGCGCTGTCGAGGTGCTGGCGGCATGGGGGGTAGGCTATGAAACGTGATCTATTCACGACGACTGCGCTGGCCGATCCGCGCGTGTTCCAGCCCCAGGTTGCGGGCTTTGCCTTCGGCGCGCTTGGCGGGACGGCGGCGGCCACGGCGGGGGCGACGTTCACGGCTGGTGCGGTCTCGGGCGCGGCCTTTGCAGCCACGGCCTTCGGCGGCATTGTGGTGCAAGCGACGGTCAGCATCGGTCTGGCGGCGGTCGCGGCGGCGCTACAAGGCTCGGCGACTGTTGCAAGGCCATCCTCATCGATGGTCAGCCTGACAAATCCTGTCACCTACGCGGCATGGTGCCTTGGCACAGTGCGGAAATCCGGCGTGCTAGGGTTTGACCAGGAGGCGAACAAGTATCGCCATCAGGTCACGGTGCATTGCGCGCACCCCATCGAGGCATTCGTGCAGCACTATCTGGATGAGCTGCCGGTTGAGTATGACGGCATCGGCGAGTGCATCACCGACCCGCCGGGCGGATATGCCCGCATGGTAGAGATGTCGGGCAACTTGGGGCAACTGCCGCCGACGCTGCTGTCCGACGCATTCGGGCCGGGCTCGGAAACGGAGATCACCGCCGCGCATAACTTCGTCGGGCTCGGCTGCACCTATCTTCGGGGCAAGCGGGTTTCGACCACCGAGGTGGCAGAGCGCTATCCCACGGGTCGGATGTGGGTGTCCTCTCCGGTTTTCAGGGGGCTGAACACCGTCTACGACCCACGCATTGACAGCACCGGCTGGACGGACAACGCAGCCCTGCTGGTCGCGTGGTGGCTGACCGAGCGCATGGGCGTGACGGTCGATTGGGACGAGGTGGCCGAAGAGGCGGATGCCTGCGATGTGGCCGTGACCGATCTGTACGGCACGACCCGCGCAAAGTGGCGGATCAACGGAACGTTGTCCGACGATCAGGATTTCGAGACACAACGCGCCATGCTGGCCGCAGCCTGCGATCTGTTTCTGTACGAGGGTCTGGACGGCAAGGTTGGCTTTAGGGTGGGGCGCTACATCGAGCCGACCGTCACCTTGACGGCGCGCGACTTCATCGAGCTTCAGGCGACATCCGGGCAGACGGGCAGTTCGGCGCCGACCGAGATCGTGCCGGAATACATCGAACCGGACAACGACTGGCTGGAATGGTCGACGGGCACGTGGGTGGTCGGGTCGGGCGATCAGACCCAGCGTGACACGCCGCAGATCTACATGGTGGACAACCACAATCAGGCGATCCGTATCGCCAAGCGGCTCGGTACCATCAGTCGCGCGGAATGGCAGCTCAGTGGGGCGCTCTGCGCGGTTGGTTATGAGTTGATCGGTCAGCGGTTTTTCCGCCTGCAACACGCCGAGCTGGGCATTGATGCCGTGTTCGAGGTCAGCAGCCTGACGCGGGAGAGCGTTGGGGCTTGGAGCCTTGAGGCGATCAGCGTCACCGCCGCCGATTTCGATTTCGATAGCGCTACGGAGGAGCCAGAGCGGCCCACGATCAGCGACACGGACGAGAGCACCATCAGCGTCGACGACATTTCCGGCGTCACCGCGTCCTCGACCGCGAGCGGCGTCCTGCGCGTCGAATGGGACGAGCAGGACACGCTTTACGCGCAGGAGGTCGTCTACACCCGTCAGCTGGACGGCGAGGAATTCACGGCCGCAGCATCGGCTCCGACCTATGCCGAGATCCGGGGGCTTGAGGTTGGCCGAGTCTACGAGGTGCAGCTGCGCAATGTGGACGGGTCGAGCAAGGGCGCGCTCTCCCCGGCATCGCCAATCGTGGTGACGATCTCGGGATACGTCTCGCCTGATGCCGTGTCAGTCACGTCTGCGACCGCTGACCTGGGCCGCGCCTTCTTTGAGGGGTCTTCCCCGTTCCGAACATCGGCCATCAGAATTTACCACAGCGTCACCGGTGATTTCGAGGACGCGACCGCCTTCGGATCTCTGGTGCCTGTTGGTGCATCCGGCCTGTTCTCGATCACCGTTGGTTCAGCCCGCACAGATCTCGTCACGAACGGCGCATTCGGCAACCCGGTGGGCCTCTCGCTTGGCGCTGGTTGGTCGGTCGGCTCGGGCGTGGCCTCGCATTCGGCTGGCAGCGCCGGGGATCTCGATCAATCCGCCGATCTGGATGCCGGGGCCGATTACCTGCTGACCTATGACGTGGTGAGCGCCAGCGCGGGCACAGTGACCGGCGTTCTGGCCGGGACTACCGACGCCATTGGAACCGCTCGCTCTGCGCCGGGCACCTATCAAGACACGATCACCGCGCCCGTCGCTGCGGGTACGCTGACCGTCCGCGCCGACGCCGCATTTAGCGGATCGGTGGACAATCTTCAGCTGACCCGCGTGAACAGCAGCGCTGCGCCGACCGGATACTATTGGCTCGCTCCCGTCTCATACGACGGTGAGGAGGGGCCTGTGTCCGCATCCTACTACCTGATCATTCCATAAAGGATCGCGCCCATGACGACGCCAGAAACCCCGGCCAACATCTGGCTGGGCAACCCCATCACGCCCTTGCATCAGACCGACCCGAGCAAGATCGTGGAATGGGCGAACTACATACAGCAGCTGGCTGAGGCGTCTGGCGTCTTTGGCAAAGCGAGCTGGGCCGCGCTTCAGGGCGTCACGCCTACCGAAGAGGGTGTAATCGGGATTGTCGGAAGCGCAGCGACGGGCACGCATTCCGATTCCACGGCGACCGGTTACGATGGCGCGACCGTCGATGATGAGGGGGTTTATGCGTGGTATTTGGCGTGGGGCCGCTGGAAGCGCATCGGCGATATTGGCGGCTCGGCGGTGGCCGAGCTTGATGCCGATTTCACGTCAGAGCTGAACGACCACACCACTGACACGGCAAACCCCCACGGCGTCACGGCGGCGCAGCTCGGGCTGGACAACCTACCGAATCTCGCGGCGGTGGATTTCCCGATCTCGACCGCAACGCAGGCCGCGCTGGATGGGAAGGTCGACGCAGCCAGCCTGAAAGCCGTCGCGACCTCTGGAGAATATGCCGACCTGACGGGGGCGCCCGAACTTGATAGCTTCGCCACCTCCGCAGATGTGTTCGGACGGAGCAGCTGCCGCCCGGAATTGGGCGAAGCCTTTTCGTCTGAGGTCGAGGGTAGCAATCGGCCTGCGATCAGTAACGGCGCGCGCGCCACCACCACGCTTTTCGGGGATGTGTGGCGCTTGACCGGAGAGGACGCGGTTGGCGGCTTGCAGATCATCGCGCCGCGCCGAGAAATCGCCGTCGAAAGCGGGCGGCTCTATCGCGCTCGCTTTGTTTTCGCGCGGTCAGTCGATCCTACGGACCCGGCAGGGCACTTTATCACGATCCGAATGCAGAACTTGGGCGGGGCCCGCGCGGCGCTCTCCGACGTTACCATCGAAGGCATGAACCCCACGGTTGCGGATGGGGCGCAGGAGTTCAGCTTCACCTTTGGCTTCTCAGGCACGACGGGAGCCACCTACTACGTTCCAGATTCGACGCGCTATGCCGTGCCCCACGCCCTTCTCTATGGCGGCGACCATGAGACCGACTTCGCCGTTATCGAAGTGCTCGACATTACGGACACAGCGGCGGCGGTCGCGGCAACCGGCGACTATAACGATCTGACAAACAAGCCGACGCTCGGAACCGCCGCGGCAACGGCGGCCACCGACTACGCCACGGCAGTGCAGGGCTTGAAGGCGGATGGGGCGGTTCAGCAGTCGGGCCTGGACGCAGCCCCGCAGAAAGCCGAAATGGTCAGCGGCGACTGGCTCTATGGCCGCGACAGCGAAAACGGCGGGACCACCGCGAAATTCGCCCCGAGCACTGTCGCGGAAAGCGTGGCCGATAACATCGGGGGCCGATACGCCACCGCCGCGCAAGGCGCGAAGGCTGACGACGCGCTGCCGAGCCTTGAGGTTTCCGAGGAAAGCGGCATGATTTTTGCCGTGGTCGATGAGGAGGGGCGGCGCACTTGGCTTGAATCCGCGCCGGATGGGGGGCCAACCACGCGCGCTGCGTCCAAAGTCGGCGCGATGCTCGACGGGGCGAACACCCCCGGCCTGCTCGGCGGCCAAGAGGTCTACGACGAGAGCGGCGTAGGTGTCGGTTTCGTCGATCAGGACGGGCGGCGCACCGACCTGGAAGTGGGGCCGAATGGGAGATTCACGGATCGAGTGGTCTCTGGCCTGATCGAGCGGATGCTGACCGACACGGTGCTTTCGCAGATCTCCCAGGCGCTGGCCGTGCCTGACAATTTCTATTCTGGTCCGGGCATCACCTGCCTCGGTGACAGCCTGACAGCCGGGGCAGGAGGCACCCCATACCCGACCACGCTGGCGAGCTTGACGGGCAGGACCGTGACCAATCTCGGCGTCGGCGGCGAAACGTCCAACACCATCGTCGGGCGGGTCGGCGCGCTGCCTTATCTTGTCACCCCGGATGGCTGGCAAATCCCTGCTTCTGGCGGGGTGACTGTCACGCTGACCGGCACCGATGGGGGCGGGGTTGCGCCGTTGTTGCAGCAAGACCGTGGCCTGAACCCCTGCATCCTGGCCGGGGTCGAGGGCACCCTAAGCTACTCCGGCGGGGTCTACACCTTCATGCGCAGCGAGGATGGCGATGCGGTCGACCTTCTGCGGCCCGAGCCTATGCGGACCTCCTCGTGGGAGCGTAGAGGCGATATTTTCATTCTCTGGCTCGGGGAGAATGACGGCAACAACGACGCCACCACCATTATCGCCCGCAACAACGCCATCATCGAATGGATGGACGCCATGCAAAAGCGATGGCTGGTCGCCGGGCCGATAACCTCCACGATCAGCTATCGCCAGCCGATGCACGACCAATATCTCGCGGAGTACGGGCGGCGGTACGTCAATTTGCAGGAATACCTCGCCAGCTACGCGGCGCTCACCGAAGCGGGCATCACCGCGACGACGACCGATGACGACAACATCGCAATCGGGCGTGTGCCCGACAGTCTGCGCAGCGACGACACGCATCTCAACACGGCGGGCTACACGCTCGTCGCCAACTGCATCAAGTCCAGACTCGATGAGTTCGACTGGCTAGAAGAGGACGAATAAAATGGGCCGTAAAATTGTACTCGAAGGCGTGACGCTGACCGACACCTCCGCGCCGGTCATCGCCAACGACATACGGCTGAACCCCGGATCGCTGATCCTTACCGACTTCACGCACTCCATGACGGACGCAGGTGTGCCGGGCGATGGGGATGCTGTCGCCAACATCGCGTGGGAGCAGGCCGCCGAATTGATCGGCTCCGGGTCGCAGACCAGCCTCGCCTCGACCTTCGTCAACACATTTTCAGGCGCGCCCTATGGCGCGTTTGAGCGCACCTCGAATGGCGCTCTGCTCGGCGTCGTCAGCACGACCGACCAAGACGGCGGCGCAGCGCGCGTGGAAGGGTCTGCGTCGATCACCAGCTATCTTGCCGCGAATAATAGCCGAGAATACGCGGTGTTCCTCTGGACAGACGTGCAGCGCGTCTCCTCGTCGGGCAGCAATCTTTTCATCAGCGGCATCGGCAATGCTTCCTCGTTTTCGTCATCGAACCTGTTTCTGATTGCTCTGGCAAATAGCCTTGGCGTGCGGCGGCAAGGCGAGTCTGGCGATAGCTGGACGCCAAACGGCAACAGCGGTCTCAATGGCCTGTATCAAGCGGCGTGGGGAAACATCCCGCCCTTCAACAGCCTTGCGCCGGATCGCGGGCAGAGCTTCATCCTCTACGCATACCACCTTGTCGACGTCGAGGCGTCGGGCATGACCTACGACGAGTTGGAAGCTGCGGATATTGCGGCCTACGAGGCGTTTTTCGCCGAGGGCGGGCGTGGGTACGGCGACAGTCGCACCCTCGATCTGACGCAGTTTCCGTAACCATTCTGCGCGCACGGCCCAAGTCCAGGCCAGCACCTGCCCCCCAGCACCACGAAAGGAAGGCAAATGCCTGACAGAATACCCCAGCTCGCTGAGCTGTGGGCACACATCAAACTATGGCTCGGCCTCTGGCTCACCTGGCTTTCCGGGGCCGCCGGACAGGTCGCCATCGCTGGGGCAGCTGGCGGCGCTGTGCGCTGGTGGATGGAGGCTCGCCGTCGCATCGCGAGCGGTATCGGCTCGGTCATCACCGGGGCGATATTCGCGCAGTATTTCGCCCCGATCACGCTCGCGATCATGAACAGGTACATCGGCCCTCTGGGGGATGGCGCCTATGCCACCGCCGCCTTCGCGGCCGGCCTGGGCGGAATGTCGATCGCAAAGATCATTATCGCCGCCGTTGAAGCCGGCGCAGGGAAGCTGAACCATGAAAAGCAGGACTGAGAGGGCTGCGACAGCGGCGACCAGACAGGCAGCGAGGGAAGGGCGCATCTGGTTGTTGATGGCACCGATCCTAGCCCTGATCTGGGTGGTTTCCCCGGGGGTTGAGACAAGGATCTGGCCGGTCGTCACGCCCGCCGCAATCGTGGCGACCGAAGATCTCGGAGGGGGGTGGTCTCGGGTGGAACTCGAGGCAGAGAAGTTGCGCGATTGCGACTGGCGGTCCGTGGAATGGTTTCTCGGCGCGAGGGGTGCGAACGGCCCATCGGTTCAGGCCTACTTCGCGGACCCGCCACAAATCCGGGAGCGTGGCGTGTTGCGCTGGAAAGATCTGCGTGTCCGCCTGCCGGAGCACCTCCTGCTCACCGGTAGCTACGGCGACGTGCTGCATCAATGCTACGGCCCAGCCCTCGGGAAAACTCGGAGTTGGTTCTACCGCTGACGTCACATCACCCACCATCCAAATCTATACCGCCCGGCCATCGCGTCGGGCTTTTTCATGGGAGAAGACCATGCCGATGAACAGGATCATTCTGCACCATACCGGCGGCAGCTACGCCGTAAGCAACCTGGACCGCGAGCATTACCACCGGATCATCGACGGTTCGGGGGAGGTTCATGACGGGGTTCATGCCATCGCGGCGAACGCCCCGGGCCGCACCCTGACGACCGGTACCTATGCGGCCCACACGCGCGGGCTGAACACCGGCAGCATCGGCGTGTCGATCTGCGCGATGGCGAGCGCGGAATGGGGCGCTGTGGGACGCTGGGCCTATCCTGTACGCCCGGAGCAAGTCGAGGCGCTGGTGGCCGAGACGGCGCATCTCTGCGGCCTCTATGGGATCGCCGTCACCCGGCGGTCGGTCCTCAGCCATGCCGAGGTCGAGCCGACCCTGGGCGTCTGGCAGCGCGGCAAATGGGATTTCGATTATACGCTGTTTGGCGGGACGGCCTCCCGCGATCCGGTCACGGTTGGAGACGAGTTTCGCGCCGCGGTGCTCGCGTGCATGGTCGATCTGCCCGCCGCGCAAGACCATCCGTCACGCCCGACGCTTCGGCAGGGCGAAACCGGGCACTATGTCCGCGATGCGCAGGATGCCCTCGGCATCACGGTCGATGGGGCCTTCGGCCCGATTACCCGCGCCGCCGTGGTTGCGTTCCAGGCGCAGCACGAGCTTCTGCCCGACGGGGTGATCGGGCCGATGACCTGGGCGGCGCTGCTGTGAGCCAGCCCGATCCGCTTCGCCCCGATCCTGCCGACGATGACACCGACCGTCTGCGCGCGCTCTTTCGCGGGCGCGCATGCTGATCCCGATTACCGACTGGCGGCTTTGGCTCGCGCTCAACGCGGCTACGCGCCGCATCACACCGAAGGAACACGAAAATGGACTGGACCAACATCCTCGCGGCGTTCGAGCCGTATCTGACCGAGCTGATCGCGGCCGCGCTGTCCGGGCTGCTGTATCAACTGCTCAAAAGCGTGGTCGAGCGCGCAACTCTGCACTCCGCGATTAAGACCGGGGTTGGCAAGGCGATCGCCATGCTCGCTGACGGCAAGATCACCAAAGAAGAACTGATCGACTTCGCGCTGAGTTACGCGCGAACGTCCTCGCCCGGCGCGGTCAAGGGGCGGAAAGCCACGACCGAGATCATGGAAGGCATCGCCATGTCGAAGCTGAGCGAGTTTCCGACAAGCCTTCTGCCGCTTGCCTTGCCAGGGGCCAGCCCGAAAGCGGGATCGTCGCAGGATCAGTGATCCGCGCCCGCAGTTAGCGATCAGTGGGGCCTGCCCAACGAATCCCTCCGAGGGGGACTATCTAAGCTGAGGCATTCCGTTCCGGGTTCGAGCCATGCGCCCGGTCTTCCCGTGGGCGCACACCGGGCTTCTGGCCCGCATCCGGCAATGCACTGAGATGGAAACTTGATGCACCCATGCCCAACCTCTACGCACGCAACCAGCCCGAATCGGAAGTTGCCCGTTGAAAGCTCGGCAGTCTGCCTCCCGACAGGTCGGGCGGAGAGCTGTCGTTCGCTGCAGTCGCGGTTAAGGCATCTTGCTCGACCCAAAGCCGACGTTCAGAAATGCGGCGTGAGGCCTACGTCCTCATCGAACTATGGCGTCGCGAGCACACAGTACCGCCTCGCAGCTCTTCAGGATGTCACCTTGGCGAGGTTCCTCCCGATAGATCAAAGATCAACAAAGCGTTAACGCTCAAGCGGAACTATTCAGTCGGGCAGTCCAACCGTTAGGGGGTGGCGTATGAGCGAATATTGGACCAAGACTACTTCTAGTAGTCGTTAAGTTTCCCAAAGGTACCAACGCATGGACGCCAAGGCGCACGATCTGAATTTCGTTCTTGGGCAACGACAGCAATGGGTTGTGCCTGTTTACCAACGTCATTACGAATGGGAAACGGACACGGATAAGCAAATCCCAAAGCTGTGGGACGACCTGCGCGACAAAGCCGTTGAACGCCTGGAAGAAGACCGAAAGCCGCTCCCCCATTACTTCGGCGCGATCATATATTCCGAACCGGCGAAACAAGCTTTCGGCGTTGTTCCTCTTCGCTTCCTTGTCGATGGGCAACAGCGGATTACCACGTTTCAAATTGTCCTTGTCGCAATCCGTGAAGTTTCTCGCAAGCTCGACATTAAGAGTCTTGTCGAAGTCACCAGCACTTACCTCTTCAATGACGAAAATAAGGGCATGAAGGACGCCGAAAAGGAGCGGTTCAAGCTTTGGCCTTCGTCGTATGACCGTGAATTGTTTCAGAAGATCGCGATTGAAGAGTACGCCGAAGTCGTAGCGTCGTTCACACCGCGATATTTTCACGGAACCGGGCGGATTAAGAAAGGTGGAACCCCAAAGCTTCTTCTCGCCTACCATCACCTATGGACGGATATATGCGCTTTCGTAGACGACCGCGTAGAGATAGGTGATGAGCCTGAAGCCGTGCTGGGCGCACTGCTTGAAGGCTTCCTTGCTGGATTTCAGATTGTCGTCATCCAGTTGGATGAAAACGACGATGCGCAGGAAATCTTCGCGTCGCTCAACGGACTTGGGAAACCGCTCGCACCCTTTGACCTTATCCGTAACAGCATCTTCCATCGCGCCCGGAGGCTTGGCGAAGATGATGAAAAGTTGTTCGATGGCCGATGGAAACTCTTCGAGGAACCGTTTTGGACCGAAGAAGTCCGGCAAGGCAGATTGAAACGCGCCCGTGCTGACCACCTTATCGCGCATACAGTCGTTGCAGAGACTGCAAGGGACGCCAATATCGGCAAGATCGCGACCGAATACCAGCACTACGCGCGCGACCGCGCCTTTCCGTCTGTGGCCGAAGAGCTGGACGTGCTCATCGGTCACGCCAAAAACTACCGGCTACTTGAAGATACCAAGGAAGGTACGACTGTCCGTCGAACTGCCAATGTTTTGAAAATTTGGGACTTGTCTACGTTTCATCCCTTCGTGCTTTGGGTGCTCAGCAATGTGGCCGACGAAGGCGAGCAAGGGCGCATCCTTGGGCTTCTGGAAAGCTATCTCGTGCGCCGCGAACTGTGCGGCCTCACGACGAAGAACTATAACAAAGTCACAACGAGCTTTATCCGCGCCGCCAAGTCTGCGCCGGAAGCGTTCGACGCATTCAGTAAGCACATGGCGTTGATGACGGGCGACATATCGAAAATGCCCACCGATGCACAAGTGAAGGAAGCAGTGCTTCGCCGCAAAGCGTATGCGGTAATTCCGACCCCCCGGCTTCGTTTTATCCTTCAGAACGTGGAATATGACCTTCGTGACAAGTTCGACGAAGTGACCGTCGCAACATCAAACCTGACCATCGAGCATGTGTTGCCGCGCAAGTGGGCCGAAAACTGGCCTCTTGGCGATGGAAGGACAGCTTCGCACGAGTCAAGTTTCGAAGCGATGATTGCAGGTGTGCCGATGGATGATGCCATGAAGGCTTTGGTCGAAGCCCGCGCGCAATCGGTGGATACGTTGGGCAACCTTACCCTTATCACCGGCGCACTGAATCCCAGCTTGGGCAATGCCGGATGGGAGAAGAAGCGTGAGAAACTGGCCGGTTCCCTGCTTGCATTGAACCGCATGGTTGCGAAGGCCGATGACTGGACGGAAAAGAGCATCGAAGCACGGGCGGGCAAGATTGGCGACGTGATCGTTGCTCGCTGGAGAGCCCCAAGAATCCCAGAGTGACGTCTTTCGCTCTATCGAACTCATCGGAATCTGTTCTGGTGAAGCTGTCTGTTGCGCGGTCTTCACGGAGGGTCACCTGCTCCCCTGAACATTGCGAACTAAAGAACGCGGTCTCTACGGGGAGCAGGTCACTGGCAACCCGGTGCCTTTCCCATTAGAAGATTTCCTATGGGTGTGCTCCGAATGGCAAACTTACGGATTGGGCGCAGGTGGTTGAAAAAATTAGCTTTGAAACTTTCACAAACTCACAACACCAACGAGATCATGCTGCCCTCAACGAACTTGCTCTTAAGCTGAACCGAGCATCTTTGCTGATATCTTTGCATGGATATGAGAGTTGCTGCGAAGAATTAAAGACTCAGCATCGCGTGGTCGGATCGCACGTTCTTTCCGCCATTAATTCAATATCTTCAATACTATCTCTGACTGAGAATATCAGTGTGCAAGTTAGGGAATCTGTTCTTCTATCTAGGGGAGTTTATGAAACTTTTCTTTTGGGCGCCTTTTGCTCTATTGACAGCGGTGCGCGAGCCAATAGAGCTGCGCTGCACTCAATTTACAAGACAGTTCGAAGCCAGACACAGCATGCTGCATTGGGGGATGTGCAGGTGAATATTTCCAAATCGCAGCGGATTGACCGAAAACATCCCAAGGTGATCGAGGCCATGAACATGTTTGGCGGTTCAAAAAATGTCAGGCCGTGCTTTCTGGAAACTCGTGCCGAGATGATCAGTGCAATTTCAGCCAAAGATAGGACTTCAGGCATCCTGTTCGCTGGGGTGGAGGCCATGATCTACGACATTGGATCAGAAATTGTTCATGGTTCATATTATGCATGGGATGCATTCAATGCGCCTTCTGAAGGACAACTTGAAAGACTTCAGGGCCATTATCAAAATGCGCACTACGCCGTGTTCTTGTCTACTGCTGCGTTTTGCCGATCCGTTAGGGCAAGAATGTTACCTTCTGATTTTTTTGAGGATCTGGAACGCTTCGCTATGGATGCGTTGAAGGTCCATGTACGGGATGCGCTTGATACGGACGGGGATGAGCTTAGCTAGTCTAACCGTCCGCCTTGGTCCGTACTACGGACTTTGGCGTGCCCAGGCATATTACTTGATGCCCTGAATGGCCGTTTCTGGGTAGCTGCAACGCAGCGTTGGGCTGAATGCGGAATGTCCGGAGAGGGCCGTCAGTGCCCGCAAACCTGGCGCGCCAAGACGAAGGGACAGGCCGCAGCGACGCATGTCTCCTTCGAGCCCAAACTCCCGCGTCTGAGCTGGTCCTTCGCTGCGGGTGAATTCGTCCGCTGTCAGCCCAGAGCAGACACAATCGTCTCCCAAGGAAGTGGGATCGCAACTGATGACCGAAACAATGGCCAACTGCTGAGATGCCGACGAAGAAGATGGTTTCGGACCTGCGTCACACAGAACAGCAATCGCCGAAGCTCAGGTTGAAGCCACCATCGATGAAAAATCGGAACACTTTTCTGGTTGCCCGGTTGCGACGAGCATGGCGTCCAACTGAGCTTTGGTTTGGCTCAGAAAATCTTCTTCTGAGCTAAGCTTCTTGAAGAATGTTTCTGGTTGGACGATGGCTGTGAGAAGGGGAAGCACAGCTTCTACGATTGGCAGCCATCTCGCTGAGAGATCGGTCAATACTGTGCCCTTGGTGGCGGCTGGTTTGAAGCTGACCGTCAGAGGATCACAATAAGTGCCGACAACGGTTTCGAGACTGTTAGCTATGGCGGCAATGAGGAACGGTTTGAAATTGAGATTCCTCAGAAGCGCCAACTGCTTGGCCTCGACCGAGATTAGGGCGCCTTCATTTGATTTAGCCTTTAACTCTAACCGTTTGTTATCGATTGCACGGGCGAGAGAGTAGACGAGCAAAATGTGCCGGGCTTTCTTGTTTTCGAACGCGCTCCGGTATAGATGGCCTTGAACAAAAAGCTGTGCCTTACCTCGAACCGCATCTGTAGGGCGGCCGTGAAATGCCAGCAAAGGTTGCAAAACTTGCTCAATTCCAATCTGGTCACCATGAGCATTGAAGCCACGCTTGCGGTAATAAGCGTACCCGAGTTCATCAAACTCGTCAGACAGCCGCTTCTGGTCAGCATCATTGCTGAAACGGTCCCATGTGGTGATGACATTTTGGGTGTTATTGAAACGAACGATTTTGTCGATGGTTGCTTGATCAGAGCATTCAATAACCCGACAAAGGAGCTTCACCTCATCGAGTGACGTTTTAGATTTATCAATTGAACCAATGGTTCCGGAAGTCTGCGCTCCATTGATGATGGAAACACCCCGCAAATCCCTTTTACCCTTTTTCTTCTCGCCTATGGAAAGGGTCAGCACCGTGATGCCGTTGTTGTAGGCCCAAAAATCTTTAGGCTCCTTTTCAGCGGTTTCACGGATTCCAGAGTTGACTCGTTTTCGACCGTCGGCACCGAGAAATCCACGGTAGTTAGCACTGTATAGCTTGTCGCCGTATTTCTCGTAGAGACCATGCAACCAGTTTGCTTCAACCGTCGCAACACCAGCGGTCCAGTTGTCGCCCTTTTGAGTGATGCCAATCTCCCAGGGGAAACCAATGTCGTCAATCACTTCAATGTGGGAGTCTTGAGCTGTAAATAGATGCTCAATCTTAGCCTTACCAAGCTCATGTGAGCGAACCGTAAGTCTATCGTCCGCGAGCGTTGTACGCAGGTGGCTTTCGACTGTTTGAAGCTCGCGAGTGACGTTCACTGATTCCGGTAGGTTGTGGACGTATAGAAGGTCGATTGATTCAATTTCGCCTGCATCTATCGCCGCGCGGAAGCCTGTAATGATTTCCCGCAGTTTTTCCGGCACCGACGTCAGGTCGCCAGACAGAAGCCAAGCACAAGCCGTATTTAAGTCTGAAGCTTTGTTGCTCGGGGCCTCGTCTTTCGGCTTCTTCGCCATATAGCCTTGGGCGAAGACCAAACGCTTCGAATTCGGATCGTGATAGATGAAATCGATTTTTTTATCGTTTCCGCCTTCGGTAAGACCTTCACTCGCCAACGAGTCGACGTCTGGCTCTTCGATGAAGAGCGCGACCGCAAGGCAAAGATACGCCTCGTCGTGCCCAATTTTGTCGATGAGAGATTGTCGGGTTTTTAGTGCGTCTGTGAAGCTCATGGAAGTGTGCTTTGCTTTTATACAAGTTTCCACACAGCATCACAGCTAACTGCCTCGCTCGCAACCTTGTAGACGTAGTCATGCTCGGATCGGAGCCAGAATACTCATGAGTTTTCTCTACTAGCGGAAGCGGGCCAATATTTGGGTCTTGCAAAGTCTGCTTTCTGCGCGTCGTGGACATTCGCGCTTGGGAGCGGCATCGGTCAGTTTGGGCTCGCAACTGCCTTGCAGCGCCGCAGTGATTGATTCACGGCGCATCGGCACCGGCTGTCGATTTCCCCGATGGCCGCAGTCAGAGCGTATCGATGGCCACAGTCAGCCCGAAGTGGAAGCGATCCGCGCCTGTGCTCAGCCTTCACTGCTCCTGCAGGACGGGCGGGGAGTTGACGTTCGCCGCACCTTGAACGAACGGTAGAAACACGCATAAAGCGGCCTCTGTCATGTTCCAACCTCGGTTGCCTGAAAAGTCGCACTTGGTCCATGCGGTTTTGCAAACCCACTTTAGTGCAACTGTGGACTTACCATGATTCGAGGCAGACAGAAGTGGCCTCCAACCAATGAGTTTCATTGTAGTAGGGATTAGGACATTGTTATCAGCTCGCCTGAAGATGCCGACAGTCAGAAGCTTTAGGATGCCTCGCTTACTTGCTGCTTCGCGATTTCCTGAAGCCCTCTGACAACCAGATGTACACGGGTTGATGGGTTTTCGAAATACTCTTGAGCCTGTTCGTCAATTGCAGCCTTGAGGAACGATTCCGCTCGCTGGATCGCGGTTTCTCGATGTGGCCCGATCGTTTCGAAGAAAGTGTCGCAGCCAGATTTTTCATAGTCACTGAATTCGTTCTGTTTGCACAGATCAGCCAAGAGAGCCTGTCCAGGAGAGCCGCCTGTCGCTGCAGCTTCGTATGGTTTTCGGGATGCTGAAACATGCAGCAGATACCACAATTCGAAACAAGGAACTGAGGGTATGGCTAAGACAACCTTATCCTTGAAGCTTTTTCTTCCAGCCAACCCACTGAGCGTCTGCAATGCTTGTTCGTAGCTGGCGTGCCGGTCCCGGTCGAAGACGCAGTAGATTTGCTCGAAGTCGTCATCCTGTTTGAGCCGCGTTATCGCATCCTCGACAACGCTGATTGGTGCGGATCCTCCATCGCCTACGATCACAACCTTGGCTGTCGTCAGCCCGAGTTCTTGGATCAGGCGCCGGAAGTATTCTGGCTCAGTCTTTGATCCTTCAGTAACGATCAGCACCCGGTCGCGTTCCTGCCGGAAAGCTGCTCGACGTTTGAGGTCCTTGCGGGATTTCGGCTGTCGGCGTGAACGTGCCATCGCGCCTATCCCCCCAGCCGGGGCACAGCGCCATAGCGGCCTTGTAGGTACCCCTTCTGGAACGGTCGCGCATCGCGCGTCTTGTAATCCGAGAAGGGTGTCAACCGCGCCGCCAAGTCGCGCCCCTTTTCGACGAGCCAGATCTGATCTCGACCAACGCTGCCCTGCTCTGTGACCGAAGTATCATGGGTCGTGAAGATCAGTTGTGCATCATGCGGGTTGAGCTTCGGGTCGCAGAACATAGCAATCAGGTGCTGGAAAGCCAGCGGATGCAGACCGGAGTTCAACTCATCTACGACCACGGTCCAGCCATTATCCAGCACATCGAGGACAGGCCCTGCTAACTCGAACAAGGCTCGTGTGCCGGAGGACTCTTCCTCAAGAGGGAGTGGTGTGCTTGCCCCTTGATCGTCCTTGCGCACAAACCGCACTTCGTAGGCCTTGGCCTCGGGAGAACCCTCGCGGATCGCCGCCTGTATGGGCTCTGGGAGTCGTGAAAAGCTCGTATGATCGACGAGGCTGCTCTCATCGACCTCTATGTCTTGCAACGAGATATCCGCCTGTTTCAGAAAGGAGATGATGCGCTCTTTCCATCCGGCTTCCTCAAATCGGGTGGGAGTATATCCCGGCCGCGCCTCTCCAGACATCGAAAACATGCGCAGGTGTTTCGCCAACCATTCGTGCGCCGACTTCAACCCTTCGGCATTCAACTGTACCGCTGTACTCAAGAATAGCGCGTCGGGCCTCGTCTGAGACTTCCAACTGTCGCGCTCACCTTTCAAATGTACAGGGCTTATATCCCAGTCATAGCTTTCGCTTTCTGCATCGTAGGTGCGGGTAAACAAAACCCGCTGACGGCCGGTGCTCTTGGGACGAGCAAATAGCCACTCTTCCACCACACGCTCCTTCGTCAAGGCAAAGCCGTACTGGTAGAATGTGTTTCCGTTGATAAAGAGCACCTCGAACTCTGAGGGTTTTTTGCGCCAGTCGCTGTGAAACAGGAACGGCTCTACCCCAGTGCCCTGTCCCGCCTCATTGCGGAACGAAGTCCGCACGAAGCGGGACACAAAGGCCATGGCGTCGATCAAAGATGACTTTCCCGACCCGTTTGCTCCGAAAAGGCATGCTTCGCGCAGTGCGAAAGGAGCGACTGAAAAGCCGGTTTTTGCCACATGCGCCCGCTCGGTCGTAGCGCTGGCCGCCATGGAGAAGGTCTGCTTCTCTCGGAAGGCGCGATGGTTTTCAACAGAGAACTCGATCAGCATGAGGTGACTGCTTTCGGTCTGATTTTTGCATGTATTTGCAAAAATGCTATCAGAAATAGATTTACACCTCCTTATCGGGCATTCAAGTGGGTGAAAAGGGGAACAGCGCGCCGATCTTGCTAAATCTTGGCACCTTGCTTCCCCGTCTCGCATGTCCTCCACCTGATCCCACAGTCTGTTTGGGGAGCCACTCGTACTCTGCTTGGCGAACCGATTTTTGGTCGCCACAGTGCCGCATTTTGAATGTTCGACGGCCGCCAGCTATAAGGACGGGCTGGGACCGGCCGTGTGCCGCGCCTGGTACGAAGGTCGGCTTTGGGCCGGTCGTCCTAGGTGATGGCTGCGACTTTGCAAAGAGCGCTTACTGCGCGTTGCTGACCTTGATTTTTGGTGCAGCAAGAGAGCCGGTGAATCTCGCCCATGAAGGGCCGCTTTCCTCAACACTGGCGACCCGCCCGCGCAGGCACAGTGAATGCACATTTTTTGCCTGTCTCGTCCGCCCTCTTCGGTATGGCGGTGTGCCCGGGCGGCACGGTGGATGGGCAGGATGGCTTTTCGTGTCGTGGGGCACCCTCTTCGTATGTCATTGATTTGCATAGCTCGGCGAGTCTATCCGCGTGTGGCACGTAGGCTTTGAAAACACTGAATAATCTGCCAAAATGGGTGCGCCGTGTGGGGGCACCGTAAACTTCGGTAAGACATTGGTTTCGCTTAAGCTTCTCGCAACTGCTTGGAGCTGTAGACCATGTCGGAGACCATTTGCCCCTCGTTCACCTTTGTGAAATCAGGGATCTTCTACCTCAGCCGTCGCATACCGACCGAGCTGAAGAGCCACTACACTTCGCCCCGCATCGCTTTTTCGCTTCGTACGAGATCCGTCCGGATTGCCGAGGCCAGAGCCAGACGCGCGGCTTGTCAACTTGACGAGTACTGGTTCCATCTTCTGTCACAGTCGAAGGAATTGCCGGGCAAGCACATGCTTCGGCTTCAGCGAGATCCTCGGGCGGCATCGAAGGCAACACCTGCCCCACGGGTCGAAGCGGTCTCAGAGACGATCACGCTTTCCGAAAGCATGGCGCTCTACCTCAAGCACAAGGGCAACAATCGCCCCGACGCCTTCCATCGCGCCGCCGAGAGAGCTTCGGGCTATGTCATCGACGCCCCTGTGGCGACAAGCCCCTCGACGCCTACACGCGGGTTGACGCGAACGCCTTCCGTGACAGCCTGATCGAGCGCGGTCTCGCTGGCAGCAGCATGACGCGGGTCTTCGGCACCGTGCGGTCGATCATCAACTTCGCAGCCAGCGAGCAGGGCATCACGATGACGAACCCCTTCGCCGGGGTATACTACGACCGGGAGGCCGGTGTCTCCGACCGCCAAGCGGTGCCCATGCCTGTCCTGAGGAAGCTTCAGCAGGAATGTCTCAATTTGGACGATGATCTTCGTTGGCTCGTCGCCTTGGTCTCGGACACGGGCATGCGCCTTGCCGAAGCTGCAGGCATGACGATGGCTGACTTCCAACGCGACGCCAGCGGCGCTCTGGTCGCCCATGTGCGTCCACATCCATGGCGGCGGCTCAAGACGAAGGGCAGCGAACGCATCGTCCCACTCGAGGGAAAAGCCCTCTGGGCAGCCGAAAGGATCCTGTCGCAAGGCGGAGGGTCCAAGTTCGCCTTCCCGCGCTACAACAAGGCCAAGACGACCAACTCGAACGCCGCCAGTGCCGCATTGAACAAATGGATGAAAACGAACGGAGGCGAAGACATCACCATGCACGGCTTCAGGCATGCCATGAGGGACCGCCTGCGGGCTGTTGAGTGCCCTTCCGACATCGTTGACCAGATCGGTGCCTGTTGACGCCGGGTGGTCCATGCCGATATCCTTTGTTTTGCTGACGCGAACCATCGCCGAGGTGCCTGCAACGGGAACATAACAACCGTGTGGAGGCACCATTCTGCAAAACGGAGCAGATTTCTCGCTTAAAGCCTTGAAAGGTAAGGATAATTTTGGACTTCTATAACCTCCATTCTTGCTATACTCGACGGGGCCCTCGAAGGTCAGTTTCGCGACTAAGCGCTTAACTCTATAGTCCCATTTTTTGTATATTTTACAAGGGCTTGTCAAGAGCTTCATCGCGAGTTCAATACTTTCGCTTTGCTGCCCTTCTCGGGTCTTCAAGACAGCAATCCTCTCTGCCAAAAACGGCTTCTGACCCTCAAACTCAAGCAAGCGCTTCTCGTATGTTTCGATCAGGTTTGCTTCCGAAGTTGTGGCAATTCGGTCGACCAAGGCCGAGATGTAAGCTTCAAGTTTTTCCATCTCCTTTGACGCTGATTTTGCTGCTTGCAGCATCTCGGCCTGCTGGACCTCGATGACGTCACCGATCATCGCCTCTGCAATCTTCAGAATCTGTTCGGAAGGTGTCACTCTCTCCAAGAGATCACACATGTCCTCCTCGATTTTTTTCCGAGGAATGGATCTGTCGCGGTTTGGTGCCGCTCCAGGTGCTCGTTTAGGCCACTTTCCGTTCGAAGGCGACCGGGCTTTTCCAGCCCAATGCTGAGTGCCGTCG
>NZ_JAHKQA010000064.1 GCF_018860705.1 Citreicella sp. C3M06
CAAGTACCCCTCTCGGGACATTGCTTTGCAATGCCCTGCCGGTCAAGTACGACAAGCGCAGATACAAGCGGCGCAACCGCATCGAGATCATGTTCGGCAGGCTCAAGGACTGGCGGCGGGTGGCGACACGCTACGATCGCTGTCCCAAGGTGTTCCTCTCCGCCATCGCTCTCGCGGCTCTAGTCATCTATTGGTTATGAATCCTGACCCTATAAACGGATATCTCCCCTCACCCCTGCTTCAACAACCTCTGCTTCTGCCGGCTCCAATCGCGCTTGGCTTCGGTTTCGCGTTTGTCGTGGTTCTTTTTGCCCTTCGCGATGCCGATCTTCAGCTTCACGATGCCCTTGTGGTTGAAATACAGCACCAGCGGCACGATGGTCATGCCCTTGCGCTGGGTCTCGTTCCATAGCCGCGCCAATTCCTTTTTCGAGGCGAGCAGCTTGCGCCGCTTGCGTTCCTCATGGCCGAACATGGCGCGCTCGTAGGGGGCGATATAGCTGTTGACCAGCCACAGTTCGCCGTTCTCAACCGCCGCGTAGCTTTCCGCGATGTTCGAGGTGTTCTCGCGCAGGGATTTGACCTCGGAGCCGGACAGGATGATGCCGACCTCGAGATCGTCTTCGATCGCGTAGTCGTAACGGGCGCGCCGGTTCTCGGCGATCACCTTGTAATTCGGGTCTGTCTTCGGTTTGGCCATGTCGTGCATGTAATGCGCGCCAAGGCGTCTGTCCATATCTAGGCGGGCAGGATCAGCTCGGCGTGTTCGCCGCCGCCGCTGCGGGCGCTCAGCGACAGCGTTCCGCCCATGCGCTCCATCGCGGCGGCGACGATGGCAAGGCCCAGCCCGCTGCCGGTGCCGCTGTTGGACGCGCGGAAAAAGCGTTCGGTGACGCGGGGGCGGAGGGCCTCGGCGATGCCGGGGCCGCGATCGCTTATGGAAAACCGCACAGTCTGCCCGTCGCGCGATAGCTCGGTGTCGACCGTGGTGCCTTCGGGTGAGGCTTCGATGGCGTTTTCCAGCAGGTTGCGCAGGGCGGCGTGCAGCAGCGGCGGGCGGTCGGTCTGCCACAGGCCGGGCAGGGCGTTGATCGACAGCGTGACGCCGCGCCGGTCGGCCAGCGGCGTCAGCTCGACCACGGTGCCACGCAAGACCTCGGCGGCATCGCGCTTTGGGCCTTGCGGGGTGTCGCGATCCACCGCCGCCATTTCGAGCAGTTGGCGCACCATGCGGTCCGAGCGTTTCACCCCGCGTTCGATCTGCAGCAGGGCGTAGGCGCGGGTGGCCTCGTCTGGGGCGAGGCGGGCGATTTCGGCCTGTGTGCGCAACCCGGCCAGCGGGGTCTTCAGCTCATGCGCGGCGAAGGCGGTGAAATTGCGCTCGCGCTCGCGGGCGCTGCTGACCCGCGCCAGCAGCCCGTTCAGCGAGTCGAGCATCGGACGCAGTTCGCGCGGCGCGCCGCGATCGTCGAGCGGGCCAAGGTCGGCGTGCCCGCGCCCCGCCAGCGCCCGGCCCAGCCGGTCGAGCGGGGCCATGCCGCGCCCGACGATGACCCAGATCAGCGCCGCCAGCAGTGGCAGCACCAGCAGCGCCGGAACCGCCAGCCCCTTGACCACGCCGCTGACCAGATGGTCGCGCATCGCGACGGCGTCGCCGACCATGACGCGAAACCCCAGCCCCGGCTCTTCGAGGGTAAACACCCGCCATTGCTCGCCGTCGACGTAGGTTTCGCTGAAGCCGTCACCGTCGCCCAGCTGTTGCGCGGGCGCGCCCTGCGAGCCGCCGATATATTGCCCGTCGAGTCCCCAGACCTGACAGGACAGTTGCCGCCGCATGCCTTCCGGCCCGGCATGCGACAGGGCGCGGCCTGCGATCTCGACCCCGACGCCGCCTTCGCCGATCAGCGAGGCGACCATGCGGGCCGATTCCTCGAGTCGGCGGTCCAGCACGCGGATCACCTCGGCGCGGGTGTTGTGCTGGGCCCAGAGCACGGCGCACAGCCAGATCGCCCCGGTGGCGGCCAGCAGGATCAGCAACAGGCGGCTGCGGATGCTGGTCATGTTTCGGGCGCTTCGCTGTGCCGCACCTCGGGTGCATCCTTGTGCCGCACCTCGGGTGCATCTTTGTGCCGTACCTCGGGTGCGAGGCGATAGCCTGCCCCCCGCACGGTCTGGATAAAGCCGCTGCCCAGCTTGGCGCGCAGGTGGTGGATATGCACCTCGACGGTGTTGCTTTCGATGCCTTCCTGCCAGCCGTAGAGCTTTTCCTCGAGCTGTTGCTTGCCAAGGATCGCGCCGGGGCGATCCAGCAATGCGGCCAGAACGCCGAATTCGCGGCGCGCAAAATGCACGTCGGCGCCGCGATAGCGCCCCGCCATGCGCGCCGTATCCAGCGTCAGCCCGTTCCACGACACGGTGTTTTCGGCCCTGCCCTGAGCGCGGCGGATCAGGGCGCGCAGCCGCGCCGATACTTCGGGCAAGGCGAACGGTTTGCCGAGGTAATCGTCGGCCCCGGCGTCGAGCCCTTCGACGCGGTCTTCCAGCGTGTCGCGGGCGGTCAGCATCAGCACCGGCAGGCTGTCGCCCCGGGCGCGCAGCCCACGCAGCAGATCGACGCCGGAGCCGTCGGGCAGCATCAGATCAAGCACCATGGCATCGAATCCGCCCGCCTCCAGCGCATGGCTGGCATCGGCGCAGGTTTCGACCGCTTCGGGGGAAAACCCGTGCAGGCGCAGCCCGACGGTCAGCCCGTCAAGGATCAGCGCATCGTCTTCGACCACCAGTACCCGCATCATCGCCTCATGCCCGCTTGCCCCCCTGCCTAACGGCAGATCGGCGGGGGGGCCACTGACGATGCCGTCAGTTCAGCTGCCGCGATAGGTGGAATAGCCATAGGCCGACAGCAGCAGCGGCACATGATAATGCGCCTGCACGTCGGCCATGCCAAAGCGCAGCGGGATCTCATCTAGGAACATCGGCGCCTCTCCGGCCTGCCCCGTGGCCTTGAGATAATCGCCCGCGAAGAACACCAGCTCATAGGTGCCGGGGGCGAAATCCTCTTTCGGCAGAATGGGTTTGTCGGTGCGGCCATCGGCGTTGGTCAGGGTTTCGGCAACCAGCGCGCGTTCGGGCGCAAGGCAGTACAGCTGGATTCTGACCCCCTCGGCGGGTACGCCCTTTGCCGTATCCAGAACATGGGTGGTGAGATATCCTTCGGCCATCGGCTGTGCTCCTTTTGCGGGCAATGCTGCGAAAAGCAGCAGATCCGCGACGATTGGTCGTGCGCGGGGTGTTCCGTTTCGATCAGAGCGCGATTATCGGAGGGATGCAACTCAGGAGGGCCCACCATGAACCGCTATCCCCGTAATATGATCGGCCATGGGCCGAACCGCCCCGATGCCGACTGGCCCGGAGGCGCAAAGATCGCGGTTCAGTTCGTGCTCAATTACGAAGAGGGCGGCGAGAACAACGTGCTGCACGGCGATGCGGCCTCCGAGGCGTTCCTGTCGGATATTCCGGGCGCGGCGATGTGGCCGGGGCAGCGGCACTGGAACATGGAATCGATCTATGAATACGGCGCCCGCGCCGGGTTCTGGCGGGTGCACCGGCTGTTCACCGAGGCCGATATTCCGCTGACCATCTACGGCGTCGCCACGGCGCTGGCGCGCAACCCAGAACAGGTCGAGGCGATGAAGGACGCGGGTTGGGAGATTGCCTCGCACGGGCTGAAATGGGTCGAACACAAGGACATGCCCGAGGCCGAAGAGCGCGCCAGCATTCTTGAGGCGATCCGGCTGCATGCCGAGGTGGTCGGCACGCCCCCGCAGGGCTGGTACACCGGGCGCTGTTCGGAAAACACCGTGCGGCTGGTGGCCGAAACCGGTGCCTGCGATTACATTTCCGATAGCTACGACGACGATCTGCCCTACTGGCTAGAAGTCGGGGAGCGTGATCAGCTGATCATTCCCTACACGCTGGAAGCCAATGACATGCGTTACGCGACCAGCCCCGGCTGGATCGAGGGCGAGATGTTCTACACCTACCTGAAGGATTCCTTCGACATGCTCTATGCCGAGGGCGAGGCGGGCAAGCCGGCGATGATGTCGATCGGGCTGCACAACCGTCTGATTGGCCGCCCGGGCAAGATTGCCGGTCTGAAGCGGTTTCTCGAGTACATCGAACGGTTCGACGGGGTCTGGACCCCGCGCCGCATCGACATCGCCCGGCATTGGGCGGCAAAGCATCCGCATCTGCGCAAGGAGCGGCCCAGCCAGATGGACCGCGAGACCTTTGTTGCCCGCTTCGGCGAGGTGGTCGAGCATTCGCCATGGGTCGCAGAGCGCGCCTGGGCGCTGGAACTTGGCGCGGCGCATGACCGGCCCGCGGGCTTGGCGAACGCCTTGGCGCGGGTGCTGCGCACTGCCTCGGATGCCGAGCGCATGGGCGTATTGCGCGCCCACCCGGATCTTGCAGGCAAGCTGGCCGCCGCCAAGGCGCTGACCGAGGACAGCAGCGCCGAACAGGCCAGTGCCGGGCTCGATGCGCTGACCGATGCAGAGCGCGCCCGCTTTACCCAGCTGAACGATGCCTATATGGACAAGCATGGATTTCCCTTCATCATTGCCGTGCGCGATCACGACAAGCCCGGTATCCTTGCCGCCTTTGAACGGCGGCTCGCGCAGGATACCATGGCCGAATTCGACGAGGCTTGCCGCCAGGTCGAACGCATCGCCCGGCTTCGTCTGGAGCAAATGCTTTGAAGCATGACCCCATCGTGACCTACGCCTTTCCGCCCGGTGGCCTGCCCGGTCAGGCCGGAGAACCCGACGCCAGCGCGGCGATCTTCACCGAGTCCTATGCCGTCATCCCGGCTTCGGTGATGTGCGACATCGTGACCAGCTTTCTGCCGGGCTGGGTCGGGCACCGGGTGTGGATTCTCGCCCGCCCGATGACCGGCTTTTCCGAGACCTTCGCGCAATACGCAGTGGAACTTTCGCCCGGCGGCGGCAGCAACGATCCAGAGCCGGACCCTGACGCGCAGGGCGTGATCTTTGTCACCCATGGCGAGATGCGCCTGACGCTGGGCCGCGACTCGTACGATCTGAAAGCCGGCAGCTATGCCTATCTGCCGCCCTCGGCGGTGTGGAGCATCTGGAACACCGGCGAGGTTCCGGCCGGGTTTCACTGGGTGCGCAAGCGCTGGACCCCGGTGCCGGGGATGCTGCCCCCCGAGGCCTTCGTGACCCACGAGCGCGACGTGGCCCGCACCCCGATGCCCGATTGCGACGCGGTCTGGGCAACGCAGCGCTTTGCCGATCCGCTCGATCTGCGCCATGACATGCACGTCAATATCGTCAATATCGAAAGCGCCGGGCGCATTCCCTTTGCCGAAACCCATGTGATGGAACACGGGCTTTACGTGTTGTCGGGCACGGCGCGCTATCTGCTGAATCGCGACTGGGTCGAGGTCGGCCCCGGCGATTTCATGTGGCTGCGCGCCTTCTGCCCGCAGGCCTGCATTGCCACCGGCGACGAGACCTTCCGCTACATGCTTTACAAGGACGTGAACCGCCACGTGTCGTTGTCGCTGAAATGACCACCATTGTTGCAAAACCGCTGAGCGCTGCCGCCTTCGCCCCGTTCGGAGATGTGCTCGAGATCGCAGGCGATCCCGACAAGATCATCAATCAGGGTCTTTGCGGGCGCTACCACGACCGCGCCGCACTGGATTTCGGCGCCGATGGGCGCGCGGGGATCAGTCTGTTCAACGCGCAACCGCGCGCGCTGCCCTATACGCTTGAGCTGCTCGAGCGGCACCCCGAGGGCTCGCAGGCGTTTGTGCCGATGCACCAGAACCCGTGGCTGGTGATTACTGCTGAGGCAGGTGAGGCGCCGGAGGCCCCTCCGGGGACGGTTCACGCTTTCCTCGCCGCGCCGGGACAAGCTATCAATTTCCATAAGGGCACGTGGCACGGGGTGCTGACCCCACTGCACGGTCCCGGCCTTTTTGCGGTGATCGACCGCATCGGCGACAGCGCAAACCTCGAAGAGCACTGGCTGGCAGAGCCGCTGCTCGTGACCGGCCCCTGACCCTTTGGGCGGGGGCGCACGCCTCCGCAGCAGGCCCGGCAAGAGGCCGCGGACCCAAGGGACAGGGAGCTTCCCCATGACCAAGGCCTCACTCGGCACGCCGGCGCAACTGGCGGACCCGAACTATACCCCGCCCATCGTTCAGGCGATTCCGCTGGGCATCCAGCATGTGCTGGCGATGTTCGTCTCGAACGTCACCCCGGCGATCATCGTCGCGGGGGCGGCGGGCTTCGGCTTCGGCTCGAACTCGCCCGATTTCCCCGAATTGCTGTACCTGATCCAGATGTCGATGCTGTTTGCCGGCATCGCGACGCTGTTCCAGACCATCGGCATTGGCCCGGTCGGGGCGCGGTTGCCGATCGTGCAGGGCACCTCGTTTGCCTTTCTGCCGATCATGATCCCACTGGTGGCCGGGCAGGGGGTCGATGCGCTGGCCGGCTTGTTCGGAGGCATTCTGGTTGGCGGCGTGTTTCACGCCTGTCTTGGCACGGTGATCGGCAAGCTCCGCTTCGCCCTGCCGCCGCTGGTCACCGGGCTTGTGGTTACGATGATCGGGCTGGCGCTGGTCAAGGTCGGCATCGAATACGCGGCGGGCGGTGTGCCGGCCAAGGCGTCGGGCAATCCGAGCTATGGCGGGCTGGCCAGCTGGTCGACCGCGCTGGTGGTGGTGATCGTCACGCTGTCGATCAAGTTCTTCACCCGCGGGCTGCTGTCGATTTCGGCGGTTCTGGTGGGCATCGTCGTCGGCTATTTCTACGCGCTGGGCATTGGCGTGCTGGCGTTCGACTCGGTTGTTGCCAGCTGGCAGAACTCGGCCGCCTTCGCCCTGCCGGTGCCGTTCAAATATGGCTTTGAATTCAGCTTTGCCGCGGTGGTCGGCTTTTGCCTGATGGCCTTCGTCTCTGCGGTTGAAACGGTCGGAGACGTCAGCGGCATCACCAAGGGCGGTGCGGGCCGCGAGGCGAGCGACAAGGAAATCGCCGGCGCTACCTATGCCGACGGTATCGGATCGTTCATTTCGGGGATGTTCGGCGGGCTGCCCAACACCTCGTTCAGCCAGAATGTCGGGCTGATTGCCATGACCGGTGTCATGAGCCGCCACGTGGTGACCATCGGCGCGATCTTCCTGATCGTCTGCGGCCTTGTGCCCAAGGTCGGCGGCGTCATCCGGACCGTGCCCATCGAGGTGCTCGGGGGCGGAGTCATCGTGATGTTCGGCATGGTGGTGGCCTCGGGCATGTCGATGCTGTCGGATGTAACGTGGGACAAGCGCAACATGGTGATCTTTGCGGTGTCGCTATCGGTGGGGCTGGGGCTGCAGCTCGAGGTGCTGAA
Organism: Citreicella sp. C3M06; assembly: GCF_018860705.1. Classification (GTDB taxonomy): domain Bacteria; phylum Pseudomonadota; class Alphaproteobacteria; order Rhodobacterales; family Rhodobacteraceae; genus Salipiger. The sequence continues at coordinate 7,426 of NZ_JAHKQA010000064.1, forward strand.
CGTGCCGCCGGGGGCACCCAACGCGCTGCAACATCTGCCCGACACGCTGCGCATCCTTGGCGCATCGGGCATTCTGCCCGCGGCGCTGCTGGCCATCGTGCTGAACCTTGTGCTGCCAACGCCGTTATCTGACGAATCGACCGAAGAGATCTCGGGCGGCATGGCCGGGCACGGCACGCCGGGCGAATGAGCCTGTGATCACAGGGCGCGCGCCGGGGTGGCGCGCGCGGATCAGGCCGTCAGTTGCCGGGGTAGCGGCGCGGCAGGTAGGGCGTTGCGCTAAAGCGTTCGTTTTGCTGCCAGCCGCTCTGCCTGTCGCGGCCATGGTTGCTGAACCGGTCAATGCAGCGCGCGTCAAAGCCAAGCGCATTGCCGTGTCGGGTGTTCAGCGCGACCCGGCATTGACCGGGCAGATCACGCAGCTGCACCCCCTGCCGGGCAAGGCAGTTTGCGTCATAGGCATCGTTGCGCCCGCGCTGATCGACGATGCAGCGCTGTGACAATTGGATGCCGCGGCGGGGCTGTTCGTGCCGGGGCTGTTCGTGCCGGGGCTGTTCATAGCGGGGCTGTTCATAGCGGGGCTTGTGCTTTTCGGCCTCGCGGCGATCCTTGTCCTTTTTCCTGTCTTTTTCGCGTTTCTCGTCCTGCTTGGCCTTGTTGGCGATGGCAGCCCCGAGGATGGCAATCGCTGCCGCCCCCGCGATCAGCTTGGCGGCGTCGTCGTTGCGCTTGTCGAGGCGGGTGGTGTCGGCGGCAACCGGGCTCGCGGTCAGCGGCACAATGGCGGTGATGGACATCGAAACGGCCAGAACGGCAGAGATGAAACGACGGGACATGGGCGTTCTCCTGAGGGCTTGCGAAGGCGCCGGTCGTGGCGCGCTTGCCATGCCAGACCGTCGCCTTGCCCTGCGGTTTCAGGCAATATCGGCCCGCCGTTATGGGATAACCGGCCGATTTTGCGCCGCCGCTATTGCCTTGCAGGGATCTGGCAGCGCAGGAATACGGTCATGAAACACGCCCTTCTCATCGCTCTGCTGGTCATCGGGATGCCTGCCGCCGCGCAGGCCGATTGTTTTGCCCAGTACAAGGCCAAGCAGGACAGCCCGCTGCGCCTGCATTTTGGAATCGCCCGCCTGTCGGGGGCCTGCCCCGACCGGCCCACCGCTGAATCCCAGCTGCGCGCACGTCTTGCGCAAGGCGGCTGGCAGTTGCTCAACATCGTGTCCCTGTCGCCCGACGAGCCGGGCGCCAAGCAGAAGGCGAATGCCGGTGAGTTCTACCTCCGTTACTGACGCCCGCCGGGCAGGCACGCGGCTGGTGAGCATCGGCATCGGCGTGATCACGGCGCTGCTGGTCGGCACGGCGGCGGTGTTGATGCTGACCCTGCCCGGAGCCAATGCCTTCAACGACCGGGTTGAGCGCATCTTTGTGCAGAACGATGCGCTGACCGGGCAGGGTGAGGTCAAGCTGCTCGAGATCCTTGCGCAGTCGGGCACTGTCTTTGCCGATACGCTGACCAGCTACCGCATGGTCATTCTGGTTCTGCTGCTCTTTGCCGCCGCGCTGCTGGTGGCGGCGCTGGTCTGCCTTGTCATGCTGGTGACGCTGAACCGACGGATGGCGCAGATCGAACGATCGGGGATTCAGGTCAGCTCGCTGATCATTTCGCGCGAGGAAAACACCGTTTACCTCAATACCATGGGGTTCAAGCTGACCGAGGCGATGATCGAGACCCTCGCGGTGCTTGCCGAGGCCCGCATGGATGACGAAATGCTGTCGGGGATCGAGGTCGAGGCGATGATCTCGGGCAAACCCGCCTCTGACTGCGAGGAATCCGCCGGGGCGATGCGCATCAAGCGGCTGCGCGACGGGCTGGGCAACCAGATGGTGAGCGAGCTTCTGGTCAAGACCATTGCGCGCAAGGGCTATGTGCTGGCCATCGACAAGGACGTGATCGAGGTCGTGTGACGCCCCGCGCGTCTGAATGAGCGTTCAAAACCGCTGGCAGCGCGGCGAAACCGGCAGGAAAACCGCAGAGAATCACGCGCACAGTTGCAACCGGGCGGGATAGAAGGCACACATGAGGTCGGATTTCCCTGTCTTCCCGGATACTATCGCTCCCATGGCAAAGCTCTATCATGTGCCGCTGTCGCCGTTCTGCCGCAAGGTCAGGCTGAGCCTTGCCGAGAAGAAGATCGAGTGCGAGCTGATCGAGGAGAGGTATTGGGAAAAGGGCAGCGATTTCATGCGCCGCAACCCGGCGGGCAAAGTGCCGGTGCTGCGCATCGACAACAAGATCATGTCCGAAAGCGCCGCAATCTGTGAATGGCTCGAGGAAAAGTACCCCGAGCCGCCGCTGATGCCGCGCTCGGCCGATGCCCGCTACGAAGTGCGCCGCATCGTCAGCTGGTTCGACGACAAGTTTCACAATGAGGTGACGTCGAAGCTGCTGTATGAACGGGTGAACAAGAAGATCATGAAGGCAGGGTTCCCGGACAGTGGCAACGTCAAGTCCGGTGCCAAGGCGATCAAGTATCACATCGACTACATGGCGTGGCTGCTGGATCACCGGCGCTGGCTGGCGGGTGATGTGATGACGCTGGCGGATTTCGCCGCCGCGGCGCATCTGTCGTCGCTCGATTATATCTCGGATGTGGACTGGAACCGCAGCCAGACGGTCAAGGACTGGTATGCGAAGATCAAGTCGCGCCCTGCGTTCCGCAATATCCTTGCTGATCAGGTGTCGGGTTTTCCGCCGCCGCCGCAATATGCCGATCTGGATTTCTGATCGCGAGGGCAGAGGGGGGCCAGCCCCCCGCCTTCGGCTCCCCCCGGGATATTTCGGGCCAGAAGAAGGGCCGGGCGCGTGTCTTTGAAGGCGGCGCTTGTCGAGGAGGCGCGGGTGGCCGGGTTTTCGGCGTGCCGGGTGTGTCGGCCATGGGATGTGCCGCAGGCGGCGGGGCGGCTGGCGGCGTTTCTGGACGCCGGATATCATGGGCAGATGGGCTGGATGGCGGAGCGGACGGCCTGGCGGGGCGATCCGGCAGCGCTCTGGCCCGAGGCGCGATCGGTGATCATGCTGGCAGAGAATTACGCGCCGCCGTTCGATCCGATGGAGATCGTTGGGCAGGGCGGGCGCGGTGCGATCTCTGTCTATGCGCAGAACCGCGATTACCACGATGTGGTGAAGAAGCGACTCAAGCGGCTGGGGCGCTGGCTGATCGACCGGGCCGGGGGCGAGATCAAGGTGTTTGTCGATACCGCCCCGGTAATGGAAAAGCCGCTGGGGCAGGCGGCGGGGCTGGGCTGGCAGGGCAAGCACACCAATCTGGTGAGTCGTGAGCTGGGCTCGTGGTTCTTTCTCGGGGCGGTTTTCACCACGCTTGATCTGGAAACTGACGGGGCAGAGCGCGATCATTGCGGTTCGTGTCGAGCCTGTCTTGATGTCTGCCCGACGGATGCGTTCCCGGCACCTTATCAGCTGGATGCGCGGCGGTGCATTTCCTACCTGACCATCGAGCATTCCGGGCCGGTGGACGAGGCTTTGCGCCCGCTGCTGGGTAATCGCATCTATGGCTGTGACGATTGCCTTGCCGCCTGCCCTTGGAACAAATTTGCCCAGAGTGCCGCCGAGGTGAAATACCACGCGCGGGATGAACTGGTCGGGCCGTCGCTGGCAGAGCTTGCCACGCTGGATGACGCCGGGTTTCGGGCGCTGTTCTCGGGCTCGCCGATCAAGCGGATCGGGCGCAACCGGTTCTTGCGCAATGTTTGCTATGCCATTGGCAATTCCGCCGACCGGGCGTTGCGCCCCGCCGTGCAGGCGCTGTGCGACGAGCCGGACGAGGCGCTGCGCGACGCGGCGCGCTGGGCGGCGTTGCGCCTAAGCTGACCGTCAGCTGCGATCGTCGATCAGGACCGTCACCTGACCGCTGCCCGAAGCGTAGACCCCCAGCACCTGATCCGAGGTGACGCCATCGGCCTCTAGCGCCTCTGTCAGCAACGTATCGCCGTCGATGCGGGTCTGCAGCATGTCGAGCTGGGTCTGCGCGCGGGACAGGGCCGTATCCAGGGCCGCGTCATTGCCCGAGCCGGTGGAATCGCTCGGCAATTCGGTGATGCTGAGGGTTTCGATTTGGGTGCCTTCGGGCATGTCTTCCATCGGCACGGCGACGCCGTCACCGCTTAGGCTGCCAACCAGTTCGGCGAGCGTTTCGGGCGGCGGGGTCAGCGGGCTGTCGGCCTCGAGCCGGGCGGCGGCATCTGCTTGCGCCTGCGCGGTAAGGTTGTTGGCGGCTTGTGCGGCTGCGCCTGTGGCAAGGCTGGCGACGAGCAGTGCGGCAAGGGCAGTTCGGGAGGTGCTGCGGCTGGTCATAGTGAATGCTCCTTTGCGTGGGATGCAGACAAATGTCCGGCGTGGCCGGCGGGATCCCATGCCTTTGCGAGCTGGCGGCAGACTGCCGGAACAGGGGGGCGGAAGCGGCGGTCTGTCGCCACCGCGTACAGATCAGCGGGAACCCGCCCGCTCACGCCCGCGCGAGAAGCCTTTGCAAAAGATGCAAACGCGCCCCATCTTGGACAGGACAGATCATGGAGGACCCCTCATGGCGTATGAACGCAATCCCGACGTTGTGGCCGCGCTCGACCCCGAGCAGTACCGCGTCACGCAGGAAAACGGCACCGAGCGCCCCGGCTCGGGCCAGTACCTGTCGAACAAGGCCCCCGGCATCTATGTGGACATCGTGTCTGGCGAGCCGCTGTTCGCCTCGGCGGACAAGTATGAAAGCGGCTGCGGCTGGCCGAGCTTTACCAAGCCCATCGAGCCTGCGCATGTGATCGAGCTACGAGATGTCTCCCACGGCATGATCCGCACCGAAGTGCGCTCGACCCATGGCGATTCGCATCTGGGGCATGTGTTTCCCGATGGGCCGCAGGATCGTGGCGGGCTGCGCTATTGCATCAACTCGGCCTCGCTGCGCTTCATCCATCGCGACGACATGGAGGCCGAAGGCTACGGCGCCTATCTTCAGCAGGTGGAGGACGTGGCATGAGCGAGCGCGCTGTTCTGGCCGGAGGCTGTTTCTGGGGCATGCAGGATCTGATCCGCAAGCTGCCCGGCGTCACCGGCACCCGCGTCGGTTATACCGGCGGAGATGTGCCCAACGCGACCTACCGCAACCATGGCACCCATGCCGAGGGCATCGAAATAATCTTCGACCCCGAGCGGATCTCGTTCCGGCAGTTGCTCGAGGTGTTCTTCATGATCCACGATCCGACCACGCTGAACCGGCAGGGCAACGATCTGGGCACCAGCTATCGGTCGGGCATCTATTACGTTGATGACGCGCAAAAACAGGTCGCCGAAGAGCTAATCGGCGAAATCGACGCATCGGGGATCTGGCCGGGCAAGGTCGTGACCGAGATCGCGCCGGTCGGGCCGTTCTGGGAGGCCGAGCCAGAGCATCAGGATTACCTCGAGCGCTTTCCTGCCGGGTACACCTGCCATTTCCCGCGCGAGCACTGGGTGCTGCCAAAGGCGAACGCAGCGGAATGATCTACAGGGGCGTTGAGGCGCCCCTGTCTTTGACGCAACAATGCGTTTGCCATCATTGCTTCGGGCGCCGCCTTGACGGGGTGAGCTGACATTCATGGCAAACGCCATTCTTGGGGGGCGCAGCACATCGTTCTCCCTCGCGGTCGTCGCCTCCGCCACCCAGCTGCGCTGAGCGAAGGAGTGTGCTGACCCCGGCCTGTCATTTCCACGGCTGTCGCAAGATGTCGGCCCCCCCCGGCGGCACGGTGTGCGGCGCTGATCGAGGTCTTCGTCACCCGTTCCTGACGCGACGTTTCGCGCGACAGGCGGGCGGGCGCGGGGCAGTCTCTGCCCTCGAAAGGAGACCCGCATGACCCAGTATCCGCACCTGTTCGCGCCGCTCGATCTTGGCCATCTGACCCTGCCCAACCGGGTGCTGATGGGTTCGATGCACACCAATCTCGAAGAGCGCGGTGACTGGTCCCGCGTTGCGGCATTCTATGCGGCGCGGGCAAGGGGCGGCGCCGGGCTGATCGTCACCGGTGGTATGGCGCCCAACGCCGAAGGCGCGGTGTTTCCCGGCGCGGCGGGGCTGTTCGATGTGCAGGACATCGCGAACCAGCGCCGCGTAACAGATGCGGTCCACGGCGAAGGTGGGCGCATCGCCATGCAGATCCTGCACGCGGGGCGCTATGCCTATGGCAAGGATTGCGTCGCCCCCTCTGCGATCAAATCTCCGATCTCGCCCTTTGCCCCGGCCGAGCTTGACGAGGCGGGCATCGAAAAACAGATCGCCGACATGGCCACCGCCGCCGCCCGCGCCCGCGAGGCGGGCTATGACGGGGTCGAGATCATGGGGTCCGAAGGCTACCTGATCAACCAGTTCCTTGCCGCCCGCACCAACCGGCGCAGTGACGATTGGGGCGGCAGCTATGACAATCGGATGCGCCTTGCCATCGAGGTGATGAAACGGGTGCGCGCGGCGGTGGGGCAGGATTTCATCGTGATCTTCCGGATCTCGATGATCGATCTCGTGCCGGGCGGCTCTAACCATGACGAGGTGGTGCAGCTGGCGCAGGTGATCGAAGCCGCCGGGGCCAGCCTTCTCAACACCGGCATCGGCTGGCACGAGGCGCGGGTGCCGACCATCGCCACCTCGGTGCCGCGCGCTGGCTGGGCGTGGGTGACGCGCAAGTTGATGGGCAAGGTGGGCATCCCTGTCATCACCTCAAACAGGATCAACACGCCGCAGGTCGCCGAAGATCTGCTGGCTTCTGGCGCGGCCGATATGGTGAGCCTCGCGCGGCCCTTCCTCGCCGATCCCGATTTCGTCGCCAAGGCGCGGGCGGGGCGGGCCGAGCTGATCGCGCCCTGCATCGCCTGCAATCAGGCCTGCCTTGACCATACGTTTCAGGGCAAGGTGTCATCGTGCCTTGTGAACCCGCTCGCGGGGCATGAGACCGAGCTGCTGATCGCCCGGGCCGACGCGCCACGCGATATTGCCGTGGTTGGCGCTGGCCCTGCCGGCCTGTCCTGCGCCATCACGGCGGCGCAGCGCGGGCATCGCGTCACGCTTTTCGAAGCCGATGGCCAGATCGGAGGCCAGCTCAACATGGCGCGCCGGGTGCCGGGCAAAGAGGAATTCCACGGCCTCGTCGACTGGTACAGCGCGATGCTGGCCGAGACCGGCGTGGCGCTGCGGCTGAACACCCGCGCCGATGCGGCCATGCTGCAATGCTTTGACGCGGTGGTTGTTGCCACCGGCGTGTTGCCGCGCAGCCCCGGCATTCCGGGGCAGGACGGGCCGAATGTCCTAAGCTACATTGATGTGCTGCGAGGCGGGGCCGAGGTTGGCCCACGCGTTGCGGTGGTCGGTGCTGGGGGCATTGGCTTCGATGTGGCGGAATACCTTGTGACCGGCGAAAGCCCGACCCTGAACCTGCCCGACTGGCTGCGCGAATGGGGCGTCACCGATCCCGCAGAGGCGCGGGCAGGGCTGGCCGAGGAAGGCGCGCAGCCCGACAAGGCCCTGCGCGCCGTGACGCTGGTGCAGCGCAAGGCGGAACGCCCCGGCAGGCGGCTTGGCAAAACCACCGGCTGGATTCACCGCGCTTCCCTGACGATGAAGGGCGTGAAGATGATCGGCGGCGCGACTTATGAGCGGATCGATGCGCAGGGGCTGCACATCCTGCGCAACGGCGTGCCAGAACTGATCGCCTGCGAGAATGTGGTGCTGTGCGCCGGGCAGGAAAGCCTGCGCGATCTCGCGGATCTTCCCGGCGAAGTGCATGTCATTGGCGGCGCCGATGTGGCCGCCGAACTGGATGCCAAGCGCGCCATCGATCAGGGGGTGCGGCTGGCCGCACGGCTGTAACTCACGCAGGCGTTATCGACGGTTCTGGAACGTGGCCCCCTCCTTTCGGCGTTGTCCCCGCAACTGAAAGACACTGGAAGGAGGCTCACGATGGCCAAGATCACCGAAGCAAAGATCCTCATCATCTCCACCAACGGGTTCGAGCAGTCCGAGCTTGAATTCCCCCGAGATCAGCTGCGCGCCAAAGGCGCAGAGGTGCATGTCGCCACGCTTGACGGCAAGGCGATCACGGGCTGGGAAGGCACTGACTGGGGCCGCGAGGCCGAGGCAGACCTTGCGGTCGAGGATGCGGATGCCACGAAATATGACGCGCTGGTCATTCCCGGTGGCCAGATCAACCCGGACATCCTGCGCACCAAGCCCGAGGTCATCGCCTTGGTGCGTGCCTTCGCCCATCAGGGCAAGGCCATCGCGGCGGTCTGCCATGGCCCCTGGGTGCTGATCGAAGCAGAGATCGTCGCGGGCCGCGAGATGACCGGCTACCCGTCGATCCGCACCGATCTGAAAAACGCCGGGGCGCGCGTGATGGATGTTCCTGTCGCTTGCGACAGCGCGATCATCACCAGCCGCTCGCCGGATGACCTTGAGGCATTTGTCGCCAAGATCGTCGAGGAGGTCGAGGAAGGCCGCCACAACCAAAAGGCAGCCTGACGCATCGGCACGACGCTATCGAGCGCGCCGCGTCCCTTTCTGGGGCGCGGCGTTTTTTGCGCCGCCGGGCGGTTTCCGACGGTCCGACAGTGCGCCAAGAATTCCCGCCATTGTCGCGCCAGCGTCCCAATCGTGCCCGAATTGCCCCGCATAGCTAGTGTCCAGCGGAGCGATGAAGCCGTTCCATTCAAGGCAAGTACGATGAAGGAGACGGGATGGATCGCCTGACCGAGATGGAGGCCTTTGCCATGGTGGTGGACCAGGGAGGCTTCACCGACGCGGCAAAGAAGATGGGCATCTCGAAATCGGCGGTGTCCAAACACGTCTCATCGCTCGAGGCCCGGCTTGGGGCGCGGCTGTTGAACCGCACCACCCGGCGGGTGTCCCCGACCGAGATCGGGCTGGCCTATTACGACCGGGCCCGGCGGGTTCTGAACGACGCGGGCGAGGCGGATGCGCTGGTGACGTCGATGCAATCTGCGCCCTCGGGGCTGCTGAGGATCTCGGTCGCGACCGATTTCGGCGTCAACCATCTGTCGCCAATGCTTGGGGAATTCCTCGCGGATTTCCCGGACATCACCGTGAACATGGTGCTCAACAATCGTTATGTCGAGCTGATCTCGGAAGGCTTCGACATGGCGTTGCGCATCGGCGAGCTTGAAGACAGCACGCTGCGGGCCCGCAAGCTGACCGAAACCACCAAGCGGATGATCGCCTCGCCCTCGTATTTCCAGAAATACGGCCGGCCGATGCGCATCGACGATCTCAACGAACACAAGCTACTGCATTATTCCAACCAATCCTCGGGCAATGTCTGGAAGGTCACCGCGCCGTCGGGCGAAAAGCGTCAGGTGCGCACGGCGGGCTGGCTGTCGGTGAACGACGGGCAATCGTTGCTGAATGCCTGCATCGCCGGGCTGGGCATCGCCTACCTGCCCTCCTACCTGTATTCCGAGGCGATGCGGGATGGCCTTGTCGTCGATGCCATCCCCGATCTGCCCGTCGAAACGCAAGGCATCTACGCCGTCTATCCGCCGGGTCGGTTTACCCAGCCCAAGGTGCGCGCCTTCATCGATTTTCTCGCCCATGCCTTTGCCGACAAGGGCCCGACCAACTGGTAAGTAACTGCCTGACCTGACTGCTCTTCCTCATGTCTTGTTCGCCAAGACCTGACCTTCGCTCCGGCCTGGTGCCGGAGCGTTTTTTACGTGCAGATGCTCTGGACCCGGACGGCTGGCCTGCTTAGATGCAAGGCGTTCACCTTATCGGAGCCTTTCCTCAATGCGCCAGAGCCTCGCCCGGATCGTCGATCACCCGGTGACCCGGACGGTGATCATCGCGGTGATCCTGTTCAATGCCGTGATTCTGGGGCTGGAAACCTCGCCTGCGGTCATGGCGCAGCTTGGGCCGCTGATCGTGGCGCTGGATACCGCCTGCCTTGCGATCTTTGTGGCAGAGCTGACGGCCAAGCTGATCGCGCGCGGCGGGCGGTTCTTTCGCAGCGGCTGGAACATCTTCGATTTCATCATCGTCGGCATTGCGCTGGTGCCCGCCGGGCAGGGGCTGGCGGTGCTGCGGGCGCTGCGCATCCTGCGGCTGTTGCGCGTGGTGTCGGTGGCGCCGACGCTGCGCCGGGTGGTCGAGGGGTTCATCGCTGCGGTGCCGGGGATGGCCTCGGTGTTCCTGCTGATGGGGGTGATTTTTTACATCGCCGCCGTGATCGCGACAAAGCTCTTTGCCGCCACCTTCCCCGACTGGTTCGGCAGCCTTGGCGCCTCGCTCTACACTCTGTTTCAGGTGATGACGCTGGAAAGCTGGTCGATGGGCATCGTCCGCCCGGTGATGGAGACACATCCCGAAGCGTGGATCTTTTTCGTGCCCTTCATCCTGATCACCACCTTTGCGGTGGTGAACCTTGTGGTCGGCCTGATCGTCAACTCGATGCAGGATGCCCATGCCGAGGAATCCAACGCCGCCACATCCGACCACCGCGACGAGGTCATCGCCCGGCTGCGCGCCATCGAGGAACGGCTGGACAGGCAAAGCTGATCTGCGCCTGCCAGCGGGCGGCGCGGCATTGCCCGCATGGCGCGGCCCGGCTACACCGGGGCCATGCGCACGCTCGACAACATCATCTCGGATCGCGGTTCGAAATACGCTGTTTCGGGCGCGCCCTGCGGCTCGGACGCCGAGGCCAAGCAGCTGATCAAGGCGCTTTGCCGCAAGAAGAAATTCGCCAAGGCCACGCATAACACATGGGGTCTGCTGCTAGAGAGCGGTCCGATCAAGAACGACGACGGCGAAAGCGGTGCGGGCATGGTGATCTTGCGGATGCTGGAACGCGAGGGGCTGAGCGGCCATCTTGTCGTGGTGACCCGCTGGTACGGCGGCAAGCATCTTGGCGGCGACCGTTTCCGCCATGTGCAGGACGCGGTGCGGATGTATCTCGACACGCTTTAGGGCAGCAGGACCGCCTCGATCCGCCGGTTCGCCTCGCGCCCCTCGGGGGTCAGATTGCTGGCGATGGGCGCAAGATAGCCTACCCCTTCAGCCGAAACCTGCCCCTGCGCGACGCCCCGCTGCATCAGATAGCTCACCGCCGCCCCGGCGCGGCGTTTCGACAGCGCGGTGTTGGCATCAAGCGAGCCGACCGCGTCAGTGTGCCCGACAAAGACGATGCGCCGCGTGGGGTTGTCGCCCAGATACCCCGCCAGCGCGTCGAGCGAGGGCACATCGCCGCCCAGCTCGACCGAGCCGCTTTCGAACAGCAGATCCGGCAGCATCACGTGCCCCACCGCTTCCAGCTCTGCCGCGATGTCCGTGGGGGGCGCGATGGCAACCGGCGCGACCTCGGGCCGGGGCGCAATGGCCTCGCCCGCCTGAACAAGCTGAAGATAGCCCGCCGCGCCGGATTTGCTGGCCAGCAGGGTCACCCAGTCGCCCTTTTGCCCCCGTGCCGCCAGAAAGCGAAAGGCGGTCAGGTCGACATACATCTCGGGGGCGGGGATCACCTCGGTGCCAAAGCGGAAATCAAAGCCGCCGCAGCGCGTGGTGCGGCATTCGAACACCACGTCATAGCCCTGTGCCACCAGCCCGTCGCGCAGCGGAGACAGGATCTGCAAGGTGGTCAGATCGCTCGAGTCGATGCGCCATGCCTGCCGCAGGATGCGCCCTTCGACGACCAGATCCGGCACGCCGCTTTGGGTCCACGGCCCGGTCGGCACCGCATAGCTGCCCGGATCGCTCACCGTCTCGCTCATCAGTCGCGCGCCGCTCGGCAGCGCCAGATCGAGCGCCGCCGCCGGTCCCGCCAGCAGGACCAGAAGCGCCTTAGCGAGCCTGCGCGTGATAGGCATCGTTCGGGGTCATGGCGGTGGCCGAGGCCACCCGGTTGGTCATGTTGAAAAAGCCCGTGACATTGGCGATATCCCAGATGTCACGGTCCCTGAAACCGGCGTCGCGCAGCGCCTCTCGGTCGTATTCGGCGATTTCGGCGCTGGCCTTGGTCATCTTTTCGACAAAGCTCAGCATGGCGCGCTGACGATAGGGCAGATCAGCGACGCGCCAGTTCATCACCAGCATCTCGCCCAGCTTGGGATCGCCCGACAGCGCGCGCACCGCCGCCCCATGGGCGGTCAGGCAGTAAAAGCACTTGTTGATCGATGACACCACGACGGCGATCATCTCGCGTTCCAGCTTGGTCAGGCCCGAGTCGGCCAGCATCAGCTCGTTGTAGAGCGCGGTGAAGCTGTCGAGCTTGGCGATGTCAAAGGCATGCGCCTTGAGCACGTTTGGCACCATGCCAAGTTTTTCTTCGCAGATGTCGAAATATTTCTGCGTCTTCTCGGGCAGCGGATCGACCATCGGCAGGTCGAGAGCGGTCGGCAGGTCCTTCGTCATGTCGCGGCCTCTGTCTTGATGCGGTAATGGTACTGTCCCACGCATTCGAAGCCGAGGGAAGCATAGAGCCCGTTGGCCGCAGCGTTGTCTTGCAGGCACAGCACCGCCATCCACTGCGCGCCGTTGTCCTGCGCCCAGATCGCCGCGCGGCGCATCATCCACTTGCCCAGCCCCTTGCCACGATAGGCGGGTCGGATCTCCAGCGCATGGACCATGGCAATATCCTCGTGGATGCCGCAGAATCCGGTTCCCGCAGGCTTGTCGTCGAGCCGTCCGAGAATGCCGGTCTTGGGGCCCTTGACCCGGTGCATCACCCGCAGCCGCGCCGGGCCGATGCCCGCTTCGGCCCAAAGCTCGCGCATGATCGCCAGCGGCTCCCAGACGGCAAAGGTCATCACGCGCGGCATGTCCTCGGGAATCAGCGCGGCCACCGGCAGCACCCACAGGTTCACCGGGTCGATCAGATCGTAGCCGGCTGCGTCGAGGGCATCGTCAAGGCGCCGCTCGCCTGCGCGCAGCATGAACAGCGCGTCCTGCCCCAGCAGGCGCATGGCGGTTTCGGCGGCGGCAAGATCGTCCGGGGTCCACGCGCCGGTTGCGGTGGCGCAGGACACCCGCTTGCCGCCGCCATCGCCCTCGCGCAATGTCCACGGCCCGGCGGTGACAGCGCGCGCGCAGGGCCATGTGCCGTCGATGGCCTCGTAAAGCCGGGGCAGCGCCGGGGTCATGCGGGGAACAGTTCCGCCAGCCGCATCATCGCCGCGTCGACCCGCGCGCCATCCTGTCCGCGGATCACGATGTTGGCGCCGTAGATGCCATCCTTCTGAAACGGGTAGGAGCCGATGGACAGGTCGGCATATTCCACCGCCAGCTTGCCGAGCGGGCCGGCGATCTCGCCTTCGCCGCGCTGGATGCGCAGGGTCTGCGACAGCAGCGGAGCGCCGCCCGTCAGCGTCGGCAAGACGCTGGCCAGCATCGCCTCGAACACGGCGGGCACCCCGGCCATCACATGCACATTGGCAATGATGAAGCCGGGCGCGACCGAGACCGGGTTGTCGATCAGCTTTGCCCCGTCGGGGATGCGTGCCATGCGCTGGCGGGCCTCGTTGAACTCGCTGCCTTGCCGGTCGTAATGGGCATGCAGCAGCTGATAGGCATCTTCGCGCACGCCGATGGGCGTGCCAAAGGCGGCGGCGACGCAATCGGCGGTGATGTCATCATGGGTCGGCCCGATCCCACCCGAGGTGAAGACGCTGCCATAGGCCGCGCTCAGCGCCTTGACGGTGCTGGTGATAGCTTCGGGGTCGTCGGCGATGAACCGGACCTCGCGCAGGTCGACGCCGATCTTGGTCAGCTCCTGCGCAAGGTAGTGCATGTTGGAATCGCGGGTGCGGCCTGACAGGATCTCGTCTCCGATGACGATCATGGCGGCGGTGGGGTTGGTCATGGCGCTGCCCTCCTTGGCGCTTGTTCTGCAATGGTATAGGCCCACGCCATGCGCTTTCAAACCCCGCTCGTGCCCGCCACCCTGATCCGCCGCTACAAGCGCTTCCTCGCGGATGCGCGGCTCGACGACGGGCGCGAGATTACCGCTCATGTCGCCAACCCCGGCGCGATGACCGGGATGAAAGAGATCGGCACGCGGATCTGGCTTGAACCCAATGACGATCCCAAGCGCAAACTGAAATATACATGGCGGCTGGCCGAGGTGGGCGGGGCCTTCATCGGCGTTGATACCAGCGTGCCGAACCGGATGCTGCGGGCAGCGCTGGAACGCGGTGTGCCGGGGTTGGAGGGCTATGCGACGGTGCGCCCCGAGGTCCGCTACGGCGAGAACAGCCGCATCGATTTCCTGCTCGAGGGCGGTGGTGTCCCCGCTTGGGTCGAGGTGAAATCGGTCACGCTCAGCCGAACGCACGGCCTTGCGGAATTCCCCGACACGGTGACGGCGCGCGGCGCAAAGCATCTGGCCGAGCTGGCGATCCGCGCTGAGGCGGGCGAGCGGGCGGTGATGCTGTATCTCGTGCAGCGCACCGATTGCACAGCGGTGAGCCTCGCTGCGGACATCGACCCGGCCTATGCGCGCGCCTGGGCGCAAGCCACGGCAAGAGGCGTCGAAACCCTCGCCTTTGGCTGCGACATTACGCCCAAGTCCGTGTCCCTTGGCGCGCCGCTGCCCTTCCACCCCTGCGATTGATGCACATTCTATGCAGGCAAGGGGCGTCAGAGGCGGCTCTCCACTGGCATCTTCCACCCTTTACGTCTAAATAGATGACCAACACGCAGACGGAGCGCGCAGCCTTGAGACATGACACTGGCCGCCTCACACGGGACGGTATTCGCATTCACGAAGCAAATGATTTCGCCGGCATGGCGAAGGCAGGAGCTGTCGCGGCCAAGATCCTCGACGATCTTGTGCCGCACGTCTTTCCCGGCCAGACAACCGGCGGGCTCGAGGCGATCATCCGCGAACTGGTCGCTGCCAGCGGATCGACGTCGGCCACCATCGGCTACAAGGGCTATCAGCACGCCAGCTGCATTTCGGTGAATCACGTGGTGTGCCACGGGATTCCCGGCAGCAAGATCCCCAAGTGGAAAAATGACACCCATTCGCGCACCGATGATGCACTGTATGACGGCGATATCCTGAATATCGATGTTACGGTGATCGTCGATGGCTGGTTCGGCGATACCTCGCGGATGTATGTCGCAGGAGAGGCGAAGCCCTTTGCCGCGCGGTTGATCCAGGTGACCCATGACGCGCTGATGATCGGCATCGACACGGTCAAACCGGGCAAGACCTTCGGCGATATCGGCCACGCCATCCAGAGCTTTGTCGAGGGCCATCGCATGTCGGTGGTGCGGGATTTCTGCGGCCATGGCCTTGGGCGGGTGTTCCACGCCGCGCCCAATGTGCTGCATTATGGCCGCCCCGGAACCGGGCCGGTGCTCGAGGAGGGCATGTTCTTCACCATCGAGCCGATGGTGAACCTCGGCCGTCCCGAAACCAAGGTGCTCAAGGACGAGTGGACGGCGATCACCCGCGACAAGCACCTGTCGGCACAGTTCGAGCATTCGGTCGGTGTGACCTCTGACGGGGCCGAGATCTTTACGCCGTCTCCGGGTGGGCTGTTCTATACCCCAGCTTCTGCTTAGGCTCAGAGAGCAGAGGGGGGCCAGCCCCCCGCCTGCGGCTCCCCCCGGAGTTTATTCAGCAAGATGAAGATGGGCGCGGCGCCTTGTCTTCATCTTGCCGAATAAACTCCCGCCGGAGGCTGGCCGACCATTGCGGACAGGCGCTGGGATTTGGGTTATTGCACCGTGTCCAGAGTGAAGGGGCGGAGCAGTAGCTGCGGCTCTGGCGTGTGGCATGGGCAGCGCCGGAAATCGGAAAGTGGTGGCCAGACACCGCCAGGTGGCCGGTCGCAGCCATGTCGAGCAGGTGTCGGCGGCTCGTCACGGTTCGGGCAACGTAGATGTCGAGACCTTTGTATCGGTCCGGGTGGGCAAAGTTAATGAGGTCGTGATTCATCGCGGCGCCGGTGATGAGGCGCTGTTTAGCGTCTGAGTCAATCACAAGGCTCGTGTGGTCGGGGGCGGGTGCCGGAGGCAAACGCGACGCAATCTGCAGCGGTTGTGTTCCGGTGCTGGCGACGAATGGCGGCATCTCTGGAGCGACGCTCGCTGTGAATTCGTCCTGCATCCAGCAATCTGATTGAAGCCAGATGTCGTATCTGACAGGATTGCCTCGTCTAAATCGTTGTGGATGCTCCAGATGTGGACGGGCCGGGAGTGGGTGATGCTGTCAGGTGGGTTTCGGGACGGTGATGCTGCCCTCTCATGTCGCTGAACGAACGGATACATGCGAAATTGTTCTCGACATGCACCGCGCCCGGCGAGTCTTCTCATCGGGTGCGCAGCACCGTGACATGGGTGTCGCCATAGCGCCGGGTGTCCAGCAGCTCGAAGCCTTCGGGGGCGTGTTGAGGTGCGTTTTCTTCCCAGATCACCAGCGTTTCGGGGGCGAGCCAGCCGCCGGTGCGGGCTGCGTCTAGGGCTTTGGCCCCCAGCGCCTTGCCGTAGGGAGGGTCGAGAAACACCAGCGTTGCGGCAGTGTCTGTCGGTGGGAGGCGTGTCGCATCGCGGGGGATCACGCTCGTCTGCCGGTCGCAGCCAAGCAGCCGGATGTTCTCGCGCAGGATGCTCAGCGACTTGCGCCCGTCGTCGACAAAGGTGCAGGATACCGCTCCGCGCGACAAAGCCTCGAGCCCCAGCGCGCCGGTGCCCGCGAAAAGGTCGAGCACCACGGCATCCTCGAAAGGATCGCCAAAGCGGCCCCCGGCGAGCATGTTGAACAGGCTTTCGCGGGTGCGGTCGGTGGTCGGGCGCAGATGCGCTTTTGGGTCACCCTTACCGACGGATGTCAGGGCGCGGCCGCGCCAGTCTCCGGCGATGATCCTCACTTGAGCAGCGTCTTGAGGTCGGTGGCCGGGTCTGCCACGGCGTCCGGGTCAGGGGATTTTCCCGCTTCGATCAAACGCTTGCCCACCATGTAGGCGCGCGGGTCGTTCATCGCGTCCAGCGCCAGCAACGTTGCGCCCGCGTAGTACCAGTGCGAGCAGGTGCCCTCGCCCTTGCGCACGACCACGCGATCGTAGCCGTGGTTCAGCCCGGCGATCTGCAGCTTGACGTCGTATTGATCCGACCAGAACCACGGCTTTGCCTCATACGCCCGTCCGGCCCCAAGGATGTTGTCCGCCACCAGTTCCGCCTGATCGATGGCATTGCCGACGCTTTCCAGCCGGATCTGTGCGCCCTTGTGCGGGAAAGAGGCGCAATCGCCCGCTGCCCAGACATTCGGAGCCGATGTGCGGCCGGTGGCATCGGTGCGGATGCCGTTTTCGATGGCGATGCCTGCCGCTTCGGCCAGTTCCACCTCGGGCACGATGCCGACGCCGGCGATGACGAAATCGACGGGCAGCTTGGTGCCATCGGTCAGTTCTGCCGCCTCGACCCGGCCCGCGCCAGTCAGGGCGCCAAGGCCGACGCCTTCGCGGATGTCGACCCCATGCGCGCTGTGCAGGGCGCGGAAGAAATCCGCCGTTTCGGGAGCGGCGACGCGCTGCAGGATGCGCTCTGCCATTTCGACCAGCGTCACCTTGAGCCCGAGCTTTGACGCCACCGCTGCCGCCTCCAGCCCGATATAGCCGCCGCCGACGATCAGCACCCGCGCGCCCTTGGTGAACCGGGGCGCCATTGCATCTACATCGGCCAGCGTGCGCACGACGCAGACGCCATCCAGCGTGCCGCCGATGGCCGCGGGCAGGCGGCGGGGCTCAGACCCGGTGCAGAACACCAGATCGTCCCAGCCGATCATCTCGCCATTGGCGATCAGCGTGCGGGCCGACAGGTCGATGGCGGTGACCGGCGTGCCCAGCATCAGCTCGATCCCTTGCGCTTCGTAGAAATCGCGCGGGCGCAGGTAGAGCCGCTCTTGGTCCATTTCGCCCAGCAGATAGGCCTTGGACAGGGGCGGGCGCTGGTAGGGGGGCACGGCTTCGGCGCCAATCACGGTGATTTCGCCGTCGTGCCCCTCTGCGCGCAGGCGCGCCACCAGTGAGGCCGCTGCCTGGCCCGCTCCGATCACAACAACCTTGCCCATCCGTTCGCCTCTTCGAAAATTCGTTTGTATGTCCGGGCGGAGCCTATAACCGTGGGCGTCGGAAACGCAACGCACAGGAGACGATGCACATGGCAATCACCAAGGGAGATACGCTTCCGGGGGCAACCCTCGTGAAGATGGGCGACGACGGGCCGCAGCAGGTCAAACTGGATGACGTGACCAAGGGGCGCAAGGTGGTGATCTTTGCCGTGCCCGGGGCCTATACCCCGACCTGCTCGGCGGCACATGTGCCCAGCTTTATCCGGGTCAAGGACCAGCTGGCCGAAAAAGGCGTGGACGAGATCGTCTGCCTGTCGGTGAACGATCCCTTCGTGCTGAAGGCATGGGGCGAATCGACCGGGGCAACTGAGGCGGGGATCACCATGCTCGGCGATCCCGAAAGCAGCTTCACCAAGGCGATCGGCATGGATTTCACCGCGCCGCCCGCTGGCTTGATCACCCGGTCCAAGCGCTATGCGATGCTGGTCGAGGACGGCACCGTGACGATCCTGCACGCCGAAAACAGCCCCGGCGAATGCGACATCTCGGCCGGGGAAAGCCTGCTCGCCGCGATGTGATGACAAAGCCGGTCGCGCGGGCAGTCGCGCGACCGGCCCGCATGGATCAGCCCTTGCGGCGACGACTGACAGAACCGGCAGCATTGCCCCTGCGGGCAGGGGAGCGGCGGGTAGGCGTTCACGCCAACTTCATCGACATGGTGGGCGGTGATCAGCCCATGTTCGGCAATGCTCGTGTCGCTGAATGGTGAGTTAAAGGGCGGGGCGGTGCGAACCTTGGCGATCAGATGTCATCGTCACTGGTTGTGCCGCCGGGTTCGGTCGGTGCCGCGCGACCGCAATAGGCGCGGCTCGACAGTTGCACCGAATTGCCCGACGGATCCTTTGTATTGGCGAAGCTGTAGCCATCGGCGTCGTGGATCGCGCCGAATTCCAGCCCGCGCGCCTTGGCCGCATCGCAGGCGGCGCTCACGTCGGGCACGTCGAACACCAGTTTGATCAAAGACTGACCGGCCCTTTGCCCCTTCGACGCCGGGTGCAGCAGGATCGCAGCCCCCTGTCCCGGCGGGCGCAATTCGACGATGCGATCGCCGGGAAGCCGCACCGCCTCATAGCCGAAATGAGCGCTATAGAACGCCACCATCGCGTCGGTCTTTCTGGTGTAGATCACCAGACGGCCAAGCTGCGGTGTCATCCGGCGCGCTGCAGATCCGCGATCATCGCATCGATGTCGCCGCCGCGGCGGTCGAGCATCGAGCCGATCTCGGTGCGTTCGGTCAGCAGCATGTTGACGCCTTCGACATACAGGTTGAAGAATTTGCCCGATTTTTCGCCGATGAAGAAGGTCACGTCAAAGGGCGACTGGCCGCGCAGATAGGCCAAGGTCGACACCTGATAGGCGTTCTTGACCGACTTGGTGCCCTGCACGTCGATGCGCCCGCCGATGAATTTGCGGAACTGCTTGCCATACTTGCGCGAGATGTAGCTCGAGAAGGCCTCGGTAAAGGCTTTCTTCTGGGCAGGGCTGGCCCTGCGTGCCTCGACGCCCATGGCGTAGGCGGCGATATAGGGCATGTCGCCGTAGCTGCGGAAGATCTGCTCGAACTGCGCGATCAGCTTCGCCTCGCTCGCGCCAGAGCCGATTGCCGTGTTGATGTCACCGACCAGCCGGTCCACCAGCGCTTCGGCCTGTGCGGCGCTGGCGGCGCGAGCCGGGGCACCGATCAGCGTAAGGGCAACGGCCGAAACCGCACCGGTGATCATCGCCCGCCGTGTCATGGTGCTGCCTGAAAATGCGCGCATCAGAATCCCTCCGTATCGATGGCTTCGGGGTCGATATAGCCCGCCCCATTGGCAGATTCATCCCCAAGCTCATAGCGTCGGTTCTGCAAATAAATCGTGCGTGATTGCGCGTAGCTGTCGGCCGAGCCGTAGAGCATCTCGTCGATCTGGTCGGCATATTCCGACCGGTCGAGCACCCGTTCCGCCAGACGCACGCCGGTTGCGGTGTAGCGCGCGTTCGGCGGCAGCACGTAGCTCAGCGGGTTGGTGAAGATGTCGACGAACATGCCCACCGCGTCGCGTTCGGTGCTTGGGCCGATGACGGGCAGTTCGATATAGGAGCCTTCGGGCAGCCCCCAGACATGTAGCGTTTCGCCGAAATCGCTTTCGTCTTCGGGCAGGCCTATGGCCTCGGCG
Organism: Citreicella sp. C3M06; assembly: GCF_018860705.1. GTDB lineage: Bacteria > Pseudomonadota > Alphaproteobacteria > Rhodobacterales > Rhodobacteraceae > Salipiger. Next base: position 27,762 of record NZ_JAHKQA010000064.1, read on the forward strand.
GGGTCGAGCAGGCCCAGCAGGCCGACGGTGGCGTTGATAGAAAACCGCGCGGTGTTGCGGGTGGCGCGCCCGAGGCGAAGCTGCAACAGCTGGTTGACCACGGTCTGCGGCAAGGACACGGTGTCGGCCATGTTCTCGATCCCAGCCCGTACCGGCAGCGGCACAGAGCTGCCAGCGCTTCCGGCGCCCGACAGCGCGGTGTCGAGCCGCTTGTTGAAGGCGTGCACCCGCCGGTTTGGGCCTTCCTGCGGATCAAAGATGCCGTCCGGGGCCTCGCCGGGGCCGGGGTTGGCGCAAGCGGCAATAAGGCTTACAAGCGCAAGACAGGCGATGGGGCGCAGGCTGGGCAATTCCTGACCTCCTTGATTTGATGCTGGTACAGGCAAAGCCGGAAGATGTAGGCTCTGCTTAGTTGCTGGCACATGAAAGGCCAAGGGATACGGGCCGATTTCGCCTTCCGTGCGATGGCCTCGTGATGAAGTGTCTGTTAATTGAATTTTCGCTTTCGGCTGACAGGGTCGCCGGAGCGCGGAGAGGGTCCGGGAATGGCGAACATGCAACGCAAGGATGGCGGGCGCGACGAGCTTCTGGCGGCCCGAAAGCAGGGGCGGCCATTCTACTGGTTCGTCGGGATCTTCAGTTTTCTGGTGAACGCCCTGATGCTGACGGGGCCGCTGTATATGCTTCAGGTCTACGACCGGGTGCTTGGCTCGCGGTCCGAGGCGACGTTGCTGGCGCTGACCGTGCTCGTTGTGTTCCTGTACTCCATGATGGGGGTGCTCGATTACGCCCGCGGGCGGATCATGGCGCGGGTCGCGGCGCGGTTTCAGGGACGGCTCGACCTGCGGGTGTTCGACGCGGTGATGCGGCGCGCAGCGGTCAAGCCAGACGAGCTGTCGGTCACCGGGCTCAAGGATCTTGAATCGGTGCAGCGGCTGATGTCGTCGCCGGTGCTGATGGCATTTTTCGACATTCCGTGGACGCCGCTGTTCGTCGCGGCGATCTTCATTTTTCACCCGTGGCTGGGCTTTCTTGCCGTTGGTGGCGGGCTGGTTCTGGTGGCCGTGACGCTTCTGAACCAAGGGCTTAGCCGGGACCCGACCCTGAAATCCAATCAGGCGATGATGCGGGCCGAGCAAAGCTCGGAACAGATCCGCTCCGAGGCCGAGATGGTGCAGTCTCTGGGCATGCGTGCGGCGGCGTTCAAGCGCTGGCACAAGGCGCGCTCGGCGGCGCTGAGCGGGCAGATCAACAGCGCGGATATCGTCGGCACCTTCACCGTCACCACCAAGACCTTCCGACTGTTCCTGCAATCGGCGATGCTGGGCCTTGGCGCGTATCTGGTGCTGCAGGGGGAATTGACGGCGGGCGCGATGATCGCGGGGTCGATCCTGATGGGTCGGGCGCTGGCCCCGATCGAGCTACTGATCGGCCAGTGGCCCGCAGTGACGCGGGCGCGCAAGGGCTGGGACAATCTCGCGCAGCTTCTGTCCGAGGTGCCGCCCGAAGAGGCGCGCCTGCCTCTGCCCAAGCCACGGGCATCGCTTGAGGTTTCGCAGCTTACCGTGGTGCCGCCGGGCGATCATCAGGCGGCGCTTCGGCTGGTCAGCTTTACGCTCAACCCCGGCCATGCGCTGGGAGTGATCGGATCCTCCGGTGCCGGGAAATCGACGCTGGCAAGGGCGATCACCGGTGTTTGGCGGCCCGCGGGTGGCAAGATTCGCCTCGACGGTGCGTCTTTGGAACAATATGGGCAGGATCTTGGCCAGCATATCGGCTACTTGCCGCAACGGGTGACGCTGTTCGATGGCACGATCGCCGAGAACATCGCCCGTCTGCTGGAAAACCCCGATCCCGAAGCAATCGTTGCCGCCGCCCGCAAGGCAGATGCGCATGAGATGATTCTCAAGCTGCCCGACGGGTATGACACCCGCGTCGCGGCTGCCGGAGGGCGGCTCTCGGGCGGGCAGATGCAACGCATCGGCCTTGCGCGGGCGATGTATGGCGACCCAATGATCCTTGTGCTCGACGAGCCGAATTCGAACCTCGACAACGAGGGGTCCGAGGCGGTGAACCGCGCCATCCGCACGATGAAGGACGAGGGCAGGTCGGTGATCATCATGGCGCACCGTCCGTCGGCGATTCGCGAGTGCGACATGCTGCTGATGCTGGAAAACGGCGCACGCGCGGCGTTTGGCCCCAAGGAAGAAGTGCTGCGCTCGATGGTCAAGAATCACGATCAGATCAGCCGCAGTGCCGGCCACGGAGGTGTGCGATGAGCGATGACGGTTTCTCGACCCGGTTGCCAATGACGCTGGGCCTTGTCGCGCTGGTGGTGCTGATCGGTGGCTTCGGCACATGGGCGGCGACGACGCAGATTTCAGGGGCCATCGTCGCGAGCGGCCAGATTCAGGTCGAACGCAATCGACAGGTGGTGCAGCATCCCGATGGCGGCGTGGTGTCCGAAATCCGTGTGGACGAGGGGGATGTGGTGGAAGCGGGCGATGTCATGGTCCGGCTCGACCCGACGCTGCGCAAGTCGGAGCTGTTGATCATCGAAGGGCAGTATTTCGAACTTTTGGCCCGAGAGGCCCGGTTGACGGCGGAACGCGATGGCAAGGAAGAGCTCATCTTCAACGAAGAGCTACTGGCCCGCGCCGAGGTTGACGACGAGGTCGCTGAACTGGTCGAGGGACAGCGCAACCTGTTCTTTGCGCGGCTTGAATCGCTGTCAGGGCAGACCGAGCAGCTTGCAAAGCGGTCTGAACAGATCGGGAGCCAGATCGAAGGGATCGAGGCGCAGATCGCCGCCATGTCCGAGCAATATGATCTTATCCAGAAAGAGTTGACCGACCAGCAGTCGCTGCTTGACCGCGGGCTGGCGCAGGCCAGCCGGGTGTTGAGCCTGCAGCGCGAAGCGGCTCGCCTTGCCGGTCAGCAGGGTGATTTGGTGGCGCAGAAGGCCCAAGCCGAAGGCCAGATCACCGAGATCGACATTCAGGTTCTGGGGCTTCAGACCCAGCGCATCGAAGAAGCGATCACCACTCTGCGCGACATGCGGTATCGCTTTCGTGAACTGGCCGAACAGCGGTTGTCGCTGCTTGAACAGCTCAAGCGAATGGAAATCACCGCCCCGGTGTCGGGTGTGGTCTACGGCCTCACTGTCTTTGCACCACGCTCGGTGATTCGCGCCGCCGAGCCGGTGCTTTATGTGGTGCCGCAAGACCGTCCTCTGGTGATTCAGGCCAATATCGATCCGATCCACATCGACCAGACCCATGTCGGTCAAGAGGTGTTGCTGCGCTTTGCCGCGCTCGACCAGCGCACCACGCCCGAACTCTTCGGCAAGGTGACGCGGATCTCGGCCGATGCCTTCACCGACGAAGCCACCAAGGTCAGTTATTACCGGGCCGAGATCGTGCTGCCAGAAGGCGAGGTCGAGAAACTGCCCGAGGGGTCGTCCCTGATCCCCGGTATGCCGGTCGAGGCGTTCCTGCGCACCGAAGATCGCACGCCGCTGGCCTATCTGATCAAGCCTTTCGCCGTATATTTCAGCCGGGCATTGCGGGAGACCTGACCCCTCGAAGGGGTGTTTCCATCTGTGCGCAACGCGGCTAGCGTCGCGCACGGACAGCAACCCAGGAATTTCGCCATGACCGACATCGACTCCCGCCTTTCCGAGCTTGGACTGACCCTTCCCGACGCGCCCGCGCCGGCGGCAAACTATGTGCCCTACGTGATCAGCGGCAGCACTGTTTTTGTTTCGGGGCAGATCAGCCAGGGGCCGGACGGCCTGATCAAGGGCAAGCTTGGCGAGGGCATGACCACCGAAGACGGTGCAAAAGCCGCTGCCAGCTGCGCGCTGGCCCTGCTTGCACAGGCCAAGGCGGCCTGCGGCGGTGACTGGACCAAGCTCAAGCGCGTCGTCAAACTGACCGGATTCGTCAACTCGACCGGCGATTTCACGGAACAGCCCAAGGTCATCAACGGCGCGTCGGATCTGCTGGTCGCGGTGCTGGGCGACGCGGGCAAGCATTCGCGCTCGGCGGTATCTGCCGCGTCTCTGCCGCTCGGCGTTGCGGTTGAAATCGAAGGCATCTTCGAGCTGAACTGATGCAGCTGCCCGCCGCCTTTCTCGACCGCCCGATCGCTCACCGCGCGTTGCACAACACCCAGCGTGGCCGCCCCGAAAACTCGATCGAGGCGATTTCCGCCGCGATCCAGGCCGGATACGGCATCGAGATCGACCTTCAGCTTTCGAGCGACGGCGAAGCGATGGTGTTTCACGATTACGACCTCTCCCGTCTTACGACGCAGACGGGGGCGGTCCGCGACCGTAGCGCGGCGCAGCTGGCGACGATCCAGCTGCGCCACGGACAAGAGCGTATTCCGACCCTCGCGCAGGTGCTCAAGCTGGTGGCGGGCAAGACTGCGCTTCTGATCGAGGTCAAGGATCAGGATGGCGCGATGGGCCCCGATGTCGGGGCGCTTGAAGCCGCCGCGGTGCGAGCGCTTGACGGTTATATCGGGCCGGTGGCGCTGATGTCGTTCAACCCGCATTCGGTGGCGGCGCTGGCACGGATGGCGCCCGGGCTGCCGCGCGGCCTTACGACTTGCGCATGGGATGCGGATGACTCGCCGTTGGTGCCCGCCGCCACCCGCGCCAGCCTGCGGGAGATTCCCGATTACGACCGTGTCGGTGCCTGTTTCATCAGTCACGACCGTCGGGATCTGGCGCGCCCGCGTGTCGCCGAGCTTCAGCGCGACGGTGCCGCCGTGCTGTGCTGGACGGTCCGCTCGCACGAGCAGGAGGCAGAGGCGCGCAAGGTGGCTCAGAACATCACCTTCGAGGGATACGAAGCTTGAACGCCACGCCATCGGGGCCAGATTGGAATCCGGAGGCGCTTGCATGACCAGCCACGACCCGACCCCTACGATTGCCGTCAACGTCCTGACCTCGCTCGACCAGATAGCGCAAGCGGACTGGGACGCCTGCGCCTGTCCCGAAGCCGCTGACGGGCGGGCCAATGACCCTTTTACCACGTGGCGTTTCCTGCACGCGCTCGAAGCCTCGGGGTCGGTCGGGCGCGGCACCGGGTGGGAGCCGCACCATCTTGTGGCCGAGCAGGATGGCAAGATCATCGCCGTCGCGCCGCTTTATGCCAAGGGGCACAGTCAGGGCGAATACATCTTCGATCACAACTGGGCCCATGCGTTTGATCAGGCCGGCGGGCGCTATTACCCCAAGCTTCAGATTGCGGTGCCCTTTACCCCCGCCACCGGGCGGCGGTTTCTGGTCAAACCCGGGCACGAGGTGACCGGACTGTCGGCACTTGTGCAAGGCGCGGTGCAGTTTGCATCGGAGAATGGCGTCAGCTCGCTGCACGCCACCTTTTGCACAGAGGCCGAGGCCATCGCGGGCGAACAGATGGGGCTGATGCGGCGGACCAGTCAGCAGTTTCACTGGGAAAACAACGATTACGCGGATTTCGATGGCTTTCTGAGCAGCCTCAGCAGTCGCAAGCGCAAGGCCATCCGCAAAGAACGCCGCACGGCGCAGGAGTTTGGCGGCGATATCCGCATGCTCACCGGGGCGCAGATCGAGCCAGACCATTGGGATGCCTTCTGGCGGTTCTATCAGGACACTGGCGCGCGCAAATGGGGCACGCCCTACCTGACCCGTGCGTTTTTCGAGATCGCTCATGACACCCTGAAAGACGACATCGCGCTGGTGATCGCCGAGCGCGGCGGCACGCCCATCGCCGGGGCGCTGAACTTCATCGGGCGCGAGACACTTTATGGCCGCTATTGGGGCTGTGTCGAAGATCATCCCTGCCTGCATTTCGAGCTGTGCTATTATCAGGCCATCGACTTTGCCATTGCCCGGGGGCTGAAGCGGGTCGAAGCCGGGGCGCAGGGCGAACACAAGCTGGCGCGCGGATACCTGCCGGTGCAGACCCATTCGCTGCACTGGATCGCCGACCGGGGTTTCGCCAGCGCCGTCGAGCGCTATCTAGAAGAAGAGCGCCGCGCGGTGGGCGAGGACATCGAGATCCTCACCGCCTATGGCCCCTTTCGCAAAACCCGCAGGGACGAACAGCCATGACTGAAAAACTCTCGGAGACCGCCCGCGAAACCATTCTTGCCCCCCTGTTGGACAACGGTTGGCAGATGAGCGAAGATCGTGACGCCATTGAAAAGACCTTTGTCTTCGGCGGGTTCATCGAGGCGTTTTCATGGATGACCCGCGCCGCCATGTGGGCGGAGAAGTGGAACCATCACCCCGAATGGACCAATGTCTACAACAAGGTGACGGTGCTGCTGACGACGCATGATGTGGGCGGGCTGTCATCGCTGGACGCCAAACTGGCGCGCAAGCTGGATCTGCTCTGAGCCAGCGGCTGCTGACGGGGGCGTGAAGGCCCTGCTCATTGCGTGTTCAGGGATCGCAAGCTAGGCTCCCCGCAACGAAATCGGAGGCGACAGGCATGGGATCGAAGGTTGGAACGCTGCGCGGGGCAGGGCTTGCGCTGGCCGTGATGGCAGGGCTCGCGGGGCCTGCTGCGGCCAACAGCCTTTCGGGCGGCTATCTGGCGGCCCGGCAGGCAAGCTTCCTTGGCGACTTCAAAGCGGCGGCGGAATACTACGGCCGGGCGCTGATCTTTGACCCGGGCAACTCTGCGCTGCGCGAACGGGCGGTCTATGCCAATCTTGCGCTTGGCAATGTGCCGCAGGCGGTGACGCTGGCCGACAACCTTTCGCAGGACGGATTCCAAAGCCAGATCGGCCACATGGCGCAGGTGGCACAGCTGTCCAAGGATGGCGATTACAACGGGCTGATCGACCGTATCGACAGCGATACCGCGATCGGGCCGCTGGTCGATGGACTGGTTCGCGCGTGGTCCGAACTTGGTCGCGGCGACATGCGCGCTGCGCTGGCCGCCTTTGATGCGCTGGGCCAGCAGCAGGGGCTGAGCACCTTCGCCGAGTATCATCGCGCCTTTGCGTTGGCCTCGGTCGGTGATTTCGAAGGGGCAGAGGCGGTGTTCGAAGCACGGCGCGCTGGCTCGATGCAGCTGACACGGCGGGCGGTGATGGCTCGAGCTGAAATCCTCAGCCAGCTTGGCCGGCAGGCCGACGCGGTGACGATGATCACCGAGGGCTTCCCCGAACCGCGTGATCCCGCGCTGGAACTGATGCGGGGCAAGCTGATGGCCAATGAGGTGCTGCCGTTCACCTATGTGACCAATGCCCGCGACGGCATCGCCGAGGTGTTCTACACGCTCGCGGGTGCGCTTTCGAACGAGGCGAACGACGATTTCACCCTGCTTTATGCCCGGATCGCCGAATACCTGCGCCCGGATCATTCAGGGGCGATCATGATGACCGCGTCGCTGCTTGAGGGGCTCGACCAGTACGATCTGGCGATCGAGACCTACAAGAAAGTGCCCGCCAGCGACCCCGATTATCACGCCGCCGAACTGGGCCGCGCCGATGCGCTGAGCGCCGCTGGCCGCGACGATGCCGCGATCGAGGTGTTGGAGCAGCTCGCCAAGACCCATGGCGGCGAGGCGACGGTGCAATCTGCGCTGGGGGATATGCTGCGCCAGCTTGAACGCTATGACGCGGCGGTCGATGCTTACACGCGGGCGCTGACATCCTTTGATATCGAGAACCCGGCGCAATGGTTCCTGTATTACGCACGCGGCATCAGCAACGAGCGGCGCGGCACATGGGATCAGGCCGAAGCGGATTTCCGCAAGGCGCTGGCGCTGAACCCCGGTCAGCCGCAGGTGCTGAATTACCTTGGCTATTCGCTGGTCGAGCATCACGAAAAGCTCGACGAGGCGCTGGAGATGATCGAACAGGCGGTCTCGGCGCAACCGCAGAGCGGCTATATCGTCGACAGCCTTGGCTGGGCGCTGTACAAGCTTGGCCGTTACGATGACGCGGTGATGCATATGGAACGCGCCGCCGAGCTGATGGCGGTCGATCCGGTGGTGAACGACCATCTGGGCGATGTCTACTGGGCGGTCGGGCGCAAGAACGAGGCGCGGTTTCAATGGCAGCGTGCGCTCAGCTTCGTCGATTGGGAAAACGCCTCGGACGAGGTCGACCCCGAGCGCATTCGTGAAAAGCTGAAGGTCGGGCTGGATCAGGTGCTGGCCGGGGAAGGCAAGCCGCCGCTCAGGGTCGCCAATGGCGGCGACTGAGGTCTTCGCCCCGGCGAAGATCAATCTTGCGCTGCATGTCACTGGCCGTCGGGCGGACGGGTATCATCTTCTGGAGTCGCTGGTCGTGTTTGGGCCGGTCGGCGATGTGGTGCAGATCACGCCGGGAAACGGGCTGTCGTTGCGGGTCATCGGCCCCGAAGCGGCGGGCGTGCCATCGGATATGAGCAACCTCGCGCTGCGCGCGGCGGCGTTGCTTGGGCAGGATGCCGCGCTGACGCTGGACAAGCGGTTGCCGTCGTCGTCGGGCATCGGGGGGGGCTCTGCCGATGCCGCCGCCGCGCTGCGCGGCATGGCGGCGCTCACCGGGCGCGAAATCGACGCGACGCAGGCCCTGGCGCTGGGGGCCGATGTGCCGATGTGCCTCGATCCGGTGCCTTTGCGGGTGGGCGGCATCGGCGAGCAGCTGACGCGGATAAACCTGCCATCGGTGGCGGCGGTTCTGGTGAACCCGCGCCGCCCGGTGTCAACGCCCGAGGTCTTCAAGGCGCTGCAAAGCCGAGAGAATTCACCGATCCCCGCGCTGCCGAAGCTGAGCGATGCGGCGGGCCTCATCGCGTTTCTGCGCGCATTGCGCAACGATCTCGAAGCGCCAGCGATACGGGTCGAGCCAATGATCCGTATTGTGCTCAGCGCGCTTGGGGCGCAGCGTGGCTGCGGGCTGGCGCGAATGTCGGGATCCGGGGCGACCTGCTTTGGCCTGTTCGCCCGTGAAGAGGATGCGCAGCGCGCCGCCGAAAATATCAGCCGGGAAAAGCCCGATTGGTGGGTCGCCGGCGGTCTGCTGGGCGATCAGGCACAGCAGGCGGCGCCCCGCATGCCGCATCGCGCTTAGTAAAGCCGCGCCACCACGAAATCTGCCAGCTCGATCAGAACCTCACGCAGGTCCGATGCGGGCAGGGCGCGCATAGCGATCTTTGCCGTCTGGGCCCATTCCAGCGCATCGTCGCGGGTGGCGGCCAATGCGCCATGGCGGTTCAGCAAGTCCAGCGCATGTTCGAGATCGCCGTCGCGCTGGTCGCCCTTTTCGATGGTGCGTTTCCAGAAAGCGCGCTCGTCCTCGGATGCGGCGGCGATGGCCTTGATCACCGGCAGGGTCAGCTTGCGCTCGCGGAAATCGTCGCCGACATTCTTCCCCGTGGTCTTGCTATCGCCCTGATAATCCAGCAGATCGTCGGCGATCTGGAAGGCGATCCCCAGCGCATCCCCATAGGTATAGAGCGCCTGAATCAGCCCTTCGTCGACACCGGCGATCACGCCGCCAACCTCGGTCGCGGCAGAGAACAGCGCCGCGGTCTTGCCACGCACCACCTGCAGGTAGATTTCCTCGGTGGTCTTCAGATCCTGCGCCGCGGTCAGTTGCAACACCTCGCCTTCCGCGATGGTGGCGGCGGCGTTGGACAGGATGTTCAGCACCCGCAGGTTGCCCGGCTCGACCATCAACTGGAAGGCACGGGCAAACAGGTAATCGCCGACCAGAACCGAAGATTTGTTGTCCCACAGCAGGTTGGCAGTGGGCCGCCCGCGCCGCTGCCTGCTTTCATCGACCACGTCGTCATGCAGCAAGGTCGCGGTGTGGATGAATTCCACCGTCGCGGCGAGATGCACGTGAAACGGCCCCTCGTAGCCGCAAAGCCGTGCCGAGGCGAGCGTCAGCAGGGGTCGCAGCCGCTTGCCACCGGCGTCGACCAGATGTGCGGTAACCTCGGGAATGCGCGGCGCGTGTTTCGACGCCATACGCTGGCGGATCAGTGCATTCACCTCGGCCATGTCCTGGTCGAGCATCTCGGCGAGCCGGTCGTGCGGCTTTTTCATCGGCGTATCCAGACCCATCGGATCCCCATATTCCTTGCCCGAACAGGCTCGACAAGGCGGTGGCACTGTCCTTACATCCTGCCCATGGAAGAGCTTCTCAGAACCAACGACATAACGCTAATCCCGCTGGTGAAAACCCTTCTGGACGCTGAGGGTATAGACAGCTTCGAGCTGGACGTAAATATGAGCGTTCTCGAAGGGTCGATCGGCATATTGCCGCGCCGACTGATGGTGCGGCGCGATCTTGCGGATCAGGCGCGGCGCATCCTGCGACTGAACGGGGTGCGATTTGAGGGCTGAGCCCTTCGCCGATGCCGAACTGCGCCGCGATGCCTTTCTTGGTGGAAAGCTGCGGCTCTGGCAGCCGGTCTCGGGCTATCGCGCCGGCATCGATCCGGTGCTGCTGGCGGCGACGGTTCCGGCGCAGCCCTCGGAGAGCGTGCTTGAACTCGGCTGTGGCGGCGCGCCCGCGCTGTGCTGTCTTGGTGCGCGTGTGCCGGGGCTGCGGCTGGTCGGGCTGGAGATACAGCCTGCCTATGCGATTCTGGCGCGTCGCAATCTTGATGAGAATGGGCTGACCGGGGAGGTGTTGGAAGGCGATATCGCCGCGCCGCCCGAGGCGCTGCGGGCGCATTCCTTTGACCATGTCATCGCCAATCCGCCTTATTTCGACACCCATGCGCGAAGTTCCGCCGATGATCCCGGGCGCGAGCTGGGGCTCGCCGGGCCGCTGCCGCTGGCCCTCTGGGCGGCATTGGCGGCGCGACGGCTGAAGCCGCGTGGCAGTTTTACCGTGGTGCTGCGGATCGAAAAGCTGCCAGAGCTGCTCGACGCGATGAAGCCTCTGGGATCGTTGGAAGTATGGCCTCTTTCACCGCGCGCCGGGCGCCCTGCGAAACTGTTTTTCGCCCGCGCTCGCAAGGGTGGCCGGGCGGCATTTCGCCTTCATCCGGCGCTGGCACTACACGAGGGCGAGAGCCATCTTGCGGATGGTGAGGACTATTCACAGATCATAAGGGCGGCATTGAGAGAGGGCAAAGCGCTGCCTTTCCCGAAATGACCGCAACGTGTTGATGCATTCTTAAGGAATCTTTCAGCACTCTCGCAGCTGCGGCGTGACAGGAATCAAATGTTGTGCTGCACTGGAGGCTCAACCCAGCACTAGGAGGAAACAAATGAGCTTGAGTTCGCACCTGCAGGAACTGAAGAAGAAGCACCAAAACCTCTCTTCCGCTGTGGAACAAATGCAGCGGAGTCCCGGCACGAGCGACCTCCACGTCGCCGCGCTCAAGAAGCAGAAGCTGAAGATCAAAGAAGAGATCTCGCGTCTGAGCGGCCAGCTGCACTGATCTTCCCCAGATGAATGACACCCGGCCCGGCGGCGTTCTTGGGGCCGCCGGGCCGACCAGAGCAAGCGGAACCGGCGCCCCGATCAGACCGGGGTGCCGCTTGGGTCAGCCGAGCGGCTCAAGCTTGGCTTGCAGGCTTTTCCTCAGATGTTCGTGCCGCAACGGCAGCTGAAGCGCCTCGCCAAGGCGTTCAGGCGGCTCATCGCGGTCAAATCCGGGGCCGTCGGTGGCAATTTCAAACAGCACGCCGCCGGGGGTGCGAAAATAGATCGCCCAGAAATAATCGCGGTCGATCTGTTCGGTGACGGTCATGCCCTCTGCGATCATCGCGTCGCGCACCCGCAATTGTGCGTCTCGATCTGGCACCGAAAAGGCGACATGATGCACGCGCCCGGCGCCGTAGCGCGCCCTTGGCAGATCGCTCTTGCGCAGATCGACGCTGTTCGCGCCATTGCCGGGCAGGCTGTAGCGGGTCACATCGCCTTCGCGGGCGATTTCAGTATAGCCAAGCGTCGTGAGCAATCGTGCTTCGGCAGCGATATCGGACAGGCGCAATTCGACAGACTGAAACCCGCGGATCGCGACCTCTGGGCTGATCTCGTCGGTGGTCCAAGGAGTACGGGGATCGTCGCCCTCGACGAGGGCCAGCGCGTCCCCGTCGGGGCCGCTGACCTCTAGACGCTTATCTCCGAAGCGGGTGTCGAGCGTTCCGCCCAGCCGCCCCTGCCAGAACGCTGTCGCGCCTTTCGGTATGCTGAAGGCGGTTGTCGACACCTCGCCGGTGCCTTCGCGCCCGACCTTGGCGTTGGGGTGGGGGAAATAGGTCATCACACTGCCGGGCGTGCCCACCGCGTCACCGAAATACAGGTGATAGACATCCGGGGCGTCGAAATTGACCGTGGTTTTGACGCGCCGCAGGCCAAGGGTCTGTGTCCAGAACGCATTGTTCGCCCGCGGGCTAATGCCAAGCGCGGTGACGTGATGAAGCCCATTTACAAGCATGAGACGTCTCCTTTCCTACCTGAAGATAGGCTGGAAAGGCTGTGTGCACAGGCGCAGCTGCGCGCTCGCGTGGTGCATCCGTGCACAAAAACGCCCCGGACGGGCCAAGTCCGGGGCGTCTGGAAAGTGTCGGATCAGACGAAGAACTGACCGCCGTTGGCCGAAATCGTCGAACCGTTGATGAAGCCGGCGTCATCCGAGGCAAGGAACACCACACAGCGTGCGATTTCCTCGGGCTCGCCGAGGCGGCCGGTCGGGATCTGTGCGATGATCGAGTCCCGCACCTTTTCGGGAACGGCCATAACCATTTCGGTCGCGATGTAGCCGGGGCAGATCGCGTTGGCGGTGATGCCGGCGCGGGCGCCTTCCTGAGCGAGCGACTTGATGATGCCCAGATCGCCCGCCTTGGTCGCGGCATAGTTCACCTGAGCGAACTGGCCTTTCTGACCGTTGATCGACGAGATGACGATGACACGGCCGAACTTGCGCTCGCGCATCCCCGGCCAGATCGGGTGAACGGTGTTGAACACGCCGGTCAGATTGGTGTCGATCACCTCTTTCCATTGCACGGGCGTCATCTTGTGGAAGGGCGCGTCACGGGTGATGCCCGCGTTGGCGACGACAACGTCGATCGGGCCAAGATCGGCCTCGACCTGAGCGATGCCCGTCTTGGAGGAGTCGTAATCCGCCACGTTCCACTTGTAGGTCTTGATGCCGGTTTCAGCGGTGAAGGCGGCGGCCTTTTCATCGTTTCCCGCGTAGGTCGCGGCCACGTCGTAGCCCGCAGCTTTCAATGCCTTGGAAATCGCCTCGCCAATGCCGCGGCTCCCCCCGGTGACCAATGCAACTTTCGCCATGATGTCCCTCCAATCCGGCTTATATCAATAACCGGTAACTTTGTTACTAACTAAGGTCAACATGCGCAATCTTGTTGCGCACATCATTCGTCAGTGTGTGAGGCTGTCACGCCACGCATTTCCGCGCCACGAGGGCGTCATGGCGCGGAGTCGGGCGCCCGATCAGGGGCGTTCGATGCACATGGCGACACCCATGCCGCCGCCGATGCACAGCGTGGCGAGGCCCTTCTTGGCGCCGCGACGCTTCATCTCGAACAGCAGGGTGTTGAGAACGCGTGCGCCCGACGCGCCGATCGGGTGACCGATGGCGATGGCGCCGCCGTTCACGTTCACGATCGACGGATCCCAGCCCATGTCCTTGTTCACAGCGCAGGCCTGAGCCGCAAAGGCCTCGTTCGCCTCGACGAGGTCAAGATCGGAGACCGACCAGCCAGCCTTTTCCAGTGCCTTGCGCGAGGCATAAATCGGGCCCACGCCCATGATCGACGGATCAAGACCTGCGGTCGCGTAAGACGCGATGCGGGCGAGCGGCTCGATGCCGCGCTTTTCGGCTTCGTCGGCGGACATCAGCAGCACACCTGCGGCACCGTCGTTGAGCCCCGACGCGTTTGCAGCAGTGACCGTACCGTCCTTGGTGAAGGCGGGGCGCAGTTTCTGCATGCTCTCGAGCGATGCGCCGTGACGGATGTATTCATCCTTTTCGACGATGGTATCGCCCTTGCGGCCCTTGACGGTGAAGGGGATCACTTCGTCATCGAACTTGCCGGCTTTCTGTGCGGCTTCGGCCTTGTTCTGCGACGCAACTGCGAACTCATCCTGCATCTCACGCGAGATCTGCCATTTTTCGGCGACGTTTTCGGCGGTCTGGCCCATGTGGTAGCCGTTGAATGCATCCCACAGGCCGTCCTTGATCATGGTGTCGATGTATTTGACATCGCCCATCTTGTAGCCGTTGCGCAGGTTCTGCGCATGGACCGACATCGACATGTTTTCCTGACCGCCGGCGCAGACGATGGAGGCATCGCCAAGCAGGATGTGCTGGGCACCAAGCGCCACAGCGCGCAGGCCGGACCCGCAGACCTGATTGATGCCCCATGCGGCGCTTTCCTGCGGCAGGCCTGCATTGATATGTGCCTGGCGGGCGGGGTTCTGGCCCTGAGCCGCGGTCAGCACCTGCCCAAGGATGGTCTCGGAAACGTCTCCCTTGTCGATCCCGGCGCGGGCGACAAGCGCTTCAAGCACGGCAGCGCCGAGGTCATGCGCGGGGGTGTTGGCAAAGCTTCCCCCGAAGCTGCCGACGGCGGTACGGGCCGCGGATGCGATAACGACATTCGTCATGGATTACTCCTCCAAGCATAAACTGACGAGGGAGGCTGCATCATATTAGGCAAGCCTCCCTTTTTGGGTCTTGCGCCCCATGCTTAGCGCGACCTTTCAGAGCGCGACAGGGGGTCTGGGAGGAAAGTAACCACTGGTAGCGCAAATGATAGCGCAAAATTCTGTCGTAGGGTCAGCCTTGTGCGCGTTCGCCTTCGGCAATGCGCCATTCAGGGGAAACCGTGGGCGCACCAAAATAGTAGCCTTGAAGGCAGTCGAGCCCAAGGTCGGTCAGGAAGCTGGCGTCGTCGGCACGTTCGACCGATTCGGCGACGGTGAACATGTCGAACTGTTCGGCGATGCTTAGAATGGCGCGGGCCATCACCTGATTGTCCGGATCCTCGGCGATGCCGCGGGTGAACGCACCGTCGATCTTGAGAATGTCGAAGGTGAAATCCTTGAAATGCCGCAGAGAGGTATAGCCCGCGCCGAAATCATCGACCGCAAAGGTAATGCCCTCGGCCTGAAGATTCGCCATGAAGGCCACCACCAGTTCGGGCACCAGCATGGCAGAGCTTTCGGTAATCTCGAGGATCAGCCGTTCGCCGATGGTCGGATTGCCAGCGAGCCCGCGCTGCAGCGTTTCTGTCCAGCGGGGATAGCCGATCGAGCGGGCAGACATGTTGATTGCAAGCCGCAGCGAGGGAACATGGGCCAGCTCGTTCAGCCCTTCCTCAAGCGCGATGCAGTCGAGCATCCGGCCATATTCCGTGTCCTCTACCGCGCCAATGAAATCGCGGGCGGGAATGATGCGGCCAGTCTCGTCCAGCACGCGGACAAAGCCCTCGTGAAAGGCGGCAGTTCCCGGCCTGCGCGCCTGCACCACGGGCTGGAACGCAAGCAGCACCTGCTTGTGCCGGATCGCCATGCGCACGGTGTCCAGCATCGTCTTCTCGCGTTCTGTTACCGCGATATCGAGCGGGCTGAGCCTTGGTGTCCTGCCCTTTTTCTTGTCGCCCTGCATGGTCGTTTCCCCGTGGTGCCGCCTGATCGAGGGGCATAGGCCCCGGTCCATGCGCTACACTCGGTGCTCTCGCTTAACCGGTCGTAAAAGATCTCATTTGGAGCTAAATTCCCCGGCAAGGATCGCGCTGTTGACTCGGGCGAGTGATGGCCCTATTAGCCGCCACTCGTTGGTGTTGGTGGCCCCCGCAAGGGGATGCCTGTCAGACCGGGGCGCCAAGCGCGATTCGTTGCGTGCAGGTCCGGGAAGAGGACAACGCCCTTTATCGCTGCGGCAAGGCCGGATGCGGGGCTGACTTGGAACGGTTGCTTGGACAGGTGTCCGCAACCCGAAGGTGGGACCCGGTTCCGGAACCGGTTGCAGGGCCAATAATAAAGGAGATCAGACGGTGACCAAACGCACCTCTGCCAAGTACAAGATCGACCGCCGTATGGGCGAAAACATCTGGGGCCGCCCGAAGTCCCCGGTGAACCGCCGCGAATACGGCCCCGGCCAGCACGGCCAGCGCCGCAAGGGCAAGATGTCCGACTTCGGTCTGCAGCTGCGCGCCAAGCAGAAGCTCAAGGGTCACTACGGTGACATGACCGAAAAGCAGTTCCGCCGCATCTTCTCCGATGCCGAGCGCGCCCGTGGTGACACCGGCGAGCTGCTGATCGGCCTGCTCGAGCGCCGCCTCGACGCCGTCGTCTACCGCGCCAAGTTCGTGCCGACCGTGTTCGCTGCCCGTCAGTTCGTGAACCACGGCCACGTGCTGGTCAACGGCCGCCGCGTGAACATCCCGTCGTACCGCGTTCAGGAAGGCGACGTGATCGAGGTTCGCGAGAAGTCCAAGCAGCTCGCCCTCGTTCTGGAAGCCTCGCAGCTGACCGAGCGTGACGTGCCCGACTACATCGACGTCGATCACAACAAGATGGTTGCGACCTTCGTGCGCACCCCCGGCCTGTCGGACGTGCCCTTCGCCGTCCAGATGGAACCGAACCTCGTGATCGAATATTACGCTCAGAACTAATTTCGGTTCTGCATCGCGCTACGGAAGGCCGCTCCCTTTGGGGCGGCCTATTGTTTTGCATGTTTTGAAGGCAAAGGCCCTCGGCCTGGGTCTGCTTTGATATTTTACCAGTTGATAAAAAAAACGACCCATGGAAGCCTTGCCGTAACACTATAGGCAGCGGGAGGCGACCGATGGACGTTAAGGCTCTGGCCTCGGGGATCACCCCGGGGCGTCTGAACAAGGCAAGGATCGAGGCGGGGTTTGCTGATCTGCACCCGGCGCTCGATGATCACGAGGCGCTGGTGGCGGCGGACCGCTGCTATTTCTGCCATGACGCACCCTGCGCCACGGCCTGCCCGACGGATATCGACATTCCGCTGTTCATCCGCCAGATCGCGACCGGCACGCCCGAGGCGGCGGCGCGCACGATCCTGTCGCAGAACATTCTTGGCGGAATGTGCGCGCGGGTCTGCCCGACGGAAACGCTGTGCGAAGAGGTCTGCGTGCGCGAGACCGCCGAGGGCAAACCGGTCGAGATCGGTCGCCTGCAACGCTACGCCACCGACGCGCTGATGGCGCAATCTGCGCATCCGTTCGAACGCGATGTGGCGACGGGCAAGCGCATCGCGGTGGTCGGGGCTGGGCCTGCCGGTCTGTCCTGTGCGCACCGGCTGGCGATGATGGGGCATGACGTGGTGCTCTTTGATGCGCGGCCCAAGCCGGGCGGGCTGAATGAATACGGCATTGCGGCTTACAAGAGCACCGAAGATTTTGCTGCCCGCGAGGTCGACTGGCTGATGGGCATCGGCGGTATAGAGCTGCGCTGCGGCATGGCGCTGGGGCGCGATCTGACGCTGGATTCGCTGCGGGTTGAGTATGATGCGGTGTTTCTCGGCATGGGTCTTGGCAGCGTGAATGCGCTTGGGGTTCCGGGCGATGACAAGTCCGGCGTCGCCAATGCGGTCGATTTCATCGCAGATCTGCGGCAGGCGGCGGACCTTACGGCGTTGCCCGTGGGGCGCGACGTGGTGGTGATCGGCGGCGGCATGACGGCGGTGGATGCCGCCGTGCAGTCAAAGCTGCTGGGCGCGCTGAACGTCACCATCGTCTATCGTCGCTCGCAGGAGCGGATGGCGGCCTCGGTCTACGAACAGGATCTGGCACAGGCCAAGGGCGTGCGGATCATCTGCAATGCCTCGCCGGTTGCGGTCCATGGCAACGGAGCGGTGCGCGAGATCGAATTCGAATTCACCGACGATGATCTGTCCCCGACGGGCGAGACCTTCCGTCTGCCCGCAGATCAGGTGTTCCGCGCCATCGGCCAGACGCTTGTGCCGGGCGATCTGCCAGAGCTTGACGGCCGCAAGATCGCGGTGGACGGCACCGGGCGCACAACGCTGCCCGGGGTCTGGGCCGGGGGCGATTGCGCCGCTGGCGGAGACGATCTGACAGTGACGGCGGTGGCCGAAGGCCGCGACGCCGCCGAAGACATCCACGCAAGCCTGATGGAGCAAGCGAATGGCTGACCTGACCTCCAACTTCATCGGGATCAAATCCCCGAACCCGTTCTGGCTGGCCTCGGCGCCGCCGACCGACAAGGAATACAACGTCCGCCGCGCCTTTGACGCGGGCTGGGGCGGCGTGGTCTGGAAAACGCTGGGCGAGGCCGGCCCGCCGGTGGTCAACGTCAACGGGCCTCGGTATGGCGCGATCTGGGGAGCGGATCGGCGCTTGCTGGGGCTCAACAATATCGAGCTGATCACTGACCGCCCGCTCGAGGTGAACCTGCGCGAGATGAAGGCGGTCAAGCGCGACTACCCTGACCGCGCGCTGATCGCATCCATCATGGTCCCCTGCGAAGAGGCGGCGTGGAAGGCGATTCTGCCGCTGGTCGAGGAAACCGGTGCCGACGGGATCGAGCTGAACTGCGGCTGTCCGCATGGCATGTCCGAACGTGGCATGGGCGCGGCGGTGGGGCAGAACCCGGACCTGATCGAAATGATCACCCGCTGGTGCAAGCAGACCACCCGGATGCCGGTGATCGTCAAGCTGACCCCGAACATCACCGACGTGCGCCTTCCGGCCGCGGCCGCCAAACGCGGCGGTGCGGACGCGGTGTCGCTGATCAACACGGTCAATTCCATCACCTCGGTGGACCTTGATCTTTATGCGCCCGAGCCGACGATCGACGGCAAGGGCAGCCATGGTGGTCTGTGCGGCCCGGCGGTCAAGCCGATGGCGCTGAACATGGTGGCCGAGATCGCCCGAAACGCGGAAACCGCCGATCTGCCGATTTCCGGCATCGGCGGGGTGACCACGTGGAAGGATGCCGCCGAATTCATGGCGCTCGGGGCTGGCAATGTGCAGGTCTGTACCGCCGCGATGACCTACGGGTTCAAGGTGGTGCAGGAGATGATCTCGGGCCTGTCGCAATACCTTGATGACAAGGGCATGGCGCTGGACGATCTGGTCGGTCGCGCAGTGCCGAATGTCAGCGACTGGCAGCATCTCAACCTGAATTACGTGACCAAGGCGGTGATCGATCAGGAGGCCTGCATCAGTTGCGGGCGCTGCTATGCCGCCTGCGAGGACACCTCGCATCAGGCCATCGACATGAGCGAGGATCGCGTGTTCTCGGTCAAGGATGACGAATGCGTGGCCTGTAACCTGTGCGTCAACGTCTGTCCGGTCGAGAATTGCATCACCATGAAGCGTGTCGAGCCGGGGGAGATCGACCTGCGCACCGGCAAGGTGGTTCCCGCCGCGCCAGCGGACTGGACGAGCCATCCCAACAATCCGATGGCGGTGCGCGCCGCCGAATAGGATCTTTCGACCGAAAGATCCTGTGGCGCATATCAAAGGCCCGGGAGAATTCTTGCGAATTGTCCCGGGCTGATCTGGGCTCGCCGGGTGTCAGCAGTGCACATGCATCTGGCTTGGGTTGCAGATGATGACGTATTGATCGCCGCATTCGACAAGGTGGAAGCCACGGGCCTGCACTTCGGCCAGCAGCGCGTCATGATCTATTTCGCGGTGCACGTCGGTCTTGTTGCGACGCAGCACCCCGCCAGTCTCTGCCGCGGTCGCGGAAAAGAGCTGCGCCTGCCAGGCCGGGTTGCGCGGCCGTGAGGACTGAAAGAAGGGGACATGTTTCATGCCCGTAGCTTCTGGTGATTCTGGTTAACCAGACCTTTCCGAAACCGTGAGCATTGTGCGAAACATCGCCTCGACATGCGCAAATGCCGCGTCCCAGCCGGCAACCTCGTCCGGGATCAGCACCCGGATCTGCGCGTCGAAATCGGCGTAATGCTGGGTGATCGCCCAGATCGACAATAGCAACTGGCGCGGATCGATCTGCGCCAGACGCCCTTCGGCGACCCAGTCGGCGATCACGGCGGCCTTTTCGTCGAACAGCGGTTTCAGGCCGCGTTCAAGATGCGGCCCCATGCGCGGCGCGCCTTGCAGGATCTCGTTGGCGAACAGCCGGCTTTCGCGCGGAAATTCCCGGCTCATCTCCATCTTGCGGCGCACATAGGCGAGGATCTCGTCCAGCGGGTCTCCGCCCGGATCCATTTCGTGAAGGGGGGCGAGCCAGTCTTCCATCAAGCGGTTCAGCAGCGCGACGTGGATGGCTTCCTTGCCGTCGAAATAGTAGATCAGGTTGGGCTTTGACATGCCCGCCGCATCGGCGATCTGGTCCAGCGTCGCGCCGCGATAGCCATGCTGAGAAAACACCTCGAGCGCCGCTTCCATGATGCGTTTGCGATTGCGCAGCTGGATGCGACTCGGCTTTCTGGCGACCTCCTCGGGCATTCCTTCTCCTCTCGCTCAATTTGCGGGCAGATCGTCCCGGCACATGCCCGCTTTCCACGCGGAGTTCTTAACGGAATTCTTGACAGGCTCGAGAGCCATTGCAATCGTGGCTTTACCAAATGGTAAAAAACCAGCGAGCCGGTCGGGAGCCGGCCCGGAAAAACAGCAGACTGAACAGGGGAAGCGACATGGTGACCGGTGAGAACCTCCGGATTGATGGCGACCGTTTGTGGGACAGCCTCATGGAGATGGCAAAGATCGGGCCGGGGATCGCGGGCGGCAACAATCGTCAGACGCTGACCGATGAGGATGCCGCAGGGCGCGCCCTGTTCAAATCGTGGTGCGACGAGGCAGGGCTGAGCATGGGGGTCGACCAGATGGGCACCATGTTCATGCGCCGCGAGGGCACCGACCCGGATGCGTTGCCGGTCTACATGGGAAGCCACCTCGATACCCAGCCCACGGGCGGCAAGTACGACGGCGTGCTTGGTGTGCTCGGGGCACTGGAAGCGGTGCGCTCGATGAACGATCTGGGCATCAAGACCAAGCATCCGATCGTGGTGACGAACTGGGCCAATGAGGAAGGCGCGCGCTTTGCCCCCGCCATGCTGGCGTCGGGCGTGTTCGCCGGGGTGCTGACGCAGGATTACGCCCACGCCCGCACGGATCTTGAGGGCAAGACCTATGTCAGCGAGCTGGAGCGCATCGGCTGGAAGGGCGACGAAGAGGTCGGCGCGCGCAAGATGCACGCCTATTACGAGCTGCACATCGAACAGGGGCCGATCCTCGAGGCCGAGGGCAAGGATATCGGCGTTGTCACCCATTGCCAGGGGCTGTGGTGGCTGGAATTCACCCTGACGGGGCGTGAGGCGCACACCGGCTCGACCCCGATGGACATGCGGGTGAACGCGGGCCTTGCAATGGCGCGTATCCTCGAGATGGTGCAGGAGGTTGCGATGGGCGAACAGCCGGGCGCGGTTGGCGGCGTCGGACAGATGCAGTTTTCGCCTAACTCGCGCAACGTGCTGCCCGGCACAGTGGTGTTCACCGTCGATATCCGTACCCCCGATCAGGCCAAGCTGGACCGGATGCGCGCCGAGATCGAAACCCGCGCCGCCGCGATCTGCGATGAGATCGGGGTTGGCTGCGCGGTCGAGCCGGTGGGCCATTTCGACCCGGTGACCTTTGCCCCCGAGCTGGTGGGCAACGTGCGCAAGGCGGCCGAGGAGCTGGGGTATTCGCATCTCGATATCATTTCGGGCGCGGGGCATGATGCCTGCTGGGCGGCCAAGGTCGCGCCTGCAACCATGATCATGTGCCCCTGCGTGAAGGGCATTTCGCACAACGAGGCCGAGGAGATCAGCAAGGACTGGGCGACGGCGGGAACAGAGGTGCTGTTCCGGGCCGTGCTTGAGACGGCGCAGATCGTAGAGTGAGCTGAGAGGGCAGGACCGGGGGGCCTGCCCCCCGGACCCCCCGGGATATTTAGAGCCAGAAGAAGAGCAAGGGCGCGCCTCTTGTCAGGGAGCAAGTCAATGAGCACGGTCATCAAGGGTGGCACGGTCGTCACCGCGGATTACAGCTATGTAGCGGATGTTCTTGTCGAGGGCGGAAAGATCACCCAGATCGGCCCGGACCTGACCGGCGACGAGGTGCTGGATGCGGCGGGCTGCTATGTCATGCCGGGCGGGATTGACCCGCATACCCATCTTGAGATGCCGTTCATGGGCACCTATTCCGCCGATGACTTCGAAAGCGGAACGCGCGCGGCGCTGGCGGGTGGCACCACGATGGTGGTGGATTTCGCGCTGCCCTCACCCGATCAGGGACTGCTGGACGCGCTGCAGATGTGGGACAACAAATCCACCCGTGCCCATTGCGATTACAGCTTTCACATGGCGATCACCTCGTGGAACGAGAAGATCTGGGGCGAGATGGAGACCGTGGTCAAGGAGCGCGGCATCACCACCTTCAAGCATTTCATGGCCTACAAGGGCGCGCTGATGGTGAATGATGACGAGCTATATGCCTCGTTCAAGCGCTGCGCCGAGCTGGGGGCGATTCCGCTGGTGCATGCCGAGAATGGCGACGTGGTGGCGGAACTGTCTGCGCGTCTGCTGGCCGAGGGCAACACCGGCCCTGAGGGTCACGCCTATTCCCGCCCGCCGCAGGTGGAGGGCGAGGCGACAAACCGTGCCATCATGATCGCCGACATGGCCGGGGTGCCGCTCTATGTCGTGCATGTCAGCTGCGAGGACAGCCACGAGGCTATTCGCCGCGCCCGGATGATGGGCAAGCGGGTCTGGGGCGAGCCGCTGATCCAGCACCTGACGCTGGATGAGTCCGAGTATTTCGACAAGGATTGGGATCATGCGGCGCGCCGGGTGATGTCTCCGCCGTTCCGCAACAAGATGCATCAGGACAGCCTGTGGAACGGGCTGTCGGGGGGCTCGCTGAGCTGCGTGGCGACGGATCACTGCGCCTTTACCACCGATCAGAAGCGGTTTGGCGTGGGGGATTTCACCAAGATCCCCAATGGGACCGGCGGGCTGCAGGACCGGATTCCGATGCTCTGGACCTATGGCGTCGGGACGGGGCGGCTGACGAAGGAAGAATTCGTCGCGGTGACCTCGACCAATATTGCCAAGATCCTGAATTGCTACCCACGCAAGGGGGCGGTTCTGGTCGGGGCGGATGCGGATCTGTTGGTGCTCGACCCGGAGAAGACCAAGAAAATTTCTGCCGCGTCACAAGAATCTGCCATCGATTACAATGTGTTCGAGGGCAAGGAGGTCAAGGGCCTGCCGCGCTTTGTGCTGACGCGCGGGCGGGTTGCGGTGATGGACGGCGATCTGAAGCCCGCCGAAGGGCATGGGCAATTCGTCAAGCGCCCAGCCTCTGGCACGGTCAACACCGCGCTGTCGTCGTGGAAGGCGCTGACCGCGCCGCGCCCGGTCGAGCGCTCTGGCATTCCTGCCAGCGGGGTTTGAGGTGCCGCAGTGTGCCTGCGGCGGCAAGTGGGGGGCAGGGACCTGCGCGGCCACGACCCGCAATTGCGCACCGCCATCGAGCCAGACGCCGGGGGTTGCCTGAGGCCTGACGGCCCGCCTGAAACCAGATAAGCAGAAAGATAACATGCCCGCCGATCAAGTGAGCCGCACGCCAAGGATCGCCCGCAACACGGTGATCGACGCCAGCAAGCTGAACCTGACCTTCGAAACCAACGATGGGCCGGTTCATGCGCTTCGGGACGTGGATCTGAAGGTCGAGGCGGGCGAGTTCGTTTCGTTCATCGGGCCTTCGGGCTGTGGCAAGACCACCTTTTTGCGGGTGATGGCGGATCTGGAACAGCCGACCTCGGGGCAGATCCTCGTCAACGGCGTGCTGCCCGAAGTGGCGCGCAGGAACCGCGCCTATGGCTACGTCTTTCAGGCGGCGGGGCTGTACCCTTGGCGGACCATCGGCGGCAACATCCGCCTGCCGCTTGAGATCATGGGCATGCCCAAGGCGGTGCAGGCGCAAAAGGTGCAAGAGGTGCTGGAGCTTGTCGATCTTGCCGGGTTCGAAAAGAAATACCCTTGGCAACTGTCGGGGGGAATGCAGCAGCGCGCTTCGATCGCGCGGGCGCTGGCCTTTGAGGCGGGCATTTTGCTGATGGACGAACCGTTCGGGGCGCTGGACGAGATCGTGCGCGATCACCTCA
Organism: Citreicella sp. C3M06; assembly: GCF_018860705.1. Classification (GTDB taxonomy): domain Bacteria; phylum Pseudomonadota; class Alphaproteobacteria; order Rhodobacterales; family Rhodobacteraceae; genus Salipiger. The sequence goes on from NZ_JAHKQA010000064.1 coordinate 51,864, forward strand.
ACGAACAGCTTCTGGCGCTTTGGGCGCGCACGCAGAAGACCATCTGTTTTGTCACTCATTCGATCCCCGAGGCGGTGTATCTGTCGACCAAGATCGTGGTGATGTCGCCGCGTCCGGGACGGATCACCGACGTGATAGACAGCCCACTGCCGCGCGAACGCCCGTTGGATATTCGAGATTCCCCCGAATTTCTCGAAATCGCGCACCGGGTGCGGGAGGGGCTGCGGGCCGGGCATGCCTATGATTGATGCCTCGAAACCCCGGCGCGCCACGATCGATGACATTCCGGCCTGCGCTGCGGTGATCAACAGCTGGATCGACCGCACCGACTGGTTTCCCCGGCTCTATGGCCCGGAAGTCATCCAGCAGGCGTTTCATGACGCGTGGGACAAGCGCGAGATCTTTGTGATCGGTGCGCCTGTCGAAGGCTATGTGTCGCTCGACCCCGCCCAACGCAAGATCGCGGCGCTTTATACCGCGCGGCCGGGTGCTGGGCTGGGCAAGGCTTTGCTGGACACGGCGAAGGACGGGCGTGAGATGCTGTTCCTTCATACGCATGTTCCCAACGAAGCCGCGCAGCGGTTTTATCGCCGCGAGGGCTTTGTGCAGGTCGGCGGCGCGCTGCCCCCCGAGCCGCCCGAGATCGTCCCTGAGATCCGCATGGAGTGGCGGGCATGAGGAATATCCTTCCGGTGCTGACGGTGATCCTAGCGTTGCTGGTGGTCTGGTACGCGGCGGCGTTTCAGCTCAACAAGCAATGGGCGCTGGACATGGCGGCGCGGCAGGATCGCGTGATGACGACGCAGCAGCTGATCGCCGACACATGGGCGCAGGACAAACCGAAACTGCCCGCGCCGCATCAGGTTGCGGTCGAGCTGTGGGAGACGGTGGCGCTCAAGAACGTCACGTCGCGGCGCAGTCTTGTGTACCACGCCTGGGTGACGCTGAGCGCAACGCTGGCGGGCTTTGGGCTTGGCACTTTGCTGGGCACCTTGCTGGCGGTCGGCATCGTCTACAGCCGGGTGATGGATCTGTCGGTGATGCCGTGGGTGATCGCCAGTCAGACCATCCCGATCCTTGCCATCGCGCCGATGATCATCGTGGTACTCAACGCCATCGGGATTTCCGGGCTGCTGCCCAAGGCGATGATCTCGATGTACCTGTCGTTCTTTCCGGTGGTGGTGGGAATGGTCAAGGGCCTGCGCTCGCCCTCGCAGATGGAACTGGACCAGATGTGCACGTGGAATGCGTCAGGCGTGCAGGAATTCATCAAGCTGCGGCTGCCCGCGTCTATGCCCTATCTCTTCGCCTCGCTCAAGATCGCCATGGCGGCGAGCCTTGTCGGCGCCATCGTCGGAGAGCTGCCGACAGGCGCTGTCGCCGGGCTTGGCGCGCGGCTGCTGGCGGGCAGTTATTACGGGCAGACCATCCAGATCTGGTCGGCGTTGTTCATGGCGGCGGCGGTGGCGGCGGCGGCGGTGGGGATCATCGGCATCGTGCAGCGTGCGACGCTGAAACGCATGGGGCTTGATAGATGATCCGCTCGCCCATCATTCTGATCGAAGCCGCGCTGGGGCTTGTGTTGACGCTGCTCGCCGCTGTGGCGTTGGGCGGGCAGGGCGCGCTGGTGACGGTGCTGGTGTTCGCCGTCTGGATCATTGGCACGCTGATCAACCTGCGGCTAGCGGCGGGCGGCAGGGGCGCGGGGCTGGCGCCGCTGGTGCTGGGGCTGACGCTTCTGGGGATGTGGGAACTCGCGGTGCGCGGGTTTGGTATCTCGCCGGTGATCCTGCCGCCGCCCTCGGCCATCGCGGTGCGCATCGCAGGCTCGCTGCCGATCCTGTGGGAGGATTTCGTGCAAACGGTGATCAAGGGCGCGCTGAGCGGCTACGTCATCGGCTGTGGCGCGGCGCTGATCACCGCTGTCATCGTCGACCGCTTTGATTTCCTGCGACGCGGCCTGCTGCCGGTGGGCAATTTCGTTGCCGCGCTGCCGGTGATCGGCATCGCGCCGATCCTTGTGATGTGGTTCGGGTTTGATTGGCAGAGCAAGGCCGCCGTGGTCGTGGTGATGGTGTTCTTCCCAATGCTGGTGAACGCGGTCGAGGGGCTGCGCGCCACCGAGCCGATGCAGCGTGACCTGATGCACACCTACGCCGCCGGGTACTGGACGGCGCTGGTCAAGATGCGCCTGCCCGCCGCGCTGCCTTTCGTTTTCAACGGGCTGAAGATCGCCAGCACGCTGGCGCTGATCGGGGCCATCGTTGCCGAATTTTTCGGCTCTCCGATCCGGGGCATGGGGTTTCGGATTTCCACCAGCGTCGGGCTGCTTGCGCTGGATCTGGTCTGGGCTGAAATCGTGGTGGCGGCCATCGCCGGATCGGCCTTTTACGGCGCCATCGCGCTGATCGAGAAACGCATGACCTTCTGGCACCCGTCGCAACGGGGCCGGTGACAAAGACCAGATAACAATAACCAACACGGGAGACGACCATGACCTTCACCAAATTCGCCACTGCGGCTCTGATGCTGGCGGCAGGCTCCGCGCAGGCAGCTGACGAGCTGACGCTGCAGCTCAAATGGGTGACGCAGGCGCAGTTCGCCGGCTATTATGTGGCTGCTGACAAAGGGTTCTACGAGGAAGAAGACCTTGATGTCACCATCAAGCCGGGCGGCCCGGATATCGCCCCGGTGCAGGTGCTGCTGGGCGGGGGCGCCGATGTCATGGTCGACTGGCTGCCCTCGGCGCTGGCGGCACGTGAAAACGGCGCGCCCATCGTCAACATCGCGCAGCCGTTCAAGTCTTCGGGGCTGATGCTGACCTGCCTCAAGGAAAACGGCATCGAGACCCCCGCCGATTTCCCCGGCCACACGCTGGGCACGTGGTTCTTTGGCAATGAGCTGCCGCTCTATAGCTGGATGTCCAAGCTGGGCTATGCCACCGACGGCTCCGATGGCGGCGTGACCATCCAGAAGATCAACTTCAACGTTGATCCGCTGCTGCAAAAGCAGGTCGATTGCGCCACCACCATGACCTATAACGAATATTGGCAGGTGATCGACGCGGGGCTGACGCCGGAAGATCTCGTGGTGATCAAATACGAGGATGAGGGCATTTCCACCCTCGAAGACGGGCTTTACACCACCGAGGACAACCTTGCCGACGATGCCATGGTCGACAAGCTGACCCGCTTTGTGCGCGCCTCGATGAAGGGTTGGAAATACGCCGAGGCGAACCCGGACGAGGCCGCCGACATCGTGTTGGAATATGACGAGACCGGGGCCCAGACCGAAAAGCACCAGAAGCGCATGATGGGCGAGGTCGCCAAGCTGACCGCAGGCAGCAACGGCGCACTGGACCCGGCGGATTTTGAACGCACCGTCGACGTGCTGCTGTCGGCAGGCGCCGACCCGGTGATCACCACGGACCCCGGCGAAGCCGCCTGGACCCACAAGATCACCGATGCGGCGCTTCAGTAAGGGCTGACCGCAAGATCAGGCTGCAAGATCTGGCCGCGCCCCTTTGCCGGGCGCGGCCTTTTCATGCCATGGGGCCATGGGGCCATGGGCCTTGGGTCATTGCGGGGCAGTTGCGCCTTGCCGCCTGTCGTTCGGCCGACCTTGCCCAAGCAGCAACCTGCGGGTCGCGGGAAGCGCAAGAAACACCGCATGACAGCCAAGGCTTGCGGCGACGGTCAGCGCCCATCTTGACCAGGGTTCCGACAGGCCGACCCCCGCAAGCGCCATCTGGATCGGCATGTGCACATACATGATCGTCATTGACGCGTGGCTGCACTGCGCAAGGATCGCGCTGGCCCGCGGCAACTGGGCGCCCGCCCGGCCCAGCCCGACCAGCGCCGATGACATCGCGACCGCAACCAGGCAGGTGATGATCGGGATGCCGTAATTCGCCCCTTTCATCGCCATCGGCGGCGCCTGGAACAGGGCAATGGCGGCGGTGTAGGCAAGGGCAACGGCGCAGCAAGCCAGCAGCAGCCGCCGCGACGGGTGGAACAGCACGCCACCATACCTTGCGCCGATGTGGAAAAGCGGAATCGCCATGGCGCAGACGTTGATCGCCCAGGGAAGCCAGAAACCCGGCAGCAGCAGCTGGTTCACATACGCCAGCCCAAGGCAGGCGATCGAAATCGCCCACATCCCGCGCGCAGGAAGCCGCGTCGCAAGCGCATTATAGGCCAGCGCGGTAAAGAAATAGCAGGTCGGAAACCAGAAGATCGTCAGTGGCGCGACAAGCTTTTCGCCGCCAAGGACAAGCACCCTGAGACGCCACCACAGATCCCCTACACCGTTGCGCCCGGCGCTTTCGATCAGGCCCGGAAGCGACAGCAGGACGATGAACGCCATGTAGGGGACGATCAGCTTGCGCAGCAGCCTGACCAGCGCATCGCCAGTTCCCTGCGCCTTGAACAGATAGCCTCCGACCAGAAAGAAAAACGGCATGTGAAAGGCGTAGATGACATCCTTTGCCGGTCCGTCAAAGACATGTCCGGCAACCACGAGCAGGATCGCGATTCCGCGCGCAACGTCCAGACCCAGATCTCGGCTTAGGGGGCTTGCGCGCTGGGGGCGGCTGATTTCCATGACACACTCGCTAAACAATGACCCCGGGCATCCCCCTGATGGCCAGGCGGCGAGGGACGCCCAATCAAACACCCTGACCGCCAAAGCGTAGGGCATCCTCCCCCCGCATGGCAAACGCCAAGTCGGCTGCATGGCGCGGAACAAGGGATGTGCGGCAGCGGCAGGCGAAAAGGGGTGGCCTGAAATGGCCACCCCGTTTTTCGTTCTGAAATGCAGATCCGAGGCAATGCATGGCCAGTTGGGGAATGGCCAGAGGGTAATTCAACGGTCACAATCGTTGCTGAGCGCGTTTTAGGTCACCGCTGTAACGGCGAAATGACGTTGCCCGAAATGTCAGTCCTCGATCAGCGCAAGCAGGTCCGCCGCCCGGAACGGGCGTTGCAACACCCGGAACCCCGCGTTTTCGCCCCGCTCTTCGGCATCATTGCCCATCAGCACAAGCCGCGCCATCATCCCGATCAGCGCCTGACCCAGCGGGGTGCTGCTCACCGCTTCGGGGGGCATGAAGACAAAGGCGACAACCGGCCCGCTCAGACCGGCAAGCCTATCCAGCGCGTCATCACGGCTGTGGGCGTTCTCGACCCGCGCAGCGGGATAAGCTTCGAGAAGAATGCCGGTGATATCCTCTGCGACGAATGCATCCGAGATGCAGACAAGGAAGGTCGGGACAGAGGTCATGGGGCGATTCATATAGGCCTATCGGGTGCAGGATCCCTTGCCTCATGGAACAAAGAACCGCAGTCGGCATTAAACTATGACATATCACAGACGCGGAATGACCCGATGAAGACGGTTTCCTGCCGGTGCTGCCCCCTTGCCGAGTGCGACTCGCTGATTCACCACAGTGTAGACGAGCGCAGGTTCCTCGAAAAATTCCGGGCGGGCGAGATGGCGGTCGAGGCCGGGACGCAGATTCTGCTTGAAGGCTCCAGCGCGCCGCAATTCTATACCGTGCTCGACGGGATGGGGCTGCGCGACAAGACCCTGCCCGACGGGCGGCGGCAGGTGATCAATTTCGTGATGCCGGGCGATCTTCTGGGGCTTCAGGCCAGCATCATGGGCGAGCTGAACCATTCCATCGAAGCGGTGACGCCGATGCGCCTGTGCGTGTTTCGGCGCGATAACATCTGGACGCTGTTCCGGCAGATGCCCGAGCTGAGCTATGCCCTGACGTGGATCGCCGCCACCGAAGAGCATTTCCTTGGTGAGACCATCGCCTCGATCGGGCAGCGCGACGGCACCGAGCGCGTGTCATGGGCGTTGCTCAAGCTGTATCAACGGATGCGGGCGCTCGGCCTCGGCAGGGACAGCCGTATTCCGCTGCCGTATCGACAACAGGATCTGGCCGACGCGCTGGGGCTGTCGCTGGTGCACACCAACAAGACGCTGGCCAAGCTGCGCGAGCGCAAGGTGGCCGACTGGTCGCACCGCGAGCTGCACGTGCCTGACCTTAAGGCGCTGGCAGAGCTCGCGGTGGCAGATCTGGACGCGCCGCCGAAGCGGCCATATCTCTGATCAGCGCCGCAGCGTGTCACCATAGGCGATCTTGGGCGTCATTTCGATGACCTTGTCGAAGCTTGCGCTCGGGTCGTTGACCCGAGCCGCGATGACCTCGGCTGCCTTGATGCCGATCTCGGTGCGGCAGGCATCCATCGTGGCCAGCTTCTTGGGCAACCCCTGAAGCAGCTCGACCCCGTTAAAGCCCGCAAGCCCGATCTCCGACGGGATCTTGCGCCCCTGTTCCAGCAAATACAGCAGGCCACCGGCACCGATCATATCGTTGGAATAGTAGATGAAATCCAGCTCTGGCTCTTTTTCTAGCAACGCGGCGGTCATCTCGCGACCCTTGGCCAGCGCCGAGCCGCCGGAATAAAACTCCGACGCCGCGATCTCGACCCCTCCCTTGGCGAGCGCTTCGGTAAAACCTTCGAACCGCTTGCGCGCGCGGAAATCGAGCGGCATCTTGGTGCCAAGAAAGCCGATCTTCTGATAGCCGGCCTTGAGGATGGCGTTGGCCATTTCGCGCCCGGCGCGGCGGTGGGAAATGCCCACGGCGGTGTCGATCGGGGTGCCATCGGTGTCCATGATCTCGATGACCGGGATGCCGCTGGCCTTGAGCATGGCCTTGGAGGCCTCGGTATGTTCGATGCCCGCAATGATGATCCCCGAGGGGCGCCACGACAGCATCTCGTAAAGGACGCGCTCTTCCTTTTCCGGTTCATAATCGGTGACGCCGACCACCGGTTGAAGCTCGGTGTGCTCCAGCACAGAGGTGATTCCCGCCATCACCTCGGGAAAGACCATGTTGCGCATCGACGGGATGATTACGGCAACGAGGTTCACACGCTGACTTGCCAGCGCTCCTGCAATCTTGTTCGGCACGTATCCTAGCTCCTTTGCGGCCTGGAGAACCTTGGCCCGGGTGGCTTCGGACACATCGCCGCGATTGCGCAGCACCCGGCTAACCGTCATTTCCGAAACACCGGAGGCCTCGGACACATCTCTCAGGGTCAACGGACGTGTTGCGTCGTCTGCCACGGTGCGGACCTCCTCAAATTTCTCTTTGAGGGCGATGTTAGTCTTTCTAGGGCGGTGCACAAGGCGACATTGGGGGGTGCTTCGATTTCACGCAACCGAGGTGACAACCGCTTTCGAAGCGGCTAAGACGGCGAAGCGTGGTCCCGTGGCTCAACTGGATAGAGCAGCCCCCTCCTAAGGGGCAGGTTGCAGGTTCGAATCCTGCCGGGGTCACCATTTGTTAATTTTATATCAAATACTTACACGTCTTGGGCGTGCGCATCCTGCAGCTTCTTGCAGGATTTTCCGGTGGTTTTCGGTGCTGTATCGAGAGCATCCTGTACAAAACCCGTACAATCGAACCGGGTTGGCTCTGATTCAGCTGGGAGATGGGCAAAGAAAAACCTCGGTCCGGCGGCAACCGGAACCGAGGCAAGTTCAAAAGCAGGCACGAAATTCTTGTGTGGATGGCTCCCGCAT
>NZ_JAHKQA010000057.1 GCF_018860705.1 Citreicella sp. C3M06
TTATGAATCCTGACCCTAGATCGAGCTGTATGGAGCTTCTGAGCGCCTGTAGGTGAAACGAGGATCGCTCAGCATCGGCCAGGGGCTGTGACCTGCGGCTTTGCGGGGCCCCGCGCACGATATCACCGGTGAAAAGCGCGAACGCCGTGCCATCCATCATGACGGTTTTCAGGCCATCGTCCGAACCCTCCATGCGCGTGCAATTCTCTGGGAGTGAAAACTCCTCGTCGCCGGTTTGCTGAAACGAAAGTCTAGACATCTGGCACTCGGTCAACGCACGCTTCGTCCCGTCGTTGTCATTTTTCTAGTTCATGTTTTAAGGGGGGTCGCATGGCGCTCGAAGATACAGGTGAAATCTATCTCATCACCAGCGTGACTGGCGTGACGCTTGAGGAGGGCGTCTTCGGGCCGGACGAAATCTTTCTCCCGAATATCTATAGCGGGTCTGACACCCTATTCATGCTGGCAATCATGAGCGCTGACCTGCTTGTGGATGCAAACGGGGAGTTTACGGCGTTCTTCGGCGACCTGGAGATCGAACTCCTGGCCGGCCGCACCGTCCCGACAACCGAGCGAACGTTTCTGGTGGCCCTGTCATCAGGAGAGGCCACTGTAGGGATTGTCGGAAATCCCGACAAATACTTCGAAGATTTTTCCGATCTCTTCTTCGGCATGTACGGGTTCGAGATCTTCACGATCGACCGATCCGACTACAGCCTTGAGCCGTTCGAACTCCCTGATGGCACCATCGAGGGGACAGGAAACGCAGATCTTCTCATCGGAACGATCGAAGGCGATGAAATCCTCGCCTTCGCTGGCGCCGACACGATCAGGGCTGGTGATGGCGATGACATGGTAGCCGGTGGAAACGGGCCGGACAGAGCGCTTCTCGGCCTAGGAAACGACCGGTACGATGATACCCGACAGGGCGGCGTCTTCGGCGCCGACAACATCTGGGGCGGGGCTGGTAGTGATACCATCAATGGGGGCGGCGGGGATGATCAGCTGCGTGGTGAGGCCGGAAATGACTCGCTTATGGGAGCCAATGGCGATGACCTGCTAGCAGGGGGGAAAGGCGCTGATACCATTCTCGGTGGCGAAGGTGGCGACACGCTCGTCGGTGGAGACGGAAATGATACAGTGAAAGGCCACCTTGGAGCGGATCGGCTATACGGCGGCACGGGATCGGACCGTCTCTACGGCGGTGTCGGAGATGACACGATCCTTGGCGGCAATGGCCGCGATTACGCTGTGCTACATGACGGGGACGATGTCTATACAGACACTGCTCAGGGCGGAGTGTGGGGTCAAGATACCGTATGGGCTGGCTTTGGAAACGATACGATCAGCACTGGCGGAGGGAACGATCGTCTCGATGGACAGTCGGGAGATGATAGCCTTTCCGGCGGTGACGGAAACGACACCTTGTTCGGGAATGAGGGAAACGACACCTTTGTCGGCGGCGCCGGAAACGACCACCTTTTCGGCGGACTCGGGGCAGATGTATTCGTACTTGGCAGCGGCAATGACAGAATTGCGGGGTTCGATGAAACGCATCTGGACCAGATCCAGATCGAAACCGACATCGGCGAGCTTGAGCTCCTGCAGTACAGCGTTGTCGAGGATGGTCTCAGGATCACCTGGGAAGACGGATCTGTTCTAATTGCAAGGAGAGGCTTCACGACTGAAGACATCGGCCTTCTGGATATCGAGCTCATCTGAGAAAAATAGGCCACGCGCATCTTGGCGACTGCTTCCTTCATGGTGAGCCAGTGCTCACCTTGCCTCTTGGGAACGACCACCTAGCCCCAATACGTGAACCTCCCCGGACTGAAGCCCAAAGAGCTTCACCGATTCTGGCATGTACCGACCAAGTTGACTCTGCTCAGGTCAGACCGCTGATCAGAATGCCCCGGCAGGCGTGCGCGAGGCACGCGCCTGATGAGGGCGGCGCTGGTCGTCGTCGCCTTGCCGGATTTCGACAGTTGCCAGCCCAGCAGCTCGCGGGTGTGGAAGTCGATCACCAGAGCCAGAGATCCTCGGCACGATCAGCGCCCGCGACAGGGGATCAGGACGATCAAGATTTTCTCCCAAGGGCGCAGCGTGCTGAAATCCAGCGCCAACCAATCAAGCTGCGCCAGCTTCGGCAGGCTTGCGCCCCTATCTGACGTTTGCGGCACGGGGAGCCCGGGCAGCACCCCGGGGCTTCTCCGGCCCAAGGCTGAAACGTTCGACTGGATTGTTCGTGGTATCGCTCTGCGAGCCAGACCATATCGACGTCAAACCACACCAAGAACGAACCCCACATTCTACGTGACCGTTATGTCTGGACTAGGTCGTTGTGCGATTAAGCCAAGAGCAGGTCTTCGGCATGAAGTCGAACTAACCTGAGGAATTTGAGAGGCGAATCCTCCATCGCCGGTGTGCAACGATGCTCCGCTCATGTGGGAAAACCCATGTTTCCGGCCGAGAGGTTATGTCCGGCCCAAAAGTTGCGCGCGCGGCTTTTCAGGCATTTGGCTGTTTCGCGCCACGGTATCGGTCTTCAGGTCGAGCAAGAGAAAAACTCATACATGGCCGCGTTTTTGTCGTTTGTCGGGGGGCTTTCGGCTTTCTAGGCTCGACCCATGCCCCCATGCCCGGCCCAGCCAGCCATGCGCCGGGGCCGGAGTTTCAGACCGGAAGGAGGCGCGGATCGTGCCGCAAGACACCCCCCAGAACAAGCCGATCCGTCTCGCTATTGCGGGGCTTGGCGCCATAGGTTTCGGCGTTGTCGCCGCGGTGCAATCGGGCCGCCTGCCCGGCTTTGAAATCGGCGCGGTGTCGGCCCGTGATCAGGCCGCAGCGCGCGCGCGCCTTGCCGAAATCGCCCCGGACGTGCCCGTGGTGGCCATCGACGAACTCGAGCCGCTTGCCGATATGGTGGTGGAATGCGCCCCCGCCGCGCTGTTCGCGCAGATCGTCGGCCCCTTTGTCGGCGCGGGGAAAAAGGCGGTCGTGCTGTCTGTGGGTGCCATTCTGGGGGCCGAACATCTGGTGACGCTGGCCGCTGACAATGGCGGGCAGATCATCGCCCCTTCGGGCGCGCTGCTGGCGCTTGATGCCGTGACTGCCGCCGCCGAGGGCAACATCGAGTCGGTCAGGATGATCACCCGCAAGCCGGTGAGCGGCCTGCTTGGCGCGCCATATCTGGCTGAGCACGGCATCGATATCGCCGCCGCCACCGGCCCCATCCGGGTGTTCAGCGGCAGCGCCCGCGACGCGGCGCGCGGCTTTCCGGCAAATCTCAATGTCGGGGCGGCGCTGGCCCTGTCGGGGATTGGGCCCGACCGCACCACGATCGAGATCTGGGCCGACCCGGCGCTGAGCCGCAACACCCATACCATCGAGGTGGTGGCCGACAGCGCCAGCTTCTCGATGTCGATCGAAAACGTGCCCAGCGCGAACCCCAAGACCGGGCGCATCACCGCGCTGTCGGTGATCGCGACATTGCGCAAGATGACGGCCCCACTGCGCCTCGGCACCTGAGGACCGGTGGCAAGACGATCAAGAAAACCAAGCAAAGACTTGAGACCAACAGGGACCACAGACCATGACATTTCCTTCTTCGCTCACCTATCCTGCAGCAGCCCTAGCCAGCCTGTTCGCCCTTGGCGCATCACCGTTGCTGGCGCAATCGGTCTCGATGACCGTCGAGGCCAGCGCCATCCCGGCCTTTGTCGCCGAGGATCGCGGCTTTTTCGGCGACCTTGATGTCGAGGTTTCCAAGGTCGGCTATGATCAGGTGCAGGCGCTGCTTGTTGCGGGCGACACCGACATCGCGTGGATGTCACCAATCGAGACCGTGCAGTTCGTCACCGAAGGGTCGGACTTTCGCTATTTTTCCACCGCCGGCGCACAGAACATGTACAACGGCATCGTGGTGCGCGCCGACGAGGCCGACCAATACCCCGACGTGCTGAGCCTCAAGGGCAAGACGCTTGGCATGCCGGGCTTTGGCACTGGCACTTGGGCGAGCTTTCGCGCCTTTACCCGCGCCTTTTACGACATCGAAGATCCGACCGAATATTTCGACGTTGTGACCGCCTCGTCCGGCGCGCTTCTGGCGATGGTCGAGCAGGGGCGCGTCGATGCCGCCCTGCTGTTTTCCGGCTCATCGGCTGCGGCGCGCGCCTTGCCGGAATTCAAGACCGTGTTCTCGTTCACCGAGGCGATGGAGGCCGCGACCGGCCAGCCGCTGGTGATCAACGGGGCGGTGGCCACGGGCACATGGCTGGACGAGAACCCGCAAACCGCCGCGACGATCGTCTCGGGGCTGGACGAGGCCACCGCATGGATCGTGGCCAACCCGCAGGCCTTTGCCTCGGGCGGCGAATACGAACAACTGGCGCAGGATGCCGGCTGGCTGGCGGGGCCGGAAACCGTGGATTCGGTGCTCGGCCTGATCGAACAGGGGCGCTGGTATCTCACTTCCGAGGATTACACCCAGGACTGGATCGATGCGATCCTCGCCCTGCTCGAAGACGGCGCCTTTGTCGAGGAGCTGCCTGCGCAGGACGCAGCGTTCCTTGCCCCCGGCGCCCTGACGGTTGCCGAGTGAGGCGGCCCGGATCACGCTGGCGAAAACCATGACCGAACTTACCCGATCCAGAAGGCTGATGCTGAATGCCGCGCCCGTTGCGGTGGGCATCGGCCTGTGGTGGGCGATCACGACCTTCGTGCTCGTCCAGCCACGGCTTTTCCCGCCCCCGCAGAACGTGCTGGGCGAGCTGGCGCGCATCCTGTCCAACGACGGGCCGCTGGGATCGACCTATGCCCATGCCGGTGCCACCCTGTCGCGTCTGCTTGTCGCTTGGGCGATCTCATTTGTCGTCGGAACCCTGCTTGGCGTGCTGGCGGGGCGCAAGCGGCTGGTTCTGGACTTCATGGCCAATCCGGTCTGGATCGCCATGTCGGTGCCCTCGGTGGTCTGGGTCTTTATCCTGCTGGTGCTGTTCGGCATCGACAATATCGTGCCGGTCTCGGCGCTTGTGCTGCTGCTGTCGGCGCCGGTGTTTCTGGGCACCGCCGAAGGGGTGCGGGCGATATCCAAAGACCTTCTGGAGATGTGCGACAGCTACCATGTCCGGGGCTGGCAGCGCCTGACCGACTTCTACCTGCCCGCCATTGCGTCTTACATGGTGGCCAACGCCCGCGTGTCCTTTGCCTATGGCATCCGCATCGTGCTGATCGCCGAAGTGATCGGCCTGCCCAACGGCGTGGGCATATTGGTGGCCTACTGGTCCGACACGCTGTTCATGGCCCCGATCATCGCGTGGGGCATTCTGCTGACCGCCGTGGGAATGGCCGTCGACCTGCTGATCTTTGGCCCGCTTCAGCGCCGGATCCGACAGGAAAGCGAGCTGTCCCGATGACGCTGCACAACCCAAGGCTTTGCCAGATGACCCCCAAGGTTTCCCTCGACAACATCGACCTGTCCTTCCCCGATGCCAGCCGTCCCGATGGGCGCAAGGTGATCTACGAAGATTTCTCACTGCAAATCGAAAAGGGCAGCTTTACCGTGCTGCTGGGCCCCTCGGGCTGCGGAAAGTCCACGTTGCTGAATATCATCAACGGGTTGCTGAGCCCCGACAAGGCCGGTGGCATCGTCATCGACGGAACGGACCTGCGCGCCAAGCCGGATCTGTCACGCCAGATGGCCTATGTGTTTCAGGGCCCGCGCCTGCTGCGCTGGAAGACCCTCGCCGAGAATGCAGAATTTGGTTTGCGAGGTCTTGGCGTTCAGCCCCGCGAGCGCTGGAAAGAGCTGATCGACAAGTATTTTCACGCGGTCGGCCTTGGGGATGCGCAGCACCTTTACCCGCATCAGGTCTCGGGCGGGATGCGCCAGCGCGCCTCGATCGTGCGGGCTTGGGTGAACGAGCCGCAGATCCTGCTGATGGACGAGCCCTTCAGCCATCTGGACGAAATCACCGCCGCCGAGATGCGCCGTCTGCTGGCCAGCCTGTGGACCTCGGAAGAAGAGCGCCGCACCATTGTTTTTGTCACGCATGACATCTCGGAGGCGGCGCAGCTTGCCACCGACATCATCATGCTGACCCCCGCCCCATCCACGATCTGCCTGCGCCGCAAGGTCGATCTGCCATGGCCGCGCCGGATGGACAGCGACGAGGTGATCGGCGTGGAAAAGCAACTGCGCCACGCCTTCGCCGAACGCGCCGGGATCGGGTTCTGAACCGCATGGCCCGTTTTGATACCCCCGCCGCGCTGGCGCAGATCGCCTCGATCGTCACCATTCTGGCGGTCTGGGCGCTTGCCGCCGTCATCGTCGATATGCGCGCCCTGCCCGGGCCTTGGCTGGTGTTTGGCACGCTGGGCGAGCTGATCTTCAGCGGCCGGGCCTTCGGACCGCTGGGCGAGACGCTGGGCCGCACCCTTGCCGGCTTTGGCCTCGGCATGGTGCTGGGCACTGGCTATGGCATCGCCGCGGCGCTGTCGCGCACCTTCCGCGAGCTGACGCTGTGGCTGTTGCAAATCTCGATCTTCACGCCGACGCTGATCCTTATCTTCTTGTTCCTGATCTCGTTCGGGCGGACCAATTTCACCGTCATCCTACTGGTCGGGCTTGTGGTGATGCCGGTGGTCGGCACCTACGTTCGCGATGCGATGGGCGATTTCGAGGACGAGCTGACCGAGATGGCGGATTCCTTCAAGATCGGTATGCGCGAGCGGGTGACGGGCATGTACCTGCCCTTTCTGGTGCCGCCGCTGCTGGCCGCCGGGCGCGTTGCCTTCACCCTGTCGTGGAAGGTTGCCTTCCTGTCCGAGATCTTTGGCTTTCCCAACGGCATCGGCTGGCAGGTCAAGACTGGCTATGACATCTACAACATCCAGCTTCTGCTGGCGTGGCTGATGCTGTTCGTCTTCGTGCTGCTGATTGCCGAGCAGTTGATGCGGCTGGCACAACGCCGCTTTGTCAAATGGTAGGCCGCGCCCGGCCCGATCAAAGCCGCCCTGAATGACCTTGCCCCTGTCCCACCCGCTCTGCCACGTCGATGACTGCGGCGGCGTTGCCGGAAAAGCTGCTGTCCGGGCCGTATCGGCCGCCATGCTTGCCGGGGGCGGACCCCGCAGCGCCATTGCAGCGGCCCTGCCGGGGCATCGGAACTGCGCCCACGCAGCAATCGACGCCGCCGCGATCATCGAAGCGGCGCCGGGCCACTGAGCCACGCCACCTTGCCGCCAATGCTGCTTTCTTGGGCAACGCCCCGTCGGCTGCGCCCGGGACACCGCCCAAGACAGCACGCATGTCTTGAGCCTCCCTGTCCGCGCCGCCTAGCCTGCGCCGATCATCGGCGGACCAAGGGGTTTTTTCCATGCGGCGCAGACTGCCTTCGCTGAATGCTCTCCGGGCGTTCGAAGCCACCGCGCGCACCCTGAGCTTCACCGCCGCCGCCGCCGAGCTCAATGTCACGCAGGGTGCCGTTTCGCGCCACGTCCGGGCGCTCGAGGCCGAAATCGGGGTCGAGCTATTCATCCGAAGCGTGCGCCGCATCGATCTGACCCATGAAGGGCATGTGCTGCTGAGCGGCGTGCGCAGCGCGCTCGACCAGCTTGAACAGAGCGTCGGGCGGGTTGATCGGCGCACAGCTGGCGGGGTGCTTACGATCAGCGCATTGCCCACCTTCGCGATGAACTGGCTGATGCCGCGCCTCGAAGATTTCTCCTCGGCGAACCCGGCCATCGAGGTGCATCTGCTCACCGGTATCGGAGCGGTGGATTTCTCGCGCGAGGATACCGATCTTGCGATCCGCGTCGGCAACCTCGGCGATGACGATGCCCCCACCAACGCCGCGCGCATCGACCTGAAGATGACCGAGCGGCAGGAAGGCTGGCGCGCCCATCGTCTGATGGCGGATGAGCTGGTGCCCGTGGGCATCGCCTCTGTGATGCGGGGTATCACGTCGCCCGGCGATCTGCTGAAGAAGCGGTTGCTGCATATGGCCACGCGGGCCAATGCCTGGCCCGACTATCTCGGAGCGTCCGGGCTGGCCCACAAGGTCGCCCTCGACGGGCCGAGGTTCGGTCATTATTTCATGGTGATCGAGGCGGTCCGGCGCGGCGACGGCATCGCTGTGGTGCCCAAGGTTCTGGTCGAAGACGATCTTGCCTCGGGCCGGCTGGTCACCCTGCGCAATGACCCGGTGCGCAGCGCGGGCAGCTACTACCTGCTGTGCCGCGAACACCAGTGGCACCTGCCGGTCATCAAGGCGTTCCGGAGCTGGATCAGCGACAAGGCAAGGCTATACGCCGCTGCGAACCACGCGACTGAGCCCGCAGGCCTGCTAAAACTGTAAACCGCGCCGCAGGCGCGTCATGGCTGGCAATCGGGGACACGGCGTCGCGCGCCCCTGTCTGGTTCGCAAGCAATGGTCTGGTATCGCGCCACCTTCGGTGTGTCCATCAAAGCCGATGGCACCCCCCTCTGGTTGCTATCATCCTTCATTCCGCCAGAGCCTCGGCTGTGACTTGGCAGCCGGCATTTCCCGGCGCCAAGCCCCACAAATCACACGTCAGGACTCATCGAGCATAGGGAGCTCAAGCCGGAAGATCGTCGTCCTGCCCTCGCTGGTGACCGTCAGACGCCCGCTATGGGCCTGCGCGATCGAAGAGGCGATGTGCAAGCCAAGCCCAAGCCCGGCGCTTCCGGTTTCGCTGCCGCGCCGGAACGGCTGGAACAGCACGTCCCGCACCTCTGGCGGAATGGTCTCTCCTTCGTTCTCGACCTCGATGACAGCCTCCTTGTCGTGGCATCGTCCTGTAAGCCGAATTGCCGTGCCCGCTGCGCCATAGGTCATCGCATTGGAAAGGAGGTTCGAGATCGCCTGCCCGATCCGGGCCGGATCGCAACTGATCGGGCGCGTGAAATCGAGATCGAGGACAACCTCACGATCCGGCGCCACGAGGCGGATTTCGTCGACCACTTGTGTCAGGGCCTCTGTCAGGGAGGCATCCGGCTTGGCCGAGACGCTGATTCCGCCGCCCAGCCGGGACTTGGCGTGCAGCATGATGTTGTCGATCAATTCGTTCATCCGGTGCAGCGACGCGCGCATGAGGGCAAGCAGATCGCGCCCGCGGCCGGTCAGCGGCTCTTTGTCCAACTGTCGGACCCCTGCCCCAAGCGCCGCAACCGGGTTCCGAAGGTCATGACCGAGGATCGCCACGAACTCTTCTTGAAGCTGCAGAAGCTTGCGTTCGTGCTGAACCATAAGTTCCTGTGCTTCCAGCCTTTCCTCGGTCTCCAGACTGCGCCCGATGAGTTCCGCGAACATCTTCAGCATGGCAACGGCGCGCGGGCTTTTCACATCCTTCGGCTCGGTATCGATCGCGCAAAGGGTCCCGAAGAAACTGCCGTCACTGCGGTAGATGGGCACCGAGGCATAGCTGACGATGCCAAACGCCGCGGCAATGGGATGGTCCTGATAGTCAGGATCGCTCGCCACATCGTTGAAGATGACCATTTCGGCGGTGTCGCGAACGTTCTGGCAAAAGGTCGACTCGATGGCGATCTCATCGCCTTCGGCAATCCCGAACCTGATCTCATCGACTGTGCGGCAGGCAACCCACCGGTCCGCCGTGACGCGCGCAACGCCAGCAAAACGCATGTTCGTCGCAAGCATGACGGTTTCAAGGATGGTCCCCACAAGATCGCTCGCCGAGAGCCGCTCGATATCGGACTGAAAGTCGTGCGTTCCGGCCAAAAACGCCGCGTGATCCTGCAAAACGCTATGCGTATCTTGTTCGTTCATTGGTATCACCTTGGAAACTATGGCCCTGCCGAGGTATTTAGCCTCAGCCTAACCGCAGAGCGCGGGAATGTTTAGACGCAGTGTCACATCTGAGCCCGGTGGAAAAGCTGCAACAACGCCGACAAAGCCGCGCCGCGGGTTCTCGCGACAGCAAAAGGGCCATCCGCGACGCAGCCGCTCCCGGCTCACCCCTGCCAGACGGTCCGGGCACAGCATGAGCCAGACCCAGCCCATTCGGCTGCAAGCGCCCGCGCTGCTGCGACCGGCATCGTCGCATCTCGTGATGTCTATATGGCTGCCCCGAGATCTGACCGGTTGAAGAGCATTTGCTGACGTCGATTCACAAGTCGTCTTTACACGATCCTCTCGCCGATCAGACTGGTGCAAGCGCGCCCGGCGATGGGCGCGTTTCCTGCCACATCCGTCAACGCACGGCTAAATGTAAGACACCATCGTGATTGGAGAGGGTATGACGTCATGGGCCGCCTCGACTGTGCTCGCGCGACGCGGCCAATCGGCGGCTGTGCTCGGGCGGCGAAGATCCCGCCCCCCTGTCGGAGAGTACCTGCCACCAAAGGGCGTGGTGGCATCGAAGTCATGCCCGTGGAACGACGTCGCCCTTGGTGTCACGGTCCTCCATGGGGAGGTCGTTCGGTATCTGCACGGTCTTTGCCCGCAGGTTAGCATTGGAGACGCCCGGCCGCGCGTCCATCATATGGGTGCCGCAGAAGGATCCTGCTTCGCTGATCTGGCGCAGGAAGGGGAAGACGTGCTCGTCGAAGAGACGCATCAATTCGCACGTCTCAAAGTGCTGGAAGCGGCACCAGTGGAGGTTATCGTAGCGATCGCCCTTGTCGTCGGTGCCTTCCTGGAAAATGCGGCGGGCCATCGGGCGGCCAAGGTCTTCAGCCACGCGCCCGTGCGCGGCGTGCAGGTCATCGAGCCGTTTGATGAACACAAGGCTTGTGAGCTGTTCGAGGCATTGTTGCGGAACTCTGTCTGCGAAGGATCCAGATAGTGAATCCATGCGGTTAGACGGGGTGCATGGGCAAGTCTGCACCCGCCCACTACCGCACGACAAACATGTCCAGCTAAACGGCGTCGCTTCGCAAGCGCGGGTCGCAGCCGATCCACTGCCCGGCAGCACATGCCTACATGTGTGAAAGGCTGGCAGGAAATGGGGATGATCTGGCTCGCGCCACATGACGGCAGCCCCGCGCGTCCCGCGGTGTTATGGGATGCGGCGATCCGGTTCCGTCTGACGATCAAGGTCCCGTTCAAGCTGTTGCTCCGGCAAACGACCGGGATGGTTGCCAGCCTGCTTAAGTTGGCGAGCCTGGACTGGGCGGTGCCGGACGAAACGACCCCGCGCCGACCGCAGAGTAAGTTGGGACCGTGGCCCGAGTGGTGCCGCAGACGTCCACCGAACGCTCGCCGTTCAAATTCCAAATCGGCGCGCCGATGGCCCCTTGACCCTGCTGGTCCCCTCTCGGGCATTGATGTGCAATACCCTGTCGTGCAGCGGATGGCGCGTATGACACGCGTCGCTGCCAAGCCGCTATCATTGACCGTCAGGCCTCGCCGATCATCCTTATCCGCATAAACGGTCGGTCGTCGAAAGAGGACTGCCCGGCCCCGGCGGCCATCGACTGAAACAAAGCTCTTCGTGCAACCCGGCACTATCGCAGGGCGTTCTGGAACCCCTCTCGGCAGCATCCTGCGGATGCGCCTGCTGGGCAGTGGATGGACCGCATACCATGTTCGAAGCCGGATCGAGACGAAAATGCGCTGCCTCAAGGCCTTCGGCGAGCGCAGCGCCGCAAGAAACCCGGACCGATAAACCGCCGAAATCCACATCCGCATCCGCTTCAATACACTCGGCACCGCTGAGATCGTCCGCGTAGCACGACGCAGACGGGGAAAGGGGCATCAGGCCTCAAGCATGAGTTGCGCAACAACGCCGCTGTTCGATGACGGCGAGCGGGTTTGATACCCCGCCGGGCCAGAAAGCGTTCCAGATCTGATCGACCTGGGAACGGATGGAGCCTGTGAGCATGTGCGCCTCTGATTGGTTTTGCCGGACCGTACCCGGGGCGCGAAGGACAGGTGCAACCTGTCGCATGCGCTCGGCCTGCCCCGACACCGCCCGATTCGTCATGGAACGCGCTGGGCGTTGCATGAAGGTGCGTTCAAGCGCTTTTCGTTTGGAGGGTTCTTTGGCGGGCACAGCCGCCAGACCTCAAGTTTTCTCAATAAAATCAGGGGCTATTGGCGTAGGGGACGGGTCCCACCTCTAACCTTCTCCATCTTGCGCGCCTTCGAAGATGATCGGAGGCCCCGTTAAACTGACAGTTCTGCTGCCAACTCGCTGGAGAGAAGCAAGCTTTGAATTCGATCAATTATGTTGTCACCACTTGCGACATCCACGCTCGCCGTCTCGATGATCGTTTCCTGACCTGATATCCGAAACTGCGCCTGAAGACCTTCCGATTCCGAAAGATCGTGGTGATGCGGATAGAGCAGCGTCAGTCGCGGGGCTTTGTACAGGTGCGCATAGGCCATCATCTGATAGACGTCGCCTTGGGACACTCCTTGTTTTCGATCATCAATACGGGAGGAAATCCGCTTCCACTTCGTGTCGATCACATGGACAACCTGCCCCGCACGCCAGATCAGGATATCGGGTTTCGTCTGGAACACAGCGCGGTCATCATCGAGCGATGTCAGGCAGAATAGTCTCCCGCCTTGTAGAGAGACCCGATACTCCGTGCGTGCCAAAGCGCGTGTGATCAGTCGGCCGACATATTCCTCAAAAAGTGCGTTCATCTCAAAGAGGAGTGCAGTCCCCCGCCCCACCCCGGCACTCGTCGTTTGGTACCGATTACGCAGAAAAAGTTGCGCCATCCCGAACAATTCCTGCCACGCCCGGTTTGTCCGGTCGATGATGACCTCATTCCATTTCAGCGCAGGAACAGCGACTTCGGATATATCGGTGTAGACGAAAGCCAGTTCGCGCAAACGCTGTTGATTGGCGGGACTGCGCGACATTCTGGAGAGATGTGCGACCGTTGCTTTCATGATGCGGTTCAGAGCGATGTCTTCTGACAGCTCATCAAACTTGCAGGCGAGCCGTGACGGGTTCGCTGCGTGGCGTGCAAATTGACGAGGCAGATTGAGCGTCCCGCGCAACGCCGCACGGTCATCCTCTTGGACAATATATCGCCGCGGCATGCCGCGACGAACGGCATCGGTCAACTTGCTGCAGAAAATGCGGATGAGAATTTCCAGAAGCGTTTCGCGCTGCCAGTCAAGCTCTGTGATCTGGCCTGTCTCGATTTTTAGGTCCAGTGCGACTGCGAGCATGTGAACAATACGCTTGCGAATGGCAGCATTCTTTCTTGCTTCGCCTGCTTGCCCTTCGACATCGATCTTGGGAAGAATTTCAAGGCTGCACCCATCGGTTGCCAGAACCCCGACAACGCCACGCGCCCGCAGTTCATGGCGCCGATCCTCAAGCACTCCCCCTCCACCCCTTCCTGCAAAGGTCGATACTCTGGCGAGCGCCGCAAGGCGCTCGGCAAAATGCTCGGGAATGCAGCCGTCCCCTTCGCCGTGGGGCAACGCTTCCCATTCGCGCAGGGTGAAGGCCGACATCAGGCCGCAAACTCCGAGAAGTCGAATTTGTCTTTGACCGTCCACCGCAGTTTTTCGCTAGAAAAGTCGCCTTCAGTCATGCCTCCGGGTACCGCAATTTGTTTGGCATCGAGGAAGCGGGCGGGACCGTGAGTAGAGTCGCCAAGAACAGCTGCGACCTTGGACCAGTCCTCATAGAAATACTCAGCCAGAAGCGGGATCACCTTGTCTCGCATGACGCTCTCAATATCCGCCCGCGTCTGGCAGCCTGTGAAGTAGGCGTGCCCGATTTGATGCTCCCGGTCGAACAGATACTCGATCCGTTCGTTGATCGTAGACAGCAGCTTTTGCAGATCGACCCCCTCGACGTTGTCCGACAAAACTGAAGGGTCGGGCATCAGTTCCTTGAAAGAAAACCGGCGGCGTAGTGCTGTGTCCAACAGCGCGATGGAGCGATCGGCCGTGTTCATCGTACCGATGACATGGAGGTTCTGAGGCACGCCAAAGGACTTCTTGGAATAGGGAAGCGTGAGGCGGATCTCGTTGTCCGTCCCGAGCCGCTTGTCGGGCTCAAGAAGCGTGATCAGCTCGCCGAAGACCTTTGAGATGTTCGCCCGGTTGATCTCGTCGATTACGAGGACATGCGGTCTTGCCTCCCGATGGATCGGTTCGCCTCCGCTATTCATGTAGCTTTCGATGGCAACAGTATCGAGGCGGGCCCGATCGAGGGCATAGATCGACTTCATGGTGAAATTGCTATCGTAGATCTCGGAGGCAGGAACCCCATCTCTGTCGACCCAGAGCCACCGCACGGACCGCCGGTGGCAGTACTTCCGGTTGTCCCGCTGTCGGTATTCGTACTGGCCAGTGACCTCGCCAATGGCCCGGAATAGGCGGTTGCCCTTGGTGACGACGATGATGTCTCCGACGTCCAACTGATTGCGGAAAACGTCCGCTTGGCTCACTTGGCCCGACTGGAGAGTAACCTCGCCTTCGCGCTCGCCATGGGTACGACAAGCCTCCAGTATCTCCTCGACATCGGAAAACCTGTCGTCGGAGAAGTCGATGTCTTCCCAGCCGAGGAGCGTGTGCCCCTCGGTGATGGCTTCCTCGAACAGGTAGTCCTCCGCGGCCACGTTGGCGCGCGCAATCGACATCTTGAAGACCTGCCGCCCGTCGAGGGAGACGACGTTCTCTCGCGGTACTGTCGGCACGCCCTTCTCCGCACGCTCCGAGATGCGCCTGAATATGCCGGGTGCGGGCTCCAGCCGGAACCCGGTACCCGCCGAGCTGTCCTCTGCCTGATCCGTAGTCGGTCGCAGTCCCTCGATGAACTCCTCGTAGGACATAGACTGGTGGAAAGTCACGAATTCGATGCGCCCCTCGCTCACGAGGCTGCGGTACGTGCTCATGAGCTCTGCTCGGCCATCTTGTCCATTTAGTGCAGCAGTAGCCTCGTCACCCAAGCACAGCCGGACGGCCTCCCATGCCGTCTGATACGTCTTGCCCGTGCCCGGCGGGCCATAGAGGATCAAGTTTACGGCGGATGGCGAGGGCGCTTTTTTTGTGTCGGTCACGGTGTCCGCCTCCGGTTGGGAATTTAGCGTATAGGTGAAAACGGTTGAACTGCTTGGATTTGGTTCGGTGCTCGTGGGCGGTGGTACTTGCGCAAGTTTCTGGAATTTTTCACCGCCAAGTGCCTGGCAGATGTTCGGGAATGCGTCTTTCAACCCAATTGCCGCAGCAAGGTCTCCTGCGCGGATGGAGACCTCCCTGGCCGCCTTTTCCCGGCCAGGTTCGATGAAATAGTTCAGGGCGCAGAGCCTGATCCGGTCAGCGCCTTCCATCAGGTGTTCGTACCGCTCAGGGCGCTCGGCGGGCTGATCGTTTTGGTCGACGATGATGTAACCGGCGTTGTGAAGACGCGCAGCAGCATCCGCCTTCTGTCCCCAGCCACCGTTTAGTTCTGTCTTGCCGAGAATGAAGCCAATTAGCGGTTTGGTCGGATAAACGCGATTTTCGCGCTCACGGGTGGAGCGTATCCAATAATCACGCGGTTCACCGAAGACACCGAAGATATCGCTATGCGCACCGTTCGCACGGTAGCTGTCGTATGCGTCCATCGCGGCTTCAATTGTCTGCCGCGACAACGCAGTCTCCTTTTCACCAACGCTACCAATTTCGGGAATTCCTAGGGCCGCAGCGATCTCCGACCCTACTTCGTAGTTGCAGAGCTCATTTTCGCTGAAATGAAGGTAGTGTTGTGCGCCAGTGGACAAATTCTTGCAGCGTACAGCACATTGCCCTTCCAACGCGATGCGGGCTAGCTCAGTAGGTCCTTCGACGCCAACAATATTCTCATCAGTTGGACGCGCTCCCTGAGGCAGGTACAAGTACCCAGGGTGTTTCGCACCCCCGTTTCGTGAAACAGCATAAAGCTCTCCGTCAGCATGACGAAACACGATCCGGCGTCTCTCAGTAAGATTGCTCATTTCAAACCTCTCAGCGCCCATAGCGTGTTGACCAACTGCATTCGTTCCACGGTATCGCACTTGGCCTCGCGCAAGCGCGGTGAGCCGAAAACCAAGGCCAGGCCCTTGGCACGCGACACCGCCACATTGATACGGTTGAGCGAAAACAGAAACCCCATGCCTCGCGATGTCTCTTCGGCAGAAGATGCCGTCATGGAGTTGTCACGTTAACAGGGTAGCGATTGCCTGCTCGCTGTTTGCTGCGTAGGTCACAGCGATGCAGACACTTTCCATCAGCTAGGGTCAGGATTCATA
>NZ_JAHKQA010000024.1 GCF_018860705.1 Citreicella sp. C3M06
CGTAACTAACCGTAATCAGCCTCCGGAAAAACCGGGGCGGTTCAGGTGGCATGAGCCAACCCATACGGCCCGCCTACAAGACCAAGAACTGGCCCACCTACAACGAGGCGCTCAAGCGCCGTGCTGAACGGCTTCACCGCGCTCGGCATACCCGTTACGGAAGCCGTGGGATGACTCCGTCCGGGGAAAGGGATCATCCGGCCTTCAGCTGATTTGTGCAACGGAGCTGTCCCCAAAATTTCCTGCCTGCCTACACCCAGCAGCCTCTCGTTATGATTGAGGGTCCAGCAGGCCTGAGTCAGGTCTGGACGGCGCCGAAGGTCTTCATGCTTTCCTCTTCGATGGCCTCGAGAAGATCGCGTTTCAGAGAAATGAATTCGGGCGATGTGACAGCATCAGCGTTGCGTGGGCGGGGCAGGTCGATCTTTCGTTCCAGCTTGATCCCGCCAGGGCGCGCGGACATCACCAGCACGCGGTCGCCGAGGAAGATCGCCTCGTCCACATCGTGGGTGATGAAGAGCACCGTACGCTTGTGCTTCTGCCAGACATCGAGAAGCCAGCGCTGCATCATCGTCCGCGTCAGGGCATCCAACGCGCCGAAGGGCTCGTCGAGCAACATCAGGTCGCGCTTGAACAGGAACGTGCGCATCAGCGCCACGCGCTGGCGCATCCCCCCGGAGAGTTCGTGAGGAAACTTGTCGGCAAAGCCCGCGAGGCCGAATTCCGGTAGCATCCTCTGGGCCTGCTTTCGGGCCTGGCTGCGGTTCGCGCCTTCCATCTCGAGCGGCAGGATGGCGTTGTCGATGACATTTCGCCAGGCCAGAAGAAGATCGCGCTGCGGCATGAAAGAGACCTTGCCGAGCAGATCCTTGGACATCACCGAGCGGTCCTCGAACCGGACGGTCGATCCGGCGTCGGCGTCCTCGAGCCCCGAAAGCAGGCTGAATAGGGTGGACTTGCCGCAGCCCGAGGGGCCGACGAGGGTAACGAATTCACCCGGTGCCACCTTGAGGTTCACGTTGGAAAGCGCCTGAACTTCTCCAAAGGTCTTGGAAAGGTTGCGCAGATCCAGGATTGGCTTGGTTGTTTCGGACATTGTGGGCTCCGGCGTGAGCGTTTCGGGGAGGTGGCTGATCATGCGTAGAAGGCGGCTTGGACCATGGGAACGTCGGCGTCGTTGTCGGTGCGCACGATGACGCGGATATTGTCGTGGCAACTGGGCCAGCGTGCGGACCGTGCGCTGATGGCCAGGATGTGGCTCTGCTGGGTGGCCACGCAGGGCGCCGCAGAACCCCTGCAATAGAGCTCCGGCGGTGGTGCGGCGACGGCGTTTCCGGCCTGCTGGACGACATCGACAGTGTCGTTGCAGGTCGTTAACGCCTCAGGCCCCACGCCGGGAGTGGACATGGCCGGCAACCGCGAGACGCGGTCCTTGGCAGAACGGTCGGTATCAATGATGAGGCGCATCAGTAAAATTCGAACCCCATGGTACGGGCATGGTAGTAGAGGCCACCGTCCTGCACGATCAGGAATTCGGCGCGGGTGTCGCCGTCGTTGTGGTGGCTGTGCTTGGCTGCGGGCGGGGTCAGCAGGGTGGCCCAGGGGCTCCAGTCGCATTTCAGCTCGTCAACCATGGAATAGGCCGGATCGCCGGCGACGGCCAGTGTCAGCGCAGCCGAGTTGTGCTTGTGCGGGGGCTGAAAGCTGTTCGGCTTCAACGTGTTCAGCGACAGGGTCAGCGTGGGCGCAATGTTGCGGCTGTCGACAGTCTGCTCGGCCGAGAAGATCAGCGCGTGACCGGAGGTGTTGTCATTGGCGTCGCGCTGGTAGACCGTGTCGAGCTGGTAGGTGATCTCTTGCGCGGGATAGTGCACGAAGCTGGTCGCGGCCTCGGCCTCGGCGCCGGTGACGGGCTGGGCCTTTTCGAAAGCAAGTTGGGGATCGTTGCCAACAGCCCAGAACACCGCGCTTTCGCTGGCCGCGATGCGGGCCCCGACACCGCCGGGCAACAGGAAGACGTCGCCTTTGCCGAGCGTTGCGGTTTCATCACCGATAACGATCTGCGCGGCGCCGTCGATCACGTACCAGATCGACGCGGTGCAGTTCAGCGTTACATCCAGCGTTTCGCCCGTGAGCACGGTCGCATAGCGGGCCAGCATCAGTGGGGTGGTGGCGGGAAAGGGGCACTCAAGCTCGTTCGAGAGATCGCAGAGCACCCAGCCTGTCGCATCCTTTGCCATGGCGCGGGCGGGCTCGTCGCGCAGGATCCGTGGCGGCACCGGGGGAAGCTTGAGGTTGAAGGCGTTGCCGGAGTTGAAATAGCGACCGCGGGCCTCTGCCGCGTTTGCCGGTGTGCGCGGCAGCTGCACCGGCATTTCGGCCATGTCATTGTTGATCATCCGAGATCTCCTTGGGTGAAAGAGGCGGCGGCAGCGCGCAAAGTGACGTCGAGCAGCACCTGCGCACCGGCCGCCAGATGTGCCGGCTCGGCCCATTCATCGGGGTGATGGCTGAGCCCGCCGCGACAAGGCACGAAGATCATCGCCGAGGGGGTAAGCGGCGCCATGTGGCGGGCGTCGTGACCGGCGGCGGAGAGCAGTTCCATCGCGGGAAATGCGCGGGCGGCGGCACTGTCGAGGATCGCCGCCCGCAGGAAGGGCGAAAAGCTGTTCGCGCGGGCATTGATCATGGGGTGGATGCCGACCTTGCAGGGAGCGCTCTCGCGCTGCGCCGCTTGTTCTAGCGCGAGGCCCGTATGATCCAGCACAGTGTTGTCGGGGTGGCGCAGGTCGATGCGGAAACGCACCGTGGCGGGCACGACGGAGGGAGCGTTTGGCGCCACCTCCACCCGGCCGATGGTGAAGCGGATGTCGGGGCCGGCCTTGAGCGCGGCCTGCTGCATGGCGAGCGCAACGCGGGCGAAGGCCTGCACCGCATCGGCGCGCCGTTCCATCGGTTCGGTTCCGGCGTGGGCCTCCTTACCGCTCAGCGTGAGCTCGTAGGTTTTTTTGCCCTGAATGCCGGTGACAGCGCCAATGACGCTTTCGCTCTGCTCCAGCAGATCGGCCTGTTCGATATGGGGCTCGATATAGGCGTGCAAGGCAAAGCCGGGCGCATGGCGAGGCAGGTCGGGCAAGGCCTCGGCCAGCCGGGCCAGTTCGGTGGCCACACTGATGCCATCGGCGTCGACGACCGCCCGTATATCGTCGAGGCTGCGCGAGCCGTTGAAAACCTCGGAGCCCATCATGCCGGGGGCGAAACGGCCGCCTTCTTCGTTCATCCAGGCGACCAGCGTGACCGGGCGCGGCGGCGTAATGGAATTTTCATGCAGGGTTTGAAGTACTTCGAGGGCAGCTAGTACGCCGAAGATGCCGTCGAAACGCCCTCCGGTGGGCTGGCTGTCCATGTGCGAGCCGATCAGCACCGGCGCGCCGTCCTGCGCGCCGGGCATGGTCAGGAACAGGTTGCCCGCCGTGTCGAATGACGGGGCAAGGCCGATCTCCTTGCCCCAGCCGATCAGGCGGGCCATCGCGGCGCGGTCCTGTGCGGACAGCGCCTGTCGGTCGACACCGCCGTCGGAGCGCGCGCCGATTTCCGCCATTGACATCAGGCGCGACCAGAGGCGGCTGGCGTTTACGGTGGGAGTGGCGGGAGCGGCTGTCATAGGTCAGTTGGTCCTCATCACTTGATCGGGATCGGCACGTTTGTCGCGCAGGCCCCAGGCACCGGCTTCGGCCATAGCGATGAACTCGGCCAGGTGCTGATTGAAGAGGGCAGGCTCTTCCAGATTCAGGGTGTGGCCGGTCTTGGGCAGGATCAGCAGACCCGAAGCCGGCATCATCTTCTTGAGGTAGATGCCCGGCTGGAGGCAATGATCATCCTCGTCACCAACCATGATCAGGGCCGGCAGTGTGCAGGCTTTCAGCGCGTCTTCGAGATCCCAGAATGATGGGCGGCGCGCCTGAACGCCGCGCATCGTGTTGGCGGCGCCGACCTTGTCGTGACGCGCGAGGCGCGCTACGAACTTGAGGTGTTCTCGGGGGTCTTTGTTCTCGAACTGTACGCGGCTTGCGCCACGGCCGTAGATCTCGGCAAAGGCGACCGGATCTTCCTCGAACTTGTCGGCGACCGTGAGAGAGACGCCACGAAAATAATCGGCCGTCTCCTTTTCGCAGCCATAGCCTGCGCCAGCGATGGTCAGCGACAGGGCGCGGTCGGTGTACTTCAGGCCGAAGTGCAAAGCGGTGAACCCGCCCATGGACAGGCCAACGATATGGGCCTTGTCGATTCCGGCGGCGTCAAGCACCGCGATGGCGTCATCGACCGCGATCGACTGGGAATAACTGTCGATCCCCGCAGGAATGTCGGAAGGAGCATAGCCCCGGGCTGCATAGGTGATGCATCGATGGCGCCGGGCGAACTGGCTCATCTGCGGCTCCCACGCGTCGTAATTTCCACCGAATTCGTGGATGAACAGGATCGGAGAGCCGCTGTCCCCCGCCATTTCATAGTAGAGTTTCGTGCCGTCTGTCGCAGTGGCGAACATGTCCCTCTCCCTTAGAACAAGGCCGGCACGTCGGTCAGGCTTTTGGCCTTTTCGACGTAATCGGCGAGGTTGTCTGCAAACTTCTCGGCCCAGGCTTCCGGCACGGTGGTCGAGACCTTGATGAAACGATCGCCGAAGGCCTCGGTGTGATAGGCGCCCTGGCGGATCATCACGCCGTCAAGGCGCGCCGCCTCGACGATGGCTTCGGGGGAGACGCCGGTCGAACCGGTTTCGAGGATCAGGAAATTGCCTTGGGAAGGCCAGATCGGGATCGCCATGCCAAGCGCCTCGGCTGCGGCCTTGATCCTGACCTTGTTGGCAAGATCGATGCGGCGAACATCCTTCATCCAGTCATCCTTGACCTTCAGCCCCGCCATGGCGCCGCGCTGCGCGACGACGCTGCCACCCAGCACCGAGGTCGAAACCGCAGCGAGTTCAGCAATCAGGGCAGGGTTTCCGACCAGCCCGCCGATGCGCATTCCGGCAAGGCCCAGCCACTTGGAAAAGCTCAGCGAGCAGATGGCGTTCTCGGCATCGATGGCGACGGCGGGCGTGTGGCCCTCGGCGAAGTCACGGTAGGTGCAGTCATGCACCAGAAGCGCGCCGTTTTCCTTGGCGATGGCGGCGAACGCGCCGAGCTCTTCGGCACTGTAGGTGACGCCGAGCGGATTGTTGGGATCCACCACGTAAAGGATGGCGCAACGGTCGTCGATATACGCGCGCAGCAGGTCCGGCGTGAGCTTGTAGTCGGTTTCAGGCCCGTAGATCGGGGTCTGCACGACCTCGGCGCCCTGCTGCTTGGCGAACAGGCAGGGCCATTTCCACGTGGGGTCCGTGGTCACCAGCGTGGTGCCCGGTTTGGCACGGGCGCGGCAGATCAGCGACAGGGCGTTCACGCCGCCCTCGGTCACCAGCGCCTCAAGCCCTGGAACCCCGAAATCGGCGACGATAGCTGCGCGCAGGTCCTCGAATCCCAAGGGGGGGGCATAGGCGTTGTATTCGCCGGACTTGATCGAGGCGACCATGGCGGCGGTGACCTCAGGGTGGGCGGGGATGTGATTGGTGTTCTGCCCCATCCAGACCAGGCCCGGCGTCTTGAACAGCTCGTCGAAGTATCGGTTGCGAACAGAGAGATCAGCCATCAGATCACCGAACCGCGCGCCGCGATGCCGCCGTCGATGGTGATGACGGTACCGGAGATGTAGCCGGCCTTGGGCGAGGCAAGGAAGGCGCAGAGATCGGCCACTTCCTGCGCCGTCGCCGGGCGCTTGCCGGGATACTTCGCGTACAGCTCTTCCCAGCGGCTTTCGTCCCCCAGCATGTCGATGGCCTTGCGCTTCATGATCTTGAGCATGCGGTCGGTGTCGACCGGGCCGGGGTTCACGCCGACGACGCGGATGCCTTCGTCCAGCGAGCGCCCGCCCAGTGCCTTGGTAAATGACATCAGCGAGGCGTTGCCGGTCGAGCCCGCGAAATAGGATGCATCCCAGTTCTCGCCGGAGTTGCCGATGACGTTGATGATGACGCTGTCGGCCTTGCCCTTGCGCTTCTGCCAGAACAGGCGGGACAAGGTGATGTAGCCGAAAACCTTGAGGTCGAAGCCCTTGCGCAGCTCCTCATCGGTAACGTCCTCGATGGAGCCGGCAGGAATGTCGCCGGCGTTGTTGATCAGGATGTCGTAATCGCCGACGGCGGTGTCGAGGGCAGTCATCGATTCGGTCGTGCCCAGGTCGGCAGGGTGCAGCGTGACGATCACATCGTACTCTGCTTCGATTCTGGCCTTCAGGGCATTCAGCGCGTCACCGTTGCGAGCAGCAAGATGCAGGTTGCAGCCCTCGGCGGCCAAGGTCAGCGCACAGGCATAGCCGATCCCCTTGGATGCGCCGGTGATCAGCGCCGTCTTGCCGGTCAGGTTCAGTTCCATCGAAAACTCCAGTTTGAATGCATGTTTCTTAATTTTGCATACATGAATGTCATTTGCTGTCCATGCTTCAGTGCGGATCAAACGGCAAAGCGCAGTCTCCTGCCATGAAATCTGCCCGATAGTTCAGCATTTTCGCGCACTCACATCGGTAAAGATTAGGAAATGTGTTTTCTCGGGGGAGGAAGCAAAGATTTTCCGCACTTTGGAAAACGTGTTCCATAAATGAGGTTGAGTATGCATAGATGCTGTTTACGGATGCGAGTATCTGGGGTTTAGGGTTGGGCCACGCAACTTCGCAGAAATATCTCTCCGGTAGGATGATCATGGCTCAGGCCAGACTGAAACGCTTCGGTAAGACCTTCCAAGGCGCGGGCACCAACACGATCTCTGCGCTCGGCCCGCAGGTCGAGGATGGTGATTGCCTCGTGATGCTCGGGCCTCCCGGATGCGGCGTGTTCATGACCATGCGCATGATTGTCGGGCAGAAGGATCCGAGCCAGAGTGTGATGTGCATCGCGGAGCGGCGCGACCGCCTTTGCTCCTCGGTATTCCAAATTACGCGCGTTACCGCGCCGGACCGTTGCGCAGAATGGCGGCTTCGGCCAAGGCCCGAAGCCGCCACCGCGGACTCCGGGTCTGGTGCCCGTCCTGCTTCCATGGAACGGTCTTCTAGGGCCGGATCTCATCGTACAGTGACCCGTTATCAACGCGATCCGGATCGCCATCGCACAGCGGGAATCCCTTGGGCAAAGGGGCAAGACGTCTGCCGAGGTGACGGTCGCGCCGTCTCCGCCAATCCCGCCCCTGCTGCTGAAGAAAATTCCCTCAATGGATGGCGATGAACCGCATCAAGAGCTGATCGTCGACATGAATAACCAAGAAAGGAACGTCGTCATGACGGACTACGCCAAACCCGAGCACTACTCTGACACCGAATGGGAGGCCCGCGTTTCGCTTGCTGCGGCCTATCGCATGGTGGCCAGGCTTGGCCTCGACGACCTTATCTATAACCATATCTCTCTCCGCGTGCCGGGCACGACGGACCAGTTTTTGATCAACCCCTACGGACTGATGTTCAACGAGATCACGGCGTCTTCGTTGGTGAAGATCAACACCGTCGGCGACGTGATCGAAGAAACCGCGCACACGGTGAACAAGGCCGCCTTCGTCATCCACGCCGCAGTGCACAAGAGCCGTGCTGACGCCCATTGCGTGCTGCATACTCATTCTGACGCATCGACTGCCGTGTCCGGGCAGCCGGACGGTTTGCTGCCGCTGTCGCAATTCGCGATGCGATTCTACAACCGGCAGGGCTTTCACGCCTATGAAGGCGTGGCGATCGACGAGGCCGAACAGCAGCGCATCGTCGCCCACCTCGCCGATCACCCGGTCATGCTGATGCGCAATCACGGGATTCTGACCTGCGGTCGCACCCCGGGCGAGGCCTTCATGCTGCTCTATTATTTCGAACGCGCGGCGAAGATCCAGCTGCAGATGCAGGCCGCCTGTGCCTCTGGTATCGAGCTGGTGCTTCCCTCCCCCGAGGTCTGCGAAAAGGCGGCACGCCAGTTCTGGGAACTGAAGGGCGATATCCTCATTCCAGGTGAGCGGGAATGGCCAGGTCTGATGCGCGATCTCGACCGTGTGGATGCGGGTTACCGGGCATGAGCCGGGAAATCCGTCTGGGCCTGTTCCTGCTGGGAACGGGCAGCCACATTTCGGGCTGGCGTATGCCCGGAGCGGTGGATGGCTTCGAGGATATCGCGCAGATCGCTGCGATCTGTCAGGAAGCCGAGCGCGGGCTGTTCGACCTGATCTTCATGGGCGACAATCTGAACGCCGACCCCACGGCGCACCCGTCCTACTGTTCGCGGCTGGAGCCGCTGACCATGCTGTCTGCCATCGCGATGCAGACAACGCATGTGGGGCTGGGCGCGACCTCTTCGACCACATACGGCGATCCCTGGACGCTGGCGCGGGCGTTTTCCTCGCTTGACCATATCTCTGGTGGCCGGGCGGCGTGGAATTCCGTCACCACCTCCGCGCCACAGGCGGCGGCGAATTTCGGCACGTCGCATCCCGATCATGCGCGGCGCTACGAGCGGTCTGCCGAATTTATCGAGGTGGTGAAGGCGCTCTGGACGGCTTGGGAGCCGGGGGCGACCCCGAAGGATACAGAGACGGGGCAGTATTTTGACCCGGACCGGATCCATCCGGTGAATCACGACGGTGCGTTCTTCAAGGTGAAGGGGCCGATCAATATCTCGCGCTCACCGCAGGGGCGCCCGCTGATCCTTCAGGCCGGCGGGTCCGAAGCCGGTCAGGAGTTGGCGGCGAAACATGCCGATGTCGTCTTTACCGTGACGCAGGACCGCGACGAGGCCGCGGCTTTTTACGCGGGCCTCAAGGCGCGTTTGCCGAAGAATGGGCGCAGCGCTGACAAGCTTGTCGTGATGCCGGGCGTGATGCCTGTGGTCGGACGGACCGAGCAAGAGGCACGCGCTAAGCTGACCCGCCTGATGAGCTTTGTTGACGATGGGACTGCCCTCGGGATGCTTTCCGAGCGGTTCAACACCGACATGTCCAGCTATCCGCTGGATGGGCCGGTGCCAGATCTTGGCGAGAACGACGCCTACCATGCCTTCGCTCAAGCGATGCTATCCAAGGCCCGGCGCGAGGACATGTCGCTGCGCGACCTTTACGCGCTGGTCGCGGCGGCGCGTGGCCACTGGGTTTTGTGCGGTTCCGCCGAGCAGATCGCTGATACCCTACAGGAATGGTTCGAATGCGGGGCGGCCGACGGGTTCAACATTATGCCGGGCTGGTTCATGGACGGGCTGAGCGACTTCGTCGACCTTGTCGTGCCAATCCTGCAAGAGCGCGGCCTGTACAAGACCGCCTACGTCGAGGGTACGTTGCGCGACAAGCTGGGGCTGCCCGCGTGAACGGTTGGGCCGACCTGGTCAAGATCGATGCCGAGGTGGGGGCGTTCCGGCTGATCGACGCAGGCGGGGCAGGGCCAGTTCTGGTGCTGGTCCACGGCTGGGGCGGACAGGCGGCGCAGTGGAGCGCCGTCGTTCCCGGGCTGGCCGCGCGCTTTCGCGTTCTGCTGGCTGAGATGCCGGGAGGGGCCGGTGCCCCCTTGCGCGGGCCTGTCTCGATGGCCGCCATGGGGCAAGGGGTGGCGGCAGCCTTGACCGCTGCAGATCTGTCGCCAGCGATCCTGCTAGGGCATTCGATGGGCGGGCCGGTGGTCATCGAGGCCGGGCTGGCCGCGCCCGATCGCGTGGCCGGGATGATCGGCCTGGATACGCTTGCCGACGCGATCTACTATGGCGGCTCGGATGCTATGCAAATCGCAGCCCGGCGCAAGACCTTCGGGGCCGACCTGGAGGGCGAGACGCGACGCATGATTGACGCGATTACGGCCCCGGATACAGGGCAGGGACTGCGCGCGCAGATTGCCAGGAATATCCTGGCAGCGCGCCCCGAGGACCTGCTGGAGATGCGGGATGCGATGTTCGCTTGGGGGATTGCAGACCGACTGATGCATGTAAAGGTGCCGTTAAGGCTGATCAATTCCGTAGGGCTCGATGCTGCCCATCGCCGTGCGCCACTGGAGTGCCTGTCGGAGGTGCCGCAGGCGATCTATGGATCCGGGCATTTCCCCCAGCTCGAAATGCCAGAGCAGCTGGTGCCCCAGCTGCTCGTCGAACTTGACCAGCTTTAAAAACTTTGAAATGAACGCGGCTCGTCATACGCTGCATGTTCAAACGCCTGATCCTGTATATGTTCCCTTGGAGCACTACGGCAAGTTATTGGAAACTACTGCATGACCGAAACCGTCGAATCCTATTTCGAGAAGACAGGCCGTCGACAACCGACACGTGCAGAAGAGTTGCGCAGAGATCTGGAAGGGATGATCGTCGAAGGTCAGCTCAAGCCCGGTGATCGCCTGGACGAAACCGAGATTGCCAACCGTTTCAAGGTTTCCCGTACCCCGGTCCGCGAGGCGATCAAGGCGCTGGTTGCGACAGGGCTTGCCGAGGTGCGTGGACGGCAGGGCACGATGGTCTCGACCCTTTCGGTGCCGGTGCTGATCGAAATGTTCGACCTGATGGCAGCCTTGGAAGGGTTGTGTGCCCGGCTGGCGGCGCGCCGCATCACTCACCAAGAGAAAACCCAGATGCTGGCGATTCAGCAGCAGCTGATCGCCGCTTTCGAGGAGGGTGATCCCGAAGCCTTCTACAAGATAAACGAAGATTTTCACGACCTTCTCTATAAGGCAGCCCATACGCATTTCCTGGCGGACCAGACCATTGCGCTGCGGCTTCGCCTGTCGCCATATCGCCGGCAGGTGACCTTTCAGCCGGGCAAGATGCGCGCGACTTTGTCCGAGCATCAGGAAATCATCGACGCGATCGACGCCGGAGATTCCGATCGTGCCATGGTTGCCGCCAGCGAGCATGTGCGCCTTCTGGGCGACCACCTCTCCGATTTCATCGCGACGATTCCGCCTCATCTTCTGGGCTGATGCACCGGCGGCCCTTGGGGCCGCAGGTGTGGCGCGCGCACCTTCTGATTGCGGGCGGCATGCTGATGGCGGTGCGCGGCTTTGCGCTTCACAGCCGTAGCTTAGCCCGCGCATCGGCACTTTTGTACTCTACAACTCAATATCTGTATATTTGGTGCGAGCCGAATGGCCAGATGGAGGCTGATCCGGTCAAAATATCGGCATTCTATACGAATTTTGCAGCAAAATTCCGGGTTTGATTCCCAGATGTTCACGACTTGCTACTTTTAGGTATCCTGAAGCAAAATGGTTGCATACGTGAACGACATGATGAAGACATTCTCTGCCCCTCTCCTAGCCGCCGCTGCCGTCATCTGCGCCACCTCCGCGCAGGCCGACGAAGAGGTGACCTTGCGCCTCAAATGGCTGACGCAAGCGCAGTTCGCTGGCCCCTATGTCGCCGAAGCCATGGGCTTTTATGACGAAGAGGGCCTGGATGTGACGATTCAGCCCGGCGGTCCGAACATCAACGTGGAAACCATGGTGGCCTCCGGCGCGAACACCTTCGGCATCGCTTCGGGGACGGAGGGCGTGCTGGCCTCGCGCGCGAAGGGTCTTCCGATCAAGGCGATCGGTATCGACCACCAGGTCACGCCCTATGTTTACGTGACCAAGCCCGACTCCGGCATCAAGACCGCTGCCGATTTCAAGGGCAAGAAGGTCGCGACCTGGTTCACCGGCCCGCAATACGTGCTGTATTCAGTGCTGGCCGCCAACGGGGTCGAGCAGAGCGACGTCAACATTATCTCGCAGTCGGTGACGCTGCAGCCCTTCATCGATGGTGAGTTCGACGTGGCGACTGCGACGCTTTACAACGAATACAATACGCTGCTGGCAAAGGGCCTGACCGATCTGGTTGTCATCTCGCCCGAAGATAGCGGCATGGTGTCCCAGCAGGACGCCATCATCACTTCCGACGAGATGATCGCAGAGAAACCCGAGGTCGTGCAGGGGTTCCTCGACGCGACGCTGCGCGGTTGGAAATATGCCTTCGAACACCCCGAGGAAGCCATCGACATGGTGATGGATGCGGGTACCGGCCTCGACCGCGATCACCAAACCAAGATGCTTGAAAAGGTGCAGGAACTGATGACCGGCACCACCGGCACTAGCGAAGGCCTCGGCTATCTGAACATGGATGCCATCAGCACCATCGAGAAGAATTTGGTCAAGTACAAGGCTATCGATGAATCCGTTGACATCACCACCGCCTTCGACTCGTCTTTCTGGGAAAACGTTCCCGCCGAGTACAAGACCGTGGCCAAGTAACGCCACGGCACCGGCAATGAGGCTCAGGGCACCCTCAGGTGCCCTGAACTGTTTTGTACAGACGCGTCATGCACAAGCTGCTCAATGGCTTCGGGAGCTATGACGAGATGCTCGTTCACTTCGAAGCCAGCGCGGCGGCGATGACCTTGGGCGGCCTCAGCCGCTGGCGGGGCCACCCGGTGCAGACGGCACGTGGACCCTGTCTTAGATGTCCGCGACGCCGTGCCAAAGCGTAACATCCTGAAAAGCAGCCCCTATCCTACAGAGCAAAGCTTCGGACATCGGCACGCCGCAGATCTGCAACCCGATGGGAATCCCGGCACTTGAGCGTCCGCAGGGGACGGTCAGCGTGGGAAAGCCGCTGGTACTGAAGGGCACGGTATAGCGCCCGATCACCTGAGTAGACGCTTCGTCGGAGGCGAAGCTGCCCATGAAGGCGTTCGAGGGGCCGCCGACGGGCAAGGCGGGCAACAGGGCCGCATCGACGCCCGAGAAGGCCGCTGCCATTTGCTCGCGATGCCGTCGAACCTGCACCTTGGCGTCGGCGATCTGCGCCGAGGACCGGCCTTGTCCACGCAGGATCAGATCGGTCAGGGCTTTACCGTAGATGTCTGCATGCGCGAGGTAGCTGTCGCGGTGCAGCGCGGCGGCCTCGGCGGAAGAAATCACGCTCCATGCGCCGATGACCGGCTCCGGATCGGGCAGGGAAATTTCGACAATCTGCGCGCCAAGGCGACGGAAGACCTGCACCGCCTCCGCCACGGCGTCCTGAACCGCCAGATCGGAAATCGCGATTTCCCGGGCGGGCAAACCAAGACGAAGGCCGTGCAGATCCTGCGGCCCACCCACGCGGCAAGGCGTGATCGGGGCGGACAGGCTGGTCGGATCCCTCGGGTCATGCCCGGCCACGGCATCCATGAGCAAGGCCACGTCGCGCGCCGTGCGCGCCATCGGCCCTACAGTATCGAAGGCAGGCGACAGGGGATGCACCCCGAATGTGCTGATCCTGCCCCATGTTGGCTTCAACCCTGTCACACCGCAGCACCCAGAGGGAAGGCGGATGGATCCGCCGGTGTCGGTACCGATGCTGCCAAAGGTCAACCCTGCAGCCAGGGCGACGCCGGAACCGCTGGAGGAGGTGCCGGTCCAGTGGTCCGGCCCGTATGGGTTCTGAGGGGGCGGAACGCTGGCGTGATGCTCGACCCAGACGCCTTCGCTCAGAGTCAGTTTGCCAAGCCGGACGGCTCCGGCGGCGCAGAGCCGGGTCATGACTGTCGATGAGCCGCCGGAATGGGCGGAATGAAGTGCCGGATTTCCGAAGGTGGCGGGCGCATCGGGGTCATCGATGGCGTCCTTCACAGCGATGGGGATCCCTTGCAGAGGGCCCGTCAGCCGGCCTTCATTGCGATCCGCATCGGCCCGGTCCGCGTCGGCCAATGCCAAGTCTGGCGTCAGCAGAGTATAGGCATGCAGCGCCGGGTCGAGCGACGCGATACGCTCCAAGACGGCTTCGGTAAGGTGGCGGGAGGTGACAGTGCCCGCGTCCAGTGCAAGCGCGGCATCCGTGATGGTCAGCGACCAGAGATTCGAATTTTTCATAGCCTCTGGGTTACACGAAATTTCTTTTTCTGCATGCATGAAGTCAATTTGAAGATTCATTATGATCAATTTCGTGCATATCTGCTTCGACCAACGTGAAAACTTGGGCACAAGATAACAGAGCCATCGATCCGGTGCTCTTTTGAGTGCGATCGGTCCGGCCTTCTCCTACCAAGCAGGGAACCGGTCGGACATCGTTGTGCTGGCCTTTCCGGCAAGGAAGCAGAAACAATGAAGAAAATACCATGACGGAAAAACCTCTCTCACCTCTCTCACGCCTCCTCAGAAGCTCACCGGCTGTCGGTGCGATGGTGCTGATCTTGTGGCTGGTCACCGTGCCGTTGTTCGGAATATCCGCCCAGACGCTGCCGGCGCTGCCGGATGTGCTGCTGAGCGGGTTCAATATCTGGGGCGATCTGCTCGACAGCACGATCTACACCCTGACGGAAACCTTCTTCGGCTTTGTCGCCGGAGCCGTGATCGGCATCAGCAGCGGCTTGCTGTTCTGGTGGTCGAAAAAGGCCGAGCAGATGCTGCTGCCGATCTTCGTCGCGCTGCAGACCGTACCGATCATCGCCTTCGGGGCGATCGTGGTCATCTGGTTCGGCAACGGCATGGTGTCAAAGGTGGTGATTGCTCTCTACCTCACCTTCTTCCCCGTGGCAGTGAATACGGCCCGTGGCCTTGAGCGCACCGACCCCGAGTTGCTCAAGTTGCTGCGCAGTTTTGGGGCGAGCAAGTTCCGGATCTTTCGCACCGTGTCCCTTCCCACGGCTCTGTCCTCGATCATGACGGGCCTGAAGATCGGCATTCAGCTCAGCCTCGTGGGCGCGCTGGTGGGGGAATGGTTCGGCGATACGCGGGGCCTTGGCACGTTGCTGCTGCAAAGTCTGTACTTCGAGGACACCGAGCGCGTCTGGCTTCTCATCCTGCTTCTCGGGCTTATCGGTCAGATCCTGTTCGTCCTGCTGAGCCGGATCGAAAAACGCTATATCTGGTGGAAATGACATGACTTATCTCAACAGGGCGCTCCTGCCGGCCGTCTCGATCTTCCTGCTGTTCCTGATCTGGCAGATGATGGTCATGATCCTAGACCTGCCCGCCTATATCCTGCCCTCACCCATCGAGATTTCTGGGGGCATCTGGGACAAGTCGGGCATGCTTGGCAGCAATGTCACCGTTACGCTGAAGAACACGTTGATCGGGTTTCTGATTGGCAGCCTGATCGGCCTGGCGCTCGCGCTGGTTATGGTGCTGTCGGACTGGGCTCATGACCTGATCATGCCGGTTGCGGTCGCCGTGTCATCTGTGCCGACCGCCGCATTTGTTCCGCTGATGCTGATCTGGTTCGGCCTGGGCGATGAATCCAAGGTGGCCATGGCCGCGCTCGCCGTCAGCTTCGTTGTGCTTCTGAACGCCGTGAGCGGGCTGAAATCCTGCCCTCAGGGTCAGATCAACCTGCTACGCAGTTTCGGGGCAAGTCGCCTGCATGTCCTGCTGAAACTGCAATTTCCCGCCTCGCTGCCGTCCATCATGACAGGGATGCGCGTGGGGCTGTCGCGTGCGACGATCACCGTCATCGTGACCGAGATGCTCGGCGCCTATTCGGGCATCGGGCAGACCATTTACCAGGCGACGGCGATCGTCGATTACGTGACGGTGTGGGCTGCCGTCATCGTGGCCTCGGCAGGAAGCCTGATCCTGTATGGCATCCTTGCCGGTCTGGACGCGAAATTTATCTGGTGGCGCTGATGGTGGCGCGCGGCTTTGATGATGTAAGCGCCCCCTGACGGCATCTGTGTGCCAAGGTGGGTCTGCGAGGATCCACAAAAGGACAGCGGTCATGTCGGAGATTATCCCGGTCGGACTCGATCTGGCAAAGAATGTGCTCCAAGTGCATGGAGCCGATGGCGCTGGTCACGCGGTACTACGCAAGAAGCTGCGGCGAGCGCAGGTGTTGGAGTTCTTCGGGCAGCTACCGCCTTGCGTTGTCGCGATGGAAGCCTGTGGCGGCGCTCATTTTTGGGGGCGTGAGATCAGCAAGCTGGGCCACGACGTTCGGCCAATCCCGCCGGCCTGGGTCAAGCCTTTCGTCAAAAGCCAAAAGAATGATGCTGCCGATGCCGAAGCAATCTGTGAAGCGGCAGGGCGCCCGACCATGCGTTTTATACCGGTGAAGAGTGAAGACACACAGGGAGCGGCACTGGTCTTTCGTGTGCGCGAGCTTCTCATCCGGCAGCGCACCCAAGCGATCAATGCATTGCGTGGCCACCTCACTGAATTCGGCCAGATTGTGCCTCAGGGCGCGGCGAACGCCTCGAAGCTGATTGCTTTCGTCGAGGACCCGGACAGCGGCAGACCTGCCGATGCCATCACCACTTTGAAGGTGCTGGTCATGGCACGCGCCCATCTGGAGGCGGAGATCGGGAAGCTGAATGCAGAGATCGCCCGCCGGGCCAAAGAAAATGACGTGGCCCGACTGTTGATGAGCGTTCCAGGCATTGGGCCACTGATCGCCACGGCTATCGCGACCCTGGCCCCGCCACCAGAGATCTTCCGCAAGGCCCGAGACTTTGCTGCCTGGCTGGGTCTGGTGCCGCGACAGCATTCGACCGGTGGCAAGCAGCGGCTCGGGGCCACGACGATCCTCTCGTGACATCGGCTTCACGATGCACTGCCGGGCAAAGGATGGGCGAGCGATCGCTGAGGCGGTTGCTGATCATCGGCGCCAACAGCGTCATCATCAAACGCCATGTCCATGCTGCCGCCAAGCCGGGCACGTGGTTGAGCGGAATGCTGTCCCGCAAGCCACCGATGCTGGTGCGGGTGGCGCTGGCAAACATCCCTCTCACACATGCTCCGCATGTGTTGCCGGGCGACGAATGGCACGGATCGTTTGGGCCCCCCCCTCTCGGCAGCATGCTGTGCATGCGCCTGCCGGGCAAGGGATGGCCCGCGGTGGTGTCTACAAGGCTCCGGCCACGGCGGCGTAAGCCGTGAGGGTCGCGAGGACGTCGGAGCGAAAGAGGGGCAAAGAGCAGTTTGGCGCAATCGTCGTGAGACGGGATCGAGAGAACCAGTGTGCAACAGAGTGCCTGAGAGCACGCGGCTTTGATCTGGACCCGATCTTCGAACACCATACGGGTCCGCGGCAAGTGTGACGCCGCATCATGAGGCCGGACACATGTCAGCACCCGATGACGCGCCAAAATCAGCGCTAGAATAC
Source organism: Citreicella sp. C3M06 (assembly GCF_018860705.1). Classification (GTDB taxonomy): domain Bacteria; phylum Pseudomonadota; class Alphaproteobacteria; order Rhodobacterales; family Rhodobacteraceae; genus Salipiger. The sequence continues at coordinate 17,138 of NZ_JAHKQA010000024.1, forward strand.
CTCTTGCGCTTGGGGCGGTTACACGTGTTGCTCAAAACCTGTAAGGGATTCATCTCTTGAAACGAGCATAGTAGACGGGTGGCATGAGCGAACCCACACCGGCCGTCTACAAGACCAAGAGCTGACCCTCCTACAACGAGGCGCTCAAGCGCCGTGGTTCGCTGACGATCCCTTGACCGGCGGTACATGCTTGCATGTGCGAGAGGTTGGTTTGATCCCGTCGTGACCTGGCAGGCCGCGCCGACCGGCATGCGTAGTCGCCAGCCCGACGATAGCGATGCAGCGATCCAAACCTGCCTTACCATGACGGTGCTGTTTGGCATGGCGCTCAGGCAGACGACCGGGTTCGTTGAGAGTGGTCTGCCCCTGGCGGCCGTCTCATGCTGCTGCCGTCAAGTTGGCAATCCCATTTCACTATCAGGCTGTGAACCGCCCCGGT
>NZ_JAHKQA010000030.1 GCF_018860705.1 Citreicella sp. C3M06
TATGAATCCTGACCCTAACCGTAATCAGCCTCCGGAAAAACCGGGGCGGTTCAGTTCGACTATCGGGCCACTGCCGCGCAGTGGCATGCGGATCGTGCGACCAAGCGTCCAAAGATCGGCAAGCTTGCAGTGAACCCGGTCCTGCGCGACTACGTGCAGGATCGGCTCTCCGGCCTCATTGCCACACCGGACGGAATCGCCTTCGAAGGTCCCGTCAAGCTATGGAAAGGACGGCGAACCGTTCTCCGGCATCGCCGCCGCTGGTCATCTGCCTGGAGCCCAGAGCAGATCTCACAGCGCCTGAAGGTGGACTTTCCCGAGGATCCAACCATGCGCATCAGCCATGAAGCCATCTATCAGGAGCTTTACATTCAGGGACGCAGGGCACTGAGGCGAGAACTCTCAGCCTGTCTCCGCTCTGGGCGCGCACTCAGGCTGCCCCGCGAACGAGCCCGGAACTGGGGCAAGGCCTTCATCGCCGATGCCCTGATGATCAGCGACCGCCCAGCGGAGATCGGCGACAGGGCCGTTCTTGGTCATTCATTGCTCGGCAGTGCATTTGCAAAGAAAATGGCACGAGAGGGGGAAGGCGACCTCATTCTTGGTCTCGGCAGATCGGTGATCGGCACACTGGTCGAACGCACGACCCGCTTCACCATGCTCCTGCACTTGCCGCGAATGGAGGGGCACGGAACGGCCAAGTCCGTCAAGAATGGGCCGGCGCTTGCTGGTCACGGCGCCGAGGCCGTCCGGGATGCCATCGCAGGGACGATCAGCTGCCTGTCTGCCGAGCTACGCCGCTCGTTGACCTGGGACCAGGGGGCCAAGATGGCCCAACACGCGCAACTGCGGATTGCTACCGGTCTTGAGATCTACTTCTGCGGCCCTCAAAGCCCTCAAAGCCCTCAAAGCCCTCAAAGCCCTCAAAGCCCTCAAAGCCCTCCTCGGCCGATTGCCGCGCAATCGTCTGGTGGGCAATGCATGGCAACGCGGCAGAAATGAAAACATCAATGGTGTGCTCCGCCAATACTTCCCAAAGGGTACGGACCTAAGCTGGCATGGCGCTGATGAGCTGAGCGCCGTTGCAAACGCGCTGAACACGCGCCCCAGGGAAACATTGGGCTGGAAAACACCGGCAGAGGCTCTCAGCCAGCTGCTCAAACAGGATATGATCGACGGTGTTGCGACGACCGGTTGAATCCGCCTTGGCTGCCGCGATCAGTGTGGTGCAAGCAGCCCTTGAGCGGTTGCCGCAGTGCGATGCCCATTTTCAGCGCCCGGATGGCCAGGTCGCGTTTCATCCGGTTGCTGACCGCCCAGCCAATGACACACCTCGAATGCAACTCGAGGATCACGGCGAGGTAGAGCCAACCCTCCTGCGTGCAGACATCGCTGATGTCGCCCGCCCACGTCTGGTTCGGACAATCGGCCGAGACGTCGCGATCCAGCAGGTTCGGCGCGATATTGAACCTGTGGTTGCTGTCCGTGAACGCATTGAACCTCTTGTTTCTTTCCACGGAAATGCCGTTCTCACGCATCAGCCGACCGACGCGACGACGCCGACACCCAGATCCAACTCTTTCAGTTCTCCGGTCATGCGTGGGCGGCCATAACTCCCCAGAGACAGGGCGAACTGTTCGCGGATGTGCGCGAGGAACACCATATCCTTTCGCTGGCCCTGGCTCAGCGGACGATTACGGTAGCCGCGATACCCTCGTGGGCTGACATCCAAGATCTGGCACAGCCGCTCGACAGAGAGCATGTCCGCGTTCTTTGCAATGAAAGCAAACCTCATGCCAAGAATTGGATAGCCTTTTTTAATACCTCCCTCTCCTCCCGAAGCATGCGGTTCTCTTTGCGCAGCTCCGCAGCTCCGCAGCTCCGCGTGCAAGATCAGATTGGGCAGCAGGCTTCTCTGGATTGCGCCGATCCTGCTGTATCCAGCGGCTCAGCGTCGAGAAGCCAATCCCGAAATCCGCCGCCACCCGCTTGCGCGGCAAGCCGCTCCTCAACGCAACGCGCACGGCTTTTGCGCGGTATTCCTCGGTCGGTCGTGATGCCATCTGTGTTCTCCCTTGCGACACAAGACGTGGTCCAAGGAGCGGCACAATCCCGCGACAGGTGTCAAAGATATATCATTCGAGACGCCGCTATGCACGGATCTCTGGTCATGAGGGCAGCCTCAGGCAGCCGGTCCAAATCGGGTGGTTCCTTTTCTGGGGGCAGGGCCAAGCTTGAAAACGAACCGGCTCTGGGCCTACCGGCGTTTCTTTGCTCTCACGTAGATCTCGAAGCGATGCCCGACGATATCGAAGCCGTGCTCATCGGCGATCTTTTTCTGAAGCTCTTCGATCTCATCGCAACGAAATTCGATGATTTCATCGGTCTCGACGTTGACGAGATGATCGTGATGTTCCGAACCGCCCGCCTCATACCGCGCGCGACCGTCGGCGAAGATATGACGCTCGATCAGACCGTAACTCTCGAGCGTATTCATCGTGCGATAAACCGTGGCGATCGAAATGCTCGGAGCGAGCCTGACAACACGCCGGTGGAGCTCCTCGGCATTGGGATGGTCGGGGGAGTCTGACAGGATCTTGAGAATGATCCGTCGCTGCTCGGTCACCCGCATGCCTTTTTCCTTGCAGAGCTCTTCCAGCTTTTTCTCGAGATTGTCTGTCATTCCGCCCGCTTCTTGCGTTTTTTCGTCACCCGGCATCGATGCGCCCCCGAGACTGGCTCGCAAGATAGCAGGTCGGCCCGGAGGGGTCATTACCGGATACGCCCCTGACCAGAGTGTCCATGTTTACGGCGGTTGCATGTGGTGTGGCCAGGGCGGGGTAGGGCGCAGATCCCAGACGAAACTGTGATCCTGCGCGGCGGGTCCGTGGCGACTTTGATCTGGTGCAAAAAGGGGCTGCGCCATGGGGCAGCCTGAGGAGGTACCATTATTGCGAATGAATTGCAGTTGCAATGCGTGCGCGATGCGCTATCACTATTGCGACTCACTCTCAATTATTGTGCAGGCGGTGGACGCCAGAGATTTGATTGGACCATGAAAGGACCAGCTATGACTTTGACGATGATGCGGCTGATGGGGGCGGTGACGGCAACGGCGCTGACGAGCGGCGCCGCATTCGCTGACGAGGAGCGGATGAAGGTCGTGACCACCTTCACGGTTCTGGCGGATATGGCGCAGCAGGTGGCAGGCGATGCGGCGGATGTCGTCTCGGTGACGCGGCCGGGGGCCGAGATCCATGGCTATCAGCCAACGCCGCAAGATATCGTGCGCGCGCAGGGTGCGGATCTTATCCTGTGGAACGGCATGAATCTGGAACTGTGGTTCGAGCAGTTCCTCGCCAACCTGAAAGATGTGCCGTCGGTGACCCTGACAGAAGGCATCGAACCGATCCCGATTGCCGCGGGGGCCTATGAGGGGCTTCCCAACCCGCACGCTTGGATGGGGCTTGATAACGCGCTGATCTATATCGACAACATCCTCAAGGCCTTCGTCGAGAACGACCCGGAAAACGCGCAGATCTATGCCGACAACGCCGCGACCTATAAGGAAGAACTGCGCGCCACGCTCGAACCGTTGCGCCAGCAGGTTGCTGCGATCCCCGAAGCGCAGCGCTGGCTGGTGACCTGCGAAGGCGCGTTCAGCTATCTCGCGCGCGACTTCGGCATGCGCGAGCTGTACCTCTGGCCGATGAACGCCGACCAGATGGGCACGCCGCAACAGGTGCGCGCGGTGATCGACGGTGTGAAGGAAAACGATATCCCCGTGGTCTTCTGCGAGAGCACCGTCAACACCGCACCGGCCGAGCAGGTGGCGCGGGAAACCGGCGTGCATTATGGCGGGGTGCTGTATGTCGACAGCCTGTCGGAACCCGATGGCCCGGTTCCGTCCTATCTCGATCTGCTCAGGGTCACGTCACAGACGGTGGCGGATGGCCTTACGGCAGACACGCACTAAGATCTTCCTTGAAGAAACAGCCTGCTGGGCAAAGGATCGCCCGGCAGGTCTTTGCCGTTCGAGGGACCGACCTCTCCAACAGAAGGCGCAAGATGAAACATGACATGCAGATGAATGACGCAATACCCTCCGAAGGGTTTGGTCCCGGAAGCGGGATCGAGGCGCGGGATGTGACTGTAAGCTATCGCAACGGCCATACCGCCTTGCGCAACGCCACGTTCGAAATTCCCCGCGGCACGGTGACGGCTCTTGTGGGGGTGAACGGGTCTGGGAAATCGACGCTGTTCAAGGCGATCATGGGCTTTGTTCCCGCGGCCAAAGGCAACATCCGCCTGCTTGGGCTCGACGTCAAGCAGGCGCTGAAGCGCAACCTAGTTGCCTATGTGCCGCAATCCGAAGAGGTCGATTGGTCCTTTCCGGTTCTGGTCGAGGATGTGGTGATGATGGGCCGCTACGGGCATATGGGCTTTCTGCGCCGCCCCGGTCAGGCCGACCGCGACGCGGTGGACAGGGCGCTCGGGCGCGTGAACATGCTGGAATTCCGCCACCGCCAGATCGGTGAGCTGTCCGGCGGGCAGAAAAAGCGCGTCTTCCTTGCCCGGGCGCTGGCGCAGGACGGTCATGTGATCTTGCTGGACGAGCCGTTTACCGGCGTCGATGTAAAGACCGAAGACCAGATCATCGCCCTGCTGCGCGAATTGCGCGACGAAGGGCGGGTGATGCTGGTCTCGACCCATAACCTCGGCACGGTGCCGGAATTCTGCGACCGGACGGTTCTGGTGAAAGGCACGGTTCTGGCCTATGGGCCGACGAAATCCACCTTCACCCGGGAAAACCTCGAAGCGGCCTTTGGCGGCGTGCTGCGGCATTTCACCCTCGGCGGCGCGGATCTGCACGATGACGACGATACGCGCAAGCTGTCGATCCTGACCGATGACGAGCGGCCCTTCGTGCAATATGGCAACAAGACCAAGGTGGTGGAAGAGCAGCAATGAGTACGCTTCTCGAACCGTTCACCTATGGCTACATGACCAATGCCATGTGGGTTTCGGCCCTTGTCGGCGGCGTCTGTGCCTTCCTGTCGTCTTACCTGATGCTCAAGGGTTGGTCGCTGATCGGCGATGCGCTGTCGCATTCCGTGGTGCCGGGGGTGGCCGGGGCTTATATCCTTGGTCTGCCCTTCGCGCTTGGCGCCTTCATCTCGGGCGGGCTCGCGGCGGCGGCGATGCTGTTCCTGTCGGACCGCTCCGGGCTGAAGGTCGATGCGATCATCGGCATCATCTTCACCTCCTTCTTCGGGCTGGGTCTGTTCATGGCCTCGGTCAATCCGATGGCGGTGTCGATCCAGACCATTACCATGGGCAACATCCTTGCCATCACCCCGGAAGACACGCTGCAGCTGGCGCTCATCGGCTTTGTCTCGCTTGCGATTCTGCTGCTGAAATGGAAAGACCTCATGGTCGTCTTCTTCGACGAAAGCCACGCGCGGTCGATCGGCTTGCGCCCCGGCCTGTTGAAGGCGGTGTTCTTCATGCTGCTCTCGGCTTGCGTCGTGGCGGCGATGCAGACGGTCGGGGCCTTCCTCGTGATTGCCATGGTGGTGACACCTGGGGCCACCGCCTATCTGTTGTGCGACCGGTTCTCGCGGCTGATCCTGACCTCGGTCGCCATCGGCACGATCACCAGCTTTGTCGGCGCTTACGTCAGCTACTTCCTCGATGGGGCGACGGGCGGGATCATAGTGGTTCTGCAAACGCTGATCTTCCTGTGCGTCTTCGTCTGGTCGCCCAAGCATGGGCTTCTGGCGGCGCGGCGCAAGGCCGCACAAGCGCTTCAGACGGAGGTGGCGCAATGATGGACACCCTTCTTTTGCCGTTCCAGTTCAGCTTCATGCAGAATGCTTTTCTGATTTCGCTGATCGTTTCGATCCCCACCGCGCTGCTGTCCTGCTTTCTAGTGCTCAAGGGCTGGGCGCTGATGGGGGACGCGGTCAGCCATGCGGTGCTGCCGGGGATCGTGCTGGCCTATATCCTTGGCTTTCCGCTGATCCTCGGGGCGTTTGGCGCGGGCATGGTGACGGCCCTCGCCACTGGCTTTCTCTCTGACAACAGCCGCGTGAAGCAGGACACCGTGATGGGGGTGGTGTTCTCGGGCATGTTCGGGCTGGGGATCGTGCTCTATGTTTCGATCCATACCAACATTCATCTCGATCACATCCTGTTCGGGAACATGCTGGGCGTCGGAACCGAGGATCTGTGGACTGCCGGGCTGATCTCGGCCTTTGTCAGCGCTGCGCTGCTGCTGAAATGGAAGGATCTGATGCTGCATGCCTTCGATCCGGCGCAGGCGCGGGCCTCGGGGCTTCCTGTCGGGTTGCTGCATTACGGCCTGCTGACGATCCTGTCGCTGACCATCGTGGCGACGCTGTCGGCCACCGGGCTGATCCTTGCGGTGGGCCTGCTGATCACGCCCGGCGCGATTGCCTTTCTGCTGGTGCGCAGCTTTGGCAAGATGCTGGCGGTGTCAGTCGCGGTCTGCATGTTTGCGATGCTGGCGGGGACCTATCTGAGCTTCTTCCTCGACAGCGCCTCCGCACCAACGATCGTGCTGATCCTGACGGCGATCTTTCTCGTGGCCTTCGTGCGCAGAACGTTGCTGACCCGGCGCGCCTCCTCCGGCAAGGCACAGTTTCAGAGCTAGGGGGCCGGCGCCCGCAGGCGTATGGCGATATCCGCGACACGCGCAGAGCAGGGGCAGCGGCGGTTGCCCCCCATCCAAACCGGCCCGGGCGGGATGCGCCCGGGCCGCTTGCCTAGAGAAAGGCGATGGTCGCGGTTTCCAGTTCGGTGGCGGTTACGCCCTCGATCAGCACAGACCCGGTTGCCCAGGCCAGCAACACGCCATCGGCCTGATCGGCGACGCTAAGATCCGACAGATCCGTGACACCGACCCGCAGCTCCAGTTGATCGTCTGCCAAGGTAAAGTCGGAAATCACATCGGCGCCGGTGCCGCGTCCAAAGACAAACACATCCTCTCCGGCGCCGCCGGTCAGCGTGTCGTCTCCGGTGTTGCCCACAAGCCGGTCGTTCCCCAGATCGCCGTTCAGGCTGTCATTGCCGCCGCCGCCGTTGATCCGGTCGTTCCCCGCGCCGCCCCAGACCGTATCGGCGCCGAAGGCCCCGCCTTGGGCAGTGTCGATATACAGATCGTGGCCATTGCCAAGAAAGGCCCGGTCGGTGCCGTTGCCGCCTTCGACACGATCATTGCCATTCTCGCCGTAGAGCGTGTCCGCGCCGCTGCCGCCGACCAGCGTGTCATGGTGAAAGCCGCCGCGCAGCACGTCATTGCCATCTGCGCCGACAAGCGAATCCCGCCCACCATTGCCGTACAACAGATCATCGCCGCCACCGCCATTGATCGTATCATTGCCGCCATCGCCCCAGACCGTATCTTGCCCTAGCGCGCCGCCCTGAGCGGTGTCGGTGTATAGATCGTTGCCAAGCCCGAGCCGCGCCATGTCGGCTCCGTCGCCACCGCGCACCGTGTCGTTCCAGCCCCCTGCCAGCAGCAGGTCCGCGCTGGCCCCGCCCTCCAGCAGGTCGGCGCCGTCACCGCCGATCAGCGTATCGGCGCCGCTCTCGCCGTACAGCGAGTCATTGCCAAGACCGCCTTCGACGCTGTCATCGCCAAGCTGGCCATGCACAAGATCGTCGCCGCCGCCGGTCGAGATCGTATCGTTGCCGGAGCCGCCCCAGACCGTGTCGGCCCCTTCGGCGGTGTTCTGCGACGTGTCGGTGTAGACATCGTCGCCGCCGCCAAGGAAGGCACGATCTCGCCCGTCGCCGCCCCAGACGCTGTCGTTGCCGTTGTCTGCCCACAGCCGATCCCTTGCGGTGCCGCCGTGCAGTTGATCGGCGCCGGTGCCGCCGTGCAGGCTGTCATTGCCGCCGCCACCCTGCAAGGTGTCCTCGCCGTCTTCGCCCCAGAGCACGTCATTGCCCGCTTCGCCCGCCAGAAGATCGTTGTCAGCGCCGCCGAACAGCGTGTCATTGCCGAGGCCTCCTCGCAATGTGTCGCCCCCGGCTTCGCCGCGCAGCAGATCGGCGCCGTCTTCGCCGACCAGCAGGTCGTTATCGAGCCCACCCCAAAGCCGGTCATTGCCCGGGCCGCCCCAAAGCCGGTCGCGCCCAGCGTTGCCGAACAGCGTATCGGCGCCGAACCAGCCAAAGACCGTGTCATTGCCCGCCAGTGCGTCGATGTTGTCGGCCCCCATGGTGCCGATCAGCCTGTCATCCATCGTTGTGGGCGTGCCGCCATAGCCCGCGCCATCCTCGATGCTTACGGTGACCGACGGGATGGTACCATTGACATAAGTGCCTGCCCGCGCTGTGAAATTGAGCTGAAAGGTCTCGGTGCCCTCGACCAGATTGTCGCTGCGGGTGCGCACCAGCACGGTGGCGCTGGTCTGTCCGGGAACAAAGGTGACGGTGTCGGTGACAAGCGTGACATCGTCGCCAAGCGTCGCTGTGAATCCGGTGGCGGTGACATCGAATGTTTCCGCCGTGGTCAGCGGCTGCGACAGCTGCACCTCGATGGCGCGCAGGAAGGTGCCGCCATAGCCCTCGAACACGGGATCGGGCGAGGCCAGCAGCATGGTGTTCGACCCGGCGCCGTCATCATCAAGGATGGTCGCGTTCGCGCGCAGCGTCGACACGCCGCCCGCAAGGCTGGCGTTGGACGATTCATCATACAGTTCGATGGCGAAATTCTCGTCGCGCTCGTCGCTGCTGTCGCTGCGGATGTAGACGTAGATGCTGGCGGTCGTCTCGCCCGCGGCAAAGGTCACCGTGCCGTTGTTGCTGGAACTGCTCGACGCGTAATACAGATCATCGTCGTCGGCCGAGCCGGTCAAAAGCGTGCGGTAATTGACCGTGACGGCATCGGTGGCCGGTTCAGACAGGGTGACCACAAAGCGCAGGTATTCCCCTTCCAAGTTTGTACTATCCGCGATCGAAATTACCGGTCCCAGACCACTGTCGTCGTCAAGAATGGTCGCGGTTCCAACCAATCCGCCGCTTCCCAGGGACACGCCCAATGGCGGTGTGACGACAAGCGAAAACGCCTCGGATGGCTCTGACAGCCGATCGCCGAACACGGGGACCGCCACGGTCGCCGTGTTTTCACCCGCAGCGAAGGTGACGGTCCCGGATTGCGCCTGATAATCCTGCCCGGCGGTGGCCGACCCATCTGCGGTGCTGTACCTCACGGTCAGCGCGCTTGAGGCGGGCTGCGACAGGTCAATCTGGAACAGCGCCAACTGGCTGCCGCTGTCGCCTTCGATCAGCAAGGGATCAGAAACGAACAGATCAAGGTTCGGTCCGGTGCCGTCATCGTCATAAATCACGGCGTTGGCGCTCAGTACGGCGGCGCCTCCGGCAAGCGCGGCGTTGTCGGATTGATCGTAAAGCTCGATGCTGAAGTTCTGATCGCGCTCGTTGGTAGAATCGCTTCGGGCGTAAACATAAATGCTGGCGGTGGTTTCGCCGGGGGCGAAGGTCACCGTGTCGTTGTTGCTGCTGCTGCTGGACGCGTAATAAAGATCATCCTCATTGGCGGTTCCGTTCAGCAGAGTGCGGTAGTTGACGGTGACCGCATCGCTCGCCGGTTCCGACAGGGTCACCACGAACCGGATGTATTCGCCTTCAAGCGCTGCGCCATCCGCAATCGAAATCACAGGTCCGGCGCCGCTGTCGTCGTCGAGGACGGTGGCTGTCCCGACCAGCCCGCCTGTTCCGAACACCGAATTAGAGGGCGGCGTGACCACCAGTGAAAACGCCTCGGTCGGCTCGGAGATCATGTCTCCGAAGACCGGCACAGCGACGCTGGCGGTGGTTTGGCCCGGCGCAAAGGTCACGCTGCCCGATTGGGCCTGATAATCCTGCCCGGCAATGGCCGATACATTTTTCGTGGTGTAGAGGACGGTCAGCGCGCTTGACGCTGGCCGCGACAGGTCGATCTCGAACAACGCCAGCTGGCTGCCGCTGTCGCCCTCGACCAGAACCGGGTCGGACACGAACAGATCAAGGTCCGATCCGGTACCATCGTCGTCGTGGATGATGCCGTTTGCACGCAGTACCGGTGCATCCCCTGCCAATGCGGCATTCGCGGATTCATCGAAGAGCTCGATGGTGAAATTATTGTCAATTTCGTGGGTGGCATCGCTGCGGGCGTAGACATAGATGCTGGCAGTGGTCTCGCCGGGGGCGAAGGTTAATGTGCCGTTGTTGCTGGTGCCGGTTGGGGCGTAGTACAAATCGTCATCATTGGCGGTGCCGTTCAGCAGGGTGCGATAATTAACCGTGATCGCATCAGTCGCCGGTTCGGACAGGCTTACCACGAAGCGCAAGTACTCGCCTTCGAGCGCCGCGCCATCTGCGATCGAGATCACCGGACCGGGGCCGCTGTCATCGTCGAGGATCGTCGCGCTGCCCACCCGCCCGGCGGTGCCGGTGAGCGGTCCAGAGATCGGTGTAATCACAAGATCAAACGCTTCGGAAAATTCCGAGATGCTGTCGCCGATGATCGGCACCGTGACCAAGGCGACGGTCTGCCCGGTGAAGGTGATCGAGCCGCTGCGCGCCTGATAGTCCTGCCCGGCGGTGGCAGATCCGTCGACGGTGCTGTAGTTGACCAGCAATGCGGTGGAAGGAATCTGCGACAGCCGGACTTCGAACACCGCGTTGCGGGTGCCGCTGTCCCCCTCGACGATGGTCGGATCGGACACGAACAGATCGAGGTTTGATCCGCTGCCGTCTTCATCAAGGATCACACCGGTCGCGCTCAGCGTGTTGCCGCCGCCTGTCAGATCGACATTTGCCGACGGATTGAACAGTTCGACCACGAAGTTCTCGTCGCGCTCATCATCATTGTCGCCGCGGGCGTAAACGTTGATGGTCGTGGTGGTCTCGCCGGGGCTGAAGGTGATCGTGCCGTTGTTGGTGTTGCTGGTCGGGGCGTAATACAGATCATCGTCGTTGGCGGTGCCGGTGGTCAGGGTGCGCCACTGAACTGTGGCTTCATCGGTCAGCGCCTCCGACAGTGTGACGGTGAAGGTGACATATTCGTTTTCAAGAGCGGTGCCGTTGGAAATATCGATCGTTGGCATGGGTAATCCCCGTCATTTTAACTGGTTAAAGTACACGCGAACCGCAAGGAGGGTGCGCAAAGCTGGAATTTTACCGTATCGAGAGGGGTTGCAGGCCCGACACCGGGGCGGGCGCTGTCTTTGAAATGCCAAAGGCATGATTGTCGATGCCAGCATCGCGCAAACCAAACCACACTCGATACCTACGTTAATGAATCGTTAACCCGACTTCCCGAACGGTACGCCGCAGCTTTGCGTCGCGTCAACATTTTGTGAGCAACCGGCGGGTCGCGACGACACCAAATTGGGCCCTGCGCGATGGACGCCGCGATTTCGCTTTCGGCATCAATCCTTTCGTACGGCCCTCAGGATCACCGGATTGCCGATCCTGTCGGACAGCCCGGCAAGCTGCGCAATCCGTTCAAGCGCCGAGGAAATCTCGGGTCGCTTGAGGGTCCGGTGCAGCACCATGGGAAAGACGAACTGGCCGGTCTCGCGAATGTTGCAAAAGCCGTGGCTATCAAGGGCGGCGTGCATGTCACGGCGGGCAATGGTCCGATAGCGGCGCGTATCGCCCTCGACTTTCTTTTTCAGCCCAAAGAGCAGCGGCTCTAGCAGGTTGGCGCCGCCCGGAATCGGATAGTCGAGGATCACCGCATGCCGGGCGACCCGCGTCAGTTCCGACAGATGCTGCTGCCAGTCGGCGACATGGGCCAGCATCCGGAAAGACGTCACCACGTCGAAACTGCGATCGGCGAAGGGCAGGGCGGTCAGACTGCCGATCTGCGTTTGCAGCTCGGGATGCGACAGGTCACGAACACGGCCAAGCGCCAGCTCGCAGCTGGCAAGCACGCAGACCGGGTGGCCACGGGGCAGCAACGCATCGGCCACCTGCCTGTGCCCCCCCCCGACGTCGAGAACCCGCGCCCCGGGCCATGGCGCGATCATCTGGCGCAGGATCTCGGTCTGGCGCGACAGCAGCCAGGTGCCGGCCACCCCTTCGAAGCGGCGTGCATAGCGTTCGGACGATGAGTCAAGGTCTGGCGCCTCTGCGCCGATGTCCGGCTGCGCCAGCGGGCTGCCATTCAGATCCGTGTCTGTCGTGTTCATATCACTCAATACCCAACCAATCGAAATGTCTGAAAAAGGCGATCTCAGGACGGCGTCAGATAACCCCGCTCGGAATAATCCTTGATGATGTCGGCAACCTCGCCGGAAAAATCCTGTTTCGGTTTGAACCCGAGCTGGGCGCGCGCCTTCGAGATGTCGAAGGCGCGGTTCTTGAGAAAGAACGACACGCGCCGGGGAAACAGCGGCGGTTCAATGCCAAAGGGCTTGCACAAGGTCTCGGTCACATGCGCCAGCGCCATCACCGGGCCGGTCGGAAGATGCAGGCCCGGTTCTGGCACGTTCAGCTGCCGCGAGATCTCCTGAACCGTATCCTTGAGGGTCATGTACCTGTCGCCGCCGATCAGGTAGGCCTCGGCGTTGATCTGCGTGGCCTGCATCGCCAGCACGAAGGCCTCCGCCAGATCGCGCACATCGATCCAGTGGGTCAGCGCCAGACCTTTGCCAACGTAAAAGAACTTCTTCTGCGCGATCATCCGGAACAGTTTAAGCGTCCGGGTGTCGCCGGGGCCGTAGATCATCGCCGGGCGCAGCACCGCACCGCTGATCTGCCCTGATTTGAAAAAGGACATGGCGATGTTCTCGCCGGCAATCTTGGATTCCTGATACAGATCGCCGGGGTTGAACGGCATGGTCTCGTCGCCGGGCGGGTTCGCGACATGGCTGTGCACGCCGTTGGTCGAACAATGCACGATGCGCGGCACGCCCGCTGCAATCGCCGCCTCGAACACGTTCTGTACGCCCGCGACATTGACATCGTGAAACGCCTTGTCCGGAACGTTGGCCTGCCGGAACAGCGCCGCAACGTGATAGACGCCGCTGATGCCCTGCATGGCAGCGGGCAGCGTTTCGGGTTGCGTGATGTCGGCGATGATCACCTCGGCATATGGTTCAAGCGCCGCCGCCTGTGACGCCTTGCGCACCATGGCGCGCACCGCGATGCCCTTTGAATGAAGATGGCGCACAAGGTGCTCGCCAACAAATCCCGCCGCTCCGGTTACCAGATAAAGACCTTGCATACCAAACCCTCTGAAGCCCGTGAAATTCGGACAGGGACAGTGTGGGCCGCGTTGGATTTTCTGGCAAGACCGGGACGCGAAGTTTGCCGATTCAGACTCGCCCGCAAAAACTGGCGGTGAAGATATCATCCGTGCCGGCTATTTCCGGCGCGGCGCGCGTGCATGGCAGCGGATTTTCGGGGTTCAGAGCCTCGGCGCGCAGCTGTGCCTTGCAAAGACGAATTGTCTGCCGGTAAGCTTGGCCTCAAGGTCATTTCGATCAAACTGCGCCCGGTGTCATCTTGTCTTTGATCGGGTCTGTATTTGTATTTACCCCCGGTCTTCCGGGGGGTTCCAGTGCACGAGGTTGCTTGACCATGTTCCGGACCGTCACTCTGCGCGCATGCGCGCCTGCCACGGGTAGCATGGCGATGATCGCAGCGCCGATTGAGCGACGCTGGCACGCAGAGATCCGGCGATGAATGCGCAGGATCCCGTGATGCATCCGAAGCCAGCTGTGCTGCCCGCCGAGGTTCTGGTGGGCATCCCGGCGCTGAACGAGTCCGCCCATATCGAGGCCTGCCTGCTATCGCTGCTTGGCGACGATCCCTTCATGCAGGACGTGACGCTGATCGTCGCCGACGGCGGCAGCAGCGACGACACCCGCGAGATCGTCCGGCGCCTTGCGACGCGCCTTGCGAACCTGCGCCTGATCGACAACCCGGCAAAGCTGCAAGCCGCCGCCATGAACGCCATCGTCGCAAAGGCCGGGCCACAGCACCGCTTCCTTGTGCGCTGCGACGCCCATGCGGCCTATCCGGCGGGCTATGTGCGGGCGGTCGCCGAAAGCCTCGCGCAGCGGCCCGAGGCGGCATCCGTCGCGACGGTGATGGATGCGGTCGGCGAGGGATGCTTTGCGCGTGCGGCGGCCTGGGTGGTCGACACGCCGCTCGGGTCGGGCAAATCGGCGCATCGGGGCGGATCGCAGTCGGGTTGGGTCGATCATGCCCATCACGCCGGTTTCCGGCTGGACTGGTTCGGCCAGATCGGCGGTTACGATCCGGCGTTTTCCCACAATGAGGACGCCGAGCTTGATCACCGTCTGGGTCTTGCCGGAGGGAAAATCTGGCTGGATGCCGATATCCGGCTGGATTACCGGATGCGCCCCACGCTGCCCAAACTGTTCAGGCAATACTGGAACTATGGTCGGGGCCGCGCCAGAACCGTGCTCAAGCACCGGATGCGGCCGCGGCTGCGCCAGATTTTCCCGCTGCTCGCCGTGCTTGGCATCGTGGCGTCTTTGGGGCTGGGGCTGCTTTGGTCTCCGGCGCTGCTGCTCGCGGCCAGCTATGCTGCGTTGATGGTGGGGGTCTCGCTTGCGGGGGCCGTCGCGTTGCGCTCGGCCTGTGGGCTGTTGGCCGGGCCGGCGATGGGCGCGATGCACATCGCCTGGGGGCTGGGGTTCTTGCGACAGGTGATCTTGCGATGAGCGCGCCGTTTCACCGGATTGACGCCTTGCTTTGCACCTTCCGGCGGCCGGAAGTGCGTGACACGCTGCTCTCGCTCGAGGCGCTGGACCTGCCAGCAGGCATCGATCTGCGCATCGTCGTGGCCGACAATGACGACACGCCGAGTGCGCGTGAGATCGTCTTTGAAACGGCGGCGCAGATGCGCCTGCCGGTGCTTTACCTGCACGCGCCGGCCTTCAACATCTCGGTTGCGCGCAATGCCGGGCTGGAGGCGGCTTCGGAGCGACAAGCCGATTGGGTCGCCTTTCTCGACGATGACGAACGGGCTGATGCCGATTGGTTGGCGCGGCTTGTGGCCCGCGCAAAGGAAACCGGGGCCGACGCGGTATTCGGCCCGTCGCTGGCCGAATACGGCCCGGATGCGCCGGACTGGATACGCGGTCAGGATTACCATTCGAACCGGCCGGTGCGTCGCGGCACGGTCGTGCAGACAGGGCACACGTGCAATGCGCTTTTGCGCTGGAACAGTGCCGCATGGCGCGATCAGCGCTTCGACGTGGCACGCGGCAGGGCAGGCGGCGAGGACACCGAATTCTTTTTTCGCCTGCACCATGCGGGTGCGCGGTTCGAGATCGCCGAAGACGCGATCGTGCGCGAAGGCGTGGCGCCGTCCCGGATGACCTTTGGCTGGATTCTGCGCCGCAAGTTCCGCTCGGGGCAAAGCTATGCGGCGGGTGCGCACGGCTGGAAAAGCCGGGCGGCGCGCTGCGGCTTGGCGTTTGGCAAAGGCCTGTTCTGTGCCTGTACGGCGGGGCTGTTCGCGGCGTCGCGCGCCGGGCGCAATCGCTGGCTGTTGCGCGGGGCCCTTCATGCGGGCGTTGTCGCAGGATGCCTGAACCTGCGGCAACCGCAGATCTACGGTCTCGATTCCCGGCCCTGAGCCGCCGTCACACCTGCCAGGAGTCGAAAGGCAGCCCGGACAATACGCGAAAGGCGCGGGCATCGGGGGCCAGCCGTTCTGCGATTTCGGCGCGCAGTTCGGGCCCGATTGCAGGGGCAGACCGGTTCGGAGCGACCGACAGCAGGTTGCGCGCCTTGTCCCGCGCGCCCCGGCTGATGTAGCGATCAAAGCGGCGCAGGCCGCGACTACGCCATGCGCGCTGCACAAAACCGGGCAGGCGCGCGTTCGATGCGGCGTCGTTGAACGTGGGAATATCTGCGATACCGTAGCGAGAGACGCCGACGAAATCGACCACCCCATCCATCACCGACTGAGGGTCACGGCGCATCTGGTCGAAGTCGATGATCAGCAGCTGTTCACGGGCGAAGTGTTCCAGATAGGCGTTGATCTGCATGGTGTAGCGGCTGGTTTCAAGCATGTTCTGCCCGACCCGCGAGGCCATGAGTTCCTCGGGTTTGACCCGCGCGGTTCCGGTGCTCCAGGCATGTTGGTAATGCGAGATCAGACGATCGACAGGGTCGCGCGCCAGAAAGATCAGCCGGACATCGGGCAATATGCCGTGAATGCGCGCCGGAACGCCGCGCCACAAATGGCACATGGCGTAATTCGGCGACGCTTCGCCATAAATCGAGTATCCTGGATCGAACTGGCTTTGATACCACGACATTCCAAGCGGGAAGTTCATTTTAGGAACGAAGAAATCGGTTTCCTTCATCCGCGACATACCAATTTCGGGATGATTGGACAGATGATGATAAAGAGTGGTCGTGCCAGCGCGCATTGCGCCGATCACGATCAGGCCGGGAAGGAGTCTCATAGGTTTCATCCAAACTCCCTGTGATATTCTGGCTCCGACAGGTGCATTATACGTACTTGTATTTCTTCTGCGGTGCCTGCGGCGACATGGACAAAACGCTGATCATTTGCTGAGGATCAAGCTTTGCAAGGGATTCAAGCGCCGTCTCGACGGTGCCGGCATCCATGCCCCAGCGCACCATGAATACAACCTGATCCGCGGCACGGATCATCGGCGAGGCGTCGGATACCGGGGTCAGTGGCACGGTATCGAGGATCACGGCGCGGTAGCGCTGCTTGAGGTCCTTGAGCAGATCTTCCATCGGTTCCGACAGCAAAAGCCCTGCAGGATCGCCAAGACCGGAACGGGCGGTCAGCACATCTGCGCCGGAGTCGGGATCCTTGCGAATGGCGGCGTCGAGCGGCAGCTTGCCAGTCAGGACGTCGATCAGATCGGGGGTCGAGGTCATGTTCATCCGGCGCGCCAGCGACGGGCGGCGCAGGTCGGTTTCCACAAGGATGCAGCTCACGCCCATCTGCGACAGCGAGCGGGCGAGCAGAATGCTGGTCGTGGTCTTGCCGCAATCGCTTTCGCTTGAAGCAAAGGTCACGATGGTGCCGACTCCCTTTGGCATGCCCAGCAGCAGCTGGCTGCGCAGGGAGCGGATGCTTTCGGAAAGTGGGCCGAGCGGCTGGCGACGCACATGGTTCACCGGGTTTGCCGTGCGAAGCATGAACCGCCGCGCCCTTGGCTGAACCAATACCGTGCCGCCGGTCAGCGCCCTAAGCTGCATGGCGCTGCGCAGGGCATTGTCGGTCAGCGCCATCATGAAGACGATGCCCATGCCGGCAAACACCCCGCCGATGCCACCAAGCGCCACCGACATCGATTTACGCGGCGCGATCGGCGAGGTGGGCACGTCGGCATAGGAAATGACCTGAGAGTCGCTTTCCTGAAGATCGACGCTTTCGCTGGTCTCGGTGAATTTGTCGAGGAAGGTGGTGTAGACCGCCTGCTGCGCCTGGTAATCCCGCTCGAGCTGGGTCAGGCGCACCTCGCGGCCGGCCTGTTCGATGGCGCGGGCTTCAAGCTCGCGCAGCTCCGTGCGCAGCACATCGACCCGCGCGGCGGCGAGATCGACGCGCTGCGCCTGCTCGTTGCGCAGGCGGCGCGCCTCTTCGGCGATGGTCGACTCGAGCCTGTCGATGGCCGCAACCGTCTCGACGGTCTGGGCGGTGTCTGCGCCGAACCGTTCCAGCAACAGGTCGCGGCGCTGACGCAGGCTGACGACTTCGTTCTGCAGGCTGTCCAGAAGATCGGACTGGAACAGGCCGGTCGCCGCAATGGCGCCCTCGCGTTCGATCAGTGAATCGATCCCCGCAAGATCCGACTGCAGCTCGGCAAATTCCGCCGAGGCATCGTTGACGCGCCGCGACAGGTCTCCGATTTGCTGGGTCAGAAGTTCGCTGCCGCCAAACCCTTCGGCGAGGTTGCCGGTCCGGTAGTCGATCACCGCCCGTTCCGAAGCCTCGAGCTTCTCACGCATGCCGCTGATCCGCGTTTGCAGCCCGGTGGTCACCCGCCGCAGCCCCTCGAACTTGCGGTCAAGCTGGTCGTCCATGTAGACATCGACCACCGCATTCGGGATGGCCGAGGCAAGGAACCTGTCGGTCGACGAGAATTGAATGTCGACAAGATTGGTGTTTCCGACCTGCCGCACCGACAGGTTGGTCTTCATCTCACCGACAAAATCCGCCTCTTCACCAAGCAGCTCGCGCCCGGTGCGGGCGGCCAGAAGCACCGGATCGGTGGTTTCGCCGCCAGCTTCGGCATCGCCCGTATCCGGCGGGGCGACACCAAGAACCCGCTTGAGCGCCTCGACCGCAGCGTCGGCCAGCTGCACCAGAAGCGACGGGTCGGGTTCCGGCGGGCGCAGCGCGATGTTGAATTCGGGGCGCGTTTCAAGCTGTAGCCGTTCCGACACCTTCGACAGCAGACGCCCGGAATTGATGATGGCGATTTCGCCGGCAATCGCGTCGTCGTCGATTTTCAGATCTTGAATCAGCGCGCCCAGCACCCCGTCCGCACGGTTCGATTGCCCCATGAGGATCTGTGCCTTGGCAGCATAGGTTGGTTCGACCTCGAGCACGATGATGGCGGCAATCAGCGCGCCGGCAAAGCTCGTGGTAGCAATGATCCACCAGCCCCTTTTCAGAATCCTGAAAATGCTGCCAAAATCGATCACTGTCTCGTGTCGATCAGATTTCGCTGGAGGGTCCATGGTTCGTGTCGACAGGGGAGGTTGCCAGTTCAAGTTTATCTATCCGTCATTGGAAAACGCACGTGGTGAGATCACGTTAGACGTATTCAGTCCGCCGGTGTCCGAAAGGTCGGCCCCGGTGATGATCTCTCGTACGGCATATTGTTTAAGACGCCGGGAATTTGCGAAGATTACGATCTCGCCAACAAGTCCGATGGCCACGATCTGCACGCCCATCACCACCATCAGCACAGCAAAGATAAGCGCAGGGCGATCTGCGAGCGGCTCGCCCATCAGCTTCTGTCCGATCAGCACCGCCGTGGCCAGCATGCCAAAGACAAAGATCGGCATGCCGATCGCGCCGAAAAAGCGCAGCGGGCGGCGCAGGAAATTCAGCACGACGTAAAGCGTGATCGCATCGAAAAAGGCCACGAAATGCCCCAGCGGGCGGAACACGTAGCGGGCGGGCGCCTTGCTTCCAGAGGATGCGCTGCGCAATTCGACCTCGGTCAGCTTGTAGCCACGCAGCCCGGCGATCACCGGAATGAAATGCTGGCGCACGCCAAATCCGGTCACGTCGTCAAGCACCGCGCGCCGCGCCAGACGCGTGCGGCAGAAGGGATCGCTGGGGCTATGTCCGAACAGGCGCGCCAGCAGGCGGGTGAAACGCCGCCGCCGCCAGCCCTGCCAGCCATCCTGCGGCCGGTTCTTCCGCGCCACGGTCAGCATGTCGGCATCGCCCAGCATCTCGGGGAGACGGGGCAGATCTTCGGGGGCCACCTCGGGCCATCCGGCAAGGGTCAGCACCAGCTCGCCGCGTGCCCGGCGCATCGCCACGGTCAGCGCGGCGTCGTCGTCGCGCCAAGGCCGCTGCCCCAGCACCAGCAGTTCGGGCCACTCGTCGCTAAGCTGGTTCAGCGCGGCCATGATCGTGCCATCGCGCCCATCGGTGGCGCAGATCACTTCGTAGGGTCGATCCATCGCATCAAGGTCTGGCCGGACGCTGGCCAGCGTCTCTGTCAACTCTTGCATCGGCTCTGCGGCCACAATGACCGACAGAAGCCCGGGGGGTGGTTTGTCGATGGATCCGCCAATTGTCATGAAAACCTCTTACGCAAAGTGCTGATGATAAAACTACAAGGCCCGCCCGGATGGCCGGCACGCCATACTTATGGCTCGCGTTGCTGAAATATGGCCCCGGTAACCAGGCCTAGGAACAGCAGGAAGACCGCCAGCGTCACCAGCAGCCCGACCACCGCCGTCTCGACGACAAGATCGGGCCCGCCCATCGTGAGGGCCGCGAAAAGCGCCATGGCCGCCGACAGGGCTGCGGCCCCGGAAAAGCGCGCCAACGGGCGGCGCGTGAAAATTTGCAAAGTCTTGATCGAGATAAGATCCAGCAGCACCTTGAACACGCGCGACAGGCCGTATTTCGACACGCCAAAGCGCCGTGCGTGATGGCGCACCCCAACCTCGGCCACCCGAGCCCCCATCTGCGTCGTCATCGCAGGAATAAAGCGATGCATGTCGGAATAGAGCGGGACGCGCTTGATCACCTCGGCCCGGTAGACCTTGAGAGAACACCCATTGTCGCGGATCGGAATGCCGGTGACCTTGCCAATCAGCCAGTTAGCGATCTTCGAGGGCAGCTTGCGCGTCAGGAACTTGTCCTGCCGGTTGATGCGATAGCCGACCACAAGATCGTAGCCTTCGTCCAGCTTGCTGAGCATCATCGGAATGTCGAGAGGATCGTTCTGAAGATCGCCGTCCATGGTCACGAGATAGCGTCCGCGTGCATGGTCGATCCCGGCCATCATCGCGGCGGTCTGGCCGAAGTTGCGCTGGAACCGGACCACGACCAGCCGCGGATCGCTCTGTGCGATTTCGGCAAGGCGTGCGACCGAGCGATCGCTTGAGCCGTCGTCGACAAAGACCAGCTCGAACGAACGCTTCATCGGTTCCAGCGCCGAGACGATCTCCTTGTGCAGGAGTGCGACATTGTCTTCTTCGTTATAAATGGGCACGCAGACCGAAACCTCGGGGGCGCTGCCGGAAACTGATGCGGTGTATTCCAGTGGCATGGATACGCAGCCTCTTTGTCCATCAAAAACCGGGTCCGACCGGGGGACAGTGACCCGATAACCAGACCCGCACATTTACCAATTGCGCCAACTGTAGCACAGTCGCTTTCTATCGCGACCTTTTTCCGCAGCCAAACGGATTTGCCAATAGGCCTCCGGCAAAACGCCTGTTTCGGCGTCAGTTTCCGCTTGCGCCAAGCTGCGCCTCGACCTCCAGAACATCGGCCGGAAACAGCCGTGCCGTCGCGTCGACCTGCAGGCTCTCTTCGCTGCTATTGCCCTGCCGGGTGATGCGATAGCGCATCTGGACATCGGGCGCGCCTTGCGTCGTCGCCAGCATCGCCTCGGCGCCAACCAGCAGACGCAGATTGGTGTCCCGGCGCGCCGCGAGCCGCTCGCTCTCGGCCTCGCTCTGCTGCAATTGTTGCAGGATCTCCAGCCGCCGGTCGGCTTCAAGAGCGATTCGTTCGCGGTCGAGTTCCGACAGATTCTGCCGCGCCCGATAGATCGCGGTTTCCGTGTCCAGTTCGCGCGCCTCGAGGTTGATCAGCTGACCCTGCAGGGTCACGAGATTGTCCGATCGCAACAGCCCGCGTTCCTGAAGCGTCTCGGCCTTTTCCACCGAACCGCGCGTCAGCGCGACCTGCTTGGTCAGCCCGACAAGCTTTTCCTCGAGCGCCGCAATCTCGGTCTGAAGCAGGGCGCCGCTGTTCTCGAGCGATTCGATCGCGCGATTCTGCCCTTCGCGACGGCTGACGAACAGGTCACGCTCGTGCGCGATGATCTTCTCCAGCGCCTCTGGCCCGTCGGGATGCGACAGGTCCTCGGGCGCGGTGAACACGCTGGCGCCGCTCATTTCTGCGCGCAGGCGGGCGGCGCGCACGGCTTCGCGGGTGGCATCAAGGCTCAGCTCCCGCAGGTTACCGACGGTGCGAACCGCGGCGCTTTCGCCCTCGAGCCCGTCGATCAGCGTGGTCGTGGTGCCCCCCGCCAGCGCCATTGCCTGTTGCACGGTCAGACCGGGCGAAAACGGGTAAGCGCCGGGGCGGGCAACCGCCCCTAGCACATAGATCGGCCGGTACTCGACCACGGAAACCGAGACGCCGGGCTTGTCGACAAGCCCAAGGCGCGTCTGCAATTCGGTTTCAAAGGTTTCGGCAATATCGGACAGGCTGCGGCTTGCGGCGGGCACCGCGCCCACGATCGGCATCATGATCAAGCCGTCCGTGCCAACGGAGTAGGTGCCGCTGAGCGCGCTGAACTCGGAAAACTGCAGGGCGATGCTGTCCCATTGCACAATCCGCACAGAGATCTCGTCGCCCGTATTCAAACGGTACGTGTCTTGTGCAATGGCGGGGCCCGTCAGGGAAAAAAGCCCAAGCGTGGCAGCAAGGCGCAGCAGGTTTGTTGTGCGATTGCGACCTGTATGGAATAACTCGTTCATTCGGGTACCCGGGACTATGGCTTTTATGACCGTAATTACAGCAATTGTGCCGACCTTTAACCGCGCGAATTTCCTGCGCGAGGCCATCGACAGTTTGACCGCGCAAACACTGCCGGTCGAGGAAATTCTGGTGTGGGACGATGGATCTACCGATTCCACGCCGGAGGTGGTCAAATCCCTGTCGGGTCCGATCCGATATTTCCGCAGCGCCAATGGCGGCAAGGCCCGGGCGCTCAACGGGGCGATTCGCGAGGCCCGCGGGGATCTGATCTGGATTTGCGACGATGATGACATCCTGTTTCCGGATGCTGCGGAGCGTCTGGTTGCGGCGCTGGCGCGCAGCCCGAATGCCGGTGTCGCCGCTGGCAGCTACCGTCGCTTCCGGGACGATCCGTTGACCGGTGAGCGGATCGAGAGCGGGCCGGGCTATTGGCCAGATCTGTCTCAGGGATCGGTTCTGCGCCACCTTCTCGAGGATATCTTCCTGTTTCAGAACGCCACCCTGGTGCGCCGTACCCTCTATGACAAGGTGGGGCCATTCCGCGAGGATCTGGCGCGGTCCATCGATTATGACATGATCGTTCGGCTTGCGCTGCACGCGCCCTTCGCCGTGATCGAAGAGCCGCTGTTCAAGCAGCGCAAACATGATGGCGTGCGCGGTCCGGCGGCGGCGCGCCACGCGGCCGCCCAGTCGGACGCGGTGTGGAAAGACGCGGACCGCGCGCTGTTCGCGCCCTTTCGCGAGTCGATTCCCCTGTCGGTCTACGCCGGGCTGTTTGACGGCGCGCTTGCGCAGCGGGCCGGTCGCCTGCAGCGGGGCTGCGTGTTCGCACGCCGGACGGATTGGGAGAGTGCCCTTGAGGATTTCGAGGCCGCGGCGTTGCTTTCGCCCGATATCGCCTTGTCCGCTGTTGAGGTGGCAATCTGCCGACGTTCGGTTGCGGGCAAGCATGGCATGGCCGAAGCTCTGACCGGGACCAGCCGTTCCCGGCTTGATCGGCTGGCCGGTTCCGGCCCGCTCGGAGGACAAATCGCCAGCGCGATTGCACGCGGAGCGCTATGGCGGGGGCGGGCGGCGCTTTCTTCAGGGCAGTTTGCGGAGGCGGCGCAGATCGCGCGGTTCGTCCTGTCGCCGACGCTGCGCAGCCGTGGGGCGCGGCCTGGCGGGCCTGCAACGCCGCTAACGGAGCGGGCCGAGCCACTGCAGCTTCTTGGCTGAAGCATTGAGCTTAAATGTAGAACCCGCGCAGGCTGTGCTGCGCGGGCCATGACCGGCGCTGCGCCGACACAAAGTCTTGCCCCGGCGCAGGTTGGCGCCGGGGTTTGTTGTTGGCTCAAGCAAGCATCGAGTCGGAGACCGTGAAGATCACTGACTGATCCACCATGAAATCGGATTGTTCGACGTCGTTCAGAACTGCGAGCGCGTGAAAGGTTCCGTCCACGTCGATGCCGACCCGAAGGCCCGGCTTGATGTCCTTGAACGACACCGCATCCATCATTTCTGCCTCGTTGAAGCCCAAGACGTCGGCAATGCCGGAAAGGTCGATCTGGTCTCCCTCAGTCTGCGAGAAATCCGTAACGGTGTCGCGATAGCCGTCCAGCGTATCGGCGGTAAAGACGAAGGTGTCCGCCCCCATACCGCCGGTCAGACTGTCGATATGAAGGTACCCGTCGATGAAATCATCACCATCGGTCCCGACAAGGGTATCCCGGCCCTCGGTCCCAAGCATGACGTCCTGCTCAACGGTCTCGCTGGTCTCGTTCGCGGGTTCCCCGGCCTCGGCCTCGGTTTTGGTACCAGTATCCGTGTCGGTTTCCGCCGGCACGTCGGGCTCGCTTGGGGTCTCTTCGGTGCTGGTGTCTGGCTGGTCCTTTGCCACGTCCCCACTCGTTAGGATCATCGAGTCCTGGATCGAGAAATCGGCTTCCTTCACGCCTTCAAGAGCCGCCAGCGCGTGGAATTCCCCGTCAAGCTCGATGCCGACGCGCAGGCCGGGCTTGATGTTCTTCACCGAGACAGCCTCTAGCATGGCGGCCTCGTCCAGCCCCATGGCATCGGCAATCCCGGACATGTCGATGAGATCGCCCTCGGCCGATGAGAAATCGGTGATCCAGTCGCGGTAACCGTCGAGCGAGTCGGCGGTGAAACGGAAGCTGTCCGCACCTTTGCCGCCGGTCAACGTGTCGGTGAGATAGCCGCCATCCATAATGTCGCTTCCGGCGGTTCCGACGAGTGTATCTCGGGCAGAGGTTCCGAGAATGATCGTGTCGTCGCTGCTTCCTGCCGTATCGCCGTCGGTCGCACCGGCGGCGCTGTCATCATCGGGCGTGCTGTCCGTGGCGTCTTCATCTTCGTCGTCTTCGACAGTATCGTCCGGCACGCTTGCTTGCGGTGCGTCGGGAGTGTTGTCGACGACGTCGCCTTTCGTATCCTCGTCGGTTGTGGTCTCGCCGGAATCGCTGTCCGTTTCAGCGTCAGGCATTTCCGTGCCCGTCCCGTGGTCGTCGGTGTCGGTATCGCTGTCGTCGTCTGTCGACGGGGTGGTCTTGCCGTTCGTCGTGTACCATTCCGGATTGTTGATCGTCGGCGTGGGATAGGAGTCGAGCACATACGGCGAGAGCTCGGCCTCGGTCATGTTGACGACCTCGATCTCGATGATGACCGGGTGTTGATCACCTGTCAGACGATCGGTGATCCAGTTCACCACCGGGCTCACCCAGGTGCCATCGTCTTTCTGGATGACCCCGTGCAGATCAAGGAACATCTCAAGGGTGAATTCGCGAAGCAGCCCGCCGGAAGAGGCCCCTAGGAGCAGGTCGATGCCTTCGAAATCCTTGCTCGTGCCCTGTCCACTCGGTGTTTTGGCAACCACGTATTCGTTGAAGTTGCGCACCCCGACGGAGTCGGTGATCGTGCCGGTGAAGTTCAGCGTGAGATCATTCTTGCCGATGGTCATGTCAGACCCGGCATCCGGTGTGAAGGTGATGGCCTCGATCGGCGTCAGACTGGAACTGTCGAGGATCTGCGGCAGAGCGTTGGTGTAGTCAATTCCGTGGAGGGTTTTGTAATAGTCGATCAGATAGCTCTCAAGCGCGCTGCTGCTTACGTTGCGCATCAGGTCGTCCTGGTCGATGTCGAGCCCGACATTCACGAAGTCCGTATCGATCAGCACCACTTCGTGGTTCAGGCCCCAGCTTTGGTAGCCGGTATCGAAATCATATACTTCGACGTTGTTGAACACGACGGAAGACGTCTTGCGCATGATCGAAAAGCCGACGTCCGATCCCTGCCAGACCGAGTCAATGAACATGTAGTTTGACGCGTAGTTGTCCAGCGATACCGCCTTGCTGCCGCCCCAGACGGTAAATTCGCGGAAGACACTCATCGTGTCGGTATCGTCAGAGAACTGGCGGTGGAACACCCGCAGGCCTTCGCCGGTGGCGATCGAGGTGTTGTTGTTGAAATCGATGATCGGCGGTTCTTCGTGATCGAGCGCCACGTCGAAGGGCGAGGGATCATAGGGCAGCTGTTCGCGTTCGAACATCTGGCGGTGGATGCCGTCCTTGGGCGCCGAGGGGTTCGCCGCGTCTTCGGGGAATTCCTCGATTCCAAAGTAATTCCAGCCGATGGCCGCGTTCGCGGCGATGTTGTCCTGCTGGATGATGACGCGCGACTGGTTCTCGTAGGCCGAACCTTCGACACCGACGGCGTCGTGCCCGCTTAGATAGGTGCTGGCGACCGAGCTTACGAGGTTGCCCGTCCACATCCCGGTTTCGTCGCCATCTTCGGACACCATGCCTGCGCCGACCGTGTCATAGATGATGCTGTCCATGATGTTGGCGTCCGACGAGTGCTGGACGATGCCCCAGCCCGGCGAGCCAGACACCGAGACGCCCTGAATCATGTTGCTCGGGCTGTCCGGGTCGGTGCCGATTTCGTGCAGGTGCAGCGGGTAGCGGCCTGTCGGGTTGGTCGACGTTCCGGTCGGGATGCTTTCGTCGGTACGGCCGAGGTCGGTAAATTCGGCGAACATCGCCGAGTTTGCGTTCTCGCCGTGATCGACCATGTCATTCATCAGCATCACGTGACCGCGCACCCCATCGGGGTTCTCGGAGGTGAAGACCACATTGCGCGACAGGTTGCCCACATAGGTGGTGAAATCATAGCCGGCGGGCGGCTCGTGATCGTAGTTCAGCGGCTTGTCGAAGGTGACGGTCTGGCCTTTGACCGAAACGATGGTGCGTGTCTCGTCGGCGCTGCCGTCGCCGGTGCCGACGATCAGGATCGTGTCGCCGACCTTCCAGTTGGTCAGGTCGCCGTCCAGATCGACAGAGCTGGACCCACGGCTGACGGAATTGCCGGAAATTTCGAGATGGCTTTCCTTGGCGGCGCCGTTGATGTCGACATGGCCCATGGCAACAAGCCCATGGCTCAGCATTTCGGGATCGGTGTCGGTGTCGATGGGCGTGTCGCGGAAAATGATCTGCGCGGTGACGTCTGCATCGACAGCCGTATCATGCATCGAGCCGATCTCGATCTGCGATCCCATGTCGGTGACAATGGTCTCGACCAGCATGGTCGTGTCCTGATCGGTGGCCCAGTCCAGCATCCCCGCGACCCGGACGGTCGCCAGCGGAGTCGTATCATCCACATCGTAATCGACGGTAATTCCGCTCGGGATGTAGACATGCGCCTCGGCGCCCGGAACCTGCCCGTTTTTCCAGGTCGACGGATCGGACCAGGCACCGTCTTTCACTGCGACATGGGTCGCTTCGTCGACGGGAGCGAGCGCATCCAGCTGCGCAGCATGCTCTGTCATCATAGGTATTTCCCTTCATTCTTTTCCGTGGGTCGCGCGAAGTGCTCAGAGTGATTGCACGCGACGATTTCGGTTGCCGTTGGCTCAACTGGATTGATGGCTCGGGCCGCGATCGATCGCGGTTGAAGAGCGCACAAAGTTTCCGAATACGATGCCCATCCCCATGGACCCGCATTTCAAGCGAAGCTGACGGTATGATTTCCCTCTTATTTCAGACTTTTAGAGCCGTCTTTTATCTTGCGGTATTCGTGCCCGGTGACTCTGTCCCGTCGTTTAGTTTTCCCCATGGTTCAGAGCCTCAAACTGTTCTACCGTGTTACGTCCAACTGATTTTGCGGCCTGTCGCCCACAAGACACCGGCCCTTACGTTGGGTCGGGATTGATGATCAAGAAAATCGAATGTGTCTCTTGGTTGAACCTCACGTGGCTGGCTGGTCTGACGGGGGTGACTGTTATCCTTGTGGGTGAAGAATTGGCTAACGGAAAACCTTGAACTTGCCTCGAATTCGCCGAATTGGGCGGTTTCGTGCCGACCCCGGTATGCTGATTCAGCCTGTCACGGGCTGCTGACACATAAGCGCGTCTGCGGGCAAAAGGTTAATTTTGGCGTACTGCAACGGGTTGTCCCGATTGCCTATAAGTTGCCGCAAAGTCAGCGGGCGCTGAGCGAAGTTCTGCCCACAACATATGACCCATTTTGTGTCAGCTAAGATTTTGCCGATTCAAGCATCAGAATGAGGCGCTGCTGTCACGTTTCATGCGCTATGCGCACAAGCTTTGGGGGTGCGGGCACCTTGAAATACGTCGCATGACACGTCTTGCATGCGCAGAATCGGCGCGGCAGAACAGTACGGACAGGGCAGACCAATCGCCGCGATAGAGATCGGGCGTCACGCATGTATCAGGCGCCGCCAGGGGCAAGAACGATCCAGCACGGCCTATGAGAGAGCCCAAGCGATAGGCCTGAGTGACCCCCGCCGTCATCGCCAGCATATGGAATGCGACGAAGCTGCTCACCCCTCAGCACATCAGTGCGACCCCAGGAGGCGAGGGGCCGTGCTCTTCGCGGGTCTCTTCGGGCATTGTTTGATCCTCTTTGCGGATGCGGTCGTCGATCATTACCCCCTTAAAATGCCTTGGAGCTGCGATCCGGAGCGGTCAGCAAAAGCGTATCTCAGGCCATTTAGGTACAGCCCTCCTATCCTTTCGATCATCTGCAGCAGGGCGCGGAACGTTCATGCATCGATATGCCCGAAGCATCGCGTTTTAGCCGCATGAAGGCCGGAGCTGACTGTCTTATCCAGCCCCAGCGGGCACGGATCGTGCCGGTTCAAAAAGTCGCCCTTCGCCTCACCCCAGCCGGTTGCGCACCCCGGTTCGAAGATGACAGAATGAGGTTGGTGGATCAGATCCTCGGCGTTCCCTGGCAAATCCTGGGGGCCTGCGGACCTGGCATGGCCTTCAGCCTTGCCAGAACGAGGATCATCGCAGATAATTTTTTGGTAGTGATTTAAGGAGGCGGAGTATGCGCCCGG
Organism: Citreicella sp. C3M06; assembly: GCF_018860705.1. Lineage (GTDB taxonomy): Bacteria > Pseudomonadota > Alphaproteobacteria > Rhodobacterales > Rhodobacteraceae > Salipiger. Next base: position 28,613 of record NZ_JAHKQA010000030.1, read on the forward strand.
GTTTGATTGGAATAGGCGCACAAAAATGCGCATCGTCATGGTTGCATGCGATTGCTGGGTCACACCCCGAAATCGGCATTTCAGACCCTAAAGAGGTCGATTTCTTCTCGTATTACTTCGACCGTGGCTATGCGTGGTATGAGGGCCATTTCGTCGAGGGCCCGTCGACGCGCGTCTATTTCGAAAGCTCGCCATCGTATTTCCATGACCCGCGCGCGCCAGAGCGGGCCTTTGCCTATCGCTCGGATCTCAAGGTGTTGGCTCTGCTGCGTGATCCGATCAAGCGCGCCTTCTCAAATCACCTTCACGAGATCATCAAGGGACATATCCTGCCCTGCACCTTCGAGGACGGTCTGGAAAACAATCCGGCCTATGTGGAGCAGGGCCTTTACGCGACGCATCTTGGCCGCTGGTTCGATGCGTTCCCCGCCGATCAGGTGCGCGTGATGTTTGCCGAGGAAATCTCGATCGACGCCGGCGCGGCCGCGCGGGACGTGTTTGCCTTTTGCGGTGTCGATCCGGCCTTCGACAGCCCGATCCTGCATGAACGCCGCAACGAAAGCGACCGGGCCCGGCTGCCGGTTCTGCGCACCGGGCTGCGGGCGGGCGGGGACTGGCTGCGGCGTCAGGGCATGGAACCGGCGCTGGCGCGGCTCAAGCAGACGGGGCCTGTTTCGGCGCTGCTGAAGGCCAACAAGGTTGATATCCGCAGCGAGATTCCTCCGATGACCGCAGACACCCGCGCCGCGCTGACCGAGCGTTTTGCACCCGAGATGGACCGGCTGCGGCAGATGCTGAACCGCGATCGGCTGCCATGGGATGCCGTGCGCCTCGCGTCCGCGTCATGAGCAAAGCCCGCCCGAGGCTGATCGTCTTTGGTTTTGACGCGGCCGAAGCGGCGCAGATCCGACGGATGCGCAGCTATCTCGATTGCGGCTTCGATGTCATGGGGTTCATGATGCGGCGCGCGAACATGAACCTTGATTTCAAACCGTTCTGGGACAATGTGCACCTGTTTCAGACCATCAACGGCGGTCTGCCATGGCGGGTCGCGGCGGTTGCGGGGTCGGTGCTGAAGGTGCTGCTGCATCGCCGCAGTCTGGTGGGCGCCGATGTCATCGTCGCGCGCAATCTCGATCTGCTGGCCGTCGCCGTCGCGGCACGGGCAATGGTGCGCCCGAAGCCGCGGGTGATTTACGAATGTCTCGATATCCACGGTTTGATGACCGATCCGGGGCTCAAGGGCCGCGTGACCCGCGCGCTGGAACGCGCCTTGCTGGCCCGCACCGACGCGCTGATCATCTCGTCTCCGGCGTTTCTGCGGGAATATTTCGCGCCGGTGCAGAAATGGGACGGCCCCGTTGCGTTGGTCGAGAACAAGCTGTGGATCGAAGATGGCGGGCCCGGTCGACCTGCGCCGCCTAGCGCCGCCACGCCGGATGAGTGGACCGAGGAAACACCGATACGGCTGGCGTGGGTCGGAACGCTGCGCTGTGCCCGAAGCCTTGATATCCTCGCGCAAGCCGCGGAACGCATGGGGCCGCGGCTACAGATTGCCCTGCATGGGGCGGTGCATCACCACGCCGTGCCCGATTTCGACGCCATCCTTGCCCGGCATCCGAACATGACGTGGCACGGCGCCTATGATTATCCCGACGATCTTGCGCCGATCTACGCTCAGAACGATCTCGTCTGGTCGCAGGATCTTTGGCAATGGGGCACCAATTCGACGTGGCTTCTGCCCAACCGGATCTACGAAGCAAGCTATTTCGGCTGCCCGTCGATTGCCGTGGCCGGTACCGAGACCGGCCATCGGGTCGAGAACGGCCTTGGCTGGACGGTGCCCGAGCCGAGCGCAGATGCGCTCTGCGCCTTGCTGAATCGGCTGACGCCCGCCGAGGTCGCCGCCCGGCGCCAAGCGCTGTTGTCGAGACCTGAATCCGAGTTTCGCCAGTCCGCCGCAGAGATCAGCAACGCCTTGCGCGCCGGGATGCCCACCGCCGCCTGACGATGCGCAGCTTTATCGGGCCGGCCTGATCCGTCGTGTCATCGCCTCAGCCACCTGCCTCAGCAGCCGGCCCGCCGCTTGGGGGCGGCGCAGCAGCGCGGCGGCGGCGGCGGCAAGGCGACCGGCCCGCAGCGCATGCAGCACGGCTTCGGTGGTGCCAAAGTCGAGAAAGCGCCGCATGTGCCGGCGCAGCAGCCGCCGCGCCTCGGGGGAAAGCCGCTGCGCATGCTGGTCCAGAAATGCCGCATCCGCCCGTGCCAATGCCGTTGCATGATCCGGGTTCAGCCGGGAGGAGATCGTTCCCGATGCGCGTGTATAAAGGTAGCCCGCCTTTGGCAGGACCCACAGCGCACCCCCCGCCGCAAGCACAGCGGCGATCAGGTGGAAGTCTTCGCCGTTGCGCAGGGTTTCGTCGTATCGAACCCCATGGCGTTTCATAAATTCTATCCGGATCAATGGCTTGAGATACCCAAGACCCGGCTTGCCCTGTTCCGCCTGACACCCGGCAAGAAAGGTCTCAAGATCCCAGCAGACGGGCTCTGTCAGCCTCAGCGATGCAAGATGCGTCGGCCCGGCGGCATGGCCCGCGCCATCGACGGGCTGAAAATCATCATAGATCGCATCGGCGCCCTTCGCCTCGCCAAGCGCGATCATCGAGGCAAGCCGCCCCGGTGCCATCGCATCGTCAGCGTCGAGCACCGCAACCCAGCGCCCCTGCGCCGCCGCGAGCCCGGCGTTGCGCGCCGCTGCCGGGCCGCCGTTGCGCGACTGACGCAGCGCCCGAACCCGCCCGTCCTGCGCCGCCAGATTCTGGGCCAGCGCGAAGGTCCCATCGGGCGAGGCATCGTCGATCACGATCACCTCGACCGAGACATCATTCTGCGCCAAGGCGCTGCGCACGGCATGGGCAAGGCTCGCTTCTGCGCACCAGGCGGCGATGATGATTGTTGCGTCAACCATTTGGGCGATCTACCATCTGCTCATAGTTCGTTACTTGGTTAGGAATGCGCGCATGCGGATTACCCGCGTCTTCCCGTATTATTCAATCTTGGCGGGGTTTGTTCTTTGCGCAACCGTCATTGAGTCTCCGGCCGCTACGAGCGGGGCTTTTCTGACACGACTCGACGATCTTCAGGACGACGGGGCGTGGTACGTATCGACCTTCGCCATAAAGCGCGACAGTTTTCGCACGGCGTGGAAGCGAGGGTCTGTGACACGGCCTCCATCTGGCGGAACCATGCTGTCGCTGGTGCCCGCCCCGGTGGAATCGTCCAAGGATTTCTTTGGAGCAGAGCTTCAGCGCAAGCAGCGCACCCATTTCGGCCGCTACGAGATCGTGATGACCGCCGCGCGCGGCTATGGGGTGATCTCGTCTTTCTTCACCTACACCGGGCCGTTCTTTGGCGACACGCATGAGGAAATCGACTTTGAATTCCTTGGGCGCGACACCACGAAGGTCTGGCTGAACCGCTTTGTCGATGGCCAGAAGCTGCCGGGCCAGTGGACCGACCTTGGCTTTGACGCGGCGGATGGTGCGCATACCTATACGCTCGACTGGTTGCCCGACCGGCTGGTCTGGTCGGTCGACGGGCGCGAACTGCTGCGGGTCACCAGCGCCGAAACGGCGATTCCGCAGATCCCGCAGCGCATCTATCTGAACATCTGGGGCGGGGGCGCCGCGCAGGAGGGGTGGGCGGGCGAGGCCCCGGATCAGATCCGCGCCCATGCGATCTATCATTGTCTGTCCTATCGCCCGGTCGGCGCGGACGCGCCGATGTGTTCTGACAAGTCGGAGCCGGTGCATGACTGAGCCGTGCGTCTCTGTGCTGATCGCGGCGTGGTCTGCCGAAACGACGCTGATGCGCGCCATCGACAGCGCGCTGGCCCAGAGCCTGCCGGTCGAGGTGATCGTGATCGACGATGCCTCGCCCGACCGCACCGCAACCCTTGCCGAGGCGCGGGCCGCCACCGATCCGCGCCTGCGGGTTCTGCGCCAGACGCGCAATCAGGGCCCGGCAGCGGCGCGCAACCGCGGGCTTGAAATCGCCCGTGGCGAGTGGGTGACGGTGCTTGATTCCGATGATTTCTTCTGCGAGCCGGACCGGTTGGCGCGGCTGGTGGCGCTGGCCGAGGCCGAAGGCGCGCAATTCGTCGCAGACGATCTTTGGAAGCTTCAGGACGGGGCGCTTGACGGGCCGCGCCGCAGGATGATCTCTGACCAGCCGCTGGGCGTCGTATCGCTGGATGCGGCAGGTTTCGTGGCGGGCAACCTGTCGTCCTGGCATGGTGGTCGGCGCGAATACGGCTTTCTCAAACCCCTCATGCAACGGCGTTTTTTGCGCGAGCATGGGCTGTGCTATGCGCCCGATATCCGGCTTGGCGAAGATTACGTTCTCTACACACAGGCGCTGATCTCGGGGGCACGTTTCGTGCTGACCGATCCGATGGGCTACGCTGCCGTGGTGCGCTCTGGCTCGCTGTCGGGCTGGCATCCAAGCGAGGCGCATGAGCGGCTGATCGCAGCGGATCGCGCGCTTCTGGCGCTTCCGGGCGTCGATGCGCCGACCCGCAAGGCCCTGTCCGCCCACCTGATGGAGCAACGCAAGAAATGGGCGTGGCGGCAGCTGATCGACGCCAAGAAGGCCGCCGATCCCGCCGCCGCGCTGCGCTGTTTTCTGGCGCCGCCGCCGGTTCTGGCCGATCTGCTCGGCAAGCTGGGCAAAGAGGTCGCCTCGCGCCTTGGGCGCAGGCTGGGTTTGCGGTGAGCGCAGTGTTCGACATTCTCGTGGTTGCCGATCCGCGATTTTCCGGTGGCAGCACCTCGGCGCTGGTGGCGGATGTGACCGCCATGGCAGAGCTTGGGGCCTCGGTCGGGCTGGTGTTTGTGCGCTCGGGCTATCTGGACGATGCGCGGGATGCCGAAAACCCCAAGGCGCTGGCGCTGGCCGATCTGGACGGCGTCACGCGGATCTCTCCGGGCACGGAGGCGCGCGCGGGGCTGGCCTTTCTGCATCACCCACTGGTGTTCTTTCGCGGCATCGAAGAACGGCTGACCCTGAGCGCCGAACGCTCGGTGATCGTGACCCATCACGCGCCGTTTCGCTCGGACGGCTCGCTGGAATGGGATCCGGTGGTGACGCGGCGCCGGGCCCGGCTGGCAACCGGCCTGTCGGCATGGTTTGCGCCGATCTCGGGCGTGGTGCGCGCGCAGCTGGCCAGTTTCGCGCCGCTGATCCGGCAAAGCAGCGGCGATTGGCCCAACGTGTTCGATCCGGGCGATCTTGCGCCGACCCGTCCCGCGCTTCTGGGCCCGCCTTTGACCATCGGGCGCCATGGCCGCCCCGATCCGCTGAAATTCCCTGCCACGGGCCCCGAGATCGACGCCTCTCTGCCGGCAGAGAACGGAACTCGCGTGCGGGTCCTTGGCTGCCCGACCGAGGCGCTGATCGCCCGGGGCGCTCATACCGACCGCTGGGAGGTGCTGCCCTTTGGCGCAGAGCCGGTGGCGCAATTCCTCAATTCGCTCGACGTTTTCACCTATCACTACCACCCCAACTGGCTCGAAGCCTTTGGGCGCACGGTGGCCGAGGCGATGCTTTGCGAGCGTCCCTGCCTGCTGGACCCGCGCTTGAAGGCAACCTTTGGCGACATGGCCAGCTATTGCCAGCCCCATGAGGTGGCAGACGCCTTGCGCCGCATGGCGGCCGCGCCGGACGCGGCGCTGGCCCGCGCCGCCGCCGCGCGTGATACCGCATTGCGCCGCTATGGCGCCGCCGGGATGGCGCAGCGGCTCGAGGCACTGCGGCGCGATCGCGGTGATGCTGGCAGGGCGGGTGCCTCGACCCCTGCCATGCGGGTGGCCCGCAAGGCTGTGGGGCTCTATCGTCGCAGGGCACAGGGGGACAGTGGGTGAAATCGTCAACGGGCACCATTCAGAAGGGGCGGCGCGAGCGGATCCGAACCGGCTTTGCGCTGGCCATGATGCTGCGCCGCAACCGGCAACGCAGCGACGGCAGCCCGCCGCCGCTGTTCATCATCGGCTCGGGTCGGTCGGGAAACACGCTGGTGCGGCGCGTTCTGATGGCCACCGGCGCGATCCACATTCCTCCCGAGACATTCGTGCTTGGCGACATCATCGAAAGCTGGTCGCGGCTGCACGGCCTGATGTGGCGCGAAAAGGTCTGGCTGTTCTGCGCCCATTTCGAAAAGCATCCGCAATTTGCCGATTTCGGGCTGGTGAACCTCAACGATTTCGCCGCCGAGGCGATTGGCCTGACCGATCGCTCGTTGCCGTCGCTGATCGCGGCCTTCTACCGGTATCTTGCGCGGGCGGACCATTCCGAGGCGACACGCTGGGGCGACAAGACCCCCTACAACACCTTCCACCTGCCGGCGCTGCGGGCCGCCTTTCCCGATGCGCAATTCCTCTGGCTGGTGCGCGACGGCCGAGATGCGGCGTTGTCCTACGTCGAGGCGGGGCTTTATGACGATTTCCAGACCGCTGCGGCGCGCTGGGTCGATGCGAACAGCGCCTGCGAAAGCCTCGCGCAGACCGGGGCCGACGTGTTTCGCATATCCTACGAGGCCCTCGTGGAAGACCCCGAAGCCAGCTTTCAGGACATCTGCGACTGGGCCGGCCTGCCGTTCGAGCCGGCGATGCTGACGGCGCCAAGCGCAAGGCTGGGCGATGTCGAGGCCCATGCGCATCATGAAAATGTGCGCTCACCGATCTCGGCGAAATCCGTCGGGCGCTGGAAGAGCCGGCTGAGCCGCGAAGACCTCGCACAGGTGCGCGGAGAGTTTGCATCCATGTTGGAGAAGATGGGCTATGAACCACATTAACGCGCCCAGAACCTCGCAGACGTGGCAGGGCAAGCCGCAATGACAAGTCTTGCCCAGCCGATTCATGGCGGAAGCCAGCATGGCAGGCTGCGTCTGCATATTTCGAACGAGCGTCGGGATCTGCTGCTGTTCGCGCTGTGGTGCCTTGTGACCTTCGTGCAGTTTCCGGGCGATAGCCTGATCCTCTACCCGCTGGCACTGTACTACAGCTGGGCCATCCTGCGCGATCAGTCTCGCATCGTCACGTTGATGGCCAAATCATGGGTGGTGTTGCTGTTCCCGATATGGTGCCTGATCTCGCCGATCTGGGCGGTCGAGCCAGCGGCCGCGTTCAAGAAGGCGGTGTATCTCGGGCTGACGATCATGATCTGCTATCAGGTCGCGGCGACGATGCGGCCACGTGCGATCCTGTATTCCCTGTTCATCGCGGTTGGCGGCATCGGCTTGATCAACGTGGTCTATGCCTATGGCACCGGCGATATCACCACCGGGATTTTCGCGCAGAAGAACACCATGGGCAAGAACATGGTGGTGCTTTGGGTGATCTGCGTCAGCGTCTTCATCGACAGCGGCTCGTCACGGGGCATGCGCCTCGCCGGGCTGGCAATGTCCGGTGTTGCGGTGCTGATGGCCTTTCACAGCGAGTCCGCCACCGCCGTGCTGCTGATCTTTGGCACGGGCGCGCTGATCGCCCTTTCGGTGATGTTCCTGATCGGCGGCCTCATGCGCCTGAGCCGCGTCGCCGCGCTGTGCTTCGGACTGGCGTTCACCAGCATCGTCGGTGCCGTGCTTGTGTCGAACATGCAGTCGAACCCGGCGGAGCTTGTGCTTCAGCATTTCGGCAAATCCTCGACCCTGACCGGCAGAACCGTGCTGTGGGACTATGCCGAAATGCAGATCGCCGAGCGGCCTTTGCTGGGGGTCGGCGAAGACGGGTTCTGGCAATACGCCCAATCGCCGCTGGTGCGAAAGATCTTTTTCGAGTTCTACAAGAAGCCGGGGGATTCGTTTAACTTTCACAATTCGTTCTACGAAATCACCGTACATCAAGGGCTTATCGGCGTGGGTATCGCCAGCATCGCGCTGATCTGGGCGCTGCTTCAGGTGGTGCGAGGGGCGCTGGTGTTTGGCGCGACACCGCAGATCTTTTTCCTTGCGATGGCTGCGGCGGTTCTGGCGCGCAGCATGACAGAGGCCGATTTCCTCAAGCCCTTCGTGCTGTTTCACATGGTGCTATGGATCGGCGCGCTGTCGTCGTTGCGCCTGCGGATGCAATACGAGGACGCGTGGCGATTCAAGGAATCCTAGCGCCCGAAGACGGCGAGGGCGTCACGCAGGCGCTGGCGCAGCAAGACGGCGGCCACGGCCCAGACGGCAAGCAGCAGCAGTGCCGCCCAGACCAGTGTCGCCCATCCCGAAGTCACCGCGGTCAGCCCGCGCCCTGCAAGCCATAGCAGCAGGCCAATGGCAACCGGCGTGGCCAGCGCGGCATAGGCGGCCTTCAGATCAAGCGTGACGGCGCGCCCGACGTGCTGCCACTGGCGTGGAATGAATAGCAGCGCCGCCACCGAGAGCGCCGCCGCCACCGCCGTGACCCCGAAGGGCAGGGCGATCGCGACAAGGATCAGGCGCAGCAGCGTTCGTTCCACCCCCATCCGCAGCTGCAACCCGGTCTGGTTCATCGACTGGAACAGCACCCCGGCGTGGGAGATCGACGCTTCGATGGCAATTCCCGGCGCAGCCAGAGCAAAGATCATCGCCGCCGGGATCCATGTGTCGGACAGCAGCAACGCAAAGGCGGTCTCGCCAATCGCGGCCAGCAGCGCCATCGGCGGTATGATGACAAAGCCAAGCAGCAACACGCCCCGCACGTAGATGTCGGCCACCCGCGCGCTGTCGCGCTGCGCGGCGCTCATGTGCACAAAGGCGATGCGCGCGAAGGGGGCGGCAAGCCCTTGCAAGGGCAGGTTCTGAATGCGCTGGCTCATCGAATACTGACCGAGCGGCGCGCTGCCATGCGCATAGCCGATCATCATCATCGGGATCTGCCGCTGCGCCGTCATTAGAAGCGAGACACCAAGCACGTTGCGGGCAAAGCCGATGTGATCGCCAAGGGGCAGGCGCTTGCGCGGCGACAGCGGGCGAAACCCGCTTAGCAGCACCGCCCCAAGGCATTGGACCAGCGCAAGCGTGATCTGCTGGGCGATCAGCGACCAGGCCCCGGCCCCGAGCATCGCAAGGCTGACCACGATCACGAACCCGGCGATGGCCGCGACGATGCGCAGCGTTGCCAGAACGGGAAATCGCTTTGACCGCTCCATCACCGCAGTCGGCACTGCCGACAGCGATTGCAGGAAGGGCACCATCGCCAGCGCCATGATCAGCGGCCCGACAGAGGGCCGGTCGAACAGGCCCGCCCAGAGCGGCGCGATCAGCATCAGTGCCACCCCCAGCCCAAAGCCGATGAGGCAGAGAAACCAAAAGACGCTGCTCCATTCTGCGGCATCGAAACTGTTTTTGCGGATCAGCGACCGGCCAAGCCCCGCGTCGCTCAGCAGCTGGGCAAAGACGGTCACCGTCATCGCCAGTGCAACGTCTCCGAAGGCTGCAACGTCAAGATAGCGCGCCACGATTGGCAGGACGAGCAGCTGCGATAGCGTGATAAACACCTGCGATCCTGACAGCGAGCCAAGATTGACCAGAAAATGCCTTGCCACAAGAAAACTCCCGGAGAGAATATCGCTCAAACAATGCGATGGCACGCTACGATCAACTTCACTAGCCTGATTAGTCAGGTCAAGAGTGCGTAATCTGGCAGGAAATCGTTAAGGTTGACTTTCTACCGGATCAGGGCGCCAATGATGCCATGTACCTTGTGTTCACTCTCATCTGTACGGAGAGACATATTGAGCCTCAACCTTCGTTGTTCGTGCCCAAGATGGCGAGTTTTGCCGATATTTTGTGCGTTCCGCGCTGAAAATGGCCCTCTATGCGCATTTTGATTCTCGCCCCACAACCGTTTTTCGTGCCGCGCGGCACACCGATCGCGGTGCGCGCCCTGATGCAGGTTCTTGCCGGGCAGGGGCACGAGATCGACGCGATCTGCTTTGCCGAGGGCGAAGATCCCGGCATTCCCGGTGTGGGCCTTTACCGGTTGCCAGCCTTGCCCGGACTGCGCAGTGTGCCGCCCGGTTTCTCGCTGAAGAAATCCGTCTGCGATGTGATCATGCTGCCGATGGCAGCGTGGCGGCTGTGGCGGGGCAAATATGATCTGGTCATCGCGGTCGAAGAGGCCGCCTTTCTTGCGCTCGCCCTGAAACCGGTCTTCGGGGTCCCGTATATCTATGACGTCGACAGCTCGATCCCCGAACAACTGAACGACAAGTTCGCCTTGCCTGGCTGGCTGCACAGGCTGCTCTCGCGCGCCGAAGCGCGGGCGGCGCGGGGCGCGGTCGGGGCAATCACCTGCTGCCGCGCGCTCGAAGAGCTCGTAAAGGGCTATGTGCCGGGCCTTCCGGTGCAGACGCTCGAAGACGTGACGCTGATCGCCGAGGCGGGCGCGCCGCCCGAGGATTGCCGCTTTGACGAGCCCGTCATCATGTATATCGGCAACCTCGAAAGCTATCAGGGCGTCGATTTGTTGATCCGCGGGTTTGCCCGGTCCGAAGGGCCGGGGCGTCTGGTCATCATCGGCGGGGTGCAGGCCCATATCGACGCTTTGCGCAAGCTGGCGGATGAGGTTGGCGCCGCCGACAGGGTCAGCTTTCTCGGGCCGCGCCCGGTCGAGCGGATCGGCGATTATCTGTCGCGGGCCGACATCGTGGTGTCCCCCCGCACGCAGGGGCGCAACACGCCGATGAAGGTGTATTCCTATCTCGACAGCGGGCGGCCGTTGCTGGCGACACGCCTGCCGACCCATACGCAAGTGCTTGACGATGAGATCGCGCTGCTGGTCGATCCGACGCCCGAAGACATGGCACGGGGCATCGCGACCCTGCTGAGCGACGCAGACCACCGCGCCCGGCTGGTCGAGCAGGCCCGCCGCCGCGTGGCGGCCGAATTCAGCCCGGACGCTTACGCCCGCAAACTGACGTCGTTTCTGAATGAAACCATCGCCCCGCGTCTTGCAGAGGAAAGGCAATGACGGAGTCGATGCGCCGAAATTGGGGAACTGCTTGGCCTTTGACCGTTTCGCAAAAATCCGAGCGGCCCGATGAATTGGAAAAGATGCGCAATATCAAATCTCTGCTTGCAGATGTCCATCTGTGGTTGTGCCGTCTTTTGGATATGCAGCTTGAACAGTTTCCGCAGGGGAACTTTACTCGATTCAAGAGATTTCAATCAGTCTAATTCACATCTGGATGCGCCGCGTCGAGATGGTTGGGGAACAACACGACACCACACAGGGCGCGATCGGCGCGAATATGGCGATGGTCTTTGTCAGACACTGACATTTACATGGCGTCAATTTCCGCACTGTATACGTCTGGTCTGCAATAGCGTTTGGGCTGGGTTGCGAGCGATCCGCGCGACGGCCTTGCCATGCGCCACATCGATGTTCCGGGAGCGAGCTTGATGCTTCGAACTGAACGGCATGTTACAATTCTGAGGGCCGAACACGAGGCCCTGCTCTTTACCGGCTTCGTTCTACTGGCCGCCGTGTTTGGCCGGCTTGGACACCTTCAGGCCGCACCGGGATATGACGAGCTTTATCATATTCTTGCGGCGCAGAGCTGGCTCGAGGATGGCAGTCTGCGGCTGTATCAGGGAAGCTATGAGCGCACGCCGCTTTATACCGCGCTGATCGGCTGGATGTTCTCGTTGGCCGGCGAGCCGAGTCTCGTCATGGCGCGTCTGCCCAGCGTGGTGTTCGGCGCGCTGACCGCTGCTGGCGCGGCGCTCTGGTCGCGGCGGGTCGGCGGTTCGGCGGTCGGCTGGATCGTCGCGCTGTTCTTGCTGTTCTGGCCCAGCGGCATCCAGCTGTCGCAGACCATTCGCTTTTACACCCTGCACGGCATGCTGTTCTTTATCGGGGCGATCGCGGTTTATCAGCTGTTCGAACCCGGCCAGAAGACAGTGGCCCGGCTGGGGCTGATCGGGCTGGCACTGGCGGCGCTGTGGTTTGCCAATCAGTTTCAGGACAGCACGCTGGTCGGCGTTCTGGCGCTGGCGATCTGGATCGCGGGGTTCGTCGCATTGCCGAGGATCCTGCAGCACAAGCAGCGGGTCGCCATTCTTGTCGTTCTGACAGGGCTGCTGCTGGCGGCGGTCACGGTGGCATTTTCAAGCGGGATGCTGGCGTCGATCTGGGAAAAATACACCATTTCGCCCTGGGGCAGGGATATCACCGCCTATCATCGGGTCTTCAGCCGGTTCTACCCGGCGATCTGGTCCTTGACGCCGTTTCTGGCCATTCTGGCCTTGCGATCCTTTCCACGCCCTGCGGGCTTTTGCGTGACGCTGGTGGTGGTCGGGCTGATCGTGCATTCCTTCGCCGGGGTGCAGAATCAGCGCTATGTCTATTACATCAGCCCCTTCATGTTCACGCTCTGGGCGATGGGCCTTCTGGTGCTTGTCCCGGCACTGGCGGACATGCTACGGCGGGCGCTGTCTGGCCTGCCCCGGCCGTTCTCGGATGGGCGGGCAATGCGGGGCATTCTGGTGTTGGCCGCGGGCTTTGCCGTGCTGACGCAGGATGCGCTGCCCTTGTCGGTGAAGCTGATGATGGGGCGGGTGGCGGTGCCGCTCACACGGGTCGCGGACTGGAGCGACGCCCGACCGACGGTGGAGGCGCTGGTCGAGGACGGCGCGCTGATCGTCGTCAACAACGAGCTGTCGGCGCTGTATTACCTTGGCGGTTTCGACGTGGTGTTCAGCAACAACTGGCTTCCCGAGATGAACGAGACCGAGTTCGCCAGAGACCCCCGCACCGGGCGGCCCCTGATCAGCGATCCGGAGTCGCTTCGGGCCTTGGTGCGCGCCTATCCCGACGGGGCGTTCGTTGTGTCTGGCGAATGGTGGAAACAGTGGACGAAGAACAACAGCATCGGCGCCCTGCTTCAGGCCTTCGATGTGCCCGGCGTATCGCTGACCACGCAAAGCGCCGGGCCGGTCTGGATCCTGCACTGGCGCAACACCGGCCACGGCGCGCCGGATGACGCAAGCCGTGCCGTGCGGGCGATTGTCGATCCGGGAAAGTGGACGCGCTGAGGTCATGGCGCGCGCAGTATGGTTAATGCCGGGTATTGCGCCGCCAACTTCGCCGGCACCTGTCAGAATCCGTACAAAATGGCTAAAATTTTGATAAAACAGGTCGAGATTCGCTCCGACCCATGTATTATACGTGGGATTTTCGTGATCCTGCTCCCGGTGTTCGGACGTTTATTTTCAGGGGTCGCGTGTCGCGCTGCTTAGCTGCGCGGCGAGAGTGTTGGTTATCAGGTATTCGGGTAAGGGGTGCAAAAGTCATTATGTCTGAACTCAGGACGTTTTCCGAGACATTCGATTCATACGATACGTCGCGATGGTACAGTTCCAACTTTGCTCTCGAGGCAAGCTGGAACCAGACCGCGTGGTCCGAAATCTATGTCACGACGCCAGTCGCAGGCGAGGTGGCGCTGACCTTTGACGGGACCGATCTGTCGGGCAAACCTTTCACCGGCGCTGAAATCCAGTCCATCGACAGCTTCAGCTACGGCACCTACGAGGTGCAGATGCAAGCGTCGGACGTGTCCGGCGTGGTGTCGGCGTTCTTCTTGTTCAACAGCGAGTATTTCGGCGCGGACGAGCATAACGAGATCGACATCGAATTTCTCGGCAACGACACCACCGTGATGAACATCAACTACTATCACGGCGACAGCAATCTGGGTGCCTCTGGCAGCGTTCAGGTGGCGCTGGGGTTCGACGCGGCAAGCGCAATGCACACCTACAGCATCGAATGGATGCCCGACGGCATCCGCTGGTACGCCGATGGCACGTTGCTTTACGAGATCGACAGCGCCACCGCTCCGATCGCGGTGCCCGACGAAGACATGCGGATCTATTCCAGCCTCTGGACCGGGGCCGAGCAACTTGAAGACTGGCATGGCCCCATCGACGAAGATGCGACGGCGCAGGTCAACCTGTCTTCGGTGAGCTATGTTCCCTATGCCGTCGAAAGCGCCGGGGCCGAGGTGTCTTTCGCCGGACAGACCGAAGCGCTTGTCGTCGACATGGCGGCGGGTACGTGGATGCGGGCGCTGCGGCTTCTGCCGATCGGGGATTCGCTGACCGAAGGCATGGTCAACGCCAACCTTCCGGTGCCCGAAGACCGCACGGTGCTGGATGGCTACCGGCTTGACCTGTTCGAACGGGTGATCGCTGGCGGCGGCTGGGTCGATTACGTCGGCGGGCTTCAGAACGGCCCCGACAGCTTGCTTGACCCGGATCACCACGGCGTCGCTGGCAAGTATCTTTCGGCGATCGTTGACGATTCCTCCGGGACGTCGGATTTCAGCTACGCGCTCGAGGAATACAACCCGGACATCGCGGTGTTCCTTGCGGGCACCAACGATTACCACAACAACGGCGAAGCCTACCTGCTGTCGGATTACCTGCCGCAGATCGTTGACGACACGCTTGCGGCGATTGAACAATTCTATGCCTTTGCCGGAAACGAGAACCGGTATTTCGTGGTCTCGACCCTGCCGCCCAAGGCGCGCGGCGGCGTCGACCCGGATTGGTACGAATTCATCAACGATGGCTATTCCATGGTGGATGGCGTCGCGGTCGTTGGGGATGCGGGCAATGGCACCTTTGTCGCGGGCATCCGGGACACGGTTGCCTCGCTTCAGAGCACCTATCCGACGCTGGTCCTGTTCGACAATCCGATCACCGATATCGGCGACCTGACCTACGATCTGATCCATTTCTCAGAATACGCCTACATGACCTATGCCGAGGCGCTGTACGATACGCTTCAGGCGGAAATCGGGCTGGACGGCAGCGGCTTCCCCGAACTGGTCAACGCCTTGCCCGCATCGAGCGATGTCACCGGCGGCGAGGCGGGCGACCGGCTTGGCGGCAATGCAGCGGCCAACACCCTGCGGGGCGGCGGTGGCGACGATTATCTGGAAGGGCGCGCCGGGGCGGACACGCTTGAAGGCGGCTCTGGCAAGGATGTCTATGCCTTCGGGCTCGATGCGTTGGACGGGTCGACCGACACCATCCTCGACTATTCCGCCGCCGATGGCGATGTGCTGGACCTTGGCGCGATCATCGACGCCTACGGCTGGAGCGATGCCGAGATCGCCGCGAATGTCGCGATCACCGATGGGGCTGCCGGAGCCGAGGTGTCGATCACCACACCCTCCGGAACCTTTGTGCTTGCGCTTGTGCAAGGCGTCGCGGCGGCCGATGTCTCGCTTTCGACGACGCAATTCACCCAAGTCTTCACCCGTGAAGAGGAACTGCTGGGCACTGACGGCGACAACCTGCTGTATGACGTCGATGAAGGCCGAGCGATTTATGGCTTTGCCGGGCGCGACGTATTGTATGGCCGCGGCGGCGACGACAGCATCTACGGCGGCACCGGGCTCGACAAGCTATACGGCGGCAGCGGGGCCGATACCTTTTACTATCGTGCCGAAGATCTCGATTCCTCACGCGATTCCATCTTCGATTTCTCGATTGCCGAGGGTGACAAGCTCGACCTGTCGGATTTCGGGGTGGCCTATGGCTGGACAGCCTCCGAACTGCTGGCCCAGTTGCAGCTGCAGGAGAATTCCGGGACCGATCTGCGCGTATCGCTCAACACGCCCGACGGGCTGCAGAAATTCCTGTATATCTACGGGGTGACCAAGGACGAGATGCTTAACTCGGGGGCGCTTATCCTTGAGGCCGGTCCTGCGCCCGACAGCGGCGATGACGATGGCAACATGGCGCTGAGCGTGCCGGACGATGTGATCGACGCCTCCGAAGCCTCGGCGGTTGTCGTCACGCTGACAGGGCTGGATGACGACGCAACGGCGGTCGTGACGCTGGTGGTTGGCGGCAGCGAGCTGACCCAGACGGCGCTGGCGGATGGCGATTATGTGTTCGCCCTGACGGGGCTGCCCGACGGGCCGGTCACCACCTCGGTCACCGCGACAGACGGCGGCGGCAACGCCAGCACCGTCAGCGGCCCGACCATGACGCTGGATGCCGCCTCCGACACCTCGGCGGACGAAGACGGCAATCTGGCAGTCGCAGCGCCCGACACCGAGATCAGCGAAAGCGAATTCGAGGCTGTGGTCTTCAACGTCACCGGGCTGGATGCCGATGCGACGGCGGTGGTCACCGTCAGCGATGGCGCCGGCGGGTCCGTCGACAACGCCGCCGCACCGCTTGGCACCAATGGCAGCGTGGTGCTCGACCTGTCGGCGCTGGCGGATGGCGCGCTGACGGTTACGGTCACCGCGACCGATGCCACCGGCAATGTCGCCAGCGTCGCGGGACCGGCCATGACGCTGGACAAGACGCTGGACGCCACCGCCGATGCCGACGGCAACCTTGCCATCACCGCCCCCGACACCAGCATCACGCTGGGCGAAGAGGGCGCGGTGGTGTTCTCGGTCTTCGGGATCGACGATGACGCCACTGCCATCGTGACCGTCAGCGACAGCCTTGGCGGATCGGTCAGTAACAGCGCCGCACCGCTCTCCGGCGACGGTGACGTGGTGTTCGACCTGTCGAGCCTGTCCGACGGCGCGCTCACTGTTTCGGTCACCGCGGCGGATGAGGCGGGCAACAGCGCCAGCGTCTCTGGCCCGACGGTCACGCTGTCGACCGCTGAAGCGCCGAGCGTCCCAGAGCCGACGATCACCGGCACCAGCGGCGATGACAACCTGAACGGCGGCGGCAGCGACGATGTCATCGCCGGTCTTGCGGGCAATGACAACATCAAGGGCCGGGACGGCAATGACTGGCTGCTCGGCGATGCCGGCAATGACACGATGAAGGCGGGGGCCGGTGACGACACCCTTGTCGGCGGGCTTGGCGCCGATGCGCTGACCGGCGAGGCAGGCGCCGATCTGTTCCTGATCACCGCTGCCGACCTTGACGGGTCGATCGACGACATCAAGGATTTCACTGGCGCCGAAGGCGACGTGATCGAACTGCGCGACATCATTCCCGACGGGCTGAGCGATGCCGAGCTTTCCGGTTATATCCAGGTCTGGAAGGCCGGCACCGTGGGCGAGTTGCAGGTCGACTCCAGCGGCACCGGCTCCTCTTGGGTCACGCTGGCCTATATTCGCAATGGCGGCGATTTCACCTTCGATGCGATGTATGCCGCCGGGGAGATCGTCCTCACCTCGTCCGGCCCCCCGCCGGACAGCGGCGATGATGACGGCAACATGGGTCTGAGCGCCCCCGACACCAACATCGACGCCAGCGAGAATTCGGCGGTGGTCGTCACACTCTCGGGGCTCGACAGCGACGCCACGGCGATTGTCACCCTCAGCGCCGACGGCACCGATCTGACACAAACCGCGCTGGCGAATGGCGATCTGGTGTTCGACCTGACCAGCCTGCCTGACGGGCCGGTCACCAGCTCGGTCACCGCGACCGACGGCAATGGCAACGCCAGCACCGTCAGCGGCCCGACCCTGACGCTGGACACCGCGCCCGACACCTCGGCGGATGAAGACGGCGATCTTGCCGTCAGCGCCCCCGACACGGCGATCACCTATGGCGAGGATGCGTCGGTGGAGTTCGTGGTCTCGGGGCTGGACAGCGATGCGACGGCGGTGGTGACCGTCAGCGACGAGGCGGGCGGATCGGTCGACAACGCCGCCGCGCCGCTGGGCGCGAACGGCAGCCTGTCGCTGGATCTGTCGAGCCTCGCCGATGGCACGCTCACGGTTCAGGTGACGGCCACCGACGGCAGCGGCAATGTCGCAAGCGTCTCCGGCCCGGCTGTTGCGATGGACACCACCGAACCGTCGGTGCCACCCGGCGCGCTGGTCGGCACCGATGCCGATGACGATCTGCGAGACGGCAATGACGGAACGTTGATCATGTCGCTTGGCGGCAATGACCGGATCATCGCCAACGGTGGCGACGACACGCTGCTTGGTGGCGACGGCGATGATTTCCTGCGCGGCGACAATGGCGACGATGTGCTTGATGGCGGCGCGGGAAGTGACACGCTGCGCGGACAATCGGGCGCGGATGTGTTCGTGTTCTCGATGGACGCGCTCGATGGCAGTACCGATCGCATCGACAACTACAGCGGCGGCTCGGGCGAAGGCGATACCATCGACCTGAGCGCCATCGTCTCGGGCTATGGCTGGAGCGAGGCAGAGGCGAGCAGCCATGTGGTGCTGACGCAATACGGATCGGGGGTCTATCTTGATCTGGTCTCGACGGAGGTGACCCAGACCCTTGCAGACATCCGCAGCATCACGCTTTCCGACATCTCGATGGATGATTTCGTGCTGGTGTAAGGCGCAACAGGCTTGGCCCCCGCAGGGGGGCTAAGCCGGCAAATTCGCCATGGCCGCCGCTGCGGCAAGTTTCTCTGATACACTGGGCGCATTCAGCAGGCCGGTTTCGGCCCAGAGCGTGCGCCGCACCGTCACATCGCTGAGCGAGGTGGCCATTTCCTGATCTGCGGCGCGGCGCAACCGTTGCGCCAGAGTCCCTGCATCGCTGCTGCGCGGATCAGGATCGACGCTGTCATCCACCGGTAGCGGCGTGTCGAAGCTGGTCGAGGGCAGGGCGCCTGTGCCAAGTTGCAGCAGCGCCGCGTCCACCGCCCGTTCGGCAATCAGCCGCGCGGTGGTGTATTTCACCCCCGCCACGCTGATCAGCCCGCCCAGCCCTTGGGCCGAATGATCCAGCAGGCTGCCACGGGTGTGACGTTTCCCCCCGCCGCGGCTGTCATCGATATTCGCCGGGATCACCCCTTGATGGACCCAAAGCACATCCTTGCGGCCAAGCCCAAGCTGCGGACAGGCGAGCGCCAGTTCGTTCAGAAAATCATCGACGTCGCTGTCGGCTGAGTGGTCGAGGCTGCTCTCATGCGTGCCGATGATGGTGCGGCCCTGCCACGGCGTAAGGAAATACATCCGCCCGCCGCGATCCACCACTGCATCGGATTGCGACCGGCTGACCACCGCGAAACCGCGCCTTCCGACCTCTCGGTCGACCACCAGATTCGTCGCCCTGAGAAAGCCCGGAAACACCGCCGGATCGCGCAGATGCGGCCTGGCAAGCGCGGCGGCAGCTTGCCCGGCACAGGACAGCGTGACGCGGGCGCGCAGCTGACCTTCGGCCCCGGTCAAGCGATCGCGTAGCCGCGCGCCCGTCACCCGGCCATTTTCAGAGATCAACGCGCTGGCGTCCATGTAGTTTGCCGCCAGCGCCCCGGCCTCGATGGCCGCGCGCAAGCAGGCCATATGCAGCCGGTTCACGTCACACAGTTGTCCGTCCCGCCAGACACCGCCGCCGCTGAGCCCTTCGGGAGCAAAGCCGCCAAGACGCTGCCGCGCGGCTTTTGCGCCGACAGCACGCGCACCGTTGTAATGAGGGCCGCGCAATCCGCGAGATGCCAGCGTGTAGATCGCCGCTGCGGCACCAAAGGCTTCTGGCCCGCGAATACCGTGCCCGAACAAGGGGATGGTGAACTCCAGCGGCGTGCAAATCGGCGCCGCTGCCCGCTGCCAGAAGGCGCGTTCGCGCGCCGAGGCCCGCAGCCGCGCAAAGTCGAGATGCTGCACGTAGCGAATGCCGCCATGCATGAGTTTCAGCGAATTATGCGAAGTCGCCCCGCCGAAATCGTCGCGCTCGACAAGGGCGGTGCGCAGGCCGCGCAGCGCCGCATCCCGGGCCGCCATCAGGCCGTAAATGCCCCCCCCGATCACCAGAACATCGAAGGGCTCGTCGCGAAAGGCGTCAAGCGTGGCGCGCCTCACGAAACGGTCCCCGCCGGGCTGGGCTGCGCTTTGCGGCGCCGCAATCCGATCTGTTCCGCAATCACTGCCCTGAAGCCTCGGCGCGCTCCGATGCGCCGGGGCTGTCCGCGCAGGGTGAAAAGATGCTCGCCCAGGGCATGCGCCGGGCGCGCCTCGTCAAGCGGAGCGTCGATCAGACAGCCAAAGGCTCCGAGTCCCGCCTCCGCGCCGGGCAAGGGCAGGGGATCAGAGCCGGGTAGGATCGGCACCCCGTCCCGGAGCGCCTTGGCAAAAATCGCCGGTCTGGGCCAGATCCACGGACGCCCGGCGTTGTCGCCCAGCATCAGGCCCGGTGCATCGGCCCTGATCAGCTCGGCGACCAGCGCGCCGCGCTTGCCAAGCCATTTCCCAACGCCCCATGGCAGAACCGCAGGGATCTGTCTGTCTTGCAGATCGGCAAGGACGGTGCGAATCGACAGGCCGTCTTCAAAGTGCCCTGCGCTGGCCAAGGCAAGCACCTCGACCCCCTCGCAAGTCTGGATCTGCCGACCCGCGATCAGCACCAGCCCCGCGCCACCTGCTGCGCAACGGGCCCGTAGCGCGGCAGGATCGTCTTCGATCCGGTCAATGGTCCAGCCGCTAGGCGCGAGGCGGCCCGTGGCCAGCGCATCGAAAGCGTTGTCGCGCGCCGTTTCGGTCAGCATCATCACCAATGGAGCGGACCCATGCCCAGCACGTTGCGCTGCTGTGAGCAGGTTGTCGCGCCCTGCCGTCAAGGCACGGCCAGGGTCTGCAGATTGATAGAGGTGAACATGTGTATCGACTGCGATCTGTCGGGAATCGTCGGGCCGCATGGCGCCCGGATGGGCAATGACAGTGTCCAAAATCCGCCTCCTGCAATATGATCAGTCAATAGAGTCAGGCTTGCACAGGTCCGGTTCTGGAAAAAGCGCAAACAGGCTGGCCCGTCCGCTGAAGCACGCGCAGTTTCGCATCGCGACGGCAGGGTCCGTCGTCAGCCCGCAGTCATAGTCTATTGCCGCCAGTCTGATCGGCATCAGTCGATGCGTCGTCGATGGCAGGGCCGCGCCTGAGCGCTGAGGGGATTCAGTCGTCCGTGTCGCGAGGATGGCAGGGCAGGATCGTGTTGCACAGCAGCAAAGCAAGCGCGATCAGCACGGGCGCTGTCAGGAAAAAGGCGCTTGTCGCCACCCACCAACCTGCTCCAAGCTGAAGCAAAGACACACTTAATACGAGTGCCATGATCGGCGAGCTGATAAATAAATGTCTCATTCTTTCGTCCCCGTCACACTCAACACCGCGGGCAGCTGTGGAAAATCCACCTTGAGACTCGTATCCGCAATGTGTCCTTCCTATGGACGCGCTGCGTTCAAAACAAGATGAGTGGCCGGTCCGTGGTGCCAAACCGCGTTGAAACGTCGCGTCCGAATCACATTTTCCGCGCTCACCGCTGAATAATCCGACAGGAACATCCGGCGGCTCAAACAATGATTGCGATGTGCCACCTTGGGAGGTAGCGCATCTTGCGTTGTCGGATGAGCGCCGAACCATGATTTCCCTCACAACATAAACGACCGACTCTGGATCGCACCCAAGAGCCCCACCGTGGATTTGGAACTTATACACAATTGTAGTTAACCCGTCGTTAACGCCGTCGTGAGGGGCGAAAACCCGCCGAAGAACGCCGTTTCCCGTCCTCGCAGAGGGCTTGAACGCAATCATCTGGTTTGTGTTTGCGATCTCGACATGGCCGGTTCATCGCGCCGGCGATCACTCAGTGATCGAGCATTCAGGCACATCGCCCAAGCCCGATTTCCCGGCCCCGGTGACAGGACGAATCGTCCGCGCAAGAAACTGTCGACCCACGCTCGGCGGTGTGCGGGCGACTTCGTCGGAAACGACGGGTCTGTGCTGGAAATCTGAGCGGATCGATTTCTGGTTCGCGTTTCCCTGATGGTGGGTGATCCCATGCGCCGGGGCCAACAGATTTCGAAGTCGATATGTATTGGACCCGGCGCAGTTTGCACGGTCATGCCGATGAGACTGCAGTGCCGCAAACGCCCGGCGCTGATGGGTTTTCCGAAAAATTCAATCCGTATAGAGTTGTAGGCTCTGCGTCATGCCACCTGGGGCCGCCGTGCGTGGCTCAACCCAGCCCACACGGCATGGGAGATTGGCCGCATTTATGGCTCTCCTGTAAGGGGCTGCGCCCGGCGCGGACCGCGCAGATCGGGGCAGGTCGGGGTTGAGTTTCCAAAATTTATAGCATAGATTTTTGCTATTATTTGTTGTGTCTTCTAAGTGTTGGCGACGCGCTTTTGTTGATTTGTGCGCGCCGTTTGTTGTGAGTGGGTAGTGTGTAATGTCGGAGCAAAGATTTGAAAGCCCTATATCTGAAAGGACGATTGCGGACTGTGGCGCGGAACCTGCGGTCGATGTCCTGCCATTTTTCTCAATTGCGCCTCGAGCGGTAGTTCGCTCGAATGTCCATCGCCGGGGTTGGCCCGGCACCATGCGTCGGGCCGTCGGGGGAACGCCGAAACGCATTTTCGACATCGGTTTTGCGGCACTAGCGATTTTGTCGCTGCTTGTGCCGATGCTTCTGATCGCATTTCTGATCAAGGTTGGATCGAAAGGGCCGGTGTTCTTTGTTCACCAGCGCATCGGTCTGAATGGCAGATCTTTTCCCTGCCTGAAATTCCGCACCATGGTCGTCGATGCCGACCTTCGGCTCGCCGAGTTGCTGGCAACCGACGCCAACGCGGCGAAGGAATACCACGAGACCCGGAAATTGCGGAAGGATCCGCGCATCATCCCGATCGTGGGAAGCATCCTTCGGAAACTCAGCCTCGATGAGCTTCCGCAGTTCTTCAACGTGTTGATGGGGCACATGAGCGTCGTCGGGCCGCGCCCGGTCACATCCGAGGAGATTTCCAGACATTATGGCTGGTCTCATCCTTATATCGATGCGCGCCCCGGCATCACCGGCCTTTGGCAGATCTCTGGTCGCAATGATCTTGGCTATGACGAGCGGATGGGGCTGGATGCGCATTACGTCAAGAACCTGAGCTTTGGCATGGATCTTGCGATCATCATCAGGACCGCCGCCGTGGTGTGTCTGCACCGGAACGGGCACTAGCCCCAAAGCCCGCAGTATCGCCCTGCGGGCTACGTGAAACCTTGGGCCATGACGTCGCAAATTGCGCGCCGTCATGGTCGTCGGAGCATCATGGTGTCGGCAATATGCGCCGGATCATGGTCGAACGCAGAAAAGGTGCGCCGAATGAGCAGGTCCAATCTGGTTTTCGCGATCAAGTTGATCCTTGGCATCGGTCTGGTCTATCTTCTGCTGTCGCAGAAGGATGTCTGGCAAGGCGCAACTTCGCTGCTGTCAGGACTGTCGCTGCCCGGCGTCGTGGTGGTGATGTTAATCCCGATTCCACTGGTCTGGGCCAGCTGTCTCAAGTGGCGCCTGCTTCTGCGCTACCGAGACTGTATCGTCGGGCTGCCCAGCCTGATGCGCTATTATACCATTGGCTATTTCTTCAACAATTTCCTGCCAAGCAGTGTTGGCGGCGATCTGGCGCGGTCTTATCTCGTGGGGCGGCGGATCGGATCGCAGGCAGAATCCTTTGCTGCGGTTTTTCTCGAAAGACTGACCGGCTTGCTGACCCTCGTGGCGCTGGCGGTTATCGGATTTGCGGCCACCCCGTCCTTGCATGACGATCTGCTGGTGGCCGGGTCTATCGCGATCATGGCCGGTGGCTGCCTGTTCCTGTTGGCGATGATCTGGTTGCCCGACAGGCTGACCGAAGCGCTGAAGGAAAAGGCCTGCAAACACCGGCGCACCGCCCGTCTTGTCGAGCGCATCGAAGAGATGCGCACCGCCTTGGCCAGCTTCTGGAGCGCGCCCGGGATCGTGTTGCAAAGCTTTGCCTATTCGATGCTGTATCACCTGCTGACCGTGGCAAATATCTTCATCACGGCGCGGGTTCTCGGGATTGATCTGGATCTCGTTTCGCTTTGGGCGGTGGCGCCGATCATTCTGGTCATCGCGGCCCTGCCGACCACGCCGGGGGGCATCGGCGTCTGGGAATGGGCATTTTCGGTGCTGCTGTTGCCGATCGGAACCGAGCTCGAGCATGGCCTTGCGGTGGCCTTGTTGCTGCGGGCCCAGTTGCTGGTGACCTCGCTGCTGGGGGCGGTGTTCTATGTATTCGACGGGCGTGGCCGGCTGCGCGAGGTTTGACAGCCGATCAATTCCAACTTTCAATAGACTGAGGACAGGGGGGCCAACGATGGGTGAGATTTCCTACAAGGTTCAGGACGAAGTTGCCGGTCGCAAGACCACCTCGATGCAGAAATATCAGGACATGGTCGTCGGATCCCGCGATCTCTGGGCCCTTGTGAAATACGAGCTGATCGTCTTGTTCGTCAGCGCCATCCCCGGCGCGCTTGGCCTGTTCCTTCGGGGAAAGCTGTATCCGGTGCTGCTTGGTGCCTGCGGCAGTGGCGTGGTCTTCGGGCGCAACATCACCCTGCGTCATCCGCACAAGATCAAGCTTGGCGATCGCGTCATCATCGATGACAACGTGATGCTTGACGCCAAAGGCGCGTCGAACAGCGGAATTTCCATTGCCAGCGATTGCTTCGTCGGGCGCAATTCGATCCTCAGCTGCAAGGATGGCGACATCGAGATCGGTGAGCGCGCCAACATCGGTTTCAATGCCGAAATCTTCTCGTGCAGCAAGGTTCGCATCGGCGCCGACAATCTGATCAGCGCCTACACATATGTCGTCGGGGGCGGGAATTACGATCTCGACCAGTTCGAAAAGACCATCAACCGTTCGCTGCGCGAGGATCGCGCGCGCGGCGTCAGGCTCGAAGACAATATCTGGATCGGCACGCATTCCGTGCTGATGGATGGCGTCACCATCGGCAGCGGAACTGCGGTTGCGGCGGGATCGGTGGTCACCGGGCCGATGCCCGAAGGCGTGATCGCCGGAGGCACGCCGGCCCGCGTCCTGCGGAAACGGATGTCTGGCGCCGAACCTAAAAAATCGGCCTGAACCATCCTGTCCAAGTCGAACCGCCCAGCGTTTTCAATGCCGAGAACTTCTGCCCCGACCGATCAAGGTTGTCGCCACCTCGAACGGTGGGCTCCGCGTGGTTCCATCGCCGCATCTCGAGATGCGGGCGGAGCAATCCACCGCTCCAGACTTCGTGGCGTGAGGTCCAGAAAGGCCCCAACGTTCTCGGTTCGCCGAAACCGCGAAAGGTCATCGACCAGCGCGAGAAAATTCAGAGCCACGACGGGACCGACGCCAGCAACGGTCATCAATCGACGGGCGACAGGATGCGTCCCTGCTTTCTCCTTCACGGCACGATCAAGATCTGCAGCCGCTTGGACACAGCGTGGAATGGGCGGCAATGAACCCATCCGCGATGCTGCGCAGCACTGCATCGCGCTCCCCTGCAACAGCGATTTGGTTTCAAAAGACCTGCCGGTGTCCGCCTTTCCCGATACCCGTCAAACGGATGCCGAAGGTCTTGAGAATCCCCCGGATATGGCCCTCGAGATCTTTGTGCAGGTTGATTAAATGCGCCCGCGCACTGACAAGGCAGCTGATCCGAGTCCTCGCTCTGAACGCGGACAAGGGGGGAACCAGCCTATGCGCGCCAATTGCGCAAACTCTTCCGCGTCAGTAGCATCGGATTTGTTGGGGCGAGCCGGCAGGCTCATGTGCGTCTTGCGAGCATCGATGCGATTGGCAGAACGTCCCAGCCGATCCAGACGGCGCTGGAGCCAGATCGATAGTTGGCACCTTTCATGCACGATCACCTCTGGCGACAGCGACCTCGTGCGAAACCAGCCCGCCCCGCCCTCTGGGTTGGCTGGCGAAACGCCACCTGCCACAGTTGTCCCCGTTCCATCAATGACGCAGATATCTCCTGTAGCGAGAGGTCCAATCCGGCATAGTCGCTCATGGTCCTTCTCCTCACGGATTTTCTCGTGAAGCCAATCTGCCAGACCTCGTTTGCCATCGAGAGCGAGCGCCGCAAGGCCGATGGCAACGGCAAGATGCGTCTTGCCCACGGCGGAGGCCCCAGGAGCAGCACGGCCTCGCCATTGGCAATGAAACGTCCGGTAGCGAGGTTCCGGATCTGGCCGAGGTCGATGGAGGGCTGCGCGGCAGAATCGTACCCGGTAAGGTCGCGGTGGAACGGGAAACGGGCAAGGCCGAAGCTCATCTCGATCCGCCGTTGATCCTCGCGAGCGATCTCGCGTTCACACAGCATGATCAGCGCCTCGCGGATCGTCAGCTTCCGCCGCCCGGCTTCATCAAGGAGACTGTCGCGCTGATCCCGCATGGTGAAACGTTCTGCGCTGCTTGCACGACAGCCAGATGCCGGCCTCCTGCATCCATTTGCACAAACTCTTTCGCGACGCCCTCAGGCTGTGGTTTTCCGCCAGCTTCTCGGCTGCGAACCTGCGCCCAAAGACGGCGTAGCGCTCACGGATCAGCGTCAGCGCAAACTCAGGTACCGCGGGATCGATCCGGTTGTTGGACGTCCGTCTGCGGGCCTTGTGCGGGATCGCCGCCGGACCATCGGCCTGAAACGTCTTCACAAGCCGGAGAATCTGCCGTGGGCTCAGGCGCATGACCGAAGCTGTCGCCACCGCAGACATCCGGCCACGTGCCACATCACTTGGGATTTCGATCCGGTTCAGCTCGCGCTCGCTCATAACCACCATTCCCACGGCCGCACCCCAATCCTGCCCATTCAGGACAGTACGACACTTCAGCTTTGCTCATGTGGGACATTCTAGCTTGGCGCTGACGAATAAAGATCTATTAATCTGTCTTATGTAATATATGTCACAAGACAGTGCAACGCCCACAAGCCGTCCGCCGGCGATGTCGAAGACGGATGGCCTGCGTCTGTACTCTGTAGCACCGGCGGCATGAGGCTCCGGATACCCCTTTCGGCGGACAAGGGAGAATCCACTTCGACACCCAGACCTTCGCGGTTGAAGTCGTCCGGAACGTGCAAGAGCCGGAATGCGCGACCGTCCCCAAGACGATCGGCCATGCCACCCCTTCTCAGCGATGCTTTGCATCGCCTGCCCGGGGCAATGATCGACCAGGCCATGTTCGGTGCCTCTGGCATCGCCAGCGCATCGGGTTTGTCGCGTTTTAACCGTTTTCGGGGTTTGTTTGTCACCCGGCAGGGTATCCCGCAGGGATGTCCCGAGAGGGGCGCAAGTTCCGCTCAAGTTCACAGTCGATCCGGTAAACCCTTTTGTGATTCCAAATATGGACTTTGACATTGCGCACATGCAGGAAGCACAGCCCAAAGCCCAAGTCTTCCGGGCCTCGGGTAACCCAACAAGCAGATCGGCTATCTGCTCCTTCTCGTCGCTCAGCAGGGGGCTGTAGCGATAACAAGCCGCGCTGACCCCAAAGGCTTACCGCTAGGCCGATGCCCAGAGCGCCGGGTGTGATCCCGAAAGGGGCTGTAGGCGCTCATGCGGAAGACCGCCTGCTTGCGGTTCCGGTCAGCTTTCGCCCAGCAGCACAATTTCAGCGGTGACCGAGACGCAACCCTGCCCTGTGACCAGCGTGCCGCCAAAGACATCCCCGGCGCTGTCGACAACCGTCACGGCGATCTCGGCATGGTCTGGCCCGGCAGCCCCGCGCTGCACGAGAAATTCGCTGATATGGTCGCGCATGATACCGCCATCGGCGAAGCCCGCACCATTGAGGCTGCCCAGCCCGATCACCCGCGCGCTTTGCCAACCCAGCCGGGCGCAGAGCGTCATGCATGCGGTGGGGATGTCTTCGTTCGGGCGCAGGGTCAGGCAGACCGCCTGCGGCGCGTCCATGTCCTGTCCGCGGGCGGTGAACAGCTCGAAATTGGTCTCGAGGTCGGGCAGGCGATCAAACGCGGCGCTGGCAAAGGCAAAGCCACTCAGCACCTGCCCGGCCTCTGGCAGGGTGTCCATACCCAGCAAATGTCCAAGCGCCTTGTGGCCATTCGCGAGCTCCCAGATGCCGTGGCAATGGATCATGCCGCGCCCCCGATGCACCCCGACCGAGGCATAGCCCTGCGGGATCCGTGCCGCACCGCTAGGACGCTGCGGCGCGGAATACCATGCCAGCCGGTCGGCTCGTTCGGACGGTGCGGGCACCACGTAATCCAGCGTCTCGCAGCGCAGCTCCGCCAGTTCGACAAAGCCCGAGCGCCCGGCGAAGGCGGCACAGATCGCCGCCTCGACCGGCTGCGTGCCGTCGAGCGGAATGCGCACCGGTACCAGCCGCGTTGCCACGGCGCTGACGCGCGGTTGGATGTCCGGGCCAGGATGGCGCAGCGGCGGGTTGATCGCCGCAACCTTGCGAGCCAGCGCTGTCATGAGGCCGCCCCGAGCACCAGCCCGCGTTCCACCAGCGTTTCGAGGATCAGCTTCTTGGTGATCTTGCCGTAGCTGGTCTTGGGCATTTCGTCGAAAAAGAACACCTGCCGGGGGAGTTTGTAGCCGCTGACCTTGCCTTTGAGATGCCCAACCACATCGGCTTCGCCAACGCTCGCGCCGCTGCGCGCCACGCAGACCGCCACGCCAACCTCGCCCCATTTTGGATCGGGGATGCCCAGCACCGCCACCTCGCTCAGCGCCGGATGGGTCAGAAGCTTTTCCTCGATCTCGCGCGGATAGACGTTCGAGCCGCCAGAGATGTACATGTCAGAGCTGCGCCCGGTGATGTACAGATAGCCCTCGTCGTCGAGATGGCCCAGATCGCCGGTGCGAAAGAAACCATCGCGAAAGCTTTTGGCGTTGGCTTCGGGGTTGTTGTAATAGCCGGCAAAAACCGCCGGGCCGCAGACGCAGATCTCTCCGGTTTCGAACGGGGCCATCTCTTGCCCGGCGTCGTTCTGGATCGACACCTGCATGCCCGTGCGCTCATAGCCGCAGCTGCCAAGGCGCATCACCACATCATCAAGGTGATGATCGCAAGGCGGCAGCACGGTGATGTTGCCCGTCACCTCGCCAAGGCCGAAATACTGCGTCAGCACCGGCCCCAACCTTTCCAGCGCATATTTCTGATCGGCACGGTACATCGGCGCACCGGCATAGATGACTTGGCGCAGGCTGCTGCGGTCATAGCAATCGACCGCCGGATCCTCGACCAGCATCTTGACGATGGTGGGCACGGTGAAAATATCGGTGACGCGGTGCTCGGCCACCAGCCGCCAAGCCTCGGCAACGTCAAAGCGCCCCGGCGGCATCAGCAGCGTCGCGCCCCCGGCAGCCGCCTTGACCAGCTGGTGGATGCCCGCGCCATGCGACAGAGGCGCCACCACCAGCGAGACATCTGTTGACCCAGAGCCGGGCATCAGATCGTTGAGATGGCTCAGGATCACATAAGACATCTGGCCATGGGTCAGCACCGCGGCCTTGGGCCTCCCGGTGGTGCCCGAGGTAAAGAAGAACCAGCAGGGATCGTCACGATCGACCGGCGCGTTGGGCATGGGCGTCCCGTGATAGGACTCGATCAGCGTGTCGATGTCATCATCCCCGCTGCCACCGATGCTGGCGTGATGGACAACGCTCGCGCAGGCCGCAACGTGATCAGGAAACTCCGCCCCCGCAATCATCAGCGATGCGCCAGAGCTTTGCGCCAGATATGCCACCTCGTCCGGGCTTTGCCGGAAGTTGGTCGGCACCCAGACCGCACCAAGGCGAAAACAGGCGAACATCGTTTCGAACATCTGGTGGCAGTTCTGCGATTGTACCAGCACGCGGCTGCCCTTGGAGATGCCGTAGCGATCCTGCATCGCGGCGGCCAGCGCCGAGACACGGGCGTCGGTTTCGGCCCAGCTCCAGCGGCGATCCTGCCAGATCAGCGCCGGGCGGTCCGGCAGGCGGCGTGCGTTGCGGGTCAGGAAATGTGCAAGGTTGGCAACCCGCGTGGTCTGCGGCGCAAGGCCGCCGACCGGGTCCGCCTTGCGCGGCGAGACCGGCATGTCGTTCATTTCACCCGCTCCAGGATCGAGCAGTAGTTGGCCACCGCCGCGCCGCCCATGTTGAACACGCCCGCCATCTGCGCACCGTGTTTCTGCATGCCCTCGGGGGCCTCGCCTGCCAACTGCATCGCCGCCATGACATGCATCGACACGCCGGTCGCACCAATGGGGTGGCCCTTGGATTTCAGCCCGCCCGACAGGTTCACCGGCAGCTTGCCATCCTTGGCGGTGATGCCATCGCGAATGACGTTGGCCCCCTTGCCCGGGGCGGCAAGGCCCATCGACTCGTATTCGATCAACTCGGCCACGGTGAAACAATCATGGGTTTCCACAAGGTCAAGATCATCCAGCGTCAGCCCCGCCGTCTCAAGCGATCCGGCCCAGGCCCGGCGCGCACCGTCAAATGCCGAGGGCTCGCGCCGCGACAGCGCAAGGATGTCGTTGGTATGGGTGCGGGCGCGAAAGCCGATGGCGCGCGCCAGATCGGCGGCCACATCCGGGTGCACCACCACCATTGCCGCAGCACCGTCCGAGATCAGCGAACAATCGGTGCGCCGCAGCGGCTGCGCCACATAGGGGTTGCGATCGCTGATGGTGTTGCACTGCTCGACACTGAACGCCTTTTGCATATGCGCATAGGGGTTGGACACGCCGTTGGCGTGGTTCTTGGCGGCGATCATCGCCAGCGCTTCGGACTGATCGCCATATTTCTGGAAATAGCCCTGCGCGATGCGCCCGAACAGGCCCGCAAAGCCGCCCGCTACGTCTGCCTCTTCCTTGCGATAGGATGCACCCAGAAGAATATCGCCGACCTCGGCGGTGGGCAGCGCGGTCATCTTTTCGACCCCAACCACCAGTGCCACCTTGCCGCGCCCCGCCTCGATGAAATCAAGTGCGGCATACAGCGCCGCCGACCCGGTCGCGCAGGCATTTTCCAGCCGCACGGCGGGCTTGGTCGCAAGTTCCTCGGCCACCATGCCGGGCAGCGCGCCGATGAAATCCTGCTTGGAAAAGCCGTTGTTCATGCAGCCGACAAAGATACCGTCGACCTCGGCGGCGGTGATCCCTGCGTGATCGAGTGCGGGCACGACGACTTCTGCCATCAGAGCCTCAGTGTCAGGAGAGTCGGATTTGCCGAACCGGGTGTGCGCCCAGCCGGCGATCTGTGCGATGGTCATGTCATAGTCTCCCTGAGAAGGTCAGTTGGCGGCCCGCGCACGGGGCCGGTTGCGTGCGTATTGACGGGCAAGACGGGCTTCGACGTCTTGCGCCGCGCTCTGGATCATGGCGGCAAGGTGCAGCTGGCGGTCGGAGTCCATGCGGCTGTCGATGGCGGCGACGCTGAGCGCCCCCGCAACCCGCCCGTCGGGGTGGCGCAATGCGCAGCCGATGGCCCAGCTGTTGGTCAGCACCATGCCCGGATTGAGCGACCAGCCCCGGCTGCGCGTTTGTGCGATGGCGGCGCGCAGGCCCGGCTCGCTGACCCGCGGATAATCTTCGCGCAGCAGACGGGCGTTCTGCGACAGGATCTCATCGACCTCGTCATCCTCGAGCGCAGCGAGCATCGAAAGCGATCCCGCACCAACCCCGAGCGGGTGGCGAAACCCGACCTGAAGCGCCTGCACCCGGATCGGAAACGCGCCCTCTTCCTTGTGCACGCAAAGCGAAAACGCATCGCGCCGCACCGACAGAAAGGCGGTGTCTCCGCTGTCCTTCGCCAGCCGCCCGACCGCCTCATGCGCCACGTCGAGCACGCCGAAGCGTTGCGCCGCAAGCGTGCCCAGCACATAGGCTTCCTCGCCCAGCAGGTAACATTTGGTGCGAGGGTCCTGTTCGACCATGCCCGAGTGCATCAGCGACAGCAGCAGGCGGCGCGCCGTCGGGCGGCTCAGCCCGGTTTCCTCGACAACCTGCCCCAGCGAGACGCCCTGCACCGGGTCGCGGCCAACCAGCGGCAACAGGCGGAGCGCACGGGTCACGCTTTGCGCCCCGGCGATCTGCCCGGCGCCCTCGGGAAGCCGCGTGCGTGGCTGCCTCATGATTGCGACCTCTCCCTGTCGTAGCTTGCTCTCGAACCCGTGACTACCGGGTCCGCCTCCGTCGAGCGTGTCCACATAGTGGATGACTGATATGATGGGTTACGGTGACATACCCCGTCAATAGATTTTTCTTCCCCATATTTTACGGGACAAAAGCTAGGTTTCCAGAAATCCGGCAAAGAATCTTGACCAATTGACCTTGAACCAAAGTCCACTTTATGGACACACTCCGCTGGCGCTGTTGGAGGACAGCCAAGATTTTTTTTCCGAGGGAGGAGACGTCATGACCCATTTGCGCATGGCCGCCGCGTTTGCAGGCGCGCTGGCATTCACCATCAGCGCCGCGCAGGCCGATACGCTGCGCCTGTCGCACAACACCGGCGACCAGACGACATGGCAAAAAGGCGCTGACAGGTTCGCCGAACTGGTCGAAGAGGGCAGCGGCGGCGAGACCTCGATCCGGGTGTTTCCCAACGCCCAGCTGACCGGCGGCGACCAGATGAAACAGGCCGAGATGGTCGGGCGCGGCTCGATCGACTTCGTGGTGACATCGGCGATCAACGTCACGCCGCTGGTGCCCGAGATGGCGGTGTTCTCGCTGCCCTATCTTTACGCCAACTACGATCAGGTCGATGCCACCACCGGCGGCGCCCCCGGCGAGAAGATGGCCGAGATCCTTGCAGAGCACGGCCTGCACCTGCTGGCATGGGGCGAAAACGGCTTTCGCGAGGTGACCAACAACAAGCATCCGATCAAGACGCCCGATGATCTCAAGGGGCTCAAGATGCGCGTCGCCGGGCCGATGTACATCGACGTGATGAACGCGCTTGGTGCCAACCCACAGCAGATGCAATGGACCGAGACCTTTTCCGCGCTGCAACAGGGCGTGGTCGACGGGCAGGAAAACCCCATCGGCGCGGTGATCATCCCGCAGCGCGTCTACGAGGTGCAAAAGTACATCACGCCGTGGCACTACAGCTATGATCCGATCTTCATCGCCACCTCGGAGAAGAACTGGGAAAGCTGGGACGATGAGACCCGCGCGATGATCTCGGGGGCGGCCGAGGAAGCGATGGCCTACCAGCGAGAGATCACCCGCGAGGCTACCGCCGACGGGCTTGAAACCCTGAAGGCCGAGGGCATGGAGGTCTACACCCCCACCGACGCAGACCTCGCCGCCTTCCGCGCGGCGACCAAGGCGCCCTTCGACACGTGGGCGGCAAAGGTCGGCGACGATCTGGTGAGCCTCTTCCAGGACACGATTGCCGGCGCGTCGGCCACCCAGTAACTCCCCCGTTGCGGGCGCTCTTTGCGGGCGCCCGCAACGCATTCGCATTCGGGAGGACAAGATGAAACGCCTGATCGACAATTTCGAAGGCTGGGTCTGCGCGCTGCTGTTCCTTGGCATGACGTTGCTGGGGTTTGCCAACGTGGTGGTGCGCTACCTCACCAGCTATTCCTTTGCCGCGACGCAAGAACTGTTGCTGACCGGGTTCCTGCTGATCACGGTGTTCGGCGCCAGCCTCGCCGCGCGCGAGGGCCAGCATCTTGCGGTGACCTATTTCGCCGGGCTGTTCGGCACGCGGGTCGAGAGCGGGTTCAAGATCGTTGCCGCCGCCATCAGCACCGTGCTGCTGGCGCTTGCGGCATGGTACTGCCTTGATCTGTTGCGCAACCAGCTGGCCTCGGGCGTGACCACGCCGGGGCTGGGGCTGCCCGCGTGGTATTATTCCGCCGCGCTGCCGCTGGCCTTTGTGCTGATCGCCATCCGCACCGTGCAATTCGCCGTTGCCGATTGGCGCGACACTCATGCCGGGCGGCCTGCCGCGCCAATCGAGGAGCCTCGGAGCTATGCCGATGTTTGAGGATGTCAGTGCCGGCACGCAGATGCTGATCCTGTTCGCGACGCTGCTGTTGATCCGGGTGCCGGTCGCCTTTTCGCTGGGGATTTCGGCCATGTACGCCATGTGGCAGATGGGCTTCGGGCTCGACATGGTGGGCGATCTGATCTCGTCGGGGATCACCAAGTTCTCGCTGCTGGCGATCCCGTTCTTCATCCTTGCGGGGATGCTGATGGGCACCGCCGGGCTGGCCGACCGCATGGTGCGGTTCTTCCGCATCCTCATCGGTTCGCTGCCGGGAGGCATGGGGGTTGTGGGCGTCGTGGTGTCGCTGTTCTGGGGCGCGGTGTCGGGGTCGGGTCCGGCCTCGGTCGCGGCCATCGGGCCGATGATCATGCGCGGCATGGTCGAAGACGGCTATTCGCGCGCCTATGCCGCCGCGCTTGTCTGCACCGGCGCGGCGCTCAGCATCGTCATTCCGCCGTCGATCGGTCTGGTCGTTTACGGCGTCATCGCCGAGGTGTCGATCGGCAAGCTGTTCATCGCGGCGATCCTGCCGGGGCTGGTGATGGGCGTCATGATGCTGGCCACCCTGCCCTTTGCCCGCCGCGGCGCCCCCGAGGCGCAGGGCCGCCTTGCCGCCCGCAACGCCCGCGAACTGGCGCTGAGCGATGCCCCGTGGATCGCGCAGCTCTGGCAGAGTTTCCGCGATGCCTTCTGGGGCCTGCTGACCCCGGTGGTGATCCTTGGCGGCATCTATGTCGGCATTTTCACCCCGACCGAAGCCGCGGTGGTCGCGGCGGTCTATGCCATTGTGCTTGGCTTTGCCTATCGCACGCTGACCCTGAGCAGCCTGATGATCGCGGTGCAGGATGCGGCGCGGGCCTCGGCCGTGGTGATGATGGTGGTGACCTTCGCCAGCCTCTTTGGCTGGGTGGTCACGGTCGATGACGTGGTCGGAAAATATTCCGAGGCGCTGCTAAGCTTCAGCCACGCGCCGTTCCTTGTCCTTATGGTGATGGCGCTGGTGCTGCTGGTGGCGGGCATGTTCATGGATGCGATCACCATCATGTTCATCTGCCTGCCGATCTTCCTGCCGGTGGTGCATGAAATGGGCTGGGATCCGGTGTGGTTCGGCATCTTCCTGTCGATCACCCTTGCCATCGGGCTGTTCACTCCGCCGGTCGGTATCAACCTGTTCGTTGCGGCCAACATCACCGGCCTGACGCTGGAACGCATCGCTGGCGCGGCGCTGCCGTTCCTGCTGACGGCGATCATCGGCATCGCGGTGGTCGGCGCATGGCCCGGGCTGACGCAATACCTGCCGAACTGGATGCAATGACAGAGGGGGGGCAGGCGCGCCTTGCCCCCCTGCCCCGCGCGGGGCTAGTCTGTGCGCCAGCCACCGCAGCCAGGCCCGCATCGCATGACCAAGCCAGAACCCACCTCGGGGGCGCAGAGCCTTCACCGCGCCGTCGCGATCCTGCGCCTTGTTGCCGCCAATGCGCAGAGCGGCATCCGCCTGTCAGAGCTGTGCAAACGCACAGGGCTGGCGCGCACCACGGTGCACCGGATGCTGGGTGCGCTGGTCGGCGAAGGGCTGGTCGAACAGGATGCGGACACCGATCTCTATCATCTCGGGCGCGAAGCATGGCTGATGGGCCTTGCCGCGCAGGGGCGCTTTGGCATGGAAACGGTGGCTGCGGCGACGCTGGCGCGGATCAGTGCGCAATCCGGGGATATCGCGCTGTTTCTGGTGCGCTCGGGCACCCACGCGGTTTGCATCGCCCGCGAAGAGGGCAGCTATCCGGTGCGCACCCATACTGCTCAGGTCGGCGGGCGCTATCCGCTGGGGGTGGGCGGCGGCAGCCTTGCCATCCTCTCCGCCTGCCCTGACGACGAGATCGACTGGATCCTCGACAGCAACAGCGCCGAGCTGGCACGCGATCACCCGCGCCTGACCCCGGCACTGCTGCGCGAGATGGTGGCGCAGACGCGGGTGCGTGGCTATGCGCTGAACCCCGGTCTGGTCTATCCCGAAAGCTGGGGACTGGGCCTGCCGTTCCACGACCGGCAGGGCATGGTGCGCGGGGCGATCATGCTGGCCGGGGTGCCCGCCCGGATCGAGCCCCGCGCCGCCGAGGTCGCGCAATTGCTGCGGGACGAGGTGCCGCGCCTTGAGGCGCGGCTGTATCGCTAGGCTGCGGCGGCCGGTGCCGAGACAGGGCAATCGGCAAGGTGCAACACTAGCCCGGTAGGTAGGCCCCAAGATCAACCGGGGTCAGCAACTCCCGCCCCGCGAACAGCGCCGCAAGATTGTCGACCACGGTCTGCGCCATCGCATCGCGCGTCTGTACCGTGGCAGAGGCATGATGCGGCAGCAGCGTGGTGTTCGGAAGCGACGTCAGGCGCGGATCGGGGTCCGGCTCGCTGGCATAGACATCAAGCCCCGCATGACCCAGTCGCCCCGAACTCAGCGCATCAATCAGCGCCTCTTCATCGACGACCGAGCCGCGCGCCACGTTGACCAGCAGGCCCTGCGGCCCCAGCGCGTCGATCACCTCGGCGGAGATCAGCCCGCGCGTGCCCTCGCCCCCCGCCACGATGGCAACCAGCGTATCGCTTTCGCGGGCAAGCTGCACGAGGTCCGGCACAAAGCGCCACTGCGCCCCCTTGTCGCGCCGGTTCCAGTAGCTGACCTGCATCCCCAGTGCCGCGCCGCGCTCTGCGATGGCCTGCCCGATGGTGCCCAGCCCGACCACCCCCAGCCGCGAGCCAGCAACGCTGGTCTGCAATGGAAAGGGCCCCTTGCGCGCCCAGTCCCCTGAACGCACCCAGGCATCCGCCGCCACCAGCCCGCGCCGCGCCGCCAGCATCAGCAGGATCGCGGTATCGGCCACGTCGTCGCACAGCGCAGGCGAGCTGTTGGTCAGCGCAATGCCGCGCTGCGCCATGGTCGCAAGATCGAAGCCTTCGAACCCTGCCGAAGAACAGGCGACCAGCTCGAGCCGCGGCATCAGGTCCAGCATCTGCCGGGTCAGCGGCGCGTGGCCATTGGTGGCCAGCGCGCGGCAGGCCGGGCCGTGCTGCGCCAGAAACGCCTCTTTGTCCGGCGCAAGATCCCAGCGGTGCACGCGGTAGGCAGCGTCAAGCTGCGCCATTGCAGCCGGGCGCTGCGGGCAAAGCATCATCAGGTCGGGCTTGGTCATCGTGGGGACTCCGGTATGGTGTTGGCGCACCCGCAAAGATCTGACGCAAGTCACCCCCGACGGCAAGCCCGCGCCGCCCTGAACCGCAGGGCTTGACGCGCCATGCCAACGATGAAACCCTCGCGGCACTAGCGACAGGGGCGCTCGGGAAACCGGGCTGAGACGCACCCTTCGAACCTGAACCGGATAATGCCGGCGGAGGGAGGCGCGCAGGACTTGAACGGCCATGTGCCCTCTGTCTGCCAGTCTTCCCCCGCGCGGGAGGAGACAGAGTTGACCGACACAACAGCCGCAAACCAGCGCGCCGCCGAGGCGCTGCACGCCATGCGCACCGCCGCGCCGCTGGTGCACAACATCACCAATTATGTCGCGATGAACATCATGGCGAACGTGATGCTGGCGGCGGGGGCCTCGCCCGCGATGCTGCATGCCCGCGAAGAAGCCGCCGAATTCGCCGGCATCGCACAGGCGCTGACCCTCAACATCGGCACCATCTCGCCGCCCTGGGCCGAGGCGATGATTGGCGCGGCGCAGTCCATCGCGGGCAAGCCCTGGGTGCTTGATCCGGTGGCGGTGGGGGCGACGGGGTATCGCCGGGCGCTCGGAGCCGAGCTGCTGGCGCTGAGCCCGACGGTGATCCGGGGCAATGCCTCCGAGATCCTGTCTCTCGCCGGAACGCAAGCGGCGGGCAAGGGCGCCGACGCCGCCGACAGCGTCGCGGCAGCGCAAGATGCCGCCCGCGCGCTTGCGCTGCGGACCGGCGGCGTGGTCGCGGTGACCGGCGCGCTGGATTACGTCACCGACGGGACGCGCGCCGCCGAGGTTGCGAACGGTCACCCCATGATGCCGCGCATCACCGCGCTGGGGTGTTCGCTGACTGGCATCGTCGGGGCCTTCTGCGTCGGGCAAAATCCGTTCGACGCAACCGTCGCGGCGCTGGCCTTCTATGGGCTCGCCGGGGAACGCGCAGGAATGGCCAGCGCCGGGCCGGGCTCGTTTCAGGTGGCCTTCCTCGATGCGCTGGCGGCGATCACCCCCGAAGATCTGGCTGCGGGCGCAAGGATCGCGGCGCGATGATCCCGCCGCTGTGTTTCATCACCGATGCCACGGCCCCCGCCCCGGTCATCGAGCAGGCGCTGGCTGCTGCCGCCGGAGGCGCGGGCTGGGTACAGCTGCGCGACAAGACCCTGCCCGACCCGGCCTTCGCCGCGCTGGCCCGCGATCTGATGGCCCGGCTCGCGCCTTTGGGCGCGCAGCTGGTGATCAACGACCGGGTCGCGATCGCCCTCGCCATCGGCGCCCCGGTGCTGCATATCGGCCAGTCCGACGGCGATCCGGCGCAAATCCGCCAGCGCATCGGTCCAGACATGATCCTTGGCCTGTCGGTCGAGAACGAGGCGCAGCTAGGCGATGTGCCCGCCGGGGTCGACTACCTCGGCCTCGGGCCGATCTATGCCACCGCGTCGAAACCCGACCACGCCCAGCCCATCGGGCACGGCGGCTTTGCCCGCATCGCAGCGCGCAGCGCCCTGCCCTGCCTCGCCATCGGCGGAATCACCGCACAGGACGCCGCCGCCGTGAAATCGGCCGGCGGTGCCGGGCTTGCGGTGGTGTCTGCCATCTCGCGCGCGCCGGACATGACCGCCGCCGCGCGCCACCTTATGCAATCGTGGATGACCGCATGATCCCCAACATCCTGTCCATCGCCGGCTCCGACCCTTCGGGCGGCGCCGGCATTCAAGCCGACATCAAGGCGATCTGCGCCAACGGCGGCTACGCCATGAGCGCCATCACCGCGATCACCGCACAGAACACACAAGGCGTCAGCGCCGTCAGTCTCTGCGCGCCCGAACTGATCCGCGCGCAGATCGACGCGGTCCGCGCCGATATCACCATTCACGCGGTCAAGATCGGCATGCTGGGCGATGAGGCAATCACCGCCTGCGTTGCCGATGCGCTCGGCGGGCTGGAGTGCCCGGTGGTGCTCGATCCGGTGATGGTCGCCAAGGGCGGAGATCGCCTGCTGGCACAAGGTGCCGTCGCCGCGCTGCGCCAGCGCCTGCTGCCGCTGGCCAGCGTCATCACCCCCAACCTGCCCGAAGCCGCCGACCTTCTGGATCAGCCCGAAGCTCAGAGCACCGAGCAGATGCTGGCGCAGGCCCGCGCCCTGCTGGCGCTCGGGCCAAAGGCGGTTCTGCTCAAGGGCGGCCACCTGCAGGGCGCGCAAAGCCCAGATCTGCTGGCCACCGCCAGCATCGCGATATGGCTCGACGCCCCGCGTACCCTAACCCGCAACACCCACGGTACCGGCTGCACGTTGTCCTCGGCCCTTGCCACCCATCTTGGCGCCGGGCTGGCGCTCGATCAGGCCGCCTCAGCGGCAAAACATTACATCACCGGCGCCATCGCCGCCGCAGACGCGCTGAGCGTCGGCAGCGGCCACGGCCCGGTGCATCATTTCCACGCCTTCAAGGACGCCTCGACATGAGCTTCACGCAAGACCTCGCCGCCGCAACCGCCACGCTGCGCAAACAGATCCACGACATGCCCTTCAACCGCGCCCTCGCCGATGGCTCGCTGCCCAAGGACGCCTTTCAGGGCTACATCGTGCAAGACGCCCATTACCTCGAAGGCTTTGCCCGTGCCCTTGCCCTCACAGCGGCAAAAGCGCCGGACCCGGATGCCGTCGCGCAGCTATCTGGTTCCGCCGCCGGGGCCATCGCGGTCGAACGCCAGTTGCATGCTCACTATATGGGCCTGTTTGGCGTCAGTGCCGAGCGTTTCACAGCCACCGAAGTCTCCGCCGCCTGCGATCACTACGTCGCCTTCCTGCTGCGCACTGCCGCACTGGCGGATTTCGCCGAAAGCGTCGCCGCGCTGCTGCCCTGCTTCTGGATCTACCGCGACGTCGGCCACGAGATCGCGCGCATATCGCCCGAAGGAAACCCCTTCGCCGCATGGATCGACACCTATTCCGGCGAGGCCTTCGACGAGGCGGTAAGCCGAATGCTCGCCCTCGTCGATCGCAGCGCAGACGCAAGCGATGCCGCCACTCGCGTCCGAATGCACCGTGCTTTTGCAAAAGGCTGCTGGCATGAATGGCGCTTCTGGGACAGCGCCTGGCACCAGCAGGGCTGGCCCGCCCCCGCCTGAAGCGCCCCGAGCATCTTCTGGCCTCAAATATCCCGGGGGGTGAGGCCACAAGGCCGAGGGGGGCAGCGCCCCCCTTTTGCCCGCACGTCCAAGCGCAGAACGATCAGCCGCGCGCAGCATGTCTGTCAGCGATCCGTCCCGGTCAGGACAGCATGCGCCGCAACTGCGACGGGAACAGCTGCAACAGGCAGGTTTCGCTGCGCGCCGCGCCGTCGACTGCAATATACAGCCGCAGGTCGATGGGGCTGTCGTCTTCCTCAGGCAGCGCCGAGAAATCGAGATCGAAGACGGCGCGCCAGTAATCCTCGCCCACCACCGGGTAAGCGGCGTAACCGCCGGTCTCGCCCCGCGAAGTCGTCACCACCGGCACCACGCCCGGCCCACGCTCCAGCCCGTCAAAGCCAAAGCCGTCGAAATCGCAGACGATCTTGACGACGCCATCGGGCCGCGGCTGCCCCGGTACGCCGCCCGCGCCAATCCGCGTCGCGGTGAAGCGCGCGGCGTTCTGCGGCACCGGGCTGTCTTCGAACCATGTCAGACGATAGCCGAACTGATACTCGCGCCCCGCACTGGCCGGGTCGGTAGGGGTCCACATGGCGACGATATTGTCGTGGATCTCGTCATCGGTCGGGATCTCGATCAGGGTCACCGACCCGTCGCCCCAATCGCCGGTCGGCTGCACCCAGGCCGAGGCGCGTTTTTCATAGAACACCCCGTCATCCTGATATTCGTCGAAATCGCGCTCGCGCTGCATCAGGCCAAAGCCCTTGACGCCGGGGGTGTAAAAGCTGTTCGACATGGTGCGCGGCGGGTTGCCGAGCGGGCGCCAGATACGCTCTCCGTTCGAGGCGTGGATCTCAAGCCCGTCGCTGTCATGCACCTCGGGGCGCCAGTCGGGCGCAAAGCGCGCATCGGGTTTGCCGTACCAATACATCGAGGTCAGCGGCGCAAGGCCCAACCTGTCGACATCGCCGCGCAGGAACACATGCGCCTGCACATCCTGATCCGCGCCTTCGTCAGCGCGGGTCGAGGCGATGCGATACGCCCCCGTGGCGCGCGGACTTTCCAGCAGCGCATATGTGGTCAGAGCGCCATCGTCGCCCTGCTCCAGCCAGAAGCGGGTAAAGCGCGGGAATTCCTCGGGGCCGGTGGCGATGGCGGTATCCAGCGCCAGCCCGCGCACCGACAGACCAAACTGGCCCGAATAGCCCGATGTCCGCCAGTAGGACGCGCCAAGGAAGGCCATCCAGTCATTGCCGCCCGGCGTCTCCTGAACGCGAAAGCCCGCGAAGCCTTCGGTCTGGGTCAGGCCGCGGGCCGGGTTGCCTTCGGGGATGTCGAAGGCATCGAGCGTAAAGGGCACCTCGCGCGCCATGCCGTCCTCCAGCGCATAGATATGCACCGGCTCGCGGAAATACGTGCCCGGAAAGAAGAACTGCACCGGCGACTGGCCGGGGGCGTTCCACAGCGCCAGTTCTTCGCGAAAGCGGATCTGGTTGTGCCGGTCATAATCGATCTGATCGAGGATCGCGCCATCGGCCACCGGCATCGGCACAAACGGCTGCGCCGCAAGATCGCGCGCCATGCCCGTCAGCATCTCGAAATCGAAGGGTTCGGCCGGGCCGAACCGCAGGCCAGCCTCGGCGGCGGCCTGCTGGGCGCGCGCGGCTTCTGGCAAAAGGTGAAAGGCCCCCGCACCAAGGGCAGAGGCAAGCAGGGCACGTCGCGTCAGGGGAAATCCGGTCATGTCGATTCCGTTGGAAATGGGCGTTCCAGACCTATCTGGAGGCTGCGGCTGCATTCGCCAGTCTTTCCTGACTTGGCAAGCGGAACCCTGCTGAAATCCGCCGCTTTCAGCCCTGTTTCGAAGCAGATTGGCCAGGGCCTCGCAAGATAGCGCCCGTTTGCGCGCCCGTTGCCATGCTTTCATGCAAATCGGGCCTTGAGTTTGCTCGGTTTGCGGTATCCTTCCGGTGCAGGGCTCTTGCCGCGGCGCGCCGCATGGTATACAGCCGCATACAATCCTTCCCGCCATGCGCCGGTCGTGCCTGCGCAGGGCGATGTTTCCTTGACACAACGCTGAACAGCAGGGACCGCCATGAGCTTGTACACGGACTATCTCGCCGAAATCGAAACGCGCAAGACCGAGGGGCTTCACCCCAAGCCCATCGACGATGGCGCATTGGTCGCCGAGCTGATCGCGCAGATCGAAGAGCCGGGACATGCGCACCGTGCCGGCTCGCTGGACTTCTTCATCTACAACACCCTGCCCGGCACCACGAGCGCCGCTGGCGTCAAGGCCGCCTTCCTCAAGAAGATCATTCTTGGCGAAAGCCTCGTGCCCGAGATCACCCCGACCTTTGCCTTCGAGCTGCTGTCGCACATGAAGGGCGGCCCGTCGATCGGCGTGCTGCTGGATCTGGCGCTTGGCGAGGATGACGGTATCGCGGCGCAGGCCGCCGAGGTGCTCAAGACGCAGGTGTTCCTGTATGAGGCCGACATGGCGCGGCTGGAAGCGGCCTACAAGGCTGGCAACGCCATCGCCAAGAACGTGCTGGAAAGCTACGCCAAGGCCGAATTCTTCACCAAGCTTCCCGACATCGAGGAAGAGGTGGAGCTGGTCACCTATATCGCCGCCGAGGGCGACATTTCGACCGACCTTCTGTCGCCGGGCAACCAGGCGCATTCGCGCTCGGACCGCGAGCTGCACGGCAAGTGCATGATCTCGGAAACCGCGCAAAAGGAAATCGAGGCGCTGAAGCTGCAGCATCCCGGCAAGCGCGTGATGCTGATCGCGGAAAAGGGCACCATGGGCGTTGGCAGCTCGCGGATGTCGGGCGTCAACAACGTGGCGCTGTGGACGGGCAAACCGACCAGCCCCTATGTGCCCTTCGTCAACTATGCCCCCGTCGTCGCGGGCACCAATGGTATCTCGCCGATCTTCCTGACCACCGTGGG
This sequence comes from Citreicella sp. C3M06, assembly GCF_018860705.1. Classification (GTDB taxonomy): domain Bacteria; phylum Pseudomonadota; class Alphaproteobacteria; order Rhodobacterales; family Rhodobacteraceae; genus Salipiger. The sequence continues at coordinate 71,627 of NZ_JAHKQA010000030.1, forward strand.
CGTCACCGGGGGTATCGGGCTTGACCTCAAAAACTGGGTCAAGAAGCTGGATGCCGACGGCAAGCCGATCCTGAACAACGAAGGCAACCCGATCCTCGACCAGAAATACTCGGTCGCGACCGGCACCGTGCTGAAGATCAACACCAAGACCAAGAAGCTGCTGAGCGAAGACGGCGAAGAGCTGGTCGATGTCGCCTCGGCCTTCACCCCCTCCAAGGTCGAATTCATGAAGGCCGGCAGCTCTTATGCAGTGGTCTTCGGCAAGAAGCTTCAGACCTTTGCCGCCGAGACGCTGGGCGTGACCCCGGCGCCGGTGTTTGCACCGTCCAAAGAGGTGTCGATCCCCGGCCAAGGCCTGACCGCGGTTGAAAAGATCTTCAACGCCAACGCGCTTGGCACCACGCCGGGCAAGATCCTGCACGCCGGCTCCGACGTGCGGGTCAAGGTCAACATCGTGGGTTCGCAGGACACCACCGGCCTGATGACGGCGCAGGAACTGGAAGCTATGGCCGCGACAGTGATCTCGCCGACCGTGGACGGCGCCTATCAGTCGGGCTGCCACACCGCCTCGGTCTGGGACAAGAAGGCGCAGGCCAATATTCCCAAGCTGATGTCCTTCATGAACGCCTTCGGTCTGATCACCGCGCGCGATCCCAAGGGCAGCTATCACGCGATGACCGACGTCATTCACAAGGTGCTCAACGACCTTACGGTGGATGACTGGGATATTATCATCGGCGGCGACAGCCACACCCGCATGTCCAAGGGCGTGGCCTTCGGCGCCGATTCCGGCACCGTCGCGCTGGCGCTTGCAACCGGCGAGGCAACCATGCCGATTCCGGAATCTGTCAAGGTGACCTTCACCGGCAAGATGAAGGATTACATGGACTTCCGCGATGTGGTTCACGCCACGCAAGCGCAGATGCTGCAACAGCACGGCGACAACGTGTTCCAGGGCCGCATCATCGAGGTTCACATCGGCACGCTGCTGGCTGACCAAGCCTTCACCTTCACCGACTGGACCGCCGAGATGAAGGCCAAGGCGTCGATCTGCATCTCCGAAGACGAGACGCTGATCGGCTCGCTCGAGCTGGCCAAGAGCCGTATTCAGGTGATGATCGACAAGGGCATGGAAAACGAGGCCGGCACGCTTGCGGGCCTGATCGCCAAGGCCGACAAGCGCATTAACGAGATCCGCTCGGGCGAAAAGCCCGCGCTGACCCCGGATGCCTCGGCCAAGTATTTCGCCGAGGTGGTTGTCGATCTTGATCTGATCGACGAGCCGATGATCGCCGATCCCGATGTCAACAACGCCGACCCGTCGCGCCGCTATACCCACGACACCATCCGCCCGGTGTCGTACTACGGCGGCGAAAAGAAGATCGACCTTGGCTTTGTCGGCTCCTGCATGGTGCACAAGGGCGACATGAAGATCGTCGCCCAGATGCTGCGCAACATCGAGAAGACAGATGGCAAGGTCGAATTCAAGGCACCGCTGGTGGTTGCCGCGCCGACCTATAACATCATCGACGAGCTGAAGGCCGAGGGCGACTGGGAGATCCTCCAGAAGTACTCCGGCTTCGAATTCGACGACCTGTTCCCCAAGACGCAGAACCGCACCGAATACGAGAACATCCTGTATCTCGAGCGTCCGGGCTGCAACCTGTGCATGGGCAACCAGGAAAAGGCGGCCAAGGGCGATACCGTTCTGGCAACCTCGACCCGGCTGTTTCAGGGCCGCGTCGTCGAAGACAGCTCCGAGAAAAAGGGTGAATCGCTGCTGGCCTCGACACCGGTGGTGGTGCTGTCGGCGATCCTTGGCCGCACGCCTTCTGCCGAGGAATACAAATCGGCGGTCGAAGGCATCGACCTGACCAAGTTTGCCCCGCCGATCGAAGTGCCGGGCACCGCGCGCTCGGTCCATTTCTGATCTCAGCCCGAGGGCAGGAACAGCGGGCAGCGCGGGAAACCGCGCTGCCCTTTTTACATTAGACGGCCTTCCGCTCGCAGCTTGTTCGAAATCTGGCACACCAGCGTAGAAATATCTCGAACGCTTCTGGATCGACGCTGTCATCCTGCGGACCGGGGTGCCCGGGCACCCGATACCGCAGCCGTCCGTTACGCCAAAAAGCCAATCGCTTTTATCGTGCTCGCATTTTCATTGCTGATCCGCTGAAGGCGTCGAAGATCCGGCGACCGTCTGCGTAGTCCGCTGCTTCATCAACTTCGAGCCAGATCAGCCCGCTTGCCTCGCAATGTTTCGAACCGCAGACCAGAGCGCTCTCTGAACCGCTCCGGGTTT
>NZ_JAHKQA010000016.1 GCF_018860705.1 Citreicella sp. C3M06
CGGATCATCGTGGGCGAGCGGTCCGAACGGGCCGAAACCTTCGCGCGGCTGCTGCTGCAGGGCTCCGAGGAAACCGAGGTGCCCACGCTGTTCACCGACCCCGACGAGGCCGAGGCGATCAAGCTGTTTGCCAACACCTATCTTGCGATGCGCGTCGCCTTCTTCAACGAGCTCGACAGCTATTCGCTGGCCGGTGGCATGGACAGCCGCCAGATCATCGAAGGCGTCAGCCTCGATCCGCGCATCGGGGCGCATTACAACAACCCGTCCTTCGGCTATGGCGGCTACTGCCTGCCCAAGGACACCAAGCAGCTGCTGGCCAACTATTCCCACGTGCCGCAGAACCTGATCCGCGCCATCGTCGATGCCAACCGCACCCGCAAGGATTTCCTGTCCGATCAGATCCTGATGCGCGGGCCCAAGGTGGTGGGCATCTACCGCCTTGTGATGAAGGCGGGCTCGGACAATTTCCGCCAGAGCTCGATCCAGGGCATCATGAAGCGGCTCAAGGCCAAGGGCGTCGAGGTCATCGTGCATGAGCCGGTGCTGGAAGAAGCCGACTTCTTCCGCAGCCGCGTGGTCAACGATCTGGAGGCCTTCAAGGCGCAGAGCGACCTGATCGTCGCCAACCGCATCACCGACGATCTGCGCGACGTGACCGACAAGGTCTTCACCCGCGATCTGTTCGGCGCAGACTGAGCCGCGCGATGCAAACCGTTCTCGTCACCGGCTCGGCAGGGTTCATCGGCTTTCACCTCTGCCAGCGTTTGCTGGCAGAGGGCTTCCGGGTGATCGGGCTGGATGCCATGACCGATTACTACGACGTGGCGCTGAAACAGGCGCGGCTCGACCAGCTGCCGCAATCCAACGCCTTCGTGCAGATCACCGGCCGGGTCGAAACGCCGGGTCTGGTGATGGGGCTGTTCGAAGAGCACCGGCCCGATTACGTCATCCATCTCGCGGCGCAGGCGGGGGTGCGCTATTCCATCGAAAACCCGCGCAGCTATCTGGAAAGCAATATCGCCGGCAGCTTCGAGATCCTCGAAGCCGCGCGGGCCTATCCGCCGCGCCACATGCTGCTGGCCTCGACCTCGTCGGCCTATGGCGCCAACACCGAGATGCCCTACCGCGAGACCGACAAGGCCGATCACCAGATGTCGTTCTATGCCGCCACCAAGAAGGCGGGCGAAAACATGGCGCATTCCTATGCCCACCTGTTCGGCCTGCCGGTGACGATGTTCCGCTTCTTCACCGTCTACGGGCCATGGGGGCGGCCCGACATGGCGCTGTTCAAATTCACCAAGGCGATCCTGAACGGCGAGCCCATCGACGTGTACAACCACGGCGACATGAAGCGCGACTTCACCTATATCGACGATCTGGTGACCGGCATCCGCCGCCTGATGGATGCGGTCCCGCTGCGCCCCGAAGACGGCATCGTGCCCGAGGGCGACAGCCTGTCGCCGGTGGCGCCGTTCCGGGTGGTGAACATCGGCAATTCCGATGCGGTGCAGCTGACCGATTTCATCGCCGCCATCGAAACCGCCCTGAACCGGACGGCGATCCGCAACATGATGCCGATGCAGCCCGGCGATGTGCCGGCCACCTGGGCGGATGCCTCGTTGCTGCACCGGCTGACGGGCTATGTGCCTAGCACCGACGTTGCCACCGGCGTGGCGCAGTTCGTGCGCTGGTATCAGGATCATTACGACACCGGGAAACCGGCCTCGGACGCTTGAGGATAAGGCAGCCGGGGCAGATCGCTCCGGTGGGTGGCGCGCATTGCTGGATATGATGCGCGTGAGTGGGTAAGAGCGCGGTAAGATGCTCGACGGAAAACTGGCCACGAAATCCGGATCCGCGGGATGGCCCAGGCATGACGGGATACCATGAACACTTCTTCTTTTTCGAGTCGGCCCGGAACGGGGATACGTGACAGGCTGCAGGCAAGCCCGGTATCGGGGGATGCCGGCGTGATCGACCTGCGGGCCATGTTGCAAACGCTTTGGCGTGGCCGGCTCATCATCTTTGCGATCACCACCGTAGCGGTGCTGCTGGGGGGCTATTACGCCTATGCGGTGGCTACGCCGCTGTACCGCTCCGAAGTGGTCGTGATGCTGAACAACCGCGATCAGCAGGTGGTCAACCTTGACAGCGTGGTGGGCGGGCTTGGCCGCGACAGCTCGGTCGTCAACACCGAGGTCGAGGTGCTGCGCAGCCGCGATCTTCTGGGCAAGCTCGTCGACAGCCAGGATCTGATTTCGGACCCGGAATTCAACGGCTCGCTCAATCCGCCCTCGGCGATAGCGCAGGCCAAGGCGAAGGTGAAATCCCTGCTGGGGATGGCCCCGCCCGCCTCGGATGTTGTCTCGGATGACGCGGCCCGGCTTACGCGCCAGTCGGTGATCGACGCGCTGCGCAGGGCGGTCTCGGTGCGCAACGTGCCCGACAGCCTGGTGTTTCAGGTCACGGTCGAATCCGAAGACTCCCGCAAGGCCACCCGTCTCGCCGATGCGCTGGTTGCGATGTATATCGAAAACCAGCTCGAGGTGAAATTCGAGGCCACGGAACAGGCCGCAAGCTGGCTGTCCGAACGGGTCTCCGAGTTGCAGATCGAGCTTGAGGCCGCCGAAACCCGCGCTCAGGAATTCAGCACCAGCATCGATCTTGTCAGCCCCGAAGGGCTTGAGGCCGCCGAACGCCAGCTCAAGGATCTGCGCGACCGCACCGCCGATACGGAAATCCGCCTGCAGGCCGCGCAGGAGCGTGTGGCCGCGCTTGCGGGCGCGCAGACGCCGCAGGCACAGGTCGAGGCAAGCAACGACGCGCGGCTCCGGACGATGCTGCCCGATATCGGGCAGGCCGAAGTCGCCACCCGTTTCGGACTGCGCTTCGACGGGCTGGTGCAACAGGCTGAGCAGGAGGTTGCGCGGCTTGAAAATCAGGTACGGGTGCTGTCGACCTCGCTGGGCGAGTTCGAAGCCCGCGTGCAAAAGCAGAACAGCGACCTGATCACCCTGCAGCAATTCACCCGGGAGGCCGAGGCCAGCCGTCTGCTCTATGAGCATTTTCTGGCGCGACTCAAGGAAACCTCGGCGCAGCAGGGGGTCCAGCAAGCCGACAGCCGGGTGCTGTCGCATGCGGTCATTCCGGTCGTTCCGTCCGAGCCGCGCAAGTCGCGGATCCTGATGATGTACGGCGTTCTGGGCCTGATGGCCGGGGCGGCGCTGGTGCTGCTGCGCGAGGGGATGAGCGACAGTTTCCGCGATGCACAATCGCTGGAGGCCGCCACAGGATACGCCGTCATCGGCGAAATTCCCCGGCTTCCACCCCGCAAGCGCAAGGGCGTGCTGACCTATTTCTCCGAAAATCCGACCTCGGCCGGGGCCGAGGCGGTGCGCAACCTGCGCACCTCGGTGCTGTTGTCCAACATCGACAACCCGCCGCAGGTGATCATGGTGTCGTCGTCGATCCCGGGCGAGGGCAAGACCACCGTGTCGCTGAGTCTGGCGCAAAACCTGGCCGGCATGGGCCGCCGGGTGCTGCTGATCGAAGGCGACCTGCGCCGCCGCGTCATGTCGACCTATTTCGACACCAAGGCGCAGGGGGGGATGATTTCGGTGCTGACCGGCAAGCAGGCCTTTTCCGAGATCGTCGTGCATGATCCGACGGTCGGAATCGACGTGCTGTTCGGCGAAGCGACCAAGGCCAATGCCGCCGATATCTTTGCCTCGGAACGCTTTGCCGAGCTGCTCGCCGAGGTGCGCCAGAAGTATGACCATATCATCATCGACACGCCGCCGGTGATGGTGGTGCCCGATGCGCGCATCATCGCGCAGCATGTGGACGCGGGCATCTTCGTGGTGCGCTGGGACAGCACCCCGCGCAAGATGGTTTCCGAAGCGCTGGCAATGTTCGAAAGCGTCAATGTGCAGCTCAACGGCGTGCTGCTGAACAACATCGATCAGCGCGGCATGAAACGCTACGGCAACGGCTATGGCTACGGGGCCTACGGGCGCGGCTATTACACCAGCTAGGGGGTGCGGTCCGGCGCTTGGATCTGCGACAGAACGTCGGCCAGCGCCGCCCCTGCTCCTGCGACCGAGAACCGCGTCTCGTAGCAGCGCCGTGCGGCGATCCGCATTGCGCCTTGTTCCGCGGCGGGCAGCGCAAGGAAGCGTTCGAGCATGGCAGTGCTGTCCTCGACAGTGTCGTTACAGGCAATGCCGGCCCCGTCGCGATCGATCTCGCGCCAGATATTGACCTGTTTCGAGATCAGCACCGGCACATCCACCGACAGGGCCTCGGCCACCACGATGCCGAAATTTTCCTGATGCGAGGGCAGGGTAAAGGCCAGCGCCCCGGCAAAGGCGGCGGATTTCTCGGCCCCCTCGATCATGCCGGGCCAATGCACCCGCGCTGCGATGCCCAGATCTTGCGCCAGCGCCTGCAGCTCGGCCTGCCAGCCGACCTGATCGGGACCGGCGATCACCAGATCCAGCGCCGGCTGCGCCGGGGCGACCTTGGCAAAGGCGCGGATCAGATCGTCGCATGCCTTTTTGGGGTGAATGCGGCTGAGAAACAGGAAATAGTCGCGCGCCTCCAGCTCTGGCAGACGTGCTTGCCATGCGGCGCGGCCCTGCGCCATCTCGGCCTCGGGCAGGCGCAGATCGCCCGCGCAAAAGGCCACCGGCTGGCCGTGATAGCCCTGATGCCCAACAAAAGCACCCTTTGCGAGGTTCATCTCTTCTTCGCAGGTGAACAGCACGCGCGCGGCGCCGGTCAGCATCCGCCCCTGCCATAGCCACCAGTAGCCCTGCTTGATCACGTGTTTCACCGGCTTGATGCGCCGGAAATAGGGGTCGAGCATGCCATGCGGGAACAGCACCCAAGGCAGGCCCGCTGCCTGCAATGCCCCATAGCCCCCGATCGCGGCGGGGTTCCACAAGCCATGCACCACCGCCGCATCGCAGCCCGGCGCAAGCTGCGCCACCGCCGCGCCGATGGCTGGGGCAAGGGGGGCGCGGCCCGCAGGCCCGCAGGCGTAGGTTTCAAAGGGAAACTCGGCCAGATGGGCGGCGCCGGGCGTATCGAGCGTGACAAAGACGCTGTCGATCCCCTGCTGGCGCAGTTCATGCGCGATGGTCTGGGCGTAGTTGGCAACCCCGCCCTCGCGACTGTCGATGGACTGGAGAAGGTGCAGAACTTTCAAAGTCGTACCTCTGGGTTTGGGGGCTTAGTCGGGGCAGGCCAGCGTGGCCACGGCTTCGGCAAAGGCGGCGACATCGCCGCGCGGGGCACTGGCGCGCGCGCCCGTGGCAAGCCGCGCGCAGAGCGCTTCGTCGGCGTCCAGCAGCGTCATGTATCCTGCAAGGCTTTCGGCGCTGTCATGGGGAAAGCTGAAGCCGGTCACCCAATCCTGCACCAGCATCTCGCGCGCGCCGCAGCGATCCGACAGCAGCACCGGCAGATCCAGCGCCTGCGCCTCGATCACCACATTGCCGAACTGTTCTTCGAGGCTGGGCAGGATCAGCGCGAGGCTGCTTGCGAGAATCCGGGAAATCTCGGCGGTCTGCACGAAGCCGTGAAAGATCACCGCATCGACGATGCCCAGATCATCGGCCTGTTTTTTCAATGCCTGCTCAAGCGGGCCATTGCCGCACAGGTTCAGCAGGCGCTGCCCACCGGCTGCGCGATAGAGCGCGAAGGCCTCAAGCGCCATGGCGAGGTTCTTCTTGTCGACCAGCCGGGCGACGATGGTCCACGGCCTGTCGGCAAAGGTAGGGCGGGGCACATCCGCCGCCTGCGCGCGCATCCGGTCGATGGACAGGGTGTTGTAGGGGCTGGCAACGCGGCGCAGGCCGAGAAAGCGGAAATAATCGGTCGATCTCTCCTGCGTGCCGATGGCCCCGTAATAGGGGCGCAGAGCCAGACTTTTGAGCCATTCGCCGCGCGCGCGGCGCGGCTTGTCGTCAAATTTCGAACAGCCCATGGTAAACACCCGCGCCCCGCACAGCCGCAGAACCACCGCCGTGGCCAGAACCTCGGGGCGTTCGTAATGGCACAGGAACCACTGTGCCCGGCGCAACCCCCAGGCCGCGCGCAGCAAACGCAGGGTGCGGCGCGCAAGGCCGGGGGCCTCGTCCATCGCGAACAGGGTGATCTTGTCAAAGCCCGGCCTGTCATCCCCGACCCAGTCATAGGTGACGTCACGGTCGAACAACTCGATCCCGTGTACCTGCGCTGCGGGAAACCGCTGGGCCACGGCTTCCAGCCGGTCGGCGTGCATCGGGCCGAAATTGTTCCACACAAAGACCAGCCGCGTCGGGTCTGCCTGTGTGCCGGGGGCAAGAAAAGACCTGCTATCTGTCACGGGCGGTTCTCCTGCCGGGGGCGCATTGCGGCCTGTCTGTGGGTGCCGGTCATGCGCTCCGTTTACGCACAGTTTGCGCACCGGGGGCCAACGCGGCGGATCTTGGGCTATCGTTACGCTGATCGCGAGACCGGGTGCAACACGGGGTGCGGCTTGAGACGGCTGCAAAGCGGCGCAAATGTCGGGTCTGCCCGCAGGTGTTGCAGCAAGGCCGGAACCGCGCGCGGTGCCGAGCCGGTTTTTTAACGAAACAGAAGGATTCTTCAGCAACCGAACCGGGATGGCAGATGCGCCCGCCCGTGCCGGAGCAAAGTTGTTCACTGCCGGAGAAACAAGAGATGTCAGACAAGTACAGCCAGTTCACGCATGGCCTCAACTCGCCGCCCTATGGTGGGTTCGATATCACGCCCAGCGACGCAACCGATCTGTCGACGGTCACCCGTGCCCTGAACGTCGGGGTATCCGGCGACGTTCACGTGACGCTGCTCGACGATAGCGAAGCGACGCTGTTCCTTCAGGCCGGGGGGATCTTTCCGCTGCGCGTCAAGCGGGTGTGGGCGACGGGCACCAGTGCTGGCGCCCTTGTCGGGCTTTATTGATGCTCGGCCTCGGGCTTTTGTTCTCGGGGTCGCAGCCGATCGTCGTCTCTGCATCGGGGGGGACGACGATCTCGCTGCTGCATGCCGACGACCTCATCACGGCAGATACCATCTTTGTATAGGTCGAGCGGCCCCGCGTTGGGCCTCCCCCCGGAACCGGGTGACGAGCACGACCTGAGTCCATTCTACCGGAGACATGCTACATGGCACTCGTAATCCCTTCGCTTCCGATGACCGGAAGCCGGTTGAAAACCACCCTTGAGGAGATCCGGCAACGTATGCCGGTCAAGCTGGCCTCGACCAGCGAGATGAGCGCATTGTCCGGCTTCGTCGATGGCGACCGATGCCTGACGCCCCAAGGCGTTTACGAGATCTTCTCGGGGGTGTCCGCTGCCCCCAGCGCGACGGTCGTGAGCATGACGCAAGACGGGATGCTGGCGATGCTCGCGGCGGACAGCCCGGTTCCGGATGTCGACACGCTGATAAGCGACACCCGCCCGCCAGAGTTTTTCACGGCGGGGATGCGCCTGATGACCCAGGCCGAAACCTATGTCTATCGCGTTGCCGCCAGCGATGCGAGCGATCACCACGTGACCACCGCCGGGGGGGCGAAACTGTACGTCGAACCGGGCCCGCGCGGCTTCGACGTTCGCGCCTTTGGCGCGCAGGGCGACAGCGTGACCGATGACAGCGCCGCGATCAGAACCGCCTTTCGCGCGGCCGTGTCCAGCAAACAGGCACCGACCATCGGCAGCAACGAGATCGTCCAGCACGCGGTGTTCTTGCCCGGCGGGCAATATCTGGTGAACAGTCCGCGCAGCCTGATGGACACGCTGGGCGTGGGCCGCGCGATGGGGCTGACCTATGAAGGCGACGCCACCGGCACCACCATTCATTTCGGCCACGATGGCGAAGACTATCTTTGCTACAATCCCAATGAGTTCCTCTTTGTGCGGTTCCGAAACCTGCGGTTCACCGCCAGCAGCGACACTGCGCGGTTCATGTTCGTAAACGCCAGCGGCGGCGCTCAGGATGTCCTGTTCGAGAACTGTAACTGGAACGGCACCTGGCAGAAGTTGTACCGTCTGGAAGGTGGCAACAACAATTCCGAATGGCGCTGGTCGAATTGCGCGATCACCGCGACCATTCGCGACACCGTTCTGGACATTCCCAGCGAAGGGTCGGACCAGTTTCTCAACTACTGGGCCACCAACTGCAAATTCTGGCTGTACGACGGCCAGTTCCTGCGGGCCCGCAAGGGCGGACATTTCCATTTCGTCAATTGCGACTGGTCCGGGCTGGCCCCCGGCATGACGCAGAACCAGTCGAGCAGAGGCGCGCCGCTGTTCGAGCTGCTGGGCGATGATCATGCGCGCGGCGTGTGTAGCTTTACCGTCACCGGCGGACGGGTGGAGCACAAGAATGTCGCCTCCAAGCTCATCTACTGCGAATGGAATTACGGCACCGTCGCGTTCCGTGATCTGGATTGCGGCGCGGTCACACCCAGCGGGTACGACACCGTCATCAATACCCATTTCAGTTGCGGCAATACCCAGGGGCCGACCGTTCTGTTCGAAGGGTGCGATCTGATCGGCACTCATGTCTATTCGAACGGCACCGGGGCGTATGTCTATGAACACAATGCCGCCTATCGGATGTGTACGATCCGGCAAAACAGCCCGGATGATTTCCTGACCTTCAACCGCACGACGAACGTTGGTGGCAGCTGGCTGGTCGAACTTGATCGCTGTCGGTCGGCCACCCCCAGCAGCTCCACCTCGTTGGTGGTCTGGGATGTGGTGCTTGGCTCACGCCTTGCCAAGAACGGCCATTTCGGCAAACGGTCTTTCGTGTTCCGCGATGTGACCGGGCGCGGCACCCCGCTGACCACCGGAACCTTTACCGCGCAGCTTCCGGCGCGGGCGGTGATCACCCGTGTGGCCTTTCGCAACTCGGGCCTGCTGAGCAGCATCAATACCGTAAACTTCCGGCTCGAGGACGGCGCTGGTACGCTGATTGCGCAAAGTGGCGATCATCCACTGAACTCTGTGCTGAACATCGATCTGCCGGTCAGCTTTCTCGTGCCCTTGGGAAATGAAACGCTGGTGCTGCGTGACGCCAACGGCGTTGCCAACCAACAGGGCACCTCGATCTTCGTAGAGGTGGAATTCATCGTCTGAGCCCGCTCCCGCTGGTGCGCGGGGGGGGATCTGTTAAGCTGGGTGTCGCGACGAATACGGGGAGCAAAATGGCGACATATCAGGATCTTGGGCTGTTCCGGGTGCCGGCGGGATTCCGCGGGCGCTCGGGCCTTTACGTCCAACTGTGGTGGATTGTCCAAGCGGTGCTGATCGGGCTGTCGCCGCAGCCGCTGCATGGCTGGCGCGCCATGGTGCTGCGGGCGTTTGGCGCGCGCGTGGGGCGGGGGGTCAAGATCCGCCCGTCGGCGCGCATCACCTATCCCTGGCGGGTGACCATCGGAGACAATGTCTGGATTGGCGATCGGGCCGAGCTGTATTCTCTGGCCGAGATCGACATCGGTGACAACGCCTGCGTGTCGCAGGATTGCTATGTCTGCACCGGCTCGCACGATCACCGGCAGATCGATTTTCGCTATGATTGCCGCCCTGTCCGCATCGGGGCCGAAAGCTGGCTGGCCGCGGGCTGTTTCGTCGGGCCGGGGGTCAGCATCGGGGAGGGCGCGGTGATCGGTGCGCGCTCGTTGATCCTGCGCGACGTGCCGCCGGCACGGATCTGCGCCGGTAACCCGCTGCGGGATCTCGGGCCGCGCGCCGCCGCTGTCAGCGACTGAGCAGCGCCCCAAGCCCATCCAGCATGGTGTTTTCGGAAAAATGCGCCCGGGCATGGGCGGTGGCCGCCGCGCCCATCTCTGCCCAGCGGGGCTGGTCGGCCAGCGCGCGTGCGATCCCCTCGGCATAGGCGGCGGCGGTCGGGGCGGACATCAGCCAGCCGGTTTCCCCGTCGATCACCGTTTCTGACGGCCCGCCCGCTCCGTGGGCCAGCACCGGCTTGCCCATGGCCATCGCCTCGATCACCGACAAGCCAAAGGGTTCGGGATCGGTGCGGGTGTTCAGCACCACGTCGCACAGGGCGTACCACAGGATCACATCCGCCTGCGGCCCGGCGAAATGCACCCGGTCTTGCAGCCCGGCCTGCGCCACCTGCTCGCGCAGCGCGCCGGCAAAGCGGCTTTCCAGCGGCCCGCCGCACAGCAGCAGATGGGCGTCTGCGCCAGCAAGGCTCATGGCTTCGATCAGCTCGGCCTGCCCCTTTTCGGGGGTGATGCGTGCCATCAGCCCCAGCAGAGGCGCCTCTTCGGGAATGCCAAGCGCGGCCCTTGATTGCAGGCCCGCCCCGGCGCCCGGGCAGAAGGTGTCGGTATCGATGCCCAGATGCAGCACGTGGCGGCGATAGTGCCCCGGCCCCAAAGTGCCATCGGTATGGTGCGAATTGGCCACCGGGATCAGCGGTCCGGCGCGGAACAGCGCCCGGTAAACCCGCCGGTTCAGATCCAGCGGATAGCCCGAGCTGACCGAATTGGGCATCATCCAAAAGGCGCGGGTGCCCGACCAGCGCGCGCTCAGCGCCGCCAGCATCGTGGCCAGCGGGCTTTGCAGCAGGATGGTATCGATGCCGCGGGCGCGGATTTCCCGCGCAAGGCGGCGGGCAAGACCCAGCTGCGCGACCCCCCGACGCCCCAATGCCCAAACCTTTTGCGCCCTCCCGCTGCCGCGCGGCGAGGGCGATGCGACCGGCAGGTGCAGCACGTCGATGCCCTGCGTTTCCAGCCGCGCGCGCAGCGTGGCATTGTCGCGCAGCAGCAGCACCGACACCCGGTGCCCCCGCGCCGGCAACCCGCGCAGCAGCGTGTCCCAGACCCGCATCACGCCGTAGCCCTCGCCGCCTTCCAGAATGAACAGCAGATGCGAAGCGGCTGTTGTCATGGGGTTTTCTTTCGGCGCAGGATGCCCAGCATGGCCACCATCAGTTCACGGTTGAAGGCCAGATTATAGGCCAGAAATACCGCCAGCGCCGCCGCGGTTTCCAGCATCGGGCGCAGGATCAGCGTGCTGTCATGGACGCTGACTCCGCGCCATGGGTCGGCAAGCAACATCGCCACCACCACGGCCCCGTAGACGGTAAAGCAGCGCGCGAAAAAGCCGACGGTGCGGCGCGGCGCGATGCCGATCATGTTTGCGGCCAGCGGAAAGGTCAGCAAGCCGCTGACCAGCCGTTGCAGCGCCACCGCGATGGTTGCACCGTTGAACCCGTCCAGCGTTGCGCCGACAAAGGCACAGATCAGGATGAACCCGGCATCCCAGATCAGCGTCATCAGCCGCCAACCCCACGCGCCCTGGCTTTCGAACACCACCCCGGCAAGGTTCGCCGTCAGCCGCACCGGCAGGACCGCGGCGATGCTGACCACCACGACGATCGCCGGGTCCCATTTGCCGCCCCACACCAGATGCACCAGCATCGGGCCGATCCCGACCAGCCCGATGCACAGGATGCTGATCATCAGGGTGACCGCGCCGCTGATGCGCAGATATTGCCGCCGCAGCTGCGCCAGATCGTGCTTGAGCTTGGAAAACAGCGGCAGCAGCGCCTGATTGATCCCCATCGAGATCATCACCGTCAGGTTGGCCACCAGCGTGAAGCCGAAGAAATAATAGCCCAGCTCCTCGGCGCTGAGCATTTCGCCCAGCAGCAGGTAATCGCCGTTCATCCCAAGCGCGAACAGAAAGGACGACAGCAGCACCCAGCGCATTTCCACCGTCATCTGCCAGAACCGGCGCGGCGTCAGCTTCCACGACAGCCGCAGCCCCGGCGTCGCCCGTTTCAGCAAGGCCACATGAAACAGCGTCGCCGCCGCCAGCGCCAGCGCCATGGTATAGCCCGCCGCCCCCAGCGCCGCCGCCCCGACAAGCACCACGTAATAGAACAGCGAGCGTTTCATCTCGGCCATGCTGATGGCGCGGAAATCATAATTGACGCTCATCACCGCCATGTAGACCGTCGTCGCCGCCTTGAGCGGGATGCTCAGCCCGGCCAGCGCGATCACCCAGAACAGCGGGCGCACGTCATAGGTCATCTCGAACCCGATGCCGACCACGAGAAACAGCACCAGCCCGATCGAGCCCAGCCATAGCGCAAAGGCGGAATAATCGGGCAGGATCTCGTCCAGCCGGTCATGCTGCTGGATCAGCATCTTCGACACGCCCGGATTCTGGAAGCCGTTGACAAAGATCATCGCCGTGGTGAGCAGTGCGAAGATGGCATAGGTGTCCACCGCCAGCAGGTAGCCAAGCGCCACCTGACTGCCAAAGGACAGCAGCTTGGACACCACCAGCGACAGCGCCGTCCAGGCCATGCCGCGCGCGGCGGTGCGCCCCGACGATTGTACGCCCGCGGATGAGGCGCCGGTGGTTTTACCTGCGACCGGGTCGGAAACGCCGGGTGTGTCGGTCATGATGTGGCTCAGGCCTTGTTCAGATCGGGCATCTTCTGCCACAGCGGCAGCCCGTCCAGCCAGCCGCGGGTATCGACTGTGACCGGGGTGTCACCGGCGGCGGCCCAGGCATCGTGATCGGCGATCAGCGCCTCGATATCGCTCAGCTCGACCTTGTCGCCATCCTTGACGCAAAAGCTTTGCGCCATGTCGGCAAAGGGCGAGGCGGATTTGAGCCAATCCACCATGGTCTTGGCCTTGCGGCTGTAGCCCACGAAGAACACCGGCTTGCCCAGCGTCAGCGAGCTGAGGCAGCCATGCATCCGCGCGCCCACGAACATGTCCAGCTCGGACAGCATCTGCGAGATCGAGGCAAAGGACATCTCGCCGCGCCACACCTGCACCTTGGCGGCGATGTCGGGGGCCAGCGCCGCATGCAGCTGGTCCAGCGTGCGCGGATCATGCTGGGTTCCGCGCCCGTCGGGCGAGGAAACATGCGGCACGAGGCTGACCTCGTAGCCCTGCCGCACCAGCCCTTCGGTGATGCGGGCGTAGCGCTCGACGATGCCATCGCCGAATTTCTCCAGCAGGAAGGGGGTGAAGTTGATGCCGATCCGATGCACCTTGCGGCGCTCGAACACGGTTTTCGGGCGCAGCGAAAAGATCGGGTCGGGGAAAATGGCGACATTGTCGGCGATGCCATGGCCGGCGAGGTAATCGGCGGTGCCCTTGTCGCGGGCCACCAGCAGGCGGAACCGCTTCAGGTGATCCAGCAGCTGGGCGCGGTGCGCCTCTGACAGCACCTCGAAGCGTTCCATGTTGGCGCCGAACATGATGGCGGGAATGCCGTGGCGGGTGGCATAGGATTCATAGCCCAGCCAATCCTCGGGCAGGGCATCGCCGAACATGGTGTAGATGTCGCCGCCCACCGAACAGAACAGGTCTGCCGACTTGAATTCGCTGCTGGCAAAGCGCGGGGTCCAGTGCGAGATGAACAGCCCGGTCTTGCGCAGCACGCCGCGCACATAGCGCTTGCGTTCCAGCATCGGCACCACGCGCACGCCGGACACATCGGCCAGCAACGCCCGGTCGCGCTCCGGGTGGTAGCTTGACACCACGAAGGTCAGGTCGTGATCGGGATAGGCCCGTTTCAAAAAGGCGATGGACCCGCGGATGATGATCTCGCAGCCGATATTGGTCAGCAGTTGAAAGGAAAAAACGATCCGTTTGGACGGCCCTGCCGGGGCGGTTGCTACGGGATCTGGCGCGGTCATCTGGTCAGTGCTGGACATGGGCTCGTCTGTTTTCGGGGCCGGTACGCGACGCAATGCGCAGACCGGCCGGGGTCAGAAATGAAAGGTCTGCGCCTGAAGCCGGGCCGAAATCGGCACCGTGCAATCTTCGGCGGCGGGTCCGCAGGAAATCATCATGACAGGGTAAAAGCGCGGGTCTATTCCCAGCGCCCCGATCACCTTGCGCGCCATCTTGTGCGATACGCACAGGTTCAGGCAGCACGAGCCGATGTTGCGCGCGTTGAGCGCATTCACCAGCGCGCCGGAAAAGATGCCCGCATCCACGAAGGGTTCGAACAACTCGTATTCCTCGACAAAGGCGGTTGTGTCGGCCAGCACCACCAAAAGATTGTGGATGGTGTGATCGAACCCCTTGTTGCCCGCCTGCAGCGACAGCATCCGGCGCAGCATGTCCGGGTCCTGTACCACCGCCACCGCCCAGGGCTGCCGGTTGCAGACCGAGGGGCTGAGATTGGCAAGGTCGATCGCCTCTTGCAAAAGCGCCGGGTCGACGGGGCCGGGGGCGTAGTTGCGCACCGACCGGCGGGTGCTGACCAGCCGGTCATACAGCGCGCGTTCGTCATCGCTTACATCGGGGCGGTTGGGGATGGTGCCGCCCAGATCCGGGCGGCTCGCCTCATAGCCCGCAACCTCGGCAGCGATATTGTCGACCACCGGGTCGGTGGCCCCCTGATCGCGGTGCCAGTCCACGTAGCTGGCCAGAACGCTTTGCCCGACGGCGATCGCCGGAGCGTTGCCGGGAACGGCCAAGCTGGCGGTCATTTCGCGGCGCAGGTGGTCGGTCTTGGCCTTGCCAAAGAACCGGCGGACCTGCGGCAGCGACAGGCCCTTTTCGACGGTATGGGCTTCGCGCATGATCCAGGCGCGGGACGCGGTGGCGTTATAGCTGCGCGGGAAAGCCCCGGAATGCTGCACATAATAGCGGCACCAGCGGATCGCCTTGACCCAGCACAGCGCGATGCGGACGGGTCGTGTTCGCCGCAAACGGTTCAGCGTGGATTTCAGGCTCATGCCCAGACCCTTCTGGATTGGTTGCGGTAACGGCGGGCGTGCGGGGAAGACGTATCGATAGGCAGTAAGGTCATGGCATCCGTGACTGGAAATCCTGATCAGGCGGGCGCCCTGCGGTTGCCCTGCCTTACCCGCCTAGTGCCAACACCCGAGGCTGCGCAAGGAAAAAGCTGCCGCACTGCAGAAAACCTGCAACACTTCCGAGCCGTTGCTTTTTTCCGCATATTCTTGGCGCGGTGGGCCATGCGCCGCTTGCGTCATGCGCGATAATGCAAAAGGCACATGCCCGGAAAGGTTGCGCCCGGTTCGGGGCGCAACGCCACTGGCGTGCCGTCCGACACCGGCAGCGGTCGGCCCGGCACGGGGGTCACATCGTGGCCAGCGGACCACAGCCGCAGGCCGGGCACCGGGGTCATGGTCGCGGGGTCGACCAGCGCCTCGATCCGGGCGCCTTTGGGCAGGCGCTGCGCGCTGCCGTCAGCGGGCAGCAGCGCCTGATGGCTTTCGATGCGGCAGGCCCCTCCCAGCAGCGCGCCGAGGTTGCAATCCCACAGGCCGCGGTCGCGCCGCGCCGTGCCGCGGCAGTCGCGAAAGATCATGTCGGGGATGCGCCGCGGCGCCTTGGAACCGTCATAGATCACCACCTCGTCGGGGCCAGCGCCATGAAAGAAGCTGCAGCGGGTAAAGGCGATCAGCGCCTGATCCGACCCCTTCTGGCCGTGGTTGTCCACCCGCAGCTGCCCGGCGAATTGCGAGTCCGACACCGACAGGATCGGCCCGCGCCCTTCGCCAAGGATCAGCTCGATCACCGGGGCGGCGGGGGTCATGCGGTAGGTCTGCGAGGACAGATCAAGCCCGGAGATGTCGATGGTGCCAGATGGCCATTCCGAGCGCAGCAGCAGCGCCTGCTCGGTTTTCAGCTCGACCCGAAGGTTGCGGATGCTGCAGGCACAGACGCCGCGCGCATGATTGTCGCCCAGCAGCTCGACCAGATAATTGGCGGCCTTGGGCGCATAACCCGACACGTCGCAATCCGAGATATGCAGATGCCCGCCCTTGTGCAGCCGGGCAATGGTCACCCAGCCCCAGAGCTTGCAGTTGCGGAACCAGTAATTCAGATTCTGATCGGACGAGCGGCCCAGCAACAGCGTAAACGGGTCGAGATAGACCGCGCTGTGCACCCGATCGAACAGGAATTCGGAATTGTTGTTGCCAGCGGCGCCGGTCTCAGGGTCGGGCACCATTTCGATGCCAATGCCCCAGCGGCCGCGAAAGGCGATGTCAATGAACTGGTGATCCTGCGAAATACCGCTGCCATAGCAGCGGGCAAACACCGCCCCCGGCACATCGGTGTAAAGCGTCAGCCGGGCAAGGCGCAGCCCCAGCACCGAATTGTTGTTCCAGAGCAAGGGTTCAGAGGCATCTACGGGGTCATAGACCAGCACGGTCGATTGCTGTCCTGCACCGCTGATGCGCAGACCGTCGTGGCGGCCCGCCAGATCGCGGGCCAGCAGCGCGCCGGGTCGGGTGACCCGCATCATCCCCGGGGGCAGCACCAGTTCGGCATGGTTTGTCATGGCCCGGATCACCGCGCGCGTCAGCGCCTCGGAGATATCTGGCGCGCTGGCCGGATCGGGCCCACCGCGGGCAGGCGACAGCGGCGCGATCCCCCACGACGCCAAAAGAATGCGCCCGTCGGATGGCAGCACCCGCAGCTTCTGATTCAGCGCGTCTCCGGGCAGGGGCAGGTCGTGATCCGTCGCTTCGGGCGGCAGCAGCGCGTAGCGGCTGCCATCCATCAGCGCAAAGCAATCCCCCGGCGCCAAGCCCAGATCCGCCAGACGGGCCGCAAGATCGGGCGTCTGCCGCAGCTCGTTTGCGGTTTGCGGAGGCGGGGTGTCAGACAGCGCCTCCCGGCTGGCCTGTTGCGCCGCGCCGCCATGGCCCAGCGGCAGCAGCACCCCCCCCAGAAGCAGGTTGCGCCGCTTCATGAATGTCGGTCCGCCGGCCGCGTGGGCCCATGGCGAGGGCGGGCACGGCTGGCGGCGCGGGGCTGGCGCGCCAGAACGATCCGCGACAGGCCCCACCACAGCCCCACCAGAAACAGCGCCGAGGCCGGGGCCGCGATCACCCCCAGCAATGGCCCGCGTCCGATGATCGGCGCAAAGCCCGCAAGGATTACCGCCATCATGCTGATCACCGGGCGGCGCGCCTCGTCATAGCCATCGTCCAGCGCGCGGATCAGCCAGCCAAACAGCACCATGCCGCCGATCGCTCCGACATAGTGGAAATCGGCGAACAGCTCGCCCGGAACCGGCGCGCTGATGTTGAGGAAATTGAAGCCGGCGATTTCGGCGGCTTCCGAGCCGGTCGGCTCGTGCTTGCCGCCCCAGATCGAGCGCGGCACGAAGAACAGCAGCGCCGACAGCAGGCGGCTGCCCAGCGTCACGCCTTCTTGGCTGACCATTCCAAAAACGTTCACCATCGCCTGCACGCCATCGTAATCGCCATGCATCATGCCTTCGAGCGGCGAGGTGAACGACACGTTCAGATTAACGCTCTCGCTCCGGCGGTTATAGGCCTGCAAGGCCGGGAACAGGCCGAACATCAGCAGCGGCGCGGCGGCGAACAGCGCCGTCTTCCAGCGCAGGAACCAGCCTTTGGCGGTGCTCATCAGCACCGCAAGGATCGTGGCGATCAGCCAGAACCGGGGCAGGGCAGGTGGGAAATTGGCAATGCACAGCGTCAGGCAGGCCAGCACCATGGCGGCCAAGGTCCAGTTGTTGCGGATGCGCATCCGCAACAGCACATAGCCCGCGATCACCATCGAGGCGATGGCCATGCCGCGGGTCAGCGTGAAGATCAGCCCGTAGGTCGCGGTGCTGCCACCACTGGCGAGCAGCGCGATCCCGGTGGTGTGGCGGGTGCCGATGAAGGCGGCAATCCCATAGGTGGCGACCGCCATCAGCAGATAGGCAAAGGTCAGAAGGCAGACGACAAAGGTCGCCCGCGCGATGCGGTTTCGCTGCCCCTGCGGCACCTCGGTCAAAGGCCTTTCGATGGGGGTGGGCCGACTGGCGACCCGGCAGAAATAGCCCAGAGCAAAGGCCAGCGTCGACAGCAGCACGATCACCGCCGCATCGGGGATGTATTCGCGCTGCACCGCGTTGTTGATCCAGTAGAACCTGTCGCTGCGTACCTGCATCAGCCCGGCAAGGATGAACCCGTAGGTGGCATAGAGCAGATAGGCAAAGCTGGTCGCCGAAAGGCTGCGGGAAAACACCGCGTAGGTGAAGCAGGTCAGCGACACCAGAAAACTGATTGCAAGCAGCACCGAGGCGAAGGGATGCGCGTCTCCGGCATCGAAGACAATCACGAGGCCAAGACAATTCAGAAGATAAAAGGGGATCATCGGGGCTCGGATGTCTGGGGCGGAAAGGTCGCGTCGCACAGTCGAGACAGTCGGCGATGCGACTGCACCCTATCATGATTGACCGTGCATGCCAGTACGGGCCGGGCGCTGATGCCCATCCCACGTGCAAAACGGCGCATTGTGCGGCAGGCTGGCGAACATCACATGCGCAAGGCCTGCAAGGCCGCCTTGGCTGTAACGGCTTGCCTGGCGTTTTGGTGACGCCCAAATTTTACGCCCGGACCGGGTTGGCGTCTGGGATGCCGCCTCTTTATGTGCCCGTCATGTGCCGGGCCCAGAGATCGAAGACATGTTCGCCCCGGATCAGGTGCGATTCGCTTTGGACCCCGCCAGCGGCCCAACCATCATGGCAGGGGAAGCGAAGACATCCCTCCATATTTCGCCGACGATCTTGCCTGACGGGCCTTCGAGACGCTCCTCGATGAGCAAGGTTTCCGCGCCGTCTACAGCGCAAAGGAGCCCGGCAAGCTCCGGCTCTGAACGCATGGCCGATCAGGGCGGCGATATGTGGGGGCTTCGCCCTGCTCGGCCATGAAAAGCTTCTCCACCCTCGGTGAGACATTTCTGCTTTGCCCAGCCGAGGGCATCTCACCCTGGTTGCAGCACCAAAACATCCAATAATGTGCATTATGTTGTTTATCATTTACTGACTCGGCCATGCAATCCGAAGACCGGTATTTGTCTGGCGAATACGCAGCATTAACCAAACGAATGCGAGATATTGATCAAGCGAATAACAGTAACTGGTATCCCAATTAAATAACTCATTTTTATATCTCGTTCTCAATATCTGTTTTTTAATAACGCCTTAAAGATGACATCTTTTCGCCCCAAAAATTCCACAATTCAAAATCACCGTATGGTTGCGTTTGTGCGGTATCCTGTAATCCACGTAGAGTATGTAAACCGAGATGATAATCATCCCGGACACACAGGCTCCATTCATTTTTTCGTGGAATAATAGCGACTCAGGAAATCAAATATATCGGCAACGGAATACGCAAATGACGAGCACAACCGAAGCAGCTGAGGCTTCTTCAGGAACGAATGGTGATCAAAGCTATTACCTGTCGGATTTCGTAGATATATCCTCGCAAAGCATTGAAGATGTCCGCTTTGAAGACGATGTGCGCATCGTCACATCCCAGGCGGAATTCGATGCCGCTTACACGGCACTCGCTGCCGGGGCGGGCGGTGTCATCCTGCTGGACACTGCGGGCGGCCCTTATACGCTTTCCCATTACGACGTCCAAAACGCACAGATCGATGCGCCTGTCATGATCACCTCGCTGACCCCGGAAGATCCCGCGGTCGTGTCGTCGGTCTACATGCGCAACCACGAAAATTTTCACCTGTCGGACGTGAAGATCGAGGGTGACAGCGGCACGCTTATCACGGTTAAAGATACTGATAATTCAGGTATTTACGAAAGCGAAATCTCGTCCATCGCCGAGGGCGCCGCTGGCCTGAACGAAGAGGCTGGCGGCTACACGATCGGGGCCACCGGCGCCGATATCGTCGAGGTTGAGAACTTCAGCTTCATCGGCAACGAGCTGCACAATCTCTTTCACGGGGCCACTTTTCGCGAAGTCGTCGGCCTGACCTACACCGACAACGAACTCTATGCCCTGCAGGGCGACGGGGTACGGCTGGGCGGGGTGCAGGATGCGCTGATCGCCGACAACTGGTTCCATGATTTCCTCGGATCGACCTACGAATACAATCATTCCGATTTTATTCAACTATGGGGCGCGAATATCTGGCTGAATAATGAAGATATTACCATTCAGTCAAATTTCTTCGACAATTCTACTGGTGCGGCATATCAGGTAATATTCGGCCAGAACGAGGATTACGAGGAGAACGGATATCTTTTCGAAAATATCGTGGTCGATAACAATGTGATCTGGGGAAGCGCCTATCATGGCATTTCCGTGTCAGATACATCGAATATGGTGGTGACCAACAATACACTTATCTACATCGAGGATGCATATTACCTGAACGCGGACGGCACCCAAACCACCCTGAAGAGCCCCGGCTGGATCGACATTGACGGAACCAACCCCGTTGTCGAGAAAAACGTCGGCCTGCGGATTCTGGATGATGGCGATAACATGACACTGAGTCATGGCACCGATAGCGAGCTGGACCAGCTGAACCAGTACACCAACCTGACCGTGGGCGAGAGCGGTGATCTGCGCGACATCACCCTGCTGCCCGACAGCGCGCTGAACGGGGTCTACGGATCAAGCCTGTTGTGGTTCGATGAAACCCCGGACACGCTGCTGGCGGTTGCGCGCGCGTCGGTCAGCGTGTCGGACCTGTCGGTCTATACGCTGGATGCGGGCCTGTCGCGCGGCCCGGACGGGTTGATCGACGAGAACACGATCGTCACCTGGACGCTGGATGACGGGCGCAGCTTCACCGGATCCCAGATCGAGGTGGATTTCGAGACCCCCGGCCTGCACAGCTACACGCTGACCGTCACCCAGCCCGACGGCAGCAGCGACACCATCACCCGCACCGTCGAAATCGAGGACCCGCTTCTGGTCGATCTGGAACTGGTCGACGGCGTGCTGACCAATGTCGCCCCGGATGGGGTCACGCTGACGAATCTGTCCAGCGCCACGCTTGATGGCGACAGCCTGCGCATCGGCGAAGGCGCGATGGTCGAGATTGCCCGCACGGTGGGCGACATCTTCAACCTCAGCTCCTTTGATTTCTCGATGACGCTGGATATCGACGAGGGCTCATCGGGCACCCTGTTCATGATCTATCAATCGCTCGAAGCCACCGTCCAGACGGATGGCTCGATCTCGTTCAAGTTCTCGAACGGAGACACATGGTTCAGCGTCCGCTCGGCCAGCGGGCTGCTGAATGACGGCCCCGTGGATCTCAGCTTTGTCTACGATGGCGCGATGCTGAGCCTTTACGCCGATGGCGAGCTCGTGGCCGAGACCGCGGCAAGCGGGTCGACCCAGTCCGCGCAATACTGGGGGCTGACCTTTGGCAACCCCTGGAAGGCCAGCGTCGACGCCTCGCTGTCGAACATTTCGATCAAGTCCGAAGCCTCCAGCGCCGAGGAGATCAGCGCGGCAGCCACTGCCGAGGACAACACGGCCTCGGTCGTGGTCATAGAAACCCTGTTCGAGACCGATTTCTCGAGCGCGGATATCGCGGGCATGACCATATCCGAAGAGGATATCGTGACCATGCCGAGCGGCGAGACCGGCGTGATGGTCGCGGGCGGCGACGTCGAAGTGAACCGGGATACCGGGTATCTTTACGACACCGGCTCGTTTGAAATCACCTTCACCGCACAGCATTTCGACACCACGACCGAAGGCACGATCTTGTATCTGCACGAGACGCTGTCGCTTTCGGTCCGTTCCGACGGGCGGCTGCTCTTCAGCCTGACCACCGATGAGGGCACCCAGCTCCTCCGGACTCCGGAGATGCCGCTGGCCGACGGCGCTGCGCATGAGATCAGCATCGGCTATGATTCCGAAGCCGGTGTGATGCAGATCGCGGTGGATGGCGAGGTGGTCGCCCAGGCCGAACAGACCGGGCTGACCGCGGTGGCGCAATCCTGGGGCCTGACCATCGGCCATCCCTGGGCCGGGGACGAGCCGGATATGGGCATTACCTCGCTGGAGATTTCCGACGGCACGATCATCTCGGATCCAACCCCGACAGGATATGACGCGGACGCGCTGATCTTTCTTGATTTCAACGACACCGTGACCAACGAGGTGGCATCAGCCGCCATGCCCGAGGTCAGCACCGGCACCCTGACCTATGCCAGCGATGCAGACGACACCTGGGCCGAATTCGATGGCAGCACGACGGTCAGCGTGTCGCGCTACGTCGAAGAGCTGCACTCCCGCGATACCTTCGAATTCGTGGTGTCCATCCGGGATGACGACAACAGCGACTGGGAAGCGGTCTTCGAGATCTACGACTCGATGGCGCTGAGCATCAATGATGACGATTTCTACTTCACGATGGAGCTGGGCGACGAGACGGTCTCGTTGCAGAGCAATTCCGATGTGCTGGCCGATGGCGACTTCCACGAGGTCAAACTGGGCTATGATTCCTCGCTTGGAAGTCTGGCGATGATGGTCGATGGCGTGGTTGTCGATGAGACCTACGCCACCGGGCTGACCACGGAAGAGCAATATTGGGGTCTGACCATCGGATCGGGCGTCGGCGACGGGCTGGATGCCGACATCACGCATTTCTCGATGAACGAGAGCGCGGACTGGCTGGCGGTCGCCTGAGGGGCGACCGTCAGGCGCGGTTCAGGTCCTCAGGTCCCGCTGCCCTTCGGCGGCGGGGCGCGGGTCGCGGATCACCGCGCTGATCTGGCTCTTGAAGCGGGCCAGAATCGACGTCATGTCCCAGCGCTCAAGCGCCCGCGCCCGCGCCGCGGCGCCCAGCCGGACCCGTTCCGGGGCGTCATCCAGAAGCGTTTCCAGCTCGCGCGCGAGGGCGGCGGCATCGCCGGGCGGCACAAGCCGGCCACAGCCCTCGACCTCTTGCCCCAGCGCGGTGTCGGGATCGGCGGTGGCCAGCACCGGGCGACCCGACGCCAGCATGTTGGTCAGCTTTGACGGCAGCACCAGATCCGCCGCCCCGGCGATCTGTGGCAGCAGATGCAGATCGGCCATCCCCAGAAGATCGCTCAGACGGTCGATCGGCTGCAACGGAAAGAACCGGATCATCGGCAGATCCTGCGCCTGTTCCTGCAGAACCTCGCGCATCGGCCCATCGCCGCAGACAGCGATGGTCAGGTCGGTGCGGTGGCGCAGGTGCCGGGCCATTTCGGGCAGGATCTCAAGCCCCTGCTTGTTGGCAAGATTGCCCGAATACAGCGCCACATGCGGCGTATCGATGCCCAGCTCGGCCTTGAGCGGCGAGACCCCTTCGACCGGCTGCACCTTCGAGATATCCGACCAGTTGCGGAATTCGGTGATCCGCCATTCCGCAACATCCTTGCGGCGCAGGCGCGACAGCATCGGCCCCGAGATCGAACTGACCCGGTCGAAACTGCCCAGCACCGCGTGTTCGAAACGCTCTGCAAGGCGCCCGATCAGGCTTTTCTGATTCAGCAGGCCGGTGGCAAAGGCGGCCTCGACTTCGAAATCCTGAACATGCAGCCAGGTCGCGGCCCCGCTGAGCCGCGCCGCCGCCAGCACGCCGGGCGCCGAGATCAGCGACGGTGCCACCAGCAAGATCACATCGGGGCGGTGTACCAGCGCCTTCCACAGCAGCACCGGCAGGGCGCTGAGCGCAAAGCTGATGTGATGCAGGATGCGGCGCGACCCGCTCGGCTTGCTTGGCACGTAGATCGGGCAATGCACCGCGCGGGTGCCCTCGGGGCCGCGACGCCGCGTCCACCACGGGCGGCGCCAGCCTTCATAGGTGCGCCAGGCCGGGTAATAGGGGCGCGCCGCGATGACATCCGTTTCGACCCCGTTGCGCGACAGATACTCGGCCATGCCCGAGGAATAGACCCCGATGGCAATCATTTCCGGCGCATAGTTGAGCGAGACGATCAGCACACGCTCCGCCTTGCCGTTTGCGCTATCATCCCTCGAGGTCGCCATGAATCTATTCTCCGATTACCTAATGCCAATCACACCAATACTGCGTCAGGATCAGGTATTGCTGTCCCGCGCGCACTTCCGCAGGTTTTTGCACCTTTAGGAAGATTACCACCGGAAAGCCAGAGAACCCCGGCAGATTTGTACTTGTCCCGGCGCGGTGTTGGGCACACACAGGGCGCATGTCTATAATCAAGGCAAAACAGCAATATGACAGCTGCGGTTCAAACCGGACTTCCCCGGCCCCCGTGGCGTCTGGCCCCGCCGCCCTCCCTGAAATCGCCCCCGACCCAAGAGTACCCCACCTGCTATGACATCGGCCTTCCGGAACCGCCCCGCCCCCCCGGTCGCACCGGATCCCACGCGCGGTGCGCCTGTCGCGCTGACCGGCGCGCCTAGCGCTGCGGCAGAGCTGACCGTCATCGTGGTCAGCTACAACACCCGTGATCTGACCCTTGCCTGCCTGCGCACGCTGTTTGCCGCCACCCACAGCGCGCGCGCCCATGTGGTGGTGTTCGACAATGCCTCATCGGATGGCTCCGCCGACGCGGTGGCCGCGGCCTTTCCGCAGGTCGAGCTGATCGCCAGCGCCGAGAACCTCGGCTTTGCCCGCGCCAACAACGTGGTGGCACAGGCGGCGCGCACCGACTGGCTGCTGCTGCTCAACCCCGATACCGAAGTGCATGACGGCGCCATCGACACGCTGCTGGCCTTTTCCAAGGCGCGCCCCGAGGCGGGCATCACCGGCGGGCGCACGGTGTTTCCCGATGGCAGCCTGAACATCGCCTCCTGCTGGATGCGCATCACACCATGGTCGGCGTTCTGCATGGCCACCGGGCTGACGGCGGCGTTCCGGGGCAGCGCGGCGTTCAACCCCGAGGGCATGGGATCCTGGGCGCGCGACAATGTGCGCGAGGTCGACATCGTGGTCGGCTGCTTCCTGATGATCCGCAAATCGCTGTGGGACAAGCTGGGCGGGTTCGATCTGAAATATTTCATGTATGGCGAAGAGGCCGACCTGTGCCTGCGCGCCCGGGCACTGGGCTATCGCCCCGCGATCATCCCAAAGGCGCAGATCATGCATCTGGTGGGCGCGGCCTCGGGCAAGCGCGCCGACAAGCTGCGCATGGTGGCCAAGGCGCGCGCAACGCTGATCCGCGATCACTGGCCAGCGTGGCAGCAACCCTTCGGGCTGGCGATGATGTGGCTCTGGGCGGCGCTGCGGCGGGTGGCCTCGGGGCTGCGCGGCGGGGCTGCGGCCGAGAAATGGCGCAGCGTCTGGGCCACGCGGGCCGACTGGCTGGCTGGCTACGCAAAGCCCGACCCATGAGAGACGCCCCGATGATCGACAAAGACCCCCACGCCCAGCAAGACGCCCCCGCCCACAAGCTGCGCCTGAGCCGCCCCCAGCGGCTGTGGCGGCTGCTGAAAGCCAGCCTTGATCCGCGCGCCTGGGCGCATCTGATCAAGATGGTGAATTTCTACAATTACACCCATGTTGCGCCGCTGCGGCAGATCCGGCTGGGGGCAAACCCGTCGATCAGCCCGACGGCGGCGTTTTCCTATCCCGAACGCATCCGCATCGGCGCGCGGGTGCGCATCGGCTTTCGCTGCGTGATCTGGGCCGGTCCGGGCAAGGGCCGGGTCATCCTTGGCGATGATGTGCTGCTGGGCCCCGAGGTGATGATCACCGCCTCGGGCTATCGCTACAATGACGGCGCGCCGATCACCGATCAGGCCAGCGACGAGGCCGATGTGGTGATCGGCAATGATGTCTGGCTTGGCACCCGCGTCACCGTGCTGCCCGGTGCGCGCATCGGGGATGGCGCCATCATCGGCGCCCATTCGGTGGTGCGCGGCGACATCCCGGCCATGGCCATCGCGGTGGGCAGCCCGGCGCGGGTGGTCTCGCAACGGCAGATCCAAGGCGCTTCTCTGAAGGACGATCCACAATGAAACGACCCTCCTGGCCTCTGGTGATGGCTCTGGTGCTGTGCGCGGCGCTGGCCGGCACCGCTTATGGCACGCTGAGCGGCTGGACCCACGGCGCCTATATCAAGCTGCGCCGCGAAACCCGGTTGGCCCTTGGTCTGGAAAAATTCTGGCTGCGCCTGCCCGGCCCCGGATCGACGGGCACGCGCAGCCCCGTGGCCTGCCCCGATCCCTCCACCACCCGCGTGCTGGTGACCGGCGGGCAATCGAACGCCGCCAACACCAACACCAAAGCCGCCAGCCTGCCCGCGGATGCAGAGGTCTACGCATGGTTCAACGGCGCCTGCTGGCGCGGCGAGGACCCGATGCCCGGAGCCACCGGCAAGGGCGGCAGCCTGTGGCCCTTGCTGGGGGCCGCGCTCACGCAGGATCTGGGCCAGCCGGTGCTGTTCATCAATGGCGCGGTCGGCGGCTCGCAGGTGGGGGACTGGCTGGACCGGCGCTCGGGCTATCTCGATGCGCTGCTGGAACGGATCTCGGCGGCGCAGGCACAGGGCTACGCGCCAGAGCTGATCCTGTGGCATCAGGGGGAAAGCGATGCGAATGTGATGCCCGATACCGCCGAAGGCCACGCCGCCATGCGCGCGCAGCTGGACGCGCTGAGCGCGCAGCTGCTGGCGGCAGCACCGTCGGCGCAGCTTTACATGTTTCAGGCCTCGAAATGCATCGGCCCGCGCCGCGCCGAAGGGGTCGAGGCGATGCGCGCGGTGCAGCGCGCCGTGGCCGAGGCCAGCCCGCGGATCATCGCCGGGCTGAACACCGACGACTTCGGCAATGATTACCGCTGGGACACCTGCCATTTCAACAGCCTTGGACGCAGCGCCGTGGTCGGGGCGCTCACCGCACCGCTTCTGGATCTGCTGCGCGCGCCGACGCTCTCTGGCGACGCTGGGTGAAAGCCCCTAGAATGATCTTTGCCCCTGTCGCCGACCCGGCCCGCGACCAGACCGAGGACTGTCCCGCCATGTCCAGCGCCATGTCCAGATCCGCCCTGCCCGGACATCGCCCCGCCGCCTGCCATCCGGGCCGCCGCCACGTGCTGGGCGGCCTTGCGGCGATCTGCGCCGCCCCGCTGTCCGCCGCCCCATCCGGTCCGGTGATCGACGTTGCCGATGCCGACGCGCTGCTGGAGGCCGCCCAGAGCGCCGCCCCCGGCACCACGCTGCGCCTTGCGCCGGGCCGCTATGGCGCGTTCAAGCCACGCGGCGCCAAGGGCAGCGCCGGGCAGCCGATCACGCTGGTCTCTGCCGACCCGGCAAGCCCGGCCCGGCTGGGCTATATGCTGATGGATGAGTGCGCCCATGTGGTTCTGGACGGGCTTGTCTTTGATTATCACTTCGATGCCTCGCACAAGATGACCTTTCGCCCCTTCACCGTGCGGGCCTGCGAGAACGTGACCGTCACGGGGTGCCTGTTCGATGGCGATACCATGCGCTCGGACCCGGCGGACACTGCCTATCATGGCTATGGCTGGGCGCTGGGGCTAAGCCTGACGAGCGCGCGCGGCATCACCTTGCGCGACAGCGAAATCCGCGGCTTTGGCCGTGGGCTGGTGGTCGCCGATTGCCACGATCTGACCATCACCGGCAATGACCTGCACGACATGCGACTGGACGGGATGAATTTTGCCCGCGTCTCGGACATGCTGCTGGAAAACAACCATATCCATGATTTCCGCCGCGCGCCCGAAGACAAGGGCCATCCGGACATGATGCAGTTCTGGACCCGCCGCACCACCGCCCCCACCGAGCGCGTGACGATCCGGCGCAACCTGCTCAATTCCGGGCTGGGGCCCCTGACGCAATCGATCTTCATGCGCAACGAAGAGGTCGATACCGGCGCCGCCGGGCGCGAGATGTTCTACCGCGACCTGCTGATCGAAGAGAACGTGATCATCAACGCCCATCTGCACGGCATCACCGTGGGGGAAACGCTGGGGCTGACGATCCGCAACAACACCCTGATCCACAATGCGCGCTCGGACGGGGCGGCGGATAATCCCGATCTTTACACCCCGCGCATCACCGTCAAGGAACGCTCGGAACAGGTCCGGATCCTGCGCAACCTTGCCTATCTGGTGCCCAAGCCCCAGCTCGCCGCTGGCTGGGAGATCGCCGATAACGTACCGATTCAAGACCGCCGCATGGGCCTGTCGACCCATTACGACAAGCTGTTCGTGAACGCGCGGGGCGGCAATCCGCAGGATCTGGCGTCCTTCCGCTACCGGCAGGACGGCCCCTTGGCCGGGGCCGGGCTGGGCGCGAGCTGGCTGGACACAGCGGGATAACCTCATGGCCATGAGTGAAACGTCCCCCAGAGCCATGCAGCCCCTGCCCGCCCCCGCCGATGACAGCGCCAGCGCCGTCCCGGGCGCGCGCCTGAGCCGTGTCGCCGTGGCCTATCTGCTGTGCATCATGCTGCCGGTGTTCTTCAAGCTGGGGCCGCTGGGCATGGGCAACCTGCGGCTGCTGCTGATCGTGATCGTCGTGCCGCTGCTGGTGCGGCTGTATCTGGGGCATTTCGGCAAGCTCGTGCTGCCGGACCTGCTGTTCCCGCTCTTCATCCTGTGGACGATGCTGTCGCTGATCCGCAACAACCCGGAGATGGCGATCGAAAACACCGGCTCGACGGGGATCGAGTTTCTGGGAGGCTATCTGTGCGGGCGCGCCTATGTGCGCACGTCGGGCCAGTTCCTGCAACTGTGTCGCTGGCTGGCGCTGATCGTGTGCCTGCTGATGCCCGTCGCGTTTATCGAGGCCGCCACCGGCCGGCTGCTGCTCGGCGAGATACTGTCGAAACTGCCCGGTCTCGGGTCCGAGACACGGAACGTCGGCGGCACCCGGCTGGGGCTTGACCGGGTGCAGACGGTCTTTGCCCACCCGATCCATTTCGGCCTGTTCTGTTCGGTCGCCGTGTCGATGGTCTTTGTCGCGATGAAGGGCCAGATGGCCCCGCCGCTGCGCTTTCTGGTGGCGGCGCTGATGATCATCACCGGCTGTCTGGCCCTGTCCAGCGGCGCGCTGCTGGCCATGGCCCTGCTGATCGCTCTGGTGACCTGGGCGTGGATCTTTCAGCGCCTGAGCTGGAAATGGTGGCTGCTGCTGGCGATGATGGCACTGGCCTATGTGGCGATCGACCTGCTGTCGAACCGCTCGCCCATGCGGGTGTTCCTGAGCTATGCCACCATGTCGGCGCATACCGCCTACTGGCGTGCCATCATCTTCGAATGGGGCATGATCAACGTCTGGGAAAACCCGTTGCTGGGGCTGGGATTCAACGACTGGAAACGCCCGATCTACATGATCTCGGGCAGTATGGACAATTTCTGGCTGGTCATCGCCGTGCGCTACGGCATCCCGGCGTTCCTGTGTCTGGCCCTTGGCGTCTTCGTGCCGCTGCTGCGGATCATCTTCCGCGATTTCCGCGCCGATCCGAGACTGGGGCAGCTGCGCCTGGCCTGGGTGCTGACCTTTGTCTGCCTCAGCTTCACCTTGTCGACCGTACATATCTGGGGAAACATCTTTTCCTTCGTCTTCTTCATGTTCGGAGCGGGGATGTGGATGGCCCGGACCGAGGTGCAGGCCCCCGGCTCTGATCAAGGCGCCGTTTCAACGTCTGGCCCCGGGCAACCCGCCGATGACACCGCCGCCCCCCGCTCTGGCCAGACGCCGGGCACCAGCGACCGGCGTGCACCGCCCCGCTACACGCGGTTTGCCCCCAATCATGCGACACAGCGCCGGAGACCGCCGGTTTAGACGGTTCTGTCCCTTCTCATGCGGTTTTGCGGTGGAGCCCCCGCCCCGGGCCGATTAACACACGGACAAACATGACGGATCGGAACACGGATCACGGCATCGGGAAAATCGGGGGCCGCCACAGCATCGCCCCACACATCGATTTGCACGCCCTTTGACCTGACCGTATTTCCTCAAGGACTTTGGAATGCCCCATCAGACCCACGCCCTGACCTTTGACGTGGCCATCGCCACCCGCAACCGTCCCGATGCACTGGCGCTGACGATCCCGCTGCTGCTGGGTCAATCGCGGCGGCCCGAAAAGCTGATCGTCATCGACAGTTCGGACGACCACGCCCCGGTGGCGCAGGTGGTGGCGGACACCACCGCAGGGCAGGGCATCGAGGTGATCGTCGAGCATACCGAAAAGGGGCTGACCCGCCAACGCAACCGCGCCCTGAGCCACGTGAGCGCCGACGTGGTGTTCTTTCCCGACGACGACACGCTGTTCTTTCCCGGCACCAGCGCCGCCATCATGGACATCTACGAGCGCGACACCGACCGTAAGGTCGCCGCGGTGAACCCGGCGGTGTCGCTGGTCCCGCCCGAGGGCGCGCTGGACGGCGCCGCCTATGCCATGTCGCAGGCCCATACCCGCGAGGCGCGCACCGTCGGCTGGCGCACCCGGCTGGGCCGGATGCTGCCCGACATCAACCCGCGCTTTGTCATCGGTCGCATTCTGGTGGATCGCGCCCCCGACCTGCCATGGATGGCAGAACTGGACTCCACCCATGTGGAATGGATGACCGGCTTTCGCATGACCTTCCGCACCGAGGCGCTGCGCGCCGCCGGGTTCGAGCCGGTGTTCGGCGGCTATTCCCTGTTCGAGGATACCGACGCGTCCTGGGCGGTGACCGATTTCGGCTGCGTGCTGGGCACCCGGCGAGGGCAGGTCTATCACCACCGCTTTCCCTCGGGGCGGGCCGATCGCTACGGGCTCGGGGCGATGGGGCTGGCCAATCTTGCCTATCTGATGGCCAAGCACAGCGCCGATCGCGGCCTGACAGCGGCGCAGCGCCGCGAGGCCCTGCGCAAGACCCGCAGCTACGCCCGGCTGCGGATGCTTGCGGCCCGGATCCGGGCCATGCGCGGCGACAACGGTGCCGCCGAGGATCTGCGCGGCATGAAGGCCGCCTGGTCCGCGATCAACCGGCTTTTCGCCGCGCCGCGCCCCGATCTCGCGCGCACCTATCTGGACATCAAGCACGAGATCGGAATCGACTGATGCACGTAGCAGCACAGGATATTGGGCCCGGCATGGACGCTCTTCACAGCGACAGGACCTTGCTCATCAAGGCCAAGGGCGGGCTTGGCAACCGCATGCTTTCGGCGATCTGCGGGCTGCTGTTCGCAGACCTGACGGGCCGGCGCCCGGTGATCGACTGGCGCGACGGCAGCTACGCCCCCGAGGGCGAAAACGCCTATCCGCTGCTGTTCGACACCCCCGCCGACATGGCCGCACCCGATGCGTTCGACGACTGGCAGGGCGCCGTGTCGCCCGCCACATGGCAAGGCAGCCTTGATGTGCCCGCCGCCCGCATGGTGCATCGCCACGACCCCTCGGCCCATTCCAGCGCCCGGATCTACCGGCGGTTCTGCACCGACCTGTCGCGGCTGGATGCCCCCGAGGCGCTGGCGGTGTTCTGGTGCTACCTGCCGAAATTCGCCCGCCTCGCCCCGCATCTGCGGCGCGATCCGCGCTTTGCCGGGCGCACGCGCAACGCCATCATCGAAGACTACCTTGGCCGCTATTTCACCCCCAATGCCCGGGTGCGCGCCGCAGTTGAATCCGAGATCGCCGCCATGGGCCGGCCGCACCTTGGCGTGCATGTGCGCTACACCGACCGCAAGGTGCCGGTCCACCGCATCGAGGCCGCGCTGGACCGCAAGCTGAAGGATCAGCCCGATGCGGCGATCTTTCTGGCCACCGACAGCGCCGAGATCGAAAAGCGCTTCGCCCAACGCTACGGCGAGCGGATGCACAGCACCGATAAATATCTGGCCGCCGATGGCGCGCGCCTGCACGAGATGTTCAGCGGCCCCGATGGCGTCACCAAACAGACCGAGGCGGAAAACGCGCTGATCGACATCCTGCTGCTGTCGCGCTCCGCCCATCTGGTGTGCTCGCGCCATTCCACCTTTGCCGAAACCGCGATCCTGTACGGCGCCATGAGCGGGCGCAACATGGGCCGGGTGACCGACATCGACCGCCTGAACGCCAAGGTCGTGGTCAAGCGCATCGTGCAGGATTACCTGTGAGGGTCGCGCGATGACCCAGCCCCCCGCCAGCCCGGCCCTGAACAAGGTCCTGCGCGGCAACCTGTGTTCGGGCTGCGGTGCCTGTGCGGCGCTGGCCCCAAAGGCGGTGGCGATGCGCATGACCCCGCCCGGCTTCCTGCGCCCGGACCAGAGCGCCCCGCTGCCCCCCGATGCCGAAGCGGCCATCGCCGCCGCCTGCCCCGGCCTTGGCCAGACGGTCGAGGCCGGGGCGCGCCGCGACGATGCGCTGTGGGGCCCGTGGATCGAGATGCACATGGGCCATGCCAGCGATCCCGCGCTGCGCCATGCCGGGGCCTCGGGCGGGGCGCTGTCGGGGCTGCTGGCGCATCTGCTGGCAAGCGGCACCGTGGACGCGGTGATCGAAACCGCCGCATCCGATCAGGTGCCGGTGGCCAATGACACCGTGCTGGCCCGCAGCCGCGACGACATCCGCGCTGCCGCCGGGTCGCGCTATGCGCCGTCCGCACCACTGGCGGCGCTGCCCGATGCGCTGGCCGATCACCGCGCCAGCGGGCGGCGCTTTGCCTTTGTCGGCAAGCCCTGCGATGTCGCGGCCCTGCGCGCGATGCAGGCCCGCGATCCCGAATTGCGCGCCGCCATCCCGGTGCTGCTGTCGTTCTTTTGCGCCGGGGTTCCGTCGCAGGACGGGGCGCGCGCCCTGCTGGCCGCGCTGGACGCCCCCGAGGACCGGGTGCGCAGCTTTCGCTATCGCGGCAACGGCTGGCCGGGCCAAGCCACGGCGCAGCTCGACGACGGCAGCACCCGCTCCATGAGCTACCATGACAGCTGGGGCGGCATCCTGTCCAAACACGTGCAGCACCGCTGCAAGGTCTGCGCCGATGGCACCGGCACCGCCGCCGATATTGCCTGCGCCGATGCGTGGGAGGCGGATGCGGACGGCTATCCGCTGTTCTCCGAAGCGCCGGGACAAAGCCTGATCGTGGTGCGCAGCGACACCGGGCAGCGCCTGTTGAGCGAGGCCATTGCCGCCGGGGCCATCGCCGCCGCGCCCTTCGATGCGACGACGCTGGCCGCGATCCAGCCCGGCCAGCGCGAACGGCGCCGGGCGCTGGCGGCGCGGCTGGCAGCGCTGATGCTGGCCGGACGCCCAGCCCCCCGCTACCGGGGGCTGCGCCTTGTCGCGGCGGCGCGGCAGAACCCGCTGCGCCGGAACGCCAAGAATTTCCTCGGGATGCTGCGCCGTGCCCTGCGCGCGCGCGCGTCCTAGCGGCCCAACCAAAAGGCCGGACAACAGGCCAAGACAAGGAACGCCCATGGCCCCTCTGCGCATCACGCTCATCATGCATTCGACCCGTTCCGACAATCTTGGGGTCGGGGCCCTGACCGTGGCCGAGGTCGATATCCTGCGCCGCCTCGCAAGCGAGGCCGGGCGCACGGCCCAGATCACCATCGTCGACTTCAAGGATGCCCGCACCCCCTATGTGACGGGCGATGACATCCGCATCGTCGATCTTGACCGCCGCTTCATGACCCGGCCTAGCGGCTATCTTGCGCTGGCGCGGGCGTCGGACATGGTGGTCGATATCGGCGCCGGGGACAGCTTTGCCGACATCTACGGCAGCGCGCGGCTGAAGAAGATGCTGCTGCTCAAGGCGCTGACCCATCTGGCGGGCACGCCGCTGGTGCTGGCGCCGCAAACCATCGGCCCCTTCACCGGCGGATGGACAACGCGCGCGGCGCTGGCCTCGATCCGGCGCTCGGCGGTGGTGGCGACGCGCGATGCGCTGTCGACGCAGGCGCTGCGCGACATGGGCTTTTCCGGCGAGGCTATCGAGGCCTCGGACGTGGCGCTGCGCCTGCCCTACACGCCCCCCGCCCCCCGCCCCGAGGGCGCGCCGCTGCGGGTCGGGCTGAACGTGTCGGGATTGCTGATGGCGGGGGGCTATGCCGATGGCGACAAGCTGGGCGGGGGCGATTACCCCGATCTGATCCGCCGCCTGATCCGCCATTTCACCCAGACCCTGCCCGGCATCGAGCTGCACCTCGTGCCCCATGTCATCGTCGCCGAAGGCCCGATGCAGGTCGAAGACGACCAGCGCGCCAGCGCCGCCCTTGCCGGGGAATTTCCCGATGTGGTGCTGGCCCCCGCCTTTGCCTCGCCCTCCGAGGCGAAAAGCTACATCGCGGGGATGGATTTCTTTGCCGGGGCGCGGATGCACGCCTGCATCGCCGCGTTTTCCTCGGGGGTGCCGGTGGTGCCCATGGCCTATAGCCGCAAGTTCGCCGGGCTGTTCGGCACGCTGGGCTATGATCGCACGGTGGATTGCACCGGCAGCAGCGCCGATGCGGTGTTTGCCGCCGTCACCCAAGGCTGGGATGCCCGCGAGACCCTTGCGCAAGACGTGGCGACGGCGCTGCCGCGCGGGCTGGCCCGGCTGGACAGCTACGAGACCGCCCTGCGCGCCCTGATCGCCCGGATTCCGGCGCGATGACGCCAAGCGCCGCGATCATCATCCCCCACCACGCCGACCTTGTGCGGCTGGAGCGCTGCCTTGCGGCGCTCGCCCCCCAGCTTGGCCCCGAGATCGAGGCGGTGGTGGTGGACAACGCGCCGGCAGAGCCGCTGCCCGAGGCGCTGAGGACGCGCTTTGCCGCCCTGCGCTTTGTGGTCGAACCTGCCGCGGGGGCGGCCCATGCCCGCAATCGCGGCGTCGCCGAAACCAGCGCGCCGCTGCTGGTGTTTCTGGATTGCGACTGCCTGCCCGATCCGGGCTGGCTGCAACGCGCCCTTGACGCGGCGCGCGCCCATCCCGGCGCGCTGGTCGGCGGGCGGGTGTCGGTCTTTGACGAAACCCCGCCGCCGCGCTCGGGGGCAGAAGCCTTCGAGGCGGTCTTTGCCTTCGACAACCGCGCCTACATCGAACGCAAGGGGTTTTCGGTGACCGCCAATCTGCTCGCCCCGCGCGCGGTCTTTGAGCGTGTGGGTGGGTTCAGGCCCGGCCTGTCCGAGGATCTGGACTGGTGCCGCAGGGCCACGGCGGCGGGCGCACCGCTGGTCTATGACGATGGGCTGCATGTGGCGCATCCCTCGCGGTCGAACTGGCCAGCGCTGGCGCGCAAATGGCGCCGGCTGACCGACGAGGCCTGGGGATTGCAGGGGCGCGGCCTGCGGGCCCGCAGCCTTTGGGCGCTGCGCGCGCTGGCGATGCCGTTGTCGGCGCTGGCCCATCTGCCAAAGGTCTTGCGATCCCCCCGCCTGCGCAGCCCCCGCGAAAAGGCCCGCGCCGCGGCGACCCTGTTCAGATTGCGAATCGCACGGGGGTTCTGGATGCTGACCCAGGCAGGCAAGCCTGTCCGAAATCGGGAAAAGCCCTGCTAAAAACCCGAAGATCGACGGTCCACCCGATGAACTGCTCGAATTTGACGCATATCCGATCAATACTCTGGCGGTATCGGCGAGTTCACACCGAAATTTGAAAATTCCGGGGCCGGCGTCAACAAACGCTGGCCTGAGGGATCGTGACCTGTGCTAGGTTGGTCGCTGTAACCAGTACCGCTTGACGTCGTTCAGGCAATTTTTTGAGAGTTCGACCCTTATGAAGACAGGTCTTATTGCAATTGCGGCCGCAGCCGCGATCGCGGCTGGCAGCGCGCAGGCACTGACAACGCTTGATTTTGCAAACTACACCGCGACCGGTGGCGGCAGTGTCAGCAACTACGGGCAATTCGCCAACGTGACATTCAACTGGGCAGACATCCCTTACACCGGGTATGTCACGATCACCTCCGACAGCGCGTTCAGCCTGTATCTTTCGGATTATTCCGGTGGCACCAATACAGATGAACTGTCCGGGTATGTTCTGATCAACCAGACCACATCGACCCGCCTGACCAACGACGTCACCTGGTGCGGCAAGACACGGACCGCTGAAGCCATCCGCGGCAGCTGTAACCTGATCTCCAACGATGCGAGCATTCCCTACGAAAAGATCATGCCCGACACGGTTACCGCCGCTTATAATTTGAGCGCTGGCAGCTACCTTCTGGGCGTCTATGACGGCAACGATCCCGAAGGTTCGGTGTCGTTCCAGGCCAGTGAAATCGGGTATCAGGAAATCATCTCGCCGGTGCCGCTGCCCGCAGGTGGCATGCTGCTGCTCGGCGCGCTTGGCGGCATGGCCGCGCGTCGCCGGTTCCGCAAGGCCGCCTGAACCTCTCAGCCACCCGGATACAGGAAAGGGGCCGAATGGCCCCTTTTTCATGCGTTGCGGTTTTCATGGGGGGGCCGCCCCGCAGCCGACTAAGCGCAGCGCCTCAGGGGTAATCGGCGTACCCGTATTCTTCCTCGGGGTAATTGCACTTGTTAAGAACGACGCCTAACACATTGGTATAAGATGAAATTTCGCGCTCAGACGCATCTATTTCCTTGATCGTCGTGTGTTCCGCCGCCGCGACAAGGATGACGCAATCCACATGCTGCAGAAAGCTGATGGTGTCGTCTGCGACCTGCAACGGCGGCGTATCAAACAGCATGAGCGTCGGCGCATAGGTTTTCTCGATCCTGTCCAGCGCCTCTGCGCAACGCGGCGATTGCAGCAGGTCCGACGGGTTCTGGCGCGGCCCGTCACTGCTCGCCACGGCAAAGCGGTCATTCAGCCGACAGGCGTTGGCCGACAGATCCGCGTCGCCGCGCAGCACCGCGCAGACATCCTGAGGCTGTTTCAGCCCGATCTTGCTCGCCAGGCTCGGGCGGCGCAGGTCCGCTTCGATCAGGATCGCCGAGACATCTTCGCGCCGGGTCATGCTGAATCCAAGATTGAGCGCCGTGGTGCTCTTGCCGCAGCCAGCCGTCGGCGAGGTGATCGCCAGCCGTTTCCAGCCATTGGCCCGCATCAGTTTCAAAACCCGCGTGCGCAGCACATCAAAGGCGGCAAAATCGCCTGTCTTGAGATTGCTTTCGCCGCCGCAAAGCCGCATGCGCTCCATCAGCGCGCGGTCCGGCGTATGGCGGGGCAGCGCTTCCCAGAAAGCGGCGCCGACCAGCTGGCGGCGGGATATGACGGGGGGCGACGCATTGCGCGAAGCGCGCGCCTTGGCAATCGCGGCCTGGATACGTTCCATGCGGGCTCCTTCAGGATTGCGGTGCGCCAAGCGCGTTGCGGGCACGGGCGATGGCCATCTCGACCGCCTCGCCAAGCGGCATGATCTGGCTGTCGACCAACCATAGCCCGCCGCCCAGCAGCAGCACGCCCGCCAGGACGGCCCCCACAAGCAGCTTGCGGCGCTTGCGCTGATTGCGGAGTTGATCAGCGGTATGGATGTAGGGCACCGTCGCCAAGGCCTCGATGCCAAGTTTCGCAGTGATCTCGGACGGGCGCCGCACGGTGCTGTTCAACAGCTCGATCACTGCGATCAGCCCCATTCCCAGCAGCAGCCCGCCCGCCACGCCGCCTGCGGCCAGAACCTTTCGGTTCGGGCTCATCGGGTTGCGCGGAGCGATGGCCGGCTCGACAAGACTGATGCGCTGCCCCTTGGACAGAGCCTCGATCATGTCGCCGGTTTCGGCCCGCGACTGGTTTGACACCGCCCGGTTGTACTGGGCCTGCAGGTTGTCATAGTCGCGCTGCATTGCATCCAAGGTGACGGAATTTCCCGGCGTGCGCGCGATGCTGTCGGCCAGCTCTTCCATCCGGGATCTAAGCTCCTGGCGGCGGCTCTGGATATCGGCGAGCTGGCTTTCGATATCGGCAAGCTGGA
Source organism: Citreicella sp. C3M06 (assembly GCF_018860705.1). Lineage (GTDB taxonomy): Bacteria > Pseudomonadota > Alphaproteobacteria > Rhodobacterales > Rhodobacteraceae > Salipiger. The sequence goes on from NZ_JAHKQA010000016.1 coordinate 37,593, forward strand.
TCTCGAAGGCACTGGGTGCCGCGCTGCCTTCAGGGGCGTTTTCGCTCAGCCGGTCGGCGGCGGCCTGCTGTTCCGCCACCGTTTTTTCCAGCGCCGCGATCCGCGCCTGCATCAGCTCAAGCCGTGGGTTGGTTTCGGCCAGCACCACCCGCGCGCTGGCGTAATCGCGCCGCAGCTGCATCAGCTGCTGCATGTCGGCGCTGAGCGCCCCGCTGACTTCGACATCCGGCACCCTGCCGGTGTTCTCGAACAGTTCGACCAGCCGGGTGCGGCGCTCCTCGAGGCTTTGCTCGTCGCGGCCGAGCTGTATCAGCCGTTCCTGCAAGCCGGCCTGCTGCGAGCGGCGGAAATCCAGACTGTCGGGCAAGGCATCAAGGTTCTGTTCCTGAAACGACAGCATCCGCGCCGACAGGCTCGAAATCTCCTGCTCCAGCCGGTCGACTTCCTGGGTGAAGAATTCCAGCGTCTGTCCGGACACGGTGGTCCGCATCCGCACGTTCTCGCTCAGGATCAGCGTGACGATCTCATTGGTGACCCGCGCCACCCGTTGGGCATCGGAATCGCGAAATCTGACATTGACCAGCAAGGCGTTGCGCCCGCCCCCGGTCAGCTCGATCGAGATCCTGTCGCGCAGATCTGCAACCTTTGCCGAAGCCGGAAGCTGCGCGTCCTCTCCGGTGTAGATGGCCATCCGGTTGGCAAGCTCAAGCAGCACTTCGCGGGTCAGGATGCGCTGTTCGATGATCGAGATCTGCTCGCCAGCCGAGGTGCGCACCGTCGAGGCCGCAAGATCGTCGGGGATCTGCTCGGCCTCGACAATCAGCCGGGCGCTGGACCCATAAACCGGTGGAAGCGTTATCGCGAAATACAGCCCCAGCGAGGCCCCGAGCAAGACAAACAAAACCAGCCAGTGCAAGCGCCGTACAAAGCGGCGCAAGTAGAAACTCAGGTCCATCAATCCGCCCACTTCTCGCCGTCACCCCGCGCCGCGCCGGATTCGACCAGCGGCTGCGGCGGCAGGGTTTCCCCGCCAAAGAACATGTCATCGTCCAAAATCGTTTGCACGTTGTCACGGGTGACCGCATTCACCCCATCCGTAAAGGCATAAAGCAGCGCCATTTCAGATAGTTGATTGACCAGTCGCGGCACACCTTGGGTGGCCTTGGCGATCAGGTCGATTGCCGCGTCATCAAACAGCGCGGCCTCGCCCCCGGCCAGCTCGGCGCGGTGGCGAATGTAGGCGCGCACCTCGTCGGGCGGCATCGGGCCAAGATGGGCCGACGCCACCACCCGCTGGGCGAATTGCGTCATGTCGGGGCGGCGCACCATGTCGCGCAGCTCGGGCTGACCGGCGAGGATCAGCTGCAACAGCTCGTCCGGCCCCGAATTGATGTTGGTCAGCATCCGCAACTCTTCGAGCGCCTCGCGGCTGAGGTTTTGCGCTTCGTCGAAAATCAGCACCACCCGGCGCCCGGCGGCGTATTCAGCGATCAGGAAGCTTTGCAGCCGGTCAAACTGGGTGACGTAGCCTTCGCCCTCTCCGATCGCCAGCCCGAGCGCCTGCAGCACCCATTGCAGCAGCTCCCCGCGGCTGCCATGGGCATTGCTCACAAGGCCGATGGTCAGATCCGCTCCCGCCGTTTCGATCAGATGACGCAGCAAGGTGGTCTTTCCCGCGCCCACATCGCCGGTGATCAGCGTCACCGGCGCACAGGTCATCACCCCGTATTCCAGCATCGCCCAGGCGCGGCGGTGCGCCGGTGACCAGTACATGCAGCCCGGATCTGGCGCCAACGAAAAAGGCCGGGTCTTCAGGCTGAAATGCTGAAGATAATGCTGCAAATCGCTCATCACGTCACCTGAGGTTCGGATGCACCATGATCAGCCCGTCCGCGAAGGTTTGCGGCGGGCGTGATGCCTCGCGGCGTCTTCTTAGCGGGTGGTCATCACCGAGGCAACGCGACACCCGTACTCATCACGAACCAGAGCCATCTTTGTCTCTTGGTCGCGAAATCGTTATGCCACAATGTACTGCAGTGCAGGCATCTTCTGACAGATCCGCCTAGAAAATAGCCTGCGGCGGCCTAGGCTTGGCTCGACACACCTGCGATAACTCCTGTAAATCACATTGCGGACGGCAGAAGACAAAGCCCCGCTCTTCTCCGACACTTTAGTCCGCCGCCCATTCTCTGGGGCCCATATTTCAAGATTGCTCATGACCAAAATAGTTCGCCTGATCCCAGTTCTTGGCTTGTCCATGCTCCTGCTTGCAGGTTGCCAGAGCGAAGAGGAAAAGGCCGAAGAGTTTTACCAATCCGCCCTGACCTATCTTGAACAGCAAGATGTCGAGCGCTCGCTGATCGAGCTGCGCAACGTGTTCATCCATGATGGTCACCATAAAGACGCCCGCATGCTTTATGCCCGGCTGCAACAGGAGCGGGGCAACACCACCGAGGCCTATGGTCAGTATCTGCGCCTGATCGAACAATACCCCGACATCGTCGAAGCGCGCGAGGCGCTGGCCGGCATGGCTCTGGAGCGGCGCAACTGGGACGAGGCCACGCGCCACGGCGAAGCCGCCATCGCGCTTGATCCCACCCGCATCGGCACCCGCGCCATTGCCACCGCGCTGCAGTACCGCAGCGCCACGCTGGCGCGCGACCCCGAAGCGCAGGCCACTGCCGTGGCCGCTGCCAAGGCGGTGCTGGATGAAGACCCCTCTCAGTCGGCGGCCCGCCGGGTGGTGATCGACGCGCTGCTGATGGAAAACGACGCCGAGGCGGCGCTGACACAGGTCGACAAGGTGCTGGAATACACCCCAAATTCCGGCGAATTCAACATGTTGCGCGGCCAGCTTCTGGCGCAACTGAACCGCGCCGAGGCCCTGGGGGACCAGCTGCGCAAGCTCTACGAGCTGTTCCCCGAAAACGAGGCGATCCGCGCCGACCTGATCCGCTGGTATCTCAACACGCAGGATTTCGACGGGGCCGAAGGCTTTTTGCGCTCGGAAGCGGGCGCGCCAGACGAGGATACCACCGGCAATCTGACCGTGGTCGACCTGCTGCGCCGCACCCAAGGCTCCGAGGCCGCCGCCGCCGAACTGGACAGGCTGATCGAGGCTGCGGGCGAGAGCGCCCCGGCAGATCTGTACCGCGCCATGCGCGCCTCGATTGACTTTGACAGTGGCAGCCGCGACAGCGCCATCGCCGCCATTCGCGCGGTGCTGGACGGGGCCGAGGCCAATGACCAGACCCACCGCATCCGCATCATTCTGGCACGGATGCTGGCCGTCACCGGCAACCCTGTCGGCGCGCGCGAGCAGGTTGAACAGGTGCTTGCCGAAGATCACGGCAACGTCGATGCCCTGAAAATGCGCGCCGCATGGCTGGTGGCCGATGACCGCCCGGGCGATGCGGTGATCGATCTGCGCACCGCATTGGATCAGGCCCCGCGCGACAGTTCGATCCTGATGCTGATGGCCGATGCCTTTTTGCGCGACGGGTCAGAGGCGCTGGCACAGGAACGCCTGTCGATGGCGGTGCAGGTCTCGGAAAACGGCGCGCAGGAATCCGTGACCTATGCGCGCTTTCTGATCGCGCGCAACCGGCTGCAACAGGCCGAAACCGTGCTGACCAGCGCCCGCCAGCGCGCCCCGCAGAACATCGAGGTGCTGCGCCTGCTGGGCGATATCTATCTGCGCCAGCAAAAATGGCCGCAGGCGCAAGGCGTGATCGACGCGCTGCGCGACATTGCCACGCCGCAGGCGGTCGAGCTGTCCCGCGTCTATCAAAGCGGCATCCTTCTGGGGCAGAACCGCATCGACGAGGGGCTCGATTATCTGCGCGCCCAGATCGATGCCGAGAATGGCGGCAATCTTGGCGCGGTGATCCAGCTGGTGCGCACGCAGGTCATCACCGGGCGTTTCGACGAAGCCCTCGGCTTCATCGACGCGGAACTGGCCAAAACCCCCGACAGCATCCCGCTGCAGCTGCTGAACGCCAATATCTTCGCCTTGCAGGGCGATCTGACCCGGGCCGAAACCATCTACCGCGATCTGCTGTCGCGCCAGCCCGACATCGAACCGGCGATCCTGCAATTGCAGGCGCTGCTGCGCGCCACCGACCGCAGCGCCGAAGCCGAGACGCTGGTCACGGACAGCATCAAGGTGCTGCCCGGCTCGCGCCGCCTGCGGCTTCTCGAGGCAAATCGTCTTGAGCAAACCGAACAGTATGAGAAGGCGATCGCGCTTTACGAACAGCTTTACGAAGAACAAAGCTCGGATGTGGTGGTTGCCAACAACCTCGCCTCGATGCTGTCGAACTACCGTGACACCCCCGAGGATCTGGACCGCGCCTATGCCATCGCCCGGCGGCTGACCGGCACCCAAGTGCCGGCGTTTCGCGACACGCTGGGCTGGATCCTGTTCCTGCGCGGCGATACCCAAGCAGGCCTAGAACATCTGCAACCGGCCGCAGAGGCCATGCCCGAAGAAGCCAGCGTCATCGCCCATCTTGGGGTCGCGCTGGCCGCCGCCGGGCGCACCGAGGACGCGCGGGATAGCTTGCAACGCGCGCTGGACATGGCCAAAGACACCGACGCCGTGTGGAAGACCCGCGCGATGGAGGCGCTGGAACAGCTCTAGCCCCCCGCCCTGCTCTGCCCGTGCCCGCTGCCCTGTGGCACAGCGGGCACGGGCAGAAGGCCTGACATATTGGCCTCATCGGCAGGACACTCATTCTGCTTTAGTCTCGCGCCCAAGCCACTCGAACAAGAAAGATTTCCAGATGCCGATAGTTCGCGCCCTGATCGTACTGAGCCTTTCGGCGCTGGCGCTGGCCGCCCCGGCCAAGGCCCAGCAGGGCAATTACGCCATCCGCCCCGGCGACACGCTGCGCGTCGAGGTGCTTGAAGACGAAAGCCTGAACCGCAACCTGCTGGTGCTGCCGGACGGGCGCGTGTCGGTGCCGATGGCCGGCCCGATCCCCGCCGCCGGGCGGACCGTCACCGAGGTGCAGCGCAGCATTGCCACGGCGCTGGCCGGCAGCTTTGCCCTTGCGCCCACCGTCTATGTCGGCATCAACGCGCTGGCCGAGACCCCTGAACAAGGCTTCGAACCGCTGACTGTCTATGTGCTTGGCGAGGCGAACGCCCCCGGCATGATCGCGGTCAGGCCCGATACGACGGTGCTGCAACTGTTCGCGCAGGCCGGCGGGTTCACCAACTTTGCCGCGCTCAAGCGCATCCAGCTGCGCCGCACCGATCCCGCCACCGGGACCGAAACCATCTACAAGCTGAACTACAAGGACATTCAGGCCGGGCGCAGCCCCAACGGGCTGGTGCGTCTGGTCGATGGCGACGTGATCGTGGTGCCCCAACGCCGCCTGTTCGAATAGGCCCCTGGCATGAAACACCCGCGTCTTTGGCGAAACGCGACAGCACTTGCCGCCCTGTCGCTGGCCTTTGGGCTGCCGCTGGCCGCGCAGGACACGGGCGGCGTGTTGATGCAATTCACCCTGTCGCAGCGTGTGCAAAGCCTGACCAACCCCGATCTGAACCCGGGCGAAGAAGACCAGAGCGCCTTCAGCAGCAACACCAACCTCGGGTTCAGCCTGTCGAGCGCCACCCACACCGACGAGCTGACCCTGACGCTGGGGGGCAGCCTGCGCCATGTCGAAGCCCCGGATGCCGAGGATGATGTGTCCTTCGGCCTCAAATCGCCCTCGGCCAGCCTGAGCTATGCCCGCAGCGTCGGCACCAACAGCCTGAACGCCGGGATCACCTTTGTGGAATCGGATATCTCGTACCTGCAATCGGTGAGCGAAACCGACGACATCGACAACACTGACGACACCGACAGCCCGGTCATCGACATCTACGACGACTACAGCTTCGGCACCCGAACCCGGCTTGGCGCCCACGCCGGGCTGAGCTTTGGCGTGGGCGGGCCGACCGAGCTGGGGGTCTCTGTCAACGCCCGGTCCATCCGCTATACCGACGCCGGGTCCAGCTATGACGACAGCGACAGCGACAGCTACGGGCTGCGCGGCAGCTGGTCGCTGGCGCTGACCCCTGCTGTCACGCTGTCGGGCGGGCTGGGCTACAGCCAGTTCAAGGAAGACGGCAGCGCCACACGCGACACCTGGACGCTGTCCAGCGCGCTGGCCTCGCAGCAGGCACATGGCACGCTGAGCGGCACATTCGGCGTGACCCGGATCGAAGAAGGCACCCGCAGTTCGGTGGGTCTGGGCTGGTCGCAGGCCCTGCCGCAAGGCGCGCTGGAGGTCAATCTTGGCCTCACCCGTCCCACCAGCGGCAACATCGGCCTGACCGGGGGGCTGTCATGGTCCCGGGATCTGCCGAACAGCCGCATCGAAACCTCGCTACGCCATGGGTTCGCGGCCAACAGCGACGATGAGGAAACCCGGTTTACCAATGCCTCGGCCTCGCTGTCCCGCCAGCTGACGCCGCTGACAGATCTGACCCTTGGGATTGGCTATGTGCGCAACGTGGTCGAGGACAGCGACAGCACCACCAGCCAGGGCAGCTTTGATGCCGGCATCAGCCATGCTCTGGATCAGGACTGGACCCTTGGTGCCGGCTACCGCCACACCCACCGCCGCGAGGACGACGAGGACTGGGCGCAATCCGACAGCCTGTATCTCAGCATCGGCCGGGCGTTCTCGGTGCGCTACTGACCGACAAGCGCGCAGAGGCGCCCACCCCGCGAGACCGTGACCCAAGTTGCGGCGCACAGGGCGTTTGCCCCCTCGCACCAGAGGGCGCAAGCGGCTAAACTCCCCTGAAATCCGGCCTGTATCGGCTGACCCACGCCCGACACCATCCCCTTTTCGAGACGACAGAGGTTTTGCCGTGCCCAGCTCTGCCACCACCTTCGGGGCCCTGCCCGCCCGAGGCCTCAACCCTGCCGGGCTTGCCACCTTTGCCTTGCTTGTCATCGCGTCGCTGCCGGTGTTCTGGCTGGGCTTTCAATCGCTGGCCTCGGCCTGGTCGACGCCGGAATACAGCCACGGGCCGCTGATCCCGCTGATCTCGCTCTACCTGTTCCTGCGCGAATTGCGCCACGCGCCGCCGCGTGATGCGGCGGCGCCGGTGACACGCTGGCCGGGGCTTGTGGTGATCGCGCTGGGGCTGGGCATCGGCATTCTCGGCAATCTGGTGCGCATCCCCGACGTGGTGACCTATGGCTTCATCCTCTGGGTGGGCGGACTGGTGCTGACGGTGATGGGCTGGCAGCGCGGGCGCAAACACCAGCTGCCGGTGCTGCATCTGGTGTTCATGCTGCCGCTGCCGCAGTTCCTCTACTGGCACATGACCATCGCGTTGCAGCTGATCAGCTCTGAACTGGGGGTGTGGTTCATTCGCCTTGCCCAGATCCCGGTGTTCCTTGAGGGCAACGTGATCGACCTTGGGGTCTACAAGCTGCAGGTGGCCGAGGCGTGTTCCGGGCTGCGCTACCTGTTCCCGATCCTGAGCTTCAGCTACCTGACGGCAATCCTGTATCGCGGCCCGTTCTGGCACAAGGCGCTGCTGTTCCTCACGGCGGCGCCGCTGACGGTGTTCATGAACGCCTTTCGCATCGGGGTGATCGGCATTCTGGTCAATCATTTCGGCATCGCACAGGCCGAAGGCTTCCTTCATGTCTTTGAGGGCTGGGTGATCTTTGGCGCCTGCGTGGCGCTGCTGTTCCTGCTGGCGGTGATCCTGCAACACACCACGCGCAACCCCAAGACGCTGGCCGACACCATCGATCTGGATTTCGACGGGCTTGGCGGAGAGGCCGCCCGCGTGCTGCGCATCCCGCTGAGCAAGGGGCTGGTGGCGGCAACGCTGCTGTCGGTGGCCATCGCGGGCAGCTGGCTGCTGGCCCCCACCCCCGAGCGCGAGCGCATCGTGCGGGAAAACTTTGTCCATTTCCCCCGCGCCATCGGGGATTGGCAGGGGCTGTTCTCGTCGCTCGATCAGGAAACGCGCGATGTGCTCAAGGCCTCTGATTACATCAACGTCACCTATTCGTCGCCAGACGTGGCGCAGCCGGTGAATTTCTTCGCCGCCTATTATACCACCCAGACCGAAGGCGCGGGCATCCATTCCCCCGAGGTCTGCCTGCCGGTCGGCGGCTGGGAGATGTTCTCTCTGGACACGGTGCCGGTGAGCATGCCGGACACCCCCTATGGCGATTTCATGGTCAACCGCGCGGTGATCCAGAAGGGGCTGACGAAACAGATGGTCTATTACTGGTTCGAACAGCGCGGCCAGCGGATGACCAATGATTACGCGGTCAAGGCCAGCGTGGTCTGGGACGGGCTGACACGCGGGCGGGCCGATGGCGCGCTGGTGCGGTTTGTCACCCCCATGGCCCGCGGCGAGTCCGACGCCTCGGCCGAGGCCCGCCTGCAGGGCTTCATGGCCGAGCTGCTGCCGGGCTTGCCGCGCTACATCCCCGAATGACATGACCCGCCGCCCCCCCGCGACAGGCCCGGCCAGCATGCGCGCGGCGCGCGGGGTCTGGATCGGCCTTGCTGCCGTCTTCGTGCTGGTCGAGGCAACGCTGTCGGGGGCGGATGCCGGGCTGTGGGGCAGCCCGCTGTGGCGTCCTCTGGCCTATCAATACGGCGGGTTCTGGGCCGGGCTGCTGCACGGCTGGCAGGCCAATTATCCCATGCAGCCGCTGGCGATGTTCGTGACCTACCCGTGCCTGCACGCCGGCTGGCAGCATCTGCTTGGCAATTTGCTGGTGTTCGGCTGGCTGGGCGAGCAGCTCGGGCGCAGCTTTGGCGCGGCGCGGCTGGCGGCCCTGCTGGCGATCTCGGCGCTTGGCGGCGGGCTGGCCTTTGGCCTGCTGGCCACGAGCCCGCGCCCGATGGTGGGCGCCTCGGGCGCGATCCTCGGGATGGTTGCCGCATGGATCGCCGCCGAAGCCCACCAGATGGCGCGCGACGGCCAGCCCCGCGCCCGCATCCTGCGCATGTGCGCCAGCCGCAGCGCTGCGGTGCTGGCGCTGAACCTTGTCGCCACCTGGTTCGAGGCGGGCGGGCTGGCCTGGGAAACCCATCTGGGCGGCTTTGTTGCCGCTGCGCTGGCGCTTACGGTGCTAAGGCCCCTGCCCTAGCGCCCCGTGCAGCGGCACACCACCGCCACCGTCGCGGCCAGCAACGCCAGATCCTGACGCAGCGACAGGCGCCGGTGGTACAGCGTGTCGAAACTGGCGCGGGCGGCAAAGCTGCTTTGATTGCGGGCCGCGACCTGCCACAGGCCGGTGACGCCGGGGCGCAGGCGGTAATAGGCGCGCCCCTGATACAGCGCGCGCTGGCTGTCCATCATCGGGCGCGGGCCGACAAGGCTCATGTCGCCGCGCAGCACGTTCCACAGCTGCGGCAATTCATCCATCGAGGTCTTGCGGATGATCCGCCCGACCGCGGTGATGCGCGGATCATGGCTCAGCTTCTGGCTATGTTCCCATTCCGCCCGCGCCTCGGCATTGGCGGCAAGATGCTCGGCCAGCAGCCGATCGGCATCGGGCTGCATCGAGCGCAGTTTCCACATCCGATACAGCCGCCCTCCCTGCCCGACCCGCAACTGCGTGTAGAACGGCGAGCCGCCATCGCAGGCCACCGCGATCATCAGCGGCAGCAGCACAATCAGAATTGCCGGAGCCGCCAGCAGCACGAGGCAAAGATCCAGCGCCCGTTTTCCGCCCCTGCGGTAAATGCCGCCGCGCCGTAGATCTGTGGTCGCCGGGGCGAGCCCCGGCGTGTCGCATTCCATCGCCATGCCAGTACACTCCTGCAATGCAAGGTTGTTGCGGGCAAAAACCCAAAATCGTCAACACGGGGGAAATCGCGGCTTCAGCTGTCCTGAGGCTTCGAGCGGTAACAGATCACCATGACCGCCACCACTGCCGGCCACACCGTGCACAGCAGATATCCCCCAAACAGATGCAGCAAACTTTTCGCACCCCTGCTGCGATGCTCCCGAAAGGTCAGGAACAACGCCGAAAATGTCACAATCGCGTATAACACTAGGAAAATATTCCAGATTTCCAAGTTTCGTCCGCCTTTTGTGCCGTCCTCAGCCTGGTGAAATTCGCCCGGCCATGGTGCCACCCGAACTGTCGTCCAGGAATACACCCATGACGAGAGCTAGCGGAGCCGCCCGATCCAAATCAACCCAAATCGAGGATATTCTGCATCTGCAGCATTGTAGACACAGAAGGGACAATCTCCTGCGCACAACTACTAGGAGATTCCTAAAAAACAGGCATTCGCACAACAGCCCCCTTGACAGTCGGCTTCAGGGAGTCGATGCGTGCGGGTCCGACGACTTCTGCGGCACGGTGCCGGTCTTGCCGGGATGCAACTTGCCGAAGACACGGTCATACGCAGCCAGCAAATGCGGGGCCGATGCGCTCCACGACAGCGATTCCAGCACTCGGTCCCGGCCCTTGCGGCCCAGTTCGGCGGCCATCTCCGGGTCTTCGATCAGCCGGGCGATCTGGCGGGCGAAATCGCGCGGATCATTGGCCTCGGCATACAGCGCCGCATCGGCGGCACTGGCGCGCCCCTCGGTCAGATCGAACTGCACCAGCGGCTTTTCCAGGGTCATGTATTCCATGACCTTGTTCATGGTCGAGATGTCGTTCATCGCGTTCTTGGGATCGGGCGCGACGCCGATGTCGATTTCATTGAGGATCGCCAGCAGCTCCTCGCCATAGCGCGCCCCGGCAAAGGTCACCCGCTCGCTCAGCCCGCGCGCCGCGACATCCGCCTGAACCGTGGCCACATGCGGCCCGAAGCCCACGATCACCAGCCGCACGTCGTCATGGCCCATCTCACGACCAAGAATGTCCAGCGCCTCGACCAGCAGGTCCATGCCCTCTTGCTGGCCGATCACGCCGACATAGCCCAGCACCGTCTTTGCGCCCTGCCGGATGCTGGTGTCGCCCGGCCCCGGCTGGAACTTGTCGATGCGCGGCGCCGAGCGCACGGTGAACACGTCCTCTGGAGACATGCGACCGCGGTTGATGGCGATCTGGCGAAAGCTCTCGTTGGTCGAAATCGACACGTCAGCCACGGCAAAGGTCAGCCGTTCGAACAACAGCATCACCCGCCACAGCAGCCCGCGGCGACCGAACTTGGCCTCGAACAGTTCGGGGCAGACATCGTGGTGGTCGAACAGGTACCGGACGCCGGACATCTTGTAGCGCAGCGCCAGAAGGAAGATCAGGTCCGGCGGGTTGCAGCCGTGGATCACATCGAAACCACGCTCGCGCCGGATCACCCGCGCCAGCCGGAACCAGTAGCGGATCGCCAGAAGATATTCGCGGGCATAGGCGATTGCCCCGGAATGGGCCTCGGGCAGCTCGGGGTGACGGTAGATATGCACCCCGTCGATCTCTTCGTAGGGCGCATCCCAGCCGCGCCCCTGCGGGCAGATCACCGAGACCTCGTAGCCGGCCTGAACCAGCGTTGACGCCTCGAGCCAGACACGCCGGTCAAGCGGCAAGGGCAGGTTTTCGACGACGATGAGAACGCGGCGGGGCATCAGCAGGCGCAGATCGGTTTGCGCATCGGGAGGGCTCTGGAGGGATGCATCATGCAATATGCAACTAGGCAGAGACGTGTATTGATGCGGGGGGATGTCATTTTACAGTGTCTTCCCCCGGGGTATTCGATTTTCAAGACACCCGACCGGGACCGCGGGATTGTCTCTACTGCGAGTGTGTTTGGAAAACGTTACTACCGTCAGACACAGGCTCGAACAAGCGGGTTGTGCTCCTTAAACCAGTTGCTTTTGCGGAAAAATACCCTCTGAGGTGTAATGGCAACATCTAAATCAGCCCGAAGATCCTCTCTTCGAAGCGCGGTCCAATCCACCGTGCCCGGCCTGAAACTGTGCAGAAGATATACTACCTGACAGCTATCCAAATAGTATCTGTCAGGTAGTCAAATAGTAGCCGATAGCTATCGGATATCTTCTAGCAAGCCGTTAGCTATCGGCTATCATTTGGATAGCGTGCGGCAAGATCACAGCTACCAGATAGCTAACCGATAGCTCATGACGCATCGGTCCGGATCGGCTATCCTTGGTCCACAATCATAAAAACCACATCCATGAGGGAGCAGTTCTCATGCCGGTCATTTCCTTCGCCAACCCCAAGGGCGGGGCAGGCAAGACCACCACCGCGCTTCTTCTCGCGCTCGAGCTTGCCGAACGCGGGGCGCAGGTCTGTGTCATCGATGCCGATCCCGAACGCTGGATCTCGCAATGGGGCGGGCTGCCGGGCAAGCCCGAGGGCATCACCATCCTTGGCGACATCACCGAGGACAGCATCGTCGAGCGCATCGACGAGGCGGCGCAGGACGCGCAATTCGTCATCGTCGATCTTGAGGGCACCGCCAGCCTGATGGTCGCCAATGCCATCGGCATGTCCGATCTCGTGGTCATCCCGCTGCAAGGCTCGTCGATGGATGCCAAGGGCGGCGCCAAGACCATTCGCCTGATCCGCAACCAGGAACGCATGGCGCGCCGCAGCATCCCGCATGCGGTGGCGCTGACGCGCACCTCTGCCGCGGTCACCTCGCGGGCGATGAAGAACGTGCAGGCCCAGCTGTCGCAGGCCGGGATCGAGGTTTTCGCCACGCCCATCGTCGAGCGCGCCGCCTTTCGCGACCTGTTCGACTATGGCGGCACGCTCGGGGCGCTCGATCCGGCGCTGGTCAGCAATGTTGCAAAAGCGCAGGCCAACGCCCGCGCCTTTGCCGGCGAGGTGCTGGCGCGGCTCAAGGCCGTCCGCATGGCGGAGGTGGGCTGATGAGCGGACAGGCAGACAAGGCACCGGGCCGCGCCAATCTCGGTTTCGCAGGGGGGTTTGACGACGAGCTCGACCGTTTCGATCCGGCAGAATGGAGCGCGCCGCGCCAACCCCGCCCGAAACCGGCCCCCGAAACCCAGGCAGCCTCGCGCCAGCTGGCCGAAGCGACGGGCTTCCGCTCCCGCGAGCCGGGGGCAGGGGAGGGGGGTTCCAGACGCAAGGCGGCCCCGAAACCGGACACAGACCCCAACACAGAATCCAAGCCCGCACCGCGCCCGCAGCGCCGCCGCCGCACCGGACGCAACGCGCAGTTCAACATCAAGGCCAGACCCGAGACCATCGAGGCCTTCTGTGCCGTCGCCGACGCCCACGGCTGGGGTCTCGGCGAGACGCTGGAACACGCGGTGACGCTTCTGGCGGCGGATCTCGAGGCGCGCGGCAAGCGCCGGGGCTGACCGGCGATCTCGTCTGCGCCTGCGATGCCGCGTTCCCTGCCGGGCGCGGCATCCGTCGTTTTCCGAGTCGTTTCACAGCCTTGCGGGGCAGGGGATTTGCCCTGCGACAGACCATTCGGCGGCGCGAGGGGTGTTATATATGGGTTAAATAAGGTGTTACGCCCGTTTTGAGGCCTGTTTTTAATTTATCTTTCAACAACTTGCAGACACCCCCCGTGTGTAAAGTGGTGATTCTGCGTGTGTAAAGTGGTGATTCGCCGTGTGCAAAGTGGTGATTCTACTTCGATTCGCAACTCATGCGGGAAAACCGACTCCGCTGTCCTAAAACTCTGGTCGTTCCGCCTTTGGCTTTGCCATTTCGGAGCCGATTGCGTGTGTGAAGTGTCGAAGCGACTGTGTGCGAAGTGTCGTTTCCAAGCTGGACGTGTGTGAAGTGTCGTTGTACGGTCGAACGTGTGTGAAGTGTCGAAGCGAGGGCCCGAGAATGACGATTGCATCGCCGCTGCTGCCGGACCGCCACCCGCAGGGCGACTTCTTCGTCTGCGACATCCTCGATGCCGCGCCCAAGGGCGACATTGGCTCGATGGAACACCCGATCTTCTCGCTCAGCACCAAGCCGGACACGAGGCCGCGCAAATACGAGCACAACGGCATCACCGTCGAGATCAAGCCATCCATCGACGGGCTGGCCACGGTGCATGACCGGGACGTGCTGATCTACTGCATCTCGGCGCTGATCAAGGGCATGAACGAGGGCAAGGAGCCGCAGCAGGTGATCCGCTTTCAGGCCGCCGACCTGCTCAAGGCCACCAACCGCATGACCACCGGGCGCGGCTACACCCTGCTGAAGGCGGCGATGGAACGGCTCGCGGGCACGCGGATCTCGACCAATATCAGCACCGGCGGGCAGGAGGTCTTCGAGACCTTCGGCCTGATCGAACGCGCCAAGATCGTGCGCGAAACCCGCGACGGGCGCATGCAGGAGGTCGAAGTCAAGCTGTCGGACTGGGTGTTCAACGCCATCCGCGCCCAAGAGGTGCTGACGCTGTCGCGCGAATATTTCCGCCTGCGCAAGCCGCTGGAACGGCGCATCTACGAACTGGCGCGTAAGCATTGCGGGCGGCAGCGCGAATGGCGGGTCAGCCTTGCGGTGCTGCAGAAGAAATGTGGATCGGGCTCGACCTTGCGCGAATTCCGCCGCCTCGTGGCGGCGATCGCCGACGAGGACGAGAAATTCGGCCACATGCCCGATTACGAAATTCGCATCGACGATGAAAAGGATCATCTGGTGGCGCGCTCGCGCGGCACGGTGGGGCCGGATTACGCCGAGGCAATCAGCATCCCGGCGCTGGACCCGGATGTCTATGACATGGCGCGCGCCGCCGCGCCGGGCTGGGACGTGCGGATGATCGAGGCCGAATGGCGCGACTGGGCGACCGATTGCCCGCGCAATCCGGAGATGGCCTTTCTGGGATTTTGTCGAAAATGGGCGGAACGACGCGGCGCACCCTGACCCGATGCACAGGAATTGGGCAGGGCGCTCTTACGGGGCCCCTCGATCCGGATGACGTCCGCCGTGTCTTGAGGCGGTCTTCAAAGGGTTCTACACCGGGCCAAGGCACTTGAGAGGAATACCGAGATGAAGATCGCCGTTGCCGGCCTGGGCTACGTGGGCCTGTCGAATGCCGTGCTGCTTGCGCAGAACAACGAGGTCACCGCCGTCGATGTCTCGCAAGAGCGGGTCGACATGGTGAATGCGGGCAAATGCCCGATCGTCGACGCCGAGCTCGAAGAGTTCCTCGCAGAGCGCAAGCTGACGCT
>NZ_JAHKQA010000002.1 GCF_018860705.1 Citreicella sp. C3M06
AGCCCGAGGGGCGCACTCCACCCTTTGGCCGGTTTTTGCTCCGGGATTGACAGTCTTACAATCTGCCGGCAGGGAAAACGCGGTCCAGGAAGGCACAACTCGAAAGAATAAGGATTTGAGTATCATGATAGGGTTCATTGGACTGGGTGTGATGGGCGGCGGAATGGCACGCAACATCGCCAAATCCGGCCTGAAGCTAGCAGTCACCACGTCCTCGTCCGAAAAGGCAGAGACGTTCCGGGCTTTGGGCGCTCAGATCTGCGCGACACCGGCGGAGCTTGCCGCGCACTGTCAGGTCATCGTCTCCTGCGTACCGGATGCCGCGGCCCTGCGCGGAGTCCTCGCGGGCGAAACCGGTCTGGCCGCGCGAGTATGGGACAATGGTTTGCTGATTGATTGCTCGACGATCGCTCCATTCGAGGCGCAGGAAATGGCCCAGCAGCTTGCCGCGATCGGTGCTCGGTTCATCGACGCCCCTGTCAGCGGTGGCGCGAAGGGGGCGGCAGACGGCACCCTGACTATCATGTGCGGCGGATCGGAAGACGACGTGGCCGAGGCGCAGCCGGTGTTTCAGGCCATGGGCAAGAACATTCACCACGTTGGCCCGCTCGGGGCTGGGCAGGCCGTCAAGGCCTGCAACCAGCTGATGGTCGCGGTAAACATGATGGGCGCGTGCGAGGCTGTCTCCATGGCGCGGGCCGCCGGGGTCGATCCCAAGGTGATGCGCGAGGTGCTGTCTACCGGCACCGCCAACAGCCGCGTTCTCGAAGCCAATGCCCTGCGCTACCTCGAAGGCACGCTTGACGGCGGGTTTCGCGCCGAGCTCATGCGCAAGGACCTTGGCATCGCCAATTCCGTGGGGGCGCATTACAACATCACGCAGCCCGCCACGGACCTCGCGCATCAGTTGATGGTCGCGACCTGCAACGCCGGGTTCGCCAAACACGACAGCGCGGCACTAGGCCTGCTCTATGACCTGCTGAATGGCCACAACGAAGATACCAACGACTGACGGCTAAAGTCGCTCTGGAACCTCTCCAACGGGCCGTTCGCAACAGGTTAAATTGACTTCACATGCGAAATGCTGCGGGACGGCATTTGGTGACTAGGGCTGATAGCTGTCTTGCGGCGCTGGGGCACGCGGTTCTCGATCAGGACCGACCCTCAGCGCCCCTTCGGTGAGGGCTGCCAACCCTTCCACGACGTTCATGCTAGCAACTGTATCTTTCAGGGCGGTCTGGGCTCCCATTCTCGGCGCCTTTTGCGCAGAGCATTGGCTATAAGGGCGAGCTTGCGTGCGACCGCTGTGACGCTGACCTTGTGCGGCTTGCCTGCGTCGCGCAGCCTCGCGGATCAGGCTGGCAAGGGTGGCAGAGTTTTTGCGGTCGGCCAGCTCTTGCAGGGGCGATGCAAGCCTTGGGGTGGGTGATCGCCCCCGCGGAGGCCTAGTTCTCTGCACGGGCCGCTGCTCGGCTGGCTCATGTCGGCGATCCCGCCACAGGAGCGGGTCAGCCTTGATGCACCTTGACCCAGCCACTGCCCGCGCCGGCCGAGCGGATGCAGGCGTCGATGAATTCCAGCCCCTCGACGCCATCCTTGATCCCGGGCAGCAGGGATTGCACGGCGGTGCCGGACTGGTGGGCGCGGATAAGATCAGCCGCCTCGGCATAGAGATTGGCAAAGCCTTCGAGAAAGCCCTCGGGGTGGCCGGCTGGCACACGGCTGCCGGCCATGGTCTGCGCCCCCCGCCGCAGGATCTGTGTCGGCGTGCCAAGGGGGGTAAAGCGCAGGGTTTCGGGATGGGCATGGGTCCATTCCAGCCCGGCGCGCGCGCCGTAAAGCCTTAGTGTCAAGCCGTTTTCGGTGCCCGGCGCGACCTGACTGCACCACAGCGTACCGCGCGCGCCCGACGCATAGCGCAGCATCACATGGGCATTGTCATCGACCCGGCGCCCCGGCACGAAGCTGGTCAGATCGGCCGCCAGCGCTTCGGGCGCCATGCCGCTGACGAAGCGCGCGATTTGATAGGCGTGGGTGCCGATGTCGCCGATGGCGCCGCCTGCCCCGGCCCGTGCCGGATCGCCGCGCCATGCCGCCTGCTTGCTATCTGACGCTTCGGTCAGCCAATCCTGCGCATATTCCACCTGCACCAGCCGCAGCGGGCCCAGATCGCCCCGTGCCACCATCTCGCGCGCCAGCCGCAGCTGGGGATAGGCGGAATAGTTATGGGTCAGCACGAAGGGCAGGCCCGAGCTTTCGACCAGCCCCGCAAGGCTGCGCGCATCCGGCAGCGTGGCGGTCATCGGCTTGTCGCAGATCACCGGGATGCCCGCCGCAAGGAACGCCTGCGCCACCGGGAAGTGCAGATGGTTGGGGGTGCAGATGCTGACGGCCTCGATGCCATCGGGGCGGGCGGCTTCGGCCTGCGCCATGACCGTGTAATCGTCGTAGACGCGATCGGGCGCGATGCCGCAGGCGGCGGCGCTTTCCGCATTGCGGGTGGTCGACAGCGCCCCCGCCACCAGCGCAAAACGGTTGTCGAGCCGCGCCGCGATGCGGTGCACCTCGCCGATCATCGCGCCAAGGCCGCCGCCGACCATTCCGAGCCTGATGGGTGTCATCTTCGTCTCCTGCTGCCGGCGCCTTGCGGGGTGCCGCTTTGCTCAATCCGTGCGCACGATATCTTCACAGGCGCGGAGGATGCGCGCGCGCAAGGCCGTTTCGATGTCTGCAATTGAGCCTCCCAACCCCCCGATCGGCGCTGCCCCCGATGTCACAAGGTCTGGCACGGGTTGAACGGCGTTTTCAAGGCCGCTCACGTTGACGGTGCTTGCTTCTGCGCCAGTACACCGCCCCGCGCCCGAGGCGGGTTGCCACCCCCGCTGCCGCCGTACTAGGTAGAGCGCGCCAACATCAGTCCGGAGGCCAGCGTGACGATCCCCCCCCTTCCCCTGCTGCCCGACCTGTCGCGCCCCGGCCTGACGCGCCGCGTCACCGGCCGCGACCAGACCGGCGCGCAGATCGAGATCTCCGTGGTCGAAGAGCGCCCGCTGACCATCTATCTCAACCGGCAAGAGGTGGTCACCGCGATGACCATCGGCGATTACCCCGACTATCTGGCGCTGGGGTTCCTGCGCAATCAGGGGATGCTGCGGGACGATGACGTGCTGACCGGCATCGACTACGACGAGGAAATCGACACCGTGGTGGTGCGCACGCAGCGCCAGACCAGCTACGAAGACAAGATGCAGAAAAAGACCCGCACCTCGGGCTGCGCGGTCGGCACGGTGTTCGGCGACATGATGGAGGGGCTGGACGGGCTTACCCTGCCGCAAACCCCGGTGCGCAGCAGCTGGCTTTACGCGCTGGCGCGGCAGATCAACACCACGCCCTCGCTGTATCTCGAGGCGGGCGCGATCCATGGCACGGTGCTGTGCCAGCAGGACAAGCCTTTGGTTTACATGGAAGATGTCGGACGGCACAACGCCGTCGACAAGATCTCGGGGTTCATGTTCCGCCATGGTATTCCAGCCGAGGACAAGATCCTCTACACCACCGGGCGGTTGACCTCCGAGATGGTGATCAAGACCGCCCTGATGGGCATTCCGGTGCTGGCCTCGCGCTCGGGGTTCACCGCATGGGGGGTGGAAATCGCGCGGCAGGTCGGCCTTACGGTGATTGGCCGGATGCGCGGGCAACGCTTTGTCTGCCTTGCGGGCGAAGACCGGCTGATCCGCGACGCCGACCCTGCCAGCATCCCCGACGACGGTGGCAAGCGCGCAAAGGGCACATCATGAAACAACCTCTGGGGGTCATTCTGGCGGGCGGGCTGGCGACCCGGATGGGCGGCGGCGACAAGACCTTGCTGCGCATCGGCGGGCAGACCCTGCTGTCGCGCGTGATTGATCGGATCGAGCCTCAGGTGGCGGGGCTGGCGCTCAATGCCAATGGCGATGCGGCGCGGTTCGGGACGGCGCTGCCGGTGCTGCCCGACAGCATCGGCGGCTTTGTCGGGCCGCTGGCCGGGGTGCTGGCCGGGCTGGACTGGGCGGCCGAGCAGGGCGCTGACAGCATCGTGACCGTGGCGGGCGACACGCCGTTTTTCCCCTGCGATCTGGTGCCGCGGCTGTTGCTCGCCGCCGAGGGACAGGCTTACCCGCTGGCGCTTGCCGCAACCCCGCGCGACGGCGACGCGCTGAAATCTGGCGGGCGGGCCAACCGGCACCCGACCTTTGGCCTGTGGCCGGTCGCGCTGCGGGAGGATCTGCGCGCGGCGTTGCAGGGCGGGCTGCGCAAGGTCGTGCTGTGGACAGACCGGCACGGCGCGGGCGAGGCGCTGTTCCCCGTAGGCCCATTCGATCCGTTCTTTAACGTCAACACCCCCGAGGATCTGGCCCGCGCCGAGGCGCTGGCATGATCGTCTACGGCATCACCGGCTGGAAGAACTCCGGCAAGACCGGGCTGATGGAACGGCTGGTAGCAGAGTTCACCGCGCGCGGGCTAAGCGTTTCGACCGTCAAACACGCCCATCACAACACCGATGTCGACCAGCAAGGCACCGACAGCTTTCGCCACCGTGCCGCTGGGGCGCGGCAGGTCATGCTGGCCTCGCCCAACCGCTGGGCGCTGATGAGCGAGCTGCGCGGCGAGGCCGAGCCGCCGCTTGACACCCTGCTGGCCCAGATGGCGCCGGTCGATCTGGTGCTGGTCGAGGGCTACAAGACCGCGCCCCACCCCAAGATCGAAGCGCACCGGGCCGCCACCGGCAAGCCGCCCACCGGCAGCCCAAATGTGCGGGCGCTGGCCTGCGATGCGCCGCTGCAATACCCCCTGCCCCGCTTTGATCTCAACGATACCAAGGCCATCGCCGATTTCATCGCCGCCGATACGGGGCTGCCAGAATGAGCGCCCCGCTGATCCCGCCCCGCCTGCGCGACGATTGCTTTGCCATGCCGCAGGGCGTGGCTTGGGTGCCGGTGGACGAGGCGCTGCGCCGCCTGCGCGCTGCC
Organism: Citreicella sp. C3M06; assembly: GCF_018860705.1. Classification (GTDB taxonomy): domain Bacteria; phylum Pseudomonadota; class Alphaproteobacteria; order Rhodobacterales; family Rhodobacteraceae; genus Salipiger. The sequence continues at coordinate 5,010 of NZ_JAHKQA010000002.1, forward strand.
CTGCGCCCGGTGGCCGGGGTTGAAACCGTGCCCAGCCATGCGGCGCGCGGGCGCATCCTTGCCAGCGATGCGCTGGCGCAACGGTCGAACCCGCCGCGCGCCAATGCGGCGGTGGATGGCTACGGCTTTGCCCACGCCGCCACCGGGGCCGGCATACAACGCCTGCCGCTGGTGTCCGGGCGCGCCGCCGCCGGGCAACCGTTTCAGGGGGCGGTGCCGCCCGGCCACGCGGTGCGCATCCTGACCGGCGCGATGCTGCCCGAGGGCGTCGATACCGTGGTGCTCGAAGAGGACTGCGCCCTCGGCGAGGGCCTTGTCGCCTTTGACGGGCCGATCAAGCCGCGCGCCAACACCCGCAAGGCGGGCGAAGATGTCGTGCAAGGCGCGCTGGCCCTGCCCGCCGGACAGCGGCTGCGCGCGCCCGATTTGGCCTTGCTTTCGGCGCTGGGGCTGGGCGAGGTGCAGGTCCAGCGCAAGCTGCGCGTCGGCGTGCTGTCGACCGGCGACGAAATCATCGCTTCTGCCGGGGCCCCCGCCCTGCCGCACCAGATCTGGGATGCCAACCGCCCGATGCTGCTGGCGCTGGCCGAGGCTTGGGATTGCGCGCCGGTGGACCTTGGCCATGTGAGGGATGATCGCGCCGCCATCGCCGCGCGGCTGGACGCGGGCGCGCGCGATTGCGACGTGATCCTGACCTCGGGCGGCGCATCGGCGGGGGATGAAGACCACGTCTCGGCCCTGCTCAAGGCGCGCGGCACCCTGTCGAGCTGGCGCATCGCGCTCAAACCCGGTCGGCCTCTGGCGCTGGCAACATGGGACGGCGCGGCGGTATTCGGCCTGCCGGGCAACCCGGTGGCGGCGCTGGTCTGCGCGCTGATCTTTGCCCGCCCGGCGCTGTCATTGATGGCGGGCGCAGGCTGGCAAGAGCCGCAGGGCTTTACCGTTCCCGCCGCGTTTTCCAAACGCAAGAAACCGGGGCGGCGCGAATATCTGCGCGCCCGGCTGGTGGATGGCGCGGCGCAGGTGTTTGCCTCGGAAGGTTCGGGACGGATCAGCGGGCTAAGCTGGGCCGACGGGCTGGTCGAACTGCCCGACGAGGCCATCGACGTGGCCCCCGGCAGCGCGGTGCGGTTCCTGCCCTATACCGGGTTCGGGATCTAGCGGCAGCGCAGCAGATAGACCTGCACCGCGCCGTCGTCTTGCGAACTGACCAGCTCATGGCCGGATTCGACGCAGAAATGCGGGATGTCGATCACGGCCGCCGGATCGTCGGCGCGGATGCGCAGCACCTCGCCCGTCGCCATCTGCGAGAGCCGCTTGCGCGCCTTGAGCACCGGCAGCGGGCAGAGCAGCCCCACCGCATCGAGATCCTGTGTCACATCCATGCGCCCTGATTACCCCGCCATTTCGGGGCTGTCCATCGCATCGGGATCGGCGGCGGGCAGCCAGACGGTAAACTCGGCCCCGCCGACATTGCGCACGCTGATCAGCCCGCCCGCCCGCTGCACGAGGCTTTGCGAGATCGACAGGCCAAGGCCGGTGCCCTCGACCTGCTTGGTGGTGAAAAACGGGGCGAACACCGCCGAAAGCTTGTCTTCGGGCACGCCCGGCCCGCTGTCGCGCACCCTGAGGGCGACGCCAGCGCGCCCGTCGCGAGGCTCTGGCGCAAGGGCCAGATGCAGCTGCCCCTGCTCACCCATCGCCTGCACCGCGTTGACGATCAGGTTCACCACCACCTGCTGAAGCTCGCCGGGATCTATGCGCACCGGAGGCACCTCGGCGATGTCGGTGGTCAGCGTGATGTCGGTGCGGGTGATGACGTGGTCCACCAGCACCAGGCAATCGCGCAGCACCGGCCCCGGCGCGACGCTATGGGCATCGGTGCCGTAATCGCCGGGGCGGGCGAATTTCAGCAACCGCCCGACGATGCCGTCGATGCGGTGGACCTGCGCATCGACCAGATCAAGCTCGGTGCGGACGGTCTCGGCCTCTGGCCCCAGCACCTCGCGGATCACGTCGACATTGCCTTGAATCACCGCCACCGGGTTGCCGATCTCATGCGCGACCCCGGCGGTGATCTCGCCGATGGCGGCCAGCTTTTCGCGCATCACCAGCTGATGAAAGGCTTGCTCCAGCTTATCGTTGGTGTCGCGCAATTCGGCGGTGCGCTGATCGACGCGGGCGTTCAGCTCGTCGGCCCAGGCGCGCAGGCGGCGGTCGCGGTCCTGCACCTGTTCGAGCAATTCGTTCAGATGCGCGCCGACTTGCGCCACCTCGTCGCGCTTGGCGCTGGGGCGGATGCGCGCGGCCAGATCGCCGCGCCGCACGCGATCCATCACCTGCGTCATCGCCTCGAGCGGGGCAAAGACGCCGCGCGCCAGCAGCAGGAACACCGGGGCTGACAGCAGCAGCACCGCCGCAAACGCCCCCAGCATCCACAGGAACGCCGCCCGTTTGGCCGCATCGAACGGCGCCTCCAGAAAGCCGACATACAGCATCCCGACCCGCTGCCCGAAACTGTCGCGCAGCGGCACATAGCCCGAGATATACCAGTCATTGACCACGAAAGCCCGATCGAGCCATGTCTCGCCCTGCCCGAGCACCTGCGCGCGCACCGCCTGCGAGACCCGCGTGCCGATGGCCCGCTGGCCTTCGAACAGGCTGACATTGGTCGAGATCCGCAGATCGTCAAGGAACACCGTCACCGTGCCCTGCCGGTCTCCGCCCACCATCGGGTTGAGAAACACCAGCGCGTTCAGCCTGTCGATGAACGCAAGGTTGCGGTTGAGCAGAACGCCCCCCACCAGCACCCCGGCCAGCGCCCCGTCGATCCGCACCGGCGCGGCGGCATGCAGCACCATGCCGCGCGTCTCGGGCGCCCCGTCGCCGATCGGCTGGATACGGGCGCGGGCGGCAAGGCCGGGGCCAAGCGCGTCCAGCTGGGCGGCGTCCATTATGTCGATCCCGGCATCGGCGCGCCCCTGCAGGGCCTGAGCGATCACCGGCCACTGTGCATCAGCCTGCGCCACCGGCACGTAGCGCAGGAAATCCAGCCCAAGGCGCGCCTGCGCATATGGAAGGTAGTCGCGCCGCAGCGCCTCGGCGTCGCTCAGCATATCCAGCAGCCCGGCCGAGCGCGCTTCGGAGGCGACATCGCGGCCCGCGTCGCCGGTCATGCGTTCAAGGTACTGCTGGGCAATGCGCAGATCGCTTTCGACATTGGAAATCAACAGCGCGTCGTAGTCGGCGGTCCAGCGGGCCATGCCGATGGTCAGCAGCAGCGGCATCAGGATAATCAGTGGCACCAGTGCCAGTATCAGAAGCCGCAGCCGCACCGAGTGCAGCACCCGCGCCGTTCTGCCCATCTGCCGCCCCCCGTGCCGTGAACTGGCAGGCTATCAACGCCGCTCCGCCGGGTCCAGCCGGACAGATTGTCTCGGTCGCGGCGCCCGCACTGGGCGCAGAGGGTCAGGCTGACCCGGGCGCGCAAATTCCCGGCACGAGGGCTGGCGGCGGCAGGCGTGCTTTGACATGGTGCGCGCGGATCGAAAGACATGCCCCCGAGGGGCATGAGGGGAGGGATCGGCCCATGGTCGATATCTGGAACGGTATGACACAGGCGGTCTGGCTGATGCTGACGCTTGATCCCGAACTTGTCGAAATCTCGCTGCGCTCGCTGCGGGTGACGCTGAGCGCGCTTCTGGTCGCCTGCACCATCGCACTGCCACTTGCCGCGCTGCTGGCGGTGCGCCGGTTTCGCTGGCGGCGGGGGATCATCGCGCTGCTGAATGCGCTGATGGGCTTGCCACCGGTGGTGGTGGGCCTTGTGGTCTATGTGATCCTGTCGCGCTCGGGGCCATTGGGGGTACTGGGGCTGCTGTTCACCCCCACCGCGATGATCGTGGCGCAGACGGTGATCATCGTGCCGCTGATCGCCTCGGTGGCACATCAGTCGATCCGCGAGCTCTGGGCGGAATATCACGACCTGCTGATCTCGATGAACGTCAGCGAAACGCAGAAGATCCGCACCTTGCTGTGGGATTCCCGCCGCGCCCTGCTCACCGCCGCGCTGGCGGGCTTTGGCCGCGCCATCGGCGAGGTCGGCGCGATCATGATCGTCGGCGGCAACATCGACCATGCCACGCGGGTGCTGACCACAGCCATCGCGCTGGAAACCGGCAAGGGCGATTTCGGTTTGGCGCTGGCGCTGGGGTTCGTGCTGATCGCACTGGCGGTGGCGGTGAACCTGTCGATCCACTGGCTGGGCCGTACCGAACGCGGAGACCGCTGGTGAGCGCGCTTCTTCCCCTTGTGGCGCAGGGCGCCATGTCGCGGCGCGGCGGGCGGGTGCTGGTCGGGCCGGTCGATCTGCGCCTTGACGGGCCGGGCATCACCGTGCTCATCGGCCCCAATGGCGCGGGCAAGACCAGCCTGCTCAGCCTGCTGCACGGCACCGCGCGGCTGTCCTCGGGCAGCATCACATGGGCCTGCCCACTGGACGAGGCGCGCCATGCGCAGGCCTTCGTGTTTCAGCGCCCCGTCATGCTGCGCCGCAGTGTGATCGAGAACATCGCCTATCCGCTGCGCATCCGTAAGGTACCCCGCCGCGAGGCGCTGGCCCGCGCCGAGACCGCCGCCCGCCGGGTTGGCCTTGGCGAGATGCTGAACCGTTACGCGCCGCTGCTCTCGGGCGGAGAGCAGCAGAAGCTGGCCCTTGCCCGCGCCCTGATCACCGAGCCGCAGGTGCTGTTCCTTGACGAACCCTGCGCCTCGCTCGACGGGCGGGCAATGCGCGAGATCGAATCCATCCTGACCGCCGCCCGTGCGTCCGGCACACGGCTGGTGCTGTCGACCCATGACATGGGGCAGGCGCGCAGGCTGGCCGATGACGTGCTGTTCCTTTTGCGCGGCCGCCTGCACGACAGCGGCCCGGCGACGACATTTTTCACCCGGCCCGAAACGCCGCAGGCACGGGCTTTTCTGCAAGGAGATATCGTGGAATGAAACGCATATTGCTGGGCGCGGCCCTGATCGCCGCCGCCACCACCGCACAGGCCGCCGACGTGATGAAGATGGCGGTGACCACCTCGTTCAACAACTCGGGCCTTGCCGAGGTGCTGCTGCCCGAGATCCTCAAGGATCTCGACCTCGAAGTGCAATTGCTGGTCGTGGGCACCGGGCAGGCGATCAAACTGGGCGAGGCGGGCGACGTCGATGCCATTCTGGTGCATTCGCGCCCTGCCGAAGACGCCTATCTTGCCGGGGGCTACGGCACCCATCGCACGGAAATCATGTACAATGATTTCGTCTTCATCGGCCCGTCCGATGATCCCGCAGGCATCAAGGGTGACGACAGCGCGGTTGCTGCGTTGCAGGACATCGCCTCTGCCGAGGCGGCCTTTGTCAGCCGGGGCGACGATAGCGGCACCCACAAGAAAGAGCTGGAGCTGTGGACCGAGGCCGGACTTGACGCAGCGGGCTTTGGCGATTGGTACAACGCGGTCGGCGCGGGCATGGGCGCTGCGCTCAACACTGCGGCTGGCATGAATGCCTATATCCTGTCGGACCGTGCCAGCTGGCTGAACTTTGGCAACAAGGCCGACCTTGCGCTGCTGTATTCCGGCGATCCGGTCCTGTTCAACCAATACGCCTATCTGCCGGTGAATCCCGAAAAGCACCCGCATGTGCAATCCGAGCTTGTCGACAAGCTCGAGGCATGGCTGGTGTCGGACCGCGCCAAGACGCTGATCGACGGCTACCAGATCAATGGCGAGCAATTGTTCGTCTTCAACGCGGGCGTCAACTGACATCGCAGGCTGCACCCGCCAAGGATGCTGTGATCAAAGTGCAAGGCCATTGCCCCGGCCTTGCACAACCTGCCGCGCAGGGCGGCTTTGCAAAGCGACGGTTTCGGGTTTGTCCGATGATATGACTTGAGCGGGATCACGCCCCCCGAAAGACACGATACAGCACAACCTTTCCTTGCAATGCGCCGGATGAACTGGAATGTTTGCAGTCGTTTGATCCGCCGACTGGAGACCCCGCCGCGTGATTTATGTCTCTGCAAACACGCAGCGGTTCTGCCGCGACGCGCGGTGTCTTCCCGCCATGCTTCTGGTTTGTCTGTCGCTGGTTTTCCTATCGCCGCCCCTGCCCGCATCCGCCCAATCCGAGCGCCCAACGCTGACAACGCCCTGGATGCTGGCGCCCCCGTTCTGGAGCTATGGGCCGGACGGCGAAAAAACCGGCTTCATGATCGAGCTGGCTCAACTGATTGCCGATCAGCTTGATCACGCGTTGATCGTTCAAAGCTTTGACAAAGCCGAAGACATGATCGCCGCGCAGAATGCCGGGCAGACGGATCTGATCGCCGGGCTGCTCGCACGCGAGGTGTTTCAGGAAAACAACCTCTTTTCCAATCCCGTCGCACGAACCCGCGTCCGCCTGTTTGTCCGCAAGGAAGACCTTGCGAGTTTTGATATGAGCACCGCCCGCGGGCTGGCGGTCGGGGCGATGGAACCCGCCTTTCCGCCAGAGTTCAGGCCGTTTCTGGATCGCAATATCCAGCTTGATCCAACCTCGACAGGACAGGCGGTCATCGGGCTGCTGTCCGGCGAATTCGATGCCATCCTCTATCCCGAAGAAGCGGTTTTCGACCTGACCATACGCTCGAAGCTCGACCATCTGATCCTGCCGGCGGGCGAGGCCTTCGGCGAACAGGAAAGAGCGGTGGTCCTGCATCGCTCTCGCGCAGATCTGCTTGATCCCATCAACGCTGCCATCGCGCGGCTCGAGGACAGCGGCGCGCTGAAGACCCTGCGCGAAAAATACCGGATGAATCTGTACAAGCCAGCGCCAGAGGTGCTGACCGTCGGGTTTCCCCTGACGCCGGGGTACGGTGCGATCGCGCCCGATGGCACGCCGTCGGGCTTTGCCGTCGAACTGGTGGCGGATCTTGCCGACCGCATTGGGCTGACGGTCACATTCGTGCCCATGGCGCTGCCGGAACTGACCGATGAAAAGGCGTGGGAGGGCAAGGACATGATCGCCTTTACGTCCCAGCCCGACAAGCTGCGACAATCTATGGACGTAACCGTCCCGGTCGAAGGTGTCCTGCTCTCATTGGTCGTGCGCGCTTCGGATCGGCACAGGTTTCAAAGCCCGGCGGATCTGACAGGGCGGCCCTTGGGCGTGGTCCGGAATGCCGCCACGGACGACTGGGCCCGCGCACAGCAATGGCCCGATCTTGTTCGCTATGGCTCGCCTCAGGACATGTTTTCCGGGCTCTTGCGCCAAGAGGTCGACGCGATCGTGATGCCGAAGTCGACGATCCTGCGGCTAACGGACGCGATGGATCTGGCGGGCGAAATCCACGTGGTCGAGCCGCATGTTCACGAATACCAGCGCTCGATCGCGCTGCGGCGGGGCCTTGGTGAAATCCGAGAACAGCTGAACGACGAGATACCGCTTTATCTGGTGTCTCAGGAACACGCCGCCTTGCAACAGAAGTATTTCGGCGCCCCTGTGTTCTGGACACAGGCAAGGCTGCGCGTCGCCTATGCCGCGCTGGCCGGGTTGTTCGCGCTTTTTGTCGGGTTGCTGCTGGCCTTTCTGCTGAGCGAACGCGCCCGGCGCAAGGCCACAACCGCCCATGCCGAGGCCGACAGGCAACGCAGCGCAACGCTTGGGCTCAGCAGCCGGTTGCAGGCGGTGATGGATGCGGCGAGCAGCGGCATCCTCGCGCTGGATCGCAAGGGGCAGATCGCGATCGCCAACCCTCAGGCACATGAGCTGCTGGGCCTCACCGGCGCGTCAGGCACCCCCCGCGAGGCATTCGGGGCCGTGTTCTGCAAGCCGGACAGCACCGAGCCGCTTATCGGCGACGATGCCCCGTTTCGCCGGGCCATGGGCGGCGCCCGGCTCGAGGGGCAGCTGTTCCAGCTTTGCGCAGGCGATGGCGGCGAGCCAAGATCCGTGCGCCTGTCAACCTCGCCGCTGCCCGCAGAGCTGTCACCGGACATCGGCACGGTCATCATCCTTGATGACGTTTCCGAACAGGAGCGGCACCGCAAGGAGGCCGAGCGCGCCGGACGGTTGAGCGCGGTCGGTCAGCTGACCGGCGGTATCGCGCATGATTTCAACAATCTTCTTGCGGTCATCATGGGCAATCTTGAACTGCTTCAGGATGATGAAGATGACCCCCAAAGGCGCCGGTTCATCGATGCCGGGCTGGCGGCGACGAAACGCGGGGCCGATCTGACGCACAGTCTGCTGGCCTTTTCGCTTCAGGCGCGGCTGGACCCCGAAGAGCTGGACCTGAATGCGGTGGTGCTGGAGGCGCGCAACTGGATGAGCCGCGCCCTTCCGGAATCGGTGTCGCTTGAAACCTCCCTGCCGGCGGGATTGTGGCCGGTCAGCCTTGACCGGACCTCGCTTGAAAGCGCGCTGCTGAACCTGATCCTGAACGCGCGGGATGCGATGGGCGGGCAAGGCAGCCTGACGATAGAAACCGCCAATCTGCGCGTCGACGAGGCGCATGCGGATGCCCGCAATCAAGAGCTTGCGGTGGGGCGTTACGTCATGCTGGCGGTCAGTGACACCGGAACCGGCATTGCTCAAGGAACGCTCGAGCGCCTGTTCGAACCGTTCTTCACCACCAAGGGGCCGGGGGCCGGATCGGGGCTTGGCTTGTCGATGGTGCTGGGCTTCGTGAAGCAATCCGGCGGGACGGTGCATGTCTATACCGAACTGGGCGTCGGCACGACGTTCAAACTGTATTTCCCGACCTGCGACAGCGGGACAATGCCCGTTGCCGAAGACAGCCCGCTTAGCGCCAGCATCGCGCCCGTCGGCAAGAGGATTCTGCTGGCCGAAGACGAACAGAGCGTTCGCGAGTTGTTGGTGACCATGCTCAGCGGTGCCGGGTTTCATGTCAGCGCCGCGCCGTCGGGCGATGCCGCCTTGGCGCTGTTCCATGCAGAGCCGCGTTTTGATCTGTTGATTACCGATATCGTGATGCCGGGCGATTTGCAGGGCCCCAGCCTCGCCAAGGCGATCCGCCCGCTGCAACCGGACCTGCCGATGATCTTTCTGTCGGGCTATGCGTCGGAATCCACGGTGCATGGCAATGGGTTGCGGCCCGAGGACATACGGCTGATGAAACCTGTGCCAAAGCAAGTCCTGCTTGCCGCCATCCTACGGGCTTTGTCGGGCGCGCAGGACTGACCGTGCCCCGCACTGCCGCGCGCAAACTGCCGGGAGGCATCCGGGCAAACGCTGCGGCAACCGGGATTTTTCCAGCCACGATCAACAATCCCGCCCGCCGCTATCAGTCCCACTGCGCGTCAGTCGTCTCGCCGAGGAGGCATTGTCGCCACGAGCTTTCGGATTTCCTGAAACTCTTCGGCGATGCTCAGTGGCAGAACCGACAACTCTGTGGGCAGCGATCCCGGGTCTTCCTGACCGTCATGCAGGATTTCGCGGTCTTCGATCCAGCCGAGCAGGTCGGCCTGAAGGTCCGGCGCAAGCCGCAGCACAAGCCGTGCCAGCAGCCGCCTGTGGGCGATCATCCGGCCTTCGATCTGCGTCAGTCTGGTGTCTATGTCGGGCATTGGCGCCTCCTTTCAGACGGGTAGCCTGCCGGGGGGCAATTCAGGCGGAATGTCCGGCGTGGGGTCTTCGTCCGGGGTGCCGGGCGGGATGTCGGGCTCTGGCTGGGGCGGCACCGCAGGTGGCAGGTCCGGCGCTGGGGGCACTTCGCGCGGCGACTCCTGAGGCGGAAGATCCGGCGGCGGGGTGCCTGGCGGCTCGTTAGAGACTGCGGGAATGGGCATCTATGCCTCCTTGTCGTTGCCAGAGCAACGCATGACGATGCCAAAGGGTTCCCGACCGGCTGCTGCGCGCGTCGCATCCGTTGGGGCGCGGGCCGCGGAAGCCCCCTGCCCTTCAGGCGGCTTGCGGCACAGGTTCCAGTATCGCCAAGGAGACGCGGAAGCGGTGCGAGATCGCCGATCTTCCCGGCCCCCTGATTTCAAGCGTCCAGAAAAAGCCGGGGGCGGACAGGGCATACCGCATCTGTCCGGTCAGGCAGAACCTCGGCGCTGCCCGCCTCGCCCGCGCCCCTCGTCTGGCAGGGGGTCATGACGCGGAGGCGAGGCCTTGGGCGCGCCTCAATACCCGCGCGCCCGGTCCACCGCATAAGCCATGGGCTGCCCGTCGCGCAGCGCGCGCGCGGTGTCGATGACCTGCCGGGCCACCACCTCGGGCAGCGAGTCACTGGCCACATGCGGCGTGATCCGCAGCCGCGCATCTTGCCAGAACCGATGGCTCGGCGGCAGAGGTTCTTCGCGGAACACGTCCAGCGTCGCCGCTGCCAATTGCCCGGCGTCGAGCGCCGCCATCATGTCGGCCTCGCAAAGATGCTCTCCGCGGCCAATCTGCACCAGCACGGCCCCCGGCGACAGCCGTGCGAACAAAGCGCCGTTCAGCAGGTTTTCGGTTTTAGCGGTCAGCGGCAGGACATTCACCAGGTAATCCGCGCCCTCGGCGGCGCGCAGCACCGCATCCGGCCCTGATAGATAGCTCACCCCCGGCAGCTGGTCTTGCGGCGCACTGCGGCAGGCCACCCGAACCGCAAAGCCGACGGCGCGCAGCCCGCGCACCACCGCGCGCCCCATGGTGCCATGGCCCAGCACCGCCACTTGCACCGAGGCCGGCGCGCGCATCGCCAGCGGCGCCCAATGGGCCGCTGCCGCGTTTCGCGCCATGTCGGCAAAGCGGCGTTCGTGGTGCAGCACCTCGTGCACCGCATATCCCGCCATCAGATCCGCCTGATGCGGATCGCGCACCCGCGCCACGGCGGCGTGATCGGGCAGGCCGGGATGCGCCAGCAGCGCATCGACCCCCGCCGCGACCGACATCGCCAGCCCAAGATTGAGATAGGGCGCAAAGGCGTCCGCACCGGGTTGCCAGCAGATCGCAAACCGCACCTTGGCCGGGTCGCTTATTTCGCCGGGATGGCGCAGCACCACATCCGACGCGCAGCGCCGCAGCGCCGTTCCGTAAAGCGCATCAAGGTCTGCGGTCTCGCTAAGATACACGCCAAGGATCGGGGCTTGCTCTGGCATGGGGGCCTTTCGGTTCGACATCGGTTGGGGGTGGGCCGCTCGCCCGGTCGTATCATGGCGATCCTCCCTGCTGGAGAAGACCGCCACGGGGTTACATGGTCACGCAGATTTTGCCGAAATGTGCACCGCTTTCCTGATAGCGGAACGCCTCGGCCAGATCGGCCAGCGCAAAGCTGCGGTCGATCACCGGGCGCAGGCTCAGCGTCTCAAGCGCCCGCACGAAATCGATCTGATGGGCGCGCGAGCCGACGATCAGCCCCTGCAGCCGCTGCTGGCGGGCCATCAGCGCCGCGGTGGGTATCTCGCCCGAGCGCCCGGTCAGCACGCCGATCAGCGCCAGATGCGCGCCCGGTCGCCCGGCGACGATAGATTGCGCCAGCGTGGCCGGGCCGCCGACCTCGACCACGATATCAACGCCGCGCCCATCGGTGAGGGCGCGCATCTCGGCGCCCCATTCCGGCGTGGTGCGGTAGTTGATGACGTGATCGGCCCCGAGCGCGCGCAGGCGCTCCAGCTTGGCGGCGGAAGACGAGGTGGCAATGACCCGCGCGCCCATCGCCTTGGCCAGTTGCAGCGCATAGATCGACACGCCGCCAGTGCCGAGCACCGCAACCGTGTCACCCGCCTTGATGCCGGCATCGACCACCAGCGCCCGCCAAGCGGTCAGCCCGGCGGTGGTGATGGTCGCCGCTTCGGCATGGCTCCAGCCGGCGGGCGCATGGGTGAACCATGTCGCGGGCAGCGTGACGGCTTCGCGGGCATAGCCATCCCGCCCGTCGCCCGGCGTGGTCGAGAAATCGCAAGGGCGGTCATCGCCAGTTTGCCAGTCGGGGAAAAAGCACGACACCACGGGCTCGCCTACCTTGAAGCCATCGACACCCGCGCCAATGGCCTCGATGACGCCCGCGCCATCGGCCATCGGAATGCGCCCGTCGGGCAGCGCGCCCTCGACAGCGCAGACCCGGTAATCGTGGTAATTGAGCGAGCTGGCGTGCAGACGCACGGTGATTTCGCCCGCGCCGGGGGCTGCCGGCGCCGCGACATCCTTCAGCACAAGATTGTCCAGCCCGCCGGGGGCCTTGATCGTCACCTGTTTCAAGAGGTCACCTTTCATGGTCTCAGATCACATCCGGGTCGATCCCCCGGATGTGACAGGGATCTAGTGCGCCTGCGCAAAAATCCTTAGGAAATCAGCTGCGATAATCCGATCCGATGCCGTCGATCGAGCGCAGATGCGCCTGCCATTCCAGTTCGAGATCGCCGTCTTCCTCGTTCATCTGCACATATTGCTGGTGCACCCGCGATGCGATGTCATCGGACACCATGCGCAACGGCTGCCCGCTGGAGGTGGCGGCGATCTGGATTTCGCAAGAGCGTTCGAGATAGAACATGTTGTTGAACATCTCGGCGGCGCTGCGCCCGGTGGCGATCAGCCCGTGATTGCGCAGCATCAGCACCGGGTGATTGCCCATGTCGGCGACGATGCTGTCACGCTCTTCGAGATCCAGCGCGATGCCTTCGAAGTCATGGTAGCCGATGCGGTTGTGAAATTGCAGCGAGATCTGGTTGAGCGGCAAAAGCCCTGCTTCCATGCAGGACACCGCAACGCCCGCACGGGTGTGGGTGTGCATGATCCACGCCGCATCATGCCGGTGCATGTGCACCGCCGAATGGATGGTGAACCCCGCCGGGTTCACCCGGTGCGGGCTGCCATCGACCTTGTTGCCGTCGACGTCGATCTTGACCAGCGACGAGGCGGTGATCTCTTCCCAGCGCCAGCCATAGGGGTTGATCAGGAAATGCCCCTCTTCACCCGGCACGCGGGCGGTGATGTGGGTGTAGATCAGGTCGGTGAACTTGTGCAGCGCGGCCAGCCGATAGCAGGCGGCCAGCTCTTCGCGGGTTTTGCGTTCTTCGGGGGACATGGTCATCTCTTCCGTTCTCGTCAGTTGCGATCGCCAACGGCGCCACCGGCACCCTCGGCGGGGCGCCCGGCATGGGCCGTGGCAAGGGTTTCAAGCGCCTGCGCCACATGCTGCTCGGGCGGACAGGCCCGGCGCGTGGTCAGATCGGTGTGAAGAAGCAGCGTTTCCAGCGTCGCCGCAAGGGTGCCGTCGTCTTTCATCACCCGGTGGAACAGTTTCATCGTCTTGCCCGCGCCGCTCAGAACCTGCGTGGTTACCGTCAGCATGGCGCCGCGCGCCACCTCGTCGAGATAGCGGATACGGGTGTCGACGGTGAAATAGCTTTTGCCGGATGCGATATAGCCATCATCCGCCCCCACCAACCGCATCAGCCCATCGGTCGCCCATGTGCCCAGTTCAAGATAGGCCGCCTCGTTCATGTGGCCGTTGTAATCGGTCCATGTCACCGGCACTGCGCGGCGCAGGGTGATCGGCAGACCATCAATCTCGCCGCCCATGGCCAGCGTCTGTTCATGCCCAACGATGACGCCGCCCGCGCCGCTGCCGGTGCGCCGCAAGCCGCGCAGGATCGCCACGAGATTGTCATCGCGCAGCCGTTCCAGCTCGCGGATCGACAGATGCCCGGATTGCGCATCGGACTGGCTGGTGATGGCTGCGATCAGCGCTTCGTCAAGCTCGGGCACATCCATCAGCTTGGTCCAAGGCCAGTGCAGCGACGGGCCGAACTGTTCCAAATAGCTTTGCATTCCTGCCTCGCCGCCCGCGATGCGGTAGGTTTCGAACAGGCCCATCTGCGCCCAGCGAAGGCCAAAGCTCATGCGGATGGTGTCGTCGATCTCGGCAGTGGTGGCAATGCCGTCCCTGAGCATCCACAGCGCCTCGCGCCAGACCGCTTCCTGAAAGCGGTTGCCGATGAAGGCGTCGATTTCCTTTCGCAGCACCAGCGGATGCATCCCGATCGAAACCACGACCGGCAATGCCTTGTCGCACAGCGCAGCCTCCCCCGAGATCTCGGCGAGAGGCAAAAGATAGACCGGGTTGAACGGGTGCACCACCACCACCGGCGCGCCGCCCGAGGCCAGATCGCTGGCCTTGAACCCCGAGGTGGACGAGGCGATGAAGCCGCCCTTTGGCAGCGCCTCGGTGATCTGGGCATAGACCTTGTGCTTGAGCTCCAGCCGTTCGGAGACGCTTTCCTGCACCCAGTCCGCACCGCTCACCGCTTCCTTGATAGAGGCGCAGAATGTCAGCTTGCCCTCGGGCGGCAGCGGACGGTCATAGAGCGCGGGCAGCGAGGCGCGGGCGTTGTCCAGCACCTCGCCGATCTTGCGCGCCGCTTGCGGGTCGGGATCGAACACCGCAACGTCCCAGCCATTGAGCAAAAACCGCGCAGCCCAGCCGCCGCCGATGACGCCGCCACCAATGATCGCGGCGCGGCTCATGCGGCGGCCTCGGCGGGGGCGCGCTTGGTCAGACCCAGCAGGTCGCGCACCTCTTGCGGGCCGATCAGCGAGGCGCCCATGTTGCTCAGCAGGCTGGCCGCCTTGTCGACCAGTTGCGCGTTCGTCGCCATCACGCCGCGTTCCAGATACAGGTTGTCTTCAAGACCAACGCGCACATTGCCCCCCGCCAGCGCGGCGGCGGCGACATAGGGCATCTGGTCGCGCCCAAGGCTGAAGGCCGACCAGTTCCAGTTCGAGGGAACGTTATTCACCATCGCCATGAAAGTGTTGAGATCATTCGGCGCGCCCCAAGGAACGCCCATGCACAGCTGCACCAGCGCCGGATCTTCGAGCACGCCTTCCTTCACCAGTTGGCGCGCGAACCACAGGTGGCCGGTGTCAAAGGCCTCGATCTCGGGCTTTACACCCAGATCGGTCATCTGCTGGCCCATGGCGCGCAGCATCCCCGGCGTATTGGTCATGACGTAGGTGTCATCGCCAAAGTTCATCGACCCGCAATCGAGCGTGCACAGTTCCGGCAGGCAGGCGCGGATATGCGCCATGCGCTCGGTTGCACCGGCCATGTCGGTATTGGCCCGGTCCAGCGCCATCGGCGTTTCAGCGCCGCCAAAGGTCAGATCGCCCCCGACCCCGGCGGTCAGGTTCAGCACCACATCCACATCGGAGGCGCGGATGCGGTCGGTCAGTTCGCGATAATAGCCAAGGTCGCGGCAGGGCGCGCCGGTTTCCGGGTCGCGCACGTGGCAATGCACGATGGCGGCCCCGGCCTTGGCCGCATCAATCGCGGCCTCGGCGATTTCGGCGGGCGAGCGCGGCACGAGGCGGCTCTTGTCCTGCGTGGCCCCTGCCCCGGTGATCGCGGCGGTGAGGAACAGCTTGCGGTTCATTTCAAGAGGCATGGCGTTTCCTTTCCTTACCGGCCCTTCCAGACCGGATCGCGCTTTTCGGCAAAGGCGCGGGCGCCTTCCTTTTGATCTTCGGAGCGGTACAGCCGTTCGACGGCTTCGAACTGGCTGCGGGTGATGCGGTTAAGCGCATCCTGAAATTTCATGTCCTCGGCCTCGCGGGCGATCTCCTTGATCGCAGCAAAAACCAGCGGCGGCCCGGCGGCCAGATCGTCGGCCATCTTGCGCGCCTGCGCCATCAGCTCGGCGGCGGGCACGATGCGGTTGATCAGCCCCCAGCGATGCGCTTCCTCGGCATCGAACCAGCGGCCCGTGAACAGCAACTCCATCGCGATGTGATAGGGGATGCGCTTGGGCAGCTTCAGCGTTGCGGCATCGGCCACGGTGCCCGAGTTGATCTCGGGCAGGGCAAACGTGGCGTGATCGGCGGCAAGGATGATGTCGGCGCTGATCGCCAGTTCCAGCCCGCCGCCGCAGGCGATGCCGTTGACGGCAGCAATCACCGGCTTGTTGAGCCCGCGCAATTCCTGCAAGCCGCCAAAGCCGCCCTTGCCGTAATCGGCATCGGGGCCTTCGCCCTCTGCCGCCGCCTTGAGATCCCATCCGGGGCAAAAGAATTTTGCGCCCGCGCCGGTGATGATCGCCACGCGCAGCTCGGGGTCATCGCGAAATTCGGTGAAGATCTCGCCCAGTTCCTGACTGGTGGCCATGTCGATGGCGTTGGCCTTGGGCCGGTTCAGCGTAACTTCAAGCACCGCGCCGCGGCGCTCGGTGAGCACGTTGTGATAAGTCATGCGCTCTCTTCCATTCTGATTAGGGCATCCGCCGCAACCGCCCCGCAGGCACGGCAGATCAGCGGGTTGATTTCGATCTCGTGCAGCCGGTCGGCATGGGTCTGCACCATATCCTGAAGCGCCAGCACGGTGTCCAGCACCGCGTCCAGATCCGCCCCCGGACGGCCTCGATAGCCAGTCAGCAGCGCGCCAGTGCGCAGCCCGCTCAGGGCGTTGCGGATCTCGTCGCGGCTGGCGGGGATCAGCAGCGAGGCGGTGTCGCGGATCAGCTCGGTCAGGATGCCGCCCAGCCCCAGCGTCAGCACAAAGCCATGCGCCGCATCGCGGGTGACCCCGATCAGCAGTTCCGCGACGGTGCCGGTGATCATCTCTTCGACCAGAAAGCTTTGCGCGGGCATATTTGCCGCCGCCTGTGTCACCGCCTGAGCGCTGCCAAGGTTCAGCGCCACCGCCCCGGCTTCGGTCTTGTGGGCGATGCCTTCGCCCTTGAGCACCACCGGAAAGCCAATCTGCGCCGCGCTGGACCCGGCGCTTTGTGCGCAAGCAGCACGGGTCGATTTCGGCACGCGGATGCCAGCCTGAGACAACAGCGCCTTGGCCTCGGCTTCGGAAAACACCCGGCTTGCCCCGTGGCCGCCCTGTGGCATCAGCACCGGCGCGGAGCCCTTCGCCCCCTGCCCGATCTGCGCCGCGGCGCGGATTGCGCGCAGCGCGTCGGCCATGCCGCACAGCGGGGTGATGCCCATCTGTATCGCCTTGGTCGCGACGGATTCGGGCAGCCCTTCGGCCAGCAGCGACACCAGCGCCATCGGCGTGCCGGTGGCCTGCCGGGTTGCGGCGACGGCGCGCAGCACCTGATCATATTCGGGCGCGGCAAAGCGATCGTCGCGCGGGTAATCCAGCACCACGCAGCCAAGCGCCAGATCGGCGTTGCACAGCGCGGTAAAGGTGGCGGTCAGCGCATCCTCGTCGCCCCAGATATAGGTGTTGTAATCCAGTGGGTTGGCCAGCGCGACCTTGGGACCGAGCGCGGCGCGCAGGGCGGATTTCCGGGTCTCGTCCAAGGCGGGATACTCTATCCCCACGACCTCGCCCATATCGGCCATCAGCGACGCTTCTCCGCCAGAGCAGGAGGCCGAGGCGATGCGAACCGAGGCCAGCCCGCCGGTGACATGCAGCAGCTTGAGCGTCTCGACCAGTTCCGACGCGGTGTCGACCTGCGCCATGCCAAGACGGCGCAGCAAGGCCCGCGCGCCCGCGTCGCTTCCGGTGAGCGAGGCGGTGTGCGACACCGCCGCCTCCTGCGCCTGCTGCGACGATCCAACCTTGAGCGCGACGATGGGCTTGCCCAGTTCCTGCGCGCGCCGGGCCAGCCGTTCGAACGCAGGCAGATCGCTGATGCCTTCGATATGCAGGCCAAGCGCGGTGATGCGCGGATCTTCGAGCAGGGCAATGCCCAGATCCGCCATCGAGGTCTGCGCCTGATTTCCTGCCGCGACCACGGCGGCCAGCGGCAGGCCCCGGCGCTGCATGGTGAGGTTGATCAGCACGTTGGACGATTGGCCGATGACGGCAACGCCGCTGTCGCAGGGCACCAGCCCGTGCCGGTCGGGCCACAGCGCCACGCCATCCAGCGCGTTGACGATGCCGTAGCAATTGGGCCCAAGGATGCGCATCTTGCCCGCCGCCGCGACCAGCTGCGCCTGCAGGGCATCGCCGTCGGACAGCTCTGAAATTGCTTCGCTGAACCCGGCGGCAAAGCACACCGCCCCGCCGCAGCCCATCGCCGACAGCTCGCCCGCGATCTGCACCGACAGCTCGCGGTTGACCCCGATAAACGCCGCATCCGGCGTGCCCGGCAGCGAAGCAAGATCGGGATAGGCCGGCAAACCGCCGACCTGCGATTTCTTCGGATGCACCGGCCAGATCGGCCCGGAAAAGCCGGTATCGCGGCATTGGCGCACCACGCTTTCACACCATGTGCCGCCGCCAATGACCACGATGGCCCTTGGCGACAGGAAGCGGCTCAGCGGTTCCATGGATCAGGCTCCGAGCGGGCGAAACAGTTCGCGGCTGATGATGTGACGCTGAATTTCCGAGGTGCCGTCCCAGATGCGTTCGACGCGGGCATCGCGCCAGAACCGCTCGATGGGCAGTTCGTCCATCAGCCCCATGCCGCCGTGAATCTGCAACGCCGCATCGGTGACCCGCGCCAGCATTTCCGACGCATAAAGCTTGGCCGAAGCGATCTCGCGGTTGGCGGGCAGGCCCTGGTCGAGCCGCCAGGCCGAGGATAGCGTCAGCAGATCGGCGGCGTCAATTTCGGTGATCATGTCGGCGATCTGAAAGCTGATGCCCTGAAACTTGCCGATGGGCTGGCCGAACTGGCTGCGCTCGGCGGCATAGCTCAGCGCATGGTCGAACACCCGGCGGGCGCGGCCCACCGCCATGGTCGCCACGGTGATCCGGGTGGCATAGAGCCATTCGTTCATCACCGCGAAGCCACCGTCGATCTCGCCCAGCACCTGCGCATCGGGCAGGCGGCAATTGTCGAAATACAGGATGCAGTTCTTGTAGCCACGATGCGAGACCGAGTTGTAGCCGTTCGCCACCTCGAACCCCGGGGTGTCGCGATCGACCAGAAAGCAGGTGATGCGCTTTTTCGGGCCACGCGGGGTTTCATCGACGCCGGTGGCGACGAAGACGATAAAGAAATCCGCGTGATCGGCGCCCGAGATGAAATGCTTTGAGCCGTTGACCACCCAGTCGCCGCCATCGCGGGTGGCAGTGCATTTCATGCCGCGCACATCCGATCCCGCATCCGGCTCGGTCATCGCCAGCGCGTCCATCCGCTCGCCGCGCACGGCGGGCATCAGGTAGCGGTCGATCTGCTCGCCTTCGCAGGCCATCAGGATATTCTGCGGGCGGCCAAAGAAATGCGTCAGCGCCATCGAACCACGGCCCAGCTCGCGTTCCACCAGCGCGAATTCCAGATGCGACAGCCCCGGCCCGCCGACGCTTTCGGGGAAGTTCGAGGCGTAAAAGCCAAGGTCGATGACCTTCTGCTTGATGTCCTGCGCGATCTCGGCAGGGACTTCGCCGGTGCGCTCGACCAGCGCCTCATGGGGGTAGATCTCGTTTTCGACGAAGCTGCGGACGGTGGAGACGATCATCTCCTGTTCATCGGTCAGACCAAAATGCATGTTGCACCGTGTAGTTGAATTGAAAGGGTCAGGATGTTGCGGGCGGCTCGACACGGGTCGCGCCGCCGGGGGTTGGAATGGCTCATCGCGCGCGGGCCTCCTTGCGCATCAGCATTGCGGCGCGCAGCACCACCAACAAGGTGACCACGCCGATCAGCAGCACCGAAAGCGCCGCAATCGACGGATCGACATTGTCGCGCAGCCCCATCCACATGCGCCGCGGCAAGGTGATGGTTTCGACCGAGGTCACGAACAGAGTCACGCCGATCTCGTCCCAGCTGAGCAGGAAGCACAGGAAGAAAGCGCCCAGCAGGCCAAAGCGGATGTTGGGCAGGATCACGCCAAAGATCCGCGTCGGCACCGCCGCGCCCATGGATTGCGCCGCAAGATCCATGCGCCGGTCGATCTGGCTGAGCGAGACCATGATGACCACCACCGCATAGGGCACGATCATCACCGTATGGGCCAGCACCACGCCGCCCAGCTTGTCATAGGCGATGATGTCGTTCCACTGCGTGAGCTTGGTGAGAAAGAAATACAGCGTCAGCGACGACACCACCGGCGGCGCCACCATCGGCAGCAGCACGAAGCCGGTCATCAGCCCCGCAAGGCGCGGGCGCAGCATCCAGATGCCGATGCAGAACGCCGCCGCAAGGATCACCGCAAGCGCGCTGGCGATCACCCCGACCTGCACCGAGGTCAGAATGCTGCGCAGCCATGCCGGGTCTTCGATCAGGGCTGCGTAGTGGCGCAGGGAATAATTCCCGTCGGGCAGGCTGAGGTAACGGCGCGAGGTAAAGCTGACCGGCACCACCGCGATCAGCGGCATCAGCAGGAACAGCGCGACCAGCGCGGTCAGCAGGGTGGCGATGCGGCCGGGGCGCAGTGTGATCATTTCGCCATCTCCCCGTAGCGGCGCATCAGCAGCACCAGAATGCCACCCACCGCGATCATCAGGATCACGCTCATCGCGGCGGCCATGCCCCATTGCGGGATCTGGAAGATCCACAGGTAGATCAGCTCGGCGATCAGCACCGACTGCCCGCCTCCCAGCAAGGCCGGGGTCACGAAGAAGCCGATGGAAAACACAAAGACCAGCAGCGTCGCGCCGATGATGCCGCTGGCGGTCATCGGCAGGAACGCCTGCCAGAAGATCCGCAGCCGCGAGGCGCCCATGCCATCGGCGGCGATCAGCACCCGCTCATCGACGTTGCGCATGGCGGTGGCCAGCGGAAACACCGCGAAGGGGATCAGGTAATGCGACATGCCGACGATCACCGCGAATTCGTTGCGGGTCATCTGAAGCGAGGTTTCGATCAGGCCCATGTCTTTCAGCCACGTGTTGAGCAGCCCCCGGTTGGACAGCATCGACAACCAGCCGAAGGCCCGGCTGAGCACGGAAATCCAGAACGGGATCATGATGCACAGCTCGGTGATGCTGCGCACCATCGGGCGGCCCCGCACCCAGAGCAGGGTGATGACATAGGCCGCCGCCACCGATACCACGGTGACGATGGTGCAGATCCGCAAGGTGCGCCAGATCACGCCCTGTGTCAGCGGATCGGACAGCACGTGGCTGTACTGGGCCAGCCCCGGATCGGGATCGGTAAAGCTTAGCTGCATGATCCCGAGAAACGGCAGCAGGTAGCTACAGCCCAGAAACAGCAGCACCGGGCAGGTCAGGAAAAGATGGGCACGCATGTCGGCTCCTTGGTGCCGCCCTGCAACCTTGCGGGGCGGTCGGGGGCAAGAGGTCAGGCCGAGATGATCTGCAGGTAAGCGTCAAGCGCCGCGCTGTAATTGGTTTCGTACCAATCCATGTCCAGCGCCACCTGCTTGGGCAGGTTGGCCGGGTCCATCGGGTTGAACCTGCGCTCGTCCTCGGGGATCAGCGAATCCGCCGCCGGGTTGCTTGGCCCGTTGCCCAGCAGCATGAACAGTTCCACCTGACGTTCGGGAACTTGCGTGCTGGCGATATATTGCATCGCCGCTTCGGTGCCGCCGGGGTTGCCCTCCAGAACCGCGATGCCGCCCGGCCCGATGATGCCATCGTCATAGGTATATGTGATCTCGCCCTCGGTGTCCTTGTGCAGCAGCGTGGCGCGAGTGTTCCAGATCAGCGCCATCGACACATCGCCGTTCAGCAGCAGCGACTGGCTTTCCGCGCCGCCGCCCCAGAACGCGCCGATATGCTCCTTGAAGGCTTCGATCTTCTTGTGCGCGCGGTCGAGATCCAGCGGGTACAGATCTTCGGGCGCAACGCCATCCGCGAGCAGCGCCGCCTCCCACATGCCCGCGCCCCATTTGTACATGGCGCGCTTGCCGGGGAAGTTCTCGGCGTCGAAGAAATCGGCGAGCGAGGTCGGCGGCGTTTCGAATTGCGTCGCGTCATAGGCGATGACGTAGCTGTAGAAATAGCACGAGGACGCATATTCCCAGCCAAAGCCTTCGCGTTGCTTGGCCGGATCAACGATGTCGTAATCTATCGGCGTCATCATGCCCTGACGGCCAAGCGCCTGCGCCGAGAACGGTTCCGCATCGACCAGATCCCATGTCGGGCTGCCGCTCTTGCTTTGCGCGATAATCGCGCCTTCGGTCGGGCCAGAGCCATCATACAGCACCTTGATGCCACTTTCAGCGGTAAAGGGCTGGCCAAAGGCCGCGTCCATCGCATCAAGCGCATCACCGCCCCAGTTGACGAACACCAGCTGGCCCTCTGCCGCCTGCGCGCCGCGCGCACCCAGCCCCAGCGTGGTGGTGCCAAGCAGCGCCCCCAGCCCGGCCATCATCTGGCGACGCGAAATCTGTCCCTTGGCATGGCGCTCGGTCAGGATCTCGGCGCAGTCTTTCTGAAAATGCTGGTTCATGTACTCACCTGTTGTTCGATTGAGGTATTTTTATTGGGGGGAATTGGGGGTCAGACCACAAAGCCGTGCCGGGCATCCCAGGCAACGCAAAGCTCTGCGCCGGGGTGCGGGTCGGCGATGCCGGGGCCATTGTCGAGATAAAGCATCAGCTCTTCACCGGCCTGCGTTTCCAGCAGCAGCCGGGATTTGGCGCCAAGATACACCCGGTCGCGCAGCCGCACCGGCAGCGCGTTGGCATCGCCCGCAACGGCAAGGCGCATGTGTTCGGGGCGCACCGCCAGATGGCCCAGCCCGGCCGCGTTGCCGGAAAGCTGGATCGGCGTGCCGGCGATGCCGCCGGACTCCAGCGTCAGGATGTTGATGTCACCGAGAAATTCGGCGGTAAAGCGGTTGGCGGGCCGCTCATACACCTCTTCGGGCGTGCCCAGCTGTTGCAGCTCGCCATGGTTGAAGATGGCAATGCGCGAGGACAGTGCCAGCGCCTCTTCCTGATCATGGGTGACAAAGACAAAGGTGGTGCCCAGCTCGCGGTGCAGGCGGCGCAGCTCTTCTTGCATCTGCCCGCGCAGGTTCTTGTCCAGCGCCGAGAACGGCTCGTCCAGCAGCAGCACCTTGGGTTCATAGGCCAGCGCCCGGGCCAGCGCCACCCGCTGCTGCTGGCCACCCGACAGTGCCACCGGCTTCTTGGCCTCGTGCCCCGACAGGCCGACCATCTCGACCATCTGCGCCACGCGGTCGGCGATCTGCGCCTCGCTGCGCTTTTGCACCTTGAGCGGGAAGGCGATGTTTTCGGCCACGGTCAGATGCGGGAACAGCGCGTAGCCCTGGAACACCATGCCAAAGCCGCGCTGCTTTGCGGGCCAGTTGGTCATGTCCTGCCCATCAAGCAGCAACTGCCCGGCGCTGGGGGCGTCATAGCCCCCGATCAATGTCAGAAAGGTGGTCTTGCCGGACCCCGACGGCCCTAGCAGTGACAGGAATTCGCCCTCGCCAATGCCGAGGGAAACATCACGCAAAGCGTTAAATTTCCCATATTTTTTTCCGACCTTACGTGCTTCGATCTGCGGGTTGGATGACACGATCGCCTCGCTGTCTGGTTCCTGCCGGTGTTGGGGAAGCCTAGAAGCGGGCAAATATGAACCGCAAATGAAACATTTTACGCAGCTCGACAAATGAAATTTGTCACCGGTTTCGGTTCGGACGAAATCGGCTCATTTCCAGCTGTGTTTTCAACCAGTTGTGAAACTCCATCACAACCGGATTTTCCAAGTTTTCCTCGGGTGTGCAAAGAAAGTAGCCCGTGTCGTCATGCAGCGACGATGAAAATGGCCGCATCAGCAGGCCGTCATCCAGATCCTTGCGCCACAAAACGACGTCACCGATCGCGATTCCCTCCCCCGCCAGAACGGCGGTGTGCACGACGTTCATGTCAGAATAGCAGATGCCGCGCTGCGCGTTTTCCGGCGGCAACCCGGACAGGCGCATCCAGTTCTGCCAATCGGTGAAATCGCTCACATGCAGCAGCGTTGCCTGATCGAGCAGGCTGATGTCGTTGAAGTTCTCGAACCGGCTTAGATAGACCGGGCTGCACAGCGGAGTGAATTCGACCGATAACAACGGTTCGATCCGCACGCGCGCCCGCGCCTCGTGGCCGAAGGTGACAAAGGTATCCACCTCGGGGTTGCTGGTGTCGATCAGGTTGCGGGCGCTGACCACGTTGAGCACGACATCGGGATGGGCCTCGGTGAAGGCACGCGCATGCAGGCACAGCCACGCCGAGACGAACCCGGGCGGCGCGCTGACCGTCAGCCGCCCCGACAACCCTTGCTGCGACACCCGCGCTGAGGAACTGGCGATCATGCTCAGCGCGCGGCGCACATCCTCGGCATAGGCGCGGGCGCGCGGGGTGATCACCGTGCGGTTGCCGACCCGGTCGAGGATCTTGAAATCGAGATCATGTTCCAGCAGCCGCAACTGGTGACTGATCGCGCTGCGGGTGACGTTGAGCTCTTCGGCGGCCCGCCACAGCGCGCCGTTGCGGGCCACGCTTTCAATCGCGCGCAGCGCCGGGATCGAGGGAAAGCGTTTGATGACGGGCCTCTCGTGGCTGAAACCGGTGCGGATTGGATAGCGCAGTCAGGACCGTATGGCGAGGGCCGCCCGGTCAGAACCGGTTCAAAGTCACGCCCAGAAGCACCCCGATCCGGTCCTGCCCCATCGCCACCAGATCATCCCCGGCAAAGCCTGTCGGGCAGGCCCCGCCTTCAAGCCACAGCCCGTCGATCAGCGCGTTGCAACTGGTGGCGAGCCGGCGCAATTCATCCGCAGGCACCGCCCGGCCCTGCGCGCTCAACGTCTCGGCGATCAGCGCCTCGAGCCGGTCGCGGAACGACAGGTAGGTGCGGTCATGGGTGGTGCGGATGCCCGGCTCATTGGGGATCTGCGCGATGAAACTCGCCCATAGCGTCACGTTGCGTTCCGACATCACCGGCGGCGTCAGGTTGGCCTCGATCACCAGCGCAAGCCGTTGATCGGGGGGCAGATCCTTGCGTTCGGCGGGGGCAAGGGACAGGTCGCTCATCGCGCTCATATGGGCGTCATAGGCGGCGCTGATCAGGTCTTCCTTGCTGTGGAAATGATGCCGGATCAGGCCCAGCGTCACCCCGGCGCGCTCGGCGATGGCGCGGGTGGTTGCGCTGCGGTACCCCGCCTCGCCGATCAGCTCGAGCGCCGCCTGGATCAGCGCGGCGCGCCGGGTTTCGGGTGCTTCGCGGACAAAGGCGCGGCGGCTCTTACTGGGGGGAGGCTGATCGGTCATGGCGCCACTCTATTGGGCGCGGCGCAAAGGAACCAGCCCGAGCGCGTCCTTTGGCGGGACTGTTCTTGTTTTTGTTATTCAATTGTATAATAACTTGGCAACAGACATGCCCCCGATCTGCACAGGATGACAGCGATGAGAACGACCGCGATTACCAACCGCCTGCGCGATCTTGGCGGGGCGAAATGGGGGCTGCATTTCCGCGCGGTGCGCCTTGCCGCGCAGGGCCATGACATCGTGCAGCTGACCATCGGAGAACCCGACACCCCGCCCCCGGCAACGCTGATCGATGCCGCCAGCGACGCCATGCGCGCCGGGCGCACCACCTATTCCAAGGGCGAAGGCGAAGACGGGCTGCGCGATGCCCTCGCCAAACGCTACGCAGCGCGCATCGGGCGGGCGGTGACGCCCGATCAGATCATGTGCTTTCCCGGCACCCAGACGGCGCTGTTCACCGTGCTGATGGGAATCGCCGAAGCCGGCGACGAGGTGCTGGTGGGCGATCCGATGTATGCCACCTATGAAGGCGTGGTGCGCGCCAGCGGCGCCAACGTGGTGCCCGTGCCCCTGCGCGCCGAGAACGGCTTTCGCCTGAACGCCGATGACCTCGCCGCGCGCATCACCCCGCGCAGCCGCGCCATCCTGATCAACACGCCCCACAACCCCACCGGCGCCGTGCTCAGCGCCGAGGATATCGCCGCGTTGGGCCGCCTCGCCCGCGCGCATGATCTGTGGATCGTCTCGGACGAGGTCTATGACGAGCTGATCCACGATGACACGCCCTTTGTCTCGCCGCTGTCCTTCCCTGAACTGGCGAAGCGCACCATCGTGGTGTCGTCGATTTCCAAATCCCACGCCGCGCCGGGGTTCCGCAGTGGCTGGTGCGTCGGCCCCGAGGCCTTCACCGCCGCGCTGCTGCCGCTGTCGGAAACCATGCTGTTCGGCAACCAGCCGTTCATCGCGGACATGACCGAAAAAGCCATCCGTGACGGATCGCAGGTCGCCCCCGGCATGCGCGAGCGCTATGCGGCACGGGCGGCCTATCTGGCGGATCGGCTGGCGGCGGAAAGCCCGCTGCGGGTGCTGCCACCCTCGGCGGGGATGTTCGCGATGATCAACGTTGCGGGCACCGGTATGGACGGCGAGGCTTATGCCAACCACCTGCTTGATCATGCCGGGGTGGCGGTGATGCCCGGCGCCTCGTTCGGCGCGACGCTGAAAGACTGGGTGCGCCTTGCGCTGACCGTGCCGGACGCCGACATCGCCCGTGCCTGTGACCGGATGGTGGCCCATGCCGCCGCGCTCACCCAGCCCGCCTGAACGCCAAAGCGCCGGGTTACCGAGGCACCCGGCGCTCTAGCCACGCAAACCCCTGCCCGATCACCAGCGCGATGACGATATAGACCAGCGCCAGCAGCAGCAGCGGTTCATACACGATGAACGTGTCCGAACGCACCCGCGAGGACACCGCGTAAATGTCGATCACCGTGATGGTGGCAATCAGCGGCGTCGCCTTGAGCTGCAGGATGGTTTCTCCGCCCAGCGTCGGCAGCACGTTGCGCACTGCCTGTGGCAGCCAGATGCGGCGAAAGATCGTCCGCCGAGGCATCCCGAAAGCCCGCGCTGCCTCCAGCTGGCCCTTGGCGACGCTGGAAAACGCGCCGCGCATCACCTCGCCCTCGTAGCCTGCATAAGACAGGGTCAGCGCGGTCAGCGCATAGGGCCAAGCCTGCCGCAGATAGGGCCACAGCTCTGATCCGCGTATCCACGGGAATTGCGGGAACAGCGATCCCAGCCCGTAATACAGCAGCCAGATCTGCAACAGCAGCGGGGTGCCCCGGATCACCGTGCACAGCCCCTTGGCGGGCCACGCAAGATACCACGGCCCCACCGCCTGCGCCAAACCCAGCAGCATCGCCAACGGAAAGCCAAGCGCGATAGAGGCCAGCAAAATCCACAGCGTCGTCCAGAGCCCGTGCGCCGCCAGCGGCAGGTATTGCGGAATCCAGTCCCAGCGCAGCGACACCGCGCACCACAGGACAAACCCCGCGAACAGCGCCATCAGCAGGATGCGGTGGGGTTGCAACAGCTCTTTCAACGGGATCATCGCGCACCGCCCTTCAGGCTGGGCTGACCGCGCCGCGCCCATTTCTCAAGCCGGGCAAACAGCGCCCCGGACAGCAAGGTGACCATCAGGTACAACGCCCCCGCCGCCATGAAGAAGGTGAAATAGGCCCGCGTGCTGCTTGCCGCCTGCCGGGTTTCCAGCGTCAATTCGCTGAATCCGACCACTGCGAGCAGCGCCGTGTCCTTGGTGGCGATCAGCCACAGGTTGGCCAGCCCCGGCACCGCAAAGGCCATCATCGCCGGGATCGTCACCCGGCGCAGGATGGTCCAGCCGGGCATGCCAAAGGCGCGCGCCGCCTCGACCTGACCGGGGGGAATGGCCTGAATCGCGCCGCGCAGCACTTCGGTGGCATAAGCGCCCTGCACCACGCCCAGCACCCAGATGCCCGCCGCGATGCCGCTGATTTCCACCGGCCCGCCGCCAAGCGCAGCGGAGGCTTTGTTCACGAGATCAGTGCCGACGTAATACAGGATCAGGATCAGCACCAGTTCCGGCACTGCCCGGATCACCGTGGTGTAGATCGCCAGCAGATCGCGGGTGATCTTGCCGCCATGCAGCTTTCCGTAAGCGCCAAGCAGACCGATCAGCAGGCCCAGCCCAAAGGCGCCCGCCGCGATCTGCAAGGATCGCGACAGGCCAACCAGCAGGTTGCGCCCCCAGCCCGGAGGTGACAGGGACAACAGCTCTGCCGCCTGCCCCAGCCCCAGCAGTTCAAGAAGGTCGCTCACGGATCAGACCCTCAGAAGATATCCTTGCCAAAGTACTTCTCGGTGATCGCGCTGCGGGTGCCATCGGCGATGACCGCCGCAACGCCCTTGTTGAACGCGGCCAGCAATGCGTCGTCGCCCTTGCGCACGCCCGCGCCCACGCCAAGCCCAAGGATCGCCGGATCGTCGGCCACCGGGCCTTTGATCTCGCAGCAGGCCGCGCCTTCGACGAATTCTGCCATGGCCATCGCATCGGCCTGCGTGGCGTCGATGCGGCCCGCGATCATGTCCTGATTGGCCTCGTCCTGGGTCTGGTAGACGCGGATTTCGGCATCGGTGAAATATTTCTGCGCATAGGCCTGATGCACGGTCGAGGCCTGCACCCCAAGGATCTTGCCCGCCAGCGAGTCGGGCGTGGGCGCAATGTCGAGCATCTTGTCGGCCACGATCACGGTGGGGGTGTTGTAATAGGGATCGCTGAAATCGATGGTCTTGAGCCGCTCTTCGGTGATCGACATCGATGCCATGATCGCGTCGATCTGCTTGGCGTTCAGCGACGGGATGATGCCATCCCATGCCACCGGCGTGACCACGCAGTCCAGCTCGGCGGCGGCGCAGATGGCGTCGATCATCTCGATTTCCCAGCCGACCCAGTTGCCCGAGGAATCCGGCGAGGAAAACGGCGGATAGGGTTCGGCCGCGACGCCGATCTTGACCTCGGCGGCGCTGGCGGTGGTTGCCATCAGGGTCAGCGCGGCAATGCACAGGGATTTGAAATGGGGCATGGGGGTCTCCGTGTTGGTGGTTTTGTTATGTTTTTTCAGGCGACTGTGCGCAGGAATTGCTGCAATCGCTCGGATTTGGGATCGCCGAAAAGCTCTGCGGGCGGCCCCTGTTCCTCGATCCGGCCCTGATAAAGATAAATCACGTGTGTCGCGACTTCGCGGGCGAATTTCATCTCGTGGGTGACAAGGATCATGGTGCGCCCTTCGGCGGCAAGGTCGCGGATCACGTTCAGCACCTCGCCCACCAGTTCGGGATCGAGCGCCGAGGTCGGCTCGTCGAACAGCATCGCCTTGGGATCGACCGCCAGCGCGCGGGCAATCGCGGCGCGCTGCTGCTGGCCGCCCGAAAGCTGCGCCGGAAAGGATTTCATCTTGTCGCCCAGACCGACCCGTTGCAGCAGCTCGACCGCCCGCTCGGTGGCCTGTGCCCGCGATTGGCCAAGCACATGGACCGGCACTTCGATGATGTTTTCCAGCAAGGTACGATGGGTCCACAGGTTGAACTGCTGGAACACCATGGCCAGCTGGGTGCGGATACGTTCGATCTGGCGGCGCTCGGCCGGGCTGCCATCGGCGCGGCGCTTGATCTCTTCGCCGTCGATGATGATTTTCCCGGCGGTGGGCGTTTCAAGGTAGTTGATACAGCGCAGCATGGTCGACTTGCCCGACCCCGAGCCGCCGATGATCGCCACGACATCGCCCTTGCGCGCGGTCAGCGACACGCCCTTGAGCACCTCGAAGCGGCCAAAGCTCTTGAACAGGTTTTCAACGCGGATGGCATCTGCCACGGACAGCCCCTTCGTGCCAGTCTTGGTTGGCCTCAGGGTGCCCTCAAACCGAGTTGTTATTCAATCGTATAAATTCTTCAATCGGATGACGTAGCGGCGGATCGGGGGATTTGCCCAAGGAACAGGCAAGACCCCCGATCCCGTTCGCGTCATCCGGCGTTGCGCTCGATCGTGTCCTCGAAGGTCCGCTCGAACAGTTTGCTGTCTCCGTCGAAGGCTTCCAGCCGCGTTATCAGCCGGAACTGGCTGGCATCGGTTTCAAACCGGGCGGTGACGATTGTCGCGACATTGAAATCGCCGCGCGACATCTTGCGGGTCCAGACCGACAGGATGCTGGCCTTGGCAACATCCTGCGGGTCGATCGCGTATGTTTCCTCGAGCAGGCAGTCCTGAAGCAAGCCGGTTTCGATGTTCTCATAGGCGCCGAAATCGGACCGGATGCGGATGACGTCATGGCCGTTTTCGCAGGCCCGCTCGACCTGTTCCAGCTCGGCGCGGTGTTCGCGCAGAATCGACTCGGGCAGGGGGCGCGGCGCATCAAAGGTGATGCTCTGAGCATCGCCGGTCAGTTCAGGCAATGACAGCGTGCCGTTCAGCAGGCTGAGCGTCACCTGCCCCGGCGCGGGCCAGACAAGCGGCCAGCACGAGGTCTGCACCGCGAGCCGCAGCCGATGCCCGCCGGGCAGGCGATAGGCCATCTGGTCCAGCGTCACCGTGGCATCGACCGGCGCGCCGGGGGTCAGCGGCACCGCCTGAGCAAAGCCATCGCGGAATTGCAGGTTCAGCAAGCCATAGCAGATCAGCGTCGACGCGCCGTCGGGGGCCACGTCACACAGCCTCACCACCAGCTGCCCGAAGGGCTGATCGCTCGACAACCGCAGCCGCAGCACCGGCGCGCCCAGTACGGTAAAGGGCGCATCCAGCGGCTCGCTGTCGAAACAGGCGGCGCGGGCGTCGTCGTCCCGCTGGTCGCCGGGCAGTTCCAGCGCGCCGTAGGCACAGGGGAAATACCGGCCAATCGCCTCGCCCGCGCGGGCATCGGTGGTCACGCTGACCGGCGCGCTGAGCCCGTTGCCCCCGAGCGATCCGTCACCCAGCGGCAAATCATGCGTCGTGACCTGCGGCGCAGGCCAGTCGGGCAGGCCGACCCAGCGCCCTGCCCGTTCCGGATAGGTGCGCGCGGGCGCCATGCTGTCCATGACATAGGCACGCAGGGCAGGATCTGCCTCGACCCCGGTGTCGATGCCTTTCAGCCAGCGATCCCACCAGCGCAGCGATTCCCCGATAAAATCGATGCGCGGCTTGGGGGTGGCGATATGTGGGTACTTGTGGTTCCACGGCCCGATGATCGCCTTGACCGGCGCATTGGTGACGCCCTCCAGCAGCTTTGCGGGGGTGTTGCGGTAACCGTCATGCCAGCCAGCGATGGACAGGATGGGCGTATCGATCGCGGCGAAATCCTCACAGATCGAAGCGTGCCGCCAATAGGCGTCCCGGGTGCGATGGCGCGCCCATTCGGCTGCGGCAAAAGGCGTGTTTTCCAGCCGGTTCAGCCAGACATCGCGCCAGTTGCCGGTCTGTTCGGGATCGGGCGGCAGCGAAAACCACGACATGATATGCGTTGCCCAGTTGACGCTTTCGGTCAGCTCGCAACCGCCCTTGTAGTGGATGTCATCGGCAAAGCGGTCGACGCTGGAACAGGCGCTGATCACCGCCTTGAGCGCATCGGGTCGGCGCGCCGCCACCTGCAAGCCGTTGAAGCCCCCCCACGAGATCCCCATGATCCCCACCGCGCCCGTGCACCACGGCTGCGCGGCGATCCAGGCGATGACGTCCTCGATATCGCAAAGTTCCTGTTCGGAATATTCGTCGTCGAACAGGCCTTCGGATTCACCGGTGCCGCGCAGATCGACCCGAAGACAGGCATAGCCATGCGCCGCGTAGATCGGATGGGTGGTGGCGTCGCGCGTCTCGGTGCCGTCACGCTTGCGATAGGGCAGGATTTCCAGAATGGCGGGCACGGGGGCGCTGTCCACCGGTTGCCAGATCCGCGCCGACAATTGGCAGCCGTCGCGCACGGGAATCGCCGTGCAGGGGGTTTCATCGATAGCATGCTGTGTCATGGGGGCGGTCCTTTTGTCGGTGGCAAGCGGCGCTGCGTTTCGCGAACGGGCGGCTGGCCCTGTGTGGAGGCGATCCGGAGGCAGGGTCAAGACATCCCCGGGCGATGCGCAGCGTGACGATGGCCGACATCGGCCAGCCCGGTCACCGGGCTGGTGCGAGCCGCGAAGATCGCGTGTCCG
This sequence comes from Citreicella sp. C3M06, assembly GCF_018860705.1. Classification (GTDB taxonomy): domain Bacteria; phylum Pseudomonadota; class Alphaproteobacteria; order Rhodobacterales; family Rhodobacteraceae; genus Salipiger. The sequence goes on from NZ_JAHKQA010000002.1 coordinate 36,822, forward strand.
AAATCAACAACCGTCTGACAGCAGGGAACCCAAGGCAGTGTCCAGATGGAGACAGGGCCGGGATTGCGCATCGCCCCCAATCCAATGCGCAGCCGGACAAGCGCTGTCGCATCCCTGGTCCTGACAGCGAGGCTCGGCAGCCCTCCGCACAGCAGTAATTGGTCACCCAATATGTCGCGCGCTTTTCCCAATTATCGTAATTAAACAAGCGTCTTCCGAATTTTATTGGCGGGATTATGGGCCTGTACTTAACTGCACGAACACCAATGACCCCGCATTGGTGAACCATTAGACTTGGAGAAGACCATGCCCGACGATCTTTCCCGTAACCAGAACGCCCATAGCGCCAAGACACGAACGGCGGGCCTTGGGGAACAGGTGCCCGAAACCATGCAGGCCTGGGTGCTTGGCGATCCGGGCGAGCTGACCCTGCGCGACAAACCTGTGCCCACGCCCGGCCGGGCCGAGGTGCTGGTGCGGGTCGATGCGGTCGCCATCTGCGCCACCGATCTGGAGATCCTGCAATACGGCACCCCGGCAATGATCGAAGGCGGCAAGCCCTTCAACAAGAACTTCACCCCCGGCCATGAATACATGGGCACGGTCGCCGCGCTTGGGCCGGGCGTCGATCAGTTCGCCGTGGGCGATCGCGTGACGGTCGAGGTTCACGCCGGCTGCGGGCAGTGCAAGCGCTGCCGGATGGGCATGTACACCTCGTGCCACAACTACGGCCAGAACTACGGCGATCACGACAAGGGCCACCGCGCCAACGGCTTCACCACCGACGGCGGCTTTGCCCAATACGTGGTGAACAACGTCAACACCATGATCCCCGTGCCCGACGCGATGTCCGACGAAGAGGCGACGCTGGTGGTGACGGCGGGCACCTCGATGTACGGGATGACCGAACTGGGCGGGCTCGTGGCGGGGGAAAGCGTCGTGGTGATCGGTCCGGGGCCGATCGGGCTTTTGGCGGTGGCGGTGGCGAAATCGCTCGGGGCGTCTCCGGTGATCCTGATCGGCACCCGCGACAGCCGCAACGAGATCGGCCGCAAGCTGGGCGCCGATTACATCATCAATCCGAAAAACGAAGACGCGGTCGCGCGGGTCAAGGAGCTGACCGGCAAGGGCGCCGATTACGTCGTCGATTGCGCCGGCAACGAGACCACGGTGAACCAGTCCGTGCACATGACCAATCGCGGCGGGCGCATCTGCCTTGCGGCCTTCCCCAAATCGGCGGTCAACTTCGATCTGGGCGCGCTGGCGGTCAACAACATCTACCTTTACGGCATTCGCGGCGAGGGCCGGTCGGCCACGCACCGGGCCATGGCCGTCATGGCCGAGCGCCGCTTTGACGCCGGGCTGGTGCACAGCCACACCTTCCCGATGGATGAACTGCCGACCGCGCTGAAATACGCCGCCGAACGCATCGACGATGCGCTCAAGGTGGTGGTCTCGATGCACAAGACCACCTCGGGCGGCGATAAGTGACACCAAATCCGATCAGACAGGATACTTCCATGACCAAAGCCATCAGAGGCATCTACGCCGCTGCCATCTCGCCGTTCCACGCCGATGGCAGTCTCGATCACGCCCGGCTGACCGCCTATTGCCAGCATCTGCTGAGCGATGGCGGCTGCGACGGCGTCGCGCCCACCGGCACCACCGGCGAAGGCACATCCGTTGCCATGGCCGACCGGCTGGCCCTGCCCGAACAATTCGCCGCCGCCGGTATCGCGCCCGAACGGGTGATCTTTGGCACCGGCGCGCCCTCGGCCCGCGATTGTCAGGCGCTGACGCGCGCCTGCATCGAGGCTGGCTATACCAACGTGCTGGTGCTGCCGCCCTATTACTACAAAAACCCCAGTGATGACGGGCTGTTCGCCTATTACGCCGATCTGGTGGAAAGCATCGGGCGCGACGATCTGCGCATCTATCTGTACCATTTCCCGCAGATGTCGCAGGTGCCGCTGTCGACCGATCTGGTAAACCGTCTTCGCGCCGCCTTTGGGCCGGTGATTGCCGGGCTCAAGGACAGCAGCGGTGATTTCGAACAATCGCGCGCCTTCATCGAGGCAACCGGCGGCGTGGCCGAGAATTTCGATGTCTACCCCTCGTCCGAGGCGTTCCTGTGGCAGGGGCTGGACATCGGCTCTGCCGGGATCATCTCTGGCTCGACAAATATCTTCGCCAATCTGGTGCAGGCCGCGCGCCGTGCCCCCGAGGGCGCCGAGCGTGACGCCGCGATGGACCGGGTCCGCAAGGCCCGCGCCACCGCCGGAAAATACCCGATGATGGCCGCGATGAAGACCGCCGAGGCATGGCGCAGCGGCGATGATGCCTGGCTGCGCATGGCCCCGCCCCTGCGCCCGCTGCCCGCCGATGTCGCCGCGCAGATGCGCGCCGATCTGGACGCGCTGACCGCCATCCGCGAATCCGCAAATTAAGGAGGACACAAAATGAGCGACACCCAACTGCACGGCCCCGACCATGTCGAGATGAACCCTGATCCGGCGGCCTTTGCCCATTGGCCCGAAGGCCTTTACGAAGAAATGCTGCAAAGCCGCGACAACGGCTGCGTCGGCTCGGTGCTGGTCTCTGAAACGCCGGGAATGCGGGTGTGGCACCTGCATATCGCGCCGGGCAAGCGCTGCGGCTTCCACCGCCATGTGAACCGCTATTTCTGGACAGCGATGGTGCCGGGCAAGGCGCGGGGGTATTTTTCCTCGGGCGAGATCCGCGATGTCGAGCATTTCAAGGGCGAGACCCGGCATTTCGACTATGGCGAAGGCGACGAGATGCTGCATGCCGTCGAGAACATCGGCGACACCGAGCTGATCTTTACCACCGTCGAATTCATCGATGGGCCGAACGCGCCGCTGCCCATCCCCGACGACATGCGCCTGACGCCGCCGCACACCGCGCATTGATGCGCCAAGCGCGCGCAGGCGGTGGCCTTTGGACCGGCCATCGCCTGCGCGCATTTTATTGCGATGCATATCAGGTTTTCTGATACATAACATCGACATAGATCAATTGCGATTGTGCCACATCGCCCGCTAGGGTCGGTTCAAAAGTAGATGAATCGATGGGAGGTCGCGTCAAGCGACCCGGAGGAGACGATGGAAATGATGAGCAAGCAGTTCACGGTTGCCGTGGCGGGTTTCGGCTGGTGGGGCAAACACATCACCACCCGTCTGCAAGACCACCCTTGGCTGAAGATCGCCGGGATCATCGAGCCCGCGACCGCCAATCACCCGCAGATCCAGAAGCTTGGCCTTGAGGTCTGGGAGGATTTCGACGCGGCGCTGGCGCGCAGCGATATCGATGCCGTGATCCTGACCACCCCCAACACCCTGCACGAAGAGCAAATCCGCAGGGTGGCTGCGGCGGGCAAACATGTGTTCTGCGAAAAACCGCTGGGGCTGACGGCGCAAAGCGCGCGCAATTCCATGAAGGCCTGCGAAGACGCCGGCGTGCAGCTGGGCATCGGCCACGAGCGGCGCTACGAGCCGGCGATGCTGATGCTGCGCGAGCTGCTCGAAAAGGGCGATCTGGGAACGGTGATGCACGCCGAGGCGGCGTTCAGCCATGACAAGCTGAGCAACGTTCCCGCCGATGACTGGCGCACCAAAAAAGCCGTGTGCCCGGCAGCGGGCATGACCGCCATGGGCATCCACCTGTCGGACCTGATGATCTCTTTCTTCGGCCCGGTCGAAAGCCTGCACGCCTTTACCGCCGACCGCGCGCTTGGCTGGGAAACCGGCGATGTCGTCACCGTGCAGATGAAATTCGAGGCCGGCATGACCGCCACTTTCAGCGCGGTTCTGAAAACGCCGCATTTCATCCGCATGCATGTGTTCGGCACCGACAAATGGGTCGAGGTGCTCAACGACAGCCACCCCGATACGCCGGACGGCAAGGTGCGGGTGCTGACCGCGCAGACCGGCAAGGATCTGCAACAGCAGAGCTTTGACTGGGAAGACAGCGTGACCGCCAACCTCGAAGCCTTTGCGCGGGCCGCCATGGGCGAGGCCCCCTATCCGATCACCCCGCGCGAGATGGTGCACAATATCGAGGTGCTCGAAGCCATCGAACGCTCGTCGGAAACCGGGCAGGCCGTCAAGCTGGCCGATGTCTGATCCCGCGCGCAACGCACCCGGCCTGACGCTGATCGGGCGGAAAACCTCGATCAACGTGCAAAAAGTGCGCTGGCTGCTGCTGGAACTGGGGCAGGACCACGCGCATGAGGAGCTGGGCGGGGCCTTTGGCGGGCTTCAAACCGACGAGTTCGCCGCGCTCAACCCCAACCGGCTGGTGCCGGTGCTGATCGACGGCGATCTGGTGCTTTGGGAATCCAACGCCATCCTGCGTTATCTTGCGCGGCGCTATTCCCCCGGCGGCATCGAAGGCGCGAACCCGGCGCAGATCGCGCAGGCGGACATGTGGATGGAGTGGTTCCAGAACCGCCCGCTGCCGCAGCTGACGGCGCTGTTCTACCAGACCGTGCGCCTGCCGCTGGCCGAGCGCGACGCCGGGCTGCGCGATGCCGCCGCCGCCCGGCTGAACGAGGCTTATGCTCTACTGGATCGTCACCTTGATGGGCGCGACTTTCTGGTCGGCGATAGCCTTAGTCTGGGTGATATCGTTGTGGGCACCAGCTTGTTCCGCTATTTCACCATGGAGTTCGAACGCCCGGCCCTGCCAGCGCTCGAAACCTATTACGACCGACTGCAAACCCGTGCAGCCTATCGGAAGGGGGCGATGGTCTCGTTCGAAAGCCTGCGCGCCAAGGAAAGCTGAGCCATGAGCCACAAACTTGCCCCCGACCAACCGACCCCGCCGCTGTCGCTTCCGCTTGTCGGCGGCGGGCGCTTCGAGCTGGATCAGGAGGCCCCCGAGGCCTTTACCATGATCGTGGTCTATCGCGGCCACCACTGCCCGGTGTGCAAAAGCTACCTGACCCAACTGGCCGCGCTGCGCGAGCGCTTCGAAGACGCCGGGTTCAGCATCGTCGCGGTGTCGATGAATGACGAAGAGCTGGCCACCCAATCCTATCGCGAATGGGCGCTTGACGGGCTGCGTGTGGCCTATGGCCTGACGCCGCAGATGGCGCGGGACTGGGGGCTGTGGGTCTCCAAGGCGTTCAAGCCAAGCGAACAGGAAATCTTTGCCGAACCGGGCCTGTTCTGGGTGCGGCCCGACGGGCGGCTGTACCTCGTGGACATCGCCAACATGCCCTGGCCCCGGCCTGATCTGGAATTCCTGCTGTCAAAAGCGCCCTACGCGCTGGCAAACGACTACCCGGCCCGCGGCACCTACGACGGGTGATCGCGCGCGCGGGGCGTGCCCCGCAGCCAATGCCGCAGGTCGGCCACTGACTGAGGTCGCCGGCAGCAGCACAGACATCACGGGCGCGACGCTTGCCGCGCCCGACTTTATCGCGACCGGGCGCGGCCCTGTCGTCATCCCTCGGGGATGTCATTGACCTTTTTGGGCAGGTGATAGCCGGCCTGCACTGCGGGCCGCGCGCGCAGCCGCTGGTACCAGGCGCGCAGATTGGGATAATCCGCCAGATCGATCTGCTGCCAGTCGTGGCGCGAAATCCACGGCCACATGGCCATGTCGGCGATGGTGTAGGCGCCGCGCCCGCCCCCGACGACGTAATCGCGCCCCTCAAGACGGGTATCGAGCACCTTGTAGAGCCGCTTTGCCTCGTTCAGATAGCGCTCTTCGGCATAGGCCGACTTGCCTTGGTTGTACTTCACGAAGTGATGCACCTGCCCAAGCATCGGGCCCAGCCCGCCCATCTGCCACATCAGCCATTCGACCATATGCCAGTATTCATTGCCCTTGACGGTGAAGCGGTCGTATTTCTGGGCGAGATACAGCATGATCGCGCCGGTCTCCATCAGATGCACCCCGGTGTCGTGATCGACGATCGCGGGGATGCGGTTGTTGGGGGCGATGGCAAGAAACGCCGGATCGAATTGTTCGCCCTTCGAGATGTCGATCGGCTTGATCGTGTAGGGCACGCCAAGCTCTTCGAGCAGGATGGAGACCTTGCGCCCGTTGGGCGTGGTCCAAGTATAAAGATCGATCATGTTTCCTCCGGTGTCAGGGGCGTGCCCGTTCAATTGGCAGTAGCACGGCCGCATTGTCGAGATCGCCTTCGCCCTGCGCCACTGCATCGCGCATCATCTCGAGATAGCGATTGGCAAAGGGCAGCCCCTGCCCCCGTGCAGCGCCCCGCTCGGCAATCAGGGTGAAATCCTTAAGCGATTGCGCGATGCGCCCTTGCGGCGTGAAATCGCGAGCGACCATCAGCGGGCCCTTGGCGTCCATCACATCAGAGCGCGCGGCCGAGACGCGGGCCATGTCGAGAAATTCCTGCGAGGACAGGCCAAGGGCATTGGCAAAGACCATACCCTCGGCCAGCGCCGCGCGATTGAGGCCCAGAACCAGATTGATCGCCAGCTTGGCACGGTTGCCATTGCCGATGCCGCCCACGTGCAGGCGGTTGGCGCAGATCGCGCTGAGGATCGGGTCGATCCGCGCGGCGGTGTCCTTGCATCCCGCGATCAGCAGCAGCGCGCTACCATTTGCCAGCGCGCGCGAGGTGCCGGAGACCGGCATTTCGATCAGGGTGATGCCCTTCTGTGCGGCCTTGTCCGCGAGGCCCTGCATCCGGTCCGGATCGCAAGTACTGAGCGACACGAGGGTGCAGCCTGCCTGTGGTGCGCCGTCGATCAGCCTTTCCAGCTGGTCGGTGTCGAAGACGCAGGAAAACACCACATCTGCCTGCCAGACCTCGGGCGCGGTGCAGGCCGTGCCGCCCGCGCGCTCCAGATCCAAGCCGCGCGCCGCGTCCGGGTCGCAGCCGCGCAGCGCATAGCCCGCCGCCAGCAAGCGCGCCGCCACGGCAGAGCCGATCAGCCCAAGGCCAAAGAGTCCGATCTCCGGTTCAGCCATTGGCGATGTCCTTGTCGAGCGCATCGCTCATGGCGAACAGATGCGAGAAATCCGTCTCGCCATCACCGTTGGCCACCGCGCGGGCCAGCATGGCATGGGTCAGGTGCGTGTAGCTGGCCGGGCCGCCCAGCCCGTCGGCAAAATGGCTGGCCAGCCCCAGATCCTTTTCCAGATTGGCGATGCGCGAGCGCGCATTCATTGTCCCGCTGAGGATGTCGCGGGGAAAGCGCACCTCGGTGACAAAACTGCGGGCATTGCCAGCGTTGAGCACCTCGACCGCGCGATCCACATTCAGCCCGGCCTTTTGCGCCAGCGTCAGCCCTTCGCAGGTGGCCATGAAGGCGCTGTGCAGGATCAGGTTGTGCACCAGTTTCATGGCGTGCCCCGCCCCCACCGGCCCCATGTGGAAGCGCTGCGTGGAAATCTGCGCCAGCACCGGCGCGATGCGGGCGATGACCTCGGCCTCGCCGCCCAGCATCAGCGTCAGCGCGCCTGCATCGGCGCCCGCCGCGCCGCCGGTCATCGCCGCATCGACATAGGCACAGCCGCGCGCCGCCAGATCCTGTGCAAGCCGGGCGCTGGCCTCGGGGGCCGAGGTGGTCAGATCGACGATGACGGTCCCCTCGCGCAGCGGCATATCCGCCAGCGCCGCCACCACCTGCCCCGTGGAGGGCACCACGAACAGCAGCACATCCGCCGCGGCGCAATCATCCTGCACGCCGCCCGACAGCTCGGCAGCAGCAACCGCGCCGGGCACCGCATCGTGTGCGGCGACAAGCATCCCGGCGGCATCGAGACGGCGCGCAATGCCCCGCCCCATCTGCCCCAGCCCGATCACGCCGCAGGGGGTCATTGCGCCGCCTTCAGATCCGCCAGCGTTGCCATGGCGCTGTTGGACAGCGGCAGGCGGACGACCTCGCCGGTTGCCGCCGACACATCGGCGCCAAGATAGGTTTCCATCACCATGCGCGCATGTTCCGGCGCCACCAGCGGCGGGCGATCCAGCAGCACCGATTCAAGGAAATGCAGCGTTTCCGGCCCCATCTGCCCGGCATACATGTGATCGACATGTTCGCCCGGCATGGTGGACATGGGGAATTGCGTGCCGCCCTCGACCGTATTCAGCCAGTGATCGCGCGCCGTGTCATCCAGCACCAGCGAGCCTTCGGTGCCGGTGATCTCGATCCAGGTGGAGCAATAGTTGGGATAGCTCGGGGGAAGGTTCCAGCCACCGCCAACGACCACGAGGCTGCCGTCGCTCATGTTGACGGTGTTCCACATGCAATCATACGAGCCGTTGAGCTCTTTCATGAAGCCATAAGCCCCCTGCGAATAGATTTTTTCGGGCTTTGCCGGGGCCAGCAGCCAGAACACGAAATCAAGGTCATGGGTGCTTTCCATCGCCGCCGGAGACAGCTTGACCCGGTTGGCGATGCGCGAGCCAAGGCTGCGCGACAAATGCCGCGAGACCATCACGTTGACGATCTTGCCCAGCTTGCCCTCGGCAATCGCCTTGCGGGCATAGGCGATCTTGGGGTTGAAGCGCTGCGAATAGCCGATGGTGAACTTGACCCCCTTGCTGCGCGCGATGTTGATCAGGTCGTCGGCTTCGGACAGGTCCATCGCGATGGGCTTTTCCAGCAGCACATGCTTGCCCGCCTTCAGGCAATCGCGCGCGATGGGGTAGTGGGTCGGCTCTGGCGTGGTCGAGATATAGACCACTTCGATGGCGTCATTGGCGACGATCTCGTGATAATTGTCGGTGGCAGAGGCCGGGTTGGTCAGCGCTTTGACCTCGGCCAGCCGCTCGGGCTTGATCTCGCAAATGTGCAGCTTGTCGACCAACGCCGATTTTGCCAGAGATTCCGCGCGCATGCCGCCGCACCACCCGGTCCCGATGACCGCTACTTCGACCTGTCGCATCCTGTTTTCCTCCCATGGATAGGTTGCGGAAAACATAGGCAGTTCAGAGCTTTGCCGAAAGAAAGTTAATCTGATGGCCGGTATGAGAAATCACGATCACGCCGCGCCATCATGGTGTTCAGCGTCGAATTGATATGGCGCAGCATGGCAGAGCGCGCCTCGTCAGGCTTGCGCCGTTCGATCGCGGCAAGGATCGCATCGTGTTCGGCAAAGGAATGATAATCGCTCTCGGGCCCCCGGTCGGGGGTTTCGAGCCGGCGCCAGACCACCACCAGCCGCACGCCGTTCAGGATGCGGTGCATCGCCTGCAACAGCGCGTTGCCGGACGCCTCGGCGATGGTTTCATGGAAGCGGCTGTCAAGATTTTCGTAACTGGCCCAGCTGCTGGCCACCGGCATCGCCTGACACAGGCGCCGCAGCTCGCGCATCTGCGCCGGGGTTGCGTGCAGGGCGGCCAGCGCCGCTGTTTCGGGCTCCAGCGCAAGGCGGGCGGCCATCGCTTCGATCGGGCCGGTGGATTCCGAGAGCGCGGCAATCGCCGCTTCGATGCCCGCGCTTCCGGCGCCCTTTGGCAGCCGCGCAAGATAGGTGCCGCGCCCGACATGGCGGGTCAGAAGCCCTTCGGACTCAAGCAGCAGCAGGGACTTGCGCAGCTCGGAGCGGGTGACGCCCAGCTCGGTGCACAGGCTGCGTTCGGGCGGCAGGCGGTCGCCCTCGGACAAGCCCGAGTTCACGATCCAGCTGCGCGTTCGCGTCACAATCTTGTCGCTCATCCCGCCCCGCCGTTTCGCCTGTGTATTCCCTGATGTGCCATGCCGGCCCCGATGTGATCAACCGTTGCCCCGGATGTTTCGCGCCATCGGGCAGGCAGAGCACAAAAAAGACAATGCGCCCCGGACGAGGCGCATTGCCGGGTTCCAGATCGTGGCGCAAGCGCCAGACCCGGATTTATTGCGAGGCGGTCAGATCGGACACCAGCTCCTGATAGGCCGTGGCCTGACCTTCGCGCAGCGCCTGATAGTCAGGGCCGGACATCGGATCGACGCTTTCCCCCAGCCGCGCCATCAGCTTGGCAAAGGTCGGGTCTTCGAACATCTTGCTGAACGCCTCGGACAGCCTGTCGATCGCCTCTTGCGGGGTGCCCGCAGGCGCCAGCACAAAGCGGTGCATGAAGCCGATATCGCCATCGACGCCCACCTCGGAAAAGGTCGGCACGTCGTCATAGATCCGCTCTTCGCCAGCGGTCGCCAACACGCGGATCTCGCCCGCGCGCAGCATTTCGCCCAAGGCGGACGGGAAGGCCATGGTCACATCCGCATCCCCCGAAAGAAGCGCCTGCAGGGCGGGGCCACCACCCTGATAGGGCACGAGGTTCAGCGAGATATCCAGCTTCTGCATCATCTGCGCCGCCGGCACGAAGAAGGCGCCCCAGTTGCCGGAATGCGCCATCTGCACGTCGCCCGGGTGGGCCTTGGCGTCGGCGACCAGATCATCGAAGGTCTCATAGGGGCTGTCGGCGCGCACGATCACCGAGGTCGGCGCAAAGTTGACCCGCGCGATGGGCACGAAATCGGCCATCGGATCATAGGGCAGGTTTTCGACATATTGCTGCAGCATGTCGATGTAGTTGTGCGTGAACAGCAGCTTGTAGCCGTCGGCCTTGGCGCGTGCCACCTCTTGCGTGCCCTTCTGACCGCCGGCGCCCGGGGTCAGCTGCACGATCACCGGCTGGTTGAGGTAGGTCGGCAGGATCGAGGTGATCACCCGCGCGTTCAGATCGTGCGAGCCGCCCGCCCCCAGCGGGATCACCATCGTCACCGGCTTTTCCGGGTATTCCGCCACGGCGCTGCCGGTGGCTGCGGCAAGCGCCGTTGCCGCCAGCGCAAAGGCCGTCAGCGTCGCCTTGAAAGCTGTCTTCATCATCGTAAGGTTCCTCCCTTGTGTGATTGATGTCTGCGCCGGCCCGATCAGGCCGGCACGGTGCGCGCGTTGAGCCGCTTCCAGAGCAGGAAGCCGATCACCGGTGTCACGACCAGCACGCAGAGCGCGCCGATGCGTTCGGTCATGAAAAAGCCAACCGTGTCGCCGCCCGACATGGCCATGGTCTGGCCAAAGGCGTATTCCATCGACGGCCCGAGGATGAATCCCATCACCATCGGCATCACATCGAATTTCGCCGAGCGGGCGATGATGCCGAAGATGCCGAAACCCACCAGCATCAGCAGATCGACAGGGTCCGAGCGGTACACATAGGTGCCGGCAAAGGCGAACATGATCACCAGCGGAATAAGCACCGATGTCCGGATCGTCACCAGCCGCGAAAAGAACGGGATCGACAGGTAGCCGATGACCAGAAACAGCAGGTTGGCGATCACCATCGCCACGAGAATGGCGAAGACCGTGGCGCCCTGTTCCTCGAACAGCTGCGGGCCGGGGCGCAGACCCTGCGCCACGAAGGCGCCCAGCAGGATCGCGGTGACGTTGTCGCCCGGAATGCCCAGCGTCAGCAGCGGCACCATGGTCGGCCCGTTCACCGCGTTGTTGGCGGCTTCGGCGGCGGCGACGCCTTCCAGTTCGCCCTCGCCAAAGGTTTCGGGGTGCTTGGAGGCGTTCTTGGCCGCAGAATAGCCCATCATCGCCGCGACGATCTGACCAAGGCCCGGCACGATGCCAATCATGGTGCCGATCACCGTCGAGCGGCCGATGGTCGGGATGCAGCGGCGCAGTTCGGGCCATTTCAGCCGCTCGCCGACCAGCGAGGACAGCTTGCGGGCCTTTTCGTTGCGGATCACCACCGAGGCCACTTCGGGCAGGGCAAACACGCCGATCAGCATCGGCAGCAGCGGTATTCCGGATTTCAGGTCGAACAGGCCGAAGGTAAAGCGTTCGACCCCGCCCAGCGGGTCGGTGCCGATGAACGACAGCCACAGCCCCAGCATGATCATCATCAGGCTCTTGACCGGGTTGGATCCGGAGGTTGCGGCGATGACGACAAGGCTCATGAGCAGCACGGCGAACAGCTCTGGCGGGCCGAATTGCATGACCAGAAAGGCGATGGGAAAGATCATCGCGATGGTGAAGATGTCGCTGGCGGTGTCGCCGAACACCGAGGACACCAGCGCCATGTCCAGCGCCTTGCGGGACTGGCCCTTCTGCGTCAGCTTGTAGCCGTCTCGGGATGTGGCCACCGAGGCGCCAGTGCCCGGCATCGAAATCAGGATGGCCGGAACGCTGCCGCCAAAGATGCCGCCCTTGTAGATGCCCAGCAGGAACGGGATGCCGACGACCGGTTCAAGGAAGAAGGAAATCGGCAGCAGGATGGCCATCGCCATCAGCGTGGTAAAACCTGGCAGCGCGCCGACCAGCATGCCAGCAAACAGGCCGAAACTCATGAGCGCGACGGTGTCGAGGCGCATGGCCATCGCGAAACCTTCGGTGAATTGATCTAGCATGCGAGCCTCTTGGCGGTGTTATCGGTCAGGGAAATCAGGGTCATGCGCGTGTCACAGCCCCGGAATGGCGGCGTAGATCGATTCGATCACGTCAAGTTCGGGCAGCGACACCGCCAGCAGGCGGGTCGATGCAAGGTACAGCAGAACCGGGCCGGTGATCGCCACTGCCGCGATCTGCAGGACCGATCTTGCGCCCATCAGAAGCGAGATCAGCGAGACCGCGATGATGGTCGAGATCAGGAACCCGACCGAGGTCATGATCAGCGCGTACAGCAGCATGATGCCGAACAGCGCCGCGGCGCGGGCCCATTGCTGCGCGCTCATCGGGATGCCTTCGTCCGGGACCATGCCGCGCAGTTGCAGGATCAGCGCAATCGCGCTCAGCACCACCAGTGCGCTCAGCACCAGCATCGGAAACAGACTTGGCGGGATCGCCGACAGCGATCGACCGAACAGCGCCTTGGGCTCTGCCACCAGCGCGCCAAGAAACAGCAGCGACAGGGCGGAAGCGATCAGCAGGGCGGCGAGGGTCAGCGTCTCGGGGCTGCGCAGGCGGTCACGATGCGTCAGCGGCGCGCCGTGCACCGAGGACTGCTCGTTGGAAACAGGACTGTCGTGCATCATGCCGTGATCTCCTGAGGCTGCTCGAAAAGTTGAAGGGCGCCGGGGTCGATCCGGGCCCGGGTTTGCGCGTTCTGTGCCGAAACCGCATCGCGGAACGCAGAGGACTGTCTGTCGGTCAGGCTGTGCAGATGTGCGCCCGCCGCCCGCAGGCTTTCGGCGCAGGCGGTGTCGTCGGAAAGCGCGTAACCGCGCTGTGCGTCGCTGGCCTCGCGCAGCGCGGCGCGCACGGCGCGGCGCAGATCGTCCGGCCAGCCCGCCACGGTGTCGCGATGGAACCAGACCGGCGCCACCCCTTGCAGGTGGCCGGTCAGGGTGATCTCGGGCTGGGCGTCATGCAGCCCGAAATTGTAAATGTTGGTCAGCGGGTTTTCCTGCGCATCGACCTCGCCCGAGGCAACCGCCGCGACCAGATCCTTGACGTCGATCACCCGTGGATCGAAGCCAAGCGCGCGGAACACCCGCTGGTGATCGTCGCTGGCAAGGGTGCGCAGGCTAAGCCCGGCGCAATCGTCCGGTGTCGCCAGCTTGCGCTTGGCCGAGATATGGCGCAGCCCGTTGTCCCAGTAGCCCATCACCTCGAAGCCGGTCCTTGCGGCGACATCGGCGGCGATCCAATCGCCAAGCGCGCCGTCGAGCCGGGCAAACAGATCGTCCCGGGCCGGGGCGGCAAAGGGCATGTCGAACAGCGTCAGCGACGGCACCCGCCCGGACATGTAGCTCGACGAGAAATAGCAGCCGTGGATCTCGCCAGCTTCGACCATGGGCAGCAGGTCGGCAGCCTTGTGCCCATCGCGAGTGATATCGGGGCGCAGCAGGATCTCGGCCGCGCCGTCGGTCAGGCGGTGCAGCGCCGCTGCGAAATACCCCGCGCCGCGGGTATGAACCGAATTGGGCCCCTGATAGCCGCCAAAGATGATGCGATGCGGTTTGCTCATCCGACCAGCTCCTGCATCAGCTCGGCGGGATCGACCGGCAGCGCAACAGGCACGCCGCGCTTGGCCGACAGATCCATCGCCATGGTCATCATCAGGTTGCGATGGCCATCGGCGGCGGTGGCATGGGGCGTGCGGGCCCCGGCATAGACCCGCTGGAACCAGCTGTTGGTTTCCTCGCGCATCGGCCCCCAAAGCTGGCCGTCATGCAGATCGCCCGGCGGGTAGGAGGTCAGGAAATCGACATGCCGCGCCGGGGCGACATAGCCGTCGGGCACATAGCCACCGCCCTGCGCCACGTTGGTCGCCATGACCAGATCGCGGTGGGTGTCTTCGATGTCGATGACGCCCTCGGTGCCGACGATGCCGATCTCGATGCCGTAGACCGCGCCGGGCCAGACCTCGGGCAGCGCCCAGCTGATGTTCATCGACCAGATGGTACCATCGTCCATGGTGAACACGCCGAAGGTGCTGTCCTTGGTGCCATGGGCGCTCAGCACCTTGTCGCAGGATTGCGCAAAAACCGAGACGGGTTTCTTGCCCTCCATCAGCCACATCGACATATCAAGGCTGTGGGTGCCCGACACCACCATCGGCGTCAGCGTCGCGCGATCCTGCGTGCGCCGGGTGGTGGCGATAGGCACCATGCGGTTCATGAAGGCGCGGGTGACGACGGAATGCACCTCGCCAATCTGGCCGGTGATCAGCCGTTCCTTGATCGCAAGGAAGCGGCGGCGAAAGCGCTGGGTGTAGCCGACCACCGCGTCGATGCCGTTCGCCTCGATCGCGGCAAGGATCTGGGCGGACTGGCGCGCATCGGTGGCCAGCGGCTTTTCGATGAACAGCGCGTGGCCGTTTTCGATGGCCAGCATGGTGGGATCGAAGTGAAAGTTCTCATCCGTGGCGATGATCGTCGCGGTGACCTCGGGGCGGTTCAGCAATTCGCGGTAATCGTCGGTGTAGAAATCCGCGTCCACGTCGTCGGCCAGCTTGCGGCCAATGTCGGATTTGATGTCACACAGCCCGATCCAGCCGATGCCGGGAAAGTCACGCGCCAGCTCTGCCCGGATACGCCCGATGGTGCCGCATCCCACGATCGCAAGGCCAACCTGTTTTTTCTCAGTCTTCATCTTTGACCAATCCTTCTTGTTTATTCCGCCGCCACGGGGGCGGTCTTCTGGCGGCGGGCGCGCAGCCCACGCAGGATTCCTTCGGCGATGACGAACAGCACCGCGGCCATCAGCACCGTGCCGATCCACTGCGACAGGATGAAGCCGATGGACTTGTCCTCGAACACCAGCAGCGCGCGGCGCAGGTTCTCGTCGGCAAGCGGGGCAAGGATCACCCCCAGCACGATCGGCGCGACCGGAAAGCGGAACACGCTGAGCGCCACACCAAACAGCCCGGCGCCGAACATCACCCAGACATCGAACATCGACAGCTTGACCGACCAGGCGCCGATCACGCAGACCGGGATGATCAGCGGCATCAGCACGCCGCGCGGCAGGCTGAACAGCTTGACGCAGGGCTTGATTAGCGCAAAGGCGGCGCCAAACATCATCAGGTTGGCCAGCAACAGCGCGCCGTAAATGAAATAGATCAGGCCGGGGTGGTCGATCTGGATGGTCGGCCCGACACTGACATTCTTGAGCGTCAGCGCGGCCAGCAGCGCGGCGGCGGCGGCGTTGCCCGGAATGCCAAGCGCCAGCGTCGGCAACATCGACCCGCCAATATTGGCGTTGTTGGATGTCTCGGCGCAGACCAGCGCCTGATAGCTGCCCTTGCCCCATTTCGCCTGTTCCTCGGGCGAGGCGCGGCGGCGGCCGATGTCATAGGCGAGGAACGATGCCACGTTGGCCCCCGCCCCCGGCACCGCCCCGATCAGCGCCCCAAGGATGCCCGAGCGCGTCGCGGCCGGAGCATAGCGCATCAGCTTGCCCATGGTCGGCAGCACCCGGCCCACCGTGCTGGGGATCGTCGGCGCCGAGCGCGACGGCAGGGTGCGCAGGATCTCGGTAAAGCCGAACAGGCCGATCAGGATGGCGACGTAGCTGATGCCGTCGAACAACAGGTAGCTGTCGAAGGTAAAGCGCGGCACGGCGTGGATCTCATCGAGCCCGACCAGCGCGACCAGCATACCGATCCAGCCCGCGATCCAGCCCTTGAGCGGCATTTCCCCCGAGGCCATCGACCCCGACACCATGATGCCGATCACCGCCAGCCAGAACATCTCCCACGAGCGGAAGTTCAGCGCAAAGCTCAGGATCAGCGGGATGAACAGGATCAGCAGCACGATGCCCAGCGTGCCGCCCATGAACGACGCGGTGATCGACATGCCAAGCGCTTGGCCGCCCTCCCCGCGTTGCGCCAGCTGGTGGCCTTCGATCATCGTGGGCACCGCGTCGGGGGTGCCGGGAATGTTGATCAGAATGGCCGAGATCGCCCCCCCGAACACCGACCCGGTATAGACCCCGATCATGAAGCAGATCGCCAGTTCCTGCGGCATTCCCGCCGACAGGCCGATCAGAAGGCCCATCGCCATGGTCGTCGACAGCCCCGGCAGCGCGCCCCAGATGATGCCCAGCGACACCCCCGCCAGCGTCATCACCAGCAAGGTCGGCGACAGAAGTTGGATGAATGCGTCCAGCATGGCTCAGAACCCTCCCGGCAGCGGTATGTGAAACAGTTTCTGAAAGACCACCGACAGCGCGATGGTCCAGAACAGGGCAATGGCGGCCTTGGCCCAGAGCGGGCCGCGCCAGAACACGTGCATGATCCCGGTCAGCGCGATGAAACTCACCGGCTCGAAGGCCGACAGCACGAAGGGCGCGCCAGCGATGCTGAAGAAGACCTGAAAGGCAAGGAATTGCAGCCCGAGGATATAGGCCCCGACCATTGCCGCCAGCGCCAGCATCCGGACATGTTCGGTGACGTCGCCCAGCAGCAGTTCACCGGCACTCCCGTCCTTGCGGCGCTGCAGGGCGGAATTCCCGAGGATCAGCGCCATGACCGCAAGCGACGCGCCAGCCACGAAGGGCAGCAACCCCGGCGCGGTCAGCGCCGAGCCCGGCACTGGCAGGCGCAACGATGCGATCATCACGACCACCGCCGTCAGCAGCAGCGCGCCGGCCGCGATCAGGTCGAGCACTGGCGCGGCAAGGCCCGCGTTCGCGTCCTCGCCTTCGAATTTGATATCTTCGGAAACAGGTGAAGTCATGATGGCACCTCCGGTGCCAGCCGTCGGCTGGAGAGTTCAGGAGCAGGGTGTGGGCCCGGGCCGCGATCGCGCCGCCCGGGCAGGCATGCGATCAGCTGATCGGCGGAGCGACGTAGCCCTGCGGCGGCCACCAGTTGTCGAAATCCTCGGGCGCCGGAAGGCCAAGTTCCTCGGCGGTGCGGATATCGGCGCCGATGGCATCCCTGTTCTTGTTGAAGATATCTGCGGTCATCGCTTCCATCAGCGCGCCCTGGCGGTCGGCTTCTTCGCCAACAAGCAGGCCGGGCTGGAAGAAATTCTGCGCCATCATCTCCTTGAACCCATCCGAGGTCGCCGCCGCGCGGAAGGCATCGACGAGCTGCTGCAAGACTTCGGGGGGCAGCGCGCGCGGCACCATGAAGTTGTAGGTGGCGCCCACGGGCAGGATCTTTTGCGTCTCGGGCAGGATGCCCCCGATCGACGGCAGCACCCGGCCATCCTTCAGCGTCACGTCAGCCGAACTGGCGTGGCACAGGTTGCGCATCTCACCGCTGCGGATCAGGTCGATATGTTCGTGCAGACCGCCCCCGGCGATGTCGGTCTCGCCCTGAAGCCCGGCCAGCGTGGCGGGCTTGCCGCCCTTGTAGGGAACGTATTTCATCTCGATCCCCGCCATATTGGCGATGATCAGCGACACCTCGTGCCAGACACCGCCGGTGCCCGAGGTCGAGATCGTCAGCTTGCCGGGGTTGGCCTTGGCTTCTTCGATCACCTCTTCCATCGACTGGAAGGGGGAATCCGCGCGCACCGACCAGCTGGCGGGGGCGTCGGCGGCCTTCATCGGCAGCCAGTCCCGCCACGGCACGAAATCCGCGTGGCCCAGCACCCGCACGAAGCGGTTGTAATTGGCCGCGCCCAGCAGCGTGTAGCCATCGGGCCGCGCCGCCGAGACGTATTGCGTCGCCACACCGCCGACCGCGCCGGGCTTGTTGACCACGGTGATGGTCCAGCCCTGGGCGCGGGCCATCTCGTCGGCCAGCTTGCGCATGATGGAATCGGTGCCGCCGCCGGCGGAATACATCACCACCAGGGTGATCGGTCGGCGCGGAAAGCTTTGCGCCAGTGCCGCGCCGGGGATGGTGATGCTCATGGCGGCAAGGCCACCGACGCTTGCCCCTTGCGCCAGAAGCGCCCGGCGGGTCAGCGAGTTGTTTGTTTTAACCATTTTGTTTCCTCCCTAGTGATGACGCGGGTTCCTCTCCCGCGCGCGGATCCTCCAATCCGCGCAGCCTGCTAAGGACCGCTTGGTCCGTCACCGGCCTGATCAACTTTGGTCAGCCATTCTCAGTTCACAACCAAAATGAACCAACCCTGTTGATCATTATTTTTATCCTTTTATATCAGGCTATTAATTTCCATTCCCTCTACAACATCCAACCCATTTGGTTGACCAATTTTTGTGATCGTGATCACCATCACGGCCCCCTCCCCGCAAGCGTCAACGCGATCCAGGTCAACACTGGCAGACAGGCGAAGGTCAGCAGCGTCGACACCACCACCACACCGACCACCCGTTCGGGATCGCGCCCAAAACGTTCCGCGAACACATGGATCACGATCGCCGTCGGCATCGTCGCCATCAGGAACACGACCCCTGCCGGAACCCCCTGCAACCCAAGCAGCCAGATCACGCAGATCGCCGACACCAGCCCGACCCCCAGCCTGCCTACGGCAAGGATCAGCGCCGAACGCAGGTCGGCGACCCGCAGCCGTGCCAGCGATGTGCCCAACAGCAGCAGCATCGCCGGAACCATCATGCCGCCGGTCATCTCGGCGGTGCGGGCCAGCACGACTGGCACCTCGACCCCTGTCACCAGAACGACCACCACCGCGATCACCGCGTAGATCAGCGGCTGGCGCAGCAAGACGCCCAGCCGAAAACTGCCCGCATAGATCGCCATGCCGATGGAGTGTTGCGCCAGCGCGACGACGACGAAATAGGCAACCGCCAACTCTCCGCCCGCCTCGCCGAAGGTCAGCAGCACCAACGGCAGCCCCATGTTGCCCGAATTGGGCATCATCAGCGCCGGCAGAAAGCTGCGCAAAGATCCGCCCGCCAGCAGCAGGATCGCCGCCGACAGTGCCGCCGAAATCGCAAGGCACACCGCTGCCGCGCCGGACATTCCCAGCACCGCCGAAGGGTCCAGCTGCAACGAGGTCAGGCTGCTGAAGATCAGCGCGGGCGCCGCCACCAGCACCACGACGGTGCTGAGCGTGCGGGTATCGAGCCCGCCCGCCCCGCGCCCCATCGCGTAGCCGATCAGCACGAGAATACCGACCGGCCCGAGGATCTGCAGCATCTGCCCGATCAAGTGACACGCCCGCCTGCCTTTTGCGCCCAAAGGCGATCCGGCGCGGCATCAACCATCGCGTCGGATCGGCAAAGGCGCATCGCGATCACTCCGCGTCCAGACCGAAGAAGCCACTGATCGCGAGCATGAATTCCTGCGGCCGGTCGACGTTGATCACATGCTTGGCCCCTGTGACGCAGGTGTACTCCGCCCCCGGGCAGGCCGCCGCCATGGCTTCCATCGTGGCCGGCGTGGCGCCGCCATCATGTTCGCCAGAGACGAACAGCGCGGGCACGCTCATCTGTCCCAGATGGCGCAGGTAATCGAGCTGCATCAGCGCATGGGCGCAGCCGCGATAGCCCGTCGCCGAGGTGCGCAGGAAGCTGTCGCGCAGTGCCGCCTCGCGGTCGGGATGGTTGGCGCGGGTCTCGTCGCTGAGCCAGAAGCCGACGGTGCCTTCCCACACGGCCTCGACCCCGCCAGCGTCAAGCTTGGCCAGCCGGTCATGCCAGCTTTGCACGAAGGGCGGCGGCGCATCGGCGCGCGCGGCGCAGCAGACGATACGCTCGATCCGGTCCGGGTGGTGCAGCCCAAGCCCCAGCGCCGTCATGCCGCCAAGCGAGAGCCCCATCACCGACGCTTTTTCCACCCCATGCGCATCCAGCACGCCAATCGCATCGGCGACGAAATCGGCAAACTGGTAGGGGCCTTCCGGCGCCGGGCTCTGGCCGTGGCCGCGCGTGTCGCAGGTGATGACGCGGTAATGGGCGCTGAGCAGCCCAAGCTGGCCCTGCCACATGGCTTCCGTGGCGCCAAGGCTGTTGAGCAGCAGCAGCACCGGCGCGTCGGAGGGTCCGTGAACGGACGAGTGAAGAGTGATAGCAGTCATGCGCATTCCCGTGGTCTTGGGCCCCGGCCGCATCGGCCAGAACCTGTGTCATGATGGGAAAGCGGATCCGCCCGGCGACATGCCAAAGCGGCATCGGCTTTCTCACAAACCTGAACCAGGCAAGTGAGTTAGCACCAATGCCAGCGCCTCCCCCTGACAAAGGCTACCCTCGGGATGCCTGCGAAAGAAATGATTAAAGATAGCGGTATCTATCAGAATGGTTGATACCTGCCTCAAGTTGTGCGCCCTGTCAGGCCAGCGCCCTGTCGCCGTGATCGGCGTCGGGGCCGTAACGGCTCATCGGGACGATCGACAGGGCGCTGGTCAGCTCCGCCTGCAGGATATCCGCAAAGCCTTCGGCGCCCTGGCTCAGCGGGCGCGAGGCGTGTTCTATCCGCAGGTAATCGACCTCCATTGGCGGATCGGCCAGCGGCACGACCCGCCGCCGTCCCCCGTCCAGATCCGGCAGGCACAGGATTCCCGGCAGGATCGAGATCCAGTCTGATTCGGCAACTAGAGCCAGCGTGCCATGCATGGTGTCGAGCTCCAGCCGTTCGCGCACCTCGATCTTGTTCTGGTTCAGATAGCTTTCGATGCGGTGGCGGCGGGCGTTGCCATGCCCCGGCAGCACCAGCTTCTGCGCCGGCAGGTCCGCCAGCCGCACCCCTTCGGGGCCAACGGGCAAGTCGCGCTCTGCACTGCACACAAGGCATTCGCGATCCTGCCCCATCGGCGTGACCTCGAGCATCTGGCCCATGTCGAACGAGCCGGGAACCACGGCGAAATCCAGCCGCCCCTCGCTAACATCATTGGCCAGCGCGCCGGAATAGGCCTCGGAGATCGACAGGCGTACCTCGGGAAAGGCGGCGGAAAACCGCAGCAGGGCCGGTGTCAGCACGGCGCGGGTAAAGGTCGGCATCAGGCCGATGCGGATATGCCCCGTCACCGATTTCGACAGCGAGCGGATGCGGTCTTCGGCATGGTAAGCGGCGGCAAGCACCTTGACCGCCTCGCGGTAGAAGGACCGGCCCGCCTCGGTCGGGCTCACCCCGGACGAGCTGCGGGTGAACAGGTTGACGCCGTAGCGCTTTTCGATCTGGCCCACATGCATCGACAGGCCCGATTGCGTGGCGTTGACCTTTTCCGCGGCGGCGGAGAACGAGCCTTGTTCATAAACGGCAACAAAGTATCGCAACTGCTGAAGCTTCATTCGAGCCATCCAATTTTCTTCTACCTTCTACAGCCTAAGATTAATTGTCCTGATGGTTCAACCCGCCATATCCTGTGAACAACGACGAACAGGAAAGGATGACACATGTCAGACGACACACTTCTTGAACCTTTGGACGGCCGCCTGCTGCGTGATGTCTTTGGCTGCTTTGCGACCGGCGTGACCGTCGTCACCTCGATCGGGGAGGATGACAAACCGGTGGGGCTGGTGGTCAACTCCTTCTCGTCGGTGTCGCTGGACCCGCCACAAATTCTCTGGAGCATCGGGCTCAATTCCCCGTCGCGCGATGCGTTCTGCAAGCACGAAGGCTTTGCGGTCAACATCATGGGCGCTGAATCCAAGGACGAAACCATGCGCTTTTGCACCCCGTCCGACGACAAGTTCGCCGATGTGGACTGGTGGGCGGGCCATTACGGCGTGCCGGTGCTGCGCAGCGCGCTGGCGACGCTGGAATGCCGCACCGAACAGCGGATCATCAGCGGTGACCATGAAATCTTTATCGGGCGGGTGCTGCGCGTCGATCATCAGGATGTGGCGCCGCTGCTGTTCCACCGCGGGAAATTCGCACAGCTGGGTGCGCTCGCATGAGGCCGCTGCCCCGTCTCATGGTCGCCCCCAACGGGGCGCGGCGCACCAAAGCCGACCACCCCGCCCTGCCTATCACCGATGACGAGCTGGTGGCTGTGACCCGCGACTGTATCGCCGCCGGTGCCGATGGCGCGCATCTGCATCTGCGCGATGCCAATGGCGTGCATCTGCTCGATGCGCCGCGCTATCGCGCGCTGCTTGACCGGCTCGAGGCCGAATTCCCGGACGCCTACCTCCAGGTCACCTCTGAAGCGGCGGGGCGCTATGACGCGCAGGCGCAGCGCGCGATGGTCCGCCAGCTAAAACCGCGCTACGTGTCGGTCGCCCTGCGCGAGATGGTCCGCCAGCCCGAAGACTGGCCTGCCGCCCGCGAGTTCTATCACTGGGCCGCCGATGCCGGGGTCGAGATCCAGCACATCCTCTATTCTCCGCAAGAGGTGCAGGGCTTTGTCATCGCGCTGAACAGTGGCCGGATTCCGGGCCGGCATCATCTGGTGCAGCTGGTGCGCGGCACCTATGCCGATGGTGCCGACGGCGCGCTGCCGCTGGCGGACTACCTCGCCGAAATGACGCGCGCCAGCGATCACAGTTTTGATTGGATGCTGTGCAGCTTTGGCGCGGATGAGACCGCCAGCCTTGTCGAAGCGGCGCGCGCCGGTGGCAAGGCACGGGTCGGCTTCGAGAATTCGCTGCAAAACGCTGATGGCAGCCGCGCCGCCGACAATGCCGAACGGGTGCGCGAGGTGAATGCCGCGCTGCCGCAGCCCGCATCGGCGCTGTCCTGACGCCCCTCTTCTCCGGGCTTCCTCCCCCTCCGGAAAGGCGAACGCCGCGCGCACCCCAATGCGCGCGGCGTTTCGTTTGGTTTGGTTTGAGGGAAAATTGCACCATGGCGATCCACAGGCTACACAAGCGCGCCACCCCATGCCACGGAGCTTGCCCATGCGCCGCCGATCCGCCAACCCGACCCTGAAAGCCGACTGATGGCGCCGCGTGGCCGCGCCGTCGGCAAACCCGTGCCGCTGTATGAAATGGTCGACAGCACGCTGCGCCGCCGCTTGCTTGACCGCAGCTACCCCCCCGGCACGATGATCCCCAGCGAGATGAAGCTGGCCGCCGAACTGGGCGTCAGCCAAGGCACGGTGCGCCGCGCGCTGAATGGGCTGGTCGACGAGGGGCTGCTGTTGCGCCGTCAGGGGCTTGGCACCTTTGTGCCCGAGATCGACGACCGCAAGGCGCTGTTCCTGTTCTTCAACCTTGTGGGCCATGACGGCACGCATGAAATGGCCGCCGCGCAGCTTGTGTCGAACCAGACCGCCGAGGCGACCCCGCTGGAAACCGAGCGCCTGTCGCTCGCCCCGGGTGCCCGGGTGCGACGCCTGCTGCGGGTGCGGTTGCTGCGCGGCGCGCCGACCATCGTCGAACGCATCGTGGTGTCCGACGCCGCGCTGCCGGGGCTGGGCGAGGATGCCCCCCTGCCGCCCCACCTGTTCCGCCACTATGAGAACGCCTATGGCCAGACCGTCACCACCGCCGAAGAGCGGCTGCGCGCCGCTGCCGCCAGCGCCGAGGATGCCGCGCTGTTGCAGATCGCTCCGGGGGCGCCGCTGCTCGAGATCGAGCGCATCGCCTTTGGCGTGACGGGCGCGCCGATCGAATGGCGGCGCAGCCTGTGCCAAACCACTTCGCATGATTACCTGATCCGCCGCCCCTGATCTGATGCTGAGGAGCAATTGACCTGCCCGCGCAAGCAGTCTTATATAAGAGTTATAAGATTCAGACAGACCGAGTGGATACCATGCCCGATTCCGATGCGCTTCGCCTGCCCGTAGCCACCTTGCAGCGCTTCGCGGCGCAGGCGCTGGCCCATCACGGGCTGCCCGCCGCCGATGCCGATACCGTCGCCGAAATGATGATCGAGGCCGATCTGCACGGCGCCGATGCCCACGGGCTGTTCCGCCTGCCGCGCTATATCGACAGGCTCAGGGCGGGGGGGTACACCCGCACGCCCAGCATCCGCGTCGACAAAAGCAAGGGAGGGCTGGCCCGCGTCAACGGCGACGGCGCCATGGGGCATCTCGTGGTGCGGCGCTGCGTCGACGAGGCGATCATGCGGGCGCGCGAGCATGGAGTCTCATGGGTCGGCTGCCACGATTCAAACCACGCGGGCGCCGCCGGCGTCTGGGCCATGCGCCCCGTCGCGCAGGACATGATCGGCATCTACATGGCCGTCGGCAGCGCCAACCACATGGCCCCATGGGGCGGCACTGAATCGCTGTTGTCGACCAACCCCATCGCCATCGGCGTGCCGGGGGGCAAGGGCGGGCCGGTGCTTTTGGACATGGCGACCACCAACGCCGCCTATGGCAAGGTCAAGATGGCCGCCGCGCTTGGGCAGACCATGCCTGCCGACTGGATGATCGACGCGCAAGGCGCGCCGCTGACCGATCCCACCCGCGCCTCCGAGGGCAGCTTGCTGCCCATTGGCGGGCCCAAGGGCTATGGGCTGGCACTCATGATCGGGCTGCTGGCGGGCACGCTGAACGGCGCGGCGCTGGGGCGCAACCTGATCGATTTCAACGCCGATGACACCACGCCCACCAACACCGGCCAGTCGATCCTCGTGATCGATCTTGCGGCGCTGGGGGCGGTGGAGCTGTTCAAGCAGCAGGTCGATCTGTTGCGCCAAGAGCTGACGGAATCGGCCCTGCGCCCCGGGTTCGATGGCATCCGGCTGCCCGGCGACCGGGCGCTGGCGCTGCACCGCGAGCGCAGCGCCGCCGGCATCCCCTGCCCGCCGGTGCTGGTGAGCGCGCTGAACCGGGTCGCGCAAGACGCGAGCCTGCCCGCATTGGAGACATGGACATGACGACGACGCCAACCAAGACCCCTCGCATCTTCAACACCCCAGACATTCCCGCCCATGATCGCGGCAACGGGGTGACGACCCGGCTGTTCTGTTCCGAAAGCCGCTGCGCGGCGGGGGTGACAACCGGCACCACGACGCTTCCGGTGGGGCGCTCGGTGCAGATGCACAGCCACAATTGCGACGAGCAGATCATCATCCTGCAGGGGCAGGCCGAGGCCGAATTCAACGGCGCCCGCCACCCCATAGGCCCGATGGAGGTGGCGTTCATCCCCAAGGATACCGTGCATTGCTTTCACAACGTCGGTGATCTGCCGGTGCTGATGCTGTTCGTCTATGACGCGGGCAAGGTCACCCGGACCTTTGCTGCATCCGGGGAAACCGTGGAACACCTGTCCGAGAGCGATCTGGCGCAGCCGCGCAGCTGATCGGTCCGCCGCGCCAGTTACCCGGCGTCTGGCGCGGATTGCTGAAGGAACAGGTTCAGCGCCTTGCGGATGACGGCCGGGCGATCAGGGCTGTCGCCCCGGTTGCCCGCCTGCCCCGCGAGCTGGCGCAGTCCGTGGTTCAACAGTCCCCCGTGCAGCAGCCACGGCACGTCGAGCTCGTCGACGGTGACCGCAAAGGCATCCCCCTGCCCCAGTTCAGCCCGGCGTTCGCGCACCATCGGCTTGAGGATCTGCTCCTGCACAACCTCGCGATACCACGCATGTACCTGCGCATCGCGCAGCAGGGCGTAATACCATAGCCGCAGCCAAACCGGCTGAAAGACGATCTCGGTATAAGCCTCGTAGAAGGACTGGAACCGGTCCACCACCGGGCGGCTGCGATCTTGCAGCAGCGCATCCCAGGCCGGGTCCCAGGTTTCGAGAAACACCCGGCTGTAGGCGGCTTCGATCAGGCTTTGTTTGTCGGGAAAGTAGCGATAGAGCAGCGGCTGGGTGATCCCAGCCCGGCGCGCAACCTCGCGGGTGCTGCCATCGAAACCCGTTTCGGCAAACAGATCAACCGCAGCTTGCACGATCTCGGCCCGCCGCGCCGCTGGCGACAACCGTTTGCGAACCGGGGCGGCGCCCTTGTCGCGCTGGCTTTGCTGTCCTTTGGGCACTTGAACTCCGGCAGGTGGGATATACCTGCCTTACCAGATAGCGCGCCCGGCAATCAATGTCATTGATTATCGACTGATCAATAAAGACGCGATGCCGTCACTGCCAGCCTGACACCATCTGACGGTCGGAATACCCGAAACACTGCTGGATCACATCTTCGAGCAGGATCATCGAGCGCAGCGCCCGCGCGACATCAGCCCAAGGGTGATCGGCCAGCACCAACGTGCCAAACACCGCCGTGGCGCGGGTGATCTGCAACAGCTTGTCGGCAACCGCGCCCGGATCGCCGTAAAGCACACAAGCGTCGATCGCCTCGTCGATGCGGGCCTTGCGGGCGTCTGGGCCCAGAATGTCGCGAAAATAGCTCCGACAGGGGCTGGCGGGCGCCATCACCATGTCGCGGGCCGTGGCGGCATCGTCAGCGATCAGCACCGAGCGCGCCACACGCCAGTCGCCGGGATGGGCACAGCGACCGGCCCGTGTGCAGCCGGTGACATGGGCGCTCCAGTGCCGCGACAGGGTTTCGGTATCGGCCCAACTGACGGAAAACGGGGCCCGGCGTGGGCCTGCGGCAATCGTTTGCGCGGCCTGAATCTGCGGAGAAACAAAGACGCCCTGGTCGGTTTCGCCAGTGCTCTGGGTCACTCCGCGCGTGCTGGCGAGGCGAAGCCCGGGCGGGCAGATGGCGGTGCTGCGCAGTTCGAGACAGGCTTCGCCCTCTGGTCCGCGCGGGCCGCTGCGGCGGGTTTCCGAACCCGCCACCGGGACATAGAATTCCGAAAACCCAAGCGCACGGGCGACGCTTGAGCGTCCGCAATCTTGGGCTCCGAAGCGTTCAGAGCGGTGATGTTCGGGCGGAACGAACAGGTATCCCAGTTTCATTGCGGCCTCCTCCCAAAGGCGAGGGCCCCGGCGCGGCCCCTGCCCGTGATGATACGGGCAGGGCAGTGCGCTTTTGAAATGACATCTGCAGACGAAAGGCATCAGGAAACCTGATACCCTCCGCGTCGTGCCTGCGTCAGTTCAGGACGTATTCCACCGGCCAGTGATGCCCGCCATCGCGCGCCGCATCGATGAAATCCTGCAATACCTTGGTTCCGGGCATCCCGCGCGAATCCGCCTCGGCGGCGCTTTTGCGCGGCAGCTCCGATAGGCTGCTGGCCCATTGTGCGCGCACGTCCTCGGGCAACTCGTTGATGATCGCGCCGTTTTCGCGCAGCGCCGCCAGCCCCGCAGCCTGACTGTCATCCATCGCCTTGCCATTGCTGGCTTCCCAGGCCCGGCCCACCTCTTCGATGATGACGCGCAGATCGTCGGGCAGCGCCTCCATCTTGCGCTGGTTAGCGGTCATCACCACCACCGGCATCGCGCCATATCCGATCAGCGTGTAATAGGGCGCCGGTTCGTAATACTTGAAGCCATTGTAGCCCGCCGGGGTCATCAGCCAGCCGTCGTAAACGCCGGTCTTCATTGCCATGTAGCCTTCGGGCAAGCTGGATTGCACCGGCACCGCTCCGGCGTATTCCAGCCACGGCAGGTTCGGACCCGCGCCGCCGATCTTGACCCCCTTGAGATCCTCGACCGTTTTCCATTCATCGACAGTGCCCAGATGGTAATTGTCCCATGCGCCGAGGCCCAGCAGCACCTGACCGAATTCCTTTTCGAACTGTTCCGACAGCCATGGGTTCTTGTCATAGACCACCCGCACCGCCGAAATCGCATCCGATGTTGCCTGCGGGCCGAACGGTTCGAAATACGGGAAATTGTGCAGGTACAGGTTCGACGGCTCGAAGCACACGCAATAGCCGCCAAAATCCAGCAGGCCGGTCTGCACCGCCTCAAGCGTTTCGGACACGCCCGCGATGCCGCCCCCGTAGGATTCGATGAAATTGACCTTGTGCTCGGTCTCTTCGGCGGCGCGACGTTTGACCTCGGTGACGAAGAAATCCGACATCGTGGTCACGTAGGGCGCTGGCCCCTTGGGGTGACCCGAGCCGATGCGGAATGTGAAACTGTCGGCCTGCGCCGCCGATGCCGCGCATGTAAGCGCCAGTGCGGTGCCGACGACAGCCGTCGAATGCCTGTGTGTGAAGCGCATGAAAATTCTCCTCCCCTTCGATCCGTGGCGCGATTGGCCGGACCGTCTGGCGGGATATGCACCCGCCGCCTGCCCCGCGCCTTGCAGGAGTGTTACACTAATTTATCGAGTGATAAACAAAAATCTTGTGGCGAGGCGTCCCTGACCATAGGCTCTGCCCGATATCGAAGGTGGAGGAAAAAATGAAATTTCAGACAGCCGTCGCTCGCTGGGCGCATATACTGTCGGCGGGCTGGGTGTTTCTTCTGGCGTTGCTGATCATCGCGGATGTGGTCGGGCGCACGCTGTTCCTGCACCCCATCGCGGGCACCAAGGAAATCTTGCAGAACTCTGTCATCGCGGTGACCTTCCTGCAATTGCCGCTGGCGATTCTCACCGGATCGATGCTGCGCACGACGGCGCTGGTGGATGCGCTGGGGCCACGCAGCCGGATGATGATGCGCTGTTTCGCCTGGACGCTCGGCGCGCTGCTGTTCGCGGCCATCGCCTATGCCTCGCTGCCTGCCGCCTTTGCCGCGGTCCGCCTTGGTGAATACGAAGGCGAAGGCGCGATGCGCATCTACACATGGCCGGTGCGGTTCCTGCTGATCGTCACCAGCGCGCTTGCCGCCCTTGCCTATCTGTCGACGATGATCGCCGATCTGCGCGGCGGCGGCGAAGACACCCCCTACTCAACCGTGCGGAACTGACATGACATTGATGATTTTCGGGGTCCTCGGCCTCTTGATGCTGTTCATCCTGATGGGCGTGCCGCTGGCGGTGGCGCTGGGTTCGGTCAGCTTTGTCGGGGTCTACTGGATGCTCGGCAGCCTCGACATTGCCCTGTCGATCCTGAGTTCCACCGCCTACGAAGCGCTGCGCAAGGATATCTTCATCATCATCCCGCTGTTCGTGCTGATGGGCGATTTCGTCAGCCGGTCGGGATCGGCCAGCGATCTTTACAGCCTGTGCAACCGCGCGTTTCGCCGCCTGCCCGGCTGCCTTGGCGTCGCGACCGTGATGGGCAACGCCATCTTTGCCGCGATCACCGGCGTGTCTATTGCCGCCGCGGCGACGTTTTCGCGCATCGCCTATCCCGAGATGATCGCGCTGGGGTATTCCAAGCGCTTCTCGCTGGGCACGGTCGCGGGCAGCGCCTGCCTCGGGATGCTGATCCCGCCGTCGATCCTGATGATCGTCTGGGCGGTGCTGACCGAGCAATCCATCGGGGCGCTGTTCATCGCCGGGCTGGCGCCGGGGCTGCTTTTGGCGCTGGGTTTCTGCGGCTACTGCGTGTTCTACGCGATCCGCAACCCCGACTGCGCGCCGATGCAGGCCGCCCCCGTGGCCGGTGCAGGCGATTCCGCCGCGCTGCGGCGACAGATGCTGGGCGGGCTGTCGATCCTTGGGCTGATCGCGCTGGTGATCGGCGGCATCTGGGGCGGCCTGCTGACCCCGACCGAGGCGGCCGGGTTCGGCACCATCGGGGCCCTGTTGCTGGGCATCGCCAAGGGCATGACCCGCAAGGACATCACCGAGGCCATCTACAACGCCGGGCGCACCACCGCACCGATCCTGATCCTGCTGGTGACCGCCTCGATGTATTCGCGCTTTCTGGCGATGGGCGGGGCGACGCAGGTGATCGGCGATCTGATGTTCTCGATCAGCGAATCGCCGGCGGTGGTCGTGGCGATCATCTTTGGCGTCTGGATCCTGCTGGGCATGTTCATCGATTCGACATCGATCATCCTGCTGACGGTGCCGATCTTTGCACCGGTGGCCACCTCGCTGGGAATTGATCCGCTGGCCTTTGCGATCTTCGGCATTCTGGTGATCGAGGCGGGGCTGCTGACGCCGCCCTTCGGCATCCTCGTGTTCACGGTGAAAGCCGCAGCACCGGGGGATGACATCGCGCTTGGCGACATCTTTCGCGGTTCGGTGCCGTTCTGGATCCTGATCCTCGGCGTTGCGATCCTTGTGCTGCTGTTCCCGGCGCTGAGCACCTGGCTGCCCTACAACCTGATGTAACGCCGGGCCTGCGGCACGGCCGCACAGGCGCCGGTGCCCTTGAGTGGGCACCGGCGCTGTTGCGCTGCGCGGGTCTTGGCGCGGCGCGGGCAGGCCATCTGAAAACCAGATGGAAGACTTCAGATCTTTTAGATTTTTCTGCTGCCTCCAGTCCTTCATCACTGTTGGAACACCCAAGGAGGAGCCAAATGAAACTGTCATTCTTTACGATGCCGATCCACCCGCTGGGCAAGCCCTATGCCCAAAGTCTGGCCGAGGATCGCGAGGCGTTCATTCTGGCCGACAAACTGGGATTTGCCGAAGCCTATTGCGGCGAACACACCACCGATCAGGCCGAGATCATCACCTCTTGCGTGGCGTTCCTCGCCAGCCTTGCCTATGAAACCAAAAATATCCGTCTTGGCACCGGCACGGTGAACATGCCCAATTCGCACCCTGCGCGCGTCGCCGCCGAGGTTGCGATGCTGGATCACATGCTGGAAGGGCGGCTGAATTTCGGCATCTCGCCCGGCGGGCTGATGTCGGACGCCGAGGTGTTCGGCAGCATGGACAAGGATCGCAACGCGATGTTCGTCGAATGCATCAACATGGTGCTGGATATCTGGGCCGGGGAAGCGCCCTACAATCTCAAGGGCGAGTTCTGGGAGGTGACGACCGAACGCACCATGATGCGCAACATCGGGCAGGGCGACATCATGAAGCCCTATCAGGACCCGCACCCGCCGATCATCGGCACCGCCGTGGCGCCGTTTTCCAAGGGCGTCAGCGCCATGGCGGAACGTGG
The DNA here is from genome assembly GCF_018860705.1 of Citreicella sp. C3M06. GTDB lineage: Bacteria > Pseudomonadota > Alphaproteobacteria > Rhodobacterales > Rhodobacteraceae > Salipiger. The sequence goes on from NZ_JAHKQA010000002.1 coordinate 67,844, forward strand.
CTGGCAGCCGATCTCGGCGAACTTCCTGCTGCCCAAATGGGCGGCGACCCATTGGCCGAAATTCGTCGAGGGCTGTGAAAAGGCCGGCATCGTGCCCGATTACAACGACTGGCGCGTGGCCAAGAACATCTGCGTCGCCGACGACATGGAAACCGCGCGCGCCTATGCTCGCGATCCGGGAAGCCCCTACGTGCTGTATTACAGCCAGCTGCTGACCAAGATGCGCGCCGGGGGCAGGCTCAACCTGTTCAAGGAAGACCAGAACATGCCGGATGACGACGTCACGCTGGAATACGTTCTGGACCGGCTGGTGATCCACGGCGATGCGCAATCGGTGGCCGACCAGATCCTTGCCCTGCGCGAGGTGACCGGGCCGTTCAAGCATCTGGTCTACGCTGGCCACGACTGGACGGATTACGACCTTGGCCGCAAGAGCATGGTGCTCATGGCGGAAAAGGTCATGCCGCTGCTGACGGACGCGACCAAGAGCGAGCCGATCACCGCCGCCGCCTAAGGCAATGGCCCGCGGCGATGCCATGCCGCGGGCCTTCCTGCGCTGGCTTGTGCGTTGCCCAGCCGCGAACGGCAGCGGAGGGGTTGGCGCAAAAGCCCCCTGCCCTACCAGACGCGATCGAGCAGGCTCAGCCAGTTTTCGCCCATCACCCGGCGGATCTTGGTTTCGGACCAGCCCGCGCGTTGCATCGCTGCGGTCAGGTTGGGGAAATCGGCGATGCTTTCCAGCCCGTCGGGAAATTCGACCTGCCAGATCTCGGTCAGCTGACGGGCATAGCCCTTGTCGCGGTTGAGGTATTCGAAGAACTTCGCGCCGTATCCCATGGTGAAATCGGTGCCAAAACCCACCCGCTCCTCGCCCACGAGGTTCACGATATAATCGATGGCGGCGACGTAATCATCCACCGTCGCGCCGTTGCCAGCGGCAAGAAACGGCGGGAACATGGTCACCCCGACAAAGCCGTCATGCTCGGCGATGAACCGCAGCTGCTCGTCGGATTTGTTGCGCGGATGCGCCTTGAGACCGGCGGGCAGGCAGTGGGAATAGGCCACCGGCTTCTTTGACGCGAGGATCACGTCGCGCGAGGTCTTCGGCCCGACGTGGCTGAGATCGCAAAGCATCCCGACCCGGTTCATCTCGGCCACCACCTCGTGGCCGAAATCCGACAGACCGCTGTCGGTGCTCTCGTAGCAGCCCGACCCGACGAGGTTCTGGGTGTTGTAGGTCATCTGCACGATGCCGACGCCCTGCTCCTTGAACAGTTCGATGAACTCGAGCCGGTCTTCGAAGGCGGTGGTGTTCTGGAAGCCGAGCACGATGCCGGTCTTGCCTGCCGCCTTGGCGGCGCGGATGTCGGCGGTGCTGCGCGCCTTGACGATCAGGTCGCCATGCTGCTGGAACTGGCGGTTCCACGCGCCGATGTTCAACATCGTGTCACGGAACCCCTCCCAGACCGAGCAGGTACAGTTGGCCGCCGTCAGCCCGCCGGCCGACATGCTTTCGAACACCGGACGGCCCCAGTCCGAGATGATGAGACCGTCAAAGACGATGAGATCGTCGTGCAGCGTGGTCATGTGTTCAGGTCCTTCAAGGTCAGAGATAGATATTGCGCACGATGGCGTCGTGATCGCCCGCCATGGCGCGGACGTCGCCGCCATCGACCACCTGCCCGTCGCGCAGGACGATGAAGCGGTCGGCGGCGCGAAAGGCGAGGTTGAGGTTCTGCTCGACCATGAGCAGCGTCACCCCTTCACTCTTGAGCCGGTCGATGATCTGGGCGATCTCTTCGCAGAACTGCGGCGACAGGCCCCCAGACGGCTCGTCGAGCAGCAAGAGACGCGGGCGGGACATCAGCGCCCGGCCAATGGCGACCATCTGCTGTTCGCCGCCCGACAGGGTGCGCGTGGCCTGACGGCGGCGCTCTTTCAGGCGCGGGAAGCGCTCGTAGATGTCGGACAGGGTTTGCGCCTGCTGCTTGCCGCCCCGGCGCATGGCGCCAAGCCGCAGGTTGTCTTCGACCGACAGGTCCGGGAACAGATCCCGCGCCTGGCTGACCTGCGCGATGCCATGGGCAAAGATCTTGTGCGGCGGCAGGCCGGCGGTCTCGATCCCGTCCAGCATCACCGACCCCGAGGTCGGCGTCACGAAGCCGCAGACGGCGTTGAGCGAGGTCGATTTGCCCGACCCGTTCGCCCCCAGCAGCGTCAGGCATTCGCCAGGGTGCACATCGTAGCTTGCGCCGCGCAGGATCGGTTTCTTGCCGTAGCCCACGTGCAGATCACGGATTTTCAGAAGCGGTTCAGGCATGTCCAAGGTAGGCCTCCAGCACGGCGCGGTCTTCGCGGATCTCATCCGGGGTGCCTTCGGCGATGCGCGCGCCCGCCGCCATCACGAGGATGCGGTCGGCGGCGGCCATCACCAGTTCCACCGCGTGTTCGATCAGCAGGATGCCCACGCCCTTTTCTCCGGCGAGGCGGCGGATGATCTCCATCATCTGATCGCGCGCCACCGGCGACAGGCCCACGGCGGGTTCGTCCAGCAGCAGCACCGGCGGGTCCGAGGCGACGGTGCGCACGATCTCGACAATCCGTTGCTGCCCGCCCGAAAGGTCCCCGGCGCGGGTGTCGGCCATATGCTCCATCGACATAAGCTTGAGCAACTCGCGGGCGCGGTGGATGTTGTCCGCCTCGGATTTCAGCGCGGCGCTGCGCCCCAGAAGAATGTCGAGAAACGAGCCTTCGGTCTGCGCATGCAGACCCGTCAGCACGTTTTCCAGCACCGTGAGCGCCGGGAACAGCCCGCCGTTCTGAAAGGTGCGGCGCACGCCCTGTTCGGCGATCTCGTGCGGGGAAAGCTGCGTCAGCTCTGCCCCATTTAGAAATACCGTCCCGCTGGTCGGCGTGACATAGCCCGAGATGGCGTTGAACAGCGTCGACTTTCCCGCGCCATTGGGGCCGATAACAGCGCGGACATTGCCCTGCATCAGGGTGAAGGACACATCGTCAAGCGCGGTCAGCCCGGAAAAGCGGACCGACAGACCGTTTACATCGAGCAGGGTCATGGGGCCTCCCGGTAGTGACGTTCGACAAAGATCGGCGACAAGCGGCGCAGCAGCGAGGCAAGCCCCATCGGCATCAGCACCAGAACCCCGGCAACGATCAGGCCAAAGAACAGCTCTTCCATGCCCGGAAAGGCGCGCAGGTATTCCGGCAGCGCCGTCAGCAGCACCGCCCCGAGCACAGAGCCCAGCACCGAGCCGAGGCCGCCGACCAGCACCATGGCAAAGGAGGCGATCAAGTGCAGCATGCCAAAGCTTTCGGGAAAGACATGCCCGACATGGCGGGCGAACAGCGCTCCGGCGCAGCCCACCACGAAACCCGACCACATGAAGGTCACAAGGATCACCCGCGACGTGGGAATAGCAAGCGATGCAGTTGCGATCTCGTTTTCGCGTACCGCCATGACCGCCCGGCCAAAGCGCGAGCGCAGCAGGTTCAGCGTGCCCTTCACCAGCAGTACCGTCACCCCGAGGAAGACGTAGAATTTCAGCGTGTCATCGGTAAGCGAGATGCCGAAGAGCGTTTCGCGCGGCATCGGCGTGCCATCGGTGCCGCCGGTCAGGGGCGAGAAATGAGTGTAGCCCCAGCGCATGAGCTCCCCGAAAGCCAGCGTAATGATGGCAAGGTAATAGCTGCGGATGCCTCTCAGCGCCGCAGCGGACGCAAGGAAGCCGCCAAGCGCCCCGAAGGCGCCAGCCAGCGGGATGGTCAGCAGCCACGGCACCCCCAGCTTGGCGGCAAGAATGGCCGAGGCATAGGCCCCGATCCCAAAGAAGGCGGTGTTGGCAAAGGCAAGCTGCCCGAGGTTGCCGATGGTCAGCGTAAAGCCAAGCGTCACCAGCACCGACACCAGCATGCCGTTGGCGATGAACTGCGTGTAGGGATTGGTGGCCAGCGGCAGCAGCAGCAAAAGCACGGGCACGGCCCAGAAGATCCATGTGCGCAGGCGGCGTTGGCGGGCAGAAGGCATGGTCTGGCTCATGATCTTACACCTTCACCACGGCCTTGCGACCGAACAGGCCCTGCGGGCGGATGAACAGCACGGCGACGATGACCACATAGGCGGTGATCTCGATCAGCGCGCTGTCGATGTAGGCACCCGCGTATTGCTCGGCGACGCCCAGAAGCACACCCCCCAGCACCGCGCCCCCCAGCGAGCCAAAGCCGCCCAGCGTCATCGCGGCAAAGCCCTTGATCAGGAAACTCGCGCCAAGGTCCGGGTGCAGCAGCGACACCGGCGCCACGAGGATGCCCCCGAGCGCCCCCAACGCCGCGCCGATGCCCCATGAAAAGTCGTTGAACCGATCGACATTCAACCCGATGAGCCGGGCGCCGCGCGGGCTCTGGTAGACCGCCTGCACCATCTTGCCGAGATCGGTCATCGCCAGCAGGCCAAAGAAGATCAGCAAGAGCACCAGCACCGTGCCGATGATGAACACCGCGTCCCCGGTGATCACCAGATCACCGACGAAAATCGGCGCCATGTCGAACACCGGCGGCATCGGCAGCACCTCGCGGCCCCAGACCATGCGGGCGATGCCGCGCAGCAGGTAGCCCGCAGCGATGCACATCAGCGCAAGCCCGATATGCGGCCCGCCGCGGATCGGCCGGATCAGGCCGCGGTTGAACATCACGCCCAGCACGAACATGGCCGCCATCGCCAGCACTGCCGCCGGAACAAAGGCCACGCCCAGCAGCACGACCAACACGTAGGACAGGAACGCCCCGGCCATGACGAAATCGCCGTGGCCGAAATTCACCACCGTGGTGGATCGGTAGACCACCGTCAGCGACAGCGCGATCAGCGCATAGATCATGCCTTGGGAGAGACCTCCCAAAGTCAGCTGCATCAACATCTTGTCGGCTCCTTCAATGTCCCCGAAAAAGGCCGGGCGCAGCGCCGCCGCGCCCGGCAGTCGGGGATCAGTAGGGCTGGCCCCAGGCGCGCAGCACCGTGGGTTCGCCATCGACAAAGCCCGCCACGGCCGAGCCCTTGACCCCTTGGTGGTCTTCGGGGGTCCAAGTGATCGGGTCAGACAGAATGCCGGTGTCGAAATCGCGCACCTCTTCCAGCGCCGCCATCAGCTTGGAGCGCGTCAGGTCCGGCCCGACCGCCTCGAGCGCCGAGACCAGCGCCTCGGCGGAACCGATCGACACGAAGGAGAACGTGGAAAGCTCTTCATCCGGGTTGTACTTGTGGATCATCTCGCCCCACTGCTGCATCAGCGGCCCGTCGAGATTGTCCACATAAGAATGGATGACGTAGTAATTCTGCACCGTCTCGAAATCGCCAGTGCGCTTGAGCGTGTTCTCAAGGTCCGTGCCGGCGGTGCCCATCACCGGCACATCGCCCATGCCGTATTTCACCAGATCGCGCAGGAAGATCGCGGTTTCCGCCTCGTAAAGCGCGGCGATGATGAAGTCGGGCTTTTCCTGCCGCAGCTTGAGCACCTGCGCGGTGGCATCGGTCTGCCCGCGCTCCATGGTCAGCTCAAGGCTGGGCGAGACGCCGTTTTCTTCGAGATAATCGCGGGCAGGGTTGGAATAGCTGTGCGCCCAGTCGTTGGAATGCTCGATGATCGCGACATTGCTGGTGTCGGGCTTGGACAGAACAAAGGCAGCCATGGCCCGACCGTTGGCACCACCCGTGGGCACACCGTGAAAGATGTTCTTGGCAAGCGGGTCCGAGATGCTGTCGCTGACCGCGTGGGCGACGATCCACGGCAGGCCGGCTTCCTCGATGGTCGGCCGCAGCGCCAGCGCCACGCCCGAGCAGGAATTGCCCTGAAGCATGAACACCTTGTCCTGCGAGATCAGCTTCTTGGCCGCGGCGAGCCCCTTGGCGCTGTCGCAAGCGGTGTCTTCCTGTACGGCGATCAGCTTGCGGCCATGCACGCCGCCCTCTTCATTGACCTTGTCGTAATAGGCCATCATGCCCACCAGCGCCTTGCTGTAGGACGAGGCATTGCCGGAAAACGGGCCCATGACGCCGATGGTGATGGCGTCCTCGCTCAGCCCTTCGGTTTCCCAGTCCTGCGCCAGCAGCGGCGTCGCGGCAAGCGCGGCGGCGGCCAGCATCGAAGTGAAGGTCTTCATCTGTCTCTCCTGTCGGATGTCTGTTGGATGGTCGGCGGCTGTACCGCTCTGGTTGGAGGCTGATGCCTCATGTTAAATACCGACTGTCTGGTTTTTAAGTTTCGGAGGTCGTTCCAGTCGGTTGCTGTCAGTCGGATATGACGGGGCGGACGTGAACGGCGATGATCGCCTTCAGTGCGCCCAGCATCTCGGTGAAATAGCTTTCGTCGCGGCGCAGGACCGCCTGTACCGCCATGCCTCGAAACACGTTCATCACGAGGTTCAGCGCCACGCGCGAGGTCACCACCTTGGGATCGACTGCCACGAAGGTCTGCGACCAAGTGCGTTCGAACTGCTCATGCAGATCGAGGATCAGCGGCGACAGGTGGCGACGCAGATCCTCGTCCCCCCGCGCCGCAACGATGATTTCAAGCGACGAATAGAACCAGTCGCCATTGAGAACCCCGTCATAGATCGCGTCGAAAAAGCCATCATAGCTCAGGCGACCTGCCCGAAGCTCTGCGCCAAGGGTTTCGAGTTCATTGGCAAAGTTTGAGAACATCTCTTCGGTGGCGGCAACGATCAGATCCCGCTTGCCGGGGTAGTGGTGGGTTTGCGCACCCCGCGACACCCCTGCCCGCTTGGCGATGCCTGCGGTGCTCGTGTTGGCATAGCCCACCTCCATCAGCGACTGCGTCGTTGCGCGCAGCAACAGGGCCCGCGTCTGGGCGCTGCGCTGATCCTGTGTGCGTCGTGTCGTGACAGTCATGTGCTCTCCATTTGAAAACAGGTCAGTTTGTTTTTATATTTCTGTCAACAAGTTTTCCAACTGCGCATTGGCATTGATAGGGTCCATTGCGTCACTTGCCGAAAATTGACGCAACAGCCCCCCGCGAGAATCTCCAGTCTGATGGAAACTCTGCTCAACCGTGATGGAGCAGGCGAATGAGCAAGAGCCGTTCCACTGATTTAGAGGACCGTAGCCCAGAGATCCGCGAGGAGATGTAGCAGAGCGCAGCGAAGCGGCGCCGGTTCGGTTGTCGCCGGAACGGTATCCTGCTCGGGCGCAAGGGCATGCTTATGAACCACGAGAAGCTTTATCGCCTCGACCGAGAAGAGGGACTGTCGGAGAAGCGACGGCGCGGGCGCAAGCAGGTCCGTGGGTCACGCACGCCGATGCCAGAGGCGGCGCATCCCAATGCCCGCAACTCGCCAGACTTTCTGGGCGACAGCTTCGGCGCCTCGCGCACGTTCCGCATTCTGGCGGTGATCGACGATGGCTGCCGGAAGACCCCGTGCCTGACCGCCGACACCAGCATCTCGGGCGCCGTCGCCATGCTCGCTCAGGGCAATGGCGACCGCCCGCGAGTTGGATGCGCTGGTGCGGATCTACGGCAAACCCGCATGCATCGTCAGCGATAACGGCACCGAGTTCACGAGCCACGCCATTCTGGACTGGGCCGGCAAAGAACCGGTTGGCCATTTTCAGGACATCCCTTTCCTCTTGGGGAATGCCGGTCTCGCGCCCAAGCCGGTCAGACTTCTGCGCGAGGCTCAAATCCTCTTTCGCAACCACATCGGTGCCCCGGGATTCATTTGTTCCGCGTCGAAAAGCCCACGCCTAGATCATCAGCAACGCCTTGCCCCACCAGCAAAATCATCGACACGTCGAAACCTGCGATCGAGCGTCATTCCGGGCGCACCGAGTCAAAGAACCGCGAGAACATGTCCTCGCCGTCAACCGGGCGCGAGGCCGCCGCAAGCGCGATGCCCAGCCCGATGGCCGATGAGGTGGGATTGTGCCGCTCGGCACCTTCGCCCGCGTTGAGGTTCATCACCAGAGTCGGCGACAGGAACAACCCGCTGCGAACGATCTCTTCCCAATCTTCGGGCAGGAGCCCCTGCGCCTTGAGATGTGCCAGCCATGGTTTCCAGAAGGTCTCGGCCTTGGACTCCAGCAGCGCCAGCCGCGCAGGTGTGGGATGCCAGTCGGTCTCGAAAGACAGAACACCTTCGGATAACGTCACCCTGGCCTCGAACCGTTCCGCCGCCATTTCGGGATTATAGAGCCAGAACGGATGGGCGAAGATATTGTGGAAGGTCGATTTGACCTCGGCCAGAAGCCCCGGCACCTTATTGCCCGCAAACGCCGGATCGAAGAAAGAGAGCCGGTCCTGATCTTCGCCGCGTTCGTACCAGACATTGGCGTTATGCGCATCGCCATGGGCCACGATCCCGCCGGCACTGGCGGTGTTCAGCGGTGCGTAGCGTGTGAGCGCGTCGTCGAACGCCTGTCGCAGGCTCGACCCATAGCGGATGCCATTGACCCGAACGGTGGCATCGGCGATCTCGTCCCAATCGAGCGACACCCCGCCCGGGAACGCGAACCGCTTGCCAACGTAGAATTTTGCCAGACGCCCGCCGGGATAGCTGCCTGCGGGCAGATCGATGAGGCGCTCATAGAACAGGCGGTGTATCGGTTCCGCAGCGGCCTGCGCGGGAGAGATCGCCTGCAGCGTCTCTTTGGCGACGGACAGAATGTGGGCGTTGAGATCGGCCTCGGCCGCACGGGCGCGGGCGGTGGCCCTCGCATCCGGCGCTTGATCCAGCTCGAACAGAACATCCGAGAAGCGCGGATCAGAGCGGCGTCGATAAATGAGCACCTGCTCGCCCGCCAGCGTCGACATGTGCACCGGTTGATCGACGGGCAAACCCGCCGAGGACAGGATATCGGCACGGTAGTATTCGCCGGTCATATCCTCTTCGCCGTCTTCCTGATGGAATTTGAAAAAGAACGCCTGATCGCCGGACTCGAAAAACCCGTTGAGGGAATTGAGTGAGTACTGATCCTGATTGATCCTGAGATCGCTCACCGGAATGTCGAACAGCCCGGAAATGAACTCCTCAAGCATGGTCTGCGCCCGTGGGATGTCTTTGCGCGCCACCGCCCGAATTTCGGCGGTGCGGGACGGCGTTGGGGTATCAGTGGCCATGATCACCTCCGATTTGAATGAGAGTTTTGATCCCGCCGGTGTCGCCCGCGAGCAGCCTGTCATAGGCTGCCGGGACCTCGGCGAGAGGAAGAATATCCGCAATGAACGGATCGAGATACGGCGCGAGCGCAGGCAACATGTCATTGATGCTCGCCAACTCGTCTTCAAAGGCGTGACAGCCGATCAGGGCAATCTCGCGCTCGACCAGTTGCACCGGATCGATGATCTTGGCCGCGCTGCCGATCCCCACAAGACCCAGACGGCTTGCGCCGGCGATGATGTCCAGAAGGCGAGAGATCACATCGGCATTTCCGGTTGTGTCGATGGCATATCGGAAGTGTCGATCCGCGAGCGTGTCGAGATCCGTGGCGATGGCGCCGGTGGCCTTTGACAGCAATCCGCTGCGCGCCGCGTTGCGATCCAGAATGCAAACCGGATGGCCCGCGCGGGTCGCAAGAAGCGTGACCAAAGCGCCAATCGGGCCGCAACCCGCCACGACGAGCTCGGCTCCGCCCGGCAGCGCCATGAGGTTGAGCGCATGCAGGGCCACTGCCAGCGGCTCGGCCATGGCAAGATGGCGATCCGCCACATCCGCCGGGGCTTTCAGCACGTTCCTTGCGGGCAAGGTCACCTGCTGGGCAAAGCCGCCATCGATCACCTCGCCCAGAAACCCGAGCTTTGCGCAGACCTGACCGACGCCGTCGCGACAGGACGGGCAAACGCCGCAGGTCCAGCGGCTGTCGACGACGACACGATCGCCCACCGCCACATGAGAGACCTCTGCGCCCAGCTCTGTCACCGTCCCGGTAAATTCGTGACCGGCGATCGACCGGGCACGGCTGATCCATGCTCCGGTTCGGTAATTGTGCAGATCAGAGCCACAGATGCCCGCGACAGAAACGGTGAGCGTGACCTCTCCCGCCGCGGGAGCGGCGGGGCCGGGAACCCTCTCGAAACGAAGATCCCCGATCCCATGGAGGCGAACCGCGTCCATCACTCCGGCTTCAGGTAGGCGTTGCGAAGCTCGCTGACAGCGTTGGCGTGCGACGAGAAGCCCTCGTATTCCGCGAGGGTTTTCGCGGCTGCCGCCATTTCCGGATAGCCTTTCTCGGTGACATAGCCGACCGAGCTGCGGCGGATGAAATCGGTGACCGAGAGCGGCCCGTAGGTGTTGGCGCCTTTCGAGGTCGGCAACACCGCGTTCGGCCCCAGCGCAAAATTCGCGATCGAGACCGGCGTATGGGTGCCGAGCAGAATTTCCGAAGCCTCGGTAATGTCACCAAGATAGTCGAAGGGCTTGGTCGACAGGATTTCAAGGTGCTCGGGCGCGTATTCGTTCACAAAGGCACAGGCATCCGCCATATCCTTTGCAAGGATGATACCGCCCGACGCGCCGGTCAGGACGGTGCGCGAGAATTCGACACGGGTCTCGGTCATCTTGCCCCAAAGCTCGGGCAGAGCGGCCAGCGCCTCTTCGACGACGCGCTCGGAGGGCGTCACCAGCCATGCGGAACTGTCGGGGCCGTGCTCGGCCTCGATCAGAAGGTCCATCGCCGCAAGGCCGCCCGACACGGTGTGATCGGCAAGGATCATCCCTTCCGACGGACCGGCAGGCAGGCCCGGATCGATGATCCCGGCCAGCAGGCGCTTTGCCGCGACCACCCAGGGGCTGCCCGGTCCGACAATCTTTTGGGCTTTCTTGACGGTTTCGGTGCCGAAGGCTGCCGCCGCCACGGCCTGAGCGCCGCCGCATTTATAGATGGTCTCTACGCCCGCGATCCGCGCCGCGACCAAGGTCGCCGCATCAACCTTGCCGTCCGGCCCCGGAGGGGTGAAAATGGCGAGGTTCGGCACCTTTGCGACCACGCCCGGCACCGAGGTCATCATCGTGACCGAGGGGAACGATCCCTTGCCACGCGGCACATAGAGCGCGACCGAATTGATCGGCAGGTAGCGATCGCCCGCAAAGGCACCCGGGCGGATTTCCTTGAGAAACATCGGTTCCGGCGCCTGCTCCTCGTGGAAGGAGCGGATGTTCTCGATGCCGTAGCGGATCGCCTCGATCACCTTGTCATCCACCAGCTTGAAGGCTTCGTCGAACTCTGCCTCGGACACCTGAAGCGTCTCTGCCGTCAGCGGCGTCGCCTTGTCGAAATCACGCCCGAACCGAACCAGCGCGGCGTCACCTTCGGTTTTCACCGCATCGATGATCGGCTGCACCTTGTCGAGGAAGAAGGACAGATCGGCTTCGGACCGGCGGATGAGCGCGGCGCGTTCGACTTTTCCCAGACCAGCGAGTTTTTGCACGTTGACGTCAGACATGACGGATCCTTTCGTATGATCGTTCGAGACGCCGCGACCGCGAGGGTCGGGCCATCATCATTTTGATTTCAAGAAGATTTCGAGCCCGACGAGGCGGTCGAGCAGCCACACCGCGAGCAGCGCGATCACCACGAAGACAGAGGAAACCGCCGCCAGATCGGGCGTGATGATCGAGCGAATATTGTTATAAATCTGCACCGGCAGGGTCACGGTCCGCGCATCGGTCAGAAGCAGCGAGACGAGGAACTCGCTCATTGCCAGCACGAACATCAAAAGGCCCCCGGTGATGACCCCCGGCATGACCCCCGGCAAGGTCACGAACCAGAAGGTCTCGAAGCGCCCTGCCCCGCAGCTCGATGCGGCCAGTTCAAGATCGCCATCAAGCGCGCCGGCGGAAGAGGACACCGACCAGATGATGAACGGGAGGTTGATCACGGCAAGCGCCACGCCAACCGGCCAGAGGCTTCCCAGAACACGCCATTCGCCAAAGACCAGCATCATGCCGATGCCAGAGCCGATCAGCGGCACGGTGAACGGCAAAAGCAGGTAGATCTGGATCGCATTGGCAAAGCGCAGCTTGAACCGCGACAGCGCAAGACCGGCCAGCGTGCCGACGGGCACAGAGGCGATGAGACAGACTGTAGAGACGATCAACGAGCGCACGAAGGCCTGCTGCAGATCGCGCGCGAGGGCGATCTTCCCGTACCATTTGAGCGTGAAGCCTTCGGGCGGGAAAGAGATCATGTTGGCGGTGGTGAAGGACGCACCGACAACGATGACCGTGGGCACCGAGAGGATGAGGATACAGAACCAGACAAGCGCCCAGAACAGAATGCGTTGCGATCTTGCGGTCATTTCTTGCTTCCCATGCCAAGTGTCCCGGCGCCGAAAAGCGCGATGACCACACCGACAATGACCGACCCGAGCACCACGAGCAGCAATGCGAGCGCGGCCCCGAGACCCTGATCCGCAGTGCGGAAGAACTGATCATAGATCGCGTTGGCGATGAAATCCTGCGAGCCGCCCCCCAGCATGGCGGGCATCGCGAAATCGGTCAGCGACAGCGTTCCAACCACCAGCCCCGCACCGATCAGGCCCGGCTTGGCCATGGGAAGGACGATGTGGCGAAAGCTTTGCAGCCAGTTGGCCCCCAGAGACGACGCCGCGGTTTCGGTTTCGCGCGGGATTGCCGTCAGGGCGGGAGCAAGCATCAGAACCGCAAAGGGCAGCATGTATTGCACCAGACCAAAGACCACGGCCGGGAAGTTGAACAGCAGGCGGATCGGCTCGATCCCGACAAGACCAAGCGCGTTATTGGCGACGCCGTTGGTGCCAAGAATGATCAGAAGCCCGTATGCCCGCACCACCTGACCGATGAAGAACGGCAGGAAGAGCGTGACCAGAAGCGCCTTGCGCACAGCCGAACGTGTCGTGCGCACCATGATATAGGCATAGGGCAGCGCGAGCAGCAGCGTGAAGAAAACCGTCAGCCCGGCGGCGAAGACGGATCGCATCACCACACGGCCATAGGTCGCGCTTTCCATCACCGCTTGGTAGTTCTCAAGCGTGTAGGCCTCTGACGGCCGAAAGATCGCACGGTCGAGCGTATGAAGCGAGCTGTCCGCCATTTCGAACAGGCCGAGCACCAGAATCCCCACCAGCAAAAGCGCAGGCATGATCAGCGCCCATCCGGTGTAGGGTGACATGCGGGCCGGCCAGAACCGGTCCAGACCATAGTTCAATGCGTCCATGATCCGCCAGCGCAACGGGTATCTGAACGTGGTTTGAGGATCGTCCGTGGACGGGATCTGGGGCATTGCGGCGTTCCGGGGTCACGATGGGGGTGGCTGGCTGCGCATGGCCCCCAAAGGCGCGGCGCGACCATGAACAGGACCGGGAGAGTATCCCGATCCTGACGTGCATGTGGGCTCAGCCCTGCATGATTTCCTTGAACTTGGCGAACCAGTCGCTTTCGTTCTGAACCTGAACCGCCGACGAAACCCGGATCAGATGTTCGAAATCTTCCGGCTCGGTCGGGTAGGACGGATCGCCCGCAAGCCCTGCCGGCGGGGTAAGACCCTCGATGACGCCCGGAAGCCCGAGACCGTCGAGCCAGATCTGCTGGCTTTCCTGCGACAAGGCCAGATTGATGTACTGCTTGGCCCAGTAAAGCTCGTTCTCCGGAAGGCCCTTGGGAATCCACAGACAATCGGTGTCGAACTTACAGCCCTCTTCCGGCACGGTCCATGCCAGCTCGACGCCGTTTTTCTTGGCCGCAAGCGCGTTGGTCGAGATGGTGCAGGCCGCATCGATTTCACCATTCTGGAACCATGTGGTGAAATCCGGATCCTCACCCAGAAGCGGGTTCTGCTCTTTCATCTCGCGGACGAAGTCCCAGCAGGCATCCATGTTGTCGGGGATATCCTCAAGGCTGCCACCGCCCGCGACCTGCGCGGGGAAATGGAAGCCGATGCCGTCGTTGTAGAGCGCGATACGGCCCTTGAACTTGGGATCGAGCAGATCACGCCAGGACTTGGGCGGACCATCCGGGAACGCATCGGGGCGATAGGCCAGCACATAGACATAGCCATAGGTGTTGACCATCGGATAGCCGTCCAGCCCGACCGGCTTGGCCAGTTCGGTGGTGTTGGCAAGGTTGGTGAGATCGGAGATATCCTCGGTCACACCGCGCAGCGCCGATTTCGTCGCATTGGTGGTGGTGTCCCAGTTGATGTGGATCGGCGGCACCCGGTTCTGCGCCACGGCGGCCCAGACCTTGGGCTGGATCTCATTGTCTTCGGTCAGATCGTGACGCACGGCGATGCCGGTCATCTCGGTAAAGCGGTCGGAAACGCCCTTCTTCAGCGATTCAACCCATTCGCCGCCCCAGGCGCGGACGATGATCTCGGACGGCTTTTCGGGTTCCTGCGCAAACAGGCGGCTGGCGGGCAAGGCGGTGAGCAGAGCTGCTCCGCTGGTCGCCAGACCGGCTCGCAGAATGTTCCGGCGGGAGTATTTGATGGACATTCGGTAGTTTCCTCTGTTGGTAAGCGGCGTTTTTTCTTATGCCGCTGGGCTGAATATCTTCAGATCGCGACGGTTCCAACCAAGCGCGACGGGGTCACCAACGCGGAACAGGCCGAAACTGTCAGGATCGTGGTGATAGACGCGGAAAGTCGCGCCGCAAAGCGCCCCGATCTCGACGACATACATCTGGCGCTCGCCCTCGAAGATCGTGTCACACACGCGCCCCTCCAGTGTCATGTCGCAGGCCGCAAGCGCCTCGCGCGTTCCTGCAAGGCGGATCTGTTCGGCGCGGATCGCCGCCACCACCGGCGCCCCGGTTTCGAACCTGCGCGCGGCTGTCCCCTGCACCACAAGATCCCCAACCTTCAGATTGCCATCCGCGGTGGCCGTCCCCTCGACAAAAGAGGACAGACCGAGGAACCCCGCGACAAACGGATTTGCCGGGGCGCGGTACAGCGCCACAGGGTCGGCCTGCTGCTGGATGCGGCCCCCATCCATGACGATGACATTGTCGGAAACGACGAGCGCCTCGCGCTGATCATGGGTCACGTTGATGGTGGTGACGCCCAACTCATGCTGAATGCGACGGAATTCCAGCTGCATTTCCTCGCGCAGCTTGACATCGAGCGCGGCGAGCGGCTCGTCGAGCAGCAGAAGATCCGGCTCGAAGACCAAGGCGCGGGCGATGGCGACGCGTTGCTGTTGCCCGCCGGAAAGCTCGTTGATCCGGCGGTCGCCATACCCACCAAGTTTGACAAGATCGAGAAACTGGTCCACGCGCCCTGCGATCTGGCGCGGATTGAACCGCCGCATCTTGAGCGGGAAGGCCACGTTCTCGGCCGCAGTCATATGGGGGAACAGGGCGAGCTTCTGGAACACCATCCCGACAGAGCGACGATGCGGCGGGGCGGCATCGACGGCCTTGCCATTGATGGTGATTTCGCCTGCGGTCTGCTTTTGAAACCCGGCGATCATGCGCAACAGGGTTGTCTTACCAGAACCCGACGGACCAAGGATCGTCAGGAAGCGCCCCTTCTCCAGCTCGAAACTCGCATCGTCAACCGCAAGCGCACCGCTACCAAAATCCATCGACACATGACTTGCGCGCACGGCGACCTCGCGGGCCGCTTGGGTGGCATCTGCTTTCGCGGCGATCTGAACTGTCATCGTTGCCCCTGTGATCTGCTTTGGAGGGTAAGTAAGCACTCTTGAAATTAAAAGTATATACTTATGTCCGAACCAACTGGCAGTTTGGCCAGAAGTGGATATCTGCCTAAATTTTGGCCAGATATCCACCATCGATGACGATACAGTGACCAAAAATATAGTTGGCGCCACTTGATGCAAGAAACCGCACCGCTGCCGTCAGGTCGGGCAGATCGCCCATACGGCCTGCGGGGATATTGGCGATCATCTTCGCAACCCAGTCCTTGTCTTCGTAGAAGACGCTGGTCAAATCGGTCTCGAAATATCCCGGCGCGATGGCGTTGACGCGGATGCCCTTTGGCGCCCATTCGGCGGCCATGGCGCGGGTCATGCCGAGAACGCCGCTTTTCGATGCGCTGTAGGGCACAGCGCCCGGTACCCCAACATAAGAGGTCAGCGAGGCCAGATTGATGATGGATCCGCGTTGTGCCTCTGCCATTTTGGCTGCAACGGCCTGCGCGACAAAAAACGCCCCTTTGAGATTGGTGTCGACAATCTTGTCCCAAAGCGCCTCGTCGACATCGAGAGAATCGCGGACCGCCTCCACGCCAGCATTGTTGACAAGCACGTCGATCGGGCCAAGCGGTGCAATCTGAGAGCGGATCGCCCCCAGATCCCGTTGATCGAGACCAAGACAGACCGCTTCGCCCCCCATGTCGCGGATCTCTGCGGCGACGGACGCCAAGGCTTCGATGCTCCGCGCACTCAGGATCAGGCTTGCGCCATCGCGTGCAAACGCAAGGGCAATCTCGCGCCCGATGCCGCGGCTCGCGCCGGTGACAAACACGGTCTTGCCCGTGAAGTCGAACCTGACATCGGTCGCGATGCTATTTTCATCTTGCATTCGTCCTCGGTCCCATAATTGTATGTATATACATATGTGTGGTAAATCGCCACGCTTGAGTCAACGGAGATTATCATGACGCCCCCCAGGTTTCCCGCCAGACCGGAGCTTGCCTCTCTCAAGCCGTACAATTCCGGGCTGACAGTTACTGACGTTGCGAGCCGTGCCAAGGGGCATCCCATTGCAAAGCTGGCCTCGAACGAAAATCCGCACGGCCCCAACGCCGCAATTCAGGCGGCGATGCGCGATGCGATCGCGCGCCCCTTTGTTTATCCCGATCCTTCCGCCCGTGCGCTTGCCGATACAATCGCACTGCTGACCGGCGCCGACAAAGACCGGGTCATCCTCGGAGACGGATCGGAAGACTTGCTCAACGTTCTGGCCCGTGCCGTGTTGAACCCGGGCGATGAGGTGGTGACCCTGTTCCCCTCCTTCCCGCTTCACGAGGATTACGCCATCATGATGGGGGCCAAAGTGACCCGCATCGGCCTGACCCCGTCGTACCAGATCGATATGGACGCGCTTCTGGACGCCGCCGCGCGGCCGGTGCGCCTTACGCTTCTTGCCAACCCGATGAACCCCGCGGGGCTCTGGCTTGGCCCCGAAGAGCTCGACGCATTGCTGGCGGCGCAAAACCCCGGGAGCCTGCTGTGCCTTGATGAAGCCTATGTCGAATATGCCGCCGGTCCGGATTATGCCTCGGCAACGGAACGTCTCGCCAAGCATGACAAGCCGCTATTGATCCTGCGCACCTTTTCCAAGGCCTATGGGCTGGCCGGATTGCGCATCGGCTATGGCATCTCCAACAGCGATGACGTGATCGATGCGATGAACCTTGTCCGAACGCCTTTCAACACCAATGCCGTGGCGCAAGCCGCAGCGCTCGCGGCGTTGACCCACACCGAAGAGATGGCGCAGGCCGTGTCCCACACACTGCGCGAACGGGCGCGGATGGCCGAGCGCCTGACCGCTCTGGGCCTGCGCGTTTTGCCATCCAAGGGGAACTTCCTGTTCGTGGATTGCGGGCAGACCTCTTGCGATGTCGCGGATCGGCTCATCGGCTTCGGCGTGATCGTGAAACCGTGGAAACAGGAAGGCTTTGAGAGCTTTCTGCGCGTCTCGGTTGGTCTCGACTGGGAAAATGACCAGTTTCTGGAGGCAATGGCCCGGGTTCTTTGACCCGGGCACCTCGCCTGTCCGTGGATTGCGGCGCGGCTCAGGTGAGCACGTGCCGCAAGACGTCGGCAAACCGAGCCTGCACGGCATCGCGGTGAATGTGCCGCCCCGCGCGCACCACATGCGCCCCGGCTGCCCAGACATCGCTCACGGCGACATCGCGCCCGAAAATCCACCGATCGAGCAGCGCGTCGCCCTGCCCCAGCCCCAGCGGATCGGCCAGCGCAACCAGATCTGCCGGCGCACCGGAAGCGATGAGCGGAGCAGGCGCATCAAGCGCCTGCGCCCCGCCCGCAAGCGACGCATCGAACAGGTGACGCCCCGTCGATCCGCCTTCGGGGGCCAGCACATTTCGAGCACGGGTGTGCAGGCGCTGACCATATTCGAGAACCCGCAATTCCTCCGCGACATCGATCCGCACATTTGAATCCGTGCCGATGGCGACCCTGCCGTCAGCCGCAAGGAATTCCGGCGCCGGAAACAGACCATCGCCGAGGTTGGCTTCGGTCACGGGACACAGGCCTGCGACAGCCTTAGACGCCGCGATGCGCTGCATCTCGGATGCGGTCAGATGGGTGGCGTGGATCAGGCACCAATCGGCATTCACCTCGGCATGATCGAACAACCAGTCGACCGGACGCTGGCCGTAAAAGGCCAGACAGTCCTCGACCTCTTTGACCTGCTCCGAAATATGAGTATGGATTTTCCGTCCCGGAAGCGCGCCGCAAAGTGCCGACAGCTCCTCGTGGCTCGTGGCGCGCAGCGAATGCGGCGCGAACCCGACACGGTCTTGCGGGCGCGACAGACGCGCCTCGCAGCGCGCGACCAGATCGACAAACCGATCTACAGAATGAATAAAGCGGCGCTGCCCGTCGCCCGGCGCCTGCGGGCCAAACCCTCCATGGGCGTAAAATACCGGCAGATGAGTCAGCGCGATCCCGGTCTGCTCTGCCGCCGCGAAAATACGGTCCGACAACTCGGCAGGATTGTCGTAGGGGGTGCCATCTTTGCCGTGGTGCAGGTAGTGGAATTCCCCAACGCGGGTGTATCCGGCTTCGAGCATCTCGACATAGGCCATTTCGGCCAGAGCGCCGACATCCTCCGGGCTGACGCAGAGCGCGAAGCGATACATCATCTCCCGCCACGTCCAGAAACTTTCGCGCCCGGCGCTCCTGACCTCTGTCAATCCCGAATGGCCGCGCTGGAACGCATGGCTATGCACATTGGGCATGCCAGGGATCAACGTGGCGACGCGGGCATCGCCCGAACGTTGCGTGGCGCCAATTTCGACCGATCCGATGTGCCCGTCCGCAATATCGAGCCGAACATTGTTTTCCCACCCTGTCGCCAAGAGGGCCTTGTGCGCAAAAATCATGTCTCGCTGCTCCGTTTTTGTCGGCACATCTCTGTAGACGCGTGAAAAGACATAGAATCGTCTTCCTTAGTGACTTTTATTATGTATATACTTATAAAATCACAGCGCAAAGACCAAATCCCCGCAACCCCAACGGCGCACACAGGGAACTCATGTCCGACCCGATCCTTCTTTCAAACGCTCGCCTCTCCGACGATGCCGCCGGTCTTGTCGATATTTCCATGCGAGACGGTCGCATCACTGCAATCGGTGCCGGGCTTGCACAGGACGGCCACGAGGTTCTCGATTGCGAGGGACGGCTGGTCACGCCCGGACTGATCGATTGCCACACGCATATCATTCACGGCGGCGACCGAAGCGGCGAATTCGAAATGCGTCTAGAAGGCGCGACCTATCAGGACATCGCGCGGGCGGGCGGCGGGATCGTCTCCTCCGTCGCGGCCACCCGCGCGCTCGACCCCGAGGCGCTGGTTGCGGCCTCTCTGCCGCGCATTGACGCCCTGCTCTCGGAAGGCGTGACGACGCTCGAGATCAAATCGGGGTACGGGCTGTCGATCGCCTCCGAACTCAACATGCTGCGCGCCGCCCGCCGCGTCGAGGCGCTGCGCCCGGTCCGTGTCACCACCACATGGCTCGCGGCCCATTCCATGCCGAAGGATTTCGAGGGCAGCAAAACCGACTACATCCATGACGTCGCCATCGCCGGGCTGATCGAGGCCCATGCCGAAGGGCTGGTCGATGCCGTGGACGCCTTTTGCGAATCCATCGCGTTCTCTGCCGAAGACATCCGCCCCCTGTTCGACAAGGCGCGCGAGCTGGGCCTTCCCGTCAAGCTGCACACTGAACAGCTCACCCGCTCGGGCGGCACGGCGCTTGCCGCCGAGTTCGGCGCGCTCTCCGTCGATCATTTCGAATATGCCGACGAGACAGACGTCGCCCAGATTGCCGCCTCCGGCAGCGTCGCGGTGTTGCTGCCCGGCGCCTATTACATGCTCAACGAAACGCAGAAACCGCCTGTCGCGGCGCTGCGCGAGGCCGGTGTGCCCATGGCATTGGCAACCGATTGCAACCCGGGAACTTCGCCGCTCTCATCGCTTCTGACCACCATGAACATGGGCGCGGTGCTGTTCGGGCTGACGGTGCGCGAATGTCTGGATGCGGTCACGGCTCACGCGGCTCAGGCCCTCGGTCGCGCGGGCGACATCGGCGTTCTGGCGCCCGGCGCATCTGCGGATCTGGCGATCTGGAACGTCGAACGCCCCGCGCAGCTTGTCGCGCGTCTTGGCCACCACCCCCTTCACAAACGTATCTTCAAAGGAGCCGTCGTTCATGGCTGAAGTGCTTATTCCCGGGCAGGTGTCTTTGCGGACCCTGGCCGACATCTATTGGAACGCGACCGATGTGGTACTCTGCGACTCCGCCTATCCCGGCATCGAGCGCGCCGCGGCGCGCATCGCCGAAGTGGCCGCGGGAAACGCACCGGTTTACGGCGTCAACACCGGTTTCGGCAAGCTGGCCTCGATCCGGATCGAAAGCGCGGATGTGGCGACGCTTCAGCGCAACCTGATCCTCAGCCATTGTTGCGGGGTCGGGACACCGCTCTCGCCCGAAGTCGTGCGCCTCGTCATGGTGCTGAAACTCATGTCGCTCGGGCGCGGCGCATCGGGGGTTCGCAGCGACATCATCGACATCATGCAGGCGATGCTCGCCGCAGGGGTCCTTCCTGTCATCCCGGAAAAAGGCTCTGTCGGGGCCTCCGGAGACCTCGCCCCGCTGTCACATATGGCCGCGGCGATGATCGGAGAAGGCGAAGCCTTTTATCAAGGCGAGCGTCTTGCCGCCCGCGATGCGTTGACGCGCTGCGGCCTTTCGCCCGTGACCCTCTCGGCCAAGGAAGGACTCGCGCTGATCAACGGCACGCAGGTCTCCACGGCGCTGGCGCTCGCCGGACTGTTCCGCGCCGAGCGCGCGCTGCAAGGCTCGATCGTGACGGGGGCGCTGTCGACCGATGCCGCCATGGGCTCCACGGCGCCGTTTGCCGAAGAAATCCACACCCTGCGCGGTCATCGCGGTCAGATCGAAGTTGCGGCGACCCTGCGCAATCTTCTGGCGCAGTCTGAAATCCGCGCCAGCCACGCCGACAATGACGAACGTGTTCAGGACCCTTATTGCCTGCGCTGCCATCCGCAGGTTTCGGGCGCCTGCCTTGACCTTCTGCGCCAAGCGGCAAGCACGCTTGAGATTGAAGCCAACGCCGCCACCGACAACCCGCTGGTGCTGTCCAATGGCGATGTGGTTTCCGGCGGCAACTTCCATGCCGAGCCAGTCGCCTTTGCCGCCGATATGATCGCCCTCGCCGTGGCCGAGATCGGCTCCATCGCACAACGTAGGATTGCCATGCTGGTCGATCCAGCGCTGAGCTTTGGTCTGCCGGCCTTCCTGTCGCCCAAACCCGGACTCAACTCCGGGTTGATGATTGCCGAAGTGACCTCTGCCGCGCTTATGAGCGAGAACAAGCAGCTCTCGCATCCGGCCTCGGTCGACTCGACCCCGACATCGGCCAATCAGGAAGACCATGTGTCCATGGCCTGCCACGGCGCCCGCCGCCTGCTGCAGATGACGCAGAACCTGTTCCACATCATCGGAATCGAGGCGTTGACCGGCGCGCAGGGCGTCGAATTGCGTGGCCCGCTAACCACCTCCGCGCCGCTTTGCGCCGCGATCACCGTCCTGCGCGAAGACGTCGCCGCCATCGTCAACGATCGGCTCATGGCGCCCGACCTTGAAGCGGCGGCCGAGCTGGTTCACTCGGGCAAGCTGGCCCGCTCGGTCTACGACCTGCTGCCCGAGGTGTTCTGATGGATCCAGTCCGGATTACACGTGGCAACAGCCCGCTTGTGCTAAGCTCGCCCCATACCGGCACTTTTGTGCCCGATGACATCCGGGCCAAGCTCAACGACGAGGGACAGCGCCTGCGCGACACCGATTGGCATATCGAAGAACTCTATGCGGGGCTGATCCCCGATGCGACATGCGTGCAAGCCACCTTTCATCGCTATGTCATCGACGCCAACCGCGACCCGTCGGGGCAATCGCTCTATCCGGGGCAGACGACCACGGGTCTGGTGCCGCTAACCACCTTCGACAACACACCGATCTGGCGGGAGGGCGACGAGCCAAACGCCGCCGAGGTTGCCCGCCGCACGGCGCAATTCCATGCCCCATATCATGCCGCGCTCGCGGCCGAACTGGCGCGGGTAAAGGCGATCCATGGCTATGCGGTGCTTTATGATTGCCACTCGATCCGATCAGTCATTCCATGGCTCTTCGAGGGCACCCTGCCCGATTTTAACATCGGCACCGATGGCGGGCGCACCTGCGACCCCCGGATCGAGGCAGCCGCCCATGCGGGCACACAGGCGACAAGGCGCACAGAGGTGCTGAACGGTCGTTTCCGCGGCGGCTGGACCACCCGCCACTACGGCCAGCCATCTCAAGGGATCCACGCGATCCAGATGGAACTGGCGCAGGCCTCACATCTGGCGAGCGAAGAGCCCCCATTCGCCCTGAGCGAGGCGAAATGCACAATTCTGCGCCCGCAGCTCACCGATATTCTGACCCGAATCCTGCACGCCGCGGCCGAGGCCGCAAGACATGCCCCCCAGCACTGAAAGGCCCGAAAAGATGACCAATCCCCGTCACAATCAACGCGACATCTTCCCGCCCACCGGGACCGAGCTCAACGCGAAAAGCTGGCTCACCGAGGCGCCGCTGCGGATGCTGATGAACAACCTGCATCCCGATGTGGCCGAGAACCCGCATGAGCTTGTCGTCTATGGCGGCATCGGGCGCGCCGCGCGCACATGGGAAGACTTCGACGCCATCGTCGCGGCGCTCAAGGATCTTGAGGCCGACGAGACCCTGCTCGTGCAATCGGGCAAACCCATTTCCATCGTGCGCACCCATCCCGATGCGCCGCGCGTTCTGATCGCCAATTCGAACCTCGTGCCGAACTGGGCCAATTGGGAGCATTTCAACGAATTGGATAAAAAAGGCCTGATGATGTACGGCCAGATGACCGCCGGGTCGTGGATCTACATCGGCGCGCAGGGCATCGTTCAGGGCACCTATGAAACCTTCGCCGAAGCGGGCCGTCAGCATTATGGCGGCGACCTGACCGGCAAGTGGATCCTGACCGGCGGGCTGGGCGGCATGGGCGGCGCGCAGCCGCTGGCCGCTGTCATGGCCGGGGCCTGCTGCCTTGCTGTCGAATGCGACGAGACCCGCGCCGATTTCCGCATCCGCACCCGCTATTGCGATGAAAAGACCCATGATCTTGACGAAGCGCTGGCGATGATCGAACGCTGGACCAAGGCGGGCGAGGCGAAATCCGTGGCGCTGATCGGCAATGCCGCCGATGTCTTCCCCGAGATCCTGCGCCGCATGCAGGCGGGCGAAGCGCTCCCCAATGCGCGCCCCGATATCGTCACCGACCAGACCTCTGCCCATGACCCGTTCCACGGCTATCTGCCGAGCGGCTGGAGCGTCGCCGAATGGCGCGAGAAACAGGAAAGCGATCCGGAAGCGGTGAACCGCGCCGCGCGGGCGTCGATGAAGGATCACGTCGAAGCCATGGTCGGTTTCTGGAACGCCGGTGTGCCGACCCTCGATTATGGCAACAACATTCGCCAGATGGCGCAGGAAGAAGGGCTCGAAAACGCCTTTGCCTTCCCCGGCTTCGTGCCCGCCTATATCCGTCCGCTGTTTTGCAAAGGCATCGGGCCGTTCCGCTGGGCGGCGCTGTCGGGCGATCCCGAAGATATCTACAAGACCGATCAGGCGATGAAGGAGCTGTTCCCCGAGAACGAGCATCTGCACCGCTGGCTGGACATGGCGCGCGAGCGCATCGCCTTTCAGGGGCTTCCCGCGCGGATCTGCTGGATCGGCCTTGGCGATCGTCACCGGGCTGGCCTCAAGTTCAACGAGATGGTCGCCAGTGGCGAGCTGAAAGCCCCGGTGGTGATCGGGCGCGATCATCTGGATTCCGGCTCTGTCGCCTCGCCCAACCGCGAAACCGAATCCATGCGCGACGGCTCCGATGCGGTTTCCGACTGGCCGCTGCTCAACGCGCTGACCAACACCGCCTCTGGCGCGACATGGGTGTCGATCCACCATGGCGGCGGCGTCGGCATGGGCTTCTCGCAGCACTCCGGCGTGGTGATCTGCGCCGACGGCACGCCCGAGGCCGCCAAGCGGCTGGAACGCGTGCTGTGGAACGATCCGGCCTCGGGCGTCTGGCGCCATGCCGATGCGGGCTACCCCGAGGCGATTGAATGTGCAAAGGCACATGGCCTGCGCCTGCCGCGGATCCTTGGATCATGAGCAAGATCTACCCGGGGGTGGAGCGTCGCTTCACCCCTTGGAAAAACGGCGGCGGCGAGACCGCCGAGATCCTCTGCAAGCCAGAGGGCTCCGGGTTCGACAATTTCGACTGGCGGATCAGCACTGCGAAGGTCGGCCAATCCGGCCCCTTCTCGACCTTTCCCGGCATCAACCGGGTGCTCACGGTGATCGAGGGCGGTGCGATGCGCCTCACCTTTGCCGATGGCCAGATCATCGATTGCCAGCCGGACGGGGTGCCGCATTGCTTTTCGGGGGAGACGCTCTGTGTCGCCGAGCTACGCGGCGCAGAGCTGCTCGATCTGAACCTGATGGTGCGCGCGCCCCTGCTCGGCGCGGTCTATCAAAGCGGCGCGCACGTCCCGGGCGACGATCTATTGGCCTGTTATCTTTTTGCGTTGGATGACATGCCCTGTTTCGGGCTGAACCGGCACGATCTTCGCGACCTGCCGCTTGCCAGCGTCACTGTGCCTGACAACGCGCTTGTCCTGACGATCCGGCGCGGGAACGGCTGAGCTCAGACGCCGAACTTCCCGTCGAACTCAGCGATCAGCTGATGCGCTTCACCGGGATAGAGCAATCGCGCGCAGGTCACCCAATGGGCATCGATCTGCGTGCGACGCAGCATTTCGAGACAGGCCGCGCCCACCGGCAGCTCCAGTAGCGTCGCGTCGCGCCCCGATACATTAAGCGCCCGCACATGGTGCCGCGCCTTGGTCCACGGGATGGTTTTCAAAAGCCAGGATCCCGGCACTTCCTTGTTGAAATCGACGCTCATGGCATCGGGCACCAACGTGGTATTGATCACCCGCGTTTCGAGACAGAAGGGTTCATCGTTCGAATAATGCAGCCCCTGAAGGAACAGCGCTTTGTCCTGTGCCTCGTCTTCGTTCAAGCTTAGAAGACGACGGTCTTGGGCATTTCCGGCGCGGCTTTCGCAGGACTGCAGAGACCATTTGTACCGCCGCCCAAGCGCAGCGACCTCCTCTGCGATATTGTTGATCGCAAGCACGGCGGATTCCGCGCGCGGCTGCGCCACGACCGTGCCGATACGCTTGCGCCGGATCACGTAGCCTTCCGAGGCAAGGCGGATCATCACCTTGTTCATGGTCATGCGAGAGACGCCATATTGCTCTGCAAGCTCGGTCTCTTTGGGAAGCAGGAAGCCCGGCGGCCAAGTGCCATCGATGATCTTACGAGAAAATTCGTTCAGAATTCGGCCATGCAGCGTTTCCGACTTTTCTCTTGCCATTCGACTTCTCGTCTTACTCAACGGTTTCGTACGTCCCCGTCATAGAAGAGAACATGACCTCTCTTATCCAGATACCTTGGCAGGGTGCCCAAGTATATACTTCGATTATTTCCGACGCCGCGGAACCGGCGGCTGCAATGGCACGTGCTGAATTCTACAGGCGCTGTAAATTATACCGGCCATGCGCAGGCTCAGGGGAGACCGGAATGTCAGCCAGACGGCATCGGCAATCACGCCGTGCAGGAAGTGGTGGCGGCGATAGTGGCGGGCGTTGGTCATGCCATCGTTTACGCGGCCAGCCGCATTCACTTTACGGTCCCGCGGAACGGGATCGCCATTCGCCGCCCCCGCTTGGGTGCCATTCGCGTTCAAGCAAAGCAGCCCTTTATCGATCAGTGCCGTTCCCGGGGCAACGGCCGAGCTTCACGCGAGATCTTCGCGATACCGGGTGGGAAGGCCACTCCCACCCGGGTGGATCATATCGAATGACGGGCGGTGTCTACCCCCATTCAGGCGCGTTCGCGAGCTGGGAAAGCGGGACGCGGGCAATGTCCTCGAAGGCTTCCAGAATGCGCTCGACGGCGTGGTCAAGCGTCGCTTCGCCCTTTTCTGCGGTCGCGAGCGAGGCATTCCCGCAGGCGCCGCCCGGATTCATGTCCTGCACCTGCCACGCGGGTTTGATCGCGCTCTGCAGGCCCATGTTGCGATAGTTTGCGTCCCAGTCCTGCGCGGTGGACCTGAAGTCGCGCGCCTTTTCCATGACGACATTTTCCGGGTCGAGGGCGAGCATGACAGAGGTTTCCATGTCGCCGGCATGGATGCCGTAGCGCCGTTCGCTGTCGGTATAGAGCCCCTCGGGCATGCCGAAACCGGACCACGCCATGCAAAAGACCAGCATATCGCAGCGAACGCGCAGTTCGCGCGCGACGATATCCATGACGCTGATGTTGCCGCCGTGGCTGTTGAGCAGGACCATCTTGCGCACCCCAGAGCGGGCGACGCTTTCGCCGATCTCGATCCACATGGCGATCAGCGTCGCGGCGGAATGGGTCAGCGTGCCCGGATAGCGCAGATGCTCGTTGCTCTTGCCGATGGCCTGAAAGGGCAGGAACAGAACCGGGCTGTCCTCGGGCAGTCGCTCGGCGAGGCGGGCAACGATCCCCGAACCGATCGTGGTGTCGACCGAAATCGGCAGGTGCGGGCCGTGCTGTTCCGTGGCGCCCACCGGCAGCACCGCGATGAGCTTGTCATGGTCCAGCTTTGCAAAGGCTTCGCTGGTGTAATCCGACCAGTAATGTTTCAACGGTGTTCTCCAGAATTGGGCGTCAGGGGCCATGCCCCCGACGCGCTGGTTTGCTTAGCGGGCGTAAAGCCTGTCGAGCCGGATCAGCCGCCCCACGATGCCGAGCGTCGCGATGGTCAGCACGATCAGGATGGCCGAGATCGCATGCGCCGTCGGTTCGAGCGCGAAGGTCGCCTCTGAATAGATGCGGACCGGCAGCGTCGTCGTCCGGGCGGTGGTCAGGAAGCTGGTGACGGTGACCTCGCCGAAACTCATCAGGAAGCCGACGATCCCGGCGGCGAAGAAACCGGGGGCCAGACCGGGCAAGACAACCAGAAGGAACTGGCGCACCGGGCCTGCGCCCAAGCTGCTTGCGGCCTCTTCCTGTGCGCGGTCCAGTTGCAGGACCGACGCGGTCAAAAGCGTGATCACGAAGGGCAGCATCACCACCACGTGGATGGCGACCATGCCAAGGAAGGGCGGGATCATGTAATAGACCTGCAGCAGCTTCAGCATGCCGACCCCGACTGCGATATGCGGCAGCGACAGCGGCAGCAGCCAGAACGCCAGCAGACCGCTTCGCCCGCGAAACGGGTATCTGGCCAGAGCAAAGGCGGCAGGCAGAGCAAGCGACACGGCGATCACCGTGGCCACCACCGCAAGCTTGACCGAGACCATGAAGGCGGCGGTGTAATTGCCGTTGAACAGGACCGCCTCGTACCATTTCAGGGTAAAACCCTTGAACCCGGCAGCGGTGGCCAGCGGCACGTCGTTGAAGCTCTGGATGCAGACCAGCGCAAGCGGCAGCAGCAGCAGGCCGAGACTTGCCGCCAGCAGCAGCCGCGCAAGGGTCGGGCCGACGATCTCCGCGACACAGATCAGCCAGTGCGGAAGCGCAATCGGCTCGCTGGGTTTGCCCGAGGTCCAGGGCATCATGCGATTGAGCGCCAGTGTGCAAAGCCCGGCGAAGGCCAGTCCAAGCACGGTCATGGTCAACGCGAGGGCCGAGGCCATGGGAGCGTTGAGGTTCGAGATCGCCTCTTTCAGAACCAGCATACCGATGGTCCAGACCTTGCTGCCGCCCAGCAGGGTGGCGGACACATAGGCGGTGGTCGACATCAGGAAGACCATGATCACCCCGGCGCGCAGCCCGGGAAGCGACAACGGAAGATCGACGGTAAGAAACCGCACCACCGGCGAGGCGCCAAGGCTTTCGGCGGCCTCATGCACGCGGGGCGAAGTGCTTTGCATCGTGTCGTAAAGCGCAAGCACGAGGAAGGGCATGAAGACCTGAGCCAGTCCTATGGCGACGGCACCGTGGGTAAAGAGCATGGTGCGCGCCTGCGGCAGCCCCAGAAAATCCAGAATGACGTTGATCAGCCCGTCCGGAGACAGCAGCAGCATGATCCCGAGCGAGCGCACCACGACGTTGGTCAGCAGCGGGATCAGGATCACCCCAAAGGCCAGCGCCCGCCATTTGCCGGGCATCCGCGTCAGCCAGAAGGCCAGTGGATAGCCCAGAAGCGCGGAGAGCACGGTGACTCCAGCGCCCAGCAGCACGGTTTCCAGAATGACCCCGAGGTAAAAGCCATCCCCCAGCACCAGCGCGAATTGCGCAAGGGAGGGCGGCTGGATCAGCGGGCCGAACGGGTCCGGCACCGCGTGCAGCGACAGCAGCACAACGGCGATCACCGGCGCGGCGAAGGCCAGCAGCAGCCACAGAGTGACCGGCGCTGCTAGCGCCGGTCCCATCCATTTGTTCATCCTGCGATTTCCCGGTCAAACTTCGACTGCCAAGCCGACCGGTTGGCATTGATGTAGTCCCAGTCAAAATCGTTCATCTGCGCGACCTCTTCCGGCCCCATGACCTTGCCCTTCAGCTCTTCGGGGATGGTCACGTTGCTGACGGTGGGCGAATAATATGTCTCGCGCGCATAGGCCAGCATGCAGGGCTCGGAGAGATGCAGGTTGATCCACTCTTCGGCAAGCACCTGATTTTTCGTGCCCTCGGTGATGCAGGCAACGTTCATGGCCATGGCTGTGCCCTCGATCGGCTCGGCGATGGCGATGTTCGGGTTGCGGCTTTCCTGATACTTGCGGGTAAAGCTCGCGAACTCGACGGACAGATCGCAGATGCCCTGATCGAACATCTCGAAAAGCTGCGCCTGACTGGACTGGATCGCGGCCAGCGGCTTTAGCTCCGCCACCTTGGCGATCACCTTGTCATAGTCCTTTTCGGTCCAGCCAAAGGCCTTGGCGGTCATCATCAGCGCCGACACCCCCTCGGCCCCCAGACCCTGCGGCCAGGCGATGCGGCCCTGCCATTCGGGGTTCCAGATATCCTTCCACGAGGTGATCGGCGCGCTGGCCTTGGTCTTGTCATAGACGATGGTGCAGGGGTTGAAGGCAACGCCGTAGCCGCCCAGCTTGGCCGCATCATAAAGGTTTTCGTATTGCGGCACGGCAGAGGTCGGGGCCTGCGTGACCTTGTCCTTCACCGCCTGACGGCTCTCGTAGATGTTGAGGTAGAGGATATCAAAGCTGGGGCGCCCGCGCTCGGCATAGGCGCGGGCGCGACGGTCGACGGTGCCGCCAAGCACGTAGCTGACCTTGCAGCCGTATTTCTCGACCAGCGGCTTTTCGCAATATTCCTTGACCAGCTTCTCCTGAGTGCCGCCCCAGATGCCGACGACAAGCTCGTCGCCGGGCTTGGGCTGTGCCGAGGCGCTGCGCACGAAATGAAACGGTGCGACAACACCCGCGCCAAGGGCGAGCTTGCCGAAGGTCCGTCTGGAAAATGTCATGGGGAGTCTCCTGTCAGATGAAAGTGGTGGCACCGGGCAGCGCGGTGATGCTGCAGGTGGTGCCAACGGGGGGTGGGGTGAGGTCGGAAGGGGTAATCACGCGGATCATCCCCGAGAGCGTCTCGATTTCGGTCTCGAAGGTCTCGCCAAGGTAGGCGACACTCTTCAGCTCGCCCAGAACAGCCAGCGGACCGCCCGGCGCCCCGCTCAGGCGCAGACGCGCCGCGCGCAGCACGATAGAGGTGGCACCCTCGGGCGCGCCCTGACAGCTAAGGCCCGGCGCGGTGAACACGCCGTTCTTGACCGTGCCCTTCACCACCGTGCGCGCGCCAAGGAATTCGGCCGAAAACGCCGATGTCGGGGCATCGCAAAGCTGGCGCGGCGCGCCAAGTTCGCGGATCAGCCCGCCTTCCATCACCGCGACCCGGTCCGACATCGCCAGCGCTTCCTGCTGATCATGGGTCACGAAGATGGTGGTGATCCCAAGACGCTGCTGAAGCGATCGGATCTCGTCGCGCATCTCGCCGCGCAGATTGGCATCCAGATTGGACAGCGGCTCATCGAGCAAAAGCAATTCCGGTTCGACAACCAGCGCGCGGGCAAGCGCGACCCGCTGTTGCTGCCCCCCCGACAGCTGCGCGGGATACCGGTCGGCAAAGGCACCAAGGCCGACGGTTTCAAGCCCGGCTCTGGCCTTGTCGCGGCAATCAGCCTTGGAGAAATGCCGCATCCTGAGCCCGAACCCGACATTGCCGAGCACCGTGAGGTGGGGAAACAGCGCGTAGGATTGAAAGACCACGCCGATGTTGCGCTGGTGAGGCGGTTTGCGGGTGATGTCCTTGCCGCCTAGCAGGACCGAGCCTTCGCTGGGGGGAACAAATCCGGCAATCATCCGCAGGGTGGTGGATTTGCCGCATCCGGACGGGCCGAGCAGCGACAGCAATTCGCCCTTGGGTATTTCAAGACTGAGACGATCCACCGCGCGGGTCTGGCCATAGGTCGCGGTCAGCCCGCTCAGGACAAGGTGGGGGTTGTTTTGCATTGAAAGCTGCGCTCCTGAGGCGTGACGTTCCGGGGGTGGCCGACGGTGCGGGGCTGACCGCTCTGCGAGCGCGGCCCGGCATCGCGGCGAATTGGGCCGGTGGTCGGCGATTGGCGCCCAACGGGGGCGAAGAGGTTTTTGAGCCTGCGCCCAAGGTTTAGGCGGACTTGCTCATTTAATTGGCAGCACAGGAAGAGCTTGGGGCGCGACACGCCCCATGATCTGGCTCGAATCGGGCCGATGTCCGGACAACCCACATCGCGTTTCACGCCGATCCCGCCCAGCCCGCGACCGAGATGCGAGCATCGACGCCAAGACCGCCCGGCCCAGCCACCCAAAGCTTTCTGCGGGCCAAATGCTGGAAAACAGGGGGGATGCGCGGCATTCTGATCTCGCTTGTCGGCCGGACAGAACACCGTGTCCTGTGCAGATGCGGCGAGAATGCGCCCGGACAGACAGCGGAACAACGCAGGCAAGGCTTATGTCTGGTATAAGGCTGGCCTTATACCCCCAGTGCAGACCCGGCATTTTCAGCGCAGGTTTCGGCCTCGGCGGACAGCATGTGCCTGTCAGCCTGCCGCGCGACATCTCGAACCAGTTGGCGCAGCCACCGGTGCTGCTCTCCGTTTTGCACACGCTCGTGCCAGAGCATGTGAACCTGCATCTGCTCCAGTTCGACCGGGGCTTTGAAAACGCGAAGCTTGCCGTCGCCGAATGCCTCCGCGATATAAGTCGCGTAGGGCGTGCCGGTCGTGAAAACGAGATCGCTGCTTTTCAGAAGCTCTGGGATCTGGGCATATTCCGGGACAGACATCATCACGCGGCGGCGGACACCGACCTTTGCCAATCTGCTGTCGATCGGGCTGTAAAGCGCATTGGTGATCGGCGTGGGTGAGACATGATCGCAGTCGACGTAATCCTTCATTGTCAGCCCCTTGCGGCGCGCAAACGGATGCTGCGTTCGCATCAGGCAAGAGATGCCACACTGCAAGAGCGGCGCAGATCGCAGGCTGCCCCTCGGGGCGGGCCAGCTGGAAATCACCAGATCGACGCCCTGCTCTAGCTCCTTCGCAAGATCGGCGTTTTCCGACGGGGCAAAGAAATCCACCGCCAATCCCGGGGCTTCCGCCCGAAGTCTTGCGCCGATCGCAGGAACGAGAAATCCGCCAAAGCAATTCACCACGAGGATCCGGATCCGCCCCTCGGCTCGAAACGGATCGAACCTGTCCTCGCTTCCGACCAGCTCGGCCAGTTTTTCAAGCGTCTCGGCGATCAGATCGGCAACCTGTTCGCCCCGCACCGTCGGCACGAGGCTTTGCCCGGACCGTACCAGAAGCGCATCGGCGAAAACCACGCGGGCTTTCTTCAGGCTTGCGCTCACGGCGGGCTGGCTGTGCCCCAGCATCATTGCGACCCGCGACACGTTTCTTTCGCGCAGCAGAAGCAAGGTCGTGCGCAACAGCCGCACGTCAATCCCGTTGATCAGACCTTGGTCCATTTCATTGCCTTTGATGCCGATGCATGGGGGTATGCCCAAGAGTTTCGATGGCAAGGCAAAGCTCCGAAGGACGACGAGACGGTCGTTCAATGTAAGCTCAGCTTGCAGACCGCCAGATAGCCGAGGCTCAGGCCTGTGTGCAAATCGTGCAGGCACCGGCAGTTTGCGAACCGGGCGGCGCCGGATGCTCTGCCCTGCTGGCAAGCGAGGCGAACGAAGATGCCCCAAACAGAACTGCGCCTGCGCGACACAGCGCGTATTGCACAGGCCACCAACCGGCATCGCTTTGCCGTCCATCGCAGGATCAGGCGCGACATTTTCCCAGACGACGTGCAGCTAGATCCGACCGGCGCGCCCCGTCAGCGACGGCGATAATGGCGCCAAGACAGCGGTGCATGCGCTGGAATGGCCCGCAATGCCTGTCGGCTATGCACTCTGCCCGGCTATTGCGACCGCTGGCCCAAACCATGGCGCGCAGCCCATTGCCCACAGCCAGACGGCGGTTTTATACGCAACCCGCCAGTCTTTGGCCAAACCGAAGCCGCCGCCGGATCCGTACACGTTAATTTATATTGCCGCGAGGCGTCGTCACATTCATTCTGCGCGGGGAATAGGCGACGTTCCTGCCTCGGTACCCACCCGGAGACAGCCATGAAAGCCTTGCGTATCCTGTTTGCCATCGTCCTGATCGCAGCGGCCAGCCTTGGCGGCTTTGTGCTCACCGGCGATATGGTCGCGGCGACCGACAGCGCCGGCGACGCGCGCGGCCGTGGTCCGACCGCCGTGCGCACCGCCCCGGCCCAGACCTTGCGCTTTGCCGAAACCGTCGAGGCGGTCGGCACCGCCCGCGCCCGCGAGGCCGTGGTGCTGCACCCGCTGGCGGCGGGCCGCGTTACCGAGATTGCCTTTGCCCCCGGCCAGCCGGTCGCAACGGGCGATGTGCTGCTGCGGCTCGACGATGCCGAGGCCCGCGCCAACCTCACCGCCGCCGAGGCGACGCTGGCCGAAACCCGGGGCAACTACGCCCGTCTGCAAGGGCTGGCCCGCAGCGGCAGCGCCACCGAGGCCAATCTCGAAGCCGCCCGCGCCGCCATGCTGCGCGCCGAGGCGGCACAGGCGCTGGCGCAAAAGACGCTCGAAGACCGCAGCCTGACCGCGCCCTTTGCCGGGGTCGTCGGCTTTACCGATCTTGCCCGTGGGCAGCTGGTCGACAGCGCCTCGGTGGTGACCACGCTCGACGATCTGTCGGTGATCGAGGTCGCCTTTTCGGTGCCCGAACGCTATCTGTCGCGGCTGCAACCCGGGCTCGAGGTGCGGCTGACCTCTGCCGCCTGGCCGGATCGCAGCTTTACCGGCACCATCTCGGGCATCGACACCCGCATCGACGAGACGACGCGCTCGATCGCGCTGCGTGCAAAGGTGCCCAATGACGACCGGTTGCTGACCGCGGGTATGTTCCTGCGCGCCGCGCTGGTGCTTGATGAGCGCGACGCCCCTGCCGTGCCGGAACGCGCGCTGAGCGTGTCCGGGGCGCAGACCTTTGTGCATCTGAACGAGGGCGGCATCGCGCGGCGCCTCAGCGTCACCACCGGGCGCCTGGTCGCAGGCATGATCGAGATCACCAGCGCCTTGCCCGAGGGCGCGCAGGTGATCACCAGCAACCTTTCAAACCTGTCGGACGGCGCGCCGGTGCAAGCAACAGCGGAGATCGACGGATGAGCCTTCCCGATCTGTCGATCCGCCGGCCGGTGCTGGCGACGGTGCTCAACCTGCTGATCGTGCTGATCGGGGTGGTGGCGATTTCGCGGCTGCCGGTGCGCGAGCTGCCATCGACCGATACCGCGCGGGTGACCGTCAGCGTCGATTACACCGGCGCCGCGCCGGATGTGGTCGACACCCAGATCGCCGCGGTGATCGAAGGGGCGCTGGCGGGGATCTCGGGGCTGCAGAGCATGGAGACCGAGAGCGAGCGGGGCCGCGCCCGCACCGTGCTGATCTTTGACAGCGCCGTGGACATCGACAGCGCCACCAACGATGTGCGCACCGCCCTGGATCGCGCGGCGCGCGATCTGCCCGATGCCGCCGACGCGCCGCAGGTGCGCAAGAACGACAGCGAAAGCGACCCGGTGGTGCGCCTGTCGCTGGCTTCAAGCGAGATGTCGGCGCTTGAGCTATCCGATTACGCCAACCGCTTCATCATCGACCGGCTGGCGCGGCTGCCCGGGGTTGCCAATGCCTCTGTCTACGGCGAGCGCGCCCCCGCCATGCGGATCTGGCTGGATGCCGGGCTGATGGCGGCGCATGGCGTGACCACCGGCGACATCATCTCGGCGCTGGATGCCAACAACGTCGAATTGCCCGCGGGCGAGATCGAGACCGGCGCCCGCCAGCTGTCGCTTCTGGCGCGTACCAGGTTCTCCGGCCCCGAGGAATTTGCCAATCTTGCTGTGCGCGACGATGGCGCCCGCCCGCTGCGTCTTGGCGATGTGGCGCGCATCGAAGAGGCGCCAGAGGCATCGGAAAGCCTGTTCCGCTCCGATGGGGCGACGGGGCTGGGGCTGGGCATCCAGCCGCAGGCACAGGCCAACACCGTGGCGATCAGCCGCGCGATCAAGGCCGAGCTGGACCTGATCCGCCCCGGCCTGCCCAGCGGCATGTCGTTGACCATCACCACCGACGAGGCGCTGTTCATCCAGACCACGCTGAACGAGGTCAAGGACGTGTTCATCGAAGCGGTGCTTCTGGTGACGGCGGTGATCTTCCTGTTCCTTGGCTCGGCGCGGCTCAGCCTTGTGCCTATCGTCACCATCCCGGTGTCGATCCTTGGCGCAGGTCTGGCGATGCTGCTTCTGGGCTTTACCATCAATATCATAACGCTGTTTGCGATGATCCTCGCCATTGGCCTTGTGGTCGATGACGCCATCGTGGTGCTGGAAAACATCCAGCGCCACCGGGCGATGGGCTATTCCCCGCGCGAGGCGGCGCGGGCCGGGGCCAATCAGGTCAATTTCGCGGTGATCGCCACCACGGCGGTGCTGATCGCGGTGTTCCTGCCGGTCAGCTTCATGGACGGCGAGATCGGCCAGATCTTTGGCGAATTCGGCATCGTGCTGGCGGTGGCGGTGGTGGTGTCGGGCTTTACCGCGCTGACCCTGTCGCCGGTGCTGGCGGCGCGGCTGATGCCTGCCGAAGACAAGCCCAACCTGCTGACCCGCGCGGTCAACGCGGTGATCCGGGTGGTGGAGCGCGGCTATCGGCGCGGGCTGGGCGCGATGCTGAAACTGCCAGAGCTGCTGCTTGGCGGCACCGCCTTTGCCGTGGCGGCCTGCGCGGCGCTGTACCTTTCCCTGCCGCAGGAAGTGACGCCGAAAGAGGATCGCGGCCAGTTCCGCATCTATGTCACCGCGCCGCAGGGATCGTCGCTGGAGGTCACCGATGCCGCCGCCCGGCAGGTCGAAGCGGCGCTGCAGCCGCTGCGCGACCGCGGCGCGGTCAGCAACGTCACCACCATCGTCGGCATGTGGGGAGAGCTGCGCCGCGCCATGCTGTTCGTCAATCTCGTGCCATGGGACGAGCGCGACATCTCGGTGCAGGACGCCATGGCCGGCCTGCGCGCACCGCTGGCCGGGATCACCGACGTGCAGACATGGATGCGCCCGTCGGGTGGGCTTGGCATCGGTAGCGGTCGCGGCGGCTTGCAGTTCTTTCTTGGCGGGCCGGATATCGACACCGCCGCCGATTGGGCGAATTCACTGGCGGCGCTGCTCGAAGACGATCCCGACCTCAGCGGCGTCGAAGTCGGCCATGCCGCCAACCAGCCCGGCGCGACGCTAAGCGTTGATCGGCTGCGGGCGCAGGATCTGGGGCTGGATGCGCAGACGGTATCAAGCACGCTTCAAGTGCTGATCGCCTCGCACACGGTCGGCGAGTTCAGCCGCGACGGGCGGCAATACCCGGTGGTGCTTCAGGCCGCACCCGAGGATCGCGACGCGCCAGAGGATCTGATGTCGATCCTGCTGCGCAACGATCGCGGCGCGCTGATTCCACTGTCGGCCTTTGCCAGTCTTGAAACCGCCGCCACGGTGCCGTCGATCACCCGCTATGACCGGGTGCATTCCGTCGGGGTCGAATCCGACATGACCACCGGCGCCGATCTGGCGCAGGTCATGGCGCGGGTGCAGGCGGCGGTGGCCGATCTGCCCGCCGGGGCGACGCTGGCATGGGATGGGCAGGCGGCGGATTACCTGAAAAGCTCGGGCGACATGGGGATGGTCTTCGCCATGGCCATGGCCATCGTGTTTCTGGTGCTGGCGGCGCAGTTCGAAAGCTTCCGCACGCCGCTGACCATCCTGCTGACCGTGCCGCTTGGTCTTGGCGGGGCGGTGCTGACGCTGTGGCTGACCGGGCAGAGCATCAACATCTTCAGCCAGATCGGGCTGGTGCTGCTGGTCGGGCTGATGGCCAAGAACGGCATCCTGATGGTCGAGTTCAGCAACCAGCTGCGCGAAGAAGGCATGGCCCTGCGCGCCGCCGCCATCGAAGGCGCGGTGACCCGGCTACGCCCGGTCACCATGACCACCGTTGCCACCATCCTTGGCGCGGTGCCGCTGGCCACTGCGACCGGAGCGGGGGCGGAAAGCCGTGTCGCCATCGGCATGGTGATCACCGGCGGGCTGGCGCTGGCCTTTGTGCTGACCCTGTTCGTCACCCCGGTGATCTATGTGATCGTCGAGGGCATCCTGCCCCGGCGCGATCCCGAACCGGACCCCGTTCCGGCTCAATGAGGAGGAGAGACCATGACCAAGCGCATGACAGCCAAGGATTTCGCCCCGGAACTGCTCGAGCTTTATGATTTCTACGCCCACGGGCTGATCTCGCGGCGCGATTTTCTCGACCGGGCGGGCAAGTATACCGTGGCGGGAATGACGGCGGCGGCGGTGCTGGGCATGATGTCGCCCGATTACGCCATGGCCGAGCAGGTCAGCTTCAATGACCCGGACATCACCCCCGAGTGGATCACCTATCCCTCGCCCAACGGGCATGGCGAGATGCGCGCCTATATGGTGCGGCCAAACGGCATGGACACCGCGCCGGGAGTGGTGGTGGTTCATGAGAACCGCGGGCTTAACCCCTATATTCAGGATGTGGCGCGGCGGTTGGCCAAGGCAGGGTTCATCGCCATGGCTCCGGACGGGCTGACGCCGATGGGCGGCTATCCGGGCAATGACGAAGACGGCCGCGCCTTGCAGCAGCAGGTCGACCCCGAAAAGCTGATGAACGATTTCTTCGCCGCCATCGAATATCTGGCGGCGCAACCCGAGGTGAGCGGCAAGGTCGGCATCACCGGCTTTTGCTACGGCGGCGGCGTGGCGAACGCGGCGGCGGTGGCCTACCCCGAGCTTGGCGCGGCGGTGCCATTCTATGGTCGCCAGCCCGATGCGGCGGACGTGCCGAAAATCGAAGCGCCGATCCTGCTGCAGTACGGCGCGCTTGACGAGCGGGTGAACGCGGGCTGGCCGGCCTATCGCGAGGCGCTCGAGGCCAATGACAAGACCTATGAGGCCTATATCTACGAGGGCGCAAACCACGGGTTCCACAACGATTCCACCCCGCGATACGATGCCGAAGCCGCAGAGTTGGCCTGGTCGCGCACCATCGCGTGGTTCCGCAAATATCTGGTCTGACGCTGTCTGCGACCTTTGCGCTTGCCCGCAAGGCGGCTGGGGGCGCTGCCCCCGTCTTTTTGCAAAGACTCCCCCGGGATATTTAGGGCCAGAAGAAGCCCGGGGCGGTGCGCGGCTTGGATAACCGCTGATGCTCAAGCCTTCGGCACGCAGCATAACGCAGGGCGGGCAAATCGAGGCTCTCGTCGTATTGGTCGGTTGTCCTTTTGATATGGTCGAGATGCGCAAGCCTAAAGCTGGGGCGCGAACAGGTAGCGCTGCCGCGCAGCCAGCATCTTCCTGCCAGGCTCACGCCCCGAGGATTGCGCGATCATTCGGCATTCTCTAGCTGGCGCACCCCGTCAGGTCGTAGGACTGTTTCTTGAACCGCTCTGGGTTGAAATAGTGCCAGTCATTCTCCGTCTGCAAGGGCGTGTTTCTGCCCCGGATCTGATTGTGGGCATTGCTGGCTTCAGGTCTGGAGAGGGCGGTGGGGCTTGGCCGCCAAGTCTTTGCCAGATTGGGAGTTGTGGCTTTGCAGCACCTTCCTGATGCGAGCCTTGAGCCGCCCAATTGCCCGGCGATGGGTTCCTGCGAACCATGAGTATCCGTTTTGGTCAAGTTGGGTTCTGGGTCCATTTGCGTTGATCGCGGAGAAGGGCATATGCTGTGACAATCAGCTTGCGTATCACGGCCACGATAACCAACTGCTTGTATTTTCCGGCTGATACCAGCTGGTCATATTTCGCCTTCATGTCCGGGTTGAAGCGCGTTGTCACGATTGCAAATAGATCGCCCGCGCTAAAGACGCTCCCTGCCACGCCAGTTTCCCGATTTCCGCAACGCTGACGCGAGTCCCGCCAGCGCCGCGGCCTGCTTGCTGCTCAGATACCCAAATTCATGTAGATCCGTGAGGATTGCCGGACCCGAACGCCAAAGGTCTTTCTGCCGATACGATCACGCGGCTGAAATCCGACTGAGGGACCACTTGCGAGGCTGGCAGAAACGTGACCTTCGCGCTTGTTCTGTATCTGGGCTGACGGGGGCAGCCTCAATCCACGCATATCCAAGGACAAACAATGTGTTCTGGTGAACACTGAGGCTGGGGGCTACAGTCGCAAGAAGCGGCTGTCTCTGGTCGGCGGCCTCCGTGAAAGTACCCAGAGAGGCTATTGGATCTCAAGCGGCGCGGCCTGACGCAAGATCCCAATCTGGGCGCAGACGATGGGGGCTATGGGTGTCTGAATGGCCCTGCGAGAGATCTTTGCCAGAACCAGCCGTGCTCAGTATTGGTAGGGCGAGCGCGTCAGGAGTTCGTTGCCGTCTCGACCGATGATGAGGATATCCTCGACGAACGCCGAGCCTGTTTCATCATCTGCAAGAAAGGCCTCCACCCCGAACACCATGCTCTCGCGCACCACATCCTCGGGTTCGGACATCACAGTGGAGATCCGCGGTTGCTCGAATGACAGACCGATGCCGTGACCGTAAAAGGGGAAATTCTTCATGAGGGTGCTTTCACTGCCGCCGAAGGCCTGCGTGAGGCGATCCCCTTCGGCCGCGACATCGAGCAGGCGCACGCCCGGACGCATCATTGCTGACAGCCGCTGCACGATATCGGCCGTGGCCTCGATCAGTCGGCGCTGCCGGGGGCTCGGTTTTCCAAAGACCGAGGTTCGCCCGGGATCGAGGTAGTAGCCTTGCTGAAAGGCCGCATGCACCGTCCCCCGGACCAGATCGCCGGGGGCGGGCGCATCATCGGCCGACCCGGTCAGGGGGAAGCGATAATCGGCATCGATCGTATCGCCGTGGTTGGTTCCGATCGCCTGAATCCTGCCGCCGCGGGCGACCACCACACGCGCCGCATCGCCCGCAGCCTCGCGTTCGAGTTTTCCCATCGTGAGACCCTGCATCAGCACGTCGGTCGCCTCGGTCGCAGCCACGCCCGCGATACGATAAACGTCAAGCTCGCGCGGGCTCTTGATCGCGCGGACCCGGCGTATGAGGTCATCCGCATCGACCCACTCGATATCGGGCGTGGCATCCCGAAGCTGGCGCCAGTACGTCACCGGCATGAACCACGCACCGCAAAAGGCCACCCGGCCGGTGATGCCGCGTTCTTTGAGACGGCGCGCAATCGACAGGAAGGGATGGTTGTCGCAATAGACATCCGCGACACTGATCAGGTCGCGGCGCGGCTCGGGTTCATCGATATGAAGCTCTGGCTCGTGGCCCTTCTGCAGGATGATGCCCGAAAACGAACGCGCCGACCAGATACGCGAGTCCATACCGCCGCTGACCGAATAGTGGTTGCTCAGATAAAGCACATCGCCGCAGTTGTCGGTGGTGCCGCCGCCGCGGCTCACGACGACAGCGGCCTCGAAATTATCTTCGGCCATGACCTGCTGCACACGGGCCCAGCGGGCTTGGTATTCTTCGATCGGAAAGTGACGCAGCATTCGAAACAGCTTTCAGGGGTTGCGGGCGACACGCCCCGAAACGAGGCCGCCGCGAAGCGGCCTCGCAGATCGGGACGCAAGGATCAGTTGGTGGCGAAAATGGTCCGGATCGGCTCTGCGGGGGTCGGATCGAAGCCGATCAGATCGCTGGTCAGCTCGGCATAGGTGCCGTCCGCGACCATGTCGGCAAGGGCCGCATTCACCGCCCGGGCGAGGTTGGGCTTGCCCATCTTGATGGCAAATCCCTTCTGGATCGAGGACACCGGCTCTTCGAGAAGTTGCAGGGGCAGGCTGGATTTCTCGATCGCATAGGCGGCTGCGACCGCATCGGTGATGATGGCATCGACCTGACCGTTCGCGAGATCCTGCATGGCATCGGATTCCGCCTTGTAGGATTTCACCTCCGCTCCCAGCTCTTCGGCAATCGTGGTCCAGTTGGATGCAACGAGGCCACCAACGGTTCGGCCCTTCACATCTGCGGGCTGCGTGATATCGCTCCCGGTCTGCACGACGACCCGGCCACCGGACTCGAGCCAGCCATCCGAGAACAGCACCTTCTTCTGGCGCTCTTCGGTGATGTCCATCGCGACCGAGACGATATCGTACTGATCGGCCTCAAGACCGATCAGCACGGATTCCCACTTCACCAGCACGGGTTCGTAGTCCAGCCCGAGGCGATTGGCGATCTCACGCATGACGCGGATCTCGAGACCGTCCAGCGCGCCATCCGGTGCGCGCATCGAGAACGGAGGATAGGTGCCCTCGGTCGCAGCAGAGAGCACGCCCGGCTCCAGCAACTCCAGCTCTTGCGCGTCCTGCGCCTTGAGCTCAGCCGCCAGCGGCAGCAGCAGTGCGGTCGCAATTGCCGCAATCTTGATCTTGAAGGTCATTGGGGGAACTCCCTGTCTGGTTTTTTCTGTTTGGCCCGGTTTTCCGGTGTTGTTGGAGCGCGGCGCACAAGCTGGCGCGCCCATTCGGCAGATCAGTACAATCGAGCAAAGCGGCGCTCGAAAAAGGCCGCCAACTGCGTCAACAGGGTGGTGAGCGCCAGATATATGAGCGCAACCGCGATGTAGAAATCGAAGGGGCGGAACGTGGCCGAAATCAGCGTCTGGGCGTAGAGCGTCAGTTCCACAACCGTGATCGTGGACAGCAGCGAGGTGTTCTTGAGCGTGGAAAGCGCCTCATTCGTCACCGCCGGCAGGATGATCCGCACAACTTGCGGCAGGATGATCGTGCGCATGGTTTCGGCGCGACTGAACCCCAGCGCCAATGAGGATTCGGTCTGGCCCTTGGGGATCGCCTGCAAGCCGGATCGCACGATTTCAGCCACATAGGCGCCCGAGTTGATGCCCAGTGCCAGCACGCCAGCCATATAGGGCGACATTCGGACCCCGAGCTGCGGCATTCCGAAATAGACGATGAAGATCTGGATCAGCGCGGGCGTGCCCCGGATGAACCATATGTAAAAGGCGGCAGCCCCCCTCACCGAGGTGAGATCGGACCGTTGCCCGAGCGCCGCCGCCAGACCAAAGACCCAGCTCAGCACGATCGTCAGCACGGTCAGCCAGAGCACCGTCCAGGCGGCTGTCAGGAAACCGGGACCGTAGACAGAGATGTCGTTTGCAAGCGCCTGCATCAGACCAGCCCTCCGGCTTTCGCCTGACTAAGATCGTCATGGAGGATCGAGTGCAGGAACTGACGCAGACGCGGGCTCTGTGGATCGCGCAGCATCTTGCCGGGAGGCCCCTGCTCGCCGATGACGCCGTCCTCGAAAAACAGCACGCGCGAAGACACATCGCGGGCGAAAGACATCTCATGTGTCACCAGCAGCATGGTCATGCCGTCTGCGGCAAGCGACGCCATCAGCATCAGGACTTCGTGGACAAGCTCGGGATCGAGCGCCGAAGTCACTTCGTCGAAAAGCATCAAGCGCGGGGTCATGGCGAGGGCGCGAGCAATGGCGACGCGCTGCTGCTGCCCGCCTGAAAGGCGCTGCGGTGAGGTGTGGCGCTTATCGTAAAGCCCGATCCTATCGAGCAGCCCCTCGGCCATTTCCGTCGCCTCCGCCCGGGATTTTCCGAGGATTCGCACCGGGGCGTGGGTGACATTCTCGAGCACGGTCTTGTGCGGCCAGAGGTTGTAGCTCTGAAAGACCATCCCGATCCGGGACCGCAGCGCCTGAAGGTCGCGCTCCGAGGGGTGCTGACCGCTGGTGCTGTCGAAGTCGAAGGTCTTGTCATCGAACGCCATCGTCCCGCTGTCTGCCGGTTCGATGGCGTTGATCGTCCGAAGGAAGGTGCTCTTGCCGGACCCGCTGGCACCGATAATCGACACCACCTCTCCTGCGGCCACATCGAGGTCGATGCCTTTCAGCACCTCGAGCTTTCCGAAGCTTTTGCGAATGTCGCGCAGCTTGAGAAGTGACCCTCCAAGGTCCGTCGTCATGGCTTTATCCTGTTTCGGCGGCCCGGCCTCATCGCTGAGGCGTGAGTCGATCTTCCGCAATTTGGTAATTCCGCTGGTATACTGAAAATCTAAGCCTGAAACTCGAAACTTGCTTTTGGCGACAATGCCCTCCGCCGGCGGATTAGAATTTGCGCATTATGCGTTCGTATTGAGCATATTAGCGACGCTTCGCAGTAGCGTTCCGCCTAGCCTGTGCAGCTGTGCCATCATTGCGGCACCAGAGCGTGAGCGTGCCGACGCCATTCAAACGCCCCTTCAATGCGACAGTCAGCAAGATCTGCCGGCATTTGCTCGTGCAGGGCGTGCAATTGGTATACTGAATACTCTCAAGACCACGTTGAAGAGGCGGATCGCCACGATGCATACAGGATCATTCAGGCCAAGGCTGATGGACCCCGGCAAAGGCCAAAGCCACGCCGCGACGAACCGCACGCTTGCTCATGACGCGCACCGGAAAATCATGGCGATGATCCTCGACGGCAGGCTGCAGCCGGGCGATCTCTTGCAACCGGCGATGCTTGGCGAGGCACTGTCGATGTCGCTGACGCCCATCCGCGAAGCGATCCGTCAGGTTCAGGCAGACGGGCTTGCCGAGATCCATGGCCGTTTCATGCGGGTGCGGCGCCTGTCCGAAGCGGAAGTGGTGGAAATCTTCTTCATCCGCCTGTCGCTCGAGCCGTATTTTGCCGCCAACGCGCGTGTTCCGGACAAGGCGCTTGACGCTATGGAGGCCCGAATCATGGCGCTTATGCGGCAAGGGCCGTCGAACGAGAGCGATGCTCGGGCCGTTGACGCTGATTTCCACCAGATGATCGCGCTATCCCATGGCAACCAGCCGGCGGCGCAGGTCGTCGCAAAGCTGCACCGGCGGACCGCCATCTTCGACCATACGCAAGTGCCCGCGCGATT
This sequence comes from Citreicella sp. C3M06, assembly GCF_018860705.1. GTDB lineage: Bacteria > Pseudomonadota > Alphaproteobacteria > Rhodobacterales > Rhodobacteraceae > Salipiger. Next base: position 111,712 of record NZ_JAHKQA010000002.1, read on the forward strand.
CCTGACAGGCTGCGCCGAGCATCTCGACCTGATTGACGCTCTGCGCGAGCGCGATGCACAGCGTGTAGAGCACGCGATGATCCATCACCTCGAAGGCGCGCGCGATGCCATCCTGCGCAGGTTGCGCCGCAGCCACGCCCCCTAGGCAGCCCAACGCCGTTTGGGTGAGCGCCGCCGCAAAGAGCCCGGACTGCCGCGCAGACCGGACGGGCGCGATTCCATGTCCGGACTCCTCCCGCCGGGTCGCTGGCGCTGAAGACGTCCCAAACTTGCTCAATTTTCACACACGGCCCTCGAAATATCATCCAATTAACAGGCATTTACTGCCTGGCCACGGGTTCTTGCCCCAGGCCTATTTTCATGGGATACAGGTGGTATACTGAAATCACATGGATCGCTGCGCGCGATCTTTTTGATAACGCCAACAGGGGTCGACACATGAAATACGGAATAGGAATGGGCATTGCCACGCTGGGCGTCGCTCTTGGCTCGGCGGTTGCGGCGCAGACAAGCTGGGACATGTCGGTGGTCTGGCCGGAGGGCAACTTCCACACCAAGAACGCCATGACCTTCGCCGAGCAGGTCGCCGAGGCCACCGATGGCGAGGTGCAGATCACCGTGCATTCGGGCGGCGCGCTTGGCATCAAGGGCCCCGAAGGCATGGCCGCCGTGCGCGACGGGCTGGTGCCGATCGCCGACATCCTGATGAGCCAGCAGGTCGGCGAAAACCCGGCGCTGGGGGTCGAGACCCTGCCCTATCTCGCCCCGACGCTTCCCGACCTCGCGCTGCTGCACAAGTTCTACCGCCCGATGATCGAAGACATCGCCGAGGAGATGAACCAGAAGCTGCTCTACATGACGCCCTGGCCCGGACAGGCAGTCTATTCCCCGAACAAGATCGAAACGCTCGCCGATCTCGAGGGGCTGACCATCCGCGTCGTCGACGCCAATGGCGACAGCTTCTTCAACGCGATCGGCGCCGCGCCGCTGCAAATGCCGTGGGGCGAGGTCGTTCCGTCGCTGGCCGCTGGCACCATCAAGGGCGTCACCACGTCTTCGTCATCGGGCGTCGATGGCGCGTTCTGGGAGTTCATGGACAACATGAGCACCTTCAACTGGCAGGCCTCGTCGAACATCGTCACCGTCAATCTCGACGCATGGAACGCCCTTGATGCCGAAGACCAGAACGCCATCGAGGCGGTCGCCGACGCGCTTGAAGGCGATTTCTGGCTCAACTCCGCGATGGAAGACGCCAGCAAGATCGCGACGCTGGAAGAGAACGGCATGACCGTCTCGGCGCCGTCGGCAGAGCTGAAGGCCGATCTCATCGATGCCGCGCGCCCGCTGTGGGATGCCTTCAAGGAGCGCGTGCCCGAGGTCGCCCCGGTGATCGACAACTACCTCTCCGTGCGCGGAGAGTGATCTGCCGGACCGGGCCTCTGCGACAGGGGCCCGGCCCTTCATTTACAACCCGTTGGAAGGTAGCAAGGATGGTGTCAGCCATGGACCACAGCCCGGACCCGAGCCCCGCGCCAATGCCCTCGCGGCGGTTTGGCGCGATCATCGCCCCGATCGATGCCGTGACGCGGGCGGGCAGCCTGATCGCCGGGCTTGCCCTGCTGGCGATCCTTGGGATGATCACCGCCGAGATCGTCTCGCGCAACTTGTTCGGACGCTCGCTGCCGTTCTCATGGGACTATTCCGCCTATGCCATGGGCACCGCCTTCATGATGGGGGCCGCGGATGCGCTACGCCGGGGCGCGCATGTGCGCGTCACCGCGGTGCTGGAAGCGGTGCCGCATCGGCTGTCGCGGGTGATCGAATTCGGCGCCTGCCTCGCCGGGCTGGCCGCCTGCGCCGCCTTGGCATGGGCCTTGAGCGAAATGGCCTTGCTGTCGCTTCAGCGCGGCTCGACCTCTGCCACCGTGATGCGCACGCCGCTGGTCTGGCCGCAGAGCCTTGTCGCGCTTGGTGCCATCATCCTGACGCTGCAATGCGCGGCGCAACTGCTGCGGCTGAGCCGCGGCGAACGCCTCGCCGAAGGCGCCGCGATCGAATGAGCCGCGCCACTGCCTGCAAGACGCCCCCCGCCCGCAAGACGCCCCCCGCCTGCATAACGCCCTCTGCCTGCATAACGCCCCCCGCCCCCAAGATTTCCCGAAAGGCGCCGCGATGACGCAAATTGCTACTTCTCTGGTGGGGATCATGGTCCTGCTGCTGGGCTCCGGCCTGTGGATCGGCCTTGGCCTTGTCGCCACCGGCGCCGCGATGCTGGCGCTGTTTCGACCGCAGATGCCCTTTGTCAAACTGCTCGCGCAGCAGTCATGGAACGTGCTCTCGTCGACCGAGCTGCTCGCCCTGCCCCTGTTCATCCTGATGGCCGAAGTGCTGTTTCGCACCAATATCTCGGCCTCGCTGTTCACCGGGCTGACGCCCTGGCTGCGGCGGATTCCGGGCCGGCTGACCCATATCAACGTGCTTGGCTGCACGCTTTTCGCTTCGGTCTGCGGCTCCTCGGCCGCCACCACGGTGACCGTCGGGCGCATCACTGCGGGCGAGCTGCTGAAGCGCGGCTATGACCGGGATCTGGTGATCGGCTCGCTGGCCGGGGCGGGCACGCTGGGCTTTCTGATCCCGCCCTCGACGATCATGATCATCTACGGCGTCATGGCCGAGGAATCGATCCTGCGCCTGTTCATGGCGGGCATCCTGCCCGGCGCGCTGCTGGCAATCGCCTACATGGGCTACATCGGCATCCGCGCCAAGCTGTCACCGGACAAGATCGGCGAGGCCCCGCCCCCGACCAGCCTGATCGAGAAACTGCGCGCGCTGACCGACCTTGGCCCGCTGCTGCTGCTGATCCTCTTTGTCATCGGCTCGATGTATGGCGGCATCGCATCCCCCACCGAAGCCGCCGCCGCTGGCGTCCTCGGGGCTATGGTCATCGGCTTCGCGCAGCGCAAGCTCGACCTCAAGGGCCTGCTTGCCGCCTCTCGTCAGGCGGCAGAGAACAGCGCGATGATCGGCCTGATCATGGTCGGCGCGATGTTCCTGTCGACGGCGATGGGCTATCTCGGCCTGCCGCGCTACATCGCGGGCGCGATCAATGGCTGGGGCCTGTCGCCGCTGGCGCTGATCGCGGTGCTGCTGGTCTTCTACATCCTGCTGGGGATGGTGATGGAGGGTCTTGCGATCATCGTCATGACCCTGCCGATCACCCTGCCACTGGTCGAGGCCGCAGGCTATGACAAGATCTGGTTCGGCGTCTTCATCGTGATCGTCGTCGAGATGGCGCAGATCTCGCCCCCGGTCGGCTTCAACCTCACGGTGCTTCAGCGCCTGACGGGGGACAGCATCGGCAAGATCACCCGCGCGACGATGCCCTTCTTCCTGATCATGGCGGGATTTGTCTTTCTGATCGCGCTCTTCCCGCAGATCGTCAGCATCGTGCCGGACCTGATGCGGCAATAAGGCGTGACGCCGCCCTACACGAACGCCTTCGGGCGTGATAAAGCCCCCGGCGCTCTCGCCGGGGGCTTTGCTGTTTTCCGGGGGTCGAAAAGAACATCCCTCGCGGCTTGTCCTCGAAGCGGATCACCGGCGGGATGTCAAAGGCGATGCCTTTTCCTCAAGCCCCGTCGCAGCGTCGCAGCACCCTGCGATCGCCGAGCTCGCCGCTGCGACTTTATGGTGCGTTGCCGGGTGAAGCTCAGCGAAGAGTGATCTGGCGCGGCAAGGACGACAGCGGCTCGGCTCCGGTCGCGGTGACAATCACCGTTTCCGACACGCCCACCGTAAAGCGGCCGTAGTCGCGCAGGGTAATGGGCAGGTGAAACACCATGCCGGGCTCGAGCGCCGTGTCGACACCGGTAAAAAGCGACAGGATCGCGCCCTCGCCCCAGTCCGGCGCAAAGGCTGCGCCCATCGAGTAACCGGCGCGCTTGCGGAAGGCGGCGGTGAAGCCGGCGGCGTCGATGACTTGCTGCGCTGCCTCGTGCGGGGCGCAGCAGGGGCGGCCCGGCAGCATTGCCGCAAGCGCCGCGTCAAGCGCGCGCAGGCTGGTGTCCATCATGCGCTGCGCAGTCTGCGGCGGTGTACCCATCCAGACCGAACGCATCAGCGCCGCGTGATAGCGATCATGGCTTGCGGCCAGTTCGAGAAACACGCCGTCGCCCTCTGCAAGCAAGCGCCGCCGCCAAGTGGCGTGCGGGATGCCCGAACGCGGACCCGAGCTGACCAGCGGCTCCATCGCCATCGCTTCCGATCCGGCATTGATCGCGGCGGCAGTCATCGCGGCGGCGACGGCGTTCTCGCTGACCCCGTCACGGCAGGCATCGATCGCAGCGGCCATACCGGCCTCGGCGTAGCCTGCCGCCAGCCGCAGCGCCGCCAGTTCGCGTGGCGATTTCACCGCGCGCAGCGTCTCTGTCCAGCCCGAGCCGTCGAGCAGGCAAATTCCGGCAAGCGTGGTCTCGATCCGGGTCATCATGTCGGGGCTAACGAACCAGCCCGTGCGCTCGACGGCAAGGCGCTGCACGCCCTGCGCGCGCACCAGCGCCGCCAGCGCCGTCGCCGGATCCTCGCCATCCTGCCAAGTGCGGATGTCGTCGAACCAGACATCGGCGCGGGCTCCGGTTTCCTCCAGCTGGCGGACCAGCAGCACCGGCGCGCCTTCGGCAGGCACAAGCAGCGCCTGAAAGGCGAAATAGCCTGCGGTCTGGCGCCCGGCCGCCCAGAAGATATTTTCGGGGCCGGTGAGCAGCAGCGCATCGGCGCCCTCTGCCCGGATGCGCGATTGCAGCGCTGCGGCGCGGGCGCGGAATTCTTCGGCGGGAAAGACGGCGGCGCTGCCCGCAAGCGGGGCGGCGGGGGAAAGGATCTGGGTCATGGGGCCTCAGGAAGTGTTGAACGTGCCGAGGAAACGCGCCCGGACGTGATCGAAATGCCCGGCCATCCGGGCCGCGGCGCGCTCTGCGTCATGCGCAGCGACGGCGTCGATGATGTCGACATGCTCGCGCGCCTGATCGACGAAGGTATCATAGGTGCGGGTCAAAGAGCAGCGCCGGGCAATGCCGCGCTGCTCGTCAAGGATCGCTGGCAGCAGCTCGAGCCGGGCCGCCCGGGCGATGGCGCGGTGAAAGGCGCCGTCTGCCTCCCAGAAATCATCGAAGCTGACCGGTGCGCCGTCGACGATGGCCTGCATCTGCGCCCGGATCTCGAGCAGCTCGCGGGTGGCGCCAAATCCGGCGGCACGGCCTGCGGCGGCGGCTTCAAGCTTCTGGCGCAGCTGCACGATCTGCAACAACTGCTCGACCGTGACAGAGCGCACCAGCACCACGCCATTGCTGAGCCGGTCGACCATCCCCTCGCTTTCGAGCCGGGAAATCGCCGCTCGCAGCGGCGTGCGAGACAGGCCGAGCGTTTCGGTCAAGGCGCGCTCCGAGAGCACCGTTTCGGCGGGAATGCGGCCCGAGACGATGTCGCCGCGCAGCCGGGCATAAGCGGTTTCGGCAAGCGTCGCGCCGCTCATTCGCTGCTCTCCTTTGCGATGGCGAGGAACACCGCCGCCACGGCGCGGGCAAGATCGGCCTCGTCCATCGCCTCCTCCGGGCAGTGGCTGCCGTTCCAGTTGCGGATAAAAACCATCACGCTGTCCCAGCCAGCGGCCCCGAAGGCGGCGGCGTCATGGCCACCGCCCGACAGCATGCGTCGCGGGCTGTCACCCTGCGCCTGCGCGCCGCCAGCGACAAACTCGGCCATCCTCTGCGACAGGCTTGCCGGGGCCGAACGGCTTTGTGCGCCAAGATTGAAGCGGATGCCCGGACGGGCGGCCTCGATGCGGGCGATCTCGGCCTTCAGCGCCGCATCGGCCTCTGCCAGCGTCGCCACCTCGTCCGAGCGCAGGTCAAGGCAGAAGCCCGCCTGCCCCGGCACCTTTGCCATGGCGTGCTGCGGCGAGGCCGCGTCGAGCTTGCCGAAGGTGACGGTCAGGTCATGGCCCGCCTCGAGCATCCGCGCCCAGACGGCATCCATCGCGAGGATCAGCTCGGCGATGGCCACCACCGCATCGGCGCGGCTGGCGCGCGGCGCGCCGCCCGAATGCGCCCAGATGCCATGCAGCTGCGCATCGCGATAGCGCAGCCCCCCGCGCACCGCATCGACGATGGCATAGGGCTCGCCTGCGTCGTGCAGCACCGGGCCCTGCTCGATGTGGAATTCGAGGAAGCGGGCCGGAGCGGGCGCCGCCAACCTGCGGACAGCCTCGGGGTCGAAGCCCTCCATCGTCATATGCTCGGCCAGCGTCAGGCCGGTGTCAGAACGTCTGGCGTCGAAATCCTCGGGGTTGAGACGGCCCAGACCGGCGCGCGATCCGGCGTAAGAGACCGGGAACCAGACGCTTTCCTCGGCGCGGGTCACCGTGAGGACGATATCGCAGGCCGGAGTGATGCCCTCGGCGCGCAGCGCGGCGATCACCGCCAGCGCGCCGATGACGCCCGCCTGACCGTCGTAAGCGCCGCCTTGGCTGACCGTGTCGAGATGCGAGCCGATATAGAGCGGCGTGGCGTGACGCGCGCCCCCCGGCAGCGTGGCGAACAGATTGCCCGCCGCGTCGCGCCGGATGTCGCACCCCAGCGCGCGGGCTTCTTCCTCGATCACCGCATGCGCAGCGCTTTCTAGCGCGCTGTAAGAGGGCCGGGTCCAGCCCGGGCCGTCTTCGGTGATCGCATTCACGCGGGCAAGCACGCGCGAAATGATGTCGGCAATGAGCGCGCGCGGCGGGGTCAGGGTCAGGGTCTCGCTCATGCGCGGGCCTCCGTCGCCTGTTCGGGACCGACCGGGGTCAGGACGGTCTCGGGCACGCCGCCGGTCAGCGCGGTGATGACATGGCCCGCCGCGCCAAGGGCGACCCGGCGCAGGGCCTCTTCGGTGGTGCCGCCAAGGTGCGGCGTGAAGATCACGTTGGAGAACGCCGCCAGCGGACCGGTGCCCGCCCCATGGCTGTAGACGTCAAGCGCCGCGCCGCCACATTGGCCACTGGCCAGCGCCGCAGCAAGCGCGGCCTCGTCCACCAGCTCGGCGCGCGCCACGTTGACCAGCTGCGCGCCGGGCTTCATCGCATCGAAGCGCGCGGCGTTGAACATGTGATGGGTTTCGGGGCGCAGCGGCGTGTGCAGCGTCACGAGGTCGACCTGCGCCAGCCCGTCCTCGAGCCTGTCGACGCGGGCGAAGCTGCTGACGTTTCGCGCGCGCGGCGAATGCACCAGAACCTTCATGCCGAAGGCGGCGGCGGCCATCTGCCCGAAGCGGCTGCCGATGCTGCCCCAGCCGACGACCAGCGCGGTCTTGCCCGAGAGTTCGCGGAAGCGCGCCGACTCGCGAAAGCCCGGCGTCCCGGCACGTTCCGAGCGATCGGCAGCGTTCACCCCGCGTGCCAGCGCCAGCGCAAGGCCAAGCGTCAGCTCGGCCACCGATTGCGCGTTGGCGCCGGGGGTGTTGGCAACCATCACGCCGCGTTCGATCGCGGCGTCCTTGTCGACGGCATTGTGCCCGGTGCCATGCACCACCACGGCGCGCAACCGGTCGGCCGCTTCGAAGGCCGCGCGCGGGAATCCGGCATCGCGGGTGATCGCGGCATCGCAGCCCTGCACCGAGCGGGCGATGCTGGCGGCATCGGTGCCACTGCAGGGAACCGGCTCGATGCCATGGCTGCGCAGGAGGGCGAGCCCGGCGTCATGCACGGGCTGAACGATGAGGCATTTCATGTCCGGAGGGCCTTTTCAGTGGGGGCGGGCAGCACCTTGTCAAGATGCGCAAAGATGGCGTCGCGGGCGTGGTCGAGATGCGCGCCCATCAGCGCGGCGGCCTCGTCGCGCTGGCCCGAACGCAGTGCCGAAAGCAGGGCGAGGTGCTCCTCGCAGCCACGGGCAAAACGCTCGGGCACGACGCGGTGATCGAAGATGCAGGTGCGCATGTGCAGGTCCTGAATGACCTTGGCGGCGGCGGCATTGCCGGCGGCCACCGCGATCGCCATGTGAAAGCTCTGGTCGACATGCCATTGCAGGTCGTCCTCATGCGGGCCCTTTTGCATCAGCGCCCGCACCTCGGCTTCAAGCGTATCGATCTGCTGCGATGTCAGCCGCCCGGTGGCCGCGCGCACCGCATCTGGTTCAAGGGTGCGGCGCAGGAAGAAGATCTCATCGATTTCCTCTGGATTGATCCGCCGCACCCGCATGAAACGGCCCGCCTGCTCGGCCAGCCCCTCGCTGCGGATCCGGGCGATGGCCTCGCGCACGGGGGTGCGGGACATATCGAGATCGGCACAAAGCCGGGTTTCCTGCAGCGTATCGCCGGGCTTCAACGCGCCTTCGAGAATACGCTTGATCAGCTCGCGATACGCGGTCGCCGCAAGGGTCTTGCCGCTCATTGCGCCATATCCTTTGAAGGTTCCAGATCGCGGCCCATCACCGCCTCGGGCTCGACGATACTGCCTGCCAGATTGCACGACAGCAAAAACCCCGAGCTGAGCGTCATCCCCGTGGCGGGAACCAGCGATGCCAGAACCTCGCGCAGCCGTGCCCGTTCGGCAAGCAGGATATCCTCGGCCTCATCGCGGCTCACCACTTCGAATCGCAGGTCGGCCCCGGTCGGCAGCTGCGCGAGACGCGGCAGATCGGCCGTGGTCACCGTGGCGATCTTGGGATAGCCGCCGGTGGTCTGCGCGTCGGCCATCAGCACCATCGGCTGGCCCGAGGCGGGCACCTGAATGGCCCCCGACACGATGCCATCCGAGACAATGTCATGGCCGCGCATGGCGGGCAGGCTCGGGCCGTCCAGCACCATGGCCATGCGGTCACGCTGAGCCGAGATGCGAAAGCGGGCAGTTTCGAGCTGCGCGAGAACTTTGGCCGAGAAGTAATCGTCCTGCGGGCCAAGCACGACGCGGATCGCACGCTCGGGGGCGTTCGGGCCGGGGCGGCTCGCCGGGTCGCGCGGACGCAGGCAGGGGGCAGTTTCGTCCGCGTCGCCAAGCGGCAGTTGGTCAGCGGCCCGCAGCGCGCGGCCCTCGAGCCCGCCGAGCGCAAAGCGCAGATGCGTGGCGCGGGCCCCCAGCACTTCGGGCACGGCGATGCCGCCAGAAACCGCGATGTAGCCCCATGTCGCGCCCTTGAGCGCGCCGATTTTCACCACCTCGCCCGCCTCGACCGCATGGCTCTGGCCTGCGGACAGCAAGCGCTCGCCGATGCGGATATCACAGTCGCCGCCCGTCACCGCGAGGCGCAGCGCGCGGCCCGCCCGGAAGCTGCCGCCGATGGCGGTGAATTCCAGCGCCGCAGCAGACAGGGGATTGCCGCAAAGCGCGTTGGCAAGGTCCATCGCCGGGCGGTCCATCGCCCCGGCAGCAGGCACGCCAAAGCGCTTGCGCCCGTGGCGACCGTGGTCCTGCACCGAGAGCATCGGGCCGGCACTGAGAATTTCCAGACTCATGGCGCGGCCTCCGGCATTGGCATGCTCTCGCCCGACGCGATCGCGGCCGCGATCTCGGCGCCTTCGGCGGCACTCACAGGCACAAAGTTCAGCCGATCCCCCGCGGCAAACAGAAAGGGCTCGGCGCGGGCGGGATCAAAGGCCCGCCACGGCGTCCACCCGACAAAGCGCCAGCCCGAAGGGCCGGTCACCGAGTTGATACTACCCTGCTGGCCGCCGATGCCGACGGCCCCCGCCGGGATCGACTGGCGCGGCTTGGGCAGGCGCGGCGTGTGCAGCGCCTTGGGCAGCCCTCCAAGATAGGCGAAGCCCGGCGCGAAGCCGATCATGTAGACCCGGAACTCTGCGGCGCTGTGTATCTGTATAAGCTCATTCGGCGTGAGCTGCTTTTCGCGGGCGAGATCTTCGAGATCAAGCCCGACCTCGCCGCCATAGACCACCGGCACGCGCCAGTGGCGGGCCGACCCTGCGCTTACCTTTAGCTGCGCGATACGCTCCGCCAGCGCCGCTTCCAGCGCCGCTCCACGCAGCAGCGCCGGATCATAGCTCACCAGCAGCGAGCGGTATGTCGGCACACATTCCAGCACGCCCTGAATTGGGAAATCAGACAGGCTTTCGGCAAGCGCGATGACCCGGCGATTCACGTCCGCGTCGATGACATCCCCGAATTGCACCGCCAGCGCGCAATCGCCAACGCTCAGGAAAGCCGGGACGATTTCGGGCCCGCCGAGGCCGTGCTGCGCGCGCTTGCTCATTGAAAAACCTGTTCTGCCTTGCTTGCCTTTTCAGTATACCACTTGTATCCGTAGTGCAATCGGGCAAACGACCACCCCGACCCGGCGGCTCTGACACGCCGCACGACAAGACCCACGAACACACCCCGGGAGGAAGCGAATGACGGTCACCTTGGACCTCAACTGCGACATGGGCGAGAGCTTTGGCGCCTATTCCATCGGCGACGACGCCAAGATGCTCGAAACGGTGACAACCGCGAATGTCGCCTGCGGCTTTCACGCCGGGGATCCGGTGGTCATGCGCCGCACCATCCAGCTTGCAAAGGCGGCGGGCGTGGCGGTTGGTGCGCATCCCTCGTTCATGGATCTTTACGGCTTTGGCCGGCGGCGAATCTCGGGCGAGCGGCCCGAGGATCTCGAGGCGCAGCTGATCTACCAGATCGCCGCGATGCAGGGCATGGCCGCAGCCGAAGGCCATGCGATGACCCATGTGAAGACCCATGGCGCGCTTGGCAACATGGCCGCGACCGATCCGGAACTGGCCGCCATCTGCGCGCGCGCCGTCGCCGCGGTGGACCGCTCGCTGGTCTATGTCTCGCTGCCCTATTCGGAAACCTACACGGCCGCCGAAAAGGCCGGGCTCCGTGTCGCCTGCGAGATCTACGCCGACCGCAGCTACACCGATACCGGTGAGCTGACCCCGCGCAGCCAGCCCGGCGCGGTGATCCATGACATCGCGCAAAGCACCGAGCAGGTGCTCGAGATGGTGCTGAACAAGCGCATCCCCACCACCGGCGGCAAGCGCCTGCCGGTCGAACCAGCGACCCTGTGCATTCACGGAGACACCGACGGCGCGCCGCAGATCGCCGCCGCGCTGCGCAAGTCGCTGGAAGAAAACGGCGTCACCATCGCCCCCTTTGCCGCCCCCGGAAGAGCCTGACCCATGTCCAGAATTGTCTACCTGAATGGCCAGTGGCTGCCCGAAGACGAGGCCAAGGTGTCGATCTTCGACCGCGCCTTTCTTATGGGCGATGCCATTTACGAGGTCACCTGCGTGCTCGACGGCGCGCTGCTCGACTACGCGGGCCACGCCGCGCGCCTGCGCCGCTCGGCGGCCGAGCTTGGCCTTGTGCTGCCGCTTGACGATGACGCCCTGCTGGCGGCGCATCACGAGATCGTCGCCCGCAACGACCTGCAAAGCGGCATGATCTACCTGCAGCTCAGCCGGGGTGTCGCCGAGCGCGACTTTGCCTTCCCGCCCGAGGGCACCGAGCCGACGCTGGTGATGTTCACCCAGGCCAAGGACGTGCTGGTCAACCGCGCCGCCGAGACCGGCATTTCCGTCGCCCTGCTGCCCGATCTGCGCTGGGGCCGCCGCGACATCAAGACGGTGCAACTGCTCTACCCGTCGATGGCGAAGATGGAGGCCAAGGCGCGCGGCGCCGATGATGCATGGCTCGTCGAGGACGGCTTCGTCACCGAGGCCAGCGCCGCCACCGCGCATATCGTCACAGCAGAGGGCAAGCTCGTCACCCGCGCGCTGTCGCATGCGCTGCTGCCCGGCGTGACCCGCGCCGCGATCCTCGCCCTTGCCGCCCGGCACGGCGTGGAGATCGAGGAACGCGCCTTCACCCCCGACGAGGCGCGCAAGGCCCGCGAAGCCTTTATCACTTCGGCGACCAATTTCGTGGTTCCGGTGGTGCGCATCGACGGCGAGGTGATTGGAGACGGCGCCCCCGGCGCGTTGACCCGCGAGCTGCGCGCGCAATATATCGCCTCCCGCCGCGCCACCGCGCTCGCCCCCGCCTGATCTCCCGTTCAGCCCCTGCCGCAGCGATGGCCGGGGCTGTTTGCAACGGCCCGACACGGCCAATCCAGGACTTTTCCCATGAGCCAGTACCTTGCCAGCCGCATGGCGGCCGTGCGCCCCTCTCCGACCATCGAGCTTGCGCTGAAGCTGCAGCAGATGAAGGCCGAGGGCCATGACATCATCAGCCTCGGACAGGGCGAACTCGACTTCGCCACGCCCGAGCATATCTGCGACGCTGGCATCGCCGCGATCCGTGGCGGCCAGACCAAGTATACCGCCAGTTCGGGCACCCCGGAGCTGAAGGCCGCGATTGCCGCCAAGTTCCAGCGCGACAACGGTCTGACCTTCACGCCCGCGCAGATCATCGCTGGCAACGGCGCCAAGCAGCTGGTGTTCAACGCGCTGATGGCGACGCTGGACGCGGGCGACGAGGTGATCATCCCCGCGCCCTACTGGGTCAGCTACCCAGACATGGTCAGCCTCGCCGGGGGCACGCCGGTGATCGCGCCCTGCACTGCCGCGCATGGCTGGAAGCTTACCCCCGAAACGCTGGCCGCCGCGCTGAGCCCAAAGACCAAATGGGTGCTGCTGAACTCGCCGAACAATCCCACCGGCGCGCTCTATTCCGAGGCCGACATCGCCGCTCTCTGCGAGGTTCTGGCCGATCACCACACGCTGATCATGGCCGATGACATCTACGAACTGGTGGTGCACAAGGGCAGCTTTGCCACGCCCGCCAAGGTCGCGCCGGCGCTGGCCGATCGCATCCTGACGGTGAACGGCGTCTCTAAGGGCTACGCGATGACCGGTTGGCGCCTCGGCTATGCCGCCGGGCCGGACTGGCTGGTCCGGGCGATGGACATTCTGCAATCGCAGAGCACCTCGAACCCTTCTGCGATCTCGCAGGCGGCCACCGTCGCCGCGCTGAGCGCCCCCGCAGATTTCCTGCCCGAGCGCAACGCCCGGCTGAAAGCGCGCCGCGACAGGGTGATGGCCGCCATCGACAAGATGCCCGGCATCTCCTGTGCAACCCCGCCCGCCAGCTTCTATGTCTTCCCCGATTGCTCCGGCCTGTTCGGGGCGCGCACCCCCGAGGGCAAGGTGATCGAATCCGACATGGACGTGGCCGATTTCCTGCTGACCGCGGGCCGCATCGGCGTGGTGCCCGGCTCGGCCTTCGGCACGCCGGGCTACCTGCGCATGGCCTATGCGCTCGATGACGCGCGCCTTGACGAGGCGATGGCGCGCGCCATCGCGGCGCTTGAGACCGTTCAGATGCCCATCGCGGCCTGACGCCGCCCGATACCGATTCCGGCCGCGCAGGACGCACGGCCGGCTGCCCATTTTGCACCGAGGTTCCCCGCAATGCCCCTTCTCACTTCGCATGCCCGCGGCGTCTACGTGATCGCCGTCACCCCCTTCACCGAGACCGGCGAGATCGACTGGAACAGCCTCGACCGGGTGGTGGATTTCTACTTCGACAAGGGCGCCGACGGCCTCACCATCCTTGGCATGATGGGCGAGGCGCCCAAGCTGACGCAGGCCGAAAGCCGCGCCATTGCCGAGCGCGTCATCAAGCGCGCCGAGGGCAAGCCCGTGGTGGTCGGCGTCTCGGCCCCCGGTCTTGCCGCCATCGGCGAGCTGGGCAAGGCGGTGATGGACATGGGCGCCGCTGGCTGCATGGTCACCACCCCCGGCAGCCTGAAGACCGACCCGCAGATCCACGGCTACTTTGGTCAGGTCGCCCGCACGCTTGGGGAGGGCGTGCCGATCGTGCTGCAGGATTTCCCGCTGGCGACCGGCGTGCATATCTCCGACGACGTGCTGGGCCGGATCATCGACGACGTGCCGCAGGTGGTCATGCTCAAGCACGAGGACTGGCCGGGCCTCGCCAAGATCACCAGATTGCGCAAGGCCGAGGCCGAAGGGCGCCGCCGCATCTCGATCCTTTGCGGCAATGGCGGAGTTTTCCTGCCCGAAGAGATGGCCCGTGGCGCCGATGGCGCAATGACCGGTTTCGGCTACCCGGAGATGCTGGCAGATGTTGTGCGCCACGCCGCTGTCGGTGATATGGACAGGGCGCAGGATCTGTTCGATGCCTATCTGCCGCTGGTACGCTACGAACAGCAGCCGGGCGCCGGACTGGCGGTGCGCAAATATGTGCTTGCCAAGCGCGGTGCCATCGGATCTGCCGCGCTGCGCGCCCCGGGTGCTGGACTGGCGCCCGAGGCCATCGCCGAGGTCGAGCAACTGCTCGCCCGGCAGGACAAACGACTGAAGGAGCTGAACTGATGGATCTGGGACTGAAGGGCAAGACCGCGCTGGTGCTCGGCGCGAGCCGTGGCCTCGGCGCCGCGAGCGCGAAACTGCTGGCCGCGGAAGGCGCGCATGTGATCGCCGCCTCGCGCAGCGGCGAGGCCCCCGCGGACGGCATGGAAGGCGTCAAGCTCGACCTGTCGGACGCCGACAGCGTTGCGGCGCTGATCGAACGGCTCGCTGCGCAGCCGGTCGACATTCTGGTCAACAACTGCGGTGGCCCCGCCGCTGGTCCCGCCAAAGGCCAGAGCAGCGCCGCATGGCAGGCCGCCTTCGAGGCCATGGCCACACCGATCTTTGCCATCACCGATGCCGCCCTGCCCGGCATGATCGAAAAAGGCTGGGGCCGTGTCGTCACCATCGGCTCTTCAGGCATCGTGCAACCCATTCCCAACCTCGCGCTGTCGAACGGCGTGCGCGGCGCGGTGGCGGGCTGGTCGAAAACCCTCGCCGAGGAAGTGGCGCCGCATGGCGTGACGGTGAACATGGTGCTGCCGGGGCGCATCGCCACCGACCGTCTTGCGCAGCTGGACGGCATCAAGGCCGAAAAGACCGGCGCCGCGCTTGACGCCGTGCAAGAGGCCAGCCGCAAGACCATCCCGGCGGCCCGCTACGGCACCCCCGAAGAGTTCGGCGCCATGGTCACCTTCCTCTGCTCACAGCAGGCGGGCTATGTCACCGGCTCGATGATCCGCGTCGATGGCGGGATGATCCGCGGACACTAAGAGCATCCGCTGCCGCAACGAGACGCGGCAGCGGCTTTCCCGCTCCCTTCGGGCGGATTCAGGTGGCGCGCCAATCCTCGGGCGAAGACCCCGAAGCCTTGGCAACGAGTGGAACACGCGCCTGTGCAGATAGGCCGCTACCGACTTAATGGCGACGATGCGACAGCGGTCTGGGCAATACCGCGGAATGGTGCCTGCGCGGGCATCCCCCCGATTGGCGCAGGCTGTTTCACAGGTTTTGCAGACCGACAAGGCCCCGGTCCGCGAATGCATTGGCACGCCCGATACAGGATCGCCCCCTCACGGCGCGGCGGGGCGGTCGCGCCTCGCAATACCTTCAGGATCTGCGAAGCGCAGCCACGTCTTGACCAAGTGCACGATCAAAGCGCACCAGCTTGGGTCACACGGCATTTTCCATCCGGCTTATGCTGACAGCCTCCAGCGTGCGATCGACAAGGCTGGCGAAGGACAAAGTCTTGGGGCGGCGCATGTAGGTGATGATATCACCGGCCAGCAACGGCGCGCTCCAGCGCGCGTCGATCGCCCCGCTGCCGTGCCGCAAGCCCAGCACACACAGCATCTGTGCCGCGTTGCAATCCACATCATGGCCGATACCGCAGAGGATGGTCAGCGTTCGGTCGAAATCGTCACCTCCGAACCACAGGGCGATGATCTGTGCCGCCGCGTTGGGATAGGCGTGGATCCAGTTGTAGTCGCGGTAGCGCTCATCACAGACAGCCCAGGCGGTTTGCCAATCGGGCGCAGACCGGCACTGCGCCAGCGCGTGCCGGATCACCAAGCCATATTCGGTGGATTCAGGGATGATCGCGACGCAACGCTCGATCAGCTCGTGCAGATCGCCGGGGGCAAAGGCCATCGCGCAGAGCACCGCGTTGAAGACTTCGCCGAGAATGCCGTTGCCCGCATGGCTGATCTGCGCATCCATCCATGCCAGCCGGGCGGCCTCCTGCGCCCGCCCCGGCATCACCATGCCGCAGATCGCGCCGCGCATCTGGGCGCCGATCCATTCGTCAAAGGGGTTGTTGGCTTTCCCCGACATCGGCGGCATCACCCCCCGGCGCAGATTGTCCAGCGCCACCCCCTCGGCCGACCAACCCAGCGGAATCATCCCGACCCAGTTGCTGGCGATGTCGCCAGACGTCATGGCAGCCCCGTGCGCGAGATAGGTCTCGAGAAAAGCCAGCTCGAACGTAATATCGTCATTATAGGTATTGGGCGGTCGCAGATAGCCGGTGACCGGGCCAAAGCTTTCGGCGATCTGCGCCGCAGAGTACCCCTCCAGCGCGGTGCCAGCCGCCGCGCCGACCAGTTGCCCCAGCCAGCCAGCGCTGATCTTGTCCGGCAGGCTCGCCTGCGCCACCGCCATGTCTGCAGGCCAGTCGACAGCGGCGGCGAAACTGTCCCAATCGGCAAAGCGGGTGGTGGTCTGTGAGCGATGCGCCGGATCGGGACGCGCCGCGCGCATCAGGGCCCGCAGCTGCATGTCGATGCGCAGCAGGGCCTCCATGTCGCCGGTCCGTGCGGCATCCAGCCCCTCTTGCAACAAGGGACCGTAGTCGCCCAGCACGAAGCCCTTGTTTTCCAGCGACTGCAACGCCCCGGCCATCAGGCATTCGGGCGCGCCAGACCCCGGAGCGTTCGAGGCCCAGAACTGCATCAACTCCGTGTCCTGAGCCCGCATCAGATCCGATGCATCCCAGGTCTGTTCTTCTTCGTCGCGCAATCTTGGCGCGGTCTCGCGCAACAGATGTGCGGTATAGTCCGCCGCTCTCATAATGCACCTCTCATATGTGCAATGGCTGGTGTTTTGATGCCGGTCCCGCCTAGACTCGCCGCACGCGAAAGGGTGGCGACACGATGCGCAAGCGGGTCACGATCAGAGATGTGGCAAAGGCTGCCGGTGTGTCGCTGGCCACCGTTTCCTATGTGATGAACGATCTCGACAAGGTTTCGCCAGAGGTCGACCGGCTGGTGCGGCGCGTGGCTCGCGATCTGGGCTACGCGCGCAACCGGGCGGCTGCGTCGCTGAAGACAGGGCGTCACAACGTGATTGGCTGCATTCTGCCGACGCTTGTCAGCCCGATCTTTCCCGAAATCGCCGAAGCGGTTCAGAGCCATGCCGAAACCAAAGGGTTGGCGACGCTCTTGATCAACTCGGGCGATACCCCGCTGCGCGAGGCAAAGGCGTTGCGCATGCTGGCCGATCATGGCGTGGACGGAGCAATCGCGGTGCTGCATCCGGGCTTTGACGCCGAGGGCCAGCGCCCGCCGTTTCCGCTGGTGACCCTCGACAGCCCCCTGCCCGGCCACGACTGCCTTCAGGCGGATCACGTCGGCGGTGGGCGGCTGATCGCGGAACATGCCCGCCGGTTGGGACATCGCCGCATCGGCTTGCTGTCGGGGGACGAGACGGTTGCCTCCAGCCGCGAACGACGGCGTGGTTTTCTGGAGGCCGCCGCCGGTCAATGCGAGGTGGTCTGGGAAGAAACCGTGCCGCTGACGGCCAGCCTCGGCCCAAACGCGCAGCGCAGTCTGGCCCGGCGCGATGTGTCGTTGGTGGTCTGTGTCAACGATCTGGTGGCGATCGGGGCGCTGTCGGCGCTGCGCGATCTGGGCATCGATGTGCCGGGCGAGGTGTCGGTGATCGGTTTCGACGACATCGGCCTCAGCGCCTGGCCGCTGATCGGGCTGAGCACCGTGCGCCAGTCGGTGGTCGATCTTGGTCGCGGTGCCGTCGAGCGGCTGCTCGGGCGGATCGCTGGCGACAGCTCTGCGCCCAGCACCATCGTGCTGCCGGTCAGTCTGGTGGAACGGGCGACGACGGCGGCTCATCCCGCCTCCCCGGAGGATCTGGCCAGCAACCGGTCGCGCAGCGTGGCAAGGAAGGGAATATCGCGGAACTGATCGGGCTGGATCATATCCCAGTCCACCCCGGCTGGCACGATGTCAGAGGGCGGCACCCGGATCAGTTCGGCCTCGGTGGCGATCATGGTCAGCGGGCTGTCATGGGCCATCATCGGCACCCGCTCGGCAGCGACCAGTTGCGATGAATGCACGAGGGTGACCATCGGCGTGTCCGGCCCGATCTTGCCAAGCTCGCGGAAAATGCCGGTTTCGAGATCGGCGAACCCCGCGCCCTTGCCTGTACGACCGCCCGCGCGCGACACCGCGACCGACCCCAGAATGCTGAAATCCAGCGGCTCCACCTCGTCGAACTCGATCCGCTCGCCGTGGATCATGTAGCCCTCGGCGGTGGCGGCCAGCTCGAAACTGACGCCCTTTTCGATCAGCTTTTGCGGGTCGAGCCGCAGATAGGGGAACGCGCGCGTCAGGGCTGGCACCGGCACATAAAGCACCTTGCCAGCGTAGAGCGCGCGCAGACGGATCGGAATCTGCGGCGGATCGGGGTTGCATTTGACCGTCCGGGCGGCCTGCCACTCCGGCGTGCGCGACAGGTGATAGGCGGCCATGTCGGCCCCGGCAAAATTGGGGATGTTGCCCTTGGCCGGGCCGACGGCGATCCCGGTCTCGTCCAGACTGGACCAGATCTCCTCGCGCAGTTGCTGCTTTGGCGGGCTCCGTTTTGCCCAGGTCTCGGCGTTGC
Organism: Citreicella sp. C3M06; assembly: GCF_018860705.1. Taxonomy (GTDB): domain Bacteria; phylum Pseudomonadota; class Alphaproteobacteria; order Rhodobacterales; family Rhodobacteraceae; genus Salipiger. Next base: position 130,408 of record NZ_JAHKQA010000002.1, read on the forward strand.
TCCACATGGTCACACTCCTGCTTGCGCGGGCGCTAGTCGCGCGCCGCTGTCAGTGTCAAAAACTCCGGTCACGCTGCCTGGCAGCACGTAGACCAGCTGCCCCGGATCCGCCAGCGCCCCGGCGCCGCGCACCAGCAGCGCGGGCGTTCCGGGGGCCGCACCGTCGATCGCCACATGGGCAAGCCGTTCGCCCCCCATGTATTCCACCGCCTTCATCCGGCCCGGGATCGCGCCGGGCGCAGGCTCTGCCAGCAGCCGCAGGGTTTCCGGGCGCAGGGCCAGCCGCGCCGGTCCCCGCAGGCCTGACAGGGCCGCGGCTGCCGGGCCGGTGGGACGCCAGAGCGCGCCGCAAAGACGGATCGCCCCGGCCTCTGAATGCGGTTCCACCGACAGAAGGTTGGCAGGCGGGCTGCCGAGAAAACCGGCGGCAAAGGCCGAGGCAGGACACTCATAGAGTCGCTCGGGCGGGTCGATCTGCAACAGCTCGCCCCCGTCCATCAGCGCCACCCGGTCGGCCAGAGTCAGCGCCTCGACCTGATCGTGGGTGACCATCACCGTGGTCAGCCCGGTGCGTTGGTGCAGCTCGCGCAGCTCGACCCGGACCGACTGGCGCAACACCGCATCGAGGTTCGACAGCGGCTCGTCCAGCAGCAGCAGCCGCGGCTTGATGGCGATGGCGCGCGCGATGGCGATGCGCTGTTGCTGGCCGCCCGACAGCTCGGATGGGCGGCGCGCGCCATAGTCACGCATTGAAACCGTGTCGAGCGCCTCGTCGATGCGGCGCGCGGCCTCGGCGCCGCCAATACCGCGCATCTCAAGCCCAAAGCCGACATTGCCGCGCACGTCCATATGCGGAAACAGGGCATAGTTCTGAAACACCAAGCCGATATCCCGCTCCCAGGCCGGACTGCGGGTGATGTCGCGGCCATCCAGCACCAGCGCCCCGCGGTCCGGCTCCAGCAGCCCGGCGAGAATGCGCAGCAACGTGGTCTTTCCCGAACCGGACGGGCCGAGCAGCGTCAGAAACTCACCCCGGGCAATCTCCATGTCGATACGGCGCAGCGCCGTGGCGCGGCCATAGCTTTTGGCCACGTCCCGGATCGTCAGATAGGCGGTCATGTCCGCAGGGCCTTTCTGCTGAAGAGTTCGCTCAGCGCCACCACGATCAGGATCGAGGCGATCACCATGGTGCCGATGGCCAGCGTCGTCGGGTCGATCCCCTGCCCGCGCAGCTGCGAATACAGCCGCACCGGAAAGGTCATCCAGCTGGACCCGGCGATGAAGGTCGACACGATCACATCGTTGAACGAGATAAAGAACGACAGCGCCGCCGAGGTCGCCAGTCCCGGCAATGCCAGCGGCAGAGTGATCCGCGCAAAAGCCCGCCACGGCCGCGCCCCCAGCGACCGGGCCGCCAGTTCCAGCCCCGGATCGATGGCCGACAGCGTCGCCAGCATCACCCGCACCGAGAACGGCAGCGTAAAGGTGGCATGCGCCAGCACCAGCCCCGGCAGCGTGCCGCCGATCCCCAGCCACGCATAGATCTGCAACAGGGCAATCGCCCAGATCACCAGCGGCAAGGTCAGCGGCGCCAGCAGCACCATTTCCAGCGCCGCGCGGGATTTCAGCGCGCCGCGTTGCAATCCCAAGGCTGCGGCGGTGCCAAGCGTCACCGAGATGATCGTCGCCAGCAGCCCCACCACGGCGCTGTTGAACAGCGAACTGCGGTACTCGGCGCTGGCAAAGGCGGCCCGGAACCAGCGCAGCGACAGCTCACGCGGCGGAAAGCGAAAGAACTTGCCGTCGTCGAAACTGGAAAACACCAGCACCAGCAGCGGTGCAATGGTGAACAGAACCACGAGGATCGTGAAGCCCGATAGCGCGAACCGTCTCATGACCTTGCCCCACGTCGCAAGACCAGCACCGCCCCGCCAAGTGCCGCCATCAGCCCCAGCATGACCATCGCCAGCGCCGAGGCGAACGGCCAGTCCAGCACCAGACTGGCCTGCTGCCAGGTCATCGCGGCAAAGGTGGCGATCTTGCCCTGCCCCAGAATTTGCGGCGTGACAAAAGAGGTCAGCGACGCGCAGAACACCAGCACCGACCCCGCAATCAAACCGGGCGCGGCCAGCGGCAGCACCACGCGGCGCCACACCTGCGCCGGGCGCGCGCCCAGCGACTTTGCCGCCTCTTCATAGCTCGGCGGCAGCCGGTCCAGCACGGCCACCAGCGGCAGCACCATCATCGGCAGAAAGGCCTGCACCAGCCCGATCAGGATACCGGTCTGGGTGCCGAGCAACGGAATCGACCGGTCGATCAGCCCAAGCGATTTCAGCGTGCCGTTGACGATCCCCAGCGGTGACAACAGGTTCACCAGCCCCAGCGTCGGCAACAAAGCACCGCAGACAATCGGCAGCAACATCACCGCCATGGTCAACCGCCGCAAACGCCCGGCCCGGCGGGCGATCCAGAAGGCAACCGGAAACCCAAGGACCACAGACACCGCCACCGTGACCAGACTGAGCCAAAGCGTCCGTCCCAACCCGCGCAGATAGTAGCCATCGGAAAAGATCCGCTCGTAGTTCACCAGTGTCGGCGTGGGGTCAACCAGCAGCGTGCCGTTCGGCTGCGACCAGAAGCTCATCGCCACCAGCAACGCAAACGGCGCAAGGAAGACGCAGGCAATCAGCGCCACGCCCGGCGCTGTCAGCCAGCTTGCAGGGCCGCGCGCAGTCATCGCGCGGCCCCGGTTGATGTCACAAAGCGCGGGTTCACTGCCCCAGCACGTCCTTGTTCCAGCGCTCGGTCCAGTCGGAGCGCTGCGAGATCACATAGGGCCAGTCGAGTTGCAGCAGGCTTTCGACTTCTTCGGGCGTGTTGATCGTGTCGGCCGCGGCTTGCGCGCTGAGCACGGCCTTGGAGTTGGTCGGGCCGAACAGCAATTCCTCAGCATAGGCCTGCTGCGTCTCCGGGCTGAGCGCCAGCTCGATGAACATCGCTGCCAGTTCCGGGTTCGGTGAATTGGCCACCTGACAGACCATGTCACGCACCAGCACCGGGCCGGGATCGGTCGGGAAGGCAAAGCCGATGTTGTCCCATTCCTTCAGAGCCGCCAGCACATAGCCGGAAATCATCGGCGCCATGGCGACCTCGCCGGCGTCCATAAGGGCAAACACCTCGTCCAGCGAGGTGTAGTTCAGCGCCGGGGCTCCCAACTCGCGGACCTTGGCAAAGGCGGTGTCAGGGTCGTGCTCGTCGCTGCCTTCCAGCCGCGCGGCGACACCCAGCAGGCCATCTCCTTCGGAACTGGGATAAGGCGCCATGGCGATCATACCCTTGACCGCCGGATCCCACATGTCGGCCCATTCAACGGGCTCCTCGACCAGATCCTTGTTATAGGCGATGCCCAGACCGACCAAGGACATCGCATAGCAGCCATCGTTCATGCCGCTCCACAGATCGCTGTAGATGGGCGAAGATTCGTCGGGGGCCATCACCAGCCCGTCGGCCAGCGCTTGCGGGGCCTCGTAGATGTTCTGAAAGGTCACATCCATGGTCGGGTTGGATTTCTCGGCGTACATTTTCGCCATCCGGTCGCCGGATCCGCCCAGCAGGAACTCGACCTTGGCCCCGGTCTTTTCTTCCAGCGGCCGGGCGGCGTGTTCGCGCAGCAGCCGTTCGATGTCCCCACCCCAAGTGCCGACAACCAGCGTCTGCCCGGCGAAGTCCTGTGCTGTCGCAGCGCCGCTCAGCGCAAGGCTCAGCGCCGCGACGCTCCAAGTGGCTTTCCAGTTCATTCTCATTGCGCCTTCCATTCCTGTTGATGCCGGACCTGATCCTGTGACCCGAACTCACCCGTACTTTCCGGAGTCGCTAAACCGAATTCGCCTGCATGTGCGCCGGCCTGTCTCATGGGCGTGAATTTTGACCGCATGAACCGAAACCTGCCCACTGCATGGGCGCAATTTAAACGTTTACACAACCGAATTCACGACATCCATAGCTCTGTGCTGCGCTGTCGCATGATCGGGTGATGCACTGGCTAGGCAGGCATTTCAACAACATGGTGCGACAGCGAAAGGCGCAACCGTTTTCCGAGAAAAAGTTGTCGCTTACACAGTTCCTCTCGGCCGTGCAGAAGCACCCGGTGTGCATCGTTGCAATGCAGGCCCGCTCGATCGCTCACCGTTGCGCGCAGTTTGCCGCCCGCGGGCACGCGCTGCACCTCATCGCCCCGGAGTTCGTCAAGCCGTATGTGACGCACCGAAAGAATGACATGGCTAACGCGGAGGCGATCGCAGAAACGGGCAACGGACGCAAGGTGATCAATGCCTTGCGACGACATCTCACTGACAAGGGACGTGAGGCCGTCGATATGCTTTGGGCTGTTCTGGAACCTGGTCACGAGCGGGTGCAGGATCTTCTGCCTGCCCATCGTCATATGGCGGAACGCTGACTTGACCAGCCCAGTGACCTGTCACGTCGGGCTGCCGATCTTGTTGCACAGATTGCGGCGACGAGCAGCCGATCCAGCTTTTCTGCCCGCGTACAAAAGATGCCGGAAACCGGCCCTATTCCCACGATGGAACTGACGGCTTTCGCTCCACCGAGGCTTTCAAGCACAAATTGGGTGACGGCGAACTGCCCCTTTCTCCAGAAGGACCAAGCCGCTCCGTGGCGTTGGCGCTCGTCCGTGAGGTCGGCGCATTTTCATGCTTTTTCCTTGTCGCAGGGCGTTTTGGCAAAACTACCGCCTGAGGTGTGGCTCTCCCTCACCCCACTGACGTTATGCCACGCGAACGATCTGGGCAGTGCCGAGTGCGTTGAAACGGTTTATGAGCGCGATGCGGATGTGGATTTCGGTGGTCTGGTCGCGGGCAGCGATGGTTTCGCCGGAGGCCTTTAGGCCGCGCATCCACTGGCCGGCAGGGCATTGCGCAGCGATGTCCCGAGAGGCTTTGCTTTGATGCGGCTGCGCACGTGGCATCCCGTCCATCGCTTCCAGAAGGCTCGGCCATAGTACCGGATGGCCCGAAGAGTTTAGTTCCTGGTAACCGCGGCCAGGCAATCTTCCTTCCACGATCGACCAGTCTTGCGGATCGGGATGATCGGGACCGCATCGCGCGCGAGGATTGCTGTATGGCAACCTCTTGTGTCGTAGGCACCATCCATTGCCCGGCAGGCGACTGCGAAGCAATCGGCCGTCATGGTGCCGATGTTCTCGCCGACGAGGATTTGCTCCGGCAGGTCTGGCAGGGCCGGGCTGTCACCGTCTCGGCTGGATGTAAACTCCACCGCCCGGATGTCGGAGGTCGTAGCATCCTTCGCCAGGTGAACCTGACGCCATCGACGGCGGCCATGAACACCGTGCTTGCGGGCTTGCCACGCGCCGTCACCGAAGAACTTGATCCCGGTGCTGTCCACGAGCAAGTTGAGCGGCCTTTCTGTGCGTCGATACGGGATTTGGACGGCCAACGTCTTTTGCACTCGGCAAAGCGTCGTGTCGTCAGGCACCTCCCAAACCAGCTCCGCCAAACTGAGCAAGCTGGCGACCCTCCCGGTTGTCTGCCGGAGCGGCAGCTTAAACAGCACCTTGATCCCCTCTCGGGACATTGTTGCACTATGCCCTACCGGGCAGTGGATCAACAGCGACCCACGCTTCCTGAGCGCATCGTTTAGCTCGACCACTTGGCCGTGCGGTAGCGGGCGGGTGATGGCTTACTCATGCCGGCCACTTAACCACATGGATGCGCGATGTGGATTCTGCAACGGCAGAATTCTGCAACATCGCCCCTTGTAATTAAGGCCGACGAACCGTGTGGCGCCCAAATCATCCGGGCTAGCAAAGGTTATGCCCGAGGGGCTACCGAAGCCGGTGGTGAAATCCACGGTTTCCTTGACAAAGGTCGAATGCGCGGTGTGGAACAGCGTGAAGGCCATGCTTTCGGCCACGGCCTGCGCGTGGTTTTCCAGCACTTTGAGGGTGACCAGTCCTGCGCCACGATGGCACCGGAATAACCTATAGTATTATAAAGGTGGTTTGGCGGACAGCGCTAGAATCGCTGCTCCTGAAGCCTGAACGTAACGTCTCGCAGGCTCGAATGATTGCAAACAAAAAAGAAAACGACGCTGTATTAATTGGAGCTGTCGGTGCGCATTCATGTCTCGGCTGCCCAAACGGCGAGTATGAAAGCCGTGGACAATGCGGCCACGACATTATGAAACCGCTTGCCAAAGACCTTTGCAAACCCTGTCCCATATTCTCGCGCGAGGCAAAGACCATGATTGGCGGCGGCGGGCTATCAGGTCACATCTTGACCGGCACCACATCAACGCGTCGTACAGCCGGGTCGATCACGCAATAGGCCCCGAGCAGCTGTGGCAGCAAATGTGTGGTGACGTAATCCGCCACGAAACGCGTTGGGGCGGCCAGCGTGACCCGTCCGTCTTGGTGCTCCATCTCGGAAAGCTGTTCGTACCATGCGCTTGCCTGCGCCGGGAATCTGGAGCGGAGGTCTGCCAGAACCTGCCCCCAGACCCCCTCGGTGGTCTCACTGCGGGCGCGCGGCTGAAACGGGATGACCTTGGGATCGCCCGAGGCGTCAGCCTCTGCCCCCCCTGCCCCGCCGTGGCGTTCCTGCATCCGCGCCGCAAAATCCGGGCCGATGGTCTGCCAGGTTTCTGTGGTTTCATCCAGCAGCGCCTCGAGGTTCAGCGCGTAAACCGTGACCCGGCCCTTGACCCCGGCGCGCTTGACCTCAAGCCAGCCAGCGCTGCGCATCTTGGCAGTCTCACGCTTGACCGTGCGTTCATCCACCGCCCAGAGCCGCGCGATCTCGGCGCGCCCGATTGACAACTCGTTGCTCTGCCAGTTGTAGCGCGTGGTGATCAGCACCATGAGCCGTAATACCAGCCGCTGCCGGTGCTTGTCACCGGCCAGCGCGGCCACACCCAGAGCCGAGAGAATATCGTATTTCAGGGCCGGCGCCTTGCGCCCGACCGGTTTTGCCACCTGCATGACCTGCTCCGCCTCGTTGCCGGCTTTGTCCGGCGATATGCCCGAGTTTCCTGCGCCTGCCAACGCTTTTCCGAGCTTGCCGACGATTTGCGTCCAACGTTGCGATTCTGTCAAGCCGTGACGAAGCCTGAGCCGCTTCGGGTCTTGCCGCAGTCCCCTTTAAAAAAGGAATCTGGTGAAGGAATAGGTGATGGGGGTCATTCAGTATGTCCCCTTATTGCGCCTAAATGTCCCCCTATCCGTCGCCGAAGTCTCCGAAGCGGCCCCCTATATCTTGGCGCGGGATCAAGATTTTAGCCTCTTGGCGCGGGGACGGAGGCGAATCGAGGCAAAGCCCGGTGCCCGGTGCCTGTCTTACCCGTGGGTAAGAGCCCCCTGCCCTGCATGACAAAGCATATTAGGTTTTGCGTCAAAGGCAAATAAAGCGTAAATCAGGAAAAAACAGCAAAACCCGTCCTGCGAGGCACAGCATGTACACCCACGAAGATTTGGATACACTCCAGAAGCGCTCCTTGAAACTGCAAGGCTGGATTCGCCAGCAGACCTTTTCGCCGGGTCTGGAAAAGACCCTGCGGCGGTTTTCGTCCTGGGAGGTCTCAGAGCTGATCTTTCGCATCAACCAGTCGACCTTTCGCGGCAAGCTGGCCGCCGACCCCTCGCTGCCCGCTGGCGAAGTCGAACAGGAGGGCCGGCAGCGCTGGTTCTCGCTGGATGAGATAAACGAGCTGCGGCGGCGGCTGAAGATCAGCAAGCGCAGCCTGATGCCCTATCGTCCCGCCGGGAAGCGGGCCATCCGCGCCGCTGTCGCTAACTTCAAGGGCGGCGCTGGCAAGTCTACCGTGGCGCTGCACTTTGCCCATGCCGCGGCGCTTGATGGCTACCGGGTGCTGGTGGTCGACTTCGACCCTCAGGCGACCCTGTCGCATTCCCTTGGGCTGACCGACGTCGGCGAGGAGCACACGGTCTGGGGGGTCATGGCCCGCGATCTGATCCGCGAGACCGAGCGGATGAATCGTGGCCCGGTTGGCGCCGAGACCGGCGCCGCCCTGCCCCAGCGCCACCTGCCCACGACGATCACCGAGCTGGGCCTTGGTGGCCTGCGCATCGGTGACTTCATCAAATCGACTTCCTGGTCGACCATCGACGCGATCCCATCCTGCGCCAACGCCGCCTTTGTGGAATTCGCCAGCGCTCAGTACCGGCACCTGAACCCGGACTGGTCGTTCTTTGCCGCGGTGTCCCGCTACCTCGACCAGATCCCTGACGACAGTTATGACCTGATCCTCTTCGATTGTCCGCCGGCGATCGGGTATCAGTCGATGAACGCGGTCTTTGCCGCCGACGTTCTCTACGTGCCCTCCGGACCGGGGTATTGGGAATATGACTCGACCACCTCTTTTGTCGGTCAGCTTTCCGAAGCTCTAGAGGATCTCTCGGCCGGCTTCGATGGCACCTTACCCACGGGTAAGATTTCCCTGCCCAAAGCCTTCTACGATATCCGCTTCCTGCTGACCCGCTACGAGCCGGGCAACGATCTGCACCGCGCCATGCAGGATGCGTTCCGCAAAGTCTGGGGCGAGCATGTTACCGAACACCCGGTCGAGATGACCCGCGCGGTCGAACAGTCCGGCCGCTTTCTGAACTCGGTCTACGAAATGGATTACCGCGAGATGACCCGAGAGACCTGGCGCAGAGCGCGATCGACATTTGACTTGGCCTACGACGAATTCCGCCAGACCGTGCATGACGCGTGGGAGCAGATGGAGGCTGACCAATGAGCAAGAAACGCAGAATGTTCGACATCGACATCCCCGACGTCGGCTCCATGGATGTGGGCAAGGTGCCAGACCGCACGCTGCGGCGCGGGCCGATGGCGTCGGCGATTTCCGAAAACGCCAGTTCGCTGCGCGACCGCAAGCAGGTCGAAGATGACATTCGCGCCGAAAACGACCGCCTTGCCTCGGAGTTCGTGCGGCTGAAACGTGAGGGGTTGATCACCGACCGTATCGCCCTGGACTCTGTCGTGACCGAACGGCTGGTGCGAGACCGCAAGCCCGGCGAAGATGATGAACTCGAAGAATTGAAACTGTCGATCCGCGAGGTCGGCCTGTCGAACCCGATCCGGGTCGAGGCGCGTGCCGACGGGCGCTATGAACTGATCCAAGGCATGCGTCGTTTGATGGCATTTCGGGCGCTGCTCGAGGATACCGGAGATGCCGGGTTTGCCACCATTCCGGCCGGCATCGTTCCGGCCGAGGCTGTGGCGCAGACCAGCTATCGCCGCATGGTTGATGAGAACCTCGTGCGCAAGGATATCTCTTTTGCAGAGATGGCCAGTCTTGCGCGGCGCTATGCGGATGATCCGGCCAATGCCTGCCCCGAGGTTTCGGATGCGGTGGCGACCCTGTTCAAATCCGCCAGCTACACCAAGCGCAGTTACATCCGCGCCTTTGCCGAATTGCTGATGCGGCTGGACAAGGTTCTGGAATATCCGCAGGACATTCCGCGCAACGTCGGTGTGGAGTTGAAGCGGCGGATGGATCGCGACGAGGCGCTGTCGGCACGGGTCTCTGCGGCGCTGCGCGCCGAGCCCGAGCGCGATGCGGCCCGTGAAGTCGAGATCCTGCGCAGCTTCGTTGAGGCGCCGGCGGTCTTACCCACGGGTAAGAAATCGGCAGCCGCGACGCGGCCGCGTCAGGCCAAGACCACCTTCCAAGTGCCGTTCAGCAGCGGTGTCGCCAAGTGCAGCGCTTCGCACGGGCGGTTGGAACTGCGCGAAGATCGTGATTTTTCGGCTATTGATCGCCGCAAGCTCGAACTTGCGATTGTTGCGTTTTACGAGGCGCTGGAAACCTGACGACGCGCGGTCTTACCCACGGGTAAGATCTGCGTGAGACGCGGCACTGATGAGTGTTAAACCCGGAGGTGGTGGTTCAGCCCCTCCGGGTTTTTCGTTTGGGGCCAGTTTCGGTCGCGGTGCAAGTCTGCGCTGCGCATCAGCCCGAAATCTGGGCCTCAAAGCCGATCTTGATCAACTCTATCGAACGTCAGCCTTGTCGCCTTGATAGCTCCTTTCCAGCACCGTGGTCGGGACAAACACGGCTGGAAATGCAGGCATCAATCGCCGCCTGCGCCATCCAGTTGACTGTAAGCGATGGGCGGTGACCTGGTCCCTTGTTCATCCTGCTGGTGCCTCGTTCATAATGAGAGTTTGGAGGTTGGATTTGGGTATTCTGGTTCCCCGTCTGGCGCAAGCGCGCCGGGCGCGGAGC
>NZ_JAHKQA010000009.1 GCF_018860705.1 Citreicella sp. C3M06
GGCTCTGTTGCACAAAGCCGCTGATGGCCAAGCGGCCCCTTCCCCCGGACACACTTATCCTACAGCCTCGGTCACGGGTATGCCGAGTGCGGTGAGGCCGTTCATGACGGCGACACGGATCTGTAGCTCGGCGACTTGGCGGTCAGGTTCTCGCGCCATGAGGCGTTGGCCCAACAGCTTCATGCAGTTCATTTTGGTCTCAGCGCGACTTCGGCGATGGTAGCCTCTCCACTTCCGCCAAATCCTTCGTCCCAGGCGTTTCGATGCGCGGAGGGCTTCGTTGCGGGCAATCGCGCCTGCGCTGTCGGGCTTCCAGAACTTGGCGTTCTTGCGGGGCGGGATGACGGCATGGGCGCCCCGGTTGGCCCCTCTCGTGCATGTAAACATGCACTGCCGGGCAGTGGATGGCATCGTGGCATTTGCGCATATCGTAGGCGCCGTCCGCGGTGACACTGCCTATCTCCTGATCGGGCGGGATCTGGCCCAAGAGTTCCGGCAGAATGGGCGCATCGCCGATGTCACTGCTGGTGAATTCGACGGCGCGGATTTCCAGCGTTTTTTCGTCGATCCCGAGGTGAACCTTGCGCCAGATACGGCGTTTCGGGCCACCCATTGCCCGCCAGCACATGCTTGCATGTGTGAGAGGGATGCTTGCGCGCATTCCATTCTCCTTCACCCTCGACCTTGATCCCGGTGCTGTCCACTGCCCGGCAGGGCATTTCGAAGAAATGTCCCGAGAGGGGTTCAGCAGGTGCAGTGCGCCTTGCGATCCTCGATATGGGATGTTCACGGCGAGGGTTTTCTGGCGGCGTGAAAGCGTGCTGAAATCCGGCACCGACCAGTCCAGCCCGCTCAACTGCAGAAGGCTTTCGACGAAGCCTGTCGTTTGCCGGGTCGTCATTGTCGCTCGGACCAATGGCGCGAACAATGACGACCATGCCGAAAAGCACTTTCATCGTTAGGCAGGTCTGGATCGCGGCGTCGCTATAGATGGGCTGCCGACCGCGCTTGCCAGTCGGTTTGGCCTCCCACGTCAACTCGGGGTCGAACCAGACCCTCAGCGAGCCCCGGCGCTTGAGCGCTTCGTTGTAGGCCCGCCAGTTCTTGATCTTGTAGGTCGGGGGTGTCGGTCTGCTCATCCCCTCCAGTTATCGCACTGGATTCGCAAGCTAAATCCCTCACAGGCTTTGTGCAACAGAGCCCCGCCGCACCGCGCTGCGCCGCATGGCGGGCGTGTAGATGACAGGGGCAGTAGCCAACAGATAGACCGTATATCGGACGCCCGCACCGCCCATAGCCACGGTTCGCGTTGAGGAAAGTTTCATTGGCAAAGAAGGCAGCATTAGTGAACCTCATTAATGCTAAACCATTGATATCCATGTGATGCTAAGGAAGACTTGAGTGACAATTCACAAAAAAGACGCCTTCGGGCGTCTTTTTTGTTGGGGCTTCGGGCGTCGCGTCCGCATCGCAAAGATCCTTGCCAAGCTGACGTAACGCGCCTATAGAGCGCCTTCATCCACCTCCACCGGGAATCAGGGTGACCCGCGTAACGACGGGGCTCTCCGGTGATGTTGTAACAAAGGAGCGACCATATGGACGCGAAAGAGCTCAGCTCGAAGACCCCGGATCAGCTCCGGGATCAGCTTCTGGCGCTGAAGAAGGAGGCCTTCAACCTCCGCTTCCAGAAAGCCACCGGACAGATCGAAAACTCTGCACGCATCCGTCAGGTGCGTCGCGATGTGGCACGCGTGAACACCGTGCTGAACCAGAAAGCCGCTGCCGCGGCTTCGGCGGAATAAGGAGCAGACCCATGCCCAAGCGTATCCTGCAAGGCACCGTGACCTCCACCGCCAACGCTCAGACCGTGACGGTTCAGGTGGTTCGCCGCTTCAAGCACCCCGTGCTGCAGAAGACCATCAAGAAATCCAAGAAATACCGCGCCCATGACGAGGCAGGGTTGTTCACGGTCGGCCAGCAGGTCTCGATCCGCGAATGCGCGCCGAAGTCGAAGACCAAGCGCTGGGAAGTGATGACCGCCGACATGCTCGAAGAGCACAACGCGGCCCGCGCCGAGAACGCCAAGATCCAGCAAGAGTTGGATGCGCAGCGTCACGCGGAAAAGGAAGCCGCTCACTAAGAGCGCAGACGGGCAGAGGTGACCTCTGCCCGTACGACTTTAGCGAAACCCCAGGGGACGAGTCCCTGAAGGTCGGGAGAAACTGACATGATCCAGATGCAGACCAATCTGGATGTCGCTGACAATTCCGGAGCCCGGAAAGTTCAGTGCATCAAGGTCCTCGGCGGCTCGCATCGCCGCTATGCATCGGTCGGCGATATCATCGTCGTCTCGGTGAAAGAGGCCATTCCGCGCGGCCGCGTGAAGAAAGGTGACGTCCGCAAGGCCGTCGTCGTGCGCACCGCCAAGGAAGTCCGTCGTGAAGACGGCACCGCCATCCGCTTCGACCGCAACGCGGCCGTGATCTTGAACAACGCGGGCGAGCCGGTCGGCACCCGTATCTTCGGGCCGGTCGTGCGTGAACTGCGTGCGAAGAACTTCATGAAGATCATCTCGCTTGCTCCGGAGGTGCTCTGATGGCTGCGAAACTCCGCAAAGGTGACAAGGTCGTCGTTCTGTCCGGCAAGGACAAGGGCCAGACCGGTACCATCGAAAGCCTCTCCCCGAAGGCCGGCAAGGCCGTCGTGGGTGGCCTGAACATGGCTATTCGTCACACCCGCCAGAGCCAGACGTCGCAGGGCGGCCGTCTTCCGGTGGCAAAGCCCATCGACCTGTCGAACCTGGCAATCGTCGATGCAAACGGCAAAGCGACCCGCGTTGGCTTCCGCATGGAAGGCGACAAGAAGGTCCGTTTCGCCAAGACCACGGGGGACGTGATCGATGCTTGATACCGCGACCTATACACCGCGCCTCAAGGACATGTTCCGCGAGACCATCAAGCCGGCGCTCATGGAAGAGTTCGGCTACAAGAACGCAATGCAGGTGCCGCGTCTGGACAAGATCGTCCTGAACATCGGCTGCGGCGCCGAGGCGGTTCGTGATTCCAAGAAGGCGAAATCGGCTCAGGAAGACCTGACCCGGATCGCTGGCCAGCAGGCTCTGACCACCAAGGCAAAGAAGTCCATCGCTGGCTTCCGCGTCCGTGAAGAGATGCCGCTGGGTGCCAAGGTGACCCTGCGCGGTGACCGGATGTACGACTTCCTTGACCGTCTGATCGGTATCGCGATGCCCCGCATCCGCGACTTCCGTGGCGTGAAGCCGTCGTTTGACGGTCGTGGCAACTTTGCCATGGGCATCAAGGAACACATCGTGTTCCCCGAGATCGAGTTCGACAAGGTCGACGAAGTCTGGGGCATGGACATCATCATCACCACCACCGCCGCAACCGACGCGGAAGCCAAGGCGCTGTTGAAGCATTTCAACATGCCCTTCAACGCCTGAGGAGCGAGAGACACATGGCCAAGAAATCCATGATCGAACGCGAGAAGAAGCGCCAGGCGCTGGTGGAAAAATATGCCGCCAAGCGTGCCGCTCTCAAAGTGATCGCGACTGACGAAACCAAGCCTATGGAAGAGCGCTTCAAGGCCCGCCTCGCACTTGCGAAGCTGCCGCGCAACTCTTCGGCAACCCGCCTGCACAACCGTTGCCAGCTGACTGGCCGTCCGCACGCCTATTATCGCAAGCTCAAGGTCTCCCGGATCATGCTGCGCGAGCTGGGCTCGAACGGTCAGCTGCCCGGCGTCGTGAAGTCCAGCTGGTAAGGAGGGTACTTAAATGAACGATCCTATCGGCGATATGCTCACCCGTATCCGCAACTCCCAGATGCGCGGCAAGTCGACTGTGTCGACCCCCGCATCCAAGCTGCGCGGCTGGGTTCTCGACGTGCTGGCAGACGAAGGCTACATCCGTGGCTACGAAGCTGGCACCGACTCGAACGGTCACCCGACCCTCGAGATCAGCCTGAAGTACTTTGATGGCACCCCCGTCATTCGCGAACTGGCACGGGTCTCCACCCCTGGCCGCCGCGTCTACATGGGTGTCAAGGATATCCCGTCGGTCCGTCAGGGCCTCGGTGTGTCAATTGTCAGCACGCCCAAAGGCGTGATGTCGGACGCAAACGCCCGCGCTGCCAATGTTGGTGGCGAGGTGCTCTGCACGGTATTCTAAGGAGGGACACATGTCTCGTATTGGGAAAAAGCCGGTCGAGCTGCCCTCGGGTGTTTCCGCATCCGTCAGCGGCCAGACCATCGAAGTGAAGGGGCCGAAAGGCACCCAGACCTTCCTTGCAACCGACGATGTCACCATCACGGTTGAAAACGACGCCATCTCGGTCACGCCGCGTGGCAACTCCAAGCGCGCGCGCCAGCAGTGGGGCATGTCCCGCACTGTGGTCGCGAACATGGTGCACGGTGTTCAGAACACCTTCAAGAAAGAGCTCGAGATCGTCGGCGTGGGTTACCGCGCGGCGCTTGCGGGCAAGGTCCTGAAGCTGAACCTTGGCTACAGCCACGATGTGAACTTCGACATTCCCGAAGGCATCACCGTGACTCTGCCGAAGCCGACGGAAGTGGTCATCGAAGGTCACGACCTTCAGCAGGTTGGTCAGGTTGCCGCGAACATTCGCGACTGGCGCCGGCCGGAGCCCTATAAGGGGAAGGGCATTCGCTACAAAGGCGAGTACATCTTCTCCAAAGAAGGCAAGAAGAAGTAAGGACGCAGAACATGGCACTCAGCAAACGGGAACTGTTCCTCAAGCGCCGCCTGCGCGTCCGGAACAAGCTTCGCAAGGTGAACGCCGGCCGCGTGCGGCTGTCGGTCCACCGCTCGAACAAGAACATCAGCGTGCAGCTGATCGACGACGTGAACGGCGTGACGCTCGCCGCGGCCTCCTCGATGGAGAAGGACCTCGGTGTCGTCGGCAAGGGCAACGTGGAGGCCGCCACCAAGGTGGGCGCCGCGCTGGCCGAGCGCGCCAAGGCAGCTGGTGTGAGCGAAGCTTACTTCGACCGCGGCGGCTTCCTTTTCCACGGCCGCGTCAAGGCACTTGCCGACGCAGCCCGCGAAGGTGGTTTGAAGATCTGATCGCTCTGGCGCCCCGCGCCAGACGATCAACCTGCGGGGCGGCTGCTGTCGCCCCGTTTCCTGTAGGCGGGCCTTGGCGCGCCTCGATGATCCGGGAGACGCCGTGTTTGTGACATGGCGCACTCACCTGGATTGACCCAAGATCCGGTGCGCTCGCGCGTGCCGACCCTGAACAAAGGAATGCCTCATGGCAGAACGTGATAACCGCCGGGAAGGCCGTGGTCGCCGCGACCGCGAAGACGCCACCCCGGAATTCGCAGACCGTCTCGTCGCGATCAACCGCGTCTCGAAGACCGTGAAGGGCGGCAAGCGCTTTGGCTTCGCAGCACTCGTGGTTGTCGGTGACCAGAAGGGCCGCGTCGGCTTCGGCAAAGGCAAGGCGAAAGAGGTCCCCGAGGCCATCCGCAAGGCCACCGAGCAGGCGAAGCGCAAGATGATCCGCGTGCCGCTGCGCGAAGGTCGCACGCTGCACCACGACATCGAAGGCCGCCATGGCGCTGGCCGCGTCGTGATGCGGACCGCCCCGCAAGGTACCGGTATCATCGCCGGTGGTCCGATGCGTGCCGTTTTCGAAATGCTCGGCGTGCACGATGTTGTCGCCAAGTCGATCGGCTCGCAGAACCCTTACAACATGATCCGCGCCACGCTCGACGCGCTCACGAAGAACAACTCGCCCCGCAACGTCGCGCAGCGTCGTGGCAAGAAGGTCGCAGACATTCTTCCGAAGCGCGAAGACGCGCACGTGACCGAGGAGGCCTGAACTCATGGCTAAGACCATCGTCGTCAAGCAGATCGGCTCGCCGATCCGTCGCCCTCAGGTTCAGCGCAAGACCCTCATCGGTCTGGGCCTGAACAAGATGCACAAGACCCGCGAACTCGAGGACACCCCCTCGGTGCGCGGCATGGTTGCGGCAATCCCGCACCTGGTCGAGATCATCGAAGAGCGCGGCTGAAGCCAGTTCTCTATGTGAAACGAAACGCCCCGGAGCTTGCTCCGGGGCGTTTTGCGTTTCCGCATGGGCCGGTGGTTTCGGGCTGTGCGGCAAGGGGCAGCCGCTGGACGCCGCACAAGCCTATTCCGAGGGTGATCGGCGGCACAGAAAAAGGCCCGCTCCTGCGAGCGGGCCTTTTGGGGTCGTGGCAGGGGGCTCAGTGCCCGAGGATCTGGCTCAGGAACAGCTTGGTGCGTTCGTGCTGCGGGTTGTTGAAGAACTCCTTAGGCTCGTTCTGTTCGACGATCTGGCCCGCGTCCATAAAGATCACCCGGTTCGCCACCGCCTGCGCAAAGCCCATCTCGTGGGTCACGCAGAGCATGGTCATGCCTTCTTCGGCAAGGCTGACCATGGTGTCGAGCACCTCCTTGATCATCTCGGGATCGAGCGCCGATGTCGGCTCGTCAAACAGCATGATGCGCGGCCTCATGCACAGCGAGCGCGCGATGGCCACCCGCTGCTGCTGACCACCGGACAGCTGGCCGGGGTACTTATGCGCCTGCTCGGGGATCTTCACCTTCTCAAGGAAGTGCATGGCCGTAGCCTCGGCTTCCTTCTTGGGGATCTTGCGCACCCAGATCGGCGCAAGCGTGCAGTTTTCAAGAATGGTGAGATGCGGGAACAGGTTGAAATGCTGGAACACCATCCCGACTTCGGAGCGGATCTTGTCGATGTTCTTGAGGTCCGACCCCAGTTCGGTGCCATCGACGATGATCTTGCCCGCCTGATGTTCCTCGAGCCGGTTGATGCAGCGGATCATCGTCGATTTGCCCGACCCGGACGGGCCGGCGATGACGATCCGCTCACCGCGATGCACCGTCAGGTCGATGTCGCGCAGCACGTGGAAACTGCCGTACCACTTGTTCATCTTGGTGATCTGGATGGCGATCTCGTCCGAAACCTGCATCTGGCTGCGGTCGATGTTTTCGGTCGCGTTTGGTTGCATGATCAGGTGTCCTTAGCGGTGCT
This sequence comes from Citreicella sp. C3M06, assembly GCF_018860705.1. Lineage (GTDB taxonomy): Bacteria > Pseudomonadota > Alphaproteobacteria > Rhodobacterales > Rhodobacteraceae > Salipiger. Next base: position 7,063 of record NZ_JAHKQA010000009.1, read on the forward strand.
CACGACGGAGCGTTTTCTCGAGGAAGAGCGAATAGCGGCCCATGCTGAAGCAGAAGATGAAGAAGCACAGACCGATGAAGACGAAGAGTTCCCAGTAGATGCCGTTCCAGTCGGTGCTGGCGCGGATCGTATTGGAAAGCCCGATCGGGTCGAGAAGACCAATGAAGACGACCAGCGTGGTGTCCTTGAACAGACCGATGAAGGTGTTCACGATGCCCGGAATGGAAATCTTGAGCGCCTGCGGCAGCACCACGAGACGCATGGATTTCCAGTAATCCAGCCCCAGCGCGTCGGCGGCCTCGTATTGCCCCTTGGCCAGCGCGGCCAGACCGCCGCGGACCACCTCGGCAATATAGGCCGAGCTGAACAGGGTCACCATGATGATCACCCGCAGCATGAGATCGAAGTTCGTCCCCGGCGGCAGGAAGTAGTTCAGCAGCAGGGAGGCGGTGAACAGCCAGACGATCAGCGGCACGCCGCGGATCACCTCGATGAAGATCACCGAGACCTTGTTGATCAGAAACAGATCCGATTGCCGCCCCAGCGCCAGCACGATGCCCAGCGGCAGCGACAGCACGATGCCCGAGATGCCGATGATCAGCGCCAGCATAAAGCCACCCATCTCGCGCGATGCGACCGGGTTGAGCCCGATGGGCAGCACGGTCGACAGCGCTTGTGCCAGCGGCCCTGCGATCACCAGCCAGTAGATCAGCGGCAGGACGATGGCGAGAATCACCGCCGCCAGTGTTCCGATCCTTGGTCCGGAATAATGGATCGCCGCCCAGCCGAGCACAAAGCCGAGCGCGATACAGATCGGCCCCCAGATCGTGCCGCCCCAGATCAGCCAGAACATCACGAAGGGCGCGGCCAGCGTCAGCCACAGCAGCTTGCGCGGCAGCGAGGAGAACAGGATCGGCGCGATGGCGGCGAGAAACAGCACGAAGGCCAGCACCGGGCGCCAATAGCCTTCGGGCGGGTAAAAGCCGAACAGCAGCTGTTGCCAGCGCTCGGAGATCACCGCCCAGCAGGCCACGGATCCGTCGGCACCGTACAGCTCATCGCGAATGGCGCGGCACTCGGTCAGGCTCGCGGCGTCCCAGATGCCGAAGACAGCCCAGGGCAGCACATGGCTGAGCACCGTCCAGATGACCCAAAGCGACACCAGCGTGAGAAACACGTTGAGCGGAGTCGACAGCATGTTGCCGTGGATCCATTTGTAGACGCCGGTTTCCGACAGCGGCGGTTCGCGCTGTTCCGTCATCGACTCGCGAACATAGGCGACGGTCTGTGCATGTGTGTCAGACATCATTGCGCTCCTTTGTAGCGATCATGACTCAACGCTCCTTCAGCTTGACGGAGTTGTTGTAGACGTTCATCACCCCGGAAATGGCGAGGCTGAGCACGAGATAGAACAGGCCCAGCAGCAGCATACCTTCCAGCTCGCGTCCGGTCTGGTTGATGGTGATGCCGCCAAGGGTCGAGCGCGCGTCCATGTAGCCGACAGCGATGGCAAGCGAGCTGTTCTTGGTCAGGTTCAGGAACTGCGAGATCAGCGGCGGGATGATCACCCGCAGCGCCTGCGGCAACACCACCAGCTTCATCGTGGTGCCGGGGCGCAGGCCAAGCGCATAGGCGGCCTCGGACTGGCCCGCCGAGATGGCAAGGATGCCACCGCGCACGATCTCTGCGATGAAGGCGCCGGTATAGAGCGACAGCGCCAGCCACAGCGCGATCAGCGAGCCGCGCAGGTGCACGCCGCCGCCGAAGTTGAAGCCCTGCAGCGATGGCAGATCAAGGAAAGCCCCCATCAGCACGAGCAGCAGGGCGATCGGCAGCACAAGGATGGCCAGTGTCAGATACCATGTGGTCGGGCGATCGCCGGTGGCCTCTTGCCGGACGCTGGCCCAATGGGCGATGCGCTTGACGACAAAGATCGACACGGCCAGCACGATCAGCACCAGCAGCCAGTTGTAAAAGTTGTTTTCAAACAACGGCGCGGCAAAGTGGATCGCCGGAATATAGACGCCCCGGTTGGTGATCGCCACCGCGTCAAACAGCATCGAGGACGAGGGGGTCTCGCCGCGGAAGGCCGACGGGGCAGGGGTGCCCTCGGTCATCAGCGCAAAGATCAGCACGATCCACAGCAGCAGCGGCACGTTGCGGAAGCCTTCGACGTAAACCGCCATGAGCCGCGACACCAGCCAGTTGTTCGACAGGCGCAGCACGCCTGCGGTGACGCCCAGCACAGTGGCCAGCGCGCAGCCCAGAAAGGCCACCAGCAGCGTGTTGAGAATGCCGACCAGCGCGGCGCGGCCGTGGGTGCTCTGGCTGTCGTATTCGACCAGGCGCTGGTTGATGTCGTAGCCGGAGGGCTGCGTCAGGAACCCGAAATCGAAATCCTTGCCGAGCGCGTGCAGGTTGGTGATGGTGTTCACCACCAGCCACGAGAACGTCAGCATCAGCAGGATCATCGCCACCATCTGGATCGTCAGAGATCGGTAGCGGGTATCGTAGATCAGTTGAGACAGCCGGAAGCCCTGCCCCGGCGGGTCGGTCATTGTCGTCATTATCGTCTCCCCGGAGGGTTTCCATTTGGTCCTTGGCCCGCGCCGGTTGATCCGACGTCGTGCCCCTCTTGTGGCGGAAACCCCTGCGAGCCATTTGGCTCTGGTTCAGTCAAAGGCCCTTGTGGGCCCGTTTTTTCCTTTTGCGAGGTCTGCGCCCCGGTCTTTTCGGATGTGCAGGGCGCTGCGCCCGTCACGCTTCGGGGCGGGACCCCAATGTAGTTGGGGCGCGAGGTTGACCCCCGCGCCCCATATCTCAGGTTCCGATCAGCGGAACGGCGGGCTGTACATCAGGCCACCTTCGGTCCACTGCGCGTTCAGGCCGCGCGACAGGCCGATCGGGGTCTTTTCGCCGATGGTCTTCTCGAAGATCTCGCCGTAGTTGCCGTTGGCCATGATGGCCTTCTTGGCGAAATCGGCGTCGAGGCCCAGCATCGCGCCCAGCTCGCCTTCGGTGCCCAGCAGGCGGTTGATCTCGGGGTTGTCGCCCGGCGAGCTCGCCAGCTCTTCGATGTTGGCCGAGGTCACGCCATATTCTTCCGCCGCGACCAGCGCGTTGAAGGACCAGCGCACAACGTCGCCCCATTCGCTGTCGCCATGGCGAACCAGCGGGCCGAGCGGCTCTTTCGAGATGATCTCGGGCAGGATGATGTGATCGCTCGGGGCTTCGAACGAGGCGCGGGTGGCGGCAAGGCCCGATGCGTCGGTGGTGTAGACGTCGCAGGCGCTGGCAAGATACTGCTGCTGCGCTTCGGCGTTGGTTTCGATCGGCACCGGCTCATAGCTGATGTTGTTGACGCGGAAGAAGTCAGCAAGGTTCAGCTCGGTCGTGGTGCCGGTCTGAATGCAGACGGTTGCGCCATCAAGCTCTTTGGCCGAAGACACGCCAAGCGCCTTGGGAACCATGAAGCCCTGACCGTCGTAGTAATTCACGCCGGTGAATTCGAACTTCAGGTCGACATCGCGCGAAAAGGTCCACGTGGTGTTGCGCGCCAGAATGTCGATCTCGCCCGAGGCGAGGGCGGTGAAGCGGGTCTGACCGGTGGTCGGCACGAAATTGACGGCCATCGGATCACCAAGGACCGCAGCGGCCACGGCACGGCAGACGGCGACGTCAAAGCCCTGCCAGACGCCATTCGCGTCGGGGGCCGAGAAGCCGGTCAGGCCAGTGGACACGCCGCAGTTCAGAGTGCCACGCGCCTTGACGTCGTCGAGCGTCGCGGCACCGGCGGCGCCGGCCGCCAGACCGGCGACGGTGAGCGCGCCAAGGAGTACGGTGTTCTTCATATCAACCTCTTCCTGTTGCCCGGCCCTTCGTGGGCCGGTTTCGTGGGCTCTGAGAGAACCCGAATGACCGTGGGATAAATGCTCCCCCTAGGTGCGCCGAGTGTGTTCGGATTTTCAATGGCAGGTCAACCCGCTGCGCCGTGAAAATCGCGCTACTCTGCTGAGGAATTGAGCAACACTGCGTGTCCCGCAAGAGCTTTAGTCAGCCTTGCACAACCCAAAGAAGTGATGGGCATGCAGAAAGGCCGCCTGCTTGTGCAACGCCATCTCTTGCGCTTCTTCGTCGACGCCCCAGGTCTCTTCCTGCCAGCTTTCGTCGAGTCGCGACAACGCCCACAAATGAAGGGGATCATGGGCCGGATCGGTGGCTGCGAGGCCAAGGATCAGCGAGCCGGAAATGGCCACCAGATCGTGGAAGGCCGCAAGTTCGAAATCGGACAGGGCGTGAACCTGCGCCGCCAGTTTTTTGAGCGATTCTGCGTCTTGCGGGGCGTGCATGATGCCGGGTCGCGGCTGTAGCCGGGCATCGAAGCGCGCCTCTGCCCAATCCAGCAGCGGATCCCAAAGCTCGGCCTGCCGCTGAACCAGCGCCTCCGGCTCGTTGGCACGATAGCACAGCAGGTCGCTGTCGCCATATTCGGCCAGCATGTCTGCCACGGCGGCCTTTTGCGGGGCGACCTTTTCGATGGCGCTGTTGGCGGTGCGGGTAAAGGGCATGCTCTGTGGGTCGATCTTTTCGCCCTGCGCCTGCCATTCGGCGGCAATCGCCTCGGCCAGCGCGCGGGTCGGCACCAGCAGCGGGCGCTTGCCCGGCGTCATCACCCGGCGATCGTCAAGCGCGATGCCGTGGCCTTCGGGGGTCTGGCTGGTGGTGGCCTGCTTGTAAAACCGGCGGGGGGCCCATTCGCTCATGCGGTAAACTCCGTGTCGGCCGCGAGCAGCCCGGGCAGCGCGCGGATGTCGTCAAGGATGGTCTGCGCGGCGCTCAGCCGGGCAGGCGGGTGATAGCCCCAGCTGACGCCGATGCCGCGGATGCCGGCGGCCTGCGCCATCTCCATGTCAAAGGATGTGTCGCCCAGCATCACCGCATCCGCTGCGCCGACTCCGGCGTCGCGCAGGGCGGCATGCAACATGGCGGGATGCGGCTTACTGGGGTGGTCGTCGGCGCATTGCTGGGTGATGAACAGATGCCGCATGTCGTGGCCATCTAGCAGTTTGTCCAGCCCGCGCCGGGACTTGCCGGTGGCGATGCCCAAAAGCAGATGCGGAATGGCGTGCAGCTCCTCGAGCACCTCGCGCACATGCGGATACAGCGGCGAGCTTTGCGCCGTCCCCTTGGCAATGCGCAGACCTCTGTAGCTGGCCTTGTAGGCCTCGACCATCTGATCGCGGGCAGCGGCGGGGACGCCGGGCACCAACGTCTCGACGGCGAGCGGCAGCGACAGCCCGACGATCGACAGGATTTCTTCGCGGCTGGGGGCGGCGATGCCGATCTCTTCGAAGGCAACCCGCATCGAGGCGAGGATATCCGCCTGACTGTCGACGAGCGTGCCGTCGACATCAAAAATCACCAGTTTCAGAGCGTTCATTGCAGGCTTTCGAACGGGTCCGCGTCGGCGAGATCTTCGGTCCAGCCGAAGGTGTCCCAAGTGTGTTTCATGTGATCGGGCAGGGGGGCCGTGACGGTGATCTTCTTCTTGGTCACCGGGTGCTCGAAGCTCATCGAGCGGGCGTGCAGGTGCAGCTTCTTGGAGATCACACCGCCAAGCTGCGCGCCCCAGCCATCGCCCATGTTTTCCTGCCCCGAGCCGCCGTATTTGCCATCGCCGATGATCGGATGTCCGATCTCGGCCATATGCGCGCGCAGCTGGTGGGTCCGCCCGGTGAGCGGCTCAAGCGCGACCCAGCTGGCGCGCCCGGCCACCCGGTAAAGTGTCGCGTACAGCGTGTGCGCCCGCTTGGCGCCATCGGTATGCGCCATGTCGCGCGGATGCACGCAGACCATCTTTTCTGCCTCGCCGCCCTTGCCATGACCCTTGGCCTTTACGAGCCCATAGCGGATCTCGCCGAGATAAGGCGTCGGCACGCCGCCGACGACAGCCCAGTAGATCTTGCGGGTCTGCCGGTGGCGCATCGCGGCGGTCAGCGCGGCGGCCATCTCACGCGTGCGGGCCAGCAGCAGGACTCCCGAGGTGTCCTTGTCCAGCCGGTGCACGAGCCGCGGCTTTTCATCCATGCCAAAGCAAAGCGCCTCGGTCATGCCGTCGACATGGCGTAGCTGACCGCTCCCGCCCTGAGTTGGCAGGCCGGCAGGCTTGTTGAGCGCGATGATGTGATCATCCTTCCACAGAACGCAGGACTGGATCAGCTTGACGTCTTCGTCGCTGACACCGGAGCGCGGCTTGGGTGCGGGCTTTTCCGACGGTTCGGGAAGTGGCGGAATGCGCACCTGCTGGCCAACCGACAGCCGGGTCGACGCCTTGCAGCGCGCCCCATCCACCCGGAGCTCCCCTTTGCGGCACATTTTTTCGATCGGGCCCTGGCCCAGATGCGGGAAATGGCGTTTGAGCCAGCGGTCAAGACGCTGCTCTCCATCCCCCGGTCCTACGGTGACGGTCTGTACGCGGCTCATGCGAAGAAACTCCTTGCGACGAGAAGCCCGGCGAAAAGCGCCAGGATCGAGACCACGACGGACACCGCGACATAGCCAAACGCGGTGACCATGTCACCTCGCTCGTATAGTGTCGCGAAGTCGAGCGAGAAGCTCGAGAAAGTGGTGAACCCGCCGAGAAAACCGACCGTCAGAAGCGGCTGGAAACGGGTGGCGGACAGGTTGGCGAGTAGGGTGATCACGACGCCCATCAGGAACGAGCCAAGGATGTTCACGGTCAACGTGCCCCATGGAAACGATTTGCCAAGCAGCGCGGTCATCGCGACGCCGGTGAGATAGCGCGCAGATGCGCCAATCGCGCCGCCAACGGCGACCTGGAGAAGGGTCAGGATCATCCACGCGGAATGTCGCGGGCGCGCCTTGTTGTCAAGCGCCGAGGGGGGCGCTGCCCCCCGTCTCCTAGCGGAGCCTCCCCCCGGGATATTTATAGCCAGAAGAAACCGGGGCGCGGCGCGTTGACTTCTTCTGGCCTTAAATATCCCCGCCGGAGGCATCCGGCATCGCGGGCGGGCGCGATGCCGGTATCTTCAGGTGTTCTTGTCGCGTCGCAGGCGCGCGAAATACTCGACGCGTTTCTTTAGGTCTCGCTCAAATCCGCGTTCGACCGGCGCGTAAAAGTCCGTTCGGCCCATGGTTTCGGGGAAATAATCCTGACCAGAGAAGCCGTCCTCGGCGTCGTGGTCGTAGTCGTAGCCCTTGCCATATCCGATGTCCTTCATCAGCCGGGTCGGTGCGTTCAGGATGTGTTTTGGTGGCATCAGCGAGCCGGTCTTTTTCGCCGCCGCGCGGGCGGCTTTGTAGGCGACGTAGGCCGCATTGGATTTTGGCGCGAGCGCGAGGTAAATGACTGCGTTGGCCAGCGCCAGTTCTCCCTCGGGCGAACCGATGCGCTCGAAGGTTTGCCAGCTGTCTATGCAGACGGCCTGTGCCTGCGGATCGGCGAGGCCGATGTCTTCGACGGCCATACGCGTCAGGCGGCGGGCAAGGAAGCGCGGGTCTTCGCCGGCGTCAAGCATCCGGGCAAACCAATAAAGCGCCGCGTCCGGGTCAGAGCCGCGCACCGATTTATGCAACGCCGATATCAGGTTGTAATGCCCATCGCCGCCCTTGTCGTATTGCGCCGCGCGGCGCATCAGGCGTTGGGTCAGCTGCTCGGTGGTGAGCGGGGCGCCGGTCTTCCATGCCATCACCTGCTCGGCAAGGTTCAGCAGGGCCCGCCCGTCGCCGTCGGCCATTTCGATCAGCGCCTCGCGGGCTGCGCCATCCAGCGGCAGGGCGCGGCCAAGCTCGGTTTCCGCCCGCTGCGCCAGTTGTTCGAGATCCTTCGGCGCCAGCCGTTCGAGCACCAGCACCTGTGCGCGGCTCAAGAGCGCTGCGTTCAGCTCGAAACTGGGGTTCTCGGTGGTGGCGCCGACCAGAAGGATCGTGCCATCTTCCATGTGGGGCAGGAAGCCGTCTTGCTGGGCCTTGTTGAAACGGTGGATTTCGTCGACGAACAGCAGCGTGCCCTGACCGTTGGCGCGGCGGTGGCGGGCGGCGTCGAACACTTTGCGCAGGTCCGGCACTCCGGTGAAAATCGCGCTGATCTGCACGAAATGCAGGTCTGTCGCATCCGCCAGCAGGCGCGCGATGGTGGTTTTGCCAACCCCCGGCGGCCCCCACAGCACAATGCTGCCCAGAGAGCCCGAGTCCAGCATCACGCCCAGCGGTGACTCTTCGCCGAGCACCTGTGCTTGGCCGATGACCTCGGACAAGGCCTTTGGCCGCAGCCTGTCGGCCAGCGGGCGCGGGGCGCTGGAGGGGGGCTCGGGGGCGTCGCCGAATAGATCTGCCACGGGTCAGGCCCGGAAGCGCAGCGAGACGCGCGACGTCCCACGCTTGAGGATGATCGTCACGTTCGGCGCCGCCTTGCGCAGCAGCGGCCCCACATCGGAGGGGGCGGTCACCGCGCCGTTGCCGATCGCCAGCAGCATATCTCCGGTCCGCAGGCCGATCCGGGTGCCATAGGGGCCGGGGTCGGTGACGATGACACCGTCTTCGGTGAAGCTCATGCCCAGCTCGGTTTCGACCGCCGGGTTGATACGCGACAGGCTCAGGCCCGGCAGCACGTCGCGCGCGCCCAGCGTGACCGCTGCGCGGGCGGGGGTTTCTGGAGCGGCGATCATCTCGACCTGCGCGCTGCGTTCCGTGCCGCCGGACAGGTAATCCACATCCGCCACATGCCCGATGCCACGCACCGACATACGGAACAGCATTTCCGGCGGCGTGTTCACCGGCAACCCATCCACCTTCAGGATCACGTCTCCGGCCTTGAGCCCGGCCTTGGCGAAGGGGCTGGCCGGGTGCACCGCCGAGATCAGCACGCCGGTCGGCAGCCCCATCCCGAGGCTTTCCGAAATGTCCGAGGTCACCGGCTGGCTGCTGATTCCGGCCCATGGGCGCAGGAAGCGGTCGCTCCCGGCGCGGGCCTGATCGACGAATTGCTGCACCAGCGCCGCCGGAATCGCAAAGCCGACGCCGTTGGACCCGCCCGAGCGGGTCATGATCGAGGTGTTGACCCCGATCAGCCGGCCCGCCGTGTCGATCAGCGCCCCGCCTGAATTGCCGGGATTGATAGGGGCATCGGTCTGGATGAAATAGCCACGCGCATTGCCAGTCGCGACGCCCGAGCGCGCCAGCCCAGACACGATCCCCGAGGACACCGTCTGCCCGACGCCGAAAGGGTTGCCGATGGCAAGCACCAGCTCTCCGACCTCGACCGTGTCACTGTCGCGCAGGGGCAGGTAGGGCATGTCCTGCGCGCCGTCCAGTTGCAGGATGGCAAGGTCTGAATCCTCATCGGCCAGCAACAAGTTTGCGCCGTATTCCGCACCATTGTTCAGCACCACGCGGATATCGGTCGCCTGACCGACCACGTGATAATTCGACACCACGATGCCATCTGCCGACAGGATCACGCCGGAGCCAAGCGAGTTCTGCACCTGTGGGCGCGCGCCGAAGTCGCGGAAGATATTGCCGAACAGCGGGTCTCCGGCAAAGGGGCTGCGCGATTGCACCAGCCGGCTGGCGTAAATGTTCACCACCGCCGGGGCCGCCTGCTTTACCAGCGGCGCGAAGCTCAGCGAGATCTGCGCCTGACTCTGCGGCACGTCGGCCAGCGCGGGAAAAGACAGACAGAGAGCTAGGGCAATGGCGATGCGCAGCATGGGCGGTCCTTTGGCTTGTGCCTTGGTATGCCCCCGGCGGATCGGCAGATCAAGCCGGTGGAACAGGGCGCGCACGCAGGCGTTATCCTTATGAAACAAGCTAAAGGAGCCCGCGATGACCGAGCTGAAACAAGACACATGGGTCGTGGTGACGGACAGCGAAAAGGTGCTGTTCCTGCGCAATCTGACTGACCATGCCGATCCCAATCTCGACGTCATGGAGAAGGACGAGCAGGAAAACCCATCAGATCGCGAGCAGGGCGCCAATCGTCCCGGACGGATGGGCGACGGCGGGCCGGGCCAGAAATCGGCCTTGGACGATACAGACTGGCACGAGCTGCAAAAGGAACGCTTTGCCGCAGATCTTGCCGAACGGCTTTACGCCGAGGCGCACAAGGGCGCATTCCAAAGACTGGTGCTGGTGGCCTCGCCCGCGGTTCTGGGCGATCTGCGCGCCGCCCTGCACAAGGAAGTGACAGACCGAATCGTTGCCGAGGTGCCCAAGACCCTGACCAATCACCCGATCCGAGAGATCGAGGCGCTGGTGAAGAAAGAGCTCGAGAGCGCCTGACCCCTGCCCGAGACATGAAAAAGGGCGCTGCGGGGAAACTCGCAGCGCCCTCTCTCGTCTATCGCTTGCGCGATGTGCCTTATTCGGCGTCTGCTGCTTCGAGAGCGGCAAGGCGGGCCTTGTCGGCCGAGCCTTTTGCATCGACGTCGCGGTCGATCAGTTCGATGATCGCCATCGGCGCCATGTCACCGTAACGGAAGCCGGCCTTCAGAACACGGCAGTAACCGCCCGAACGCTCGGCGTAGCGCGGCCCGAGGATTTCGAACAGCTTTGCGACGTGGATGTCCTGCTTCAGCTGGGCGGCAGCCTGACGACGGGCGTGCAGATCGCCGCGCTTGCCAAGGGTGATCAGCTTGTCGATGATCGCCTTGAGTTCCTTGGCCTTGGGCAGAGTGGTCTTGATCTGCTCGTGCTCGATCAGCGAGCCGGCCATGTTCGCCCACAGCGCCTTGCGGTGCTCGTGGGTGCGGTTCAGGCGGCGGTAACCTTTTGCGTGACGCATTGTCGTGTCTCCTAAAGATGCCCTCTACGGGCGGTTTTGCTTTGTCAGGCGGCCCATGCGGTGCGGGTCGCTCTCCTTGGGGTTGTTACACCCGGGGTTCCCCGAGGGGATGGACCGGCGAGGCGCCCTCTCCGACGCGCCGCCGATCCGTCGCTAAGGCTCTTAGAACTGGTCTTCGAGCTTCTTGGCGAGATCTTCGATATTTTCTGGCGGCCAATCCTCGACATCCATACCGAGGTGCAGGCCCATGGCCGACAGCACTTCTTTGATCTCGTTGAGCGACTTGCGGCCGAAGTTCGGGGTGCGGAGCATCTCGGCTTCGGTCTTCTGGATCAGATCGCCGATGTAGACGATGTTGTCGTTCTTGAGGCAGTTGGCCGAACGCACGGACAGTTCCAGCTCGTCCACCTTCTTGAGCAGAAGGGGGTTGAACTCGAGACCGTCGTCGTCGTCCTGACGGCTGGCCGCTTCGGGTTCGTCGAAGTTGACGAAGATCGACAGCTGGTCCTGCAGGATGCGGGCCGCGTAGGCGATGGCGTCGTCAGGCGTGACGGAGCCGTCGGTCTCGACCTTCATGGTCAGCTTGTCATAGTCCAGAACCTGACCTTCGCGAGTCGGTTGCACCTCGTAAGAGACGCGCTTGACCGGCGAATAGATGGCGTCGATCGGGATCAGGCCGATGGGCGCATCTTCGGGCTTGTTCTTGTCGGCAGAGACATAGCCTTTGCCGGTGTTGACGGTCAGCTCGACGAACAGGTCGGCGCCGTCGTCGAGGTGGCAGATCACGTGGTCCTTGTTGAGGACCTCGATGCCATTGCTTTCGGCGATGTCACCGGCGGTGACGACACCCGGACCCTTGGCGTTGATGGTCACGCGCTTGGGGCCTTCGACTTCCATGCGCAGCGACACGCCCTTGAGGTTCAGCACCACGTCGGTGACGTCTTCACGCACACCGGCCACGGAGGAAAACTCGTGCAGCACGTTGTCGATCTGAACGCTGGTGATGGCCGCGCCCTGAAGGCTCGACAGCAGCACGCGACGCAGCGCGTTGCCCAGCGTCAGGCCGAAGCCGCGTTCCAGCGGTTCTGCGACCACTGTTGCCACCCGCGAAGGGTCGGCGCCAGGGCGAACCTCCAGCTGGGTCGGCTTGATAAGTTCAGCCCAGTTCTTGTGGATCATGCGTCCCTCCATTCCTGTCCGTGCCCCATGTCCTAAAGGCAAAGACGCCCGAGGTTGAAATGACGACAGCAGGGCCCCGCTGAAAAGCAGGGCCCCGCCATGTAGATAAGTCCGATCAGACGCGACGGCGCTTCGGCGGACGGCAGCCGTTGTGTGCAATCGGCGTCACATCACGGATCGAGGTGATGTTGAAACCTGCGGCAGCCAGTGCGCGCAGTGCCGATTCACGGCCCGAGCCGGGGCCTTGGACTTCGACTTCAAGCGTTTTCACGCCATGTTCCTGTGCCTTCTTGCCAGCGTCTTCTGCGGCGAGCTGAGCGGCATAGGGGGTCGATTTCCGCGAACCTTTGAAGCCCATGGTGCCAGCAGACGACCATGCGATCGCGTTGCCCTGCACATCCGAGATCAGGATCTTGGTGTTGTTGAACGAAGAGTTCACATGCGCCACGCCTGCGGCGATGTTCTTGGAGACCTTCTTCTTGCCTCCGCGACGAGTATCACGTGCCATTGATGCAGCCCTCCCTTACTTCTTCTTGCCGGCGATGGCCTTTGCGGGGCCTTTGCGCGTACGAGCGTTGGTGTGGGTCCGCTGACCGCGAACCGGAAGGTTGCGACGATGACGCAGGCCACGGTAGCAGCCAAGGTCCATCAGGCGCTTGATGTTCATCTGCGTTTCGCGACGCAGGTCACCTTCGACGGTGAAGTTCGCGTCGATGTGCTCGCGGATGGCGAGAACTTCGGCGTCGGACAGCTGGTTGACGCGACGGGTCGCGTCGATGCCCACGGCTTCGCAGATCGCTTTCGCCGAGGTGTGACCGATACCGGTGATGTAGGTGAGGGCGATGGGCACCCGCTTTGCAGTCGGGATGTTGACGCCGGCAATACGTGCCAAGTCCATATTCCTTTTCGTTGCGGTTCCGTAGTTCCAGAACCTTTTTTCACAACATGAGCCCGAAGCGCGCACGCCCGGGCTTTCCGCTGCTTGAGGTGATCTGCGGACGGGAAAACCCGGCCACCAGAAAACGAGTCTCTATCAGAGATGGGGGTGGGTATGAGGATTCGGACGAAGCGTCAAGTCCCTTTTCCAGCGCCGGAGCGCCGAGGCAGGTTTTTCCCGTTCAAGCCGCGTTTTGCGGGCAGAGGCGCAAACGCAAAAGGGCGGCCACAGGGGCCGCCCTTCGGGTTTTACAGCATGGAATTATGCGTCCATGCAGCTGGCGAGCGCGGCCTTGACCTCTTCCATCGGGCCCATGCCGTCGATCCGCTCATAGACGCCCTTGGCATAGTAATAACCGATCAGCGGCGAGGTGGTCTTGTAATAGGCCATCAGGCGCACGCGCAGGGCGTCTTCGGTATCGTCGGCGCGAGGCGTCTGGCCAGCGGCCTTTGCCTGCTCGGCACGCCCGACGATGCGCGAGACCAGCGCCTCGTCATCGACGCGCAGCTCGATCACCTTGTCCACAGCCTGACCCATTTCCTCGAGCAGCTCACCAAGCGCATCGGCCTGTTTCAGCGTGCGCGGAAAGCCGTCGAAGATGAAGCCCGACGCCTTGCTGGTCGAGACCTTCTCGCGGATCAGGCCGATGACGATCTCGTCGGTGACCAGCTGGCCACTGTCCATGATCGCGGCGACCTTCTTGCCCATTTCGCTGCCGCTGGCCTTCGCCTCGCGCAGCATGTCGCCGGTCGAGAGCTGGACCATGCCGCGTTCGCTGACCAGAAACCCGGCCTGTGTGCCTTTGCCCGCTCCCGGCGGTCCAAGAAGAATGATGTTCATCGCCGTGCAGGCCCTCTCCGCTTCGTCTTTGTCTTACCCTTGCCGCGCAGCTGCGACTTCTGAATAAGACCTTCGTATTGATGCGCCAGCAGGTGCGATTGAACCTGTTGGATCGTGTCCATGGTCACCGACACGACGATCAGCACCGAGGTTCCGCCAAAATAGAACGGGATGGCGAACTGCGCGCGCAGGAATTCCGGGAAGAGACAGACCAGCGCAAGATAGCCCGAACCCAGCACCAGCACGCGGTTGACCACGTATTCAAGATGCTCGGCGGTGCGCTTGCCCGGACGGATGCCCGGAATGAAGCCGTTCTGGTTCTTGAGGTTGTCGGCCACATCGTCGGGTTTGAACGACACGTTGAACGTATAGAAATAGGCGAAGAAGATGATCATCGCCGCAAAGAACAGCAGGTACAGCGGCTGGCCGGGGCCAAAATAGGCAAGGATCGTGGACATGATCGGCGACGTGGTGCCCGAGTGGCTGAAGGTCGCGATGGTGGTCGGCAGCAGCAGCAGCGAGCTGGCAAAGATCGCCGGAATGACGCCAGCCGGGTTGACCTTGACCGGCAGGTGCGAGCTTTGCGCCTCGGTCATCTTCATGCCGACCTGGCGGCGCGGATACTGGATGGTGATCTTGCGCAGCGCCCGTTCCATGAACACCACGAACATGATCACCACGACGACCATCACGATCGCGCCAAGGATCACCGCCGGCGACACCGCACCCGAGCGACCCGAAGAGAAGAACTGCGCCAGTGCGGCGGGGATCTCGGCCACGATGCCGACGAAGATGATCAGCGAAATGCCGTTGCCGATGCCGCGGGCGGTGATCTGTTCGCCCAGCCACATCAGGAACATGGTGCCGCCAACCAGCGTGATCACCACAGCCGCGCGGAAATACCAGCCCGGATCATGGGCAAGGTCGCCCGCCTCGAGCGACACCGCAAGGCCATAGGCCTGGAACAGCGCCAGAAACACCGTGCCGTAGCGGGTGTACTGGTTCATCTTCTTGCGGCCCTGTTCGCCCTCTTTCTTCATCTGTTCCAGCGCGGGAACCATAGCCCCCAGCAGCTGCACGATGATCGAGGCCGAAATATAGGGCATGATGCCAAGGGCAAAGATGCCCATCCGCCCCAGCGCGCCGCCGGTGAACATGGACACCATGCCGCCGATGCCCTGTCCTGCCTGTTCCATGAACTGGCGCAGGGCCGCGCCGTCGATGCCGGGAACGGGGATATACGTCCCCAACCGGTAGACGACCAGCAGGCCAAGCGTGAAGAAGATGCGATTGCGAAGGTCTGTCGCCTTGCCGAGTGCCGCCCAGCTCGTGTTGGCGGCCATTTGTTCCACAGCGGATGCCATGCGGGTCCTCTATTCAAGAGAAACGCCGCCGGAAGCGCTTTCCGGCTCCGGCGGCGTTCGTGGAAAACGTGGGGTTCTGTGTAAGCGGCACTCGCACCGCTCACAACCCGCTTAATTGACCGCTTACTCGGCAGCCACCGCAACCTTGAGCGCACCACCTGCCTTTTCGACAGCCTCGACAGCGGCTTTCGACGCGCCGGTGGCCTCGATGGTGAGGGCCGAGGTGATCTCGCCCTTGGCAAGAACGCGGATGCCGTCGAGCTTGCGGCGCACGAGGCCCGAAGACACGAGGGTCTCTTCGGTGATGGCGCCTGCTTCAAGCTTGCCGGCGTCGACGAATTTCTGGATCAGGCCGAGGTTCACAACGGCATAGGCCTTGCGGTTCGGCTTGTTGAAGCCGCGCTTGGGCAGACGCTGGTACAGCGGCATCTGGCCGCCTTCGTAGCCGTTGATAGCCACGCCCGAACGGGATTTCTGACCCTTGATACCACGGCCACCCATTTTGCCCTTGCCGGAGCCGGGGCCACGACCAATGCGTTTCTTGGTCTTGGTTGCGCCGGGATTGTCGCGCAGTTCGTTGAGTTTCATATCGCTTCTCCATTGCCGGACATGGCCCCCGAAGCGATTGGGCCAGACTCGGCGTGACGTGTTTCGTGAATCGGTGGCGCAATGCCACCGGGGGCCTATAGCGCCCGATGTGCCGTCTTGCAAGAAAAACGGGGGCGATGGATCGCCCCGCGCGGCGGGCTTATTGCGCGCCTTTTTCCAGCGCGTCGAGACGGGCCTTGAGCGTCTCGTTTTCTTCGCGGGCCTTCTGCGCCATGGCGCGCACCGCGTCGAATTCCTCGCGGGTCACAAAATCGCGATCGGCCAGCCAGCGGTCGATCATTGATTTCATCGCGGTTTCCGCCTCGCTGCGGGCGCCCTGCGCCACGCCCATCGCGTTGGTCATAAGCTGGGAAATGTCGTCGAACACCTTGCTGCGCGTCTGCATGGAAGCCTCCTGATACGCTGTTCTGATCTATATGGTATGGATGGGGCGTCGGCTCAAGGTTGACTTCCCCCACGCGGGCATATCAACCATGCGTTCATGATCGCCGCCATTCCCTTTCCGCCGCTCTCGCCCGAGCTTTTCTCGATCTCGATCGGAAGCTTTGAATTTGCCCTGCGCTGGTATGCGCTTGCCTATATCGCTGGCATCCTGCTGGGCTGGAGACTGGCGAGCGCGGCGGTAAAGCGCGCCGCGCTGTGGCGGAATGACGCGCCGCCGATGAGCGCCGAAGAGGTCGAGCAATTCGTGACATGGGTGATCCTCGGGATCATCCTTGGCGGGCGGCTGGGCTTTGTGCTGTTCTATCAGCCCGCCTATTACCTGACGCACCCGGTCGAGATCCTGATGGTCTGGCAGGGCGGCATGTCGTTCCACGGCGGGCTGCTGGGGGTGATCCTTGCGGTGCTGCTGTTCTGCCGCAGCATCGGCGCGCCGCTGGTGCCGGTCGCCGACATGATGGCGCTGGCGGTGCCGCCGGGGCTGTTGCTGGGGCGCCTCGCCAATTTCGTCAATGCCGAGCTGTGGGGCCGCCCGACCGATCTGCCATGGGGGGTGATCTTTCCCGGCGCGGCGGCGCAGGATTGCGGGCAGGCGTTTGGCGAATTCTGCGCCCGGCACCCCTCGCAGCTTTACGAGGCCGGGCTTGAAGGGCTGATCCTTGGCGGTCTGCTGATCTGGCTGGCCTTCGCGCGCGGCGCGCTGAAACGGCCCGGGTTGGTCGCTGGGCTGTTCTTCATCGGCTACGGTCTGGCGCGTTTTGCGGTGGAACTTGTTCGCCAGCCCGATGCGCAGTTCGTCTCGGAGGGTAATCCGCTGGGGCTGGCGTGGCATGTCGGCGGCTACGGGCTGACCATGGGGCAAATCCTGTCACTGCCGATGCTGGTCGTTGGCCTGAGCTTTCTGCTGATGGCACGGCGGCGCGCATGACGGCGCTGGCAGAGATCCTGCACCGGCGCATCGCGGCCGAAGGGCCGATGAGCATCGCCGAGTACATGACCCTTTGCCTGCTGCACCCGGTGCATGGCTATTACACCACCCGCGATCCGCTGGGCGCGGACGGCGATTTCACCACCGCCCCCGAGATCTCGCAGATGTTCGGCGAGCTGATTGGCCTGTCGTTGGCGCAATCGTGGATCGATCAGGGGCGGCCTGACTTTGTGCTGGCCGAGCTGGGGCCGGGGCGCGGCACGCTGATGAACGATGCGACGCGGGCGATGGGCGCGGTGCCGGGGATGCTCGAGGCGGCGCAGATCTACCTCGTCGAAGCCTCGCCCACGCTGCGCGCCCGTCAGGCCGAGGTGCTGGGCGGGATGTCGCCAATCTGGGTCGACAGCCTTGCCGATCTGCCCGAGGCTCCGCTGTGGCTGGTGGCGAATGAATTTTTTGATGCGCTGCCGATCCGCCAGTTCCTGCGCGCGGGCGAGGGCTGGGCCGAGCGCGTCGTCGGCCAGTCGGACGGGCATCTGGCCTTTGGCCTGACCGAGCCTGCGCCGGTGGCCGCGCTGGCGCATCTGGTGCCGAGCACCCCAGAGGGCACGCTGATCGAAACCTGCAGCCCGGCGCAGGGCGTTGCGGCAGAACTGGGCCGCCGCATCGCGCAGCATGGCGGCGCGGCGCTGATCATCGACTATGGTGACAACGGCAGCGCGGGCAACACGTTTCAGGCAGTGCGCGCGCATGAAAAGGTCTCGGCGCTGGCGCAGCCGGGGCAGGCCGATCTGACCGCCCATGTCGATTTCTGCGCGCTGGCGCAGGCCGCGCCCTGTGCCCATACCGCGCTGGTGCCGCAAGGGGTGTTCCTTGAAACGCTGGGCATTACGCAGCGGGCGCGAAGGCTGGCGCAGGGGCTTGCCGGGCCTGCGCTTGAGGCGCATATCGCCGCACATCGCCGGTTGACGCATCCCAGTGAAATGGGTTCGCTGTTCAAGGTGCTGGGATTCGTTCCCGAAGGGGCTCCGGTGCCGCCGGGGTTGCTTGCCGCCGATCTTCGCGAGAGATGACATGACACTGGAAATCATCACGTCCGACAGCCTGGCCCCGTTTCGCCACGGCTTCTTCACCCGCAAGGGCGGAGCGTCGTCGGGCGTGTTCTCGGGGCTCAACTGCGGCAATGGCTCGTCGGACCAATCCGAGATCGTCGCCATCAACCGAAGCCGCGTCGCCGATGCGATGCAGGTGCCGCTGACGCATCTGGTCAACCTGCACCAGACCCATTCCGCCGAGGTGGTCACCGTCAGTGGCCCGCTTGACAGGCAGGTGCCCGAGGCCGACGGGCTGGTCAGCGCAACGCCGGGCGTGGCGCTTGGCGTGCTGACCGCCGATTGTCAGCCGGTGCTGTTCGCAGATGCGGCGGCCGGGGTGGTCGGCGCGGCACATGCGGGCTGGAAAGGCGCGCTTGGCGGCGTGCTCGAGGCCACCGTCGACGCCATGCTGGCGCTTGGTGCCACGCGGCAGGGCATCCGCGCGGTGATCGGCCCGGCGATCAGCCAGCGCGCCTACGAGGTCGGCCCGGAGTTCTTTGAACAGTTTCTCGCCGAAGATCCGTCCTATGCGCGGTTCTTTGCGGCGGGGCTGGGCGATCGGATGCTGTTCGATCTTCCGGGCTTTGGGCTGTACCGGCTGCGCGATGCCGGCATTGCGGCGGAATGGACACGTCATTGCACCTATTCCGATCCGGCGCGGTTCTTCTCCTATCGCCGGTCCTGCCACGACAAGGAAGCCGATTATGGGCGGCTGATGTCGGTCATCCGGCTGTAGGCGGAAACAAATCGCCGGATTCCGCTGAATTGTCGCGGCTTCGTCAGGAATTCGCCCCATTTTTCGAACAATGTGAACCAGACAGCCCCGGGCGTCGCCCGACAAGCAAGGATGCGTTCACATGACCGACCCCGCCAAAGCCAGAAAACCCAGTCGCTTTGTGGCCTCTGCCTTCGTCACCGCGACGACCTCTGGTATCCGGTTGCCCTCGGCACGTCAGGCCCGCCATGCCAAGGCCGCGCTGCGCGGCAAACCCGCCGCCGCGCCGCGCAAGAGCGCCTGAGAGCGCGCTGTCCCTTGCCCGCGATTCGCCGGGCATCGACAAAATGTGGCCGGATCGTCCGGAAAAATCCGACAATCGAGTTTGACGAACCGGATTGATTGCCTGAAATCGATCAGATCCGGTTCGATTTTGACAGGGCCTGCGCATTGCGGCCTTATCGTGTACAACGTAATCGCGAATGTCCTTCTGTCGTTGTTGGTGGGGGCCAGCTTCGGATGTGACCGACCTGTATGAGGTGTCACATGTCCAGTCTCCATCCTTTGAACCGGCCCCGGGGCAATGTGGTTTCACGGCGCGCGACCGTTTCCCTGCGGGATGAGCAGCCTCGGCGCGCCTCCACTCTCATGCGCAAGTATGAGGCCACCGCGCTGCTGCCCGATCTGTCCATCGTTCATAAAGCGCATGTCGCCCCGGCACTGGCGCTGTTCGAAGACGCAACCACCGCCTTTGCCCGTGGCACGCTGCTGCCGACCGTGCGCGGCCCTGTCGCCATCGAAGACCTGCTGCCCGGCGATTACCTTCAGACCAGCGAAGGCACGCAGCCGGTGCTGTGGATCGGTTCGACCACCTATGTGCCGGGAATCGACGACGACGTGTCGACGCTGGCCCGGCTGGCCCGGATCACCGCTGATGCCTTCGGCCCCAGCCGCCCGATGAGCGACGTGCTGGTCGGCCCCGCCGCGCGGATGGTGCTGCGCCGCGACCGGCTGCGCGCCCTGATCGGGCAGGACAGGGTGCTGGTGCCGGTGTTGGAATTCGCCGATGGCGAGCGTATCGTGCAGATCACCCCGGCAGGAGCGGTGCAGATGTATCACCTGATGGTGCCGCGACACGGCACGCTGCGGGTCGGCGGCATCGAGATGGAAAGCTACCACCCCGGCAAAGCCATCGCCAAGCCGCTGCCCGACGCGCTGCGCGGGCTGTTTCTGGGCATGTTCCCCAACATCGGCGTGATGCAGGACTTCGGCGATCTGAGCATGACCCGCACGACACGCGCCGCGATCGACGCGCTGATCGCGTCGTGATCAGGCGGAGCGGCTGAGCCGTTCCTCGAGCACATCAAAAGGCACGCCCGGCTCGTCCTTGGCGCCGCGGATCACCAGCGACGTCTTGACCGATCCGACGTTGTCGGCGGTCAGCAGCTGGCCGGTCAGGAAGGACTGGAAGGTCGACAGGTCAGGCGCCACGCATTTGAGGATGAAATCCACCTCGCCGTTCAGCATGTGGCATTCGCGCACCAGCGGCCAGGCGCGGCAGCGGTCTTCGAATACGCGCAGATCGGCTTCGGCCTGACTTTGCAGCCCGACGCTGACAAACACCTGCACCTCGAAACCCAGCTCGCGGGGGTCGACATCGGCGTGGTAGCCGCGGATGAACCCCTGTTCCTCAAGGGTGCGGACCCGGCGCAGACAGGGCGGCGCACTGATTCCGACGCGCTTGGCCAGCTCGACGTTGGTCATGCGGCCGTCCGCCTGAAGTTCGGCCAGAATCTTGCGGTCGATCGGATCGAGCCGGTTGCCGGGCATGGCGAGTCCTTTTGGTATTTCGCGATTGTTATAGCATCGCCGGCCGGCGGCGCAATAAAGTTTCGCTCTGACGAAAGATTGTTAACGATATGTCGCGCGCAGACGAGCTTTTCCGCCCGGGGTTTGCGCGCGCCGTTCGCATCTTTATATGCAGTGCGACTGATAAAGATTCCAGACCGAAACCTGCTGCGAGGCTCCTCCATGTCCGACACACGCCACACCAAGGCCCTGATCATCGGCTCCGGCCCGGCGGGCTATACCGCTGGCATCTATGCCGCGCGCGCCATGCTCTCGCCGATTCTGGTGCAGGGGCTAGAGCCCGGTGGCCAGCTGACCACCACGACCGAGGTCGAGAACTGGCCCGGTCACACCGAAGTTCAGGGCCCCGAACTGATGGTCACCATGGAAGCTCACGCCAAGGCGATGGGCACCGAGATCATCTCGGACATCATCACCTCGCTTGACTGTTCGGTGCGCCCCTTCGTGGCCAAGGGCGACAGCGGCGCGACCTATACCGCCGACGCGGTGATCCTTGCCACCGGCGCGCGGGCGAAATGGCTGGGGCTGGCGTCGGAAGAGGCCTACAAAGGCTTTGGCGTGTCGGCCTGCGCGACCTGCGATGGCTTCTTTTATCGCGGTCAGGAAATCGTGGTGGTCGGCGGCGGCAATACCGCTGTCGAAGAGGCGCTGTTCCTGACCAATTTCGCCAGCAAGGTGACGCTGATCCACCGCCGCGACGAGCTGCGCGCCGAGAAAATCCTTCAGGATCGCCTGTTCAAGCACCCAAAGATCAAGACGCTTTGGCATCACCAGCTCGAAGAGGTCGTGGGCGAGGACAACCCCAAGGGCGTCACCGCGGTGCGTGCCATAGATGTGCGCAGCGGCGAGATCGCCGAGATTCCCTGCAAGGGCGTGTTCATCGCCATCGGCCATGCGCCTGCGAGCGAGCTGGTGAAGGATCAGCTGGAAACCCATATGGGCGGCTATGTGAAGGTCCGGCCCGGAAGCACCGAAACCTCGGTTCCCGGGGTGTTCGCCGCGGGCGATCTGACCGACCACGTCTATCGTCAGGCAGTCACCTCGGCAGGCATGGGCTGCATGGCGGCGCTCGATGCGGAACGCTGGCTGGCCGAGCAGGGGCTGGATTCGGGCAAGGACGAATCCGAGCCTCTGGGCTACGGCGCCCCCGTTGACGCAACGCATTGATCCCGGTCTTCTGGAGTTTTCCTGCGAAAATTCTAGGAGACTTTCGCACCGCCGAAGATTATTCATCTAAATAATCTTCAAGACCCGGTCCAGATGGCGAGAGTTTGCTGCATATCCGGGACCATCGTTCCATTCTTGCGCAAGCGGGTTGAAATCAACCTGCTTGCGTGGCTAAAGCCAATTTATACCGTCCGCGGCACCGCATTTCGACTTCCTTGACGAGAGATCTGTTCATGACCATGTCCGCCAATCTGGCTCCGATCCCCGAGCTATACGTTTCCTATGATAGCGCCCAGAAACTGAAGGTCGAGGCGGCGGAGCTCGTCTCTCTCGATCTGACCCCGCGCCAGATCTGCGATCTCGAGCTGCTGATGAACGGCGGCTTCTACCCACTCAAGGGGTTCCTGTCCGAAGCGGATTACGACGGTGTCGTCGAGAACATGCGCTTGGCAGACGGCACGCTCTGGCCGATGCCGATCACGCTGGACGTGTCGGAGAAATTCGCCGACAGCATCGAGATCGATCAGGACATCGCGCTGCGCGATCAGGAAGGCGTGATCCTTGGCACCATGACCGTCACCGACAAGTGGGTGCCGAACAAGGCGCGCGAGGCCGAAAAGGTCTTTGGCGCCGATGATGACGCGCATCCGGCGGTCAACTACCTGCACAACACCGCGGGCAAGGTCTACCTTGGCGGCCCGATCACCGGCATCCAGCAGCCGGTGCATTACGATTTCCGCGCCCGTCGTGACACGCCCAACGAACTGCGCGCCTATTTCCGCAAGCTCGGCTGGCGCAAGGTTGTCGCCTTCCAGACCCGCAACCCGCTGCACCGCGCCCATCAGGAGCTGACCTTCCGCGCCGCGCGTGAATCCGAAGCCAACCTGCTGATCCACCCGGTTGTCGGCATGACCAAGCCCGGCGATGTCGATCACTTCACCCGCGTGCGCTGCTACGAGGCGGTGCTCGACAAATACCCGGCCTCGACCACCGCGATGTCGCTGCTGCCGCTTGCCATGCGCATGGCCGGCCCGCGCGAGGCGGTCTGGCACGGCCTGATCCGCAAGAACCACGGCGTGACCCATTTCATCGTCGGCCGCGACCATGCCGGCCCCGGCAAGAACAGCCAGGGCGAAGACTTCTACGGCCCCTATGACGCGCAAGAGCTGTTCAAGGAGCACGAGGCCGAGATGGGCATCGAAATGGTGCCGTTCAAACACATGGTCTATGTGCAGGAACGCGCCCAGTACGAACCCAATGACGAGATCGCCGACAAGGAAAACGTCACGATCCTGAACATTTCGGGCACCGAACTGCGTCGCCGCCTGCAAGAGGGTCTCGAGATCCCCGAATGGTTCTCGTTCCCCGAGGTGGTCAAGGAACTGCGCCGCACCAAGCCGCCGCGCTCCAAGCAGGGCTTCACCGTGTTCTTCACCGGGTTCTCGGGGTCGGGCAAATCGACCATCGCCAACGCGCTGATGACCAAGCTGATGGAAATGGGTGGGCGTCCGGTGACGCTGCTCGATGGCGACATCGTGCGTAAGAACCTGTCGTCGGAGCTGGGCTTTTCCAAAGAGCACCGTGACCTGAACATCCGCCGCATCGGCTATGTCGCGTCGGAAATCACCAAGAACGGCGGCATCGCGATCTGTGCGCCGATCGCGCCCTATGCGGCGACCCGCCGCGCGGTGCGCGAGGATGTCGAACAGTTCGGCGCCTTCATCGAAATCCACGTTGCCACCAGCATCGAGGAATGCGAGCGCCGGGACCGCAAGGGCCTGTATAAGCTGGCGCGTGAGGGCAAGATCAAGGAATTCACCGGGATCTCCGATCCCTATGACGTGCCGCAAAACCCCGAATTGTCGGTCGAGACCGAGAATGTCGATGTCGACAACTGCGCGCATCAGGTGATCCTGAAGCTGGAAAGCATGGGTCTGATCGCCGCGCATTAAGCGGTGCAGATCTCTGGCAACCGAAAGGCCCCGCGCAGCGTTCTGCGCGGGGCCTTTTTGCATTGGCCTGCCGTTCAGGGGTAACCGCGCTATTTTGCCAAAATTTCATGCAATGAGTTAACCATTTAATCATTCCATGCGTGCGATCGTCTGACAGCATTTCATGGAGCGGCCACTTGCAAAAATTCGGAACACTCGCCACTTGCGTCGGTCTTGCGATCGCCACGGTGTCCTCGGCCCAGGCCGCCACCGTGATCGCCGATGGCAACGGCACCGCGAATAGCGCTGATTGCACTTTTGGCTGCGTCACCCGCTATCAGCAGATGTACAGCTCTGCGCTGTTTTCCGGCGTGAATGACATCACGTCGCTAAGCTTTTTCGTCGCGGATAATTCCCCGACCAGTGCATTCGCCAACAGCATCTACCAGTTGAGCCTGTCCACGGCGGCTACCTCGCTAGGCAGTATGAGCAGCACCTTTGCCTCGAACGCCGGCAGCGATGCGACAATCTTCGATGTGATCACGCTGAATGGCAGTCTCGCCGGGGGCAGTGCCATCACCTTCAACGGCAGCTTTGCCTATGATGCGTCTCTGGGCGATCTTCTGGTCGACATTCAGCACCTGTCGGGGCCGCGCCTGTCGACAAATCTGAGCTACAACCAAGGGGGCGACACCGACGGCGAGTACATGCGGCTTTACAGCTTTGGTGGGACCACGTCGGGTTACAGTCCGGCGGCCTATGGCAACCTGACCAGCTTCGAGGTGTCGCCGGTCTCGCCAGTGCCGTTGCCGGCCGGTGTCTGGATGCTTGGCCTTGGGCTGGCCGGGCTTGGTGCGCTGCGCCGCAAGGCTGCCTGATCCGGCAGGGGCAGCTTAAACCTCGTGCGAAAGGAATTGCGCGCGGGGTATATCCCGGCCGAGGCGCCGGGCGCTGCTGATCGGCAGCGTCGTGCCAGCCTGTCTGGCGCAAGATGATGCCTTTCCTGGCCGTCGTCACCAGAAGCCGGTTACCGATCCGGCGTGGTTCGTGTCGGCAACGGTGCCTGTCAGCGCTTTGCAGTCTTCGCGCCGTTGTAGATAGCTGAAATCCCGATGAAATCCGCCGCGAAGGCCGAGTGCGGCGCGCTGTACATCTCGAGTGGGGCACCAAGCTGGGCGATGCGTTCAGGCGGGGCCAGCTCCTCTATCTGGGAGGCGAGGATGATGGTGGTGCTAGTGTCGCTGCGGCGACGCTTGATCTCCAGCTACATCTCTTCGCACAGCGTGGCATCAAGCGCCGACAACTTTACGCAGCGAGGCGCAGGTGCCCCAACATCGCGTTGGAAACGTTGCCGCGTCTGTGCCGCCGCTCCTGTGCGGCAGGATCGCTGCGGCTGTGGGAAAAACCGCCTTGGCGGTGCAGACGCGTCCTCGCAGGCCAGATGTCCTGAGACGTAAAACCAGAAGTCCTGCCGCAAGGCATAGCTCGGCCCTAAGTCATCTGCTGGGCAAGCATAGGCTAGGCCTAACCACTGCTGCTGTTTTTGATATTTTACGCCGCAGTGCGGCGGTGCTTGTCTGATCCGGCAGGGCGCCTCGATCGTCTTGCCGCCTTTCCCGCAAGGCCCGGCAACCGGGCGGCGCGGGGTCTTCTTTGACACGCTGACGGATCTGGTTTTGTGCAGCTCTGCGTAACAGCGTGTCGGGGTCCATGAGGGTGGCAAGGGCAGACCGATCCGCGCTCGCTTGTGTGCGGCGAATTCAAGACCGGCCCTGATCCGATCCAGCATGGAGTGATGCCTTTATGACGACTGTCGCCGCCTCGCGTCGTGCCATCTATCGGGGCGGTGTGGCCGCCGCCAACTGCCCGCCGGCCAATAACGCCTATGAATTCATCTCTGCCGAGCGTGCACAGCTGCTACCGCCCGTCCCCGCGACCATCAAGGGCCTGACCCCGATGGACGGCGACGACCGGGGCGACAATCATGATCCGCTCGTCGGGCGTTTCAACCAATGGCTGTTGACGGGTTAAGGCCCGCAGCCCTGCGGGCGCGGCGATGATCTCTTTCGCCGCGCCCGGTCCCCTGTGTCCTTTATGTCCTTGAAAGAGCAGAAGATGACCAAGAAACAGCTCGCCATCGCAACCCTGATCGAAGCCTACGGCCAGCACGCCGCTGCCTGGCTGACCGACGAGGCCGACCCCGGTTCGCCCACCGATATCGAATATTTCAAGACCATCGCGCAGATCTGCGAGCGTGGGAAATTCGATTTCTACTTCATCGCCGATACGCCGGCCTGCCGCACTGGCGACATCGAGACTTGGGCGCGCTCGCCGATGTACATGAACCAGCTCGAGCCGATCACCCTGCTGACGGCGCTTGCCGGGGCCACGTCGAAGATCGGGCTGGCCGCCACCGCCTCGACCAGCTTTTACGAGCCTTACAATCTTGCCCGGCTTTTTGCCTCGCTCGATCATATCTCGGGTGGGCGCGCAGGCTGGAACGTCGTGACCTCGGCCAATGATTTCGCTGCCCGCAACTTTGGCGCAGACCGCCTGCCGCCGCACGCCAAGCGTTATGCCAAGGCCAAGGAATTCTACGAGGTGGTCACCGCGCTCTGGGACACATGGGAAGACGATGCCTTTATCTATGACAAGGAAAAGCAGCTCAATTTCGATCCGGCCAAGATGCATCTGGTCGATCACGAGGGGGAATTCTTCAGGGTCAACGGTGCGCTGAACATCGCGCGCCCGCCGCAGGGCTACCCGGTGATCCTTGAGGCGGGCGGGTCCGAGGCGGGCAAGGAATTCGCCGCGCAGACCGCCGAGGCGGTGTTCGGCGTGGCCACCAATATCGACGAGGCCATCGCCTTTTACGCCGATCAGAAATCGCGGATGCCGAAATATGGCCGCAACCCAGATCACCTCAAGGTCATGGCCGGGGCGACCATCGTGGTGGGCGAAAGCGCCGAAGAGGCCAAGGCCCGGTTCGACAAATGGCAGGCGCTGATCCACCCGGATGTCGGCCTGCTGCGCATCAAGCAGGACATCGAAACCGACCTGTCGGACCTGCCGCTTGACGAGCCGGTGCCGGTTGATCGCATCCCGGCGGAGTCGAATTATCACCGCTCGTATTTCGACGAAGTGGCGGGGATGATCCGCCGTGGCCTGACTCTGCGCGAGATCTGCCAGCAATACACCCGCGCCAAGGTCACGCTGTTCGGCTCGCCCGAGGAAATCGCCGACCTGATGCAGGAATGGCTCGACCGCGAGGCCTGCGACGGTTTCATGATCACCTTCCCGGTGATCCCCTCGACCCTCACCGATTTCGTCGAAAAGGTTGTGCCGATCCTGCAACAGCGCGGCATCTTCCGCGAGGAATACACCGGCAGCACCTTGCGCGAGCATCTGGGCCTGCCGCGCCCTGAAAACCGTCATGTCATGGCGCAGAAGGCGGCGGTGAATGGCTGATCTTGCGGCCTCGGCCATGGCGGTGCCACGGGCGCGGCTGCCGCTGAACCCGGTGTGCTGCGCCGCGCCGGGGAGGCTGCTGGTGCTGCGGAGCCGGGCGCTGATCCGGTCCGGGCGCAGCGGAGCCCTGCAAGGCGTCGTTGCCCTATTGCTGGGCGGCGGGCTGAAAACAACGCTTCCCAGACGGATGTGGGACAGCATAAACCTGCAAACAAACCCGATACTCGCCGCGGCCTCTGTTGTCGTGCTGCTGATCGTGCTGATCTTTTTTGGCGCGATGGAGCTGGCGCAGATCCGTCGCGGCGGCAAGAATGGATACATCAGATGGACGCACGCGTAGACATCATCGACGAGACACAGGCCCGGATCGACCTTGCCGCCGCCCTGCGCATGACCGCGCGGGCCGGGATGAATGAAGCCGTCGCCAACCATTATTCCATCGCGCTCAGCGCCGACGGGATGCGTTTCCTGATCAACCCCAAGTGGATGCACTGGGGCCGGGTCAAGGCGTCTGATATGGTGCTGGTCGATCTCAACGACGGCACGGTGCATGACAACGTCGACACCACGGCGATGAAGATCCATGGACAGGTGCACAAGCTCTGCCCCGCCGCCCGTGTCGTCATGCATCTGCATCCGATCATGACCACGGCGCTGGCTTCAATCGACCCGCCGGGGATGCCGGCCATCGACCAGAACTCGGCGCGCTATCACAATCGTCTGGCGGTCGATCTGGGCTATGGCGGCATGGCCAATTCCGATGCTGAAGGTGCACGGCTGGCGGGTCTGATGGGCAACAAGTCGCGGCTGCTGATGGGCAATCACGGCGTGATGATCACCGCCCCCACCATGGGCGAGGCATGGGACGACATCTACACCTTCGATCGCGCCGCGCAGACCGTCATTGCGGCGATGTCCACCGGCCGCCCGCTGCTGACGCTGTCCGAGGCCGACGCCGAACAGACCGCGCAGGACTGGGAGATGATCGGCGACTTCTGCATCGCGCATTTCGAAGAGATGAAGCTTATTCTTGATGCGGAATGCCCGGATTACAAGGATTGATGTCTGATGGCAGGGCATGTTCGCGTGCCCTGCCGCCAACCGCGCTATATGGCATGGGGACAGCTCCTCTCGCCGAAAGAAAGACCCATGACAAAGACCGCCCCGACCCAGATTTCCGACCCCGTTGCCCTGACGCAAACGATGTTTCGCGATGGCATGGCCCGCCTTGCCGGCGCGGTGAATATCGTGACAACCGATGGCCCGGCGGGGAAGGCGGGGCTGACCGCCTCGGCGGTGTGTTCGGTCACCGATACGCCGCCGACGCTGCTGGTCTGCGTCAACCGCTCGTCCTCGGCAGCGCCGTCGTTTCTGGCCAATGACGCGATCTGCGTGAACACGCTCGGCCCGGAGCATCAGGAGCTGGCGATGATCTTCGGCGGCAAGAAGCCGATGGCGGATCGGTTTGCTTCGGCCGAGTTCGGCACCGGCGCAAGCGGTGCCCCGGTGCTGAGGGATGCGGTGGTCAGCTTTGATTGCAAGGTGTCGCAGCGCGCCGTCGTCGGCACGCATGAGGTGATTTTCTGCGAGGTGATCGAAGTCACCCAATCCGAGGGTGGCTCTGCGCTGGCCTATTTCGCGCGCAAGTTCCACGAGCTCGACGGCTGAGCCTGCGACCGGTCCGAAGCGGGCCGGGTGGGGGCGTCGGTGGTTTTTGCCCGGGGCGCGGCTTTGGTTCAACCTATGCAGTGCTGCAATACATATTAATTTTCCAAAAGTAACGATCCGGGTATGACAGGGCCATGCGCCACCGCAGGAAGGACCACGAGACATGCCGCAGACCATAGATACCATAGATACCATCGTCGTCGGAGCCGGGCAGGCGGGCGTTGCCATGTCCGAACATCTGGGCCGCGCGGGGATTTCGCATCTGGTGCTGGAACGCGCCCGCATCGCCGAGCGCTGGCGCTCCGAGCGCTGGGATTCGCTGGTGGCGAACGGCCCGGCCTGGCACGACCGCTTTCCGGGGCTGGAATTTCCCGGCGGGCCGGATGATTTTGTCCCCAAGGATGCCGTCGCCGATTACTTCGTCGATTACGCCCGCAAGATCGACGCGCCGGTGCGCTGCGGGGTCGAGGTCAAGCGGGTCTCGAAACTGCCCTCGCAGCGTGGCTTTCTCGTGGAAACCTCGCATGGCGATTACGAGGCACTGAACGTGGTGGCCGCCACCGGCCCGTTTCAAAAGCCGGTGATCCCGGCGGTGATCGACGACGCAGCGCCGGTGATGCAGATGCACTCGTCGGGCTACAAGAACCCCGCGCAGCTGCCCGAGGGCGCGGTGCTGGTGGTTGGCGCCGGCTCGTCTGGCGTGCAGATCGCCGACGAGCTGAACCGCGCCGGGCGCAAGGTGTTCCTGTCGGTGGGGCCGCATGATCGGCCGCCGCGGGCCTACCGAGGGCGGGATTTCGTCTGGTGGCTCGGGGTGCTCGGGCTGTGGGATCTGGCGACCCCGCCTGCGGGTGCCGAGCATGTGACCATCGCCGTCAGCGGAGCGCGCGGCGGCGAGACCATCGATTTTCGCCGCCTCGCTAGCGAAGGCATCACCCTGCTGGGCCGCACCGAAGGCTATGCCTCGGGCAAGGTCAGCTTCCTTGGCAATATCGCGCAGATGGTCAAGGGCGGAGACGACAACTACCTTGCGCTGCTCGACGCCGCCGACGCCTATGTGGCGCGCAACGGGCTCGACCTGCCCGAAGAGCCCGAGGCGCGGGTGATCCGCCCCGATCCCGAGTGCATGACCCACCCGATCACCGAGCTCGACCTTGCCGCCGAGGGCATCGGCACGATCCTCTGGGCCACCGGCTTCGTGCAGGATTATAGCTGGATCGAAGCGCCGACCTTTGACGCGCAGGGCCGCCCGATCCACCGGCGCGGCGTGTCCGAAGAGCCGGGGATCTACTTCCTTGGCCTGCCGTGGCAATCGCGGCGCGGCTCGTCCTTCATCTGGGGTGTCTGGCACGACGCCAAACACGTGGCCGACCAGATCGCCATCCGGCACGCCTATTTCACCTATCATGACGACGCCAACGCGCAGGCGGCCCCCGCCGCGGCGCAAGGCTAAACAGGAGACCACCCCGTGGCACATACGCGGATCCGCACGTTCAACACCAAGGAAACCTACCCCGAGCAGAACCTCGACAACGACCTGTGTCAGGCCGTGGTCACGCAGGGAGGCAAGACGGTGTATCTGCGCGGGCAATGCCCGCAGAACCTTGACGATGCCAAGAACATCGAAAGCCATGATCCGGTCGAACAGACCCACAAGGTCATGCAGAACATCAAGCAGCTCATCGAAGAGGCGGGCGGCGAGATGGAGCATCTGGTCAAGGTCGTCGTCTACATCACCGACGTGCGCCACCGCGAGGCGGTCTACCGGACCATGGGCGAATACATCAAGGGCGTGTATCCGGTGTCGACCGGCCTCGTGGTCAGCGCGCTAGCCCGCCCCGACTGGCTGGTCGAGATCGACGGCACGGCGGTGATCCCGGACTGACCCGCACGACAGGCGTCCGCCTCGACGGGCGGGCGTCTGCGGGTGATCGATGGTGATCATTCGAA
The DNA here is from genome assembly GCF_018860705.1 of Citreicella sp. C3M06. Classification (GTDB taxonomy): domain Bacteria; phylum Pseudomonadota; class Alphaproteobacteria; order Rhodobacterales; family Rhodobacteraceae; genus Salipiger. The sequence goes on from NZ_JAHKQA010000009.1 coordinate 38,024, forward strand.
GCTGCGGGCGCATGGCCCTGCCATGTCTGCTTTGAGCCGGTGCCGTTGAAAACGCACTGGCGATCTGCTCTTCGGGATGATGATTCTAGGGATATAGGGGGCTGCAATCCTGGCGCCCAAATGATCGGGCTTTTCGGCCAATCAACACCGCAGGGGTACTCACCTCAGCGAGCTTGGCCAATTTCCTTTCGGTCAGGATTCATCCCCAAAAGATGAAGAGAGTCGCGAGCGCGATGGTGGAAAGGAAGACCTTGCGGCAACGGTCGTAGCGGGTGGCCACACGCCTCCAGTCCTTGAGCCTGCTGAACATGATTTCGATGCGTCGCTTGTCCCTTGCCCGGCAGGGCATTGCAAAGCAATGTCCCGAGAGGGGTACTTGACCGGTGTCTTGCGTTTCTTCCGGCCAGGGATACAGGCGCGTATCCCCTTGTCCTGCAACGCTTCTCTGAGCCGGTCAGAGTCGTAGCCACGATCCCAAAGCAGCCATTTGACGTTTGGTAGGCCGCTGAGCAATGCGCGCGCGCCGATGTCATCGCTGACCTGTCCGACGGTGCTGAACAAGTCGATCGCTCGTCCCTGACTGTCGCAGATGGCGTGCAGTTGCTATTCATGCCGCCTTTGGTTCGACCAATCAGACGGCCGAGGCCAGCCTGGCCATCATCGGGGCGAAGACGCCTTTCCCGCTCCAACCTTTCCAC
>NZ_JAHKQA010000101.1 GCF_018860705.1 Citreicella sp. C3M06
ATATTCCTTCGGTGCATCCCGCCAACGCAAGCCATTGCGATTGATGAAAATAATGCCGCTCAAGACGCGTCTATCATCAACCCGAGGCTTCCCGTGTGACTTGGGAAAGAAGGGAGCCAGACGTGCCATCTGCGCGTCAGTCAGCCAGAAGAGATCGCTCATATCACCGCTCCGTTTTCGAAGCCGTGAATCATGCTGGTGCAGCGAAATCAATGCATCCTGACCCTAGGGAGGCATATAAGCTCGATCAGTAGGTTGCGCGGTAACCAACGGGAAGTGCCTTAAGCATGCAGCCCCTGTAACCTCCTGAAATCGCAAAGTAAAAATTCCATCTTTCGAGCTGTGCAACAACGCCACGATGAACCAAAAATCTTCCGTTAATCATATCGTCGAATCTGTCCCAAAGGTGCTGACGTCAGACACAATCCCTGATGTAGGCTCGCCTCTCTGCGGGCGTCCGGAGCGCTGAGCCCCATTGGAAACTCGACCTCAGGCGCTTGGCGTCCGGCCTGTCGCTCAAAGGCGGCGATCCGCGTTTCATACTCTGTCATCAGTTCGGTCGCTGCCACGTCCTCGTCGAGGGCACCAACTTTGGCCTTCTCAATCCAGATGCGGATCAGCTTGTGGCGGCGGCTGAGCGCGTGGAGCGTTTCGCCGCCATGATACTCGGGGACTACCTGGCATTTGAATTCGGTGCTGTGGCTGCGGCGCCGTCTGGGCATGGGCTATCTTCCTCTGAAATCCCGCTACGGGTCAGTTCAACCGATCCGACGGGTCCATCCGCAAGGGCGCACTCCGCTACGGGGGCCATTTTACTCTGGTTTGACAACGTTGCTATGTTGACCTCGAACTCACTGGTCCGCGCCTTGCCGTCGGCATTGTGGACTTGGGCAAAGGCATCGTAGCGCTCGGTGATCGCGCCGCCGCGTGAGTAGCACCAACTCACCACGAAACCGCAATCGTCGAGCGTGGTGATGGTCTCGGCATAGACGCCATCAGTGGAGGCGCTGCCGGTGGTCTCGTTGACCATGAGGCCGCCGGTCAGGGCGGCGCCGTCCTCGTCATAGACCCGCAGCCTGATATTGGCGGTGCTGCTCTCCAACCACGTGACCGCCCAGTTGCCCCCGGCCAAAGGCCGTGACCGTCAGCCCCGCGACGCTGGGATAAATTGATCGTTGGCGAGACGGGTGCCGAACAGTCGCTCCCTGCCGACCTTTTCGCCACCGGCACCTGCTTCGGCGGCTTGCGCTTCGGCATCCCGCCGAGCCATGTGCCAGATTTGGCCGAGGAATGAACATGCCGCTTGATGATAACGCTGTTCGCCCCGATGGTCAGCAGCCGCCTGAGGGACTGCTGGCCCATCCATTGCCCGACAATGCACCCCGCAGGCATGTCATGAAAGGGTCGTCGCCGCCTCAAGCCGTTGTTTGCCTCCGGTCGAATACTGCCGTGGCGTGAGGCCGCGCATCACGCCAGAGGCGTGGTTTCGGCACGACGCCTTGATGGCCCGAGTCCTCTGCCGGATCAAAAGCGCGCGGAACACCATAGCCGCGCCTTGGGTCTCTTCACTCTTTAAAGGCACGAACCCATTCTACGTATTTTACCGATCCCCCGGATCATTTTCTCGATGCGCCAACGGCTTGAACCCTCGCAGTTTGCCTCGGCATCGTTTGTCAACTTGCGCAGCCGCACTGCAGCTACGGTTCTTCTCACCATCGTTTTTCTGGCGCTCCATGCGGGGTTTCACGTCCGCGGGCGGGACCCGTCTCAGCTCGTGGTCAAGCTTGCCGATCTGTCGGCCGCAGAACTGGGCACCCCTGCAAGCTTCGATCGCGGCAGTGCAGATCGGGAGTTGATTGAAGACCAAGATCACCTGCTCTCTTCTCAGCGTCCTGTACGGCACCGCCCGGTCCGAGGCGTCAGCCCCGTGAACCGGGAACACAGTCTTCGCCAGATCGCGCCCGACCGTGACAATCTACGACATGACCGGTGTGGATCGTCGCAGACCCAACTTGGCACATCGCTGCCGTCGGGGGGCAGTCACTCCATCAATGCCGACCCTGCGCCGCGGTTTTCCCGCCAGCGCCGCGCCCGGCACCTGCAAAGCAGCGGGCTGGTCCCCGCTTTGCATTTTCAACGCAGCCCCAGCATAGGCCCCGAGTCCCACAGCCAGCTGCGCGCGCCGCAATTGTGCAGAAAAAATGTCGACGGCCCCTTGCACCCGCTCACATCTCAGTTCAAAATCGTGAACAGCCGGTGACTGCCGCGCCGTTTTTCGAAACGCGCGCAGCGATCCCCACGCCACATCTCGCAGTGCCTCTGCCGTGCAGAGCCGACGGGATGCCCTCACTGCCAAGAAGTCCTGATCGAGGCGCAACGTAATTCCGTTGCGTCAGACAACGCCTCGATCTGAGGAAATCTCTGGTTCCAACCGCCAGAAAAGCGACCCGATCCCGGGCCGCTGTTTCTCGCGTGGGCAGCCCACAAATACCTGACTTTATTTGTAAATTTACCACATTCATAACTTGAATCCATCGTACACCTCTGGCCGGATTGAACGCGCGCTTCGCCCCGCTACAAGCAGCCTCAATCGCCAGCTAGTGCCAGCATGCAATCCTGAAAATCGAAAGGACAGTGCATGACATCTGCACGTGCGCGGCTGGCGAACGGGTCAGCCATAATGCTTTGCACCATGGCCTGGTCTGGCGCGGCTCTTGGTCAGACCGTCTCGACTCAAGACGGCGGATCGTATGATCTGGGCACCATCGTTCTGACCGCCGAAGAACAGATCAAGCAGGCGCTTGGTGTGTCGACCATCACCGAAGAGGATCTCGAACGCCTTCCGGTGGTCAATGACGTGGCCGAGATCATCCGCAAGATGCCCGGCGTCAACCTGACCGGCAGCTCGCCCTCGGGGCAGCGCGGCAACCAGCGTCAGGTCGACATTCGCGGCATGGGGCCGGAAAACGTGCTGATCCTGATCGACGGCAAGCCGGTGCTGTCGCGCATGGCGGTCAAGCAGGGCCGCTCGTCCGAACGCGACACGCGCGGCGACACCAACTGGGTGCCCGCCGAAATGGTGCAGAGCATCGAGGTAATCCGGGGCCCGGCGGCGGCGCGCTATGGTTCGGGCGCGGCGGGCGGCGTGGTCAACATCATCACCAAGGCCCCGGACGAAGATCTGCTGCAGCTCGGCACCAGCTTCGAAATTCCCGAAAGCTCGGATGAGGGCGCGACGCAGCGCTACAACCTGCTGTGGGCCAAGCGCCTGAACGAAGATTTCGCGCTGCGGTTTTCGGCGAATTACAACAAGACCGATGCCGACGACCCCGAGGTCAACGCGGATGAGGCCACCTGCGAAGACGATGGCACCGGCACCGAGGTCTGCACCTATGATGCGGGCAGCGAAGGGGTGGTCAATGAGGATTACACCCTGCGGCTGGATTGGGCACCGACACAGGCCAACAGCTTCAACCTTGAACTGGGCTATTCGCGTCAGGGCAACATCTATGCCGGCGACACGCAGCTGGGCAGCCGCACGACCGAAGGCAGCGAGATCTACCAGCTTGCGGAAGACGGCGAAGAAACCAACGTGATGAAACGCGGCACCTTTGCGTTGACCCACAATGGGTCTTACGCTTGGGGTGAGACGAAAAGCTATCTGCAATATGAACGCACCGACAACAGTCGCCTTGGCGAAGGCACCGCCGGTGGGGGTGAGGGCACCATCAACACGACCGAGGATTGGGAAACCGCGATCCTTGAGGCCGTCACCGCCAAATCCGAAGCCTATGTGGATCACAGCACCTGGGGCCGCCCATCGGCGCTGACCTTCGGGGCCGAGCTGCGCTGGGAACGGCTGGACACCAGCGATTACGATCAGTTCTCCTCGATCCTGTCCGATGACGGCAGCTTCGATTCCTCGACCGCCGGCGATTTCACCGAACAGACGACCTTCGGCTTCTATTTCGAAGACAACATCCAGTTCAACGACCGGCTGACGCTGACGCCTTCGGTGCGCTATGATTTCGCCGACACCTTCGGCGGCACCTTCTCGGGCGGGGTGAACGCGTCCTATGCGCTGACATCGGAATGGACGATCAAGGGCGGCATCGCGCAGGCGTATAAAGCCCCGACGGTCTACCAGCTGTCGGATTCCTACGTTTACACCACGCGCGGCAACGGCTGCCCCTATCCCTATGTCGGAGACGGGCCGTGCTATGTGCTGGGCAATTCCGATCTGGACCCCGAAACCTCGATCAACTCGGAAATCGGCGTGGCCTATGTGGGCAATAACGGCATCAACGCGACGCTGACCTATTTCCACAACGATTACCGCAACAAGATTCAGGCGGGCACCGAACAGATCGGCACCACCTCGGTCAGCGGCAGCGATGCGCGCTTGTACCAGTGGACGAACATCCCCGAATCCGAGGTCTCGGGCCTTGAGGGCAGCTTTGCCATGCCACTCAGCGATCGGGTCGGCCTGTCTGTCAACGGCACCTACATGATTTCGTCCAAGCAACGGCTCAAGATCGACGGCGGCACCACCAGCGATGGCGACACCTACGAGTCCATCGACATCGAGGTGCCCCTGTCGCTCGTGCCGGACTACACGATCAACGCCGCGCTCGACTGGCAGGTGAACGACCGCTTCACGCTGATCCCGTCGCTGACGCATTATGGCCGGATCAAGGCACCGGAATATAGCAGCTACAGCGGCTATGCCACGGACGAAGATCAGGATCGTGATCCCTACACGCTTGTCAATCTTGGCATGACGTATCAGTTCGACAACGGATTTGATTTCAAGGCCGGGGTTACCAACGTGTTCGACACCAGCATCCTGCGCTCGGGCGAAGGGGCGGAAACCTACAACGAACCGGGCCGGGGGTATTACTTCGGCCTGACCAAGACGTTCTGATCAGAACGTCGACGAACACCGCCCGGGGGGGTCCCTCATGCCTCGGGCGGTGTTTCAGTAATGAACGAGCCACCAGATGTCCCAAATGCTTGCGCGCCTTGACGCAAAGCTCGCCGCCGCCGAAGAACGGATTGCCGCCGCGCTTCTGGGGGCAGCGCTGTGCTGCTTGCTCGCGGGGGCGGTGATGCGCAGCCTTGGCCGCCCGCTGATCTGGGGCGACGAGCTGGCAGTGCTGGCGATGGTGATCGCGGCCTTCTTCGCTGGCTCGGCGGCGATTGCGCGGGGTGCTCACCTGACCGTGGATGGGGTGCTGCGGCACCTGCCGCGTTGGGCGCGTCGCGGGGTCGATCTTGTGTTGGTGGCGCTGCTGCTGGGGTTTTTCTATTGCCTGTGGGTCTGGCTGGACCCGGTCGGGCTGATCGCGGCGGGATCGGGGGCGCAGCTGGCGCGCGATGCGGGGAATTTCACCTATACCGAACCGACGATGACGCTGGGCGTGCTGAAGATCTGGTTCTGGCTGCCGATGCTGCCCGCCGCGCTGGGGGCGCTGTTTCACGCGCTTGTCCGGGTGCTGCGATGCTAAGCCTTGCCGCATTCGCGCTGCTGATGGCGCTTGGCCTGCCCATCGCCTTTGCGATGATCGCGGGGGCGGTGTTGCAGATCGTGCTTGGTGGCAACGGCGTGCTGCTGCTGAGCCTGCCGCAGCAATTGTTTCAGGGCATGGAAAGCTATGGCCTGCTGGCACTGCCGATCTTCATCCTGCTGGGCGAGCTGATGAATGCCAGCGGCGCAGGACGGCGGCTGTTCACGCTGGCCGGGCTGGCAACGGGGGGAATGCGCGGCGGGCTGGCGCAGGCGGTCCTGATCGCCAATGCGCTGATGGCGGCGGTGCTGGGATCGACCGTGGCGCAGATCACCCTGATGTCGCGCCTTGCGGTGCCCGAGATGGAGCGCGCCGGCTATCCCCGCGACGGCGCCGCCGCGCTGACCGCTGCGGGCGGGTTGCTGGCGCCGGTGATACCGCCCTCGATGCTGCTGATCGTCTACGGCGTGATTGCGCAAGTGCCGATCGGCGATCTGTTTCTGGCCGGAATCGGACCGGGTCTGGCGCTGCTGGCGGTGCTGGCGGCAATCACCGCGGTGCACAACCGCCAGCGCGCCGCACCCGCGCGCGCGCCTGCCGCGCGCACCCTCGCCGAGGCTCTGCCCGCGCTGGCCATCCCCGCCGCGATGATCGCCGCCATCCTCGGGGGGCTTGCCACCGCGCCCGAGGCCGGGGTCGTCGCTGTTCTGGCCGTGCTTGCGGTGGGCTGCCTGATCTACCGCGAGATGACCCCCGCCGCGCTCTGGCCGGCGCTGATCGCCACCATCCGCAGCAGTGCCTCGATCCTGCTGCTGATCGCCGCCGCGAGCCTTTATGCCTGGGTTGCGGCCTGGGAAAACCTGCCGGCGATGGTGGCGGCGCAGCTGGCGGCTGTGTCCGACAACCCGCTGATCTTCCTGCTGCTGCTCAACCTGATGCTGCTGGGGCTGGGCATGGTGCTGGACCCGATTCCGGCGCTTATCCTCGTGGTGCCGGTGCTGTTGCCCGTGGCCACGGATACCTATGGCATCGACCCGGTTCACTTTGGCTTGATTGCCTGTCTCAATCTGACCATCGGGCTGTTGACGCCGCCCGTGGGTGTCGGCCTATATACGACAGCCATGCAGACCGGCGTTTCCGCCGGTCGCCTGTCGCGGTTGCTGCTGCCTTACCTTGGCGGCGCGCTTGCGGTGCTCGCCATCCTCACGCTCGTGCCGGGCCTTGCGCTTGGCCCCCTGACCCTGTTGCAATGACCGGAGGCGCCATGCACCGTTCCCTGATCCTTGGCCTGCTGCTGCTGGCGGCTCCCGCCAGCGCCGAACAATACCGCCTTGGCCTGATCACCCCGCCTCCGCACCAATGGACCATAACCGCAGAGTCCATCGCCGCGCAGATCAAGGATGCCACCGATGGGCGGGTCGAGATCCTCGTGATGCCGTCGGGCCAATTGGGCAACGAGGCGCGGATTTTGCAACAGCTACAGACCGGCGCCATTGATTTCGCCCTGCTGACCTCGGCGGAATTCGCCAACCGCAGCGATGATTACGGCGTTTTCTATGCGCCGTATCTGGCCAAGGACACGCAGGATGCTGCCCGGCTGCTGCGCGGAGAGGTGGCCGGGGAATTGCTGGACGGCATGGGCGATTTCGGCCTGCACGGGCTGGCCTGGGGCATGGCGGGGATGCGACAGGTGGTCACCGCTGGCGAGGTGCATGAGGCCGCAGATCTGGACGGTCTGCGCATCCGCACCGTACCGCTGGCCCCCGAGATGGCGTTCTGGAGCCTGCTCGGCGCCGCGCCCACGCCGATGCCGCTGCCCGCGCTTTACGATGCCTTTGCCAACGGGCAGGTCGACGCCATGCAGATCGACCACGAGGGCACGTGGAATTCTGGCTATTACAAGAACGCGGGCACCATTCTGGACTCGCGGCACATGATCTTCCCGATGGCCGCCGTGGCCTCAAGCCGCAAATGGCAGAGCATCTCCGCAGACGACCGCGCCAGCATCGACGCCATCTTTAAGGCGCAGATCGCCGCCATGGTCGATCTTTACGGCGAAATCGACGCAATCAACCTCGCCCGGCTGCGCGAGACCGATGTACCGGTGATCGAGGTCGGGCGTGAATGGTTCGGCGCGGCGGTTGATGACTGGTACACAGAATGGCGCGCGAAAACGCCGCTGCTGGCACGGCTGGAGGCCGAGGCCGCGCAATGAGACTGCTGGCGCTGATCCTGATGCTGCTGCCACTAGGCGCCGCTGCGCAACCGTCACCAGACCCGCTGGGACCGTCGATCCTTGTGACCGGCTCGACGGTGGTCGACACCGACAGCTTTGATCTGCCCGGTCCGGATGGCGCGTCGATGCCCTATCGGATCGGCGTTCTTATCCCCAAAGGCCCGGCGCCCGAGGGCGGCTTTCCGGTGCTCTTTGCGCTCGACGGGCAGGCGGTGCTGGAACTGCTGAGCGATGACTTCCTTGGCAGCCTCGATGCGCCATTGCCGGTGATCGTGACGCTGGGCTACGACACCGACCAACGCTTTGCCGGTGATGAACGGACCCGCGATTATACCCCCGCCAGCGCCGATGGCAGCCCGGTGGCGGACCCGCGCGGGCGCCCGGGGGGCGGGGCGGCGACATTCCTGTCGCTGCTGACGGACAAGGTCGTGCCCGAGGTACAGGCGCGCGCCAGCATCGACATGAGGCGCAGCGCGCTTTGGGGCCATTCCTACGCGGGGCTGTTCGTGCTGTATGCGGCGGGCGAGGCATCGTCCCCCTTTGCGCGCTATATCGCGGCAAGCCCGTCGCTGTGGTGGGACAATGGCAGCTTTCTGGCGCGGCTGAGCGCGCGCGTCGGGAACTGGCCGCACCGCCCGCTTGACGTCCACAAGGGCGAACTTGAACGTGAGCGCGCCAGCAACCCCAGCAATGCCAACGCGCAAAAGCTGGTCAGGATGCGCGCCGCCTTGCCCGAGGACGCGCTTGGCAATCTGAATGCCAGCCTGCGCGCCGCCGGCGTTCCCGGCAGGTACACGGTCTTTGACGGGCTCAGCCATGGCGAGACCTTCCGGCAATCGATCAGGTTTGTGCTCGAAACCGGCAGCCCTGCGACGGGCCGCCCTTAGCCGCGAGTTCGAACCCTGCGCGAGGGCTGCCGAAAGACCGGCCCTTTGCGCATCAAGACGGGGCATCGCCTGCCCCCACGGCGCTGCCCGCGCCGCCAGCCACAGCCTCGCTGCAGCCGAAGGGCAATCCTGAAATGTCCGGGCACGCGGCCCGGGCTGGCAAAACACCGGGCCGCGTGCCCGGGCATGGAGACGAGATGGACATGACATATCCCACGGCAAGATGGCTGCGCAGCACGGCGCTTGGCGCAATGATGATCGCGGCGGGGGGCATGGCGCTGGCCGACCCCTTTGCCGGGCTTGGCAGCTTTGACGGGCGCATCGGTGCATCGGGTCCGAACCGCGGCCCCATCGTTGCGGGCGGCGAAGCAGAGGTGCAGGCGCGCGGCTTTGCCCCCGGCCAGCCGGTGACGCTGCGCCAGGGCGGAGAGGCGCTGGCTGGCTCGCCCTTCACCGCCGACGACGAAGGCCGGCTTACGGCAAAACTCGCCATCCCCGCAGGCACCGCAGCCGGGGTCTATCCGGTGGTGGTCGAGATGGGCGGCGATGCGCCCTATGCGACGACCTTCGATCTGAAGGTGTCCAAGGAGCTGGGCGCGATCAATACCGACGCCTACAGCGCGCAATCGGTTGAGATCGTGCGCAACCCCTATCAGGTCGCAATCGGCGATGGTGCGGTGTTCGTCACCGGCGCGGTGGGCCGCCCGCCGGTCAAGGTGTCGGAACTGGCCAAGCTTGACCCCGACACCATGGAGATCACTGCCCGCGTCACGCCCCCCGCCGCACCTGCGCGCGCGGATGGCTCTGACGGCGGCGTCTTTGCCGTCTACGGCGTTGGCGTGGCGCCGGGGCAGGTCTGGGTCACCAACACCCGGCAGAACACGGTGGCGGTCTACAGCTCGGATAATCTGAGCCTGATCAAGCAGTTCGACGCAGGCACCGTGTCGCACCCGCGCGATGCCGTCTACCACGATGGCAAGGTCTATGTGACCGCGACCTTCAAACCACTGGTGCATGTGTTCGACACTGAAACGCTCGAAGAAATGACGCCGATCACGCTGACCTCTTCGCGCCGGGGGCAGGAATTCGCCACCGCAAGCCTGTCGCTCGCCCCCGAGGCGGGCAAGCTGTTCGTCTCGTCGCTGCGCAGCGACGAGGTTGCGGTGATCGATCTTGCCAGCGGCGCGCAGGACGCCGCCTGGCCAATCGACGGGTCCGACAACACCATCGGCCTTGCGGCCAGCCCCGATGGCAGCCGCGTCTATACCGTGGCGCAGGGCAATGACACGATCAGCATCATCGACGGGGCCAGCGGCGAGGTGCTGCGGCAGGTCAACGTGGGGGCCAACCCGCTGAACGCCGTGGTCGAACCGCAATCGGGCAATGTCTTTATCGCGCTGCGCAACGGGCATTCCGTCGCCGTGCTCGACCCCGAGGGCGAGCTGCTGGCCAATCTCGATGTCGGCTCGACCCCGAACCACCTCGCGCAGGATGGGCAGGGCAACGTCTATGTGGTCAACAAATCGGCGGGCGAAGACGACCCTACCGCCCACCAGTTGACCCGCCTCACCGCCAAGTGACGCCACGCCGGGGCCGCGCCCGCCGCGGCCCCGTTTCACCGCATGAGAGCCCCATGACAGAGCCGACGCAAACCGCCCCCACCCAGATCTGGCCCGCCGATCTTGCCGCGCGCTACCGCGCCGCAGGGTATTGGCGGGGCGAGACCTTTCCCGCCATGCTGCGCGCCCGCGCCGCCGATCACCCCGACCGCGTGGCGATCACCTCGGGCGAGGACCAGCTGACATATGGCGCGCTGAACGCCCGCGCGCGGGCGCTTGGGGCCGGGCTGCTGGCGCTGGGGCTGGTGCCCGGCGACCGGGTGCTGATCCAGATGGGCAACGCGCCGTGTTTCTTTCACGCGGTGTTCGCGGCCTTTGCTGCCGGGCTGGTGCCGGTCTATGCGCTGCCCGCCCATCGCCGCACAGAGGTGACGCATCTGGCGCGCAAGGCGCAGGCGCGGGCGGTCCTTGTGCAGGGCCGGATCGACCGGTTCGACCACGCCGCGATGATGATGGGCCTGCGCGCCGATCTGCCCGCGCTGGCGCATGTGATTGTCGCGGGCGCTGCGCCCGAGGGCGCGCTGGACATGGACGCGATCGCGGGCGATCCCGCCAGCCTGCCGCCCGATCCCGATCCGCAGGCGGTGGCGTTCTGCCAGATCTCGGGCGGGTCCACCGGGCTGCCCAAACTGATCCCGCGCAGCCATGACGATTATTTCTATTCCATCCGCGCCAGCAACGACATCTGCGGCATCACCGAGCGCAGCGTCTATCTCGCGGCGCTGCCCGTCGCGCATAATTTCACCATGTCCTCGCCGGGGCATTTCGGCGCGCTCTATGCCGGGGGCCGGGTGGTGCTCTGCGCCGCGCCGATGCCGCAGATCGCCTTTCCGCTGATCGCTCGCGAGGGGGTGACGATCACCGGCCTCGTGCCGCCGCTGGCGCTGCTCTGGCTCGATGCGGCACAAAAGGCGCGGCCCGATCTGCCGACGCTGAACACGCTTCAGGTCGGCGGGGCGAAATTCCTGCCCGAAAGCGCCCGGCGGGTTGCGCCGCTGCTGGGCTGCCGTCTGCAACAGGTGTTCGGTATGGCCGAGGGGCTGGTGAACTACACGCGCGACGATGACCCGGACGAGATCGTCACCGGCACCCAAGGGCGCCCCATCAGCCCCGATGACGAGGTGCTGATCCTCGATGATGCGGGCGCGCCCGTGCCCGATGGCCAGCCCGGCAACCTGCTGACGCGCGGGCCTTATACCATCCGCGCCTATCACGACGACGACAGCGCCAACGCCCGCAGCTTTACCGAAGACGGCTTCTACCGCACCGGCGACATCGTGATCCGCCTGCCTTCGGGGCATCTTGTGGTGCAAGGGCGGGCCAACGATCAGATCAACCGCAACGGCGAAAAGATCAGCGCCGAAGAGGTCGAAGACCTGCTGCTCGGCCATCCCGGCGTGTTCGACGCGGTGGTGGTGTCGATCCCCGATGCGCGGCTGGGCGAGCGGGCCTGCGCCTTTATCCAGCCCCGCGGCGACGCGCCCACCCCAACCGAGATCCGCAAATACCTGCGCAGCCGCGAGGTCGCCGCATTTAAGATCCCCGACGAGATCCGCATGGTCGATGGTTTTGCCACCACCGCCGTGGGCAAGATTTCGCGTCGGCAGCTGCGTGAGACGCTGCGCGCCGATGTCCTTTCCGAATTGGACCCTTCCACATGACACTGACTCTCGAGAAGATGCGCGCCGATGTGGCCGCCGCGCTGGACCTGCCCGTCGAGGAGGTGCCAAGCGATGAGCATCTTGGCGATCTCGGGCTGGACAGCATTGCACTGATGCGCCTGTTGATGGGCTGGGAAGAGCTGCAGCCGACGCTGCCGTCGGAAAAGCTGTATGAATGCGAAACGCTGGCCGCATTCTGGGATATCGCCCGGGCGGCGCAATGACTTGGCGGCCCCTGACCGAAGCGCAGCTTGGCATCTGGTATGCGCAGGCGCGCGATCCGCAAAGCCCGGTGTTGGTCACCGGGCAGGCGCTTTTTATTGACGGGCCGTTTGATCCGCAGGCGCTTGCCCGCGCGGTAAAGGCGCTGGGTCAAGAGACCGAAAGCCTGTCCTTGCGTTTTCGCGATGGGCCGCAAGGGCCGCAGCAGCGCCTTGAGCCAGACGGCGCGCCAAGACTGGTGCAGCGCGAGGCCAAGGGCGATATCGACGCCGCGATCCTGTCCGAGGCGCGCGAGCCGATGGATCTGCAAACCGGGCCGGTGGCGGGGGTCACGCTGTGGCGGCTGAGCGCGCTGCGGCACGTGCTGACGCTGCGCATCCACCACATCGCCGCCGACGGGCAGGCGATGGTGCAGGTTACCCGACGGCTGGCCGCGCTTTATGCAGCACAAATCGGGGCGCAGGGTCCGGGTGATCCACTCACCCCGTTTGATCGCGCCATCGAAGATGAGGCGCGCTTTGCCGCCGCGCCCGCCCGCGCCCGTCAACGCGCCTGGTGGCACGAGCAGCTACAGGACCTGCCCGCCATCGACAGCATGAGCCGCGGCGCAGATGGCGACGGGCGCTGGTTTCACCGCGCCGAACGGCCCTTGCCGCAAGCCACCGGCGCCGCGCTGGAGGCGCTGGCCACGCGCGCAGATGTGCATTGGACCGATGCGCTGAGCGCGCTGGCCGGGGCCTTCATCGCCCGCCATATGCCGCAGATCGCCACCGGCGAGACGCAGGAGATCGTCCTTGGCATTCCGCTGCAAAACCGCATGGGCCGCGTCGCGCGCACCGTCTCGACGCAGGTCAACGTGCTGCCGCTGCGCCTGACGTTGGATGAGGACGCGCCGCTTGCCGATTGGGTCGGGCAAGTCGGGGCCGATCTGGCAGCGATGCGCCGCAACGGGCGCTACCGGGGTGAGGCGCTGGCGCGCGAGCTTGGCCGCATCGGGGCGGGGCGGCGGCTGTGGGGGCCGCTGATCAACATCCTGCCCTTCGATGCCTGCCCCGCGCTGCCCGGCTGCAAAACAAGGCTCAAGATCCTTGGCGCGGGCTCGGTCGACGATCTGACGCTGTGTTTCCGGGGCGATCCGCACACCGGCCTGCTGGCGCAGGTCGATGCCAATGACGCGCTTTATACGGCGCCAGAAGTCGAGGCGCTGTGCGACCGACTGACCGATTTCCTGACCCGCGCCGTCGATGCAGGCAGGCTGGCCGATGTTGCGACGCTGACCTCGGCGGAAACCGCCCGCAACATCATCGCGCGCAATGACACCGCCCATGAAGTGCCCCGCACCACCCTGCCCGCGCTGATCGAGGCGCAGATGCGCGCCACTCCCGACGCCCCGGCGCTGCTGTTCGGCGACACCCGCCTTTGCTACGGCGAGCTTGATCGCCAAAGCGCCGCGCTGGCCCGCCGGCTTGCCGGGCGCGGCATCGGGCGCGGCGATATCGTTGGGGTGGCGCTGCCGCGTTCGGTCGATCTGCTGATCGCGCTGCTGGGGGTGCTGCGGGCGGGGGCGGCCTATGTGCCGCTTGATCCCGAAGACGACAGCGCCCGGCGCGCGGCGATGATCGCCCGCGCCGCCCCCGCCGCGATCCTCGCCGCGCCGGGCAGCACCTTTGGCGCCATCCCGGTGCTGCAAGCGTCCAGCCCCGGCGTCGAAACCACGCCGCAGCCGCCAAAGCCCAACGATCCGGCCTATGTGCTGTTCACATCCGGATCGACCGGCGCGCCCAAGGGCGTGGTCATCACCCATGACGCCATCGTCAACCGGTTGCTGTGGATGCGCGATACCTACGCCATCGGCCCCGGCGACCGTATTATGCAAAAGACCCCGACCACCTTCGATGTGTCGGTATGGGAGCTGTTCATACCGTTCCTCAGCGGGGCGACGCTGGTGGTCGCGCCTCCCGGTGCGCATCGCGACCCGGTGGCGCTGGCCGGGCTGGTGCGCAGGCAGGCGATCACCGCGATGCATTTCGTGCCCTCGATGCTGGAGCTGTTCCTCGATGCGCCCGCATCCGACGGTCTTTGCATTCCCCGCGTCTTTGCCAGTGGCGAGGCGCTGCCCACCCGGCTTGCGCAGCGCTTTCACGCCCGGATCAAAGGGCGGCTGCACAATCTGTACGGTCCGACCGAAGCGGCGGTCGATGTCACCGCGCAAGAAGCTTTGGCACGGGCGCAGGGCGCTTCGATCCCCATTGGCCGCCCGGTCTGGAACACCCGCACCTACCTGCTGGATGCGCGCCATCGCCCGGTGGCGGACGGCGTGCCGGGGCGGCTGTTTCTGGCGGGGCGGCAGCTGGCGCAGGGCTATCTGGGCCAGCCCGACCTGACCGCCGAGCGTTTCCTCCCCGACCCGTTTCAGACCGGGCGCATGTATGACACCGGCGATATCGCGGTATCGGATCATCAGGGCGTGCTGACCTATCAGGGTCGCGCCGACAGTCAGGTCAAGATCCGCGGCATGCGCATCGAACTGGGCGAGATCGAGGCCGCGTTGCATGCCACCGGCCTTGCGGCGCAAGGCGCGGTGATCGTCGATGAGGCCCACGGGCAGGCCCGGCTGCTCGCTTATGCCGTGCCGCGTGCGGGGGCCGATGCGTCGGCGATCCGCGCGGCGCTGGCAGACCGGTTGCCGCTGGCGCTGATGCCCGCGCAGATCGTTCTACTCAGGTCGCTGCCGCTGACCCCAAGCGGCAAGCTTGACCGCAAGGCGCTGCCCAAACCGATCGACTCCACCTTTGGCCGCGCCGCGCAAAGCCCCGAGGAAACCCTTCTGTCCGGGCTATACGCCGAAATTCTCGGGCTGGCGGCCCCTGCGAGCGCGGAGATCGATTTCTTCAGCGCCGGGGGCGACAGCCTTGGCGCGGTGCGGCTTTGCCTGCGCATCGAAGAGGAAACCGGGCGCGATCCGGGTCTGGGCGCGGTGCTGGAAAATCCGGTGCTAGGAGATCTGGCGCGGCGGCTGAGCGTGCCGACGGAGCGCGACGATGGCACCGGCCCCGTGTTGCACCTTGGCGCGGGCGGCGCACCGCTGTTTGCGGTGCATCCGGCGGGCGGGCTGGCGTGGTGCTATCGCGCGCTTGCCAAGGCCCTGCCGGGGCGCGCGGTAATCGGGCTGCAATCGCCGCTGCTGCATGACAGCCCCGCGCCCGACAGCCTGACCGCCATGGCGCGCAGCTACATGGATCGGGTCGACCAGATCCAGCCCGACGGGCCGCTGGATCTGCTGGGCTGGTCGCTGGGCGGCATCATCGCCCATGCCATGGCCGCCGAGGCCGAACGCCGGGGCCGCCGCATCGACACGCTGCTATTGCTCGATGCCTACCCTTCGGAGTGCTGGCGCGCCGAGCCGGAACCGGACGAGGCCACCGCGCTGCGCGCGCTTCTGGCCATCGCGGGCTTTGATCCCGAGGCGCACCGCCACCTCGATACCCGCTCGGCGATCATGGGGTTTCTGCGCCGGCACGGGCACCCGCTGGCGCAATTGCCGCAAGCGGTGCAAGACGGGGTGATCCGTTCCGTCCGGGCCACCAATGCGCTGGTGCGCAACCACCAAGAGCCACACCTGCGCGCGCCGCTGACCCATGTCACCGCGCTGCGCGATCAGGCGGGCAGCGCCCTGCACGCGGCGCTGTGGCGCCCCTATGCGCAGGGCGTGACCAGCATCGAGCTTGATTGCCACCACCCCGACCTGATCGCGCCCGAGACCTTGCGCGGCTATGTCTCGCATTTGCAGCCCCTGCCGACGCCAAGCTTCGCGCCAGGCTGAGCGCGCAACAACATGCGAACACCGGGGTTCGGGATTGCCAAGTTGCTGTTCGTGGCCTTTAAAGCTCTGGAGATCGGTCGATCACGCCGCCATTTCGGTAGTATAATCGGCCCAGAGGCTGAACCCGTCGTCTTGAGCGTGGCGGTATGATGGGCATTGCCAACTTGCTGAAGCCCCTGGGGGCGTCTAGCGTCTTGGCATGATGATAGCAGCTGAGATGCCGCGCCTGAAAGGCTATCGTTTTCCTCGTGAAGTCGTGGCCTACGCGGTGTGGGCCTATCATCGCTTCGCGCTCGGCACTGAGGACGTCGAGGATCTTCTTGCCGAACGCAGTGTAGCCGTCAGCCGGGAAACCGTGCGCAAATGGGTGAACCGGTTTGGTCGGCATTTCGCCGATTGCATCAAACGTGACCTCCCCGCTGCTGCCGACAAGTGGCATCCGAACGAAGTCGTCGTTCCGATCAACGGCGCGAAGCAGTGGTTGTGGCGAGCGGTGGACGCGAATAGGGATGTGCTGGACATCCTTGTGCAACCACGCCGAAATGCCAAAGCCGCCAAGCGTTTCCTTGCCCGACTGATCGCCCGCTATGGCAAGCCGCGTGTCGTCGTGACTGACAAATTGCGCAGTTACATCAAATCGATCCGTGCTCTCGCGCCTGTATCCGATCACCGGGTACATAAAGGGCTCAACACCCGCATAGAAGGGTCACACCGACCAATCCGGAAGCGAGACAAGGTCATGGGCCGGTTCAAATCGATCCAGCAGGCGCAAAGGTTCCTCGCGGCCCACGATCAAATCAATACAATTTTCAGACCTCGTCGCTTTCGCCTCTCCACCGCCTCATACCGCCATCCAAGATCCGATGCCTTCGGCCAGTGGCACAACTATACGCTCGAAATGACCGCCTGACACAAACACCCCTGGCGGCCGTCTCATGCTGATGCCGTCACGTTGGCAATCCCGAACGAACAGGCAGGCCAGCTTGTGGAAGCTGGCCTGCCTGGAAAAGGCGTCTATTCAAGCTATTTTCTTCGGAGCGCCACACTCATTGCGTTGCTATGGCGTTGGTCATGATCTGCGTTGCTTCCTCGACCCATTCCGCGCCACCGATATCGGCCGCGAACTGAGGCCACAGGGCTTTGGCCGCTTCCTGCCATTTCACCTCGTCTTCAGGTGCGCCGGTGAGGGTCATGCCCAGTTCGACCAGCTTTTCCTTGGCGGCCTCATTCTCTTCCGCCGAAACCTCGCGCTCGTATTGAGCAGCCTCTACACCGGCCTTGTCGAGCGCCTGTTGCAGGTCCTCGGGAGCCCCTGGTAGAAGCGCTCGGAGACGATGATCGGGCCGGACCAGATCAGGTAGTGAATCTCGGTGATATACTTCTGCACTTCGTAGAACTTCGAGGAGATCGCAGTGGTGTAGGGATTCTCCTGACCATCGATCACCCCCTGCTGCAGCGCCGGAAAGACCTCGGCCCAGGCCATGGGGATCGGATCGAGTCCCCAGGACTTGAAGGTCTCGATGGCGATGTTGTTCTTCGAGACCCGGATCTTGAGGTCCTTCAGGTCGTCCATGGTCTTAACCTCGCGCTCGCTGTTGGTGAGCACGCGGAAGCCCTTCTCGAAATAGCCCAGCACCCGCACGCCCGCCTCCTTCGGAAGACGCTCGTTCAGCGGATCCTTCAGCGCGTCCATGGCGGCGTGGGCCTCTTCGTTCGAGGTGAAGGCATAGGGCAGCATCATTACGCCGACCGAGGGTGCCAGTGGCACGAGGTTGCCGGTGTAGAGGATCTCGGCCTCGATCGAGCCCATGCGCAGCGCCTGCGCCACTTCCTGCTCCGAGCCAAGCTGGTTCGACGGGAAGATCTGCACGTCGATGCGACCATCGGAGTACTTCTCGACGAGCTCCTCGAATTTCAGCGCCCCTTTGTGGGTCGGGTGGATCTGTCGCGGTTTGGTGCCGCTCCAGGTGCTCGTTTAGGCCACTTTCCGTTCGAAGGCGACCGGGCTTTTCCAGCCCAATGCTGGGCGTTGTTGCGCAAATCATTAAACGGGGAACGATCCCCTTTCCCGTTACCTTTCAGCCGATGGCCTCGATCTCGGCC
>NZ_JAHKQA010000013.1 GCF_018860705.1 Citreicella sp. C3M06
GCAGAAAGGCACTGTCGAGACCACCGACCGTCGGCTCCGACGCGGGCTTTCAAGGCAGAGAGACATCGCGGCCATGACAGAGTTCGAGCTGACGCAACTCTGCGACCAACTCAACAACACATCCGGTAAATGCCTCGGATGGAGGCCCCCGGCTGAGGTCTTCCGCGAAAAGATGATGGAGAAAATCCGCCGACGCCCCTACCGTCTCAGGTCATGGGAGTCGCGCTTCAAGTAGCGCACACAGATCTTGGCGTGCAGCGGGCGCAGCGTCTCTCCGTCGACCTCGGCCTTCTTGTTGCCCTAGCGTTCAAAAATCTCCGATGCTCGCTCGAGCAGCGCCTTCTTCCATTGCTGGCTCATGCTCGGATGCACGCCGTCTTCCGCCGCCAGCTCCGACACGCTGCGCGCGCCCATCACCGCTTCCAGCGCCACGCGAGCCTGAAGCCCGCGTCATGGTTCCTGCGCTTCGACATGTTCTGATCTCCTCGTTCCTGAAGACCAGCAGACGTCAGATTGTAGCTTCCGTCACTGTCCGAGTTTCGGGGGGGAGCTCAGCTTCATGCTGTCCAAGAAGGGCTGTGGCTACCTGTCTGTATATCCTGCTTATCCCAAGGCGAAGAAGACGCGCTTGCCTTTTTCGGGCCTTTTACCGGGCAAGGAATAGAGGATTGAACCGATGGTGACCCCAACAAAAACAACGGATACGCCTTCGTATGCGACGCCCGCCCCTAAAATCGTTTGCATCCGCATTGGAGAATACAGCTTGGCTCAGGGAGAGCTGGTATGGGAGCAGAATGGCGTGGTCTGTGTCAGGCATCGGAACCAGGTTGCGGTCGGTCGGCGCGTCGAATCCATTCGCCGAAGGCAGCTGCAATGATGCCCACGGTCCTGGGGGTCGACGATTCAGGCATCGTTCGAGCTGCTCTCGCCTTTAGACTTGAAGCAGCGGGACACAGGTTCTTTTCAGCTGTCGATGGTATCGACGGGTTGGAAAAAGCCGCTGAATTTTGCCCCGACGTCATCATCACTGACATGCAGATGCCCCGAATGGATGGGATCACGTTTATCCGTAAGCTGCGCAAAAAACCCGAGTTCGCCACCATTCCCATTCTGGTCATGAGCAGTGAACGGGGTGGCGCCGTGCGTGACCGCGCCAAGGCAGCTGGAGCATCGGAATGGATATCGAAATCGTCTATTCCGGATGAACTTGCCTCTCTGGTGTGGAGGCTTGCGAACGCCTAGTGTGGCTTATCTTGTCGTAAGCTGACTGTGCCCGCTCCCTAATGATATATTTGAAACATCACGTTTTCCACTTTGTGTGCGCCTTGGGTGTCATGCTTGCATTGCTACCCGCCCCGTCCCGGGCGCAGGAAGAATGCGGTGCGGCTTGCGTCTTTGCAGGCCCGCGCGTGGCGAGCGTACAGACGAGTGACTCCGAGCTTCTGAGCCCGATCCTGACCGGTCTTCTGGGCACGGATGTCGGGCTCAGTGTGCTTGACTGGAACGCCATGGCCTCGGCCGAACTGGACCTTCTTGGGCTGCTCGGAGAATCCGGGCAGGACATCACCGTTTCGGACCCCGGACAGATCGCCAATGTCGACCTGACATTGCTGGACCTGATCGACGCATCGGCTGCGGTGGCCGCGGCGGATGGCGACACGGCGCTGGTCAACGCGCTTGGGGCGCTGCGCCTTCCGGTATCCGAACTTGGCGGCACCATCAATCTGGCGGATCTGATCACCATCGGTCTGCCACAAGGGGCGTTGCTTGATCTGGAGCTGAATGCGCTCGACCTGATCGGCGGGGCGATCCAGCTTTACAACTACGAAAATGTCGTCACGACGACCCAGCCGGTGGCATTGAACAACGCGGTTCTGCAATCCTTTGGCATCGGCGGGGCCGAGATCCTGTTGCAGGTGGTCGAACCACCGCATTTCGAATGCGGCGGCGCCGGAACGCAGTTTCACACCTCGACCATACGGGCAAAGCTGTCGGTTGATCTGGCGGATCTGTCACTGGATACCTCGGCCCTCGACGGTGTGCTGGGGGGGCTTCTGGGCGGGCTGGTCTCAACCGATCTGGCGCTGGCTGATCTGGATCTTTATTTCGAATTTGGCCGCGTCGATGGCGAAATCCTCAGCGCCGACCCCGAAACAAAAACCGCCAGCGTCATTCTGGCCCCCAGCGCCATCGACCTGTTCCTGGGCGGTATCGACGACGCGGTGTTCTTTAACCGAAGCCGCCCGATCCAACAGTCGGACGTCGATTTTGGCACTGTCGCCGATCTCGAGGTCTCGCTGCTTGGCGGGCTGGTCCGCGAAAGCGCCGGCGTAAGGGTGCGCTCTTTTGCCCAAAGCGCCCCGGGCACCAGCGAGACCTTGTTCTTTTCGCCCCCCTACCCGCAGCGACAGGCGATCGGGGATGGGGCATCATCGTTCAGCGACCTGATTGGAACGCTGGCGCAAAACCTCGACATCGAGGTCGAGGACAGCCTTGGCAATCTCGTGGGGCCGCTGATCGACACGGTCGTCGAACCGGTGGTCGGAGACCTCGTGGGGGGGCTGCTGCTGGATGCGATCTCTCCCATTCTGGATGCGACGGTGGATCCGCTTCTGGGGTTCTTCGGGGTCGGCATCGGAGAGGCAGAGGCCTCGATCTCGGGCGTCACCTCGGTCTGCACAGAGTTTTCCGATTGCCCTGTGTCCGGGCTAGCCCCCGATGGGGTTTCAACCGCCAACTACGGCAGCCCCTACCATTTCATCTACAACAGCCTGTTCATGGGGGCCGCGCCCCCCGACACGGATGCAGGCCCGTTGGCCAATGCCACGGCCACCGGCGATGACGACGATGGCCGCGACGATGAAGACGCGGTCACCATGCCCGATCTTGTGCCCGGAACAATCAGGACCATCGAAATCGACGTCACCCAGACCGGGGGGGATGCAGGGTATCTTCAGGGCTGGATCGACTGGGACGGCAACGGCACGTTCGACGATGACGAACAGGTGGCGCGGGACGTGACCCTCGCTGGCGGCGGGGTCATTTCGCTGACCGTGACGGTGCCACCGGATGCGCTGACCGGGAGCAGCTTTGCCCGCTTCCGGTGGTCGACGCGTCCGGGGCTTGATGCGGTCGAACCCGCGCCTGATGGCGAAGTCGAGGATATGCAGGTTACGCTGTCCGGCCCGGCGGCGCCGCGCCTGTCGGGGCAGGTGATCGCCGATACAGGGGCGGCGGGGGGCACGGCCCATGACGCGCTGCAAAACGGGGGCGAGGCCGGGCTGGGGGGCATCGCGCTGCGGATTGAAACCGAAACCGGCGCGCTTTTGGCTCAGACGGTCACCGATCCTTCGGGGGCCTGGTCTGCCGCGCTGCCGGCGGGGTACGAGGGGCGGGTCGTGGTGCGCGCCATCGTTCCGGACGGCAGTCTTGCAGTGTCGGAAACCACTGCGGCTGCGGGGATCGTGCCATCCGTGCCTTCGGATGGGGCGATCGTGCTGGATGTGACCGCGGGCACGGATCTGCCCGACCTTGTGTTGGGAATTGCTCCGGCACCACGGCTGTCACAGGACGGGGTGGCCTATGTGCAGGCAGGGCAAGTCGTAACGCTGCAGCACGACTACGTGGCGGGCAGCGCTAGCGAGGTGCGCTTTGCGATCGAGGATCTAAACGAGCCTGTGCCCGGTGCGGCGGGGGTCGTGCCGTTTCTCGATACCGATTGCGACGGGCGTGGCGACAGCCTTCTGACCGACCCTGTCGTGGTGTCCGCCGGGCAGCGCCTATGCGTGGTCGCACGCGTCGCCACAAGCACGGCGCTGCAGACCGGGGCCAGCCTGCAATACCTGCTGGTTGCGCAGACAGAGCTGGCGGGGATCTCGCAGCAGATCCGTCTGGAGAACACGGATCGCGTGGTCATTGGCCGCGATGGTGGGGGGCTTGTCATTGACAAAACGGTCGAAAATCTCAGCCGACCCTCTGGCGAAGGGCGGGCCAATTCTGCGGGACCGGGGGATGTTTTGCTATACCGCCTTGCGATCCGGAACGTGAGTTCAGATGCGATAACGAACGTGACGGTGTACGATACGACGCCGCCCTATACGCGTCTGGATGACATCATCACGCAGTCGGTCGAAATGAGCGATGGCACTCTTTGCACGCTTGAACTGCCTGAAAGCAGTGATCCCGGCTATGTCGGCGGGTTGCGATGGGAATGCGACGGAGAGGTGCGCCCTGGCGCAACCGCGACGATACAATTCACGGTAAAGATCAGCGATTGATCGTGGCGACGCGGTCGAGGTGATCCCCAACAGAAACCAAGCCGCACAAGCAGGCTCGTGGCGTGGTTGTCTTGTCGTCACACGATCAGAACCGGTCGAAATGTGCCCGTCGGGCCATGCTGCCCTGTGCGCCATTATGTTCGCCCTCAGGGGTGCGCCGCAGCATCAATTGACGCGCCTCGCAGATATAAGGCACCGCCAGCGGCAAGAACAATCCAACACTGCCTATGAGAGAGCCCAGGAGATAGGCCTGAATGAGCCCCATCGTCGTCGCCAGCATAAGGAATGCGACGACGCTGATCACCACCGAGCACATCAGGCCGAACACAAGAGACGAGGGGCCGTGCTCTACGCAGGTTTCTTCGGGCATTTTTTATCCTCTTTGCTGACGCGAGTGTCGATCGCTACCCTGTTACAATGCCTTGGCATCGCGATCCGGAGCGGTCAGCAAAAGCGTATCCCCAGCTATTTAGGCGCAACCACCTATCCTTTAGGATAGCCGTGGCAGGGCGCGGAACGCTGATGGATCGATATTCCAAAGCATAGCTTTGTAGCCGCATGAAGGACGAACCTGACTGTCTTACCCAAGCCCGGCGCGCATGGATCGTGTCATTGCACAAAGTGGTCGTTCGCGTCACCACAGCCGGTAGCGCAACCCAGTTCGAAGATGACAGAACGAGGTTGGTTCGTTGAAAATATTACCCCCCAGACACCGCAGTGCAGGATTGATGCTGGCACTTTCGGTGGCGCTTCCTGCGTTTCCCGCCCAGCTTCAAGCGGGTGATTTCGCACTTGATCTCAGCACCTTTGACTGGCCCGCAGGGAATACAGGCCCGTTGGTGCGGACCCTGCGCGACCAATACGGTTTCGAGGTCGACGCGGCGGTCACGGTCTCGGGGTCGCTGGCCAGCGCCAATCTTGGCGGCGGCAACACTTTGCAGGCCCCGGACGATGTGGCGATTTTTGGTGGCAATGCGGAATCGCTGGTCATGCTTGCCGATGCGCCGTCCGGCATGGGCGAACGCGGTGACAGCAGGATCACGACAACCGTGTCGGCAAGCTCGGGCGGCAACGCGGTGCAGCTGGACAATATGATCATCGATATCCTCGATATCGACGCCACCGATGCCGGGAACTCGGGCGACCGGTGCGATTTCATCACCGCCTTTGGCGACAATGGCAATCCGACATTGTCCACGCTGGGGGCCGCGCCAACCGTGGTGGTCGGGCCGGGCATCGGGTCGGGCAATACCGGGGTTTTGCTGTCCAACGAGGCGCAGTGTATCTACAACAACGGGCCCGCGCCCTCGCCGACCTCGAACAACGACACCAACGGGTCGATCCGGCTCAGCTATCCCAACGACACCTCGCAGATCGAAATCTGGTACGATGAAAGCATCGGCGAAGTCCGCTCTTCTGGGGGGTCTTACAATCCCGGCACGCGGGGCGTCGGCTTGTTCAGCGTCGTGGAATTCACCACCGATCAAACCATCAGCCTGACGCGCAGCACCTCGCCCACGACCGCGATCCAAGGCGAAACGGTGACTTTTACGTACATCGTGACCAATAACGGCGAGCTGCCATTCAACACGGCGCAGGATATGGTGATCGAGGATGATCTGCTGGGCACCGTAAGCTGCCCGGCCATCGACGCACCGCTGGCCCCCGGTGGCACCGTGACCTGTACCGCCGACTACACGGTCTCGGCGGCAGATGTGCTGTCCGGTGCCATCGACAGCAGCGCCACGGCGGGGATCGGGGCCATCGGCCAGCCCTTTGTGTCGCGCCTGCAGTCGAACACGGAAAATGCCAGCATCCTCACCAATGCGCTGATCACGGACACCGGCCCGCAAAGCTGCACCCCGCAATCGGTCTTTTCCCAGCCGCGCACCCAGATTGCAGGCTCGGGCAGCGATGCGGCGCTGACCACGTCGGATATCTTTGTCTTCGACAATGTCACCAATGACATCAACGGCAATGATGTGGATGTGGTTTTCCAGCTGACCTCGATCAACGATGCCACCAACGTGAACCTCAACACCTCGCTCGAAGCGCGGATGGTGGCCGCCGACAACGGCTATCTGACCTACCGGCTGCGGCTGGTGCAGGATGGCACCGCCACGGCGGCCAATCCTTTGGGCACGGCGGTCGAGCAAAGCCGCATCAACGGGGTGATCTTCCAGCAGACAGACGTCGACAGCACCAATGTCGGGCAGGACAGTTCGGATGTGGTCGGCCCGTTTCTGGCGCCGGAGACGATTTCCTATTTCAACACCGCACCTCTGGCCGGGTTTCCCAGCGGCGGGCAGCCGATCACGATGGATCCGGCGAAGGCGGGCGATCCAGCCAACTGGCTGGACGAGCCGAATGAATCCAACTTCGACAATTTCGCCACCTATGAATACAGCAGCTTCGTCGAAGGCGAGTTCATCCATGGTCTCACCGGAACCTTCACGAATTCCGCCCGGCGCGGGTCTGCAATTTTGCTGTGTGCGGTGACCAATGTCTCGCCCAGCGTGGTGGCCGAGGATGACGATTACACCGCCTCGCCGCTGAACACGTTGCTTGGGGGCACTGCGGGCGATGTGCTAAGCAACGACACGGTTAACGGGCTGCCCGCCGCTTTCCCCACCGCCACGCTGGAGGTGATCACCGCGGCCACGCCGCAGAACACCGGCGATCCGGTGCCGGTTCTGGAAACCGCCGGGGCCGATGCCGGGCGGGTGGTGGTTCCGGCGGGGGTGCCTGCGGGGTTCTATGAAATCGAATACGAACTGTGCGACAGTCTGGATGCGGGTCAATGCGACCGCGCCAAGGTGTCCGTGGCCGTTTTCGAAGGGCTGGGCGTCGATTTCGGCGACGCACCCCTGCCCTATCTGCCAGCGACCCATGCCGTCGCCACGGTGCCCACGGTTTACCTGGGCGCGGTGCCCCCGGATGTCGAGGCGATCAACCAGTCCGATGCGACCGCCACCGGCGATGACCTTGTGGATGTCGATGACGAAGACGCGGTTGTCTTTCCCGTCCTGACCCAAGGGGTCAACAGCACGCTGGACGTGCCGGTGACCGGCGACGGCTATTTGCAGGCCTGGATCGATTTCAACGGTGATGGCGTGTTCGAGGGCACCCGGCGCGAACACATCGCCAGAGACCTGCGCGATGACGGGACCGGCGATGATGTCGTGGCCGGGGACGGGGTCATCCAGGTGCGGGTGAGGGTTCCGACAAACGCCACAACTTCGCTGACCTTTGCCCGTTTCCGCTATGCCAGCCTTCTGGGCACCCCGGTTGCTGGTCTGGCGCTGGACGGCGAGGTCGAAGACTATTCTCTGGTCATCGCGGCGGCGGATCTGGTGGACCGGGGCGATGCGCCGGAAAGCTATGGCGATCCGCGCCATATCGTCGTGCCCTCGATCTATCTCGGGGCAGGATTGCCCGACACCGAGCCCAGTACATCGCATAGCGACGATGCTCAGGGCGACGACCTTTCAGGCAATGATGACGAAGATTCCATCGCGGTATTTCCCGTGCTGGAGGCAGGAACAACCGTATCCTTGACCGTGCAGACCCATGAAACATTGTCCGATCTCTATGATCTGGGCCTTCCGGTTCTGACGCCTGGCATCACCAACCTTCAGGTCTGGATCGACTGGGACCAGAACGGCAGCTTCGACGCAGGCGAACAGGTGGCCACCGATTACCGTGATGGCGGCACGGGCGACACGGACGGGGTGTTCAACAACCAGATCACCCTGAACATTCCGGTGCCGAACACGATCAGAAGCGGAGTGACCTTTGCCCGCGTGCGGTGGTCCACCACCAGCGCAGTGGCCGCAGACCCTTTTGACGGGCTGAATTTCGACGGCGAGGTCGAAGATTACCAGGTGCTTTTGTCGGCCGGCGCGGTGCCCTTTGTGTGCAATGGCACATTGTACCGCGTGGTCAGCACCAGCTCGCAGTTGCAAGAGTTGGTGTTCAGCGAGAACGGGTCCGGGGGCTATAGCATTGCCGATGCGAATGTCGGCTCCCCCGCCGGGATCGATTACAACGCCGCTTGGGGCTACAACGCGCTCGACGGGTTGTTCTATGGCGTGGACAACGGCACGCGCGACCTTGTGCGGCTGGATTCCGGGGGCAATTTCAGCGTGATCGCCACCATTCCTGCAACCGCCTCGGTCGGGAGCAACGCCGGTGACATCATGGACAACGGCGTGATGATATACCGCGTCAGCGGAGGCGGTGCCTTTCAGCTGCTTGATCTGAGCGATCCGTTCAACCCGGTGGACCTTGGGCAGATCACCTATTCGGAAACGCTGGGCGTGGCAGATTATGCCTTCAACCCCAATGACGGGTTTTTCTATGGCATCAATTCCGCCACCAACCGGTTGTTCTATTTCGATCCGAACGGCGGAACCGCGGGCAGCACCAATATTGTCGATTTCGGCCCCGCGACCTTTACGTCAAGCTATGGCGCGGTCTGGTTCGACCTCTCGGGGCGGTTTTATATCAACGAGAACAGCGCAAACGACGTGTTCGAAGTCGATGTCGGCTTCGAGGGCAGCGGGGATGGCGCCGCGACGCTGATCGACACGCTTAGCCTGCCGATCGAAAACCGGGTCGATGCGGCGGCTTGCCCATCCGCCTATGGTCCGCTGCCCCCCACGGGCACGATCCGCGGGTTGGTGTTCAACGACAGCAACGCCTCCGGCTTCCCGGATGGCCCGACGAATGAACCGGGGTTCGCGGGGATCACCGTGTCGGCCTATGACAACAACAATACGCCGAACGATCTGACCGACGACACGCTTCTGGCAACGACGGAAACGGACTCGCAAGGGCGCTATTCGCTCGAGGATCTGTCCGCTGTGGTGCTTTTCCGGATCGAGGTCGACGAAGCCGACCCCGATCTTCCGGCCGGGGCGCAGGCCACGACCGAAAACCCCTATACCGCCGTGCGGGTTGCAGCGGGCAGTGTTTCAAGGGGGTATAATTTCGGATTTGCCAGCAGCGCGGACCTGTCGCTCGACAAGCGTGCCCAGGATGCGTCGGGCACGCCTATCGGGTTGGCCGCCGAGGGCACAGCGATCGATTTCGTTCTATCGGTGAGCAATGACGGGCCCTCCGCAGCCACGGGTGTGCAGGTGCGCGATCTAATCCCGTCGGGGTTCACCTATGTGTCGGACGATGCGGCGGCGCAGTCCGACAGCTATGATCCGGGCACCGGGGTCTGGGTGGTTGGCGATGTGGCCAATGGCACGACGGAGACCCTGACCATTCGGGTCACCATGAACGCCACCGGCGAACATACCAATGACGCCGAGATCATCGCCTCGGATCAGGTCGATCCCGATAGCGACCCGTCGACCGGCGCGCTGACCGATGATCTGGGCGACGAGATTGCCGATGATGACGAGGCCAGCGTGACCATAGCTTTCGACGGCACCGGCGCAACGCTGGCGGGCGTGGTCTTTCTTGACAATGGCAGCGGCGCGGGCACCGCCTATGATGGCCAGCAAGCAACCGAGGAGCCGGGCACCGGCGCTGCCAAGATCGAGATTTTCGACAGCACCGGCACGCTGGTGGGCAGCCCTGTGGTGGCCGCCGATGGCACATGGACGCTGACGCTGCCCGAGGACTACCTTGATCGGGTCACCGTCACCGTCACCCCCTCGACCGGCTACAGGGTGGTGTCCGAGGACCCGCGCAGCCCGCCGGGGCTCGACAATCCCGATCCGCTGGACGGCAGCTACAGCTTTCAGCCGGGACAGGGTGCCGATTACACCGATCTGCGTTTTGGTCTGGTCTCGGGCGCACGCCTGAGCGACAGCCAGCAAGCCGCGACACGGGCCGGGCAGGTGGTTCAGCTGCGCCACGAATATATCGCGGATGCCGAGGGCACGGTGCAGTTCTCGACCGCCCTGATCGAGGAAACCACCCCCGGACTATACGCCGTGGCCCTGTTTTACGATCCGGCCTGTGATGGCACGCCGGTCACGGCGGTGGATGGACCCGCGACGGTAACGGCGGCCACGCGGATCTGTCTGGTGGCGCGGGTCACCGCCTCGGCGGCGGCAGCGCCGGGATCGTCCATTGCCTTCGATGTGCTGGCCGATACCAGCTATGGCACCACCGGCCTGACGGAACGGCTCCGCAATACCGACGTGGTGCGGGTCGAGGGCGAGAGCGGGCGGCTGGAGCTGACCAAAACCGTGCGCAACCTGACCCAGGGCACCCCCGAGGGCGTCAGCAACGGTGCCACGCTTGGCGATGTTCTGGAATACCGCATCTATCTGGCCAATCCCGGCAACCTGCCTGCCACGCAGATCGTGATCCATGATCGCACCCCACCCTATACCGAACTGGCCGCGGCTATTCCCAGCCCCGTGACCGTGGGGGCCGGTGTGACGTGCAGCGTGGCGGAACCCGCCGCGAACGGCGCCGGCTATGCTGGTCCGCTGCGCTGGGACTGCACGGGCACCCATGCGCCCGGCGCAACCGGATCCGTGGCGTTTCAGGTCTCAATCGCCCCCTGACCACGCCCCTGTCGAAGCTTGCGAAGGGCCGCCCTGCAAGGGCGGCCCTTTTGCGTGGATAGACGCATCACCGCAGATGACAGGCAGCGCAAGGCGACAGTCCGGATTTGAACACAAACGCAAAAGGCTGCCCTTCCAGAAGGAAGGGCAGCTAGGGGCAAGATCCGTGAGTGGTGCGAGACCGGCAAGGGGGATAAACTGATCTCGCGGCTTACCCGATCCGAAGCAGAGGGTGGCGCTTCGGTGCGTAGGTTCACGATACCCCTGCCATCACCCGTTTCGCAGTGGAGCCGTCGCATAGGATGTCTATCCGGCGGTATCGCACGCTACCGGGTTGGCCAGCACCTGATCCCAAGCATCGCACAGGCGGTCATAGGCATCATCAAGGCCGGCCATCAGAAGATCGATCCTGCCCATGTCCATGTGGACACAGCACTGTTCAAGATCACGCAAAAGTCCGAACAGCTGAAGCGCGCCCGCCATTCCTGAGGTGCCAGCCAAGGCATGCGCCGCAGTCTTCAGCCGTTCAAGGTCGGCACTGACATGGGCGGCCTTCATCTCCAGCCTGAGGCTGTCCGCGTTTTCCCTGAATTCGTTCAGATGCGCGGCCAGCTCTTCGGGGCCCAGAAAGCTTTTCAGATCCGAGACCTGATTGGGCTCCAGAACACCGCTTGGCTCAACGGGAGCATCGACGGTAAAGCCATCTTCGGCAGTCGTGTAATCCTTGCCGATACATTCGATCAGAGCTTTGCGGTTGACCGGCTTCATCAGGCATCCGGACATGCCGGCCTGCCGAAAGCTCTCCAGCTCGTCGGGCAGAGCGTGGGCGGTGAATGCCACGATCGGCGTTTCCCTGTTCGGGCCGTCCCCCGCGCGAATGCTTCGGGTGGCCTGGGTTCCACTGACGTCGGGCATGGAGATGTCCATCAGGATCAGATCGAAAGCCTGCTGCGATGCCAGCCGGATCGCAGCCTCGCCGCCCTCGGCCAATCTGACATTCTGCCCTGCAAGGGTCAGCATCTTTTCCATGACGTTGCGGTTGACCTTGTTGTCGTCGACCACAAGGATGCGCCTGGACGCCAGGGTGACAGACCCCGACCTCAGCGCATCGTCACCCTGCGCGAGTTGCGCGTCCAGATCGGCCTCGGTCATGGGCAGATCCAGACTGAAGGTGGTGCCTTCTCCGACTTCCGACATGCAATGTATGCTGCCGCCCAGACGCTGGGTAAATCGGCGCACGATCCCGAGGCCCAGTCCGGTGCCGCCGGTGCGGCGCTCGTATCGTTCGTCGAGCGACACGAAATCGTCGAAAATTCGGTCTCTGTCCTCTGACGCGATGCCGATGCCAGTGTCGCTTACTTCAAGGCGCAGGACCCCCTGCCCCGGAAAACCATCCGACGGCGTGTAGCGGACAAACAGGGAGACCGCCCCTTGCGGCGAAAACTTGATCGCGTTGCTCAGCAGGTTGATCAGGATCTGTTGCAAGGCGCGTGGCGATGACAGGAACTGGCGGCCCTTCAGCCCCTTCTTTTCCAGATCAAGCGTGACCGACTGTTCTTTTGCCATCGGTTCGAGCATGCGCACCATGTTCGAGGCAAGCGAGCAGATATCGCACACCTGCTGCTCTAGCTCTCTGTCATCCTCGCTGCGTTCGATGGCCAGAACGTCATTGATATGCAACAGCAAGATGTCCCCTGAAAACAGCGCTGTATCCAGATGTTCCCGCTGTTCGTCGGTCAGGGAACCCTCTTCGAGGAGGTAGAGAGCAGAAAGCACCCCATTCAATGGCGTGCGCATTTCGTGGCTCATCATGGCAAAGAAGCGTGAACGCTCTTTGGCCGCTGAAATCGCGTTCTCGCTGGCCTTGGTCAGCTCGGCCTCGTGGTGCTTTTCCTTGGTAAGATCGCGGCAGAAGGAGATAAAGATCACTCCCCCCTGCATCTGCGCCGTGGTGATCTGTGTCTGGGCCGGAAATACCGTGCCATCCGCGCGCAGCATGGGGAATTCATGTGTGCCGCTATCCGAAAAGGTCGACTGCCCCGTCGCATGGTAACGGGCCATGCTTTGTTCGACGGCCTCACGCGCATCGGTGGGCAAAAGCAGCTCAGGCATGTAGCGCCCGATGATCTCATCCTTGCGATAGCCGAAGATCGTTTCGGCACCGGCGTTGAAATCGATCACGTTGCCATCTTTGTCGCAGACCACGATACCGCCGATCGCCCCGTCCAGAGTCGCCTGAAGCTGGCGGCGTTTTTCTTCGGCCTGAATGGACGCACGTCGCTGCTCGGCGGTGCGCTTTTGCAGGAAAAAGATTGTCGCAACGATCGCCACGGCGCTCAGGGCGATCAGAACCATCATCGCCTCCAGGAGGAGGACAACCCTTTGCCGCTGCAGGGCTTGTATCTCGGTGGATCCCTGAATGGCACCAAGCGCGATACTCCGGCTGGAATCCTGCTGTTCAAGAAGGTCTTTCTGAAACTCCGGAAGCGCTGCGGCAAGGCGCGCATCCGGCCCGTCGATGATCGGGATGAAACTGTCCAGACGTTCTTGCATGGCCCCGAGGTTGGCTTGGGCTTCGTCGCTCAGCGTCTCATTTTTGAAGAGCGGCAAGCGACTGTAGAACACGTCGAAGCGTTTGCGCAGCTCGTCCAGATCAGGCGCATCCGTAGCGTTCGCGTCCTTGATGGCGATGAGCAGCTTGAGATACTCGACCTCGACTTGCGAGGCTCGCCAGCTGAGCTCATCGCCCTGAGCCACCACCATGACGTTCAGATTGTCACGTACGATAAAGGACAGGCCAAGGATGAAGGCCAGCGCCAGAACGGTCAGCCCGGTCAGGGTAAACCGATTTTTCTCTGCTTCGCGGCCTGTATCGGATCGTGCCATAAACGCCCCGATATCACATCTTTTCATCACTTCACACTTAGACGATCCATCTGCCATATCGAACGCGAGTATATGGCTTCGGACTGGAATTCCGGTTTGCTGTCATAGGGATATACGATCCACAATGGCCCCTTGTCGCGACGCGACATCGATGTGCCGTTTTGATGATAGGCAATGATCGGAGTGGTTTCGGTGATCTCGTCAATCGGAATATCGACGGCATAATCATTGATCGCCTGGGCGCTGACCGTACCTTCGGTGACGCCCAGATCATCCAGTATCGCCGCCAGTGGAACACCCTCGAAACTTTGCGGGCCTGCGGTCCAGATGGTTATGGTTTCGAAGCGTTCCACAGGCAGGGCCTGCAACTCTTCGAGCGTGAAGCTGCGGGTGACGTCATTGACGGTTGTGGTCAAGATGACGTCACTGTCAGCCATGGCAAGCCTTGCCATGGCCATGACTGCCAGGCCCGCGGCAGGGAAAAGAAGGCGCATCTCTTGGTCTCCCATGTTTTGGATATCCTGATGGAACCCTAGGCGTAATCCCCCGTATTTTCCCGACTTCTTACGAATAAGGATCTATTCGAATGTATAGTTTACCGCTAAAATCTGCATGGAAATGCTTGGTACGGCATAAGATTTAGAACAGGATCCATCGCGGGAGGCAGGGGCTGAATGCTGTCTCCCTCAATGAATCACAAAAGACGGGGTGGGCCGGGTATGTCTCTCAGAGTGCTGTTTGCCGACGATCACGACATGGTTCGCGACACGTTCAGGATGTACCTTGAAACCAACGGTACGGCTCAGGCGGTCACCGCCGGATCTCTGGACGAAGCGCTGAAACTGATGGAGCAGAAGGGACCATTCGATCTGGTGCTGCTGGATTACACCATGCCCGGAATGAAGGGCCTTGAAGGGCTCAAACTTGCGCTGGCGGCCAGCGGTGGCCATCCGGTCGGCATCATTTCGGGCACCGGCACGCGGCTGATCGCACAACAGGCGCTGGATTTGGGCGCGGCAGGGTTCCTGCCCAAATCCCTGCCAGCCAAGACGCTGGTGAATGCCGTCAAGTTCATGGCCATGGGCGAGATCTACGCCCCGGTGGATTTCATGTCGGGCAAGGACGACCCTGACGAGACGGATTTCGAAAAGGATCTCTCGGATCGCGAAAAGCAGGTGCTGCGCGGCCTGCTGGGGGCCAAGTCCAACAAGGAGATCGCGATCGGACTGGATCTGCAAGAGGTCACGATCAAGCTGCACGTCAAGACGCTGTGCCGCAAGATCGGTGCGAGGAACCGCACCGAGGCGGCCATCCTTGCCCGCGACGCCGGGTTCGTCTGAGCTGTAGCGACGACTTTCACTTTTGGTTTTTTCGATGACAGGGCCGGCAGTTACGCCGGTCCTTTTTCGTTTATGCGCGCATCACAGCTGATGCGTTGGATCAGTTTTGCGTCTCGACCAGAGTAGACCGTCTATACCGAAGATTAGCGGCCTGACTTTGAGCAGTATCGTTTAACCCTTCCTCTTCCCGACATTGCCGTCCCTTCCAAGGCATCCCGGTGAAACGCCGCGGGTCACAAGCCTGCCGTGTCTCAACCGCCGGTCCAGCCCCGGCCCAGAAGGGAAACACACATGTCTTATTCCATTGCACGTGTCAGCCAGGCCGTGGTCGCCGGTCTGACGCTTAGCCTGGCCGCAACAGCTGTCTCGGCGGATGCGCTCGAAAGCACCTTCTCCTACCGCATCGTCGAAACCGATGCCGCAGGCGTGGAAGCTCTGGTCGAGCGCTCGTCGGTCAAGCCCGGCGAAATCATTCATTACCAGCTTCGTCACGAGAACAAGACCGATGGCGAAATGGCCGGCTTGGTGATTGCCGCCCCGGTTCCCGAAGGCGTGTCCATCACCTTGGGCAGCGAGCAAAGCTCGATCCCCGCCGTCTTTGAGGTGCAGGCCGAGATGGACCCCGAAAACGAAGGCCTCGAATGGTCGTCCCTTCCTGCGGTTCGCATCTTCGTGGACGCCGATGGCGCGCTTGCCGAAGAGCCGCTTCCCGAGAGCGATATCGTCGCCGTGCGCTGGAGCCTCTCCGAAGCGCTCGAGGCCGGAGAGGCCGCCCTCAACACCTATCGCGTTCGCGTGAACTGAGCCGGGCCTAGCGCCCTTTCCTAAAGACCTGACATCAGGAATATTTCCGTGACTTATCATTCTAAGATCCTGCGCACCTCCAGTGCCGCGGCCATCTGCGTATCGCTCGCAGGTTTTGCATACGCTGCCCCCGAAGCGGGCTCGGTCATCGGCAACCAGGCGGTTGCCACCTACCTCAATTCCGCCGGTGACACGATCACCGTGACCTCGAACACGGTCGAAACCGTGGTTCAGCAGGTCGCAGGCGTGACGCTGACCTCGGACAACACCGAGAATGTCGCTCCGGGTGGCAAGGCCTTCCTGCCGCATATCATCACCAACGACGGTAACGGGCCGGATGCGTTCGACCTGAGTGCAAATGAGGATGATGCCGGCGCGCTCGAGACCTCGCAGCTGGTGTTCTACCCGGATGCCAACATGGACGGTGTCGCCGACAGCGCCACGCCGCTGAGCGAAACCCCGGTTCTGGCCCCCGGCGAGCAATTCGGCGTGGTGATCGAGGCCACCGTGCCATCGACCAACGCCGCAGGGGCCACCGACACGATCACCGTGAGGAGCACATCGCAGCTGGACGGTGCCATTACCGCCACCAACACCGACACGCTGACCGTATCGAACGATGCGATCATCGAACTGGTCAAGTCGATGGTTGCCGATGCGTCTTCGGCGGGCGATCCCAACATCATCGATGCGGGCGACATCGTCACCGTGACCCTGACCTATTCGTCGACCGGCCTTGTGGCAGCAAACAACTACTCGGTGACCGACGTTCTGGACGCGGGTTTCGAATATGTGCCGGGAACGGCGGTCTGGTCCGACGCGGCGGGAACGCTGGATGATGACAACGCCTCTACGGTGGTCGATGCGACCAACGGCAGCGGCGAGGACATGGCCTGGGATTACGACGACGCCCAGACCGTCAACTTCAACATCTCTTCGGTCGGTTCGGGCCGGTCCGGCAGCGTGACCTTCCAGGCGCGGATCGCCTCCACCGCGAATGCGGGCATTCTGACCAACGTGGCCACCCAGAACGTCGATGGCGTTGACTTCCCGCCGTCGAACACCGCATCGGTGACCGTCGACAACCAGTATTCGGTGTCGATTGCCGATACGGCGATCAACGCGGATGGCACGGCCAATGGCGCGACCACCTCGGCCACCGATGACGACGCCGCGCAGAACGACGTCGTGACCGAAACCGGGGACGTGTTCCAGGGCGCGACGATCAGCCATGAATTCGTGCTGACCAACAACTCGAACGAAGCCGACAGCCTGTCGCTGGATTTCGCCAATGACGACTACCCCGCTGGCACCACCTTCCGCATCGTGGGCGCCGACGGCATCACCCCGGTGATCGGCTCGGTCGGCCCGCTTGCCATCGGTGAAAGCACCAAGGTCACGCTGATCGCGACCCTTCCCACGGATGTCGCGCCGACCCCGGCGGGATCGACCAACTATACCGCGACCATGACCGTGACATCGGATGCCTCGGGGGTCACCGACACCTCGACCGCCGAATTCACCGGCGCGGTTCTGGCGGCCTCGGTCGATCTGGAAAACAACGTTGCCGGGTCCGAAGGCGACGGGGCGGCCCCCACCAATGGCGGTGCACCATGGGTCAGCAACGCCACCGATCCCGGCGCAGCCACCACCTTTGACATGGTTGTGCAGAACAACGGCCCGGTGTCGGACAGCTACAACCTGACGCTGGCGCAGGCGATCCCCGACGGCTGGACTGTCGAATTCCGCGACGCAAGCGGCACGCTGGTCACCAACACCGGCACCATCCCATCGGGAGCGCAGGAAACCATCACGGTCACCATTGTGCCCGCCGATGACGCCCCGGCCGCAGCAACGCCCATCGACATTCAGGTGGCAAGCTCGGTCACCGGTCAGGCCGACCGCATCGTCAACGAGATCACGGTGAACGCGATCTACGACGTGCAGATCCTTGAAGATCAAAGCGCACAGGCCTCGCCCGGCGGCATCGTCGACATGCTGCACACGATCACCAACGAAGGCAACTCGGACGTCACCGAAGGCGCGATCACCCAGACCGGGCTGACCAACTTCTCCGGTGCGATCTTCTGGGACCAGAACAACAACGGTGTAATCGATGCAACGGATCCGGTGATCGACAACTTCGATGATCTGACCGACGGCATCGCAGCGGGCACCAACGGTCTGGCTGCGGGTGAGACGATCTCGATCATCTACCGGGTCCAGACGCCTTCGACGGCAACGCCCGGTGTGTCCGAAACCGGCACGCTGACCCTGGGCACCTCGCTGAACGGCGCCACGGCAACGGATGCGGACACCGCTGACAACGCCAACGAGGACCGCATCGTCATCATCGCGGGCGACGTGACACTGACCAAGTACCAGTACATCGACGCCAATTGTGATGGCACGGCAGGCACCTTCACCAAGACCCGTCAGCCGGTCGAGCCGGGACAGTGCATCCGCTACATGATCGAAGCCTCCAACACCGGCAGCTTTGAAGCAACGGATGTGACCATCTCGGACGCGGCCCCTGCCTATACCACCATCACCAATTGCGGTGGATCGTGCGCCGAAACGCTGTTCCCGGCTGGCAGCACAGCGACGATCACGTCCAGCGCCGTCTCCAGCGACCATGGATCGGTTCTGCCTGGTGGCGTCGCACGGCTCGAATTCACCGTAGAGGTGGACAACTAAGTCCACCCACCTGGCCCCCGCCTGCGGGTGGGGGCCTTTTCCCCTCCGCGGTTTCGTTCATTCCCGCGGCCCCCCCACCGTTATTCCGAGGAGCGAAACTGATGCGCAGTTTCCATCGCTTTGTCGGCAAGGGTGTGGCTCGGTTCCTTGTCATCGCAGCTGCCTCTCTGTGCCTCATGTCCCCGCCCACGTCTGCCCAGCAGTCCGCCGCCGGGACAATCATCCGCAACATCGCCCAGGTCACCTATTTCGACACCGGTCTGGGCATCCTCGTGACCCTTGACTCCAACGCCGTAGAGGCCCGCGTCAGCGTGGTTCCGGCTCTCGAGGTTTCCGGCCGCGAAAGGCTGCTGTTGTCGCGAGGGGCGATCGACCAGTTCTATTTCCGCATTTCCAACACCGGCAACATCGGGCTGGACGTGACCCCGGCCATCGTCACCTCGGGTGACGCCTCCCAGATCCTGAACCCGCGGCTGTTCATCGACCTCAACGGCAATGGCATGGTGGATGCGAACGAACCCGAAATTTCGGGCGACGACAGCTTCATCATCGCCGCCGGGCAGGACGCCCAGCTGATCTACAGCTTTCAGGTGACCGCTGGCGCACAGCCGGGCGACAGTTTCGACGTCGCGCTGACCGCCACGGGCCAGCCTCTTATTGACACCGATGAGGACGTCGCGCCTGTCACTGGCACGGGAACCGGGCGCGCCGAAATCGTGGCCGCCACGCTTGAGATCGAGAAATTCCAGGCAACGCAGCCCGGTGATGCCCTGACCCGTGTGCTGTACGATCTGCGCCTGCGCAACAACTCGGACGCGCCTGTCGCCGGGTATTCGGCCATCGACGGCACCCCATTGCGCATCGATGGTGTGGTCGTGACCGGTGTGCTGCTGCGCGACGACATTCCCCTGAACGCCCGTCTGGAATGGATCGACGAGGCCGCCGGCATGACCGCGCTGTTCCATCGTTCGGGCGATGCGCGGCATGACTACGTCAGCACCATGCCCGATGATGCCTCCGAGGTTGATGCCATCGCCTTTTTCCTGGCCGGGGATTTCCCCGTTGGCTGGTCGGCCGACGTTGGGTTCAGCGTTGCCATCGACGAGGCG
Source organism: Citreicella sp. C3M06 (assembly GCF_018860705.1). Taxonomy (GTDB): domain Bacteria; phylum Pseudomonadota; class Alphaproteobacteria; order Rhodobacterales; family Rhodobacteraceae; genus Salipiger. The sequence goes on from NZ_JAHKQA010000013.1 coordinate 19,647, forward strand.
CTTGGTGCGGTCGAGGTGGAAAATACCGCTGTCGGTTTTCTGCCCACCCCCCAAGGCGTGGTCGAGCAGCTGTCCAACACCGTGACCGTTGCGCTTGGCACGGGCACCCGTGGCACGCTGAATTTCATTGATCCGGTGACCGGGGTGCAGATCGGGTCCAGCGCGCTGGACAGCAACCTTGTCACGCGGCTGGTGTCCGGGGCATGCAACCTGAGCCAAGGCATCGACACGGTGCAGGTCACGCTGCAAAGCGTCCAGACCGGCGATGTCGAAACCACGACAGCACGGGAAACCGGGGCGAACACCGGGGTGTTCTTGATCGCGCCGCTGCCGGTGGCCGAGATGGCATTGGCCCGCGCAGGCGATGGCGTCATGGCATCGAACCGGGGCGACACCGTTCAGGCGCAGGCCCGCTGCGGGGTGCAATCCCTGACCACCAGCCTGATCATCGCGCCGGGAAACTTCGTCTTTGACGCCATCGGCAACGATCCGGTCGAAGGCGTCACCGTTGCGCTGATGGACGCCGACACCGGTCTGGAACTGGCGCGGGTTCTGAGCGATGCGCGCGGCTACTTTGCCTTTGGCGACATCGACGCGGGGCGCTACAGCTACGACATCATCGACGCCCCGGATTGGAGCTTTCCGACCCTGCGGCTGGATTTTCGCGGGTTCGAGCGCATCATCACCGATGCGGCCTTTGGCGGCAGCTTTTCCCATTCGGGCGGTTTGCTGATGGATTCCGACATTCCGGTCGATCCGTTCTATGGCGCGCCCATTGCGCTGAGCAAGGATGCGGACCGCGACCGTGTGGTGCAGGGCGAATTCGTGACCTACACGCTGGATCTGACCAACAACATGCGTCAGGCGCTGGTGGGCGCGCAGATCTTCGACCGCCCGGCCTATGGCATGACCTTCGTCAGCGGATCGGTGACGTTGGAGGGCGACGAGATCGAAGACCCCGAGCGTGACGGTCATGGCGATCTGCTGTTCGATCTGGGCAACATCGCGCCGCTGGACAATGTGGAACTCAGCTACGTCATGTCCGTGGGGGCCGCCGCACGCGAAGGCGATCTGGAAAACACAGCCCTGCTGGCGGGCCGTCAGGCAGGCACGGGCACGGCGTTGCAATCGGCGCCAGCCCGCGCCACCGTGCGGCTGGACAATTCTGGCGGGGTTTTTGCCCGGCAGGGAACGATCCTTGGCACCGTCTTCATGGATTGCGACGCAAACGGCATTCAGGACGACTGGCGCGAACCGGGCATCCCCGGCGTGCGCATCGTCACCCAGGAGGGGCTGTTCGTGGTCACGGATCACAATGGCAAGTATTCCATGCCCGGGATGCGCCCGATCACCCATGCCTTTCAGGTCCAGGCCGGCACCTTGCCCGCCGGCACCGAGGTTGCCGTGACACGCACCAACGACCTGCGCCGGGGCGGATCGCGCATCGTGCCGCTGCGCCGCGGCGAGCTGCGCAGCGAAAACTTTGCGGTGCAGGCCTGCACACCCGAGGCAATGGCCGAGATCACCGCCCGTCAGGATCATTTTAAGGCCAATGCCGGCCCGGACACGCTGCGCGCCTCTGACATGCCCATCGAAGGGGCACGCAACCCGCAGCGGTCCATCCGCACCGAGGCCGGGGTGGCGACAACCACGCAACTGACGCCGTCGATGCTGGTGCCCGCCCCCGAAGATGCCCAAGGCGCTTTGCCTCGCCCGGCGCTGGCCGCCAAGGCGCGCGCCACGCGCCGCCCTCTTGAGGCGATGGTGAAATCGCTTGATCCCGAACCCGGCTTTCTTGACTTCGAGGATGGCGAAACCCTCAGCCGCCGCACCCAGAACATCCGGATCAAGGGCAAGGCCGACCTGACGCTGGGGCTGATGCTCAACGGGCGTGCCCTTGGCGGCGACCGCATCGGCGAGCAGACCTCATGGGCCGAACGCAACGTACAGGCGGCGGAATTCGTCGCGGTGAAACTGCGCCCGGGGGCCAACAGGCTTGTGCTTGTCGGGCGTGACGGGTTTGGCATCGAACGGATGCGCCACGAAATCACGGTCACGGCTCCGGGCGATCCTGCACGGATCGAAATCATCGCGCCCGCCGAGGCCAGCGCCGACCCCGTCAGCGTGGTGCCGGTGATCGTGCGCATTCTGGATTCGCGCGGATTGCCGGTGCCGGCCTCGGCCACGGTGACGCTGGGGGGGGATCGCGCCCTGTGGGATGTGACCGACATCCGCCCCGGCACCCCCGGCGTGCAGGCCTATATCGACAATGGCGAGGCCACCTTCGGGCTGATCCCGCCGCAGGTGTCCGGCCCCGACCTCATCACCGTCACCAGCGGTTTTGCCAAGGCCGAGGCCCGCATCGCCTTTACCCCGAACCTTGACGAACGCATCATGATCGGCGTCGTCGAAGGCGCGGTGTCGCTTGGGGGCAAGGCCAGCAACGCGCTGCTGCCCAAAGACCAGTTCAGCCACTTCGAAGACACCACCACCGGCCTGCGCGGCGAGCTGTACCTCAAGGGGGCGATCCGGGGCGATGCGCTGCTGACGCTGCGCTACAGCTCCGATCAGGACACCGAGGACCGGCTGTTCCGCGACATCCGGGGCGACGAATACTACCCGATCTATGGCGACAATTCCGAACGCGGCTGGGACGCGCAATCGTCGACCAACCTGTATATCAAGGTGGAAAAGGGCCGCTCCTACGTGCTGTATGGCGATATCGCGATCCAGCCGGAAGCCTCGGCGTTTCGTCTGGGCGGACTGCAGCGCGTGACCACCGGGGCCAAGGCCCATTGGGAAAACGAGCAGGTGTCCGTCACCGTCTTCGCGGCGCGCACGGCGCAGGAACAGCAGGTGGTGGAATTTGCAGGGCGCGGTGTGTCCGGCCCCTATGATCTGGATCTTGGCGATTATGTCAATGGATCCGAACGGGTCGAACGGCTGGTGCGCGACGAAGACGGCGGCGACATTCTGTCCACCACGCCGCTTCGGCGCGGCACCGACTATGTGCTGGATTTCTTCACCAACACCATCACCTTTGACGATCCGCTGAGCCAGTTCGATGCGGATGGCAATCCGGTATCGGTGCGCATCACCTACGAGGTCGAAACCGATGGGGCCGAACGCTACTGGCTGTACGGCGGCGAGGTGAACTACGCGCTGAGCGAGCGCACCACCATCGGCGCGCGCGCGGTTCATGCGGATGCCCCCGTTGGCAACCCCGCCCGCGAGCGGCTGCAATCGGCCTATGTGCGCCATGAGACGCTGCAGGGCGGGCTGTGGGAAGCCGAGATCGCACGCTCCGAGGATTCCGATCAGGTCAGCGACATGGCCGCGCGCCTGTCCTATGGCATCGTCACCGAAACCGACCGTCTGGATTTCGAAGCCATCTACACTGGCTCGGATTTCATGGATGGGGGTCTGGCCCGCCCCGGCACCACGCAGGTGCGCCTGTCCTACGGGGTGGACATCGGCATCGACAACGATCTGGCCTTGTCAGCCGAATATGTGCGCGATCGCAATGAGGAGCGCACGCGCATGACGCTGGATGCGATCTATTCGCACCGCTTTTCCGATGGTTTCCGTGGCGAAATCGGGATAGAACTGGAACGCCGCGAGCACGACGGTGATCGCCATGACGAAGCCGCGCTGATCCTTGGCGGTCAGTGGACGCCGACACAGCGGCCCGGCGTATCGGTGCGCAGCCAGCTGCGTCTGCCCATCGCCGGCGAAGAGCGCAGCCCCGCCGAGCTGACCCTTGGCATGTACCGCGAGGCCAAGCCGGGATGGCGTGTCCACAACGAGATCGAGTTCGAATTCGACGACGAGATGGTGATGACCCGGTCGCGCTTTGGCATGACATATCAGTTGAACGACTGGCTGTCGGGCACCACCGAGATCACCGAGGCATCGGGCAACCGCGAAGAAACCATGGCCCAGGGGTTTGGCGCGGTCTGGCAGCTCAACGATCTGACGACCCTGCGCGCGGATATCGAACATTCGCGCGGCGCAAAGACAGGGCGTGACAGCCTGACCAGCGTCGCTCTGGGGGCCAAATGGCACAACGCACCCGAATCCGTGGTGGGCGACGCCGATCTGGATGTAACTCTCGAAGAGCGCGGCAATACCTACTACGCCGGTCTTGGCATGGCCGCGCAACTGGATAACGACTGGGCTGTTCTGGGGCGCACCCGCATCGCGATCGACAAGCGCGACGGCAAGGACAAGCTGCGCGCCCGGACCCGGATCGGGGCATCCTATCGCCCTGTCGAAGATCCGCGTCTGGATGTGCTCGCCTGGTACGAGCATCGTCTGGAAAAGCAGTATGGCCGCACCGAAACACATCTGTGGTCTGTCGATGCCAGCTACGAGGCAAACGCCGATCTGCGCCTGAACGGCAAATATGCAGGCCAGCATCAGCGTGTATCGGGGGGCAATGTCGATGCATCGACCACCACGCAGCTGTTGCAGGCCGGGGCCTACATGGATTTCGCCGATGACCGGTTCCAGATCGGTCTGAACGCCGCGCATCTGTGGGACAGCCGTGGCGGCAGCACCTCGGGGCTGGGCGCCGAGCTTGGGTTCTCTCCGGCGGCGGGCACGTTGCTGGCGGTGGGCTACAACGCCGTCAATGGCCGGGTGGCCGGGATGACGGACCTGTACCAGGAGGGGGTCTATTTCAGGTTCAACCTGCTTCTGGATGACAGCCTGTGGGACAGGCTTGACGGATTTCTCGGCAACTGAGTGAACCAGGTTGTCGGGAAAAGGGCCACACCGCGTAGCGCATCCGCGGTGTGGCCCGCTTGAATCTGGCTGGCCGCATGCGCCCGGGCATCTACGCCAAGGCGCGCGCGCAGCCGAATAGGGACATCCCACTATACCTTTGCAGGGCGAACCTGTCTGCTTGCCCCCCGCAAGCTATGACCTGCGATTTTTATAGTGCTCGCACTCAAGTGGTTCAGGAGTACGAAGCTATGAAAACAAGGTCTTTGATCTTTGCCGTTGGTCTTTTGGGAGTGCCTTTCGTGGGCGCGGCCGAAGGGCATCAGGCGCAGTTCAGCATGCATGATATCCGCCATTTCGAAGCGATCAGCTTTGGGCTGGGCGACAAGAGCAGCGCCGCGCCGATCCGCATCGACCTGCCGGTCAGGGCTGCGCCAAAAGCCGGACGGGACCCGTTCATCGCGTCGCGCTCTAGCGATCAGGCGGCCCGCCTGCGGGATCTGATCGGCCATGCCGAAGCGGGCCGCGCGGGCTATGACGCGGTACAGCACGGCGCGCGCATCCGCCCCAGCAGACGCCCGACGGACATGACCGTTGCCGAGATCTTTGGCTGGATCAAGGCCACCCCCAACCAGCCCCATGCGATCGGGCGCTACCAGTTCATTCCGGCAACGCTGCGCGGGCTTGTGCGTCGCGCCGGGGTCAACCCGCAGCAGCGGTTCTCACCGGCACTGCAGGACCATCTGGCGAACCTGCTGCTGGACGATGCAGGTTTTGGGGCGTTCACGGCGGGAAAGATGTCGCATCGAAGCTTCATGTACAATCTTGCGGGCATCTGGGCCGGGCTGCCGCTGCCATCGGGTCGCTCGCGCTATGAAGGCTATGCTGGCAACCGGTCGACCATCAGCTGGAACACCTACCGGACCGAGATCACCAGGATCTTTTCGCAACGGTAAATGCGTTTCGTCAGGGCGGGCACCCCCGGCGATCCACTCCAAGACAGGTATAGGGCGCCTTCCGATCTGGTTCGAGAAGCGCCCTATACCTGTCTTGCTCTGCGCTTGCATCAGCGCAGGCTTTGCATCGCGGACAGGATGGACCGAAGCCTTCCGCCAAGTTCAGCCAAACAACTCGATCGATCCCTGTTCCAAGAGGTCGTCTGCGGTGTAATCCCCTTCGAACACGACTGTCTTGCTGTCGCCCAGCACCAGGATCAGCTCATCAGCGCTGGCCTCAAAGATCAACGCATCCAGATCTTCGATGACATCGGATTCAATCTGCAACGTATCGCGCCCGACGGTGAAATCGAAGATCAGGTCCTCGAACGCCATCCCGCCATCGTTCACCCGGATCGTATCCCGCCCGAACCCTGTCGTGATCTGGTTGGCGCCACTGCCACCGATCAAAAGATCCCCGCCCTGCCCGCCATGCAGTTTGTCGTTTCCGGTGCCACCATAGAGCGTATCGCGGCCTTGCCCGCCTCTGAGGCCATCCGCCCCATGCCCGCCATAAAGCCGATCATCGCCATGACCGCCGATCAGCTTGTCCTTGGCGTTGCCGCCAGACAGGGTATCGTCCCCCTCGTTGCCGCGCAGCCGGTCGGCGCCCTTGCCTCCCTTCAAAAGATCCTCCCCGCGCCCGCCGATGAGCGTGTCGTTCCCACCCGCCCCAAACACGGTATCATCGCCCTGAAAGGACTTTATCTTTTCGCTTTGGTCCGTTCCGCGGATCCGGTCATCATATTCTGGTGCCCCATCTGCCGGGGCTTGCGACGAGACCGTCGCGGAAACGTCCTCGACCACAGGTACAATTGCAGCGCCCAGCCCCGGAATGAGCGCTGCAAATTCTGCTGATGGCTCTATTGCGCTCAGGGTGATCTGCATGACTTCCCCCGGCTCTAGGGTCGCCTCTATCATGCCGCCATCCAGAAACGCATCGACGGCCAGGCCCTGCAGTTCTGCCTGCGCGCTGTTCGATCCCGGCAACTGCCCTGATGCCACACCCAGAACCTGCCCGGTGATCGTCTCGGCGCCAAGAACCAGCCCCGAAACATCCACTTGGCTCGTTTCCAGCTGGTCCGAGGTCGAGGTCAGGAACAGGACCAGATCGCTATTCCCGTAAAAGCCGTGCAAATCCAGATGCGCCAGTTCCTGCTCTGTTTCGCGGCTGTCCGGCGCAAAATCGAGCATGGTTTTGCCGGGCAAGCTCGATGCCATCATGGCAAACATTTCACCCCCAGGGCTGAGTGCATCATGGCTGCGCCCCATCGAAAGCGCATTGGGAGAATTTTGCAGCAACGGCCAGGCATGCGCCACATCAACACCGGCCAGCATGAACTCTTCCACGATCTCAAGCATTTCGTGGGCCTGAAAAAGCCCGTAATCCTCGTCGTCATCGAGCAGAGCGCTGCTGCCCGAACTGTTCCATTCCGTGATGTAGATATCGAGATCGTCAAACGACTGCCCCCAGGTCTTTTCGATCATCCGCAGCATGAAGCTGCGTTGTGATTCAACCTCCTGCCCCTTGGAATAAAGATGGGTCACAACCCCGTCCGGGGCTTGGGCGCCCTCCCCTTCGAAGTAGGAAATCATCAAGTCGTTTGAAATCTTTGCCCAGTTCGGCGATCCGCTCGCACCAAGGTCGCTCTCGCTCAGGCCCAGATCGTATTTTGCATTGAGGTCCGCAATGACTGCATCTGCGGGAACACCAACATAATCGTTGCTCAGCTTGGCGTGGTCGAAATTCCATCCCGCTTGCACGACGATATCAATGTCCTGCCCTATGACGTCTTCGACAAGGCGCATCTCGTCGCGGATGATGCCTGTCATTTCGGCGGCAAGACGGCCATATTCGGCGGTGTTCATGCGCCCTGACCCCCAGTATTCATTGCCGATCTCAAAGGCGGCGATCCGGGCATCCCCATAAACGCCCGTGGTGACGTCTCGTATGAAACCACGCAGCACCTCGACATCGATTTCGGGCAGGCGATCGTTGTTTGCATCGACCCTATTGGACAATTGCGTGCGCGTGGGGATCACGATGGTCACCGCAGACCCAAGACGTTCGGCGGCGGCCATGAAGTCGCTCAAGGCGATGAAATCGACGGTCTGTGCGGCCTCGTTTCCCGTTGCGGTCTGGGCATCTGGGTTGGAAAGGTCGAAATATTCTTCGGTGAGCGATCCCCCAGGATAGCGCAGATCAGTCACCCCCAGATCGCGCACCAGCTCGGTATAGCTGCCTTCGCCAGTCATTTGGGTGCGCGGCGCCAAGATGTTTCCCCCGAACATGCCGGGGGTCGCAATCTCGCCGGCGAGTTCGGGAAGCGTGAGAATTTGGGGCTGGGCTGTTCCGGGCATGGTGCAAAATTCTTTCTGCAGCCACGTCGCCAGCCGCCCCTGACGCCAATCGCGCAGGGGCATATGGGCGGGGGCTGGCCTGCCAAAAGGAGAGGAGTGTCGTATTGAAGCCGTGCAGCTGCCGGCTCATCGGGCGCGCGGCAAAAGCCTGAGGATTAACGCGAGAATATTTCTTGAACTGTCATGGCTGCTCTGTCTGTTGGTGCATTCATGCTGACTCAAGCATCAAAACCGAGGGGCGGTTGCCGGAAGCATGCATAGGCGGGACAGAGAAGGGGTATGGGTTTTAGGCTTTTGGCGAGTGCCTTGATACCATCGGCTACGTTCAAGGCCGTGCTCGCCAATCGGGCATGAGGGTGGTTAGGGTCAGGATTCATAACCAGTAAATGACGAGAGCCGCGAGGGCGATGGCGGAGAGGAACACCTTGGG
>NZ_JAHKQA010000091.1 GCF_018860705.1 Citreicella sp. C3M06
AATGCATCCTGACCCTAGCTCTGCCGCAAGAGACAGGAGAACGGCATGGAACTTGGCCTTTATACCTTTGGCGATGTCGGCACCAACCCGGCCACCGGCGAAAAGATCGATGCGCGCAAGCGGTTGAAGCATCTGCTGGAAGAGATCCGGCTGGCGGATGAGGTGGGCCTTGATGTGTTCGGCCTTGGCGAGCATCACCGGGCGAATTACGCGGTCTCCTCGCCTGCCACGGTGTTAGCGGCGGCGGCATCGGTGACATCGAAGATCCGGCTCAGCTCGGCGGTGACGGTGCTCAGCTCGGATGACCCGGTGCGGGTCTACCAGCAATTCGCCACGCTGGACAATCTCAGCGACGGGCGGGCCGAGCTGATGGTGGGGCGTGGCAGCTTTATCGAGAGCTTCCCGCTATTTGGTCATGCGCTCGAGGATTACGACGCGCTGTTCGAGGAAAAGCTGGCGATGCTGCTTGAAATCGACGCGCAGACGCTGCTGAGCTGGCCGGGCAGCGATCACACGCAGGCGCTCGACCGGCAGGGGGTCTATCCGCGCCCGGTGTCGGGCAGGCTGCCGATCTGGATCGCCGCCGGGGGCAGCCGGCAAAGCATGGTGCGGGCTGGCGCTTTGGGCCGCCCGCTGGCGCTGGCGATCATCGGCGGCGAACCGCGTCGATTCTCGGCGCTCACCAATCTGTATCGCCGCGCGGCTGCGCAGGCGGGGCACGCAGACAGCGCGCGGGTGTCGATGAACGTACACGGCTTTGTCGGCAAGGACGCGCGGCGCGCGGCGGATCTGTTCTATCCGGCGCAAAAGGCGGTGATGGACCAGCTTGGCCGCGAGCGCGGCTGGGGGCCGCAAAGCCGGGCGCAATTCGATGCCGCGATGGGCCCGGAGGGGGCGCAATTCGTTGGCTCTCCGGCGCAGATCACCGACAAGATCCTGTCGCTGCGCGAGGATCTGGGGTTCGATCGGGTGACCATCCAGATGGCCACCGGGGTGATCGCGCATGCCGAAATGCTCAGGGCGATCGAACTGCTGGGCAGCCATGTCGCGCCCGAGCTGCGAAAGGCGGGGGGACGCCCTTACCGCCCCTGACGGCGGGCCATGAAGGCCAGCCGTTCGAACAGGTGCACATCCTGCTCGTTCTTGAGCAGGGCACCATGCAGGCGGGGCAGGGCGCTGGCGCCGTCTCTCTTCAGATCTTCGGGGCTCAGATCCTCGGCCAGCAGCAGCTTGAGCCAGTCGAGCACCTCGGAGGTCGAGGGTTTCTTTTTCAGTCCGGTCTGCTCGCGCAGCTCGTAGAATTGCGTCAGCGCTTCGGTCAGCAGGGCGGGCTTGATGCCGGGGTGATGCACCTCGACGATCTGGCGCAGGGTCTCGGGGTCGGGAAAGCGGATGTAGTGAAAGAAACAGCGGCGCAGGAAGGCGTCGGGCAGTTCTTTTTCGTTGTTCGAAGTGATGATGACGATGGGGCGGGTGCTCGCGCGGATGGTCTCGCCGGTCTCGTAGACGTGGAATTCCATCCGGTCGAGTTCCTGCAACAGGTCGTTGGGGAATTCGATGTCGGCCTTGTCGATCTCGTCGATCAGCAGAACCAGCTTGTGGTCGGCCTCGAAGGCCTGCCACAGCTTGCCCTTGCGGATGTAATTGGCCACGTCATGCACACGGGCATCGCCAAGCTGGCTGTCGCGCAGACGGCTGACCGCGTCATATTCATAAAGCCCCTGTTGGGCGCGGGTGGTGGATTTGATGTTCCACTCGATCATCGGCAGGCTCAGCGCGCTGGCGACCTGCCGGGCAAGTTCGGTCTTGCCGGTGCCGGGCTCGCCCTTGACCAGAAGCGGGCGTTCCAGCGTGATCGCCGCGTTGACGGCGACAGTCAGATCGTCGGTGGCGATATAGTTGCCGGTTCCGTCGAAACGCATGAGGGGCCTCCTGATTGCTCGCCCCAAGGGATAGGGGCTGCGAGGGGGGCTTGCAAGCCGGGCCAGATCGGGCGGGCCGCTTACGCGGAGAGGCGCGGCGGCAGGCGGCGCGCGATCGGCGCCAGCGCGCCAAGGTGCAGCCAGCTGCCGCCAAGCCGGTGCAACTCGGCCCCGGTGCCCAGCTTGAACCGGGTCAGCCCCGGTGCATCGTCGGAATTGAGAATGCCCAGATCAAGCAAGCGGTGCCCCTTGTCCGCAAGATACTGCATCGCCTCCCAGAGCAGGGCGTTCATCGCGTTGAGGCGGCGCCCCTCAGGCAGCGAAACGCCCATCTGCCATGTGGCCATCGGGCCATGCAGCAGAATGGCGATCGAGGCGACGGCGACGCCATTGTGCCGCGCCTCCCAGATCAGCGCCTTGCCGGGGTTTTCGCGCGCATAGGCGGCGATCAGCGCCGGGGGCAGGGCGCGGTACTGCCGCGTGCGAGCCTGCAACGCTTCGGCGCGCATGATCCAGTGACCGCCGGACAGCGGGTGGCGGGTGATCTTTAGCGGCACGCGCGCGGTGCGGTTCAGCCGGTTGCGCCATTTCTGGTGCATGGCGGCGCGCATCGCGTCGTTGTCACCAAGCGGCAGGATGGCAAGGCTCGCGGCGGTCATCACCGGCCAGAACCCGGCAGCGCGCAGGGCCTGCCCATCTTGCTGCGCCGCGTTCAAAAGCAGGGGCGTTCGGCGCTGGCCCCGCGCCAGCGGCAGCCAGTCTTCGGGGCGAGCAGCGGTCTTGCAGACCGGCCCGCGCGAGATCAGGTCGATTTGCCCGAGCAGGGGTAGGCGGCGCGACTGGACCAGCCAGCGCATGTCGGGGTCTTGCGTCGGCCCGCTAGAGCCGCAGCGCACCGACAGGCCAAGCGCCGCGAGGGTGCGGGCGTATTCGGGCGATTGAGTCAATGGGAGGGCGAGCGATTCCATGATCTGGATTAAGGATCTGGAAAGTAAATTCGTGGTTAAGTCGCGGCATGGCACAGTTGCAAACACGGCGCCAACGGGCGCATCCCACCGGTGCAAGGTCGCTCGCGACCGTTGCGCCAAGGCCGAAACCCACCGCCGCCGCGGCGCTGCTGGTGGCGACGGCCCTGTCACTGCCCTTTGGGGCGCTGGCCTTGTTCGACCTGCTGTTCTAGACGGTCGCCACCCAAGGGACGGCGGCAACCGGGCAGCCCCCGGGGGCGAGGATCCGCGCCCCCGGAGGCTGTGAAATCAGCGTTCAGTCCGCCAGCTTGACCAGCGCATGACGCTTCTTGCCCGCGCTCAGCTTGACAGGGGCGCTCAGGGCACCTGCGTTCAGCATCAGGCCAGCGTCGGTCAGGGCGGCATCGTCGATGCGCGCGCCGTTCTCGGTGATAAGGCGTTTGGCTTCCTTGCCCGACTTGGCCAGACCCGCGCGCACGATCACCTGCACGATGGAGATCCCGTCGCCGATTTCGTCGCGCGTCAGTTCCAGCGTCGGAAGATCGTCGCCGACGCCGCCCTTCTCGAACACCTCGCGGGCGGTGGCCTCGGCCGCGGCCGCCGCCTCGGCCCCGTGGCACAGGGTGGTGACCTCGTTCGCAAGCACGATCTTGGCCTCGTTGATCTCGGCCCCGCCAAGCGCGCCAAGCCGCTCGCACTCCTCGACCGGCAGCTCGGTATAAAGCTTGAGGAACCGCCCAACGTCGGCATCCGTCGAATTGCGCCAGAACTGCCAGAACTCATAGGGCGACAGCATGTCGGCGTTCAGCCACATCGCACCGCCGGCGGATTTGCCCATCTTCTTGCCATCCGATGTGGTCAGCAGTGGCGAGGTCAGGCCAAAGATCTCGTGATCCAGCACCCGCCGGGTCAGATCGATGCCATTAATGATGTTGCCCCACTGATCCGAGCCGCCCATCTGCAACAGGCAGCCGTACCGCCGGTTCAGTTCAAGGAAATCATAGGCCTGAAGGATCATGTAGTTGAATTCGAGAAAGCTCAGCGACTGCTCACGATCCAGCCGCGATTTCACCGATTCAAACGACAGCATCCGGTTGACCGAGAAATGCCGCCCGATGTCGCGCAGGAAGGACAGGTAGTTCAGCTCGTCCAGCCATTCGGCGTTGTTGAGCATAAGCGCGCCCGTCGGCCCGTCGCCGTAATCGAGATATTTCGCAAAGACCTGCTTCATTCCGTCGATGTTGGCGTCGATCTGCTCGGCGGTCAGCAGCGGGCGCTCATCGGCGCGAAAGCTGGGGTCGCCCACCTTGGTTGTGCCGCCCCCCATCAGGGTGATCGGCTGGTGACCGGTTTTTTGCAGCCAGCGCAGCATCATGATGTTCAGCAAATGCCCGACATGCAACGATTTTGCGGTCGCGTCATAGCCGATATAGGTAGTGACCACTCCCGCGGTGAGCGCCTCGTCGAGGCCCTGATAATCGGTGCAATCGGCCAGAAAGCCGCGCTCCATCATGACGCGCATGAAGTCCGATTTGGGATGGTAGGTCATGGGGGTTCCCTCTAATACGATTGGGCAATCCTATAAGGCTGGGGCGCGTCGGAGTGAAGGGCAAGTTGAACGAAGGGCCGGTGTGGGCGCTGGGGGCGATGTCGGGCACGTCTTTGGACGGTGTCGATGCGGCGATGCTGCAAACCGACGGGCGGCAGATCTTTGCCTTCGGTGACAGCGGTTATCGGCGCTACACGGATGGTGAGCGCGAGGTGCTGCGCGCCGCGCTGGGCCGTTGGCCGGGCGAAGACGTCAGCGCCGCCGAGACTGTGATCCTCGATGCCCATGCCGAGCTTCTGGCAGGCTTCCCGCAGGCCGAGCTGGTCGGTTTCCACGGCCAGACGCTTGCGCATGAGCCGCGCGGGCGCGGCACTTGGCAGATCGGCGACGGCGCGGCGCTGGCCGAACGCCTCGGCCGCGATGTCGTCTACGATTTTCGCTCGGCCGACGTGGCGCTGGGCGGTGAGGGGGCCCCGCTGGCGCCGTTTTTCCATTTCGCCTGCGCGCAGTGGATGGGAGCGAGCGAGCCGGTAGCCTTCCTCAACCTCGGCGGCGTCGGCAATCTGACCTGGGTGGATCCGCGCCGGGCTGCACCGGAAGAAGACGGCGCCTTGCTGGCCTTCGATACCGGCCCGGCGAACGCGCCGCTGAACGATCTTGTGGCGCAGCGGCTGGGGCTGGACTGTGACCGCGACGGCGAACTTGCGGCGCGCGGCGCCGTGGTCGACGGCGCGCTCGAGCTGTTCCTTCAAGAAGACTATTTCCGCCGGATGCCGCCCAAATCACTCGACCGCGATGATTTTTCGCTGATGCTCGATCTGGTGCGCGAACTCGATGACGCGGATGCGGCTGCTACGATGACCGCCATGGCCGCCACGGCGGTGATGCTGGGGATGGAGCATTGTCCGATCCCGCCCGCCCGCCTGCTGGTTTGCGGCGGCGGTCGCCACAATCCGGTCATGATGCGGATGCTGTCGGCAGGGCTGGACTGCGCGGTGGAGCCGGTCGAAACCGCAGGCCTCGACGGCGACATGCTCGAAGCGCAGGCGTTTGCCTATCTCGCGGTTCGCATCATGCGGCGGATGCCGACATCCGCACCTAGCACCACAGGGGTTGCGGCCCCTGTCAGCGGTGGCCAGATCGCGCGCATCTGACAGCCGCCTGCTCGCGCTGAAAGGTCGGATGCCTCCGGCGGGAGTTTATTTGGCAAGATGAAGGATAAGCGCCGCGCCCCGGCTTCATCTTGCCGGTTAAACTCCGGGGGGAGCGCGCAGCGCGGGGGGCTGGCCCCCCTCTGCAGTTGCCATCCGCGCATGCGTTGCCACTTGACGCCGCTCGTGCCGCCCAATAGCGCAGGCGGCATGGCACAGGCACCTCTTCTTCAGCTCTCCGACATCGCGCTCACCTTTGGTGGCGAGCCGGTATTCTCTGGTCTTTCGCTCAACGTCCAGCCCGGCGATCGCGTCGCGCTGGTGGGCCGCAACGGGTCAGGCAAATCGACCCTGATGAAGGTGATGGCCGGCATCGTCGAGCCGGACACCGGCGGGCGCGTGGTGCCGTCGGGCACCTCGGTTGGTTACATGGAGCAGGATCCAGATCTGACCGGCTTCGAGACGCTTGGTGAGTACGCCGCCGAAGGGTTGGGGCCCGCCGAGATGTATCTTGTCGAAGCGGCTGGCGAAGGGCTGGGTTTCGACCCCGACCGCGCCGTGGCGACCGCCTCGGGCGGCGAGCGGCGGCGCGCGGCGCTGGCCCGGCTGATGGCGCGCGACCCCGATGTGATGCTGTTGGACGAGCCGACCAACCATCTCGACATTTCCGCCATCCGCTGGCTTGAGGATGAGCTCAAGCGCACCCGCAAGGCCTTTGTCCTGATCAGCCACGACCGGCGTTTCCTTGAGGAGCTGACCCGCGCCACGCTTTGGATCGACCGCGGCGCCGTGCGGCGGCGTGAGCAGGGCTTCAAGGCCTTCGAGGACTGGCGCGACAAGATCTGGGCCGAAGAGGACGAGGCCCGCCACAAGCTGGATCGCAAGATCAAGGCCGAGGCGAAATGGGCCGTGGAAGGCATCAGCGCGCGGCGGACCCGCAATCAGGGCCGGGTGCGTGCGCTTCAGGCGCTGCGTCAGGACCGGGCCGGGATGATCCGCCGGCAAGGCACGGCTGCGATGGATCTGGCCTCGGCCCCGGTGTCCGGCAAGAAGGTGGTCGAAGCCACGGATGTGTCGAAGTCCTTTGGCGACAAGGACATCGTGACCGGCTTTTCGCTGACCGTGCAGCGCGGCGACCGCGTGGCATTTGTCGGGCCGAACGGCACCGGCAAGACCACGCTGATCCGCATGCTGATGGGAGAGATCGCCCCCGATGCGGGGAGCATCAAGCTTGGCACCAACCTCGTCTCGGCGGTGTTCGACCAGAGCCGGGCGCAACTTGACCCAGAGATGAGCCTTTGGGAAAACCTTGTCGGCGACAAGGACATGCGTGTGTCGGGCAAGGCCGACCAGGTGCTGGTGCGCGGCCAGCCCAAGCACGTTGTCGGCTATCTCAAGGAATTCCTGTTCGACGAGCGGCAGGCGCGTGCGCCGGTGCGCTCGCTGTCGGGCGGGGAAAAGGCGCGCTTGCTGCTGGCCAAGCTGATGGCGCGGGAAAGCAACTTGCTGGTGCTCGACGAGCCGACAAACGATCTTGATGTCGAGACGCTGGACCTGTTGCAGGATCTGCTCAGCGACTACGACGGCACGGTGATGATCGTCAGCCACGACCGCGATTTCCTCGACCGGGTGGCCACCACCACGGTGGCGATGGAAGGCGATGGGCGCGCCGTGGTCTATGCGGGCGGCTGGACGGATTATCAGACGCAGCGCGCCGAGGCGAGCTCTGATGCCCCTGCCACTGTGGCCAAGGCGGCCAAGCCTGCGGCAGGCAAGGCACAGGCGAAACCGCAGGCCGGGCTGAGCTTTACCGAGAAGCACCGTCTTGAAGAACTGCCCGGCGTCATCGCGCGGCTCGAGGCCGAGATCGGCAAGCTTGAACAGTTGCTGATGGATGGCGATCTGTTCACCCGCGAACCGGTGAAGTTCCGCAAGGCCACCGAGGCGCTCAGCGAGCGGCAGGTCAAGCTTGCGGCGGCCGAGGAAGAATGGCTCACGCTTGAAGAAAAGGCAGAGCAGGGCTGAGCGGGCGCCCCGGCTCAGCGCTCGCGCAGGTTCAGCCGGCCATCGGCAAGCCCCATGAAGCCGACCGTCAGCAAGATGCGCACGACGTGGTGCAGGCTGACCAGCGCCGGGTTTGCCGCGAGGCTGAGCGCGATCACCGACATCTCGGTGACGCCGCCCGGCGCGTAGGCCAGTAGCAATTGCAGGAACGGCAGGCCCGTCACCTGCCCAAGCACCAGTGCAAAGGCCGCGCCAAGCATCAGCATCCAAGAGACGGAAACAAGGCTCAGCCCGAGAGAGCGGCGCAGCATCGCCAGCGTCATGCCGGTGAACCGCAGGCCCAGCGACACGCCGATCACCACCTGCGCCGTTGCGATCAGCCAGAACGGCAGGTGCAGATCGACGCCTCCGGACAGGGTCAGCCCCGCCGCAAGGATCAGCGGCCCGGTGATCTGCGCGGCGGGCAGGCGCAGTTTCTGGCCCAGCCACAGCCCGGCCAGCGCCGCCAGCACGATCAGCGGCAGCGTCATCAGCGCCACCGGTTCTGATACGATCGCCGCGCCTGCCGCGCTGCCTACAGGGTGCCCGACCCACAGCGACAGCCCGGTCGGCAGCAATGTGATCACGAGGATAATTCGCAGGAATTGCTGGGCCGTAAGCACCGGCAGATCCGCCCCGGCGCGCTCGCCCATCACAAGGCTTTCCATCAGCCCGCCCGGCATTCCGGCATAAAATGCGGTGGCCCGGCGGTAACCGCCGAGCTTGTGGAAGATCAGGTAATTGCCCGCGTGGGCAAGCAGCACGAATCCCGCCAGCGCCGACAGGGTCAGGGTGAAATCGCCGATGTCGTTCAACAGTTCGGGCTGGACCTGTGTGCCGATCATCACGCCGATCAACCCGATGAACAGGGTCCGGAACCGTTCGGGAAAGCGGTAATCGCGCAGCACGGATGTCGCCCCCAGCGCAACCGCTGCCCCGGCACCGCCAAGGCTGCCCAGCATGAACGGCATGGGCAGGTGCAGCGCCGTCGCGGCAAGCCCGCAAACCCCGCCAAGGGCCAGCAGCGCCGCGGTGATCACGATCATGCGAAGGGTGAGAGTCGTTCCGTACATCGTCGCGGAGCGAACCAGAAACGCACAACAAGCGCAATGGGTTGTAAAGAGATCTTGGCGATCGGGGCGCCCGTGCTAAACCTGTCGAAATGCAATCAGCGCTTTTCATCGGATCGAACATCTATCGCGGCTCGCGCTACGGCGCGCGCCACCCTCTGTCGATCGAACGGGTGCCCGCCGCGACGGATCTTGCGCGTCAGCTTGGCTGGCTGCCGCCCGCGCTGTACCGCACCAGTCCGAGGGCAAGGCCACAGGCGCTGAGCGCCTTCCATGACGCCGATTACATCGCCGCGCTGATGCAGGCCGAAGCCGAAGGCATGGTCTCGGACAGGGCGCGCGAACGCTATGGGCTGGGCACCCTGTCGAACCCGGTGTTCCCCGAGATGTTCCGCAGGCCGGCCACGGCGGTCGGCGGTGGGCTGCTGGCGGCGGAATTGCTGATGTCCGGCGCGGTGCGCGCGGTGCACAATCCCGGCGGCGGCACGCATCACGCGCTCAGGGGGCGCGCCAGCGGTTTTTGCTTTCTCAACGAGCCGGTGCTGACGATCCTGCATCTTCTGCGGCTGGGGGCGGGGCGGGTGGTCTATGTCGACATCGACGCGCATCACGGCGATGGTGTGGAATTCGCCTTTCCCGGCTCGGACCGGGTGCGGGTGATCTCGGTGCACGAGGATCGGCGCTGGCCCTTCACCGGGGCGCTGAACGATGATGCAGGCGGGGCGGCGTTCAACCTGCCGGTGCCGCGCGATTTCAACGACAGCGAATTCGAGCGCGTGCTCGAAGATCTGATCGTTCCGGCGACCGAAGGCTTTCGCCCTGATGCTGTGTTCCTGCAATGCGGCGCGGATGCGCTGAGCGAAGACCCGCTGTCGCGGCTGGCCCTGTCGAACAACAGCCATTTCCGCGCGGTGCGCCGCCTGATGCAGATCGCGCCAAGGCTCGTGGTCTCGGGCGGCGGCGGCTACAACCCGTGGTCGGTGGCGCGCTGCTGGGCCGGGGTCTGGGCGACGCTGTCAGGGCAGGAGATCCCGGACCGCCTGCCAGACCCCGCGGCGCGCATGTTGGCAGCGCTGGACTGGCACCGCAAGGGGCGGCCCGACGCGGCGCTTTTGTCGACCCTGCGCGATGCACCAAGGCCGGGATCGGTGCGGTCCGAAATCCGCGAGGGCATCGCGCAGCTGCGGCAACGGCTCTGAGCGAGGCCGCGCGTGCGCGCTATTCCACGGTCACCGATTTGGCGAGGTTGCGCGGCTGGTCGACATCCGTGCCCTTGGCGACGGCGGCGTGATAGGCCAGCAGCTGCGCGGGCAGGGCATAGAGCAGCGGCGCAAGCCGTTCATCCACCGCAGGCAGGGTGATCACCTGCCACACGCCCTCGCCAGCCTCTTCGGCCCCGGCGGCGTCGGTGATCAGGCAGACCTTGCCCCCCCGCGCCATCACCTCGTGCATGTTCGAGACCGTCTTGTCGAACAGCCCGTCATACGGAGCCATCACGATCACCGGCACGGTTTTGTCGATCAGGGCGATCGGCCCGTGCTTCAATTCGCCCGAGGCATAGGCTTCGGCATGGATATAGCTGATTTCCTTGAGCTTCAGCGCGCCTTCCAGCGCCAGCGGGTACATGGTGCCACGCCCCAGAAACAGCACGTCGCGCGCCTCGGCGATCTTTTGCGCGGCGGCTTCGATGGTGGCATCTCGGTCGAGCGTGGCGTTGAACAGCCCCGGCAGGGCGCGCAGCTGCGTGAGCAGCGCGGCGCGGCCCTCGGCGGTCATTTCGCCGCGCGCGCAGGCCGCTTCGATGGCCAGCAGCAGCAGGGTGTTGAGCTGGCAGGTAAAGGCCTTGGTCGAGGCCACGCCGATTTCGATCCCGGCATGGATCGGCAGCGCCAGATCGCTTTCGCGGGCGATGGACGAGGTTTCCACGTTGACCACCGACACGATGCGGTCGGCCTTGCCCTTGCAATAGCGCAGCGCGGCGAGCGTATCGGCGGTTTCGCCGGACTGGCTGACGAACAGCGCCACGGTGCCCGGCAGAACGGGCGGCTCGCGGTAGCGGAATTCCGACGCGATATCGACCTCGACGGGCAGGCGGGCCAGCTTTTCGAACCAGTATTTCGCAGTCAGGCAGGCGTAATAGGCGGTGCCGCAGGCAACCATCACCAGCCGGTCGATGCGGGTGAAATCCAGCCCGCCGCCGGGCAGGCGGATTTCCGTGCCATCGAGGTAGGCCCCCAGCGCATCGGCCAGAACCGTCGGCTGTTCGGCGATTTCCTTGGCCATGAAATGCTTGTAGCCGCCCTTGTCGACGCGGGCGGCATCCATGCGGATGCGGCGCATCTCGCGCATGGTCTGATGGCCGTCGGCGTCAAAAATCTGCGCGCCCGCGCGGGTAATCACCGCCCAGTCGCCTTCTTCGAGATAGGTGATACGGTCGGTCATCGGCGCCAGCGCAATGGCATCCGAGCCAAGGTACATCTCGCCGTCGCCATGCCCGATGGCCAGCGGCGAGCCCTTGCGGGCAGCGATCATCAGATCTTCTTCGCCGTCGAACAGAAACGCCAGCGCAAAGGCGCCCTCAAGCTGCGCCAGCGTGGCGCGGGCGGCCTCGATTGGGGTCTTGCCGCTGTCCAGATGCAGACGCGTCAGCATCGCCACGGTTTCGGTGTCGGTGTCGGTTTCGGGCTGGAGCCCCGCAGCGGCAAGCTGTGCGCGCAACTCGCGGAAATTCTCGATGATGCCGTTGTGCACCACGGCAACCGGGCCAGAGCGGTGCGGATGGGCGTTCTTTTCATTGGGCTCGCCGTGGGTGGCCCAGCGGGTGTGGCCGATGCCCGCCTTGCCGGGCAGCGGCTCGTGCACCAGCCGGTCGGACAGGTTCACCAGCTTGCCCACCGCGCGGCGGCGGTCGAGCCTGCCGCCGTTGATCGTGGCGATCCCGGCGCTGTCATAACCGCGATATTCGAGCCGCTTGAGCGCCTCGACCAAGATGGGGGCCGCCTCGTGCGTGCCCAGAACTCCGACAATGCCGCACATCTGCCCGTTACCCCTTGTTTTGTTCTTTTTTCTTGGCGCGCAGCATGTCGCGCAGCCGCGTGGCAAAGCCCGCCTTGGTCTCTTGCCGCGCCCGCCCGATCCCCAGCGCCCCGGCGGGCACATCGCTGGTGATCACCGAGCCCGAGCCGGTCATCGCGCCATCGCCGATGGTCACCGGCGCCACCAGCATGGTGTCAGAGCCGATGAAGGCATCTTTGCCGATGATGGTGCGGTGCTTGAAGACACCGTCGTAATTGCAGGTCACCGTGCCCGCGCCGATGTTGGAGCGATCACCGATGTCGGCATCGCCGATATAGGTCAGGTGGTTGGCCTTCACGCCCTCGCCAAGATAGGCGTTCTTGATCTCGACGAAATTGCCGACATGGCTGTCTTCGGCCAGTTCGGCGCCCAGGCGCAGCCGGGCAAAGGGGCCGACAATGGCGCCGCGGCTGACGTGGCAGCCTTCAAGATGGCTGAACGCCCGGATGCGCGCGTCGCTTTCGATGGTGACACCGGGGCCAAACACCACGTTGGGCTCGATCTCGGCATCGCGGCCGATCACCGTATCCCATGCCAGCCAGACCGTGTCGGGGGCTTGCAGGCTTACGCCGTCGTCAATCAGCCGGGCGCGGGTGGTCTGCTGAAACGAAACCTCGGCGCGGGCCAGTTCGCTGCGCGAATTCACGCCCATGGTTTCGGACTCGGCGCAATGCACGACGCCCGCCGAAAGGCCACGCGCCCGCGCAAGGGCGATGATGTCGGTCAGGTAATATTCCCCGGCGGCGTTGTCGTTGCCGACCTGTGCCACCAGATCCATCAGCACCGTCGCATCCGCCGCCATCAGTCCCGAATTGCACAGGGTGATGGCGCGCTCGTCCTCGTTGGCGTCCTTGTATTCGACGATGCGCAGCAGCGCGTCGCCCTCGGTGACAAGGCGGCCATAGCGGCCCGGATCGGCGGCCTCAAAGCCCAGCACCACGATGTCATGATGGGCGCGGGCGCGGGCCATTTCCTCCAGCGTTTCCTGCCGGATAAAGGGGGTGTCGCCATAAAGCACGATGGCATCGCCGTTGAAACCGGCAAGTGCCGGGGCGGCCTGCGCCACTGCATGGGCGGTGCCGTTCTGTTCGCTCTGAAGGACGATCTGCGCCTCTGGGTCGTATGCCTGCGCCGAGGCGGCGACCATGTCGGCCTCGTGCCCGGCCACGACGATGGTGCGTCCCGGCTCCAGCACCTGACCGGCGCGCATGGCGTGCCAGAGCATGGGCGCATGGGCGATGCGGTGCAGCACCTTGGGCAGGTCCGACTCCATACGGGTGCCCTTTCCCGCAGCGAGGATGATGAGGGCGATGCTCATGGTTCGGGTTTCCCGTTTGTGTTCTGCCTTTGGATTCGTTTTACCGGCTACATAGTCGGGGGCAAGCAGGCAAGGCTTCACGTCTGGTTTCGACGTATGACAGAAAAGGGCAGGGCATGGGGACGGTGATCTTTGATCTGGATGGCACGCTGGCGGATACCAGCGGCGATCTGATCGCGGCGGCAAACCGCTGTTTCGAAGAGATGGGGCAGGCGGTGCGGCTGGATTCGACGGGGGATGCGCACACCGCCTTTCGCGGCGCGCGGGCGATGCTGGGGCTGGGGCTGCGCCGGGCGGAGGCCTTTGACGCGGCGCTTGTCGAGGCATGGTACCCGCATCTGCTGAGCTTTTACGGCGAGGCGATCGACCTGCACACGCAGCTGTATCCGGGCGCCATCGAGGCGGTCGAGGCGTTGCGCAGCGACGGGATTCGCGTTGGCATCTGCACCAACAAGCCCGCTGCGCTGGCCGAAACGCTGCTGGCGCGGCTTGGGGTGCGCGATCTGTTCGGCTCGATGATCGGGGCGGATACGCTGCCGGTGCGCAAACCCGATCCCGCGCCCTATGTCGAAGCGGTGGCGCGGGCGGGCGGCGATGTCGCGCGCTCCCTGCTGGTCGGAGACACCGAGACCGACCGCAAGACCGCCGCCGCCGCCGGTGTGCCCTGCATTCTCGTGACCTTTGGCCCGGATGGCGACGGGGTGCGGGCGCTCGACCCCGAAGGGCTGATCGGCCATTTCGATGCGCTGCGCGCCGAGGTCGCGCGCGTTCTGGGCTGAGCCACGCAGCCTGTCGCAGGGAAAATCCCCTGCGCGGTGCGATTGACGGCAGCTCGGGCAGGGCGCATGACTTGCCGCATGACGACAGGTTTTCCCGAACGCTTCACCGGCAGCTTCACCCAGCAAGACCCGATCCCCGAGGCAGGCATTGCCGCGGCGCTCGAGGTGCTGCGCCATGGCCGCCTGCATCGCTACAATACTCTGCCCGGCGAAATCTCGCAGACCGCGCTGCTGGAACAGGAGTTCGCCGCTCTGACCGGGGCGCGCTATGCGTTGGCGGTGGCCTCGGGCGGCTATGCCCTGGGCTGTGCCTTGCGCGCCGTTGGCGTCAAGCCCGGCGACAAGGTGCTTACCAATGCCTTCACCCTTGCACCGGTGCCCGGCGCCATCGCCTCGCTTGGCGCGGTGCCGGTGTTTGTCGAGGTCACGGACAGCCTGACCATCGACCTTGACGATCTTGCCGCCAAGCTGGGCGAGGCACGGGTTCTGATGCTCTCGCACATGCGGGGCCATCTGTGCGACATGGACCGGCTGATGCAGATTTGCGATGCGGCCGGGGTCACGGTGATCGAGGATTGCGCCCACACCATGGGCGCGGCGTGGAACGGCGTGCCTTCGGGGCGTCACGGGGCCATCGGCTGCTATTCCACCCAGACCTACAAACACGCCAATTCCGGCGAGGGTGGGTTTCTTGTCACCGACGATGCCGAAACCGCTGCGCGCGCGGTGATGCTGTCGGGCTCTTACATGCTGTACGAGCGCCACCTTGCCGCGCCGCCGCCCGAAGTCTTCGAGCGCATCAAGTATGACACGCCCAATGTGTCGGGCCGCATGGACAATCTGCGCGCCGCCATCCTGCGCCCGCAATTGCAGGCGCTGCCCGTTCAGGTGCGCCGCTGGAACGAACGTTACAAGGTGATCGAGGAGGGGCTGCGCGCAGCGCCCGGCCTGGCCATCGTCGAGCGCCCGGCGCAGGAAAGCATCGTCGGCTCGTCGATCCAGATGCTGCTGCCGGGTTGGGATGCCCCGCAGGTGCAGGAGGTGTTGCACCGCTGCGCCGAACGCGGCGTCGAGCTGAAATGGTTCGGCGCGCCGGACCCCATCGCCTTTACCTCGCGCTATGACAGTTGGCGCTACGCGCCAAGCGAGCCGCTGCCGCAAACCGACCGCATTCTTGCCGGGCTGATCGACATGCGCCTGCCGCTGAGCTTCAGCCTCGAGGATTGCGCGCTCATCGCCCGGATCATCCGGGCCGAGGTGTCGGCGGTGTTCCAGCAAGCCTGACACACAGGACCAAGATCGCCCTCGCAGGCCCGCCGCCGCCATGCGATCATCGCAGAACAGGGAAGGAGACGCCATGACCACCACCGATGTCGACAACATCCCGGAAACCGCGCTGGCCTGGCACCGCGACGGCCGCCGCGCCGCGCTTGCCACCGTGATCGAAACCTGGGGCTCCGCGCCGCGCCGCGTCGGCGCACAGCTGGCGATCTCCGGGCGCGGCGAGATCGAAGGCTCGGTCTCGGGAGGTTGCGTCGAAGGTGCGGTGATCGTAGAGGCGCTCGAAGCGCTGGAAGACGGCGCCGCGCGCGAGCTGGAATTCGGCGTCTCGGATGACGATGCCTTCGCCGTGGGGCTTGCTTGCGGCGGCACCATCCGGGTGCTGGTCGAACCCATCGGCAGCGCGCTGCCCGAAGCGATTCTCGCCGATCTCTGCGCCGCCCGCGCCGCGCGCCAGCCTGCCGCCTATGTGGTCGATCTGGCAACCGCCGCGCGCCGGCTCGACACCAGCGGTCACGAAACCCGCTTCCGCATGGATCGCTCGGGTTTCGAAGATGGCAGCCGCATTTTCGTCGCCATTCACAACCCGCCGCTCAAGCTGATCGTCGTCGGCGCGGTGCATATCGCTCAGGCGCTGGTGCCGATGGCGCGGCTTGCCGGCTACGCGCCCGCCATCGTCGATCCGCGCGAAACCTTTGGCGCATCGTCCCGCTTCCCCGGCGAGACCGTGCTGAACGACTGGCCCGATGAAGCCGTCGAAAAGCTGGGCCTCGATGGCCGCACCGCGCTGGTGCTGCTCACCCATGATCCGAAACTCGACGATCCGGCACTGACCCTCGCCCTAGCTTCGGATTGCTTTTACATCGGGGCGCTCGGCTCCACCCGCACCCATGCCAAACGCGTTGCAAGGCTGCATGAGGCAGGCTTCTCCGAGGCCCAGATCGCCCGGATTCACGGCCCGGTCGGGCTTGATATCGGCGCTGCGGGCCCGTCGGAAATCGCGGTGTCGATCCTCGCCGAAATGACGCGGGTGCTGAGGACGGGCGCATGAAATTTGGCCCCGTGCCGCTGGCACAGGCATTGGGCGGCGTGCTGGCCCATTCGCTGGCGCTCGGCAAGGGCCGGCTGCGCAAGGGCCGGGTGCTCAGCGCAGAAGACCTCGCCGGGCTTGAGGCTGAGGGCTATACCGATCTGGTGATCGCCCGGCTTGACCCGGAAGATATCGCCGAAGATGCCGCCGCTGACCGGCTCGCCCACGCGCTGGTGCCCGATCCGGCAAGGGCGGGCCTGCGCATCGGCGCGGCCTCGACCGGGCGCGTCAATCTTCACGCCACCGCGCCGGGCGTGATCGAGATCGACACCGCCCGGATCGACGCGGTCAATGCCGTGCATCCGATGATCACCGTCGCCACGCTGCACCCGTGGCAGCGCTGCACGGATGGCACCATGGTCGCCACCATCAAGATCATCGCCTACGCCGTGCCCGAGGACGCGCTTGAGCGCGCCTGCGCCGCCGCCAGCGCCGCGTTGCGCCTGCGCCCTGTGCAGCGCCGCAGCGTCGATCTCATCGAGACCAGCATCGGCGAGCCCGCCTCCGGCAAGGGGCGCCGCGCTATCAGGCAGCGGCTCGAACGCCTCGGGGCAGACCTGTCACGCAGCCAGACGGTGCCCCATGATACCGCCCCGCTGGCCGAAGCGATCGCAACCAGCGACGCCGAGATCATCCTGATCCTGACCGGCTCCGCCACCTCCGACCTGCACGACACCGCCCCCGAAGCGCTGCGCCGCGCCGGTGGCACGGTCAGCCATTTCGGCATGCCGGTCGATCCCGGCAACCTGCTGTTCTTCGGAGATCTGAACGGCACGCCGGTGATCGGCCTGCCGGGCTGCGCCCGCTCGCCGGCGCTCAACGGCGCGGACTGGGTGCTCGAACGCATCCTGTGCGGCGTACCCGTCAGCGCGCAGGACATCATGGGCATGGGCGTCGGCGGGTTGCTCAAGGAACCACCGAGCCGCCCGCGCCCCCGCGAGCCGCGCTCAAGCTGACCGCGCCCCTCTTCATCTTGCCCTTGAACTCCGGGAGTGTGGGGGCTGGCCCCCACGTCGCGACCCAGCGGCAGAAAACACGCTTCGGGCAATGAAAAACCCGCCGGCGAGCGGCGGGTTCAAATCGTCTGTCAGAGGATCGCCCGGCCAGTTCACCGGCAGGGCAGGCCATTCACTTGGCAATCGGACCGATCATCATGATCATCTGACGGCCTTCCATCTTCGGCATGTTCTCGATCTTGCCGAGCTCTTTCACGTCGGATGCGACTCGCTCAAGCAATTCGCGACCAAGGTTCTGGTGCGCCATCTCGCGGCCGCGAAACCGCAGGGTGATCTTGACCTTGTCGCCGCCTTCAAGGAATTTCAGAACGCTGCGCATCTTCACATCGTAGTCGTGGGTATCGGTTCCTGGACGGAACTTGATCTCCTTGACCTCGATGATCTTCTGCTTCTTGCGCGCTTCGGATTCCCGCTTTTGCTGTTCGTACTTGAACTTGCCGAAATCCATGATCTTGCAGACCGGCGGCACGGCATTCGGCGAGATCTCGACGAGATCGAGGCCAGCCTGCTCGGCCAGTTCGACAGCGCGACGCGGCGTCTGAACGCCCAGGTTCTCGCCTTCGGCGCCGATCAGGCGGATTTCGGGGGCCCGGATGCGGTCGTTGATGCGGGGGCCGGTGTCGCGCGTGGGCGGCGCGTTGTGAGGTCTGCGGGCTATGGTATCGGTCCTTTTACCGTGAATGCTCTGAAGGCGCAAAATAGGCCTCTAACGCCAATGTTTCAAGCGCCATTTCCAGTTGTTGCGGCATCACGCGGGCCGTCTGATGCACGTCTTGCGCAAATTTGCGTTGCATCTGGCGTGAAAACGGCGTGCCCGTCATGTCCGAACGCAAGTTCGGGCCATGATCCGCCTTTCAAGGCCTGGATAAAAACGTTTTTTGCAGAGTATTGCCACAGAGTCGTCGCGATCATCGCCGCCGCGGCGCTGTTGTCGACCGGGGGCAGCCTGATGCTTTTTACGATCTACGAAAGGGGCGGGTGGCATCGTGCCGCCCGCCCCAAACCATGATCAGTCGAGAAACGCCTTCTCGACCACGTAATGCTTGGGATCGCTGTTCGCGCCTTCTTCAAGGCCGTATTCCTCGAACATCGCCTTGAGCTCGAGATTGAACGCGAGGTTGCCGCAGATCATCGCGCGGTCGGTCTCGGGGCTCAGCGGCGTCACGCCCAGATCCTCGAACGCCTCGCCCGAACGCATCAGGTCGGTGATGCGGCCCATTTTCGGGCTCTCTTCGCGGGTGGTGGTCGGGTAATACTTGATCTTCTTCCAGAAGCCGTCGCCGATCACCTCGTTCAGCAGTTCGTCGGTCTTCAGGCTTTCGATCAGCTCCGCGCCGTATTTCAGCTCTCCGGCCTCGCGGCAGGTGTGGGTGATGACGATCTCGTCGTAATCCTCGTAGGTCTGCGGCTCGCGCAGCAGCGAGGCAAAGGGCGCAAAGCCGGTGCCGGTGGCAAAGAACCAGATCCGCTTGCCGGGCAGCAATGCGTCATGCACCAGCGTGCCAACGGGCTTGGGGCGCAGGATGATCTCGTCGCCGACCTTGATATGCTGAAGGCGCGAGGTCAGTGGGCCGTCCTGCACCTTGATCGAATAGAATTCCAGCTCTTCGTCCCAGCTGGGCGAGGCGATGGAATAGGCGCGCAGCAAGGGCTTGACCTTGCCGGTGGTGGGATGCGGATCGCCCATCAGGCCGATCATCACGAATTCGCCCGAGCGGAACCGCAACGAGGCGGGGCGCGAGACGCGGAAGGAAAACAGCCGGTCGGTCCAGTGCGTCACCGAGGTCACGGTCTGGGCGTCGGGCAGCACGGGCTTCTTGGCTTCGGTGGCGTTGATATCGGTCACGGGGGTCATCTCGGTCATGTCTGATTCAGCGAAGCCGCCCCTGTGCAAATTCGTTTGCACACGAACAAACCTCGAGTCCCTTTCTAGAGCGTGATTTGTATAAAAGAAAGACGACTTAGCCGCGCAGGCGGCTCTGATAGTCGTGTTGCTGCCAATTTGCGCGAAACTGCCAGTCGGCTTCGGGCTGACGGGCGGCAAGATCGTCGGAAATCTCGACCTCGTCGAATCCCGACCGGCGCGCCATGGCATATTGATCGGAAATCACGTGGCCTTTGGCGCGCAGGCGCCCGGTATAGCCGCGCAGCCGCAGCAGCCGTGCCAGCGTGAACCCGCGCCCATCGGCAAACGACGGAAAGTCGATGCGGATCATCTGCGTGCCCTCGGGGGCCGACAAAGCCGCCGGGTCGGTGTCAGAGGGCAGGTCGAGGACGCCGTCGCCCTCGAACCCAAGAGTCCAGTCGTCGGGGCCAAAGCCCGTGTCGGTCACGATGACGCTCATGTGCTTGGTCCTTTGCGTACCATGCGGCCATTGACGAAATGGATGCCGCATTCTTCTTTTTGCTCGCCCCGCCAGCGGCCCGCGCGCGGGTCTTCGCCGGGGGCGACTTTCGACGTGCAGGGCTGGCACCCGATGGACGGGTAGCCCTGCGCCACCAGCGGATGCCGGGGCAGGCGGTTTTCATCCATGTAGGCGCGCACGTCATCGGGCGCCCAATGGGCCAGAGGGTTGACCTTGATCCGGCCGGTGGCGTCTTCGAGTTCGAAGAATTCCAGCGCGGCGCGGGTCGAGGACTGGAACCGCTTGCGCCCGGTGATCCAGCCATCAAAGCCTTGCAGCGCATTTTCCAGCGGCACCGTCTTACGCAGGGCGCAGCAGGCGTCGGTGCTGGTGTCGCGCAGCGAGTCGGTCGGGTCTTGCGCGGCCAGCGTCGCCGGATCGGTGCGGATGATGCGCACGTTCGACAGGTGCAGCCGCTCGGCGACCTCCTGCTGATAGGCCAGCGTTTCGGCAAACAGCAGCCGCGTGTCGATGAACAGCACCGGGGTGCTGCGGTCGATCATCGCCACAAGATGCAGCAGCGCCACCGATTCCGCGCCAAAGGATGACACCAGCGCGATGTCCCCGGCTTCGGGATCGTTGAGCGCGCCGGTCAGCACCGACACCGCGCCATGATGTCGATAGCGCGTGTTCAGCGCATCGACCCGTGCGCGCAGATCGGCCAATTCGGCCGGGCTGCGCGCCGGGACACCTTCGGCGGGCGTGTTGGGGGGGAGATGAAAGTTCATCGTGGCTTACGCGGCGCGGGATTTCTTGCCCGCCTCCTCTCCGTAGAGGGCCGCTTTGAACGGGTCCATCCCGATGCGGCGATAGGTCTGAAGGAAGGTCTCTTCGGGGCCGCTGCGCTGCGCCATGTAGGTTTCCACGATGCGCTCGATCGCGGGCACCACGCCTTCGGCGGGAAAGCCCGGCCCGGTGCGATCGCCAAGCGCGGCGGTTTCGGTGGCATCGCCGCCAAGGGTGATCTGGTAGTTCTCCACCCCGGCGCGGTCCAGTCCCAGAATGCCGATATGGCCGACATGGTGGTGGCCGCAGGCGTTGATGCAGCCCGAGATCTTGATCTTCAGCTCGCCGATGTCGTTCTCGATCTTCAGCTCGTCGAACCGCGTGGCGATTTCCTGCGCGATCGGGATCGAGCGCGCCGTGGCCAGCGCGCAGTAATCCATGCCGGGGCAGGCGATGATGTCGCTGATGCGCCCGATGTTGGCGGTGGCCAGCCCATGCGCCTTGAGCACCTTGTGGATGGCCGGCAGGTCCGATTTGTGCACATGCGGCAGCACCACGTTCTGCTCGTGGGTGATGCGCAGCTCGTCATGGCCATAGTCGCGGGCCAGCTGCGCCATCACGCGCATCTGTTCGGCCGAGGCATCGCCCGGCGTTGCGCCATGCGCCTTCAGCGAGATCTGCGCAATGGCGTAGCCCGTCGCGCGGTGCGCCGACAGGTTGGTGTCGGCCCATGCGCGGAAGGTCGGATCGGTTTCATAGGCGGCATCGAACGCCTCGGTGGGGGCGTTGCGGAAGGCGGGCGGCTGGAATTGCGCCGCGATGTCATCGAACAGCTCGAGCGCGGCGGTGCCAAAGGCCTGCCGGGTTTCCTCGAACCGCGTTTCCACCAGCGAGCGGATCTCGTCGATGCCATGCTCGTGCACGGTGATCTTGATGCGGGCCTTGTACTTGTTGTCGCGCCGGCCCAGCAGGTTCCACACCGACACCACCGCCTCGACATAGGGCAGCAAGTCTTCCAGCGCCACGAAGGGCGACAGCTCTTTGCCGATCATCGGGGTGCGGCCAAGCCCGCCGCCCACCAGAACCCGGTAGCCGATACGGCCATCCCGCTTGACCACCTGAATGCCGATGTCATGAGCCTTGATCACGGCGCGGTCGTTTTCGGCCCCGGTGACGGCGATCTTGAACTTGCGCGGCAGGAACTGGAATTCCGGGTGATCGGTCGACCATTGGCGCAGCAGTTCAGCCACGGGGCGCGGATCGGCGATCTCATCGGCGGCGGCTCCGGCGAAATGATCGGCGGTCACGTTGCGGATGGTGTTGCCGCTGGTCTGGATGGCATGCATCCCCACCTGTTCCAGCGCATCGAGCATGTCGGGCACATCGCGCAGCTCGGGCCAGTTGTACTGGATGTTCTGGCGGGTGGTGAAATGGCCGTAGCCCTTGTCCCATTTTTCCGCCAGCAAGGCGAGCTGGTCCATCTGAGCGCTGCTCAGCGTGCCATAGGGGATCGCCACGCGCAGCATGTAGGCGTGCAGCTGCAGGTAAAGCCCGTTCATCAGGCGCAGCGGCTTGAATTCATCTTCGGTCAGCGCGCCGCTGATGCGGCGTTCGACCTGGGCGCGGAACTGGCGGTTGCGCTCTGCCACGAAGGCGGCGTCGAAATCGGTGTAGCTGTACATGTGCTGGGTCCTCGTACCTGGCCGCTGGGCTCAGGCGTGTTCCTGTTTGCCGTGGACGTGGTTCGACGGACCTTTGGCCCGGAACTCTTCGCGGAAATGCACCGGGCGGGGGCCGTCTTTGGTTGGCTCCATGTCGGCAAGATAGACGCCGACCGCTTCGGCAGCGCGCGATTGCGCATCCAGCAGACGGACCTGCGCAACGGCTTCGTCGGTGAAGATCTCGGCGTCCTTCAGGGCGCGGACCCATCGGTCGTCGGCGGCAAGGTAGATCACGTCGCCTTCGAGCAGGGCGTTGGCGGTGATGACTTTGGGCGTATAGGGCTTGGGCATCAGAGAGCTTCCTGTGTCAGGGCACGAACGGCCAGCGCATCGCGCGGGGCAAGGCCCAGCAGCAGCACGGCGGGGCCGTTCAGATCGGCCGCGTCCAGTTCGGACGGCAGCGTGGCAAGGGTTGCGGCGAGGCGGCGCTCGTCGGGGCGAGAGGCATTGGCGACCACGGTTACCGGCGTGTCGGGGGATGCGCCATGCATCATCAGGCGGCCCTGAAGAAAGCGCGACGCCTTCTTGCCCATGTAAATTCCTGCGACGGCGCCGGGGCGGGCAAGGGCGCGCCAGTCCTGTTCGGCAAAGCCCTTGACGTCATGGCCGGTCAGCAGGCGCAGATCGCTGTTGCGCCCGCGCCGGGTCAGCGACAGGCCCATGCCAGCGGCGGCGGCGGTGGCGGCGGTCAGGCCGGGGCAGACGGTAAAGGTGATACCAGCGGCGTCCATCGCATCGGTTTCTTCATCCAGCCGCCCGAACACCCCCGGATCGCCCGCCTTGAGCCGCACCACGCGGGCCCCGGCCTGCGCATGGGCGACGATCAGCGCAT
This sequence comes from Citreicella sp. C3M06, assembly GCF_018860705.1. Taxonomy (GTDB): domain Bacteria; phylum Pseudomonadota; class Alphaproteobacteria; order Rhodobacterales; family Rhodobacteraceae; genus Salipiger. The sequence goes on from NZ_JAHKQA010000091.1 coordinate 22,947, forward strand.
TGATGTCATCCTGCTTCATCGACGGGCCAAAACCGATCTTGCCCACCGGCACCAGCTGCGCCTGCGGCGCCAGCGCCACGATCTCGGCGGGCACCAGCGCGTCATGCAGGACGACCTCGGCGGCCTGCAGCATGCGCAGGGCGCGAATGGTCAGCAATTCGGGGTCGCCCGGGCCTGCGCCGACAAAGGCGACGTGGCCTTGGGGGAGTCTGTCCTGTGGGCTGGTCATGGGGCTGGCTCCGGCGTCTTGGTGAAAGCTCTGCTTGATATAGAACATTTTCCCGGATTCATCACGTGGGGTTCGGTTGATAAGGACATATTGGCGGTGTATGCGTCCCATCAGGAAAACTGTTCCATTAAGGCGCTGTGAAAGGAAAACTCGTGCAGCTGGATGCCACCGATCGGAAAATCCTTCGCGAGCTTCAGAAGGATGCGGGCCGCTCGCTCGATGAAATCGCCCGTGTGGTGGGGGCCTCAAAGACCCCGGTGTGGAATCGCGTGCGCAAAATGCGCGAGGCCGGGATCATCGGGCCGCAGGTGGTGGTGGCCGATGCCGAAAAGCTCGGCTTCGAGGCGTGTTTCTTTGTGCTGATCCGCACCTCCGAGCATGAAACCGACTGGCAGAACCGCTTTTTGCACGCCGTGCGCTCGCGCCCCGAAGTAATGGAAGCGCATCGGCTGGCGGGAGACATAGACTATATCCTCAAGGTGCGGGTGCCCAACGCGCGGGCTTATGACGTGTTCTATCAGGCGCTGATCGCCGAGGTGAAGGTGCAGGGCGTCACCGCGCTGTTGTCGATGGAAGAGATCAAGAACACCACCGCGCTGCCGATCTAGCGGCGCACCATCAGCCGCTCCAGCCCGTGGAAGTGATACAGATCGGCGTAGCGCGGCGGTTCTGCCAGTTCCAGCCCGGGCAGGCGGTCAAACAGGATCGGCAGCGCGGTGACCAGTTCAAGCCGCGCCAGCGGCGCCCCGACGCAGAAATGCGCCCCGCCGCCAAAGGCAAGATGGGGGCGGGCCTCGCGGGTGGGATCGAACCTGTGCGGCTCGGCGTAGACCTGCGGGTCGCGCCCCGCCGCCCCAAGCATCAGCGCCACCTTGTCGCCGCGCCGAAAGACATGGCCGTACAGGTCGGCGTCTTCATAGGCGTAACGGGTGAACAGATGCAGCGGCGGATCAAAGCGCATGATCTCTTCGGTGATCGGTGCGGCGGTGTCGGTGGTGATCATCGTGCCGGTTTCCAGCAAGGCCTTGATGCCGTTGCCCAGCGTGTGCACCGTCGCCTCGTGCCCGGCGTTGAGCAGCAGCACGCAGGTGGCGATCAGCTCGTCGGTGCTCAGCCGCTCGCCGGCCTCTTCGGCGGCGATGAGCTGTGACAAAAGATCGTCGCGCGGCGAATTGCGGCGCTGCGCGATGTAATCTTCGAGAAAGGCGGCAAACTCGGCGGCGGCGCTTGCGGCTGCGTCCTCGATGGCGCGGCTGCGGCGGGCCTGATACAGCGCCACCATGTCGTTCGACCAGCGCAGCAGCTGCGGCGCCATGTCATCGGGCACACCCAGCAGGCGGGCAATGACAATCACCGGGATCGGCTGGCAGAAGGCGGTCAGCAGATCGACATCCCCCTGCGGCATGTCGTCGATCAGCCGATGCGCCAGCGCCGCGATCTCGGGGCCAAGGGCGGCGATGCGCCGGCTGGTAAAGGCGCGCAGCACCAGCCCGCGCAGGCGGGTGTGGCGGGGCGCCTCGAGTTCCAGCATCGAATGATCCTCGATCCGGTAGAAGGGGCGCAGATGCTCGGGCACCGGCCTTGCCAGTTCGGCGGGGATTTCGCGCCCGAAGCGGCGGTCGCGCAGCAGCGCGTGCACGGCGCGGTGCGAGGTGGCGCAGATCAGGTCGTAATCGGGCCAATAGGCCAGATCCCCCGCCGCGCGCAGGCGGTCGTAGAACGGGTAGGGGTCTTGAACAAAACCGGGATCATTGGGTGATTGGGCAAAGCTGTGCATGGGCACGACACTGCCCAACACGCGCTTCCCCCGCAAGCACCGGATTGCTATGTCAGCACCATGACCCGCCTGCTGACCCATCGCGCGCTGTTGCTGACGCTTGCCCTGCTGGCGACGGCGCTGCTGTCGGCGGCGGTCTGGCGGTCGGCCTATGTGCAGGCGCTGGGGCCGGTGTCGGAACGCGGCACCTCGGATCTGGAGCTGGCGTCCGACCGTCTGGTCACGCAGTTGCAACGGTTCCGCGAATTCGCGGTGCTGAGCGCCGATCACCCGGCGCTGAATGCGCTGCACTGGGGCGGATCGCGCCGCGAGGCCAACGCCATGCTGCTGCGCGCCGCCGACCGGTCCGGGGCGGCGCTGGCGGTCTATGTCGACGCGCGCGGCAAGGTGCTGGCGCAATCGGGCGATGGTCTGCCCGACTGGGTGCTGAGCGGCGCGGCCTATCAGCGCGCGCTTGACGGGGCGCTGGGGCTTGCCCATGGCGACGGGCCGCCGGGCATCGACCGCGCCTTCTGGTTCGCGGCGCCCAGTTTCGGCGTCGACCGGCAGGTGCAGGGGGTGCTGATCGTCGCCGTGGATCTGGCGCGGCTGGAACAGGCGTGGCGCGGCTCGCTTCCCGCGGTGTTCTTTACCGATGCCGAGGGCGAGATCTTTGCCACCAACCGCTCTGAGCTGTTGCATTGGCGCAAGACTGGCACGCAGATGCGCGCCCCCGATGGCACAATGCGCGCGGTCAGCGTGGCCCGCCCCGGCGGGCACACAATCTGGGTGCAGCGGTTTTCCCCTTACATTCCCACCCGCGCGCTGCGGCTGGAAATCGCCCTGCCGGTGATCGGCATGACCGGCACGCTGCTGGTCGATGTGCTGCCCGCGATGCGGCTGGCGGCGTTGCAGGCGGCGGTGGTGGCGGCGGTGGTGCTGTTCTTCGGGGCGCTGCTGTGGCTTGCGCTGGAACGGCGGCGCACGCTGGCGCTGGCCAATGCCGAGCTCGAAGATCGGGTCTCGGCCCGCACCATGGCGCTTGAGCAGAGCAACAGCGCCCTGCGCCGTGAAATCGCCGAGCGCCAAGAGGCCGAGGCGGCGCTGCGCCGCGCTCAGGCGGAACTGGTGCAGGCCAGCAAGCTGTCGGCGCTGGGCAAGATGAGCGCGGGCATCAGCCACGAGCTGAACCAGCCGCTGATGGCGATCCGCAGCTTTGCCGAAAACGGCGCGGCCTTTCTGGAACGCGGCAAACCAGAGCGGGCGGCCGAGAACCTTGGGCGGATTTCGGACATGGCCGGGCGCATGGGGCGGATCATCAAGAACCTGCGCGCCTTTGCCCGGGCCGAACCCGAACCGGTGCGCCGCGTCGGGCTGGCGGCGGCGGTGGAAAGCGCGCTCGAGGTGCTGTCCCGGCGCATCGATGAAGGCGGCGTCACCATCGACTGGCAGCGCCCGGACCGCCCCGCCGTGGTCATGGCCGGGGATGTGCGGCTCGGGCAGGTGGTGGTGAACCTGCTCAGCAACGCGATTGAGGCGATGGCGGGCAGCGACACCCGCCGCATCACCATCCGCGCCCTGCATGACGATGCGGCAGGCATTGTGCGCCTGACGGTGCGCGACACCGGCCCTGGCATCGCCGATCCGTCGCGCATCTTTGATCCGTTTTATTCCACCAAGGAAACCGGCAGTGACGAGGGCATGGGGCTTGGCCTGTCGATCTCGCATGGCATCATAGAGGGGTTCGGTGGCAGGCTGCGCGGCGAGAACGTCGCGGGCGGCGCGCTGTTCACCATCGAACTGCGACAAGCACAGGAGCTGACATGATCCGCAAGGTTCTGCTGGTTGACGACGACGCGGCGGTGCGCGAGGCGCTGGGCCAGACGCTGGAGCTGGCCGAATTCGATGCCATCACCGCTGGCAGCTTTGTCGAGGCGAAAGACCGCATCGGGCCGGGCTTTGAGGGGGTCATCGTCTCGGATATCCGGATGCCGGGGCGCGATGGCTTTCATCTGCTGGACTACGCCCATGAGAAAGACGCCGAACTGCCGGTGATCTTGCTCACCGGCGAGGGCGATATTCCAATGGCGGTGCGCGCCATGTCGGCGGGGGCGTTCGATTTCCTCGAAAAGCCCTGCGCGCCATCCGATCTGATCAGCAGCGTGGAACGGGCGCTGCACACGCGGCGGCTGGTGCTGGAAAACCGCCGCCTCAAGGCGCAGCTGGAAACCGGCGATGCCGCCGCGCGGATGATCTTTGGCATCTCGCCGCAGTCGGAAACCCTGCGCGCGCAGGTGCGCGCCGCCGCCCGCGCCGGAACCGATGTGCTGATCCGCGGTGCGCGGGGGGCGGGCATCCCCAAGGTCGCCGAGGTGGTGCATCTGTGTTCTGCCCGCGCCAAGGGGCCGTTCGAAAAACGCTCGGCGGCGGGGCTGGGCCGCGATGCGCTGGCCGCCGCGTGGCAGGATTGCGCTGGCGGCACGCTGTTTCTCGACGAGATCGGCGCGCTGCCGAGCGACAGTCAACTGGCGCTGCTGGACCTGCTTGAAGAGGGCGGCGCGCGACTGGTTGCGGGCACGGTCGACGATCCCGCCGTGTTGGTGGAGCAGGGGCGCTTTACCCCCGATCTGCACTACCGGCTTGAAGTGATGACGCTGCGCATTCCGGCGCTCGCCGAACGTCCTGAGGATATCCCGGTGCTGTTTCGCCATTATGTTGCGCAGGCGGCCGAACAATCGGGGCTGCCCGAGCCGGTGATCGGTGACGAGGTCATCGCCGGCCTGATCGCCCGAGACTGGCCCGGCAATGCCCGCGCGCTGATGTCGGCGGCGATGCGCTTTGTGCTGGGGCTGGCCGAGGACCAGCCCGGCGGCGAGGGGCTGGGGCTGACCGAACGCATGGCGCAGGTCGAACGTTCGCTGCTGGCGGATGCGCTGCGCCGCACCGGCGGGCAGGCCAGCGCCGCCGCCGAAGCGCTGAAGCTGCCGCGCAAGACCTTTTACGACAAGCTGGCGAAATACGGGCTGAAGCCGGAGAGCTTTCGCTGAGCATGGCGTGAGTCGCACCAGTGCAAACGTGCGGATTTCCGCACAACGCCTGATCCGCCCTGTGCGGGATTTCGCACATCCGCCTTGTGGTCGGCTCTGAAAGTCGCGGTATTGTGGACTTTAAATATTTGTTAATACGCCCGTTTACACGAAATTCTCACTCTTTCGTCACCACCTCTTGATGCGTTTCGCGCATGGCTGTCATGTCGTGGGCGAAAGGTCGGCAGGGGAGCCGGACCTTGGAACGTCATCCCGGGAGGATACCGATGAAAAAGTTTCTGATGACCGCTGCGGCTGTGGCCGCGCTGAGCTCTGGCGCGACGGGCGCACTGGCGAATGGCTGCGATGATGGCGAAATCGTCATCAAGTTCAGCCATGTCACCAACACCGACAAGCACCCTAAAGGCATCGCCGCGACGCTGCTGCAACAGCGGGTCAACGACGAGATGAACGGCAAGGCCTGCATGGAGGTCTATCCGAACTCGACGCTGTACAACGACGATCAGGTGCTCGAGGCGATGTTGAACGGCGACGTTCAGATGGCCGCGCCTTCGCTGTCGAAATTCGAGCAGTTCACCAAGGTCTTCCGCATCTTCGATCTGCCGTTCATGTTCGTGAACATCGAGGCGGTCGATGCCTTCCAGAACTCGGAAACCGGCCAGGCGATGAAGGAATCCATGGTGCGCCGGGGTCTGCTCGGCCTTGATTTCTGGCATAACGGCATGACGCAATTCTCGGCCAACAAGCCGCTGATCTCGCCCGAAGACGCGCGTGGCCTGAAATTCCGTGTGCAGCCTTCGGATGTGCTGAAGGCCAACATGGAACAGCTGGGGGCCAGCCCGCAGCCGATGGCGTTCTCGGAAGTTTACGGCGCGCTTCAGACCGGCGTCGTCGACGGTCAGGACAACACCTGGTCGAACATCTACGGCCAGAAGTTCTTTGAAGTGCAGGACGGCGTCACCGAAACCAACCACGGCGTGCTCGACTACATGCTCGTAACCTCTGCCGACTGGTGGGACAGCCTGCCCGAAGACGTGCGCAGCCAGCTCGAGACCATCGTTCACGAGGTCACCGTCGAGCGCAACGCGGCGATCGCCGAAGTCGATGCCGACAACCGTCAGGCCATCGTGGATGCCGGCGGCGTGATCCGCGAGCTGACCCCCGAGCAGCGTCAGGCATGGGTCGACGCGATGAAGCCGGTCTGGGAGAAGTTCGAAGGCGACGTGGGCCGCGAAAACATCGACGCGGCGCAGGCAATCAACGCCGACGTGCAGGGCTAAGGCCCGCGCGCGGCGGCTCGGCCCCCAAGGACAGGGGCCGGGCAAGCTGACGGGGACGGTCCTGCCGTCCCCTTTTTCATATCAGCACACCGGACAAGGCACCGGGGCCGGGGCCCGGACGCGAAATGGGGGACGGCATGTCCAGTCATTACCATGGCCACAGCGCGCTTGGCCGCATCGTCAACGAGATCGAAGAGACCGCAATCGCGATCATCCTTGGGCTCATGACGCTTATCACTTTCGTCAATGTCGTGCTGCGCTACGGCTTCAACACGGGCTTCATCTGGGGGCTCGAGGCGGTGACCATCCTGTTCGCATGGCTGGTGCTGTTCGGCATTTCCTATGCGGTGAAGGTCACGGCGCATCTGGGCGTCGATGCTGTCACCAACCTTGTCCCGTCGAACGTGCGCCGGGCCATGACGGTGATCGCTGCCATCTGCTGCATCGCCTATGCGGCGCTGCTGATGAAGGGTGCGTGGGACTACTGGGCGAATTTCGCCAACCTGCCGCAGACCACCGGGCGCTGGCTTCCCACCGGCTTCGAAGAGATGAGCCGCACGTCCTATCGCTCGTGGTACGAGGTGGTGGATATACGGATGCCCGAGTGGCTGCGCTTTATCGAACCGATGATCAACGAAGGCGAGCATTACGAAAAGCTGCCCCGTTTCATCCCCTATGTCATCCTGCCCTTTGGCGCGGCGCTGCTGCTGTTTCGCTTCATTCAGGCCGGGATACGCATCTGGACCGGCGCGCAGCAAAGCCTGATCGTCAGCCACGAAGCCGAAGACGCCGTCGAAGACGTCGCCCACCTGAACCGCGAGGACTGATCCGATGGATGTCTTTCTTCTTTTCGTGATCATCATCGCGCTGATGCTGATCGGCGTGCCAATCGCCGTGTCGCTCGGCCTGTCGTCGATCGTCTTTCTGCTGCTGCTGTCCGACACCTCGCTCAGCTCGGTTGCGCAGAGCTTTTATCAGGCGATGGCGGGGCATTACACGCTTCTGGCGATCCCGTTCTTCATCCTTGCGTCGAGCTTCATGTCGACGGGCGGCGTGGCGCAGCGGATCATCCGCTTTTCCATCGCGCTGGTGGGCCATATGCACGGCGGTCTGGCCATCGCCGGGGTGTTCGCCTGCATGCTCTTCGCGGCGCTGTCGGGCTCGTCGCCCGCGACCGTGGTGGCCATCGGCTCGATCGTCATCGCCGGGATGCGCAGCGTCGGCTACACCAAGGATTTCGCCGCCGGGGTCATCGCCAACGCCGGCACGCTGGGCATTCTGATCCCGCCGTCGATCGTGATGGTGGTCTATGCCTCGGCCACCGACGTGTCGGTCGGGCGGATGTTCCTTGCGGGGGTGATTCCGGGCCTGATGGCGGGCACCATGCTGATGATCACCATCTACATCATGGCGCGGATCAAGAAGCTGCCCAAGGGCGAATGGAAGGGCTGGGGCGAGGCGTTCACCTCCGGGCGCGACGCGCTGTGGGGGCTGATGCTGATCGTCATCATCCTTGGCGGCATCTATGGCGGCATCTTTACCCCGACCGAGGCCGCTGCGGTGGCTGCCGTCTATGCTTTCGTGATCGCCAATTTCGTTTATTGCGACATGGGGCCGCTGGCGGGCCGGAATGGGGCGCCGAACCTGCCGCTGTGGCGCAAGCCAATCGCATTGGTCACGGCGTTCTTCCACCGCGACACCCGCGATACGCTGTTCGAGGCCGGCAAGCTGACGATCACGCTGATGTTCATCATCGCCAACGCGCTGATCCTCAAGCATGTGCTGACCGATGAGCAGATCCCGCAGCAGATCGCCAGCGCCATGCTGGGGGCGGGCTTGGGGCCGGTGATGTTCCTTGTGATCGTCAATGTGATCCTGCTGATCGGCGGGCAGTTCATGGAACCCTCGGGCCTGTTGGTGATCGTCGCGCCGCTGGTGTTTCCCATCGCCATCGAGCTGGGGATCGACCCGATCCATCTTGGCATCATCATGGTGGTGAACATGGAAATCGGCATGATCACGCCTCCGGTCGGTCTGAACCTGTTCGTGACCTCTGGCGTGGCAGGGATGCCGATGATGGCGGTGGTGCGCGCGGCGCTGCCCTTCCTTGCGGTGCTCTTCGTGTTCTTGATCATGGTAACCTACATCCCGATCTTGTCGACATGGTTGCCGACGACCTTCATGGGCCCCGAGATCATCACCAACTGACCGGGTTCGAGGACCTGATTGCCATGGCGGCGCCCTGTTCGGGGCGCCGCTTTGCGTTGTGGGGCAGGGATGCCTCCGGCGGGAGTTTAACTGGCAAGATGAAGGCGCGGCGGCGTCAGAGCCGTTCGATGGCGATGGCCGTGCCCTCGCCGCCGCCGATGCAGATGGCGGCGATGCCGCGCTTCAGGCCGCGTGCTTCCAGGGCGTGCAGCAGCGTGACGATGATCCGCGCGCCCGAGGCGCCGATGGGATGCCCCAGCGCGCAGGCGCCGCCGTTGACGTTCATCACATCGCGCGGCAGCCCCATTTCGCGCATGAAGGCCATGGGCACCACGGCGAAGGCCTCGTTGACCTCCCACAGATCGACATCGGATTTTTTCCAGCCGATGCGGTCGAGCAGCTTTTGCGCGGCGGGGATCGGTGCGGTGGGAAACAGGCCGGGGGCCTGCGCATGGCTGGCATGGCCAAGGATGCGGGCGCGGGGGGCGGATTGCGCCGCCGCCTCGGTGCTCAGCACCAGCGCCGCCGCGCCGTCCGAGATCGACGAACTGTTCGCCGCCGTCACCGTGCCACCCTTGCGGAAGGCGGGTTTGAGCTGCGGGATCTTTTCGGGGCGTGCGCGGCCGGGCTGTTCGTCGCGGGTGAGGATCTCTTCGCCGGTGCGGGCATGGATCGTCACCGGGGTGATCTCGGCCTCGAAGGCGCCCGAGCGTTCGGCCTCCAGCGCGTTGCCCAGCGAGGCGATGGCGTATTGATCCTGTGCCTCGCGGGTGAACTGGAAGGCTTCGGCGCAATCTTCGGCAAAGCTGCCCATCAGGCGGCCGGTGTCATAGGCATCCTCGAGCCCGTCGAGGAACATGTGGTCAATGACCTGCCCGTGGCCGATGCGTGCGCCGCCGCGCATCTTGGGCAGCAGGTAGGGGGCGTTGGTCATGCTTTCCATGCCGCCCGCAACGATGGTGGCGGCGTGGCCAAGCGAGAGCTGGTCGAAGGCCATCATCGTCGCCTTCATCCCCGAGCCGCACATCTTGTTGAGCGTCGTGGCGGGCACCTCTTCGCCGAGCCCGGCGCGAAAGCCGGCCTGACGTGCCGGTGCCTGGCCCTGACCCGCGGGCAGGACGCAGCCCATCAACAGCTCGTCGACCTGTGGCTTGCCCGCGTCAGCCAGCGCGGCGCGGATCGCGGCGCCGCCCAGATCGGGTGCGCCGAGCGGTTCGAACATTCCCTGAAAGCCGCCCATGGCGGTGCGCGCCGCGCCTGTGATCACGATGTCCCTGGTCATGGCCGATCCTCCCTTGGCTCTGATCACTGCATACCGAATGGTAAGGAATGGCGTCTACCCTGCGTGCAAGGACAGCAGTACAGGACGATCAGATGCATCTGACCATTACGCAGGACAGTGACCCGCAAATCATCCGGGTCGACGAAGGGCGGATCGATTCCGCCGTTGCCATCCAGTTCAAGGATGCCGTCCGCTCTAGGGTCTCGCCGGACGCATCCCGCGTCGTGCTGGATCTTGGCGAGGTGGATTTCATCGATTCGAGCGGTCTGGGCGCCATCGTCGCGGCGATGAAGGCGCTGTCAAAGGATCAGCGGCTGGATCTGGCGGCGCTGAATCCGATGGTCGACAAGGTGTTTCGCCTGACCCGCATGGACACGATCTTTGTTATCCACGAATCCGTCGACGCCGCGAAGAGCGACGGCGACCGCTGACCGTCCGGCAAGGAAGCGCACCCGTATGGCAGACGTGCCAGAGCCCGCTGCACCGCTCGTTCTTCAGACCGAGCTTGGCAGTACACCGCAGGATGTTCGCGCCGTGCTGGCGCTTGTACGCATGGAACTGACGGCGCTTGGCTGGGGCGACACCCCCATCGGGGCGGTCGAGCTGGTGCTGGCGGAGGCGCTGAACAATATCGTCGAACATGCCTGCGCAGAGCGCAGCGACGGGTGCATCGCTTTGGCGCTGCATGCAGATGCACTTTGCGCGGAACTGACCTTGCGCGATGATGGCCATGCGATGCCAGACGGGGGGCTGCCACCGGGTCGCCTTGCCTTGCCCGACCGGCGGCAGGACCTGCCTGAGGGCGGCTTTGGCTGGTACCTGATCCGCAAACTGTCCGAACGGCTACACTATGCGCGCGAGGAGGGCGGCAATCGGCTCGACATCCTGATCTGCCGCGCGGATCACGAGGCGCCGCCCGGAACAGGCGGTACGGCGCGCTGAATGCCGCCTCGGGCGGACAGCCCGGGCGGAGAAGACCTGAAAGCTGCCGCAATCTGATCCTACTGGTGCCCGATTGCACCCGGATAAAGAGGATGTAGCTGCACTAAGCTTCCCTCGGCGTCGCGTGTTTTTCAGCCCCCACTCAGCGCACGACGTCGAGGTATCTTCAAATCAGGCGGTCCTGTTACCCCGTGGCCTTTCGGCGCGGGTTTTGTCTGTTTGGAGGGCTGGCTTCGAGCCGCGCGTTGCGTCATTGCATCGCCGCTGCGTCTTCATAATTGCGCCCGAAAACGCCGCCACAACGAAGGGGTAGCTGCAATATGCTTCCCTCGGCGTCGCGCCTTTTCAGCCCCCACCCAGTGCGCAGCGCCGAGGTTCTTTCAAATCAGGAATTCCTGCCAGCCCGTGCCGCTTTCGGCGCGGGTTTTGTTGGTCTGGCAGCGTGGCGTTGACCCTCGGCGTCGCGTCATTGCATCGCCGCTGCGTCATCATAATTCCGCCCGAAAGCGCCGCCACAACGAAGGGGTAGCTGCGATATGCTTCCCTCGGCGCCACGCCGTTTCAAGCCCCCACCCAGAGTGTGGCGTCGAGGTCTTCTTACCCCCCGGCATCACAGGCCCGCGCGCCCCTAACAGGGGCGTTCTGTCACATTCTACGGATCTATGCGTCGAAGACGCCGCGAATGCCGTAATTTCGCCGCTGAGACGCGGCAGCCTCTTCGCTATCGTGCCCTGCATCGTGGCCTGCCGCGGCGCTCAAAACCGCAGACAACCCGGGAGACGCCCGCATGTATGGACCCATCGCAGCGTTAGAATCCTATATTTTCAGCGCCTTGCGCTTCAATGCGCGGGCGGACCGCTCGGAATTCTGGTGGCCGAGCTCTCTCGTCCTTGGGGTGATCACGCTGGCAGGGCTCGCCGATATCCGCAGCATTGCCGACGCGTTCATTCAGACCGGCCAGCCACCGATGCATGTTCTGGCCTATTGGTCGCCGCTGCTGTGGATTGTGTTTTTCGTTCCGACCCTGAGCGCGATGGTGCGCCGCCTGCACGATACCGGGCGTTCCGGCTGGTGGCTGCTGGTGCAGATCATTCCGCTGCTCGGGCCGATGCTGATCTTCGGATTTCTGCTGATGCCGTCAAAGCCCGAGCCCAACGCCTGGGGCGCGCCGCGCAGCGCCGGCACCGCGAGAAAGGCAAAACCGCGCCGGGCCGCCGGGCCGCTCGACGCCTATGCCGTGCTGCTTCAGGCCCATGCAGAGCCGTCCCCGGAAGAGGTGGCGCGCCGCAAGGAAGAGGTGCACGACTATTTCGTTCGCAACGTGTCCCGCAGCGGCGCAGCCTGAACCGGTTTTATCCGGTTCAGGCCATAGGGACGGCAGAAAGGTCTGCGATCCTTAGTAGCTGTAGGCCGCGTAGATCCGGCCAAGATCGCCGTTCCAGTCGCCGTGGTAATGGTCGAGCATCTCGTCGGCGAGCACCTTGCCGGAATCGATGCTTTCCTTCAGCGCGTTGAGGAAATGGGTCTCATCCGGCAGCAGGCCGCCTGCGCCGGAACGGGCGCGGGCCTTCAGGCCGGCTTCGGCGATGTCGATGCAGCGCGCGGCAAGATCTTGCATGGAGATGCCCTCGACCACCGCGTCCAGCGCCTGATCGGCGGCAGCGACGCGCAGCGCCTCGCGGGTCGGCGCATCCCAGCCCTTGACCAGATCATAGGCCGCATCCAGCGCAGAGCTGTCATAGGTCAGCCCGACCCAGAAGGCGGGCAGGGCGCACAGACGCCGCCACGGGCCGCCATCGGCGCCGCGCATTTCGATGAATTTCTTCAGCCGCGCCTCGGGGAAGATCGTGGTGAGATGGTCGGCCCAATCGGACAGGGTCGGCACCTCGCCGGGCAGTGCAGGCAGGCGGCCTTTCATGAAATCCCGAAAGGATTGCCCCAGCGCGTCGATATACTTGCCGTCGCGGTAGACGAAATACATCGGCACATCGAGCGCGTAATCGACATAATGTTCAAAGCCGAAACCCTCGTCGAAGACGAAGGGCAGCATGCCGGTGCGGTCCGCATCAAGATGCCGCCAGACGTAGCTGCGATAGCTCTTCATGCCGTTCGGCTTGCCCTCGAAGAACGGCGAATTGGCGAACAGCGCCGTCGCCACCGGCTGCAATGCCAGCGCCACGCGCATTTTCTTGACCATGTCGGCCTCGGAGCCGAAATCGAGGTTCACCTGCACCGTGCAGGTGCGCCGCATCATGGTCTTGCCGGAGGTGCCGACGAGGCCCATGTAGCTGTCCATCAGCTTGTAGCGGCCCTTGGGCATCAGCGGCACGTCATCGTGCAGCCATTCGGGCGCGGCGCCAAGGCCGATGAAGCCGACGCCGATCGCATCCGAGATGCTCTTGACCTCGCGCAGGTGCTCGTTCACCTCGTCGCAGGTCTGGTGGATGGTTTCCAGCGGGGCGCCCGACAGTTCCAGCGCGCCGCCCGGCTCGAGGCTGACATTGGCGCCATCCTTGGTCAGGCCGATCAGGTGGCCGGCTTCTTCGACGGGGGCCCAGCCATAGCGGGTCTGAAGCCCTTCGAGCACGGCGCGGATAGAACGCGGCCCATCATAGGGCAGGGGTTCGTGGGTGTCGGTGAGATAGCCGAATTTCTCGTGCTCGGTGCCGATGCGCCAGTCGCTCTCGGGCTTGCAGCCCGCTTCGAGATATTCCGCCAGCTGTGTCTGGCTTTCGATCGGCCCGCCGCCGGATTGAGGAATGGACATGAGGGCGCCTCGCTTTTGGCCGTATCGCATTTGTTCGGGCAGGAGTGGGCGGTCCGCCGCTCGATGTCAATGCAGACGGAGGTGTGCGATTCTGCTGGTGGGTTCCTGCCACAGGGTCACCACCTCGCGCGATGTGCCATTGAGCACCGAGAGCATCCGTTCAGTCTGCAGGCCGGGCAGGGCGCTGAAGGCATCGAACAGCACCTCGCCGCCGGTGGCATTGACCGGGATTGCCAGCGTGGGCTGGCCCGCCTGATGCAGCATCCAATGCGCCGGTTTGCCCGACGGGTCGAGTTCCAGCCGCGTCAAGGCGTCCAGATCCGCGACCCCGCCGGTCAGGGGGCCCATATAGGTGATGCGCCCTTCGATCACGCGCACGATGCCCGGCCCGCCGCTGCCGGTGCGAAACCGCCCGCGCTGGATGCCGGCCAGCAGCAGCAACCCCCCGGCCAGCGCCACCGCATAGCCCAGCCAGTGCAGCAACCCGCCGCCGGTGAAAAACGCCCAGTACAGACCCAGCGCCAGCACGCCGCAGCCCCAGAGCGCCTCGGACCAGCGGGCAAAGGCGGCGCGCGCTTCGGGGCGGATCATCGGGCTGCCCTGTGAGCTGCGGGCGCTGGCGGAGCCAGCCGGTCTGAATATGGCGCGCGCATCTCAGCCCCAATCGCCGCAGGCGGTCTGCCACAGCGTCAGCGCCGCCACCGCCGCCGTGTCGGCGCGCAAAATGCGCGGGCCAAGCGCGATCACCCGCGTTTGTGCCATGGCGCCCAGCCGGGCGCGTTCGATGTCGGAAAAGCCGCCCTCGGGGCCGATCAGGATCGCCGCCGGGGCCGGGGCGGCGTCCAGCATCGCGCTGCGCCCGCCGGCCTCGGCCTCGTCGCAAAAGACCAGCGCCCGCTCGGCGGGCCAGTCCGCCAGCAGGGTGTCAAGCTTGGCCAGCTCCGCCACCTCGGGCACGGATAGCGCGCCGCATTGCTCGGCTGCCTCCATGGCATGGGCTTGCAGGCGGTCCTGACGGATGCGTTCGGAATTGGTGTAATGCGTCTGCACCGGCAGGATGCGCGCGACCCCCAGCTCGACGGCCTTTTCGACGATGAAATCGGTGCGTGCCTTCTTGATCGGGGCGAACAGCAGCCACAGGTCGGGCGGCATCACTTGCGGGCGCAGCGCCTCGGTGCAGAGGGCAATGCCGCCCTTCTTGCCCGCCTCAGAGATCTCGGCCAGCCATTCGCCATCGCGCCCGTTGAACAGCCGGAGCTTGCCGCCGGTGGACATCCGCATCACGGAAAAGAGATAATGCGCCTGCTCCCGTGTCAGGGGCACAGGTTGTCCCGCCCCAAGCGGGTGATCTACAAACAGTCTAATCTTCGCAGTCATGAGGCGCAGCATATGGCCCCCACCGAGACAAGACCAGAGGCAGATGGACAGGTCCGCGACGCGGTGCGCGGCAACTGGGTCGATCATCGCGCTCCGGCCTGGACGCGGCCTTACCTGCGGCTCAGCCGGGCCGACCGGCCGATTGGCACGTGGCTTTTGCTGCTGCCCTGCTGGTGGGGGCTGCTGCTGGCCATGGTCAGCGACGGGCGGGCCAGCTGGTACGATCTGTGGGTGTTTGTCGGCTGCGGTATCGGGGCGCTGTTGATGCGCGGCGCAGGCTGCACATGGAACGACATCACCGACCGGCATATCGACGGCAAGGTGGCGCGCACCGCGTCGCGCCCGATTCCCTCGGGGCAGGTGACAACACGGCAGGCGCTGGTCTGGGCGGTGATCCAGTGCCTCGTGTCCTTTGCCATCCTGCTGAGCTTTGCCCCGATGGCGATTGCACTGGGGGTGCTGGCGCTGCTGCCGGTCGCGATCTATCCTTTTGCCAAGCGGTTTACATGGTGGCCGCAGGTGTTCCTTGGCATCGCCTTCAACTGGGGCGTGCTGCTGGCGTGGACGGCGCATAGCGGATCGCTGGGGTTGCCGGCGGTGCTGCTGTACCTGTCGGGCATGGCGTGGACGCTATTCTACGACACGATCTACGCCCATCAGGACAAGGAAGACGACGCGCTGATCGGGGTCAAATCCACCGCGCGCCTGTTCGGAGACGCAGCAACCCCGCGCTGGCTGGCGATCTTCCTTGTGGCGTCGGTGGCGCTGATGGGGCTGGCCATCGCGCTTGCGGCCCCGAGCGGCGCGTTCCTGACGCTGGCGCTGCTGATCGCCGGGCCATGGGCCTTTGGCTGGCATCTTCTGTGGCAGATGCGCAAGCTGGATGTGAATGACAACGACCGGCTGCTTGTGCTGTTCCGGTCCAATCGCGACGCCGGTCTGCTGCCTGTGCTGTTTTTCGCCGTCGCGCTGCTGGCCTGATTGCTCCACCGGAGCCCGAGGCTTATCAGGTTCTGAAATAACAAGAAGGAAACCGCGGACCCATGCGCCTGTCACGACTCGCCATTCCCGCAGCGACGCTGTCTGGCGCCGCCCTGCTGTGCATCCTTCTTGCGGTCTTTGCCGTCTTTCTGGTCGAGCGCAGCTCGCGCGAGGCGGTGGTGGACCGGCTCGATGTCGAGGAACTCGACTGGGCCGAGGTCGATGTGAACGGCCTTCAGGTCTTTCTGATCGGCGAGGCCCCGGACGAAGCGGCGCGTTTCAAGGCGGTCACGGCCGCAGGAAGCGTGGTGGACAGCGCGCGGGTGATCGACCAGATGCTGGTCGCAGAGGCCGAGCAGATCGAGCCGCCGCGCTTTTCGGTCGAGATCCTGCGCAACGACGATGGCATCTCGGTGATCGGGCTGGTGCCGGCGCAAACCGACCGCGAAGAGCTGCTCGAGGGCTTTCGCACCACGGTTGGCGACACCGGGGAGGTGTCTGACCTGCTGGAAACCGCCGATTTCACCGTGCCCGAAGGCTGGGACGCTGCGCTGCGCTTTGCCGAGCGCAGCCTTGCGCAACTGCCACGCTCGAAGATCTCGGTCGGGGCGGGCACGGTGTCGATCAAGGCGATGACTGAAAGCGTCGAGGATCGCCGCCGTTTGCAGGCGGATCTGAAACGCAGGGTGCCGACAGGCGTGACGCTGGTGCTGGACCTGTCGGCGCCGCGCCCGGTGATCACACCGTTCACGCTGCGTTTTCTGATCGACGATGACGGGCCGCGATTCGATGCCTGTTCGGCCGATACCGAAACCTCGCGCGACATGATCCTTGGCGCAGCGCAGGCGGTGGGCGCCCCTGCCAACGAGACCTGCCGCCTCGGGCTGGGCGTGCCGTCGCGCCGCTGGGCCGATGCAGCGGCGATGGCAATCGGCGCGTTGTCCGAACTGGGGCGCGGCTCGGTGACCTTCTCGAACGCGGATATTGCGCTGCTGGCCGAAGAAGGCACCGATCAGGCCCTGTTCGACCGGGTGGTCGGCGAGCTTGAAAGCGGTCTGCCCGATGTCTTCGCGCTGCACGCGGTGCTGCCGGAAACCCCCGATGCCACCGAACAGGGGGTGCGCGAATTCACGGCGACCCTATCGCCCGAAGGCGCAGTGCAGCTGCGCGGGAGGGTCAATTCCGAGATCACCCGCCAGACCGTCGACAGCCTCGCGCGGGCGCAGTTCGGCTCGGACAGGGTCTATACTGCGGCGCGGGTCGACGAGGATCTGCCCAACGCCTGGGCGACGCGGGTTCTGGCGGGAATAGAGGCGCTCGGAGAGCTGTCGAACGGCGCCGTCCGGGTGACCCCGGACAGGGTGACGGTGTCGGGCAACACCGGCAACAAGGATGCAAACGACGAAATCTCAGTGCTGCTTGCCGATAAGCTGGGCGATCAGGCCGAATTCGAGATCAACGTGACCTATCAGGAAAAGCTGGACCCGGAACTGGGCATCCCGACGCCGCAACAATGCGAGGCGCAGATCGTCGAGATCATCGGAGACCGCAAGATCACCTTCGAGCCGGGCTCGGCGAATCTTGATGCCTCGGCCAAGGACGTGATGGATGATATCGGTGAATTGCTGAAACTCTGCGGCGATATCCCGTTGGAAATACAGGGCCATACTGACAGTCAGGGCCGCGAGGAGATGAATCAGCAGCTGAGCCAGGAACGCGCCCAGTCCGTGCTCGACGCGCTGCGCAATCGCAACGTTCTGACCGCCTCCTACAGGGTGAAAGGGTACGGAGAAGAACAGCCCATCGCTGACAATGGCAGCGAAGAGGGCCGCGAAGCGAATCGGCGCATCGAGTTCCGGCTGATCGCGCCCGAAGCCGAACAAGAGGCGGAAACCACGCTGGAAGAGCTTGAAGATACGGGCTCCGCAGGCGATACGGAAACCGCCGGAGACGATGCCGGCGCGGACGGGGCCGGGGAATGAACAGAACCGAATTCGTTATCGCCACGGCGATCATTCTCTTCGTAGCATATTGCATGGGCTGGTTTTCGAACTGGCTGGTGAATCGGTTCAAGCGTATCAGCCAGGCCGATGTCGACCAGCTCGAACGTATGAGCCAGGAGTTGCACGAGGCGGAAGAAACGCGCGATCAGGCGATCACCTATCTTCAGCAGCGCGAGGCGGAGCTGACCAACCAGCTGGCGCAGACCGAGGCCGAACTCGCCGCCGCCATGGAAGGGCTGCGCGAAGCCCGCCACGAGGCCGAGGAAATGCGCTCGTGGATCGAGCGTCACCAACAGGCCTGACCTTTCCGAAACGGCGCCGCGTACCGCGGCCCATGGAAGCCTCGCTCCGCCTTGCGGCGGAGACGTCGGCCTGCCGGCGCCTCTTGCCAATGGCGCACCGTCTTTCGCAGGGATGCACCTCTTGCAGGGGCCTCCGGGTGGCAAGCAAGAGGTCCGACAGGAGCCACGGCCTCGGTTTCTTCTGGCCGAAAATATCCCGGGGGGAGGCTCCGCAAGGAGACGGGGGGCAGCGCCCCCCTTGCGGGTTTTCATTTCGTGCAACGGCTCGTATGAGGCAGGCGAAAGGTAGGTGCCAAATGTCCCATGTCACTCTGGTACGCCACGGTCAGGCCAACAGCTCCGCGCGCGACGAAGTCTCCTACGACAAGCTCAGTGATCTGGGGCATTGTCAGGCGCGCTGGCTCGGAGAGCACCTGCGCGGCACCGGCGAGCGCTTTGCGCGGGCCTATTGCGGCACACTTCGGAGGCATCGCGAGACCGCCGATGCCATGGCGCTGGGGCTTGATCTGGTGATCGATCCCCGCCTCGATGAGCTGGAATATTTCACCATGGCGCAGATCTGCGAGGCGCAGTACGGCATCGATATGCCCAACGGTCGCGAAGAATTCGCGCTGCACATGCGGCGGATGTTCGGGCTATGGCGCGACAATGCGATCGATGGCGCACCGGTGCCCTTCGCGACGTTCGAGGCGCGCGTCAGCGAGGTGCTCACCGAGATCGCAGGCGGCGAGGGGCGGGCCGTCGTGGTGACCTCTGGCGGGGTGATCGGCATGGCGATGCGGGTGACGATGGAGCTGGGGCTCGGTGCCTTTGCCAATGCCTGCCTTGCGATCGAGAACAGCTCGATGCACCGGTTTCAGCCGATGTCCACCGGGCTGGTGCTGACGCAATTCAACGCAGTGCCCCATCTGGAAGACGCCGAGCGGGCGCTTTCGCGCACGCATCTTTAACGCATCCAGAAGCCCTCGCGCTTCAGTCGGTTGCGGATCGCCTGTTCGCGCGCCGGCAGGTCATTGCGATCAAACAGCGCGCGCGCCTTGTGCCCGCGCCCCTGATAGAGCGTGCGCAGCAGCGGCTCGTATTGCTTGAGCACTTTCTTGATTCGATGCGGCGCGGCGATCTCTTCGAGCCGCTGCACCACCGCATCGCTTTCGCGCGCATAAAGCAGCGGGAAGGTGCGGTAATGGCAGGTCACCGATCCGTCGAGCAGCCCCGGCGGCAGCGTGTCGCGCCCGCCGCCAAAGGAATGGATCACCAGCGGCAGCGCCACCTGATCCAGCCACGGATCGAAGTGCTGACAGATCAGCGCCTCGGGCGGATCATCGCGAATCGTCAGTGCGTAGTCGAGGAACCGCTGACCGAAACGCCTTGGGCAGCTGTGAAAGAAGAAGCCGGCGTTGAAATAGAGATAGCGCCGCCAATGTTCATCGGGCCAGCTCAGATCCAGCGATCTGTCGAAATCCAGCCCGAAACGATCGTAGAGCGCCTTCCACGTCGCGGTATAGCCCGGCCCGTACAGCTCGATCTTCGGCCAGGTGTTCTCGCGGCGCAGCGACGCGGTCGGGCGGTCGAAATCGAAGGGCACGCGCGACAGATCGTCCAGCACCAGCGTGTCGGTGTCGAAGAACACAAAGGGCTCGCCCTCGGGCAGGGCGGCCAGTGCCTCGATCTTGTTGCCATAGGGGTAGGACTGGCCGAAATGCCGGGTCTCGAAGGGCAGGATCGTGGCGCCATGGTCCTCGATAATGGCGCGGATCTCGGCGTCCCTGATGCGCGGGTCGCGCTCCCATAGAGCGTTGGGCTGGGGTTCCGCGACGAACAGCTTCACCCCCGGCGAGCTACGTGCCAATGAGACGGCGAACAGCACCCCCTCGTATTGCAGCCGGCCCGCCTGGCCGACGATCATCACGTTGAATTGCCCGCTCATCCGCGCCCCTCTTTTGCGCCACAATAGGCAGGGAGGCGCGGCGAGGAAAGCGGGCTCAAAGCGTGATTGGCTCAAGCACCTGCGGCTCGATCACCCGAACGCCGGGCAGTTCGGCGGCAAGCACCTCGGCATCCTGTTCCAGTGCGCCGAAGGTGCGGTAGTGCATGGGAATCACCGTCTTGAAGTCGAAGTATTTCTTTGCCGCCCAGCCGGCCATTTCCATGTCCATGGTGTAATAGCCGCCCGCCGAGAGAATGCCGACAGTGGGGGCGTAATACTCCCCGATCCACGCCATGTCGGCCATGATCGTGGTGTCGCCCGAGAAATAGATGCAGTGCCCGTCGCCGCGGATCACGTAGCCGACTTCCGATCCGGTATACTGGACCTTGCCATCGACCATCATCGACGAGCTGTGCGAGGCGGGCACCATGCTGACCGCCACATCGCCGAACATCGCGGTGCCGCCTTTGTTGAAGGCATGCCCAACCGTGACGCCCTGCGCCTCGAGCACCGAGGTCAGCTCGAACATTCCCGAAACCGGCAACCCGGTTTCCCGGGCGATGCTCACCACGTCGTCGGTGTGGTCAAAATGGCCGTGGGTCAGCAGGATCTGCGTCGCGCCATCGAGCGCCTCGGCACGACGCTCGTCGGGCAGCATCGGGTTTCCCGACAGCCACGGATCGACGAGGATAACCTCGTCGGCAATCTCGAAGCGAAAGCTGCCATGGCCTAGCCATATGATCTGCATGGAAATGTCCTCCGTGATGTGCTTTATCGACGATAGCGCGTCAGGCGGCATGGTAAAGCCCACCCGTGCGCGCAGTCCTGTCACCCCAGACCTGCACGCGGAGGCGATGACATGCGCTTCAGGATCCTGCGCAGTGGCCACAGATCGAGCCGCCCAACTGGTACGGCGCGACATCTTGCAACCGTCAAGCAGGCAAAGCGTCCGGCCGATATGGGGCTGGTGGCAGTCGATGTCCCGCCGGCATGCGGGGCCACGCTGGGCAGCGGGGCGCTGCCTGTCGACATGGCGCTCGGCGATAGATCGGACCCGGCGCCATGGTGACGCCGGGCAAGCTGGACCGAGACATCAGGGCACTGGCTGGAAAACCTGTTTCGACCACATCGCGGCCCTTCTCCGCGCGGCCGAAGGCGTGTCGCATTTTTAGCAAGCGCCGATATGCACCGGAACATTTCTGTTCGTCTTTGCCCCGGTGCAGGCGGCTCGGGTCTGCGATGTTGCCTTGGCGCGGCGATGCCTGTTTGGAGGTGGATTTGGTCGCGCTGATCCCGACAATGCAGCGCTGCCGATGCACATGGCGGTCAGGGCGTCGCAATTCCAGGCGCTGATCGCCGAGTCATCCGATGGAAGAGAAACGGCGGCGTTGGCGACCTGCGCGCATTCCGATGCAACAGTCACCGGGTTTGCAGCCGACGCTCCGCTGTCGAAGCCCACCGGCGCCGCGATGATGCGCGAGAAGAGCGCCCTTGCCGTAGCCAGGGGCGTGTCGCAGCGCCACACACCGATCGGAGCGCAGAACGCGGATCCTGCGCAGAGCGGTTACCGGGCGCTGGGGGTGGCTCGCAGAGATGCAAGCTGGCGCTACTTCGGACTGCTCATCGACCCTCCGCGCCCAGATGTGGGCACACGGTGGCCGAAGCGCCTCGCATGGGGCGCGGTCAAGTTCATCGGCGATCACGTGGCCATTACCCCGCCAACATGGCTCGCTCGCCACGCGGCGCTAGGACAGGTTTTGTCAAAGCGATTGT
This sequence comes from Citreicella sp. C3M06, assembly GCF_018860705.1. GTDB lineage: Bacteria > Pseudomonadota > Alphaproteobacteria > Rhodobacterales > Rhodobacteraceae > Salipiger. The sequence continues at coordinate 44,821 of NZ_JAHKQA010000091.1, forward strand.
TCCGGGCAATTGTTGCCTGTTCTTCACTGCCGAAGCGACGCAACTGCAGATACGCAGCTGGCGACTTGCAGGCGTATCGTGGCGCCAGTGAGCTGGGCGATGCCGCTTCTGCTTTGGGGCTGCTATTTTGCGGTCTTGCCGAAAAGAGCTGCGATCCCCACTCTGGTGCGCCGCCTTGGAGCGCGTATTGAGAGGGTGAAGGGGGCGCTGCCCCCCGTCTCCTTGCGGAGTCTCCCCCCGGGATATTTTTGGCCAGAAGAAACTGGGGCGCGGCGCATAGTCTTCTTCTGGCCAAAAATATCCCCGCCGGAGGCATCCGATATCGCGGCCAAGATGAGGGGCTGGACAAGGGCGCGCGGGGCGGGTTCTTTCAGGCACGAACCGGTCGAGGGGCAGCACCATGGATATCGAGGATCTTGCGGAACGTATCCTGAGCGGAGAACGGCGCGCTTTGGCGCGAGGGATCACGCTCGTTGAAAGTGGGCGGGCGGATCATCGGTCCATGGCGCGCGATCTGATCGATAGGCTGCGCTGCGCAGGGCGTGAGGCCATGCGCATCGGGTTGTCTGGTACGCCCGGCGTCGGCAAGTCGACCTTTATCGAGAGTTTCGGCATGATGCTGGTTGCGCAGGGGCTCAGGGTCGCTGTGCTGGCGGTTGATCCGAGCTCGGCCCGTTCGGGCGGCTCGATCCTTGGGGACAAGACGCGCATGGAGCGGCTTTCGCGCCATCCGGGGGCGTTCATTCGCCCGTCGCCCTCGCAAACCCATCTTGGCGGAGTGGCGCGGCGCACTCGCGAGGCGATCGACCTGTGCGAGGCGGCGGGGTTTGATGTGGTGCTGATTGAAACCGTCGGTGTGGGCCAGTCGGAGACCGTGGTTGCCGAGATGTCGGACCTGTTCATGCTGCTGCTAGCCCCCGCGGGCGGCGATGAATTGCAGGGGGTCAAGCGCGGCATCATGGAGGCCGCGGACATGATCCTTGTGAACAAGGCGGATGGCGATCTCAAATCCGCCGCGACGCGCACCTGCGCTGATTATGCCGGGGCGCTGCGCCTGCTGCGCAAGCGCGCGCAAGACCCCGAGGGTTTTCCCAAGGCGCTGACCGTCTCTGCGGCGCTTGAGAACGGGCTCGACAGCGCTTGGGCCGAGATGCGCGCGCTTCAGGCATGGCGAAGAGAGAACGGCCATTTTGCCCGGCGCAGGGCCGAGCAGGCGCGATTCTGGTTCGAGGCTGAGGTGCGCGAAGGGCTGCTCGCTCGCCTGCGCCGCGAGCCGGTAAAGGGCGCGATGGCGGCGTTTGCCGCGCGGGTCGAAGCCGGTGAGATCACTGCCGCCGCCGCTGCGGACGAGCTGCTTGCGACCTATCTTGGGGAAAGCCTTCCGGCATGACTCCCGAGCGGGTCTTTGACGGGGCGCTGTTGCGGGCGGATCTGTTCAAGGGCGCGCGCAAACGGCTGTTTGTCAGCTTTCGCCAGCGGGTCGGCAACGCAGGAAGTTTCGAGGATGTGCGCCCGGTGCGGGCCTTTACCGCGCGGGGCTATGCGCATCTGCATATCCAGAGCCTGTGGAACGACTGGTTCGTCAATGCCGAGACCACGGCGCTGGAAGACGCCCTGCGCGGGCTGGCGCAGCGCTACAGGCGCGCCGTGGCGATGGGGTTCTCCATGGGCGGTTACGGCGCGCTGCGGTTCTCTGCCGTGCTGGGGCTGGCGCAGGTCATCGTCATCGCGCCGCAGGTTTCGGTTCATCCAGATGAGGTGCCGTGGGATCGGCGCTACCGGGACGAGGCGCCGGGGTTTGATCGGCAGGCGGGGGATCTGGCGCGCCACGGCCACAAGAGCCTTGAGGGCGCGCTGCTGTGCGATCCCTTTGTCGGTGCCGATCTGGCCCATGCCCGGATGGTGCAGGCGCTGTTTCCCAAACTGCGGATCTGCCGTCTGCCGGGCGGGGGGCATCCTCCGAGCCGCGTCTTGCGACAGGGTGGGCGGTTGCCCGATCTTCAGGCGCAGCTGGTCGATGGCGGCATCGATGCGGCAGAGATCATTGCGCTGCACCGCGCCTCGCGGCGCTGCTCGCCAAGTTATTTCCGGCATATGCAGCGCTACGCCAAGGTCCGCCGCCCGGCGCTGGCAGAGCGGCTGGCCGCGATGGGGCAGACGGCTGTACCGGTGGTCGACAAAGGTTAGGGCAAGGACTTGAAAGGAAGGGTTGACGCCCAAGGGCCTTGAAGCTAGAGAAGCCCGACCAGATTCCGGGGGCCCCTGCAGGTGGCACCCTTTCCATATTGGCGAACCCGCCGGCGCTGGCAGTGCAATATCTGTTAGCCTTGGTGGCCCGCCCCGAACGCAAAAGGATGTACCCGATGTCGCGCGTATGCGAACTGACCGGCAAAGGCCCGATGACGGGTCACAACGTAAGCCACGCCAACAACAAGACCAAGCGTCGCTTTCTGCCGAACCTGAACGACGTGAGCCTTCAGTCCGAGACCCTTGGCCGCCCGGTCAAGCTGCGCATCTCGGCACATGCGCTGCGCTCTGTCGACCACCGCGGTGGTCTCGACAAGTTTCTTGACAAGGCTAAGGACGTTGAACTCAGCGCCGCGGCGCTGAAGGTCAAGAAAGAGATCGCCAAGGCGCGCGCTGCCGCCGTCTGATCGGTTGTGGCACTGCGCCACGCACAGAGTTATCCACAGCCCCGATGTCAGCACATCGGGGCTGTTTCCTTTTGTCGCGGGACAGAAATTTCCGATCAGCCTAGTTTTGCAGCGATGGTGCGAAAAACTTATCCACTGATTGGAATTTTACTGATTCTGGCACTGGCGTTGACCGGCTACCAGATGGCGGTGGCGCGTGCGCAGCCAGTCCCGGCAGGGCAGATCGTTATCTGTTCGGGCATGGGCCTTGTCACTGTCATGGTCGATTCGGATGGCCAGCCGGTCCAGCACAGCCACCTGTGCCCGGATGGTCTTTTGACGCTGTTCAACGGGCTGGGCGTTGCATGGATACCGCCGGGCAGGGAGCAGCGTTGGCTGGTCTTGCCCGCCTTTGCCGAGGCCATGCACGGCGCCGGGCGCAGGTTGCCTGCAGTGCAGGCGCGTGATCCTCCGGCGCGGGTTTGACGTTCCGGCAGACCACAGACAGACCAAAGGACATCTGATGAAAACGTTTCTTCTTGCGGGCGCGGCTGCGCTTGCGCTTGCCACCTCGGCTCAGGCTGACATCGTGATCCATGACGCCTATGCGCGCAGCGCCATGGCGACGGCGCCCACCGGGGCCGCCTTCATGCGGATCGAAAACACCGGCGACAGCGACGACCGGCTGGTATCGGTTGCCTCTGATGCGGCCGAGCGGGTCGAGCTGCACACTCATATCTCCGATGCAAACGGGGTGATGAAGATGGCCGAGGTCGAGGACGGCTTTGCGATTCCTGCCCATGGCGAACATGCGCTTCAGCGCGGCGGCGATCATGTCATGTTCATGGGGCTGAGGGCGCCGTTCGAGCAGGACGCCAAGGTTATCGTGACGTTGACTTTCGAGAAGGCAGGCGAAAAGCGGGTAGAGATTCCCGTCGATCTGGCGCGCACGCCGACGCATGGCGAGGGCGGCGCGGGCCATAAAACCACGGGCAACTGATCCAGAGGCGCGCCTTGCCGGGGCGCGCTGCATATCTTTTCAGCTGGTAAGATGATCCGGGGTCGGGGCGGTCTCCATTTCCGAGGCGGGCAGATCGAGCACGAGATGCCCGCCCTTGGCCCCCGGAGCACGGTGCGACAGCGACGAGAACGGCAGGGCGCGACGGTCCTGCGAAAAGAACCCGCCGTGGGCCACGATGAAATAGTCGAGCCGATTCGCCTCGGCATTCCACAGTATGTCGGCCAGATGCCCCATTTCGGCGTCGCGCCCGAACACCGGGCGTTCCAGCCAGCGCCCAAGCCGGTCGTAGCGGTCCAGCGCCGCCTCGGCGCGCGGGTCGGTCTGGCGCTCGGGATCGTCGCCGGACCCCAGCATCGCGGCCAGCGCCAGCGGTGCATGAGTCGCGCCGAAGGGGCCGACCACCAGTGGCGGCATCACACCGAACAGCGCATCGATCTGCGCGGTCTCGCCGGTCCAGTGCGGGGCGCGGTTGAGCTCTTCCTCGGTGATCCGCAACGGGACGCGCCGGGTCTGCGGATCGGGTCGGCCCATCAGCGACGCCGGGGCCAGCGCCTGCCCGCCGCCCCCCATGCCGATTCCCAGCGACAGATAGACCAGCTTCCGCGTGCCCGCATCGAACACAAGGTCGCGCAGGACCAGTTCGGGCGCATCGGGGGCGATGGTCCATGTCAGCATGTCGGTCAGGCTCAGCAGCATCGGGTGTCCTCCTTCAAGCCGGGGCTCGGCCATGTCTTGCAAGTATAACCGGGTTGCAAAGCCATTGGTTCCGGAACCGAAGCGCCCTGCCGGAGGTTAGGATTTCAACCACCACAGGAGGCAGCCATGTCCGTCGATATCTTCATCGCTGGTCTGGCCGGACTCACGATCATCGGTGTCCTCATCTTTGCGCTGACCAGCGCCAAAGACCGAGATGACGACATCCGCTGACCAAGCGGACCGAACCAGACCGCAGAACCACATCAAGCGAGGGGGCGCCTTGGTCGTTCCCTCGTTTTTTGCGTGGGTTTTCACCGTCTGCCCTGCGTGTTTTGCGATCTTAAAGATGAGTGAAACTGTCAGGTTGACATATCCGATGCTTTTGCTCAGATATGAGGGCGTCCAGCCACCCCGTGATCCGGGGCAGCCCGACCTGACCGGAACAAGGAGGCTGACAATGACCCAGACCATTCGTATTGCGCAGGCCGCTCGCCCGCGCCGGGACGATCTGATCCAGCTTGTGCTGGGGGGGCTGTGGCCCGCAGAGGCGGCGCTCGAGGCGCTGCTGGACCGTATCGAGGCAGGGGAGGCCGCGTGATGATGGAGCAGCGATTCGATACCGAGCGCGCCACCCCCGCGCTTCCCCGCCACCGTGCCCGCGACATGACCGATGGTGGCAACATCGCCGAAATCGAGCTCGACGGGCAGGTCTATACCCTGCGCATCACCAAGGCCGGCAAGCTCATCCTGACCAAGTGATCCCGTCAGCCAACCTTTAGAATAAACGCCAACGAGGACAGTTCATGAAATTCACCACCTCTACCGCCGTCGCGCTGCTGCTGGCATCGCCCGCGCTGGCCGCCCCCAAGGCCGACGTGCTGACCAATTACGCCGACATCGCGCTGGCGGGATACGAGGACAGCCTGACCACCGCACAAGCGCTTGAAGCTGCGGTGGACGCCCTGATCGCCGATCCGTCGGAGGCAACGCTGGCCGCTGCGCGCGATGCGTGGCGCGGCTCGCGCCCGTCCTACCAGCAGACCGAAGTCTTTCGCTTCGGCAACCCGATCGTCGACGAGTGGGAAGGCAAGGTGAATGCCTGGCCGCTGGATGAGGGGCTGATGGACTACGTCTCGGAGGATTACGAAGGCCCGACCGACGAAAACGAATACGCTGCGCTGAACATCATTGCCAACCCGTCGGTCACCATCGCCGGGCAGCAGATCGATGCGTCCGAGATCACCGCCGAGCTGATCGCCGATACGCTCAACGAGGCGGACGGGGTCGAATCCAACGTGGCGCGCGGCTATCACGCCATCGAATTCCTGCTCTGGGGGCAGGATCTCAACGGTACCGGGCCGGGGGCCGGGGAACGCCCGTTCACCGACTACGCGCAGGGCGATGATTGCACGGGTGGCAATTGCGACCGGCGCGCCGATTACCTCAAGGCCGCGACCGCGCTGCTGGTGGCCGACCTGCACGAGATGGTCGACGCATGGGGCAGCGATGGCGCCGCGCGCGCCGCGCTGATGGAAGACGAGGATGCCGGCATCACCGCCATGCTCACCGGCATGGGCTCGCTGTCCTATGGCGAGCAGGCGGGCGAGCGGATGCGCCTTGGCCTGATGCTCAACGATCCCGAGGAAGAGCACGACTGTTTCTCTGATAACACCCATATCTCGCATTTCTACGACGGGCAGGGCATCCAGAACGTCTATCTTGGCAGCTACACCCGCATTGATGGCAGCACCGTCGAAGGGCCGTCGCTGTCCGAGCTCGTGGCCGAGATCGACCCGGAACTCGACACCGAGATGAAGGCCAAGCTGGACACCACCATGGCGGCGCTTGGCGACATCGTGGAGGCGGCCGAGGGCGGCTTTGCCTATGACCAGATGCTGGCGCTTGGCAATGAAAAGGGCGAAGCGCTGATCATGGGCGGCGTCGACGGGCTGATCGATCAGACCCGCACCATCGAGCGCATCGTGGCAGAGCTGAACGTCTCGGATGTGGCGATCGAAGGCTCGGACAGCCTCGACAACCCTAACGCGATCTTCCAGTAAAAGGGTCGGCAAGATGATCGTCTGTAGTTGCAACGGTATATCGGACAAAGATATCAATGCAGCCATCGACTGGATGCGCGCAGCTGACCCCCAGACGATCATCACCCCCGGCAAGGTCTATCATGCTCTGGGGAAAGCGGCCGATTGCGGAAGCTGCATGCCGCTTTTCCTGCACATGATGCGCGCGAACGCCAACCTTGAAGTACCCATGGAACTCCGTGGCCTAAGGCCTCGGACCTACAAAGGAAAATCCAATGAAGGGCGATGAGAAGGTCATCGAATATCTCAACCGGGCGCTGCGCTCGGAACTGACGGCGGTCAGCCAGTACTGGCTGCATTACCGTCTTCAGGAAGACTGGGGCCTTGGTCACATGGCCAAGAAAAGTCGCGAGGAATCCATCGAAGAGATGAACCACGCCGACAAGCTGATCACCCGGATCATCTTTCTGGAAGGCCATCCCAACCTGCAAAAGCTTGACCCGCTGCGCATCGGTCAGACGCCCAAGGAAACGCTTGAGGCGGATCTGGCGGCCGAACACGAGGCGCGCACACTGTATATCGAGGCGCGCGACCATTGCGAGTCGGTCAAGGATTACGTGTCCAAGGATCTGTTCGAAGAGCTGATCGCCGATGAGGAAGGCCATATCGACTTTCTCGAAACGCAGCTCGATCTTTACGCCCGGCTGGGCGAAGCAGGTTACACGCAGGTCAATGCCTTCCCGATGTCTGAAGCCGAATAAGGCGCTCGTCTGCGTCGCCCTTGTCTGGGGCGGCGCGGCATTCGGGGCAGAGCCGGCAAGCGATCCGCAGCTGTCCCAGATTCCCCGCACCAAGGCCGAACAGGCGCGCATTTCCGCAGCCGTTGCCCCGACCACTGATTTCACCGCGCCAGAGCCGTTCGAGGCCCGCCCCGCCGGGGCCGCCACCGTGCCCGCCCGGCGCGACGCTCAGGCCTTTGCCCAGCCCGCAGCGGGGATTCAGGGCGAGGCACTGATGGGCTGGCATCTTGGTCAGGCGCTGTTCGACAAGCTCTGGGCACCGTCGCCGTCTTCGACCCGCGCCTCCGATGGGCTCGGGCCGCTGTACAATGCGCGCTCCTGTCAGGCCTGCCATATCCGCGACGGGCGCGGTCATGCGCCGGACGGAGGCGGCGCGGTGTCGATGGTGCTGAAACTTTCGGTGCCAGCCGATCCAGAGGCCGATGCGCCCGCCATCGAGGACTGGATCGCCACCGCGCCAGACCCGGTCTATGGCATCCAGATTCAGGACTTCGGCGCCATCGGCCAGCCTGCCGAGGCGCAAGTTGATGTCAGCTACGAATTGATCGAGGTGCCGCTGTCAGGGGGCGAGACCGCGACCCTGCGCAAGCCGCGTTACACCGCTTCTGCGCTTGGCTATGGCCCGTTGGCGCCGGGCGCCATGCTCAGCCCGCGCGTGGCGCCGCAGATGATCGGGCTGGGATTGCTCGAAGCGATTCCAGCGGCCGAGATCCTTGCCCGCGCCGATCCGCAAGACAGCGACGGCGATGGCATTTCGGGGCGCGCGGCCATCGTCTGGTCGGTCGAATACGACCAACCCATGCTGGGCCGCTTTGGCTGGAAGGGGATAGAGCCGACGATACGCGATCAGATTGCCTCGGCGTTTTCCACCGATATCGGCATCTCGACATGGTTGCGCCCCGCCGCCGGCGGCGATTGTACCGCCGCGCAGACCCGCTGCACCGAGGCCCCGCATGGCGTGGATGCCGAGGGCGCCGAAATCTCGCGCGAGGCGCTGGAGACCGTCGTGCATTTCAGCCGCAGCCTTGGCGTGCCCGCCCGGCGCGACATGGACGATGCGCAGGTGCTGCGCGGCAAGCAGCTGTTCCATGACACCGGCTGCACCGCCTGCCACACCCCCAAACATGTCACCGCCCGGCTGACCGACGCGCCAGAGCGCAGCTTTCAGCTGATCTGGCCGTTCACCGATCTGCTGCTGCATGACATGGGCGAGGGACTGGCCGATCACCGCCCCGAGGGGCGCGCCACCGGGCGCGAATGGAAGACCCCACCGCTCTGGGGCATCGGCTTGACCGGGCAGGTTTCGGGCCATACCCAGTACCTTCATGACGGCCGCGCGGGCTCGCTTCTCGAGGCGGTGCTCTGGCACGGTGGCGAGGCACAGCGCCAGCGCGATGCCGTCACTGCCATGCCTCCCGCCGACCGTTCTGCTCTGATCCGCTATCTGGAAAGTCTCTGACCCATGCGCCACCTTGCCCTGCTCGCCCTGATTGCCGCCACCCCCGCCAGCGCCGGGGTGCCCGAGGCATTGGACGAGGTCATCCTGCCCGGCTTTGCGGGCTTTGCCGAAGCGGCGACAGCGCTGTCGGTCGCCGCCTCCGCCGATTGCACCCCCGAGTCGCTGAGGGCCCCGTGGAACGCCGCCTTCGATGCCTGGACGCAGATCGGTGACATTCGCATTGGCCCGTCGGAAACCGGCGCGCTTGGCGTTGCCTTCTGGCCCGATGTGCGCGGCTTTACCCCGCGCACGCTGGGCAATCTCATCAAGACCGAGGCTGAGGTCGGCACCGACCCCGCCGCCTATGCCGAAGTGTCCATCGCCGGGCGCGGGCTGTTTGCGCTGGAACGGATGTTCTACGACGCCGATTTCTCAGGCTACGAGGCGGACAGCTATTCCTGCACGCTGGTGCAGACCATGACCGCTGAACTCGCCGCGCAGGCTGGCGCGCTTGACGCCGGGTGGGAGGGCTTTTCCAAGGTGCTGCTGAGCGCTGGCGAGGAGGGCAACACGCTGTACCTCAGCGAGGGTGAGGCGATGGATGTTCTGTATACGCAGGCACTGTCGGGGCTGGAATTTTCCGACGTGGCGCGGCTGGGCAACCCGCTGGGCAGCTTCGAGCGCCCGCGCCCGACCCGGGCCGAGGCGTGGCGCTCAGAGCGCAGCTTGCGCAACGTGCTGTTGACCGCCGATGCCTCGGTGGCACTGGCCCACGCGGTCGGAGGCATGCCGCTGCCGGTGACCGATGCCGCGCTGGATCGCCTGCACGAGCTGGCGGAGCGGGTGAGCGACCCGTCGTTTCAGGACATCGAAGACCCTTCGGCCCGGCTGCGCGTCGAGATCGTGCAGCAGCAGGTCAACGCCATCGGCGAAGCCATCAAGGGTGAGCTTGGCGCCGCGCTAGGCCTGACCGCCGGGTTCAATTCTCAGGACGGAGACTGATCCATGACCACCCGACGCGCCTTCATCGCCTCATTGCTTGCCGCCTCGGCCAGCCCTGCCGTGGGCTGGGCATCGGTGGGCGATCCAACCTATCTTGCCGCAGCGCGGATGCCCGACGGCAGCTATATGCTGGCGGGCCTGCGCGAGGATGGCTCGGCGGCGTTCAGCGTGCCGCTTCCGGCACGTGGCCACGCGGCGGCGGCGCATCCATCCCGCGCCGAGGCGGTGGGCTTTGCCCGCCGTCCGGGCACCTATGCGCTGGTCATCGATTGCCGCGACGGCGAAGTGCTGCACCGGCTGGAGGCCCCGGACGAGCGCCAGTTCAACGGGCATGGCACCTTCTCGCCGGATGGGCGGCTGCTTTACACGGTCGAACAGCGCGTCGCCGACAGTGAAGGCTTCATCGGGGTCTGGAATACCGATGGCTATCGGCGCGTGGCGGAATTCGCCAGCCACGGAGTCGGGCCACATGACATCCGGGTGATGCCCGATCACGCCAGCCTTGTGATCGCCAACGGCGGCATCCAGACCGACAAATGGGATCGCGCCAAGCTCAACACCGACACCATGCGGCCAAGCCTTGTCTATGTCGATCTGGATGGCGCACTGCTGGAAAAGCGCGATCTGCCAGAGTTTTACCAGAACTCGATCCGCCACCTTGCGCTGCGCGCCGATGGGCTGGTGGGCTTTGCGATGCAATGGGAAGGCGAGGCGGGCTATGCGCCGCCGCTGCTGGCGCTACATCGACGCGGTGAGGAGCTGGTGCTGTGCGAAGCCCCGCTTGAAGACGAGCTGGCGATGGATGGCTACGCTGGCAGCGTGGCATTCTGCGGCGACGGCAGCGAGATCGCCATCAGCTCGCCGAGGGGCGGGCGCTTGCACCGGTTTTCCGACACGGGCGTTTTTCTGGGCGCGGTGTCGCGCACCGATGTCTGCGGGCTGGCGCCGCATGCCGGGGGCTACATGGCGAGCGACGGGCTGGGCGGCGTGCTGCTGGTGCGCGGCGGCGCGGTCAAGCCGCTGACCATCGCTCAGGCCGCGTGGGACAACCATCTGATTCCGATCCACGCCTGACGGCAAAGCCGGGGGCTGGCGGCGCAGCGATCCAGCGGCTTGGGGCGCGCCGTCAAAAAGCGCGTCCCAAGCTGAAACAGATCTTTCCGGATATCAATTCCCTCAAAAGCCGACCGCCGCGGGAGGAGGCAACCGCGGCGGCCGGATGAGCGATCACTGGATGGACTTCACGCCTGAATAGGCGGGGCCAAAGCGGGCATAAGCCGCATTCAGCGCCTCGGTCATGCCAGTGACCGGCTCAATGACCTCGCCAGTAAGCGGCGGGGTCATTATCTCTGTCGGGCTCTCGCCGGTGGCGGCGATGCGCCCAAGCCGCGCTGCGCCAAGCGCCGCGCCAAATTCACCGGCCTTGGGCAGGTGCAGCGGCAGATCCAGCACCGTCGCCAGCAGCCGCAGCCAGTAACGCGAGCCGGTGCCGCCGCCGATGGCGAGCAGGCTGGCGGGCCGCGCCCCGGTGCTCTTGAGCGCCTCGAGACTGTCGCGCAGGCCAAAGCTGACGCCGGTCAGCACCGCGCGGGTCAGATCGTCGCGCGTGGTGTCGGCGCCGATGCCGGTAAAGGCACCGCGTATATCGGCATCGTTGTGCGGCGTGCGCTCGCCCGACAGGTAGGGCAGGAAGCGCTCACGCCCCGGCGCGGCGAGGTGCTCGCCAAGCGGCGCTGTCAGCTCGGCGGGGCGGGTGCCGGTGATGCGGGCCAGCCAGTTGAGGCTGTCGGTACAGCTGAGCATCACGCCCATCTGGTACCATGTGTCCGGCACCGCGTGGCAAAAGCTGTGCACCGCGGTTTGCGGTGAGGGCGCATAGCCGCCGCGCGCCGCCAGCAACACCCCCGAGGTGCCAAGCGAGACAAAACCCTGACCTTCGTTCAGAACGCCGGTGCCCGCCGCCGCCGCCGCGTTGTCGCCCGCGCCGCCAGCGATGGCGACATTGCCGACGCCCCATTTTGACGCCAGCTCGCGGCGCAGGGTGCCCGCGCGGGCGCAGCCTTCGACAAGGCGGGGCATCTGGGCGCGGCTCATGCCGCCCAGATCGAGCAACGTATCGGACCAGTCGCGCGCGCCGGTGTCGAACCAGCTGGTCCCGGCACTGTCGGACATGTCTGCGACGTGATCGCCGCTCAGGTACAGGTTGAGATAGGCCGCGGGCAGCAGCACCTTGGCGATACGGGCAAAATGGCCCGGCTCATGGGTGCGCATCCACAGCAGCTTGGGCGCGGTGAAACCGGCAAACACGATATTCCCGGAAATCTCGCGCGCGCCGGGAGTGGCATCCAGCGCGGCGGCCTCGATATGGCTGCGGCTGTCGTTCCACAGGATGCAGGGGCGGATCACCGCATCCGAGGCATCCAGCGCCACCGCGCCGTGCATGTGCCCGGCAACACCGATCCCCTTCAGCGCGTCCCAGCCCGGTGCGGCGCGCAGCTCGTCCACCGCGCCTTCCAGCGCGGCGATCCAGTCGGCGGGGTCTTGTTCGGACCAGCCGGACTGGGGGTGCGCCACCTCGTAATGACGCTCGGCCGAGGCCAGCGGCGTGCCATCCGCCCCTGTCAGAAGCGCCCGCAGACCCGATGTGCCAAGATCAATTCCGAGGTAGCTCATGGCATCAGCCTTTCACGTAGGCGTCCATGGTGACCTCTACCCCATCGTCCCACAGACGCGTCAGCCATTTGGCAAAGGTGTCGGCAAAGCGCGCGTTCGACGCCAGATCGCCATAGACAGAGCGCTGTTCCAGCCATGCGGCAGGGCGGGTGCGGGCCTGTTCCGACAGGGCGACAAGGCGGGTCCAGTCGGGGTCGTTGGCTTCGATCACCGAGCCGTCTTCGAATTGCCCGGCGCAATACCGGCACCACAGCGCCGATTCCAGCGCCAGACCGTCGATCGAGGCATCGGCCTTCAGCGCCTCGACGATGACCGGCACGATGAATTTCGGCTGACGGTTGGAACCGTCAAAGCACAGCCGCCGCAGCGTGTCCTTGACCTCGGGGTTCGAGAACCGCCCGACGATCAGTTCGAGATATTCGGTGGCGGTGAATTCGGGGACCGGCTGCACCTGCGGCAGCACCTCGGTTTCCTCGACCTTGCGGAAAAAGCCATGCACCAGCGGATGCGCCATCGCCTCGTCGACCAGCGTGCAGCCAAGCAGCGCGCCGGCATAGGCGATGATGGCGTGGCCGCCGTTGAGAATGCGGATCTTCATCCGCTCGTAGTCATGCACGTGGTCGGTGAAGGTCACGCCGACCTCTTCAAGGCGCGGACGGCCTTGGGTGAAGCTGTCTTCGAGCACCCATTGGCGGAACGGCTCGCAGGTCACCGGGACCGGATCGTTCAGCCCAAACCCGGCGGCGACGGCGCGTTCGCGATCGCCGGTGGCGGGCGTGATGCGGTCGACCATCGAATTGGGGAAGGCGACATTGGCGGCGATCCAGTCGGCCAGCGCCGGATCGGACAGCCGCGCGGTGCCGGTGACCGCATCGCGGGTCACGCTGCCGTTGCCGGGAAGGTTGTCGCAGCTCATCACAGTGAAGGGGGTCTGGCCCGCATCCCGGCGCGCCTTGAGCGCGGCGACGATGGCGCCGAACACGGTGCGCGGGGCATCGGGCGAGGCGCCATCGGCGACAATGTCGGGATGGGTCGGATCAAAGGTCTCGGTGGTGGGATCGACGAAATACCCCCCTTCGGTCACGGTCAGCGACACGATGCGGGTGGCGGTATCGGCCATCTTGGCGATCAGCGGGCCGTTGGTTTCCTCGATCGGGAGATAGTCGATCATCGAGCCGGTGACGCGCGGATTCCGGCTGTCGGCGGACAGCTCGATCACGGTCGACAGGCAGTCCTGCGCCAGCAGCGCTTCGCGCATCCGCGCATCGGGGGCCCGCACGCCCGCGCCGGTGATCGCCCAGTCATGGTCGAGCCCCTTGGCAAACAGGTCGTCAAGATAGACCGCCTGATGGGCGCGGTGGAAATTGCCGAGGCCCACATGCACGATGCCGTGGCTCAGCCCTTTGCGATCATAGGCAGGCAGCGCAACGCGCTTGTCGGTATTCTCAGAGATCAGGCTCATGGGACGGCTCCGTCAGATTACTCTGCACCTGCCGCTCCGGGGGAGGCGGGCGGCGGTGCGTTCGGCCCTCTGCGCGGGGCCACGCGTCCGCCGGGGCGGAATGTTGTCGCGCCCGGCTGTCGCGCCGGGCGCAGGCGGCGTCAAGGCCGCCCGTTAACGGATCACATCCGCAGGCCGTTCTTGTCGAAGCGGTGCATTCTTTCCTGATCCGGGGTCATCCAGATCCGGTCGCCGTGCTTGACCGGGATCTCGCCGCCCACACGCACGGTCAGAGGCTCGTCGCCAAGGCCATGCTCGTGAACGTGAAGGAAGGTATCAGAGCCCAGATGCTCGGATACGCTGATGGTGCCCTGCCAGAGCCCCTCGGTGGTGGACACGGCGATATGTTCGGGCCGCACGCCGATGGTCGCGGCATTGTGGCTTTGCGCCGCCTCACCCTTGATCAGGTTCATCTTCGGCGAGCCGATGAAACCGGCGACGAATTCGTTGCGCGGGGAATGGTACAGATCGAGCGGGCTGCCCACCTGTTCGATATGCCCGGCGCGCAGCACGACGATCTTGTCGGCCATGGTCATCGCCTCGACCTGATCGTGGGTGACGTAGATCATCGTGGTGGCAAGGCGTTCGTGCAGCTCCATGATTTCCAGCCGCATCCCGACCCGCAGCGCCGCGTCGAGGTTCGACAGCGGCTCGTCGAACAGGAAGGCCTGCGGCTCGCGCACGATGGCGCGGCCGATGGCGACCCGCTGACGCTGCCCGCCCGAGAGCTGGCCGGGGCGGCGATCAAGATAATCGGTGAGGTTGAGCGCCTTGGCAGCGGCGTCGATGCGCCGCTTCTGCTCATCCTCGGGGATCTTGGCCATCTTCATCGGAAAGGCGATGTTCTTGCGCACCGACATGTGCGGGTACAGCGCGTAGCTCTGGAACACCATCGCAAGGCCGCGCTGCGCCGGGGCAAGCCCGGTCGCGTCGGTGCCGTCGATGGAGATGGCGCCCGAGGTCACATCCTCGAGCCCGGCGATCAGCCGCAGAAGGGTGGACTTGCCGCAGCCCGAAGGGCCGACGAACACGACGAATTCACCGTCGTTGATTTCCAGATCGAGAGGCGGAATGACGTTCACTTCGCCGAAGCTCTTCGTCACTTTCTCAAGCGTAATGCGTCCCATGATCGAAATTCCTTATTTCACCGCGCCGAAGGTCAGGCCGCTGACGAGTTGTTTCTGGCTGAACCAGCCAAGGATGAGGATCGGCGCGATAGCCATGGTCGAGGCCGCGCTGAGTTTGGCAAAGAACAAGCCTTCCGGGCTGGAGTAGCTGGCAATGAAGGCCGTGAGCGGGGCCGCCTTGGCCGCGGTCAGGTTCAGGGTCCAGAAGGCTTCGTTCCAGGCCAGGATGAAGTTGAGCAGCATGGTCGAGGCAATGCCCGGAACGGCCATGGGGGTCAGGATGAACAGGATCTCGTCCTTGAGACCGGCGCCGTCCATGCGGCCCGCTTCGAGGATCTCGCCGGGGATCTCCTTGAAGTAGGTGTAGAGCATCCACACGATGATCGGCAGGTTCATCAGCATCAGCACGATGATCAGGCCGGTGCGGCTGTCCAGCAGCCCCAGTTTGATGAAGATCAGGTAGATCGGGTACAGAACGCCGACCGCCGGAAGCATCTTGGTCGAGAGCATCCAGAGCAGGATGTCCTTGGTCTTGTTCGAGGGAACAAAGGCCATCGACCACGCCGCCGGGATGCCGACGATCAGGCCAAGGATGGTGGAACCCCCGGCGATGAAGATCGAATTCCACAGGAAGCGCGCGTAGTTCGACCGTTCCAGCACGTCATGGTAATTCGCCAGCGTCCAGTCGAACGCAAGGAACACCGGCGGGTCGGCAACGGCGGTGGCTTCGGTCTTGAAGCTGGTCAGGATGGTCCACAGGATCGGGAAGAAGATCAGCAACCCGACGGCCCATGCGGCGGCGGTGTTGATGATCTTGCGTTTTTGGGTAACGGCTCGTGCCATGGTGTCAGCTCCTCACGCGTCCAGGTTCTTGCCGACGATGCGCATCAGGAAGATGGCAACGATGTTGGCAAGAATGATTGCATAGACACCGCCCGCGGACCCAAGCCCGACGTTCTGGCTTTCCAGCACGCGCTGGAAGATCAGGTAGGTCAGTGTGCGCGACCCGAAGGCACCGCCGGTGGTCACGAAGATTTCCGCAAAGATCGACAGCAGGAAGATCGTCTCGATCAGAATCACGATGGTGATCGCCCGCCCGAGGTGGGGGAGGATGATGTAATAGAACCGCTTCAGCACCGGCGCGCCGTCCATTTCCGACGCTTCAAGCTGTTCGCCATCCAGCGACTGGATCGCGGTGAGCAGGATCAGCGTGGCAAAGGGCAGCCACTGCCAACTGACGATCAGCACGATTGAAAACAGCGAGGCGTCGCTGATCCATTCCACCGGCGCTGCGCCAAAGAACTTCCACAAATGTGCAAACAGCCCGTTCACCGGGTCCATGAACATGTTTTTCCAAACCAGCGCGGTCACGGTGGGCATCACGAAAAACGGCGCGATCACAAGGATACGCACCACGCCCTGGCCCCACATTGGCTGGTTCAGAAGAATGCCAAGCAGCACGCCGAACACCACGGTGATCAGCAACGTGCCCAGAACGATGACCAGCGTTGCCTGAACGCTGGGCCAGAATGCCGAAGACGTCACGAAGCGCACGTAGTTGTCGAAACCCGTCCAGCCGAGGTCGCCGCCGCGCAGGGGCAGGTATCTTTTGAAAGAGAATAGAAGCGTCATGATGAGCGGAACCAGCATCCATCCCAAAAGTAGGATGACTGCGGGTGCCAACATCATGCGCGCTGCCGATCGGGAATGCTGTGTCGCCATGACGACTGTCCTCTCTAGCTCACGCAAGGTGCATGATGAACGCGGGTGATCGTGGTGAATGGGTCCCGTTGAACGGGAGCCGGGGAGGGCAAGCCCTCCCCGGTGATCGGATGGCGCGGCTTAGTAGCCTGCGGCTTCCATTTCTTCAGAGGTGATATCCTGAGCTTTCTCGAGCGCTTCTTCGGCGGTCTGCTGACCGGCGACGGCGGCCGAGAATTCCTGACCAACCTGGCCTGCGATGCCCGCGAATTCCGGGATCGCTGCGAACTGGACACCGACATAGGGAACGGGGTCCACGGTCGGGTTGTTCGGATCGGCCGAGTTGATGCTGTCGAGCGTCACCTGCGCAAACGGGATCTTCTGGTACTCGGGGTTCTCGTAAAGCGAGGTGCGCGTGCCCGGGGGAACGTTGGCCCAGCCTTGCTTGTCGGCCACCATTTCGATGTAGCCGGTGCCGGTTGCCCATTCCACAAAGGTCTTGGCGGCTTCCTCGTTCTGGGTGCCGGCGGGAATGCCAAGCGCCCATGCCCAGAGCCAGTTGCCGTTCTTGGACACGCCATCCTTGTGCGGTGCCAGAGCATAGCCGACCTTGTCCGCCACCACCGATTCATTGGGATCGGTCAGCTTGGAGGCCGCGACGGTGGCGTCGATCCACATGCCGCATTTGCCCTGATTGAACAGCGTCAGGTTCTCGTTGAAGCTGTTGCCCGAGGCACCCGGAGGGCCGGCTTCTTCCATCAGATCAAGATAGAAGGTCAGCGCTTCCTTCCATTCGGGCGAGTCGAACTGGGCTTGCCAGTTCTCGTCGAACCAGCGCGCGCCGAACGAGTTGGCCATGGACGTGATGAACGCCATGTTGTCGCCCCAGCCAGCCTTGCCGCGCAGGCAGGCGCCGTAAATCTCGTTGTCCTTGTCGGTCATCGCAACCGCGGCTTCGCGGATGAACTCCCAGGTCGGTTCCGCCGGCATTTCCAGACCGGCTTCTTCCAGCAGGTCGGTGCGGTAGAACACCATCGAGGATTCACCGTAGAACGGCGCGGCGTACATGGTGCCCTCATAGGACAGGCCATTGCGCATCGCGGGCAGGATATCATCGATGTCGTATTCTGCGGACAGATCGTCCATCGGGACAAGCCAGCCGTTTGCAGCCCAGATCGGCGCTTCGTACATGCCGATGGTCATGACGTCGAACTGGCCGCCCTTGGTGGCGATGTCCTGTGTCACGCGCTGGCGCAGCACGTTTTCTTCCAGCGTCACCCACTCGACTTTGATGTCGGGATGCTTTTCGTTGAAGTCATCCATCATGCTCTGCATGCGGATCATGTCGCCGTTGTTCACGGTCGCGACGGTGATTGTGGTTTCGGCAATGGCCGACGTAGCAAGCGCGCCAACGGCACACGCGCCCATGAGGGCGCGGAACGAAGTAGACATAGGCAGTCCTCCCAAAACTCCTCCTCGCAAGCGGATGCCGCAGTTTCCTGAGCAATTGCCCGCAAGGTGAAGAAAAGCTCACACGGGAGGGTGATTCGTGTCAAGGCTGTTTCGTTGGCAGTTCACTCAGGAACTGCTGACCAATTCGGCAGCGGTCGATTCGTCGGTCAGCAGACCGTTGATCAGCTTGCCCTTGAGGGCGGCCCGCAACGCCTTGATCTTGCTGATACCTCCGCCGATGCACAGCACCGGAGCGCGGTTCGCCGGAACCTGAAGCCCCACCAAGAGATTGTTGACAGGGTGATCGAGGAATCGCCCGTCTGAATCAAAGATATGGCCGCAGATCTCGCCAACGGCGCCCGCCGCCTGCACCGAACGCAGCTCCTCTGCCGTCAGAAAGCCATCGACATGCAGCGGCGCGTCGTCGGCCATCTGCCCAATCCCGACGATGGTCAGATCGGCGTCGCGGGCGAGGGTCAGCAGGTTGGCGACATGGGGCAGGGCGCGGTAGACTTCCAGCTCCTGCGTGTTGCGGGCCATCACCGGCACCGACATCGGGAAATGCTGCGCACCGGTCTTGTCGGCAAAGCGCATGATCACCTCGTAGAACGAGGCCGATCCGTCGGGCGAGACATTGCCGATCAGCGACACCATCCGATGCTGAGGCGCGGCGACGGGCTGCATCTGTTCGCAGACCGCGCGCAGCATCCGCCCGGTGCCAAGCGCCACCAGCTGCGGCGTCTCTTGGCGGAACAGCCGTTCAATCTCGGCGGCGGCGCTGGGGGCGATGGCGCGCGTTGCATCCTGCTCTGGGCCAAGCCGGGGCGCAACGCGCACCCGGTTCAGCCCGAACTTGCGGCGCAGGTCGCGTTCCAGCTCGAGGCAGGCGGCAATGGGGTGGTCGATGCGCACGCGCACCAGCCCTTCGCTCATGGCGCGCGCCACCAGTCTCTGGGCCCGCTGGCGCGAAATGCCCAGCTCTTCGGCGATCTGGTCCTGCCGCATTCCGCCGACATAATATAGCCAGCCCGCCCGCGCGGCGAGATCGCTCTGGGGGATGTCGTCGTCGCTCACGGCCGGTCTCCGGCATCGGCATCGGCGCAGGTCAGCAGGGTCGGGGCGAACTCGGCAACCTTGGCAAGATCGTCAAAGCGGCGGTGGGGGCGGGTGCCCGGATCTTCAGGCAGGTCTATGCCCCGGAAATGGCTGCCGCCGGTGAACTGCCAGACCTGCATGCCCGCGGCGAGCGCAGCCCGGATGCCCGACAGCGAATCTTCGATGACAAGGCAATGCTGCGGCGCGATGCCGGCCTTTTTCGCGGCAAGCAGCGGCAGATCGGGCGCCGGCTTGCCGCGCGCGACCTCGGCAACGGTGGTGATCCGACCGGCAAAGAGCTCTGACAGCCCGGCGATCTGCATGGATTGTTCCACCCGCGCCGGGCTGGAGCTGGTCGCCAGACAATAGGGCAGCGCCAGCCGTGTCAGCAGGTCGCGAATGCCCGGCATCGGCTGCAACCCTTCGCGAAAGGCGGCCACGAGGCGGGCGCGGTAGTCGGCTTCGAATCCGTCGGGAAGCACGATGCCGAACTCCTCGCGTATCTGCGCAAGCACCACCGGGTAGCTGCGCCCGAGGAAATGCCGCGCCACGTAAGCGAGATCGATCCGCACGCCGTGCAACGCCAGTTCCGCCACCAGCATCTGTGCGCTTATCACCTCGCTGTCGACAACGACCCCGTCAAAATCGAAGATGATCAGCTGAATATCGCGCATGGTCTTGTCCTCCGCTCCGGCGGGAGTAGCCCAAAGTGTGCAGCTTGACCAGTATCGGGCGCGGGCAGCATTTTTTGTGGAGGCAGGATGCGATTGCCCTCTTGCGCCCCGTATGCGCTTCCCTTAAGAGGCCCGCACCGGGTGATTAGCTCAGTGGTAGAGCGCTTCGTTCACATCGAAGATGTCAGGGGTTCAAATCCCTTATCACCCACCAATTTCCCTCTTTTGGTTAGACTACAGGTCAGGCGCGCCTCTCACGTGATCGGGCTGCTGCGTTCAAAGCGCGGAGCATGGCCGGGCGCTTCGGTGGGCTCTTGCATCACACCCGCCAGCGGGGGGCCGGCTTGAGGCCGGTGACGAGGGCTGATCCGCAGTAGGTTAAACCGGTCAGGACGATTGCTCTCGCGCAGGCTGATCTGTGCTGGCGGCTGCGGAAGGGGCGGTGCTGCGAAAACGGCTGGCACGCGTCGGCGACGGGCATCCAGCCCTACAGGCCTGGCTTTGGGTATGGTCTGGGAATTCATGGTACCGGGTTTGGGAAATCATGGGAAATGACCTGCAAGGTGATGCGGTGCTGTGGGAAACAGCTAGTCGGAGCATTGTTCTGCGGATCGGGCAGGGGTGGCAGGCGCTCGATTCCTTGGTGTTTCCCGCCGTATCGATAAGATTCGACGTATCTTCCGCAGCGATACCCGACAAACGGTAGGAGAATCTCGACCGTTTCGGGGCATTCCAGAACGCGATCAAAAGCAAATGATTTTTTGGGAAAATTTCTGAATCGTGGCGGGCTCACGACAGCGTGACTATATCTAGTGATCGGCGCGGGGCGAGTTACCAGATATCCTGCCCAAAAAGTTAACAAAACGTCAATATGTAGTTTTCCAGAGGGTCTGCAGACAACATTCAGTAGGTCGCGCCGAAAAAACCCATTGCTTCCCATAAAATCCCATGACATACCTTTAACCACGATGAGGGGCGGCACAGAGGGTTAAAAAAACCCCGTAACATCCCAGAATAAATAAAAAAATTGAGCAGGTTCATACAGGCAACCGGCCTTCATCGTAACATAGCGCATCCGGCGCGCGAGCGAGCAGACATCCCCCCAGGTGGCGCGCGCAGTCGGACTAACCCGCACGGCGGGTCAAGGCGGCGGGTTGATCGGTGGCAGCAGATCAACCCGCCGTATTTCGTTTCAAGGATCCGTAATCAAAGGGGCGTGAGTAGGGACAGTGAGCCGCAGACTGAGGTTCAGGGGCGAAAGTCGGCACAAGGTCGACGCCAAGGGGCGGGTGTCTATTCCGGCCTCGTTTCGCCGCGTTCTCGAAGCCTGCGATCCTGATTGGGTCGAAGGGCTTAATCCCAATTTCGTCATGGTTTACGGCAACGAGGCCAATCCATATATCGAATGTTTCACGATTCAGGAAATCGAACGAATCGAGGACCAGATCGAGGAAATGGAATATGGCGACGCGCGCGATCAGCTCGAAGAGATCTATTCCGCGAAATCCATTCAGGCGACGGTCGATGACACCGGTCGCATCGTGATTCCCGCAAAGCTGCGCGACCAGTTCGGTATCGGGGCCGAGGCGGCGATGATCGCCTCGCTCAACACCTTCCGGATCTGGGATGCTGAACTATACGACAGCGACAAGCAGGGCCGCGCCGCCGAGCGCACGGTTGAACTTCCGAAGAACCCGCTAACGCTGCTGCCCAGAAAGAAGGCCGACGTGGAATGACCAAAGCCCCGCATGTTCCTGTCCTGCTGCGCCCGTTGCTGGCGGCGGTGGCGCCGCTTTCGGGCATCTGGATCGATGGCACCTTCGGGGCGGGGGGCTATGCGCGTGGCCTGCTTGACGCTGGCGCGGACAAGGTCATCGGCATCGACCGCGACCCGCTGGCCCATCGCATGGCCAGCGAATGGATTGGGCAGTACGAAGGCCGCCTTGTCCTGCACGAAGGCAATTTTGCGCAGATGGACGAGGTGGCGCAGGACGTCGATGGCGTTGTGCTCGATCTTGGGGTCAGTTCGATGCAGCTCGATCTGGCCGAGCGCGGCTTTTCCTTTCAAAAGGACGGCCCGCTCGACATGCGGATGGAGCAATCGGGCACCAGCGCCGCCGATCTGGTGAAATCGCTCGACGAGACGACGCTGGCGGATGTTCTTTATACATACGGTGAGGAACGCGCCTCGCGCCGCATTGCCAAGGCCATCGTCCGGGCGCGCAACGAAGAGCCGATCGTCACCACGGCGCGGCTCAGCTCCATCGTCGAGGCTTGCCTGCCGCGCCCCAAGCCCGGCCAGAGCCACCCTGCGACTCGCAGCTTTCAGGCGCTGCGCATTGCGGTGAACGATGAATACGGCGCGCTGTGGCGCGGGCTGATGGCAGCGGAGCGGGCGCTCAAGCCCGGCGGCTGGCTTTGCGTTGTCACCTTCCATTCGGTCGAGGATCGCATGGTCAAGCGGTTCTTCCAGTCGCGCTCGGGGCGGATGGGAGCGGTCAGCCGTCACGCGCCCTTGCAGGAGACCGAGGCGCCGCAATTCACCACCGTGACGCGCAAGGCCATCGGCGCGGATGACGAAGAGCTGGCGGCGAATCCGCGCTCGCGCTCTGCCTTGTTGCGCATCGGACGCCGCACCGACGCTGCCTCTGGCCCGATCGAGGCCAACACGCTCAACATGCCTCAGCTTAAGGGGAACCGCTGATGCGAACGCTGCTGTATGTCACGACGTTCCTTGGCCTGATCGGCCTCGCCTTCTGGGCTTACCGCGAAAATTACGACACGCAGGCGGCGCTTGACACGGTCGAGGATCTGCAACGCGATATCGGCGATGCGCGGGCGCGGCTGGCGATCCTCAAGGCGGAATGGGCCTATCTGAACCGCCCCGACCGGCTGCGCGAGCTGGCCTTGCTGAACTTTCCCAAGCTTGAGCTGCTGCCGATGCGCGCCGAGCAGTTCGGTCGGGTCGATCAGGTGTCCTACCCGATGTTCGATCCGCTCGTGGTGAGCGAGCCGGTGGACGTGACCAGCGCGGGGGCCATCGAATGACCCGCACCCCGCTGCGCCCGCTTGCCCGCATCCTGCACGCCCGCGAAAAGGGCGAGAACCCCGACGCCATCGAACGCGAAAACATCCGCATCCGCCATGAGCAGATGCGCGACCGCTCGCGGGTGCGCGCCGAAGGGCGCCTTGCGATGCTGGGGGTGATGTTCCTGTGCGCCTTTGTCACCATCGGCGCGCGCATGGGGCTGTTGTCGGCAACCGAGCCGACCGAGCCGCGCGCCTATGCGCCCGGTGCGTCGATCCTTGCCAGCCGCGCCGACATCGTCGACCGCGAGGGGCGCATTCTTGCGACCAACATGGAAACCCATTCGCTGTATGCCCATCCTCAGCAGATGGTCGACCCCGAGCGCGCGGCCCGTGAACTGGCAAAGATCTTTCCCGATCTCGATGGGGCGGCGCTGGAGCGGCGCTTCAAGGATCCGAAATCGAAGTTTCGCTGGGTGAAGAAAAAGATCAGCCCCGAACAGATGCAGGCGGTGCATGACATCGGCGAGCCGGGCCTGCTGTTTGGCCCGCGCGAAATGCGGCTGTATCCCAACGGCGCGCTGGCCGCGCATGTGCTGGGCGGCGCCAGCTTCGGGCGCGAAGGCGTGCATGCCGCCGAGGTCATCGGCACCGCGGGCATCGAGAAATACTTCGACGCGCAGCTGCGCGACCCGGCGCGCGGCGGTGCCCCGCTGGAGCTGTCGCTGGATCTTGGCATCCAGTCGGCGGTCGAGGGCGTGCTGGACAGCGGCATGAAGCTGATGAATGCCAAGGGCGCGGCGGCGGTGCTGATGAACGTGCACACGGGCGAGGTCATCGCCATTGCCTCGCTGCCCGATTTCGACCCGAACGACCGGCCCAATCCGCCCACCAAGGGCGCGCCCGCCGACAGCCCGCTGTTCAACCGGGCGGTGCAGGGGGTGTACGAGCTGGGCTCGACCTTCAAGATCTTCGCTGCTGCGCAGGCAATGGAACTGGGGCTGGTGACGCCGCAGACCATCATCGACACCCGCCCGCCGTTCCGGGTCGGCGGCTTTTCCATCGGCGAATTCGAAGGTCACAACTACGGCCAGATCTCCGTCGAAAAGATCATCATCGAAAGCTCGAACCGTGGCACCGGCAAGCTGGCGCTGGCCATCGGGCCGGAACGCCAGCAGCAGTTCCTGAAATCGCTCGGCTTCTTCGAGCCGGTGAAGTTCGAAATGGTCGAGGCCCCCGGCGGCCAGCCGCTGCTGCCCAAGCGCTGGGGCGAGCTGTCGACGGTCACCATTTCCTACGGCCACGGGCTGTCATCCTCGCCGCTGCACCTTGCGGCGGGCTATGCGGCGATTGCCAACGGCGGCTATGCGGTGCAGCCGACGCTTCTCAAGCAGCAGGGGCCGCGTCTCGGAGAAAAGGTGATGTCGTCGGGCGTGGCGCTGGAAGCGCGGCGGATGCTGCGCAAGGTTGTCAGCGAGGGCACTGCGAGCTTTGGCGACGTGCCGGGCTATAGCGTCGGCGGCAAGACCGGCACGGCGGATAAGCCAAAGGAAAACGGCGGCGGTTATTACAAGGACAAGACCATCACCACCTTTGCGTCGATGTTCCCGTCCGAATCGCCGGAATATGTGCTGATCGTCACGTTGGACGAGCCGGTCGAGACCTCTGGCGACAAACCGCGCCGCACGGCAGGCTGGACATCGGTGCCGATCGGGGCCGAGATCATCGGACGGGTCGCGCCTCTTCTGGGGTTGCGTCCGGAATACGATACGGGCGAAATGCAGGCAACGCTGGTGCGCAACTAGGCTGCATCACAGCGGATTTGTCAGGGTGAAGGGGCTGCCATGGGCGAGGAAAAGACACTCTCGGACCTTGGGCTGACGGCTCGGGGCGGGCGCGAGGCGCGCATCAGCGGCATCACGCTGGACAGCCGGGCGGTGATGCCCGGGCATCTGTTCGCGGCGATGCCGGGCACCCGGGTGCATGGGGCGACTTTCGTGAATACCGCGCTGTCGCAGGGGGCGGTTGCCATCCTGACCGATGCCGAGGGCGCGAAAATTGCGCAAGAGGCGCTGCGCGGTAGCGAGGCCGCCCTGATCATCGCTGCCGAGCCAAAGGCGGCGCTGGCCTATGCTTGCGCGCTGTTCTTTGGCGCCCAGCCGCAGGTCATGGTCGCGGTGACGGGCACCAACGGCAAGACCTCGGTCGCCAGCTTCGTGCGGCGTATCTGGCAGGAACTGGGCTTTCGCGCCGTCAATGTCGGCACCACTGGAGTCGAAGGCGATTGGGAGGCCCCGCTGCGCCACACCACCCCGGACCCGGTGACGCTGCACAAGGCGCTGGCCGAGGCGGCGGCTGCGGGTGTCGATCACGCCGCCATGGAGGCATCGTCGCACGGGCTCGACCAGCGCCGGCTTGACGGTGTGCAGCTTCTGGCAGCGGGCTTTGCCAATTTCAGCCAGGATCACCTAGATTACCACGCGGATTTCGAAGAGTACTTCGCCGCCAAGGCCGGGCTGTTCGCCCGCGTGCTGCCCGAAGACGGCATTGCGGTGATCAATATCGACGATGCGCGTGGCATCGACATGCTCGCCATCGCCAAGGCGCGCGGGCAAGAGGTCATCACCGTGGGCGAAAGCGAAGGCGCGGATCTGCGGCTACTGGGGCAGCGCTTTGATGCCACGGGGCAAGAAATGCGCCTGTCGTGGCACGGCGTGGTCGAACAATTCCGCCTGCCTCTGATCGGCGATTTTCAGGGCTGGAACGCGCTTCTGGCGGCGGGGCTGGTCATCGCTTGCGGCACCGAGGCCGAAGACGTGTTCCGCACCTTGCCGCGCCTTGAAACGGTGCGCGGTCGGATGCAGCTGGCCGCGACGCGCGGCAGTGGTGCGGCGGTCTATGTCGATTTCGCCCATACCCCCGACGCCGTGGCAATCGCGCTCGAGGCGCTGCGCCCGCATGTCATGGGCCGTCTGATCGCGGTGATCGGCGCGGGCGGAGACCGTGATCCGGGCAAGCGCCCGCTGATGGGGGCAGCGGCGATGGAGCACGCCGACCTGGTCATCGTCACCGATGACAACCCGCGCAGCGAAGAGCCTGCCGCGATCCGCGCACAGGTGCTGGAGGGGGCCCCCGGCGCGCTGGAAATCGGCGATCGGGCCGAGGCGATCCTGCGCGGCGTTGATATGCTGGGGCCGGGCGATGCGCTGCTGCTCTGCGGCAAGGGGCACGAAACTGGGCAGATCGTCGGCGACACGGTTTACCCCTTCGATGACGTAGAGCAGGCCAGCCTTGCGGTGGCGGCGCTGGACGGGAGGGGCCTGTGACGCTCTGGACATCGAACGAGGCCGCTGCCGCGACCGGCGGCAAGGTGTTTTCCGACTGGCAAGTGTCGGGTGTGTCGATTGACACCAGAACCATCGAACCCGGTGACCTGTTCGTGGCGCTCAAGGCGGCCCGCGACGGACATGATTTCGTGGCGCAGGCACTGGCGAATGGCGCGGCGGCCGCTCTGGTCAGCCGCATTCCCGAGGGCGTCGATCCAGAGCGGCTGCTGCTGGTCGAGGATGTTCAGTCCGGGCTTGAATCGCTGGGCCGCGCGGGCCGCGCCCGCACTCGCGCCAGAGTGGTCGGGGTCACCGGATCGGTGGGTAAGACCTCGTCAAAGGAAATGCTGCGCAAGGTGCTTGGCGCGCAGGGCAGTGTGCACGCCGCCGAGAAAAGCTACAACAACCACTGGGGCGTGCCCCTGACGCTGGCGCGAATGCCCGCCGACGTCGATTTCGCCGTGATCGAGATCGGCATGAACCACCCCGGCGAGATCGGACCGCTGTCGCGCATGGCGCGTCCGCATGTGGCGATGATCACCATCGTGGCGCCAGCGCATCTTGCGGCCTTCGACGGGCTAGAGGGCATTGCCCGTGAAAAGGCGGCGATCTTCGACGGTCTGGAACCGGGCGGCATCGCGGTGGTGAATGGCGATCTGTCGGTGACGCCGATCCTGCTCGATGCGGCCCGCGCCCATGCCGCCCGCATCATCACTTTTGGCGAGACGCGGGGCAATCATCACCGCGTCGAAGACGTGACGATCTGCGACACCACCACCGTGGTGCAGGCCCGCGCGTGGCGCACGCCGATGCTCTACAAGGTTTCGGTGCCGGGGCGGCATTACGCGGTCAACGGGCTGGGTGTGCTGGCGGTGGCGCATGCGCTTGGCTGCGACCGGGCGCTGGCGGTTGCAGCGCTGGGTCAGTGGTATCCGGGCGAAGGGCGCGGGCTGCGCGAAGAGCTGTTCCTCGATGCGGTGGAAACGCAGAATGCGCTGGAACTGATCGACGATGCCTACAATGCCAACCCCGCCTCGCTGAGCGCCTCTCTCGAGGTGCTGGCGGGGGCGCATCCCCGCAATGACGTCGGGCGGCACAAGCGGGGGCGGCGGATCGCCTATATCGGCGATATGAAAGAACTGGGCGAGGCCGAGATCGCCCTGCACACGGCGCTCGCCGATCTGCCGGCAATGCGGCAGATCGATGTCGTGCATTGCGTTGGTCCGCTGATGCACGAACTCTGGCGGGCTTTGCCCGAAGAAAAGCAGGGCCGCTGGACCGAAGATAGCGCCAAGATGGCGGAACGTGTCCGTCAGGATCTGGATGCAGGCGATGTCGTGCTCGTGAAAGGCTCGCTGTCGATGCAGCTGGCACGGGTGGTTGACGCTATCCGGCGGATGGGCGTATCCCCCGCGGGCGGCAACGGCTGATAAGGGACGCAGCGATGCTTTACTGGCTCACCGAACTCAGCGACGGGGGGGATGTTTTCAACCTCTTCCGCTACATCACCTTTCGCGCGGGCGGGGCCTTCCTGACTGCGCTGATGTTCGGGTTCATCTTCGGAATTCCTCTGATCAACGTGCTGCGCAAGCGGCAGGGCAAGGGGCAGCCGATCCGCTCGGACGGCCCCGAGGGGCACTTCGTCAAGGCGGGCACTCCTACCATGGGCGGTCTGCTGATCGTCGGCGCGCTGCTGACCTCGACATTGCTCTGGGCGCGACTCGACAACCCGTTCGTGTGGATGGTGCTGTTCGTGACCGTGAGTTACGCCGCCATCGGATTTGCCGATGATTACGCCAAGGTATCCAAGCAGAACACCGACGGCGTATCGGGCAAGGTGCGGCTTTTGCTGGGCTTTCTTATCGCAGGGATCGCCGGGGCATGGGCCGCATGGTTCCACCCCGATGACCTGACCGGGATGCTCGCCTTCCCGATTTTCAAAGACGCACTGTTAAATCTCGGCATTTTCTTCGTGCCGTTCTCGATGATCGTCATCGTCGGCGCGGCCAATGCGGTCAACCTGACCGACGGGCTCGACGGGCTGGCAATCATGCCGGTGATGATCGCGGGCGGCACGCTTGGCATCATTGCCTATGCCGTGGGCCGCGTCGATTTCACCGAATATCTCGAGGTGCATTACGTTCCCGGAACCGGTGAGATCCTGATCTTTTCCGCCGCGCTCATCGGCGGCGGGCTGGGCTTTCTGTGGTACAACGCGCCGCCCGCCGCGGTATTTATGGGCGATACCGGCAGCCTCGCCCTTGGCGGCGCGCTTGGCGCCATCGCCGTCGCCACCAAGCACGAAATCGTGCTGGCCATTGTCGGCGGCCTCTTCGTGGTCGAGGCCCTGTCGGTGATCATTCAGGTGCTTTACTTCAAACGCACCGGCAAGCGGGTGTTTCTGATGGCGCCGATCCATCATCACTACGAGAAAAAGGGCTGGGCCGAACCGCAGATCGTCATCCGCTTCTGGATCATCTCGCTGATCCTTGCGCTGATCGGTCTCGCGACGCTGAAACTACGTTGAGACGAAGAGGAATCTCGAAAGCCCGATCCAGTCCTTGGGGTTCCAGGGCCTGAGCCGGGCGCGAGGCTCGACAGGCGCCCCCAGCCTTTCTCTCCGGCATGATGCCACAAAGGCACTGGTGCCACTTCGTGGCTGGCATCCCCAAGGCTAGCTTCGGCTGGGAGATTTGGGCCGCCCCATGGGGCTTCTCCGATCGCCATATTGCGTCCTATCCGTTCCCGCGCTGGCTGTTAGAAATCCTTCACAGATCTTGTTACGGCACAGCCTCGATAAACATCTGGCATTGGCCATGGCTGGAGTTTGCCGTTTCGCGGGACAGGATCGCGCGGTGCGTCGCTGTTCGGCAGTGCGGGTCTCTCTTGGCGCTGCCGGTGGTGCATAGCCTCCCCGCACCGGAGGCTCCGACGCAGCGATGAGCGCATCCTTTGGCCAGCATCCGCCCCCATCTTCCTTGGTGTTACCCTCATATGCCTCGGTGCTGGCCTTGCGGCCGTCTGCCCGTTGACGCGCAAACGCAGAAAACCGCGCAGCTGATCGAAGGCAGCGCCTGGCCTCCATGTCCGGCTTGCCTCCGGCGGGGATATTTAGGGCCAGAAGAAGTCAAAGTGCCGCGCCCCGGTTTCCTCTGGCCTGAAATATCCCGGGGGGCCCGCAGGGCGGGGGCAGCGCCCCCTCCGGTCTCTCAAATCTGGAATGCCGAGGGGGCAGGGGCGCTCTGGCATCCGGCGCTGCGCTGCGCTAGCCCTGATGCACAAGATCAGGAGAAAGCGCATGATTCCGGTACGTGGGTTCGAAGGCAGGGTGGTCGCGGTGTTTGGTCTGGGGCGGTCCGGCCTTTCGGCGGCACGCAGTTTGCGCGAAGGTGGCGCGATTCCGTTGTGCTGGGATGACAACCCTGCCGCGCGCCAGGTGGCGATTGACGAGGGTTTCGAGACTCGTGAGTTTGCAAAGCAGGGTGGCTTTGATGGGGTCGACTGGCTGGTTGTTTCTCCCGGTATCGCGCATCTCTACCCTGCACCCAACCCGGTGATCGCCGCCGCCTGGGAGGCGGGGGTGCCGGTCGACAACGACATCGGCCTGTTCTTCCGCTCGCTCGGCGGGGGCGAGTGGGACGAGTATGACCAGCCGCCCAAGGTCCTCACCGTCACCGGCTCGAACGGCAAGTCGACCACTTCGGCGCTGATCCATCACATCCTGACGGTGGCGGGGCGGGAAAGCCAGCTGGCGGGCAACATCGGGCGCGGTGTTCTGGACATCGATCCGCCCGAGGATGGCGGGGTGGTGGTGCTCGAGCTGTCGTCTTACCAGACCGATCTGGCGCGGGCGCTGACTCCGGATGTCGCGGTCTTTACCAACCTGTCGCCGGATCACCTTGACCGACACGGTGGTATGGGTGGCTATTTCGCCGCCAAGCGTCGGCTTTTTGCCGAGGGCGGTCCTGATCGCTGCATCATTGGTGTGGATGAACCCGAAGGCCGTTACCTCGCCAACCAGCTGATGGAGACCGCTGCAGATGCGCGCGTCATCCGGATTTCTTCTGGCAGCAAACTCAGCGGACCGGGTTGGGATGTGTTTGCCCGCAAGGGGTTTCTCAGCGAGACCCGCAAGGGGCGGCAGGTGGCCTCGATCGACCTGCGCGAGGTGCGCGGCTTGCCCGGCGCGCACAATCACCAGAACGCCTGCGCCGCCTATGCGGCTGCCCGCGCGCTTAACGTGCCGCCAAAGACCATCGAAAGCGCCCTTCACAGCTTTGAAGGCTTGCCGCACCGCAGCCAGATCATCGCCGAAGTGGCGGGGGTGCGCTATGTCAACGACAGCAAGGCGACCAATGTCGATGCAGCGCTCAAGGCGCTTCAGGCCTTCCCGCGCATTCGCTGGGTCTGCGGCGGGCTGATGAAGGACGGTGGGCTGAGCGGTCTCGCGCCGGGGCTGCCCAACGTGGCCAAGGCCTATGTCATCGGGCGCGAAGCGGCGAGCTTTGCGCTGGGGCTGCCGGGGTGCGACACCGAGGTTTGCACCGACATGCAGACCGCCGTGGCCCGCGCCAGCGCTGATGCGCAGGAGGGCGAGGTGGTTCTGTTGGCGCCGGCGGCGGCGAGTTTCGACCAGTACGACAATTTCGAACAGCGCGGCGATGACTTCGCCGCAAAGGTTCGCACGGCGCTGGGGCTTTAGACCACCGGGATCTGACGCGGGGCGAGCGGCGAGAGCCAGCGCGCTCCGTCCTCGGTGATCACCATGTTTTCCTCATGCACCATCAGCCGGTCATGCGCCAGCGGCAGGCAAGGCTCGACCGTCAGCACCATGCCCGGGCGCAGCAGCGTCCGGTCGTCGGGGATCAGCGAGGGCGGCTCGGTCAGGCGCATCCCCAGACCATGGCCCAGCCGCCCGGTCACCGGGCCATGGGCGCGGGGGGCGAGCACCGCCAGCATCGCCGCGTGCAGATCTGCGACGGGGATCCCAGGCCGGGCCATGTCGAATGCCGCCATCGCTGCGTCATGCAACACCTCATGCGCTTCGGAGACATCGACCGCCGCCGGCCCGACCGACCAGTTGCGATTGAAATCGCAGTAATAGCCTTCGTGCACCGCCCCGGTGTCGAGCATCAGGATGTCGCCCGGCACCAGCGGCGTCGGAGCGGCAGGCGAGATCACGTCATTGTAGCCGCCCTGCGCCGCGCCGCCCGCAACGTAGCCGACCCAATCCGCGCCCTCGTCGAGCAGCAAGCTTTGAAAGCGCCGGAAGATATCGCAAAGCGGCGTGCCCTGCGCCGCGATCTGTGGCACGCGGGCAAAGGCGCGCCCGGCGATGGCGCAGGCGGTCTCGATCAGCGCGATCTCGGCGGGGGATTTCACCATCTGCTGATCGCGGATGATCTCGGCCACATCGACGAAAGGCCGATCCAGCAGGCGGCGCAGCAGATCCCACGACATCAGCGGCATGCGCAGCGTCGACTCTCGCCCCATCGGCACGCCGATACGCTCGCCGGGTCGCGTCACCTCGCGCAGCGTGTCGGCCAGCAGCGTCAGCCCGTCATCGGCGTAATCGGGTGAGGGCCAGCTGCGGATGTCGCTAATTGGCCCACGCGCCATCAGGGCCCGCCCGATGTCGGGGATCACCGCGATGGGTTGCCCTGCCGCCGGTATCACCAGAAACCAAGGCCGCGTCGGGCTTTCCCAGAACCGCGTCAGGAACCCCGAGAAATAGCGGATGTCAGGTTCTTGTGTCAGCAGCACCGCAGCCACATCGTTGCGGGTCATGGCTTGCTGAAGAACCCGCAGGCGGGTGGTGAATTCGGCAGTCGAAAACGTCAGGCTCATGGGAAATCCAGTCGGAAAACATCAGGATCATGGGGTAATCCAGTTTGGCAATAGGGTGATCAAACCCGCCCTGCCGGGGTTTTGCAAGACGGACGATGGACAGCAGGCGGGCATGGGGCTACACCTTCTCGAACCTCAAAAGCCAGCTTGCCAAGGACGATCATGACGAGCCTGAACGACATTCGCGCCGCTTTCCTCGGCTATTTCGAAAAGCAGGGCCACCGTGTGGTTCCCTCGAGCCCGCTTGTGCCGCGCAACGATCCCACGCTGATGTTTGCCAATTCGGGCATGGTTCAGTTCAAGAACCTGTTCACCGGCGTCGAGACGCGCGATTACAAGCGCGCCACCACCGCGCAGAAATGCGTGCGGGCCGGGGGCAAGCACAACGATCTCGACAATGTGGGCTATACCGCGCGGCACCACACGTTCTTCGAGATGATGGGCAATTTCTCGTTCGGAGATTACTTCAAATCCGAGGCCATCCCCTTTGCGTGGGAGATGGTGACCAAAGAGCTGGGCATCGACGCGGGGCGTCTGCTGGTGACGGTCTATCATACCGATGACGAGGCCGCGCAGATCTGGAAAAGCGTCGGCGTGCCCGAAGACCGGATCATCCGCATCGCCACCAACGACAATTTCTGGATGATGGGGCCGACCGGGCCTTGCGGGCCGTGCACCGAGATTTTCTTCGATCACGGCGACAAGTACTGGGGCGGGCCTCCGGGATCGCCCGAGGAAGACGGTGACCGCTTCGTCGAGATCTGGAACCTTGTCTTCATGCAGAACGAACAGTTCGAAGACGGCTCGATGCGGGCGCTCGACATGCAGTCGATCGACACCGGCATGGGCATTGAACGGGTTGCGGCGCTGCTGCAGGGCACCAACGACAATTACGGGACAGACCTCATCCGCAGCCTGATCGAGGCGTCGGCGGATGTCACCTCGACCGACCCCGACGGGCCGGGCAAGACCCATCACCGGGTGATCGCCGACCACCTGCGTTCGACCTCGTTCCTGATTGCCGATGGCGTGATGCCCAGCAATGACGGGCGCGGCTACGTGCTGCGCCGGATCATGCGCCGCGCCATGCGCCATGCGCATATGCTGGGCTCCAAGGATCCGGTGATGCACCGGCTGGTTCCGGCGCTGGTGCGCCAGATGGGCGCGGCCTATCCCGAATTGCACCGCGCCCAGTCGCTGATCGAAGAGACCCTGAAGCTCGAGGAAACCCGGTTCAAGCAGACACTTGATCGCGGCCTCAAGCTGCTGGACGAAGAGCTGGCGCAACTGCCCGATGCCGCTGCGCTGCCCGGCGAGACGGCGTTCAAGCTGTATGACACCTATGGCTTTCCGCTCGACCTGACGCAGGACGCGCTGCGCGAGCGCGCGCGCAGCGTTGACACCGACGGGTTCGATGCCGCCATGGCCGAGCAAAAGGCCAAGGCCCGCGCCGCGTGGTCCGGCACGGGCGAATCCGCCGATCTTGCGATCTGGTTCGAGATCGCCGACCAGCATGGCGCCACCGATTTCCTTGGCTATGACACCGAAACCGCCGAAGGCCAGATGCTGGCGCTGATCCGGGACGGCAAGCCGGTCGAGGCGCTGGAAGCGGGCGAAAGCGGCTGGATTGTGATGAACCAGACGCCGTTTTATGGCGAAAGCGGCGGTCAAGTCGGCGACACCGGCTGGCTGCGCCGGCTTGAGGATGAAAATGATCTGGCCGAGGTGACCGGCACACAGAAGATGGGCGGCGGCAAGGTGATTGCCCATGCGGTCACCATCAAGCAGGGCCGCTTTGCCCTGAACGAGGCGGTCGCGCTCGAGGTCGATCACAACCGCCGCAGCATGATCCGCGCCAACCATTCAGCGACCCACCTGCTGCACGAGGCGCTGCGCCGCGCGCTTGGCGATCACGTTGCGCAGCGCGGCTCGCTCAACGCGCCCGATCGTCTGCGGTTCGACTTTTCGCACAGCAAGGCGCTGAGCCCTGAAGAGATCGCGCAGGTCGAAGCCGAGGTGAACGCCTTCATCCGGCAGAACACCCCGGTCAGCACCCGGATCATGACCCCGGATGACGCCCGCGCCATTGGTGCGCAGGCGCTGTTCGGTGAGAAATACGGCGACGAGGTGCGGGTCGTGTCGATGGGCGAGCTGTCCGGTTCGGGCAAGGGCGCCGATGGCAAGACCTATTCGCTGGAACTGTGCGGTGGCACGCATGTGCGCCAGACCGGCGATATCGGCACCTTTGCGCTGACCTCGGAATCGGCCTCTGCCGCGGGCGTGCGCCGGATCGAGGCGCTGACCGGCGAGGCCGCCATGGCCGAGTTGCGCAGCCGCGATCACGCGCTGTCGGAGATCGAAGGCCTGCTCAAGGCGCAAGGTCAGGGTGCGGTGGCCCGCGTCGCCGCGCTTCTGGATGACAAGCGCAAGCTCGACAACGAGGTGGCGCAGCTGCGCCGCGATCTCGCCATGGCCGGCGGGCCGGGTGAGGGGCCGGAAACCCGCGACATCGGCGGCGTCAAATTCGTCGCGCAGGTGCTGTCGGGGGTGCAGGGCAAGGATCTGCCGCCGCTGATGGATGAGCACAAGGCGCGGCTTGGATCTGGCGCAGTGCTGCTGATCGCGGATACCGGCGGCAAGGTCGCCGTTGCGGCGGGCGTGACATCTGATCTGACGGACAAGCTGTCGGCGGTGACTCTGGTCAAGGCGGCGGTCGAGGCGCTCGGCGGCAAGGGTGGCGGTGGGCGTCCCGACATGGCGCAGGGCGGGGCGAAAGACGCCGACAAGGCGGATGAGGCGATCCGGGCCGCCGAAGCGGTGATCGCCTCGTGAGCACCTACGTCATCGCCCGCATCGACGTTACCGATCCCGAGGATTACGCAACCTATGCGCGCCAGACCATGGCGCTTGCCGAGAAATTCGGCGGGCGCTTTCTGGTCAAGGGCGGGCCGCAGACCGTGGTCGAGGGCGAGGCGCCCTCGCGCCATGTGTTGCTGGAATTCCCCTCGCTCACGGCCGCGCGCACCTGGTATGACAGCGCCGAATATCAGCGCATCCTGCCCATCGCGACGCGCTCGTCGAAGCGCGATCTTGTCATCGTCGAAGGAGTCTGACCGATGCCCGCTTTGTGGATTGCCCATGTCACCGTCACTGACGAAGAGGCCTATGCCAAATATGCCGCGCTTGCCGGGCCGGCCATCGCCAAGCATGGCGGCAGCTTCATCGCCCGCGCCGCGCGCTATGTGCAGCTTGAGGGCAAGGAGCGCCCGCGCAACGTGGTCGCGAAATTCGACACGCTTGAGGCTGCCGAGGCCTGCTATCATTCGCCCGAATACCAAGAAGCGCTGAGCCATGCGCGCGGCGCGTCCGAGCGCGAGCTGCTGGTGGTCGAAACGACCGAATGACTAGCGCCCGAGCGCGGCTTTCATGCCGGGTTCGGGAAAACAGGTGGCGCGCTGGCCGGTCTTTTCCTGCCAGCGCCCGATCGACCGGCGGGTCTTGAACCCGGGCAAGCCATCGGCGCCGCCAACGTCATGGCCCATCGCCTCGAGACCGCGCTGCATGGCCGCGATGTCCGAGCGATACATTTTCCCGACATCCCCCCAGCGCCCGATGAAATCGCCCATGCCGTATTGAATGCGATCCCCGATATGACCGACGAACAGGGCGTAAAGATCGCTCATGTTGTAGTCTTTCAGTACGTAGAAATTCGGTGTGACCAGAAAGGCCGGACCATTGCGCCCGGCGGGCATCAGCAGAAAGCCAGTGCCGCGCAGCTCGGATGCCGGAAACGGCTTGGCCCCGACGCGTTGAATGCCCATCGCCGTCCAGTCGGCCACGGTGCGGCCCTGATCCCGGCCTTCCAGCGTGCATGACACCTGCGGCGGCACGATGACCTCGAACCCCCAGTCGTGGCCCGTCTGCCAACCGTGCCGTGCAAGGTAATTGCCGATCGAGGCGATGGTGTCGGCCTCGGAGCCCCAGATGTCTTGCCGCCCGTCGCCATTGCCGTCGGCGGCATAGCGCAAGAAGTTCGAGGGCATGAACTGTGGCTGCCCCAGCGCGCCGGCCCAGCTGCTTTTCATGGCGCGGGGCGCGACATGGCCCTGATCGGCGATGACCAGCGCGGCAATCAGCTCGTCGGTGAAATAGGCGGCGCGGGTCGACATGAAGCCCTTGGTGCCCAGCACCTGAAAGGCGTCATGGCGGATCGGCACCTGCCCATAGCCGCTTTCGCGCCCCCAGATCGCCAGCAGAATGCGCCCGGGCACGCCGGTGGCCCGTTCTGTCGCTGCCAGCACTGCGTGATGTCTGCGCGCCATCTGCCGACCCACTGACGTGGCGCCATCGATGCTGTTGCGGTTGAAATAGTTCGACGGCGCGCCGAATTCCGCCTGCCGCTGGCGGCGCGGCACGCTTTGCTTGCTGCCGGGCGGCACGAGATCGGGCAGATCCCAGTTCAGCGTCACGCCGCTGAACGCCGCGTCGAAAACCCGGCGCGAGACGCCGTCGCGCCGGGCCATCGGCCAGACCGTCTGCTCCAGCCAGCGCTGAAAGGCCTGCTCGACGCGGCCACGGTCCTGCGCAAGCGCGGGAGAGGCAAGAAGGGCAAGGCTCAGGGCGAGGGTCAGGAACAGGCGCTGGATCATAGGGGCGATCAAAGCGCATGCGCGCGGGTTACGCCATTGTTTCGTTACGACACGGCGGCGATTGTCGCGTCAGCCTTGGTCCATCGCCTCGCGCCAATGCCTGCGGCACAGCGAGACATAGGTCTCGTTGCCGCCGATCTGAACCTGCGCGCCGTCGTGCAGCGTCTGCCCGTCGGCGTTCTGGCGGATGACCATGGTCGCCTTGCGCCCGCAATGGCAGATCGTGCGTACCTCGCGCAGCGTGTCGGCCAGCGCCAGCAGCACCGCCGAGCCGGGAAACAGCTTGCCGCGAAAATCCACCCGAAGGCCGTAGGCCATCACCGGGATGCGCAGATCATCCGCCACCCGCGCCAGCTGCCAGACCTGCGCTTCGGTCAGGAACTGCGCCTCATCGACAAAGATGCAGGCCAGCGGGCGCGCATGCGTTTCGGTGTCGATCCGCGCAAAGAGGTCATCTTGGGGGGCAAAGGTCTCGGCAGGGCGGCCAAGGCCGATGCGCGAGCCGATGCGTCCTTCGCCGGCGCGGGTATCAAGCCGGGCGGTCAGCAAGAAGACCTCCATGCCGCCTTCGCCGTAGTTATGCGCCGCCTGCAGCAGCAGCGTCGATTTGCCGGCGTTCATGGTCGAGTAGTTGAAGTAGAGCTTTGCCATGACGGGCTGATTGCCGCAGCGGTGAGCGCCTTGCAAGCGATGCTACAAAAAAGAATGCTCCCGCAAAACGGGAGCATTCCTGGGCTCAAATAAACACAAACAACAATCCCGGGGTCGGCATACACCTTGCCCGGGGGAGAGCCCGGTAAAAAAGTCACACTCTCAGACGTATTCCCGTTTGGGGCTATCATCTGCTAAGCAATTCCTAGGAATTTATAACATAGGTTTATTGCGATTAAGAAGGCTGTTCCGTCCAGAATTCACGGATTCACGCATAGATCACGCAAATATTCGTATATGGGTATGTGAGTATACCACATTCCCGTATAGCGTGTTCAGTAAAGCGTTTTAATGCAGAGCCACCGTCTTGGTCGGCTCAGACGAGTCGGCCCCACAGGTCGTATTCGCCTGCCTCATCCACCTCGACGCTGACGATATCGCCCGGTTTAAGCGAATCGAAATTCTCGTCGATGAACAGATTGCCGTCGATCTCGGGGGCGTCGGCCTTGGTGCGGCAGGTGGCGGCGTCGTCTTCGACAAGATCCACGATCACCTCCATCCTTGTGCCGACCTTGGCCGCCAGCTTGGCCTCGGAGATTGCCTGAGCCTTTTCCATGAAGCGGTCCCAACGCTCTTGCTTGAGCTCTTGGGGAACATGATCGGGCAGGGCGTTGGAGCGCGCGCCGTCGACGTTTTCATACTGAAAACAGCCAACGCGATCGAGCTGCGCCTCGTCCATCCAGTCCAGCAGGGTCTGGAATTCCGATTCGGTCTCACCGGGATAGCCAACGATAAAGGTCGAGCGCAGCACGATGTCGGGGCAATCGCGGCGCCAGGCGGCGATCTCGTCGAGGGTTTTCGACGCGGCGGCAGGGCGGGCCATGCGTCTGAGCACATCTGGATGGGCGTGCTGGAACGGAATGTCGAGATAGGGCAGCACGCCGCCGCCCAGACCTGCGGATTCCGCCATCAGCGGGATCAGCTCGCGCACATGCGGGTAGGGGTAGACGTAATGCAGCCGCACCCAGGCACCAAGGCTGCCCAGATCGCGCGCCAGCGGCAGGATCGGGGCCTTATGTTCGCGGTCCTTCCAGTCGGTGCCATAGGCGCTGGTGTCCTGACTGATGACCAGCAGTTCCTTCACGCCCGCTTCGACCAGCTTTTCCGCTTCGCGCATCACCGCCCTATGCGGGCGCGAGGCCAGCTTTCCGCGCATGTCGGGGATAATGCAGAACTTGCAGGCGTGGTTGCAACCTTCTGATATCTTGAGATAACTATAGTGCCGCGGTGTCAGGGAAACCCCCGACGCGGGCAGCAGATCGACAAAGGGGTGCGGGCTGGGCGGCACCGCGCCGTGCACCGCGTCGAGCACCTGTTCATACTGGTGCGGCCCGGTCACCGCCAGCACCTTGGGATGCGCGCCGGTGATATAGTCGGGCTCGGCCCCAAGGCAGCCGGTCACGATGACCCGGCCGTTTTCCGCCAGCGCCTCGCCGATGGCCTCCAGCGATTCCGCCTTGGCGGAATCGAGAAAGCCGCAGGTGTTGACGATCACCGCATCGGCCCCGGCGTAATCGGCCGAGATGCCATAGCCCTCGGCGCGCAGCCGCGTCAGGATGCGTTCGCTGTCGACCAGCGCCTTGGGACAGCCCAGCGAGACCATGCCGATGGTCGGCTGGCCGTCGCGTTTCGTCTCGGTGATACGGGCGCGCGCGAGATCCGGGCGCAGGTCTGGGGGATTCTGCATGGCGCGCATATAAGGCAGTGCGCGCCTTCCGAAAAGCCCGAGCTTGACCTCGGCGCATTGCGGACAAGTTTAAGCTTGTCTTAAGTGATCGCGAACACGCCGAATGACGAGGAGCTGACTGCCAGCTCTGCCGCCGCACGGCCCTAGAAAGAGACCCGATGATTCCAAGCCTGAAATCCCGCCTGGCCCTGCCTTTCCTCCTGCTTGCCTCCGGGCTGGTTTCGGCCTGTGCCTTCACGCCGAGTGCAGGCGTTCCATTGCTGCCTCAGGGCCTGAGCGATGAGACCCGCGCCATGTACGCCGCCACCGTCGATAACGGCATCGAGGTTCCGGCCATCGAGGATAAATACCTGTCCGAGGAAAAGGCGCGCCAGATTGTGGCGTATTATGCGCCGTACAAGGCAGGGACCATCGTGGTCGATCCGGGGGCGAAGTTTCTCTATCATCTTCAGGGCGACAATACGGCGATGCGTTATGTGGTTGCCGTTGGCGCTGCCGGATACGGGTTTTCGGGCGAGGCGCGGATTCCCTTTCAGCGCGACTGGCCGTACTGGACGCCGACGCAGAACATGATCAAGCGCGACCCGGAAACCTATGGTCCGGTGCGGGCCGGGCTGGAAGGCGGTCTGGAAAACCCGCTTGGGGCACGGGCGCTGTATCTGTTCAAGGGCGGGCGCGATACGCTCTATCGCATCCACGGCACGCCGTCGCCATGGACGGTGGGGCATGCGACGTCGTCGGGCTGCATCCGCATGTTCAATCAGGATGTGATGTATCTTGCCGATCAGGTGCCCAATGGCACCAAAGTGGTCGTGCTGACCAAGGATCAGGCCAATCGCTGGACCTCTCCGGACAACCTGACCGGCGCACTGATCCCCGAGATCAGTGCCGACACCAGCGCCGAGGCCAGCCCTGAGGGCAGCACCGGATGAGCCTGACACGGCGCAAGCTGCTGGTGATCGCGGGCGCGGCGGGGCTGTCTGGCGGCGCGCCTGCGCTTGCGCAGGGGCTGACCGAGGATGCCGTGCTGCGCGACCCCGACGCCCCGGTGCTGGGCAACCCGTCGGGGGACGTGACCATCGTCGAATGGTTCGACTATCAATGCCCGTTCTGCAAGCAGATGCACCCGGATCTGATGTCCTTTGTGGCGGACGATGGTGGCATCCGGTTGGTGATGAAGGATTGGCCGATCTTTGGCGCCACCTCGCAGCGGGCGGCGCAGATGGCGTTGGGGGCGCATGACCTTGGCGCCTATCTGCCGGTGATGGAATCGCTGATGCACACCGTCGGGCGGCTGAGCGATGGCGCCGTCGACCGCGCGGTGGGCCGCATCTTGCCGCCCAAAGACGCGCTGCGCGCCTATCGCAAGCGCAGCGCGACATGGGATGCACTGCTAGAGCGCAACAGCTTTCAGGCGGCGGGCCTTGGGTTTCGCGGCACGCCGGGCTTTACCGTCGAGACGGTGATCTTCGACGGTGCGCTGGACAAGGCGGCGCTGCGCGAGGCGGTCGCCAGCGTGCGCGGCGGCTGAGGCTTAAGGTTGGGTTAAGGCTCGGCTGATGTTTCGGAGAAACACGGGGCCACACAACGGCCCCGATTCCCGAGACAGGAGTCATCATGAGCACCCATCCCACCCGCAGAGCCGCCCTTGCCATGGGCGCCGCAAGCCTGCTGCTTCCGGCCGTGGCCCGCGCCGATGCCGCCGCCAATGCGCGTCGCAACATCTCGAGCTTTGCCATGCAGGACTGGCGCGATCATTTCGACACGCTGGGCAAGGGCAGCATCGTTGCCGACACCACGTCGCGCGCGCTGCATTTCTGGTCGGCGGATGGCAGCGATTACCGGGTCTTTCCGACCTCGGTGCCGCTGACCGACGAGCTGACAAAGCGCGGCTATACCAGCATCGTGCGCAAGAAGGTCGGCCCAAGCTGGACCCCGACCGCCTCGCAGATGCAGCGCTTTCCCGACTGGAAGCCGGTGCCGCCGGGGCCGGACAATCCGCTCGGAACCCACGCGATGTACCTGAGCTGGCCCGCCTATATCATCCATGGCACGCATGATACGCGCAAGATCGGGCGGCGCTCTTCGGACGGGTGCATCGGGCTTTACAATGAAAAGATCGCCGAACTGTTTGCGGTCTGCCCGATCGGCACACAGGTTCGGGTGATCTGATCGAGACGATGAAAGGGGGGCTGCCGACCGGGCGGCCCCGGCCCGGAAGGTCTGGTGCGGGCGGTGGGTTTCGAACCCACACTTCCTTTCGGAAACCGGATTTTGAATCCGGCGCGTCTACCGTTCCGCCACGCCCGCACGTTGTCCATCATCTAGCCAAGGGCGCGGCCGTCGTCCAGCGCGAAAATCGTGAACATTGCCTGTGATCACAGACGCACCAGCGCTCTGGAAACATCGGTGCGATTGGTATAGGTTCGCCATTAAACCATCACCTCTCGTGAGGACAAAACGTTGCGCGACCTGAAGATCCCGACCCAGCGTCACCCGGAAAAGGCGCACCGCAAGGACAACCCCCAGCCCAAGAAGCCGGACTGGATCCGCGTCAAGGCGCCGGTCGGCAAGGGCTATCAGGAAACCCATCGCATCATGCGCGAGCACAAGCTTGTGACTGTGTGCGAAGAGGCGGGCTGTCCCAATGCCGGTGAATGCTGGAATCAGGGCCACGCCACCATGATGATCATGGGCGACATCTGCACCCGTGGCTGTTCGTTCTGCAACATCGCCACCGGCCGCCCCGAAGCGCTCGACGTGTTCGAACCGGGGCGCGTGGCCGATGCGGTGCAAAAGCTTGGGCTGAACCACGTGGTGATCACCTCGGTCGATCGCGACGATCTGGAAGACGGCGGCGCGGCGCATTTTGCCCAGACCATCCGCGCCATCCGTCACCGCTCCCCCGGCACCACCATCGAAATTCTGACGCCGGATTTCCTCAAATGCAGCCCCGCCGTGCTGGAAGCCGTGGTCGCGGCCAAGCCCGATGTGTTCAACCACAATCTGGAAACCGTGCCGGGGCTCTATCCCACGGTGCGCCCCGGTGCGCGATATTTCCACAGCCTGCGCCTGTTGCAGCGGGTCAAGGAGCTTGATCCGTCGATCTTTACCAAGTCGGGCATCATGGTCGGCCTTGGCGAGGATGCACAGTCGGTGCGTCAGGTGATGGATGACATGCGCGCTGCCGACGTGGATTTCCTGACCATCGGTCAGTATCTGCAGCCGACGCCCAAGCATCACGTGGTTGATCGCTTCGTCACCCCCGAGGAATTCGCCACCTACGAGAAGGCCGCCTATGGCAAGGGCTTCCTGATGGTGTCGGCCACCCCGCTGACCCGGTCGAGCTATCATGCTGGCGATGATTTCGCCCAGCTGCGCATGGCCCGCGAAAAGGCACTGGCAGGGGCGTAAGGCTTCGGGCCTGAGCCCGGACGGGCGGCGCCTAGTCGCCCGCGCGTGCCTTGACGCAGGTCAGCACATAGACCCGAATCGCCGAGGCTAGCCCGACATCGGGGCCACGCGCCTCGTCGATCTCGGCGGCGAGGGCGTTGATCGCCTTGCCTTCGAATCTGGCGATGGCGCGGAATTCGTCCCAGAATTCTTCTTCCAGTGAGACCGATGTGCGGTGTCCGCGCAGGCTTAGCGAATGCTTGACCGGGCGGGCGCTCATGTTTCGGGCGTGTCCTCGGCGGGGTCGATTTGGTGCCCGTCAAGGTTGCGCCCGGCCTTGTCGCTGCGCGCCGTATCAAGGGCTTTCTCGGCGCGCGTCCGCCCGAATTTTGCCGCGTTCGATGAGGCCTGTGCGCGCTTTTCGGCGCGGGCCTTGTCCTTGCGATAGCGGTTCAGATTCACGGGCGTGGTCATGGCGCGATCATAGCGCGGGGGACTGACTCGCAAAAGGCCTGACGTGGAGCTTCTCATGCAAGTGCGAGAATTGGCCCCTCGAGCAACGCCTTGAGCGTGCCGAAATAGCCTTCGGACCGGGCC
This sequence comes from Citreicella sp. C3M06, assembly GCF_018860705.1. GTDB lineage: Bacteria > Pseudomonadota > Alphaproteobacteria > Rhodobacterales > Rhodobacteraceae > Salipiger. The sequence continues at coordinate 87,910 of NZ_JAHKQA010000091.1, forward strand.
GGGCGCGTCGGGTCCGAGGTGATCGCAACCGCAAGCCGCTTGCCTTGGTGAAAGGCGATGATCTGCCCGCCATAACCGCGCGCAAGGGCGTAGCCCGACGCGGTCAGGAACCAGCCATAGCCGTAGTGCATCCCGGAATAGGGCGACTGGGTGCGCGCCGTCATAGAGGCCGCAACCCAGTCGGGTGACACCACCTGCCGCCCGCCCCAGACGCCGCCGTCACGCATCATCTGCGCGATGCGCAACATGGCGCGCGGGGTCAGCGCCATTTCGTTGCCGCCAAGGTAGTATCCCTGCGGATCGCGGGTCCATGCGGGGATTTCGATGCCCAGCGGCGCCCCCAGCCCATCGCGCGCAAGGCGCAGCAGGCTGTCGCCGCTCGCCACGCTCAGCGCCGCGCCCAATACATGGGTCGAGCCGGTGCTGTACAGCATCCGCCCGCCGGGGCGTGCCACCATCGGGCGCGAGAGCGCATCGGCCACCCAGTTGCCCGAAGCGACCCAGCCGCCATATTCCGCGCCCGACGTGCGCTCGAGCCCGGTGCGGAGCGTCACCAGATCCTTGAGCGTGATGCCGGGCACCTCGGGCTTGGCCGCTGCGGGAATGAGGCTCGGGGCGACCTCCGCCAGCGTGGCGCTGAGCGCGGGCACGTCGCCGCGTGCCAGCGCCTGACCCAGCAGCAGGGCGACGATGCTCTTGGAGCAGGATTTGATGTTGGCGAGCGCGTCCAGCCCTTGCCCGCGCGGGGCCTCGGCCAGCAACAGATCATTGCCGCGCATCACCTGTATCGAGTGCAGCTGGTCTTCGCTGTCCAGCGCGCGGCTCAGCGTGGCCTCCTGCGCGGCAAGGGCGCGCGGGGCAAGAAACGGGGCGGCGAGGGCGGTCAGAAATATTCGGCGATCCATGTTCGCAAACTAGCCTGCACGAGGCCAAAGCTGCGATCACGTTCGCAACAGCGCGGCGCGAGGAGCACCCCCGCGCCGCAGCCAGATCAGTCCTTGGGGCCGATCATGTCTTCGGGGCGCACCACACGGTCGAAGGTTTCTTCATCGACATAGCCAAGCGCGATGGCTTCTTCGCGCAGGGTGGTGCCGTTCTTGTGGGCGGTCTTGGCAACCTTGGTGGCGGCATCGTAACCGATGGTCGGCGCCAGCGCCGTCACCAGCATCAGCGATTCCTTCATCAGCTTCTCGATGCGCGCCTCGTTTGCCTGAATGCCGACAACCATGTTGTCGGTGAAGGCCGAAGCCGAATCGCCCAGCAGCTGCATGGATTGCAGCACGTTGTAGCTCATCATCGGGTTGTAGACGTTGAGCTCGAAATGCCCCTGCGAGCCGGCAAAGCCGATGGCGGCGTCGTTGCCCATGACATGGGCGCAGACCATGGTCAGCGCCTCGGCCTGCGTCGGGTTCACCTTGCCCGGCATGATCGAGCTGCCCGGCTCGTTTTCCGGCAGGATCAGCTCGCCCAGACCCGAGCGCGGGCCAGAGCCCAGCAGACGGATGTCGTTGGCGATCTTGAACAGCGAGGCGGCAACGGTTTTCAGCGCGCCCGAAAACATCACCATGGCGTCATGCGCGGCGAGCGCTTCGAACTTGTTGGGCGCGGTGACAAAGGGCAGGCCGGTGATCTCGGCCATGTTGGCGGCGACGGCTTCGCCCCAGCCCTTCTTGGTGTTCAGCCCGGTGCCGACAGCGGTGCCGCCCTGCGCCAGCTCGTAGATGTCGGGCAGGCAGGCCTTGACCCGCTCGATGCCCTTGCGGACCTGATGCGCATAGCCCGAGAATTCCTGTCCCAGCGTCAGCGGGGTGGCATCCTGCGTGTGGGTGCGGCCGATCTTGATGATGTCCTTGAACTCGGCGCTTTTGGCTTCAAGCGCGGCGGCCAGCTTTTCCAGACCCGGCAGCAGCACGTCCCGCGCCTGCATTGCGATACCGACATGCATCGCGGTGGGGAAGGTGTCGTTGGACGACTGGCCCATGTTGCAGTGATCGTTGGGGTGAACGGGGGTCTTGGACCCCATGACGCCGCCAAGCATTTCGATGGCACGGTTGGAGATCACCTCGTTGGCGTTCATGTTCGACTGGGTGCCTGACCCGGTCTGCCAGACCACCAGCGGGAAGTTGTCGTCGAACTTGCCCTCGATCACCTCGCTTGCGGCGGCGATGATGGTGTCGGCAAGATCGGCGTCCAACGACCCGTTGGCCTTGTTGGCCATGGCGCAGGCTTTTTTCACCACGCCAAGCGCGCGGATGATCGGCACCGGCTGCTTTTCCCAGCCGATGGGAAAGTTCATGATCGAGCGCTGCGTTTGCGCGCCCCAATACTTGTCTGCGGGAACCTCGAGCGGGCCGAAGCTGTCGGTTTCGGTGCGGGTCTGGGTCACTTGGTGCCTCCTGAGATCGCTGCTGGGCAATCTCTTACCGTTCAGAAACGGAAAGGCAAGGCTGTATACCAATGGATACCGTTAACATCGCCCCGCAAGGCGTACCGCTCAGGTCTTGCGGAAACTGTCGAGCCGCACAACCTCGGCGTCGTGGCGTTCGGGCTTGCCGCCATCCGGCCCATCTTCGGGGGGCAGCGGGTCGTCATCCTCGTCCTCGTCGTCATCCTCGTGGGTTTCGAAGCGCAGGCCGAATTCAACCGACGGATCGACGAAGGTCTTGATCGAATCATAGGGGATGTACAGCCGCTCTGGCGTGTCGCCAAAGCTGAGCGTGACCGAAAAGCCTTCGGTCGTGACGTCGAGCGCGTCATAGCGATGCTGCATCACCACGGTCATTTCGCCGGGATAGCGATCGGACAGCCAGTCGGCGATTTCGACATCCGGGTGCTGGGTGTCGAAGGTGATGAAAAAATGGTGCTCGCCCGGCAGGCCGTGCGCCGCAACGTCGGTCAGGACATTGTGGATCAGCCCGCGCATCGCGCGATGCATGAGATTTCCGTAGTCGATGCCCGTAGCCATGGCACTAATCCTTGTGGTCTTTCGGGGTACCTTATTCGATTTGGCGGCGAGTGAAAGGCCATGTCGGCGAAAAAAACCATGGCCGCCTTTTGGCGGCGATCACCCCAGCAGCCAACCCGCGCCGGCGCAGAGGGCAAGCGTCAGCGGCACCGAGCGGCGCAGCACCAGTAACACAAGGGCCGCCAGCGCGATGAGCCCAAGCGCCTCGGGGCGCAGGCTGCCCGGCACTGGCAGCAGCGCGGCAAAGGGCGCGGCGGCGCTTTGAGTCTGCGCAAAGATCACGTGCAGCGCGAACCACAGCGACAGGTTGGCGATGACGCCCAGCACCGCGGCGGTGATGGCGCTGAGCGCCGATTGCAGCTTTGGCTGCGCCAGCAGACGGTCGAGATGCGGCGCAAAGGCAAAGATCCACAGAAAGCAGGGCACGAAGGTCATCCACAGCGTCAGCACCGAGGCGGCGGCGGCCATGCCCCAGCCGCCTGCCGTGAACCCCGCAAGCTGCCCGGCGAATTGCGTCACCAGAATCAGCGGGCCGGGGGTGGTTTCGGCCAGCCCCAGCCCATCGACCATCTGTTCGGGGGCCAGCCAGCCGCGGCTCTGCACCATTTCCTGCGCCATCCATGCCAGCACCGCATAGGCGCCGCCAAAGGACAGCACCGCAAGCCTGGCGAAGAACGCCGAAAGCTCGAACAGCAGATCCTGCCCGGCAAGCGCCAACAGCGGCAGCGGCGCCAGCCAGAGCGCCCCCCAAAGCGCGATGCGCGGCAGCGTTGGCCCGGCGAACGGGGCGGACACGGGGGCTGCGGGCGCGCCGCTGCCGCGCAGCCAGCCGATCAGCGCGGCGCAGGCGATGACCAGCGGGAAGGGCGCGGCGAACAGGTACAGCGCGATCAGAGCGCCCCCGGCAATGGCTACCTCGACCGGGCCGTTCAGCGCCTTGCGCACAAGGCGGGTCATCGCCTGCACGACGATGACGATGACGGTGGCCTTGATGCCAAGCAGGATGGATTCGGTCTGCGGTGCGCTGCCCCATAGCCCATAGGCCGCCGCCAGCGCCGCGATCAGAATCGCGCCGGGCAGCACGAAAAGCCCTCCTGCGATCAGGCCGCCCAAGGTGCCGCGCAGCTTCCACCCCGCCCATGTGGCGAGTTGCATCGCCTCGGGGCCGGGCAGCACCATGCAGAAGCTCAGCGCCGACAGGAACTGTTTCTCGGTCAGCCAGCCGCGTTCCTCCACCAGCACCCGGTGCATGAGGGCGATCTGCGCGGCAGGCCCGCCAAAGCTGAGCAGGCCGATGATGGCAAAGGCGCGGCAGAGGGTCAGAAGATCGGGCATGACAAGCGTCTTGGCGCAAAGGGATGACGATCCGGTGACGATTGCCCGCAGCATCGCAACAGCGCAAGCCAGCGTCGCGTCGACCTTGTTTGAAAAACTGTCATAAGGGGGAAGGTGCAGGTTTCTGTTGCCAGGTACCTGCGGACCCCGCCTTACGCCGCTAAGCGCAAGGACTTAAGGTTTCGATAACCCGAACCGCTTACGCGGCGAGGGCCACCGGAGCATGATTGTCATTTGCAACTATGCGTTATGAACCGATAACGGTGGTATCTCACCGAAGCAAAGCTACATCTTTACACGTTCGTCGATCCTATTTCGGCCCCATGACCCTCCAAAGAAAGGGTGATTGGTGGAGCCGCCGGGTACCGCCCCCGGGTCCGATCCGCTTATTACATGCGCGTTTATGCCCATAGTTCCCGAGGGAACGATTTGAATATAGGCAACCTTTGAGCGCTTTCAAAGGGGCAAATGCAGATTCTGCCCCCGATTTTCGCAATCAAGGCGCGGCTGCCGCAGGGCGCTTCCCGGTGTCGGCAGTTTCAAACCGCTGCGTGGCAAGGCCGCCTTGGCGCTTTCCTTCACGGCGCCCATGCGCTAAAGCCGCGCGCAAGTGACCCGGAGGGCAGCATGAGCGACGGCAAGAACGGCATCACCTACGCGGATGCAGGCGTGGACATCGACGCGGGCAATGCGCTCGTTGACCGGATCAAGCCGGCGGCAAAGCGGACCAACCGGGCGGGCACCGTTTCCGGCCTTGGCGGCTTTGGCGCGCTGTTCGATCTAAAGGCAGCGGGTTACAGCGACCCGGTGCTGGTGGCAGCGACCGACGGGGTCGGCACCAAGCTGCGCATCGCCATCGACACCGGCCATGTCGACGGCGTCGGCATCGACCTTGTCGCCATGTGCGTCAACGATCTGGTGTGTCAGGGCGCCGAGCCGCTGTTCTTTCTTGATTACTTCGCCACTGGCAAGCTCGACACCGACAGCGCCGCGCGCGTCATCGAGGGCATTGCCGAGGGCTGCGTGCGCTCTGGCTGCGCGCTGATCGGCGGCGAGACCGCCGAGATGCCCGGCATGTACCCGGCGGGCGATTTCGACCTTGCGGGCTTTGCCGTCGGCGCGATGGAGCGCGGCACCGAGCTGCCCGCCGGCGTCGTTGCGGGCGATGTGCTGCTGGGCCTTGCCTCTGATGGTGTGCATTCCAATGGCTACAGCCTTGTGCGCAAGCTGGTCGAGGTCTCCGGTCTTGGCTGGGATGCCGATTGCCCTTGGGCAGACGGATCGCTGGGCGAGGTGCTGCTGACCCCAACGCGTCTTTACGTCACGCAGGCGCTGGCGGCGGTGCGGGCAGGGGGCGTGCACGCGCTGGCGCATATCACCGGCGGCGGGCTGACCGAGAACCTGCCGCGCGTGCTTCCCGAGGGCTGCGGCGCGACCATCGACCTCGATGCGTGGCAACTGCCCGGCGTGTTTGCGTGGATGGCGCAGGTCGGCGGCATGAGCGAGGCCGAGATGCTCAAGACCTTCAACTGCGGTGTCGGCATGATTCTTTCGGTTTCGGCCGAGCGCGCCGAGGCGTTGGCAGAGCTGCTGCGCGCCGAGGGCGAAACGGTCTACGTTCTGGGCACCGTCACCGACACCCCCGGCATGGCGTATGAGGGCAGCCTGCTTTGAAGCGGGTCGCCATCTTCATCTCCGGCGGCGGGTCGAACATGGTCTCGCTGGTTGACAGCATGACCGGCGATCACCCGGCGCGCCCGGTGCTGGTGCTGGCCAACAGCGCCGATGCCGGCGGGCTGCAAAAGGCCGCGGCGCGCGGCATCGCCACGGCGGTGGTCGATCACCGCCCTTTCAAGGGCGATCGCGAGGCGTTTCAGGCGGCGCTACTGGCCGAACTCGACGCGGCGGCGCCCGACATCCTGTGCCTTGCCGGGTTCATGCGGGTTCTGACCGCCAGCTTCGTGTCGCGCTGGCAGGGGCGTATGCTGAACATCCACCCCTCGCTCTTGCCGAAATATCGCGGGCTGCACACCCATGCCCGCGCGCTTGAGGCGGGCGATGATCTGCACGGTTGCACCGTGCACGAGGTGACGCCAGAGCTGGATGATGGTCCGATTCTCGGTCAGGCCACGGTGCCGGTGCTGCCGGGCGACACGCCCGATGCGCTGGCCGCACGGGTACTGGTGCAGGAACACCGCCTTTACCCCGAGGTGCTGCGCCGCTTTGCCAGCGGCAACCGCGAGACCTTGCGGCTTCAGGGCTGACCCCGGGCCGCCGCCGCGGCGGCTTGTGGACCTGGCTGGCTCCCTGACACCCATCGCGTGACTCGATGATACCGCGCATTGGCGTTGTCGCCTGCTCTACACATCGTCGAATCTTTGCTTTAGGATGACACATAAAGGTGGGCAACCTTACAACAACCACAAGAGCGGCCGGAGCCCCGATGAGAACACTCACAACCACCGAAGAGCTTGCGGCCTTCTGCGACGAGGCGGCAGGGGCACCCTATGTCACCGTCGACACCGAATTCCTGCGTGAGCGCACCTATTATTCAAAGCTCTGCCTCGTTCAGCTGGCTTTCCCCGGCGTCGGCGACAGCAACGCCGTGCTGCTTGATCCGCTGGTCGATGGGCTGTCGCTCGATCCGCTGATCGCGCTGTTCCGCAACACCAACGTGGTCAAGGTGTTCCACGCCGCGCGGCAGGATCTCGAAATCTTCTACGTCGACCACGGCGTTATCCCCGAGCCGCTGTTCGACACACAGGTCGCGGCCATGGTCTGTGGTTTTGGTGAACAGGTGGGCTACGAGACGCTGGTGAAGCGGATTTCGAAGGCGAGCCTTGATAAAAGCTCGCGCTTTACCGACTGGTCGCGCCGCCCGCTGACCGATGCGCAAAAGAAATACGCGCTGGCTGATGTCACCCACCTGCGTGACATCTACGAACACCTTGCCGCTGAACTTGAGCGCAGCGGGCGCGCCCGCTGGGTCGCCGAGGAAATCGCCGTTCTGACCGATCCGGAAACCTATATCACCCGGCCCGAAAACGCTTGGGAGCGGGTCAAGACCCGTTCGACCAGCCCGCGATTCCTTGCCATTGTTCAGGCGCTTGCGGCATTCCGCGAAACCTATGCCCAGTCAAAGAATATCCCGCGCACGCGGGTGTTCAAGGATGACGCGCTAAGCGAGCTGGCCTCGACCAAACCGATGACGCTCGACGATCTGGGCCGCTCGCGCCTGTTGCTGCGCGAGGCGCGCAAGGGCCCGATCGCCGAAGGGATCCTTGCCGCAGTGAAAGCGGCGCAGGAATTGCCCAAGGATGAGCTGCCCAAGCCCGACACCAGCCGCGATCAGTTGCAGGTCAACCCGGCGCTGGCGGACCTTCTGCGGGTGCTGCTCAAGGCGCGTACGGAAAGCTCGGGCGTCGCGGCCCGACTGATCGCGCCCGCAGCGGATCTTGACGCGCTGGCGGCAGGGCTGCGCGACGTCAAGGCGCTGAGCGGGTGGCGGCAAGAGGTGTTCGGCGCCGACGCGCTGCGCCTGTGCGAGGGCAAGCTCGCGCTGGCCGTCAAGGGCCGCGACGTCGAGGTGATCGAGCTGTGATCCGGCACCCGGCGCGTCAGCGCCGGGTGACCAATACGTTCGATGCGCCCGCAACGCGGATCGTAGAGACGCCCGAAAGCTCTTGGTCGGTCAGCCAGATCGCTGCAGTGACCTTGCGGGCGTGTTCACCGGTGCCGCGTGGCCCGGCCGATTGCAGTGCCTTGAGCGTATAGGCCAGCGTGCCATCGCCGGTCTGAGCGATGTCTTCGACGATACGCACATCGAACGGCCCGGCACGCTCGGCGATGCCAGTCACGCGGATGATTGCCCCGCCGGGGCGGCGTTCGACCAGCAGCTCGTCGATGGTCTGGACCGGCCGACCGTCATAGTCCGGCTCGTTCTCGTCGCGGCGAAACACCGAGGCGCGCTCCGCGGGAATCAGAGGGTTGTTCGCCCCGGTCGCTGCCGGATTGGCGATCGGTGCGGGGGCGCTGCCGCCGAACCAGTTCATCGGGTTGACCCGCGAATCGCGCATGGTGGCGCAGCCGGACAGTGCCAAGCTTGCGACAATCAGCACCGAAAGAGTTGTCTTCATGGGTAAACCCGCCCCTGCCTGTCTTTCTTGCTGGCGTAGCGCATTCGCTCGGCGATGAAAAGCCTGCCGGGCGGCTGGACCTTCTTCTCTGGCGGGCCTAGGTCTGGGCACGACGGGCAAGGAGACGACGATGGCGCAGGACAGTTTCGAGACACTGGTTGAGGATTTCGAGTTTCTCGACGATTGGGAAGACCGCTACCGCATGGTGATCGAATTGGGCAAGACGATGACACCTCTGCCCGACGCGCTGAAGGTTCCGGCGACAAAAGTCGAGGGCTGCGCCAGCCAAGTGTGGTTGCACCCGCAGATCGAAGGCGGTTTCTTCAGCTTTCAGGGCGACAGCGACGCGATGATCGTGCGCGGCCTGATCGCGGTGCTGCACAAGCTTTACGACGGGTTGCCGGTGGCCGAGGTCGCAGCCATCGACGCCCGTACAGAGCTGGGACGGCTCGGATTGAACGAGCACCTGTCGGCGCAACGCTCGAACGGGTTGCGGGCGATGGTCGAGCGCATCGGACAATACGCCGCCGCTGCATAGGCGGTGAGGGCAGAGGGGGGCCAGCCCCCCGCGCTGGGCGCTCCCCCCGGAGTTTAACCGGCAAGATGAAGTCGGGGCGCGGCGCTCATCCTTCATCTTGCCAGATAAACTCCCGCCGGAGGCAGGCCGAACAGGGCGGCTGGGCGCTGCGTTCAGGGTTTTGCGGCGATGACGAGAGCCACCCCGGCAAGAAGTAGAACAAGCCCGGCCATCTGACCACCACTGACCGGCAGGCCGCGCAGTGCATCAAACCCCACGCCCGCCGCAATTTGGGCTGCGACCAGGGTCGAGATCGTCAGTACCGCGCCGACGCGGGCATAGCCCGTGAGGCTGGCGTAGACAAACAGCGTTCCAAGCAGTCCGGGCAGCAGGAGCAACCACCAGCGGCCTGTCGCAAGTCGGGCAAAGGCTTGCGGCCCATCGGCGGCAAGCGCCGTGATGGTCAGCAGCACCAGCCCCACCGCAGAATTGAGCCATAGCGCCACCCAGACCGAACCCGACAACGTGCGCGCTTCGAGCATGATGGCGTTTTGCAGCACCAGCGCACTGCCTGCGATGGCCAGCAGGGCGAGCGTCAGAATCATGGTGCGGGATCCGGGGTTGGCCGTTCATCCAGCGTCAGTTGCAGGAAGGTCAGGTCGAGCCAGCGTCCGAATTTACAGCCGACTTGAGGCATCTGCCCGGTGATCCGGAACCCTGCGCGCTCATGCAGGCGGATCGAGGCGGCGTTGCCGCTTTCGACTCCCGCAACAATGACGTGCTTGCCAATCTGGCGAGCGCGCTCGATCAGCGCCGCCAGCAAAGGCCCTGCAAGACCGCGTCCGCGCGCGTCGCTGCGGATATAGATCGAATGTTCCACCGTGTGCCGGAAGCCTTCGAAGGCGCGCCAGTCGCCGAAGCTGGCATAGCCCAGCACGCCGCTGTCATCGCGCAGCACCAGCACCGGATAGCCTTGCGCCACGCGCCCGGTCCACCAGTCTTGGCGGTTTTGCAGGTTGACCTCGGACTCGTTCCAGATTGCCAGCGTGTTGCGCACCGCGTCGTTGTAGATTTCGAGAATGCCGGGAAGATCGTCTTCGCGCGCATCGACCGGCGTCATCGTCTTCGTCGTCATCGCACCACCAGCACGCTTTGCTTTGCATGGCGCACGACGCGGGCGGCGTTGGGCCCAACGAGGTAATCCTTCAGCTCGGGCCGGTGCGCGCCGACTATGATCGCGGCGACTCCCAGCTTGTCGGCCAACGCGATGATCTCGTGGTAAATCGTGCCCTGGGCGATGTGCAGCCCGGCGAAAAGCTCTTCGGGCAGTACCCGTTCGGCCCAGTCTGCTAGCCTGGCCTTTGCCTCGGCGCGGATGCGCTTTTCCTGATCGGCGCCGAGATAGGCCCCCACCATCGCCATTCCCGAACCGGGAATGACATTCAACACGTGGATCTCGGCCCCATCCGCATGGGCAAGGCCGATCGCTGCCTCTGCCAGATGGTCCGAGAAGGCGAGGTCGTTGATATCGACCGCAAGAAGGATGGTCCGGTACATGGCGTTTCCTCAGAAGGCAGGCTGCGTGGCGCGCGGGCGCTGGATCATCACGACGCCCGCCAGCAGCAGCAGCGCCGGGATGAAGAAAATCTCCTTGGGCAGCCGCTCGTTCTCGACCTGCACCGCCGAGATCACCACCGGCTGATCGGCGTAATAGTCGTATTCGGTGCCGATCTGTTCAAAGAACGGCGTGCCGGGGAAGGGCTCTTCGAGGGCCAGCGTGTCGCCGTCTTCCATCACGGTGAGGCCCTGCGCGTCCAGCGCGCCAACCGCGTCGCCCGAAATGGCGGGGATCTGGATCGTCACGGGGCGCATCTTGCCGGTGTCGAAATCGGGGCCTTCGATGTTCAGGCGCACCAGCATGCCATCGGGTTCCTCGCTCAGTAGCTGCATCGCGGCGGGGCCGGAGGCGGTGACGTAAGGGTCTTCGACCATGTCGAGGAAGAACCCCGGCCGGAACAGGGTAAAGGCGATCAGCAGCAGAACGGCGCTTTCCCACCGCTTCGATTTCGCGATGAAATAGCCCTGCGTCGCGGCGGCAAACAGCAGCATCGCCAGCAGGGCGACGAAGAAGATGACCACCGCGTGGAACAGCGACACGTCGATCAGCAACAGGTCGGTGTTGAAGATGAACAGGAAGGGCAGCAGGGCGGTGCGGATGTCGTAGCCAAAGCCCTGAAGGCCGGTCTTGATCGGATCGCCGCGCGAGATCGCCGCCGCCGCATAGGCGGCAAGGCCGACGGGGGGCGTGTCATCCGCAAGGATGCCAAAGTAGAACACGAACATATGCACCGCGATCAGCGGCACCACGAGCCCCGCCTGCGCCCCCACGGTCATGATCACCGGCGCCATCAGCGAGGATACCACGATGTAATTTGCCGTGGTCGGCAGGCCCATGCCAAGGATCAGCGACAGCACGGCCACGAGGATCAGCAGGACCATCAGGTTGCCGCCCGAGATCACCTCGATCACCGTGCCGATGACCTGATGCGCGCCGGTCAGGCTGATGGTGCCGACGATGATGCCCGCCGCCCCGGTGGCAACGCCGATGCCGATCATGTTGCGCGCGCCCAAAATCAGCCCGGAGATGAAATCTTCCCAGCCAGCGCGGGCTTCGGCTTTGATGTCATGGCCGCGGAACAGCGCCTTGAGCGGGCGGTGGGTCAGCGCGATGATCATCATGAAAACCGCCGCCCAGAACGCCGATAGCGCCGGCGACAGACGGTCCAGAGTCTCGGTGCGCACCATCAGGTTCCACACGAGAATCAGGATGGGGATGGAGAAATACAGCCCGCCAACCAGCGTCGGTGTCAGCCGGGGTGCCTTGGGCGGGGCGGTCGGATCGGTGTCTTCGGCAATCTCGGGCAGGTCCGCCGCGATCTTGACCAGCGCCACGTAGATCACCGCGACCAGTGCCACGGCGGCATAGACAGAATCTCCTACAAAGGGCTCGATCAGGCTGCGCAGACCGACCATCGCGAAGGACAGTGCGCCGAGCACGATGAACCCCGACAGGAACAGGATCAGGATCATCAGCACGCCAATGCGGCGGCCCGGCTTTTCCAGCCCCTTCAGCCCCATCTTCAGGCTTTCCAGATGCACGATATATAGCAGCGCGATGTATGAGATCACCGCCGGAAGAAAGGCGTGTTTCACCACGTCGATGTAGGGGATGTTGACGTATTCGACCATCAGGAAGGCCGCGGCCCCCATGACCGGAGGCGTCAGCTGGCCGTTGGTCGAGGAGGCAACCTCGACCGCGCCGGCCTTTTCGGCGGGAAAGCCGATGCGCTTCATCAGGGGGATGGTGAAGGTGCCGGTGGTGACGGTGTTGGCGATGGAACTTCCCGAGATCATCCCGGTCATCATCGAGGACAGCACCGCCGCCTTGGCGGGGCCGCCGCGCAGCGCGCCCAGAAGCGCGATGGCGACTTGGATGAACCAGTTGCCACCGCCCGCGCGGTCAAGCAGCGCCCCGAACAGCACGAACAGAAAGATCATCGAGGTCGACACGCCAAGCGCCACGCCGAAGACGCCCTCTGTCTGCATCCAGTAATGCCCCAGAGCCTTGTGCAGCGACGAGCCGCCGTAATTGGTGATGTTGCGCACCCATTCCGAATAGCCGCCAAAGAAGGCAAAGGCGATGAAGGCACAGGCGATGATCACCAGCGGCAGCCCCAGAGAGCGCCAGACCGCGATCATCAGCACCACCATGCCGATGGCCGACATGGTCAGGTCAGAGGCGGACCACAGGCCGGGGCGGGTGGCGATCTGATCGCGAAACACCACCAGATACAGGCAGGCCGCCACGCCAAGCATCATCAGCGCCCAATCGTACAGCGGGATGCGGTCGCGCGGGGCGGATTTGGTCAGCGGAAAGGCCATGGTGGCCAGCGCGATGGCAAAGGCAAGGTGGATGAACCGGGCCTGGGTGATGACATTGGCGAAAAAGCTGATGCCCGTGGCCTGCGCCACCATGCTTGGTACCCGCGAGGCGATATAAAGCTGGAACAGCGACCATGCGATGCAGGTGCCAAGGATCAGCGTGCCTTGCCAGTTGATCGGCGCGCGCGCGCCGGTGTCGGCCTCGGCCACCATGTCGTCGGCGCTGCGCGTCTGCTGCGGCTGATCGGCCATCGTGATGTCTCCCTGACGTCGCTGTATCTTCATTTGGGTGAAGGTTGCGCCTCAAGTGGCGCGGCTGCTAGGATAAACTGGGTTTGGTCCAAGCCGGGCGCTGGCAACGGACCCGCCTATGGAAGGGGCATGCCGAAATGCGGCCCTTGCAAGATCGGGCTGGCGGCGGCAAGTCGCCCTGCCGCCGCCCGCCATATCGCGATAGCGGCGTTATTCGATCAGGCCGAGTTCCTTGTAGGCGCGCTCGGCGCCCGGGTGCAGCGGCGCCGACAGGCCGTCGGTGACCATCTCTGCCGGATCGAGGTTGGCAAAGGCCGGGTGCAGTTGGCGGAAATCGTCGATATTCTCCATCACCGATTTGGCGACGATGTAGACCACCTCTTCGGGCACCTGCGCCGAGCTCACCAATGTTGCGCCGACACCAAAGGTGGTGACGTCATCGGGGTTGCCCGAGTAGGTGCCGCCCGGCACCACGGCGGTGCGGTAATAGGGGTTTTCCTCGATCAGCTTGTCGATCACCGGGCCAACCACGTTGACCAGCTTGACGTCGCAGGTGGTGGCGGCTTCCTCGATGGCGGCTGCCGGGTGGCCAACCACATAGACCATCGCGTCGATGTTGCCGTCGCACAGCTGCTGCGACATTTCCGAACCCTTGTATTCGGTGGCCAGCGCGAAATCATCCATGGTCATGCCGTATTCGGCCATCAGCACTTCGGTGGTGCCGCGCAGGCCCGACCCGGCGTTGCCGACGTTGAAGCGCTTGCCCTTGAGATCCTCGAAGGTCTCGATACCGGCATCGGCGCGGGCGATCAGGGTGAACGGCTCGGGGTGGATCGAGAACACGGCGCGGATGTCGGGGAAGGCCGCGTCGCCTTCGAACTGCGAGGTGCCGTTATAGGCGTGGTACTGCCAGTCGGACTGGGCGACGCCGAATTCCAGCTCGCCCGCCTTGATGGTGTTGATGTTGTAAACCGACCCGCCGGTCGATTCGACGGCGCAGCGGATGCCGTGGGTCTTGCGGTCCTTGTTCACCAGCCGGCAGATTGCGCCGCCTGTCGGATAGTACACGCCGGTCACGCCGCCGGTACCGATGGAGATGAAGGTCTGTTCCTGTGCGGAAACGCCCGCAGCGGTGACGAGTGCGCCGGTCATGACCGCGCCGAAAAGGGTCGTTTTCATCAGATCTTGCTCCCTGTGATCCGTTCTGACTGTATCAGGTGATAGTGAACAGATGTGCGCGGAGTTGCAAAGGGGGTAACATTGCCCTTCTCCGACACCCCCGTCCACAGCACCGCGAGTTTTCGGCCATGAATCACGTTTTCCCCCGTAATGCCAGATCTTTGCCGCCGGTTGTTGCGGCGGGTGATGGGGCGTATCTGATCGATGCGGATGGCAAGCGCTATCTTGACGGTTCGGGCGGCGCGGCGGTCAGTTGCCTTGGGCATGGCGATGCGCATGTCATCGCCGCGATGAAGGCGCAGCTCGACAAGGTGGCCTTTGCGCATACGGGGTTCTTTACCTCCGAGCCCGCCGAGCGGCTGGCGGATCGGTTGATCGCGCTGGCGCCCGAGGGGCTGGATAAGGTCTATATCGTTGCTGGCGGTTCCGAGGCGGTGGAATCGGCGCTGAAGCTGGCGCGGCAGGTTCATCTTGAACGCGGCGCACCGGAACGGACGCAGATCATCGCCCGCCGTCAAAGCTATCATGGCAACACGCTCGGCGCGCTTGCGACCGGGGGCAATGCGTGGCGGCGCGCGCCCTTTGCGCCGCTGCTGATGGATGTGCACCATGTCGCGCCCTGCTACGCCTATCGCGGCATGGCGCCGGGCGAGACGCCCGAAGCCTATGGGCTGCGCCTTGCCGGCGAGATCGAAGCGCAGGTGCTGGCGCTTGGCCCCGACACCGTCATGGCCTTTGTTGCCGAACCGGTGGTCGGGGCGACGCTGGGCGCGGTGCCGCCGGTTCCGGGCTATTTCCGCGCCATCCGCGAGATCTGCGACCGCTATGGGATCCTGATGATCCTGGACGAGGTGATGTGCGGTATGGGCCGGACCGGCACGCTATTCGCCTGCGAGCAGGAGGGCGTGGTGCCGGATATCGTCTGCATCGCCAAGGGGCTGGGCGCGGGCTATGCGCCGATCGGGGCGATGCTGTGCAGCGGCGAAATCTATGACTCCATCGCGCAGGGCTCGGGCATGTTCATGCACGGGCACACCTATCTGGGGCATCCGACCTCCTGCGCGGGGGCCTGCGCGGTGCTCGAGCGGCTGGTGGATGATGGCGTTGCGGCGCGGGTCGCGCCGGTGGGGGCGCAGGTGATGTCGGCGTTGACGGATCGCTTCGGGCAGCATCCAAATGTGGGTGATATCCGCGGGCGCGGGCTGTTCATCGGGGTGGAACTGGTGGCGGAGCGCGCCAGCAAGGCGGCGTTCGACCCGGCGCGCGGCATTGCCGGGCGGCTCAAGGCGGCGGCCTTCGAGGCGGGGCTGATCTGCTATCCGATGAGCGGTACGGTCGACGGGCAAAGCGGCGATCACGTGCTGCTCGCGCCGCCCTTCATCCTCAGCGAGGACCAGATCGGCGAACTGGTCGACAAGCTCGACGTAGCGATGGCCGCTGTGCTGTGAGGCAGGGGAGCTTTCCCGGTTGCGGGGCCGGGGGGCCGTCGCCGGAGGCTCTCAGTTCAGGTCTTCCAGCAGGCGGCCATGCTTGCGGGTCTCTTCGAGAACGTCGCCAAAGGTCTTCATCCCCCGCGCCTCGAGCATCGGCAGCATCTTGATCAGCACCTGCGCCGTGGCATGGGCATCGCCAAGCGCGGTGTGGCGCAGCTGTGCCGGGATCTCGACCCCGAGCCGTTCGCACAACGAATCCAGCGTATGGGTCTGGCTGGCGCCGAACAGCACCGCCGACAGCAGCACCGTGTCGAGGATCGGATGGTCCCACTCGACCCCCATCCGGTGGCGGTGGCGGCGCAGGAAGGCCATGTCGAAGGGGGCGTTATGCGCCACGATCACCGAATCGGCGGCAAAGCGGTGAAACCGCCGCCCGGCATGTGCGATATCGGGCGCGTCCTGCACCATCGCGTCGGACACCTTGTGCACACGGGTTGAGGCGGGGGGAATCGGCATGCCGGGATTGACCAGCTGGTCGATGATCTCGCCGGGCACGATGCGCCCGTTGAGCACCCGAACCGCACCGATCTGCACGACCTCGTCCTTGTGGGGCAGCAGTCCGGTGGTTTCAGTGTCGAACACCGTATAGGTCAGCCGTTTCAGCGGGCTGGTTTCGATGCAGGCGGGCACGTCATGGGTCAGCAGATCGAAATCATAGACCAGCGGGCGTTCGGCATCCGGCGACATGCGGGCCTCGGCGCCCTCGATCACCATCATGTAGCCGCCGCCCTGCATTGGCCGCAGCAGCGCATCGTAACTTTGTGCGCCATCAACGCCAAGTGCGGCAAAGCGAACCTCGCGGCCGGTGCGGTGCATCTCGTGCACGGCGCGGGCAAGGCCGGTGGCTTCGAAATACTCGCTCAGCGGGGCGTTCAGCCGGGGCACGTGCAACTGCGAAAGCACTTCGGCCGCTTGCCCGTCATAGAGCACGATCTGACCACGCGGGTTCACGAGGATCATCGCCACCGGAATCTCGGTGAGCAGGGAGGTCAGACGCGCGCTGTCGAGCGCCAGCCGCTCGGTTGCCAGCGCCACCTGCTGCGCGGTTTCCATGGCGCCGCCGCTGATCTTGCCTGAAATCGCCGCCGCCGCATCGGCCAGATCGCCAAGATAGCGCGCCGAATGGGTGTCGAGCTCGGCGTCGGTGCCAGCATGGGCCCGCACCCGCATTTCAGAGGCGAGCTTTTCGATCGGCTTGGCGAGGTTTTCGTCGAACAGCAGCCAGACACCGGCGCTGAGTGCCAGCAGCGCCAGCGCAGACAGGATCGCGGCCATCACGAAGCCGTCGGTGAGCGTGGTCGCAACCGCGCGGGCATGGCCGATCCAGAGCGCGCCCAGCACTGCCCCGGTGCCGCCCAGCCCGATCAGCACAAAGAACAGCAGGATCCGCAGACGCAGGCCAAGCTGTGTCATGATGTGCTCTGCTGCGCGCAGACCGCTTGCAGCACCGGGTCCTGGGGATCGCTGCGCCACATCGGCGTGCCCGCATCGCCCGACGGGATCGCGGTGCGCCCCTGCGCGCAATCCACCAGCATCTGCGCTTCGGAGGTCGGTCTCCAGCGGCCATAGAAGGCGGCGCGCACCATGAACAGCCCCTCGGTCTGGGTGTTTTCCACCGGGTTTGCCAGATCCACCGCGATGAAGCGGTCGATCATCGGGAAGGCGTAGGTCCACGGGCGCCAAAGGGCGCGGGATTCATGAGAGGCGACCACGTCAAAGCCTTCGGGCAGGTTGGTCTCGGTGCGCCCGTACCAGCCGTATTCATTGGCGATGCTCGCGGCAAGCATCGCCGCCCCCGCCGCCACCGGCACCAGCCAGCGCGGCAGCCGCCCGCGCGAGCCCTTGACCATCACCAGCATGATCCCCGCGCCAGCAAAGCCCGCCACGAAGACCGCTATCAGTTCCCAGAACATGAATTCCTCCCTCTCTTGCCCGTTATCCCAGCATTCCGCGCCCGTGTCCAAGCGCCGATTGCAGCGACTTGATGACCACGAAGGCGTCCCTCAGATGGCTGCGTTCGAAATCCGACAGCGACGAGGGGGCAAGGTAATTGTCCGGCGCGCTGCCCCGGCGCACCTGTTCGGCCTGATGCTCCAGCCGGGTTTCGGCGATCAGGTCGTAGGCGTCCAGCAGATCCTGTCCGCCAGAGCCCGACAGCTTGCCCGCTGCGACGGCGGCATCCAGCCGGGCGCGGGTGTTGACCTCGGGCAGGCGGCCCTGAAGCGCGTAGACCCGCGCCAGATCGACCACCGGCACCACGCCATTGTGCTTGAGATCAAGCGTGTTCTTGTGCTCGCCCGAGCGGATCGTGGCAAAGCCGCGCAGCAGCCCCAGCGGTGGCGTGTGTTTCAGCGAATTGGCGATCATGTGCGACACGAAGATGGAATTCTTCGAGGCCGCCTCAAGGGTTTCGGCCTGCAGGTCTTCGTAGAGCGACTTGGTGCCGCCGATGGGCCGCAGGTCGAACATCACTGAGGCCAGCATCTGCGCCATCGGGTCCGGCTTGGTGATCCAGCGGGTGAAATATTGCCGCCATGTCCCGACGCGGGCGCACCATTGCGGATTGGTCGCCATCATGTCGCCGGGGCACAGGAAATAGCCCGCCCGGTCCAGCCCGGCGCAGACGAATTGCGCCAGCTGCGCGAAATAGGCCATGTCGTCGTCGCTGGCGGCATTGTCGATGAACAGGCAATTGTCCTGATCGCTGACGCCGGTCTGTTCCTGCCGCCCCTGACTGCCGCAGGCCAGCCACAGATAGGGCACCGGGGCAGGGCCAAGCTTCGCCTCGCCAAGCGCCAGCAGGCGGCGGGTGACGGTGTCGGTGATGTCGGTGATCAGCCGCGTCACCACCTCGTGCCGGTTGCCCGCCGCGACCAGTTGCAGCAGCAGCTGCGGGATGCGGGCGGTGACTTCGGCCATTTGTTCGGCGCTGGTGGCGCGGGCGATTTCCGACACCAGCCCGGCGCTCGACACCGCCTGAAAACGGGTCAGGTCGGTTTGGGTGACGATGCCGACCAGCTTGCCAGCCTCGGCCACCGGCACATGGCCGATGTTGCGTTCCATCATCATATGCAGCACGTCCGAGCCGATGGCCGAGGGCGGCAGCGTCACCGGATCGGCGCTCATGATCTGCGTTACCGGCGTGTCGAACGCCAGCCCGCCACCGACAACCTTGCCCGATACATCGCGGATGGTCAGGATGCCCTTGAGCAGCGGGCCGTCGGTGATGCAGACCGAACTGGCGTGGCGCTCGGCCATCAGCGCGGCGGCCTGCCGGACTGTGGCGCTGGGCGCAAGGGTCAGCGGGTTCGCCGCCATCAAGGTCTCGACGCGGGAATGGGCAAGGTCGTTCTTTTGCGGCCTCGGCGCGCGTGAGCGGTCAAAGAACCGCCTTGCGGCGGGGCTCTCGGCGATCAGCGCGCGAAAGGCATAAACGGGCAGCAGGAACAGCAGCGTGTCATCGACGGTGCGCGCCGAGGTGGCGGCCAGCCCGTCGCGGGCCAGCCCGCGTTCGCCAAAGCTGTTGCGCGGCCCCAGCAGCGAAACGGTGACATCGTTGTCGTCGCGGATCTCGACCTGCCCGGAATGGATCAGGTAGAGCCCGTCGAGCGGCTCGCCGACGTGATAGATCTCGGTCCCGGCGGGCAGGCGGCGCTGCACGAATTGCGGCACCAGCCCGTCGATATCGCTGTATTCGAGCGTGTCATAGGGGTGCACGCCGGTCAGGAAGCGGTGCAGCTCTTCTGGTGCGATGGGCATCGGCTTACCTCTGGCGCTTCAAGAAAAATCCCGCCCCTTGCATGGCACGGGGCGGGACCGTTGGACAGAGGGCAGGGTGCCGTGACACCCCGCCCGATGCGGTCTTAGTGGTCCTGTGCGGCACCTGCGCCACGCGGAACGCGGACCGATTCCACCAGTTCCGAGATCTCGTCCGGGATCGGCTGGGACATCGACGAAACGATGAAGGCCACCGCGAAGTTGATGATCGCACCCACCGCCCCGAAGGAGGTCGACTTGATGCCCATGAACAGAGGGTCGGCATCGGTGAACGAGTTGGTGTCCGGGATGAACATCCAGCCCTTGTGCAGGAAGATGTAGACCAGCGTGACCACGAGACCCGAGATCATGCCCGCCACGGCGCCCTGCTTGTTCACCTTCGAGAAGATGCCCATCATCAGCACCGGGAAGATCGACGATGCCGCAAGGCCGAAGGCCAGCGCCACGGTCTGCGCCGCAAAGCCCGGAGGGTTCAGGCCCAGCCAAGTCGCCACGGCGATCGACACGGCCATCGCGATCCGCGCCGCCATCAGTTCGCCCTTTTCGCTGATGTTCGGGGTCAACTGACCTTTCATCAGGTCGTGGGACACCGCCGACGAGATCGCCAGCAGCAGGCCTGCCGCAGTCGACAGCGCGGCGGCAAGACCGCCTGCCGCGATCAGGCCGATGACCCAGGACGGCAGGTTGGCGATTTCCGGGTTGGCAAGAACCAGGATGTCGTTGTTGAAGTTGGTCAGTTCATTGCCTTCCCAGCCTTCGGCGGCGGCGCGTTCCTGCATCGCGGGCGCGCCGTCGTTGTAGTACTGGATGCGCCCGTCGCCGTTCTTGTCTTCCCAGCCAAGCATGCCGGTCTGCTGCCAGGTTGCCATCCAGTCGTAGGTGCTGTCGGATTCGATCTGTTCGAGGCTGACGGCGGCGCCGCTGGTGCCTTCGGGCCAGAACTGTTGGGTGATGTTCAGGCGGGCCATGGCGCCAACCGCCGGGGCGGTGAGGTAGAGCAGCGCGATGAACACCAGCGCCCAGCCTGCCGACCAGCGGGCATCGGACACCTTGGGCACGGTGAAGAAGCGCATGATCACGTGCGGCAGACCGGCGGTGCCGATCATCAGCGACAGGGTGAACAGCACCATGTTCAGCGTATCGCCGTTATGGGCGGTGTACTGGTTGAAGCCAAGCTCGGTGACGATCTGGTCCAGCGTCTGCAGCAGCGGGACGCCATCCGAGGTCGATCCGAACAGGCCAAGCGCCGGGATCGGGTTGCCGGTCAGTTGCAGCGAGATGAAGATCGCCGGGATGGTATAGGCAAGGATCAGAACGACATACTGGGCTACCTGCGTGTAGGTCACGCCCTTCATGCCGCCGAACACCGCATAGGCAAACACGATGACCGCGCCGATCAGCAGGCCGGTGGTGGTGTCGACCTCGAGAAAGCGGCCAAAGGCCACGCCCACGCCGGTCATCTGGCCGATCACATAGGTGATCGATGCGATGATCAGGCACAGCACCGCGACCAGACGCGCGGTCGGCGAATAGAAGCGGTCGCCGATGAATTCCGACACGGTGAACTTGCCGAACTTGCGCAGGTAAGGCGCCAGCAGCAGCGCCAGCAGCACGTAGCCGCCCGTCCAGCCCATCAGGAAGGCCGAGTTGTCATAGCCGGTAAAGGCGATGAGGCCGGCCATCGACAGGAACGAAGCCGCGGACATCCAGTCTGCCGCCGTTGCCATGCCGTTGGTCACCGGGTGCACACCCCGGCCCGCCGCGTAGAATTCCGATGTCGATCCGGCGCGAGCCCAGATCGCGATGCCGATGTAGATCGCGAAAGACGCGCCCACGAACAGCAGGTTGATGGTAAACTGATCCATACGCGTTACTCCTCGTCCACGCCGAATTCTTTATCGAGCTTGTTCATCCGGAAGGCGTAGAAAAAGATCAGCACCAGAAACACCAGAATGCTGCCCTGCTGCGCGAACCAGAAGCCAAGGTCCGAACCGCCGACCGCGATGCCCGACAGCATCGGGCGCAGCAGGATGCCGAAGCCAAAGCTGCACAGTGCCCAGATGATCAGGCTGATGATGATGATGCGCAGGTTGGCCTTCCAATAGGCCTCGCCTGATTTTCCGGCGGCAGTGCCGCCGCCCCTTGTGTGATCCGCCATGGACGGGTCCCTCCTCTCCTTGAATGATCCCGCCCTCCCTCCGAAGGCGGGGGTGGCGCGGGCCCCTAGCGGGCCGTTGCCGTCTTTACGATCGCGCCCATGTCGGCGGCGATGTCCCCAATGTCGCCCATCGCGTCGATCCGCGTCAGGGCGCCCTTGTCATCGTAATAGCCGATCAGCGGGGCGGTCTGGGCGTGATAGGCCTCCAGCCGGGATGCCACGGTTTCGGCCTTGTCATCGGCGCGGCGCTTCATCTGGGTACCGCCGCATTTGTCGCAAGTTTCGGGCTGGCTGGGCTGCTTGAAGACGTCGTGGTAGCCTTCGCCACAGGCGGCGCAGGTGTAGCGGCCCGAAATGCGCGTCACCATCGCGGCGTCGTCCACTTCGAGGCTGATCGCGGCGTCGATGCGCTGCCCGTTCTCTGCCAGCAGCGTGTCAAGCGCCTCTGCCTGCACCGTGGTGCGCGGAAATCCGTCGAGGATGACGCCCTGGGCGCAGTCCGGCTCGGCCAGACGGTCGCGCAGGATGGCGATGACGATGTCATCGCTGACAAGACCCCCGGCATCCATGACAGCCTTGGCCTGCTTGCCGGCCTCGGTGCCCTGCGCCACGGCGGCGCGCAGCAGATCGCCCGTCGACAGCTGCACAAGGCCGAATTTCTCTTCGAGCATCCGCGCTTGCGTGCCTTTCCCGGCCCCCGGAGGGCCGAGAAGGATCAACACGGGCGCGGCGGTGATGGTTTGTCCGTCCATGTCCGGTTACCCCTTGTTTGCGCGGTTTTCGATGAGGTCTTCGACGACGGAAGGGTCGGCGAGGGTTGAGATGTCGCCGAGGGCGGCGAAGTCGTTTTCGGCGATTTTGCGCAGGATGCGGCGCATGATCTTGCCGGATCGGGTCTTGGGCAGGCCCGGCGCCCACTGGATCAGGTCTGGCGAGGCGATGGGGCCGATCTCGGTGCGCACCCAGCTGCGCAGCTCCTTGACCAGCGCGTCGGACGGTTCCACATCGTTCATCAGCGTCACGTAGCAATAGATGCCCTGACCCTTGACCGGGTGCGGGTAGCCGACCACCGCCGCTTCGGCGACCTTGGCATGGGCGACCAGCGCCGATTCCACCTCGGCGGTGCCCATCCGGTGCCCGAGACGTTGATCACGTCATCGACCCGGCCGGTGATCCAGTAATCGCCATCCTCATCGGCGCGGCAGCCGTCGCCCGAGAAGTAATAGCCCTTGTATTGCTGGAAATAGGTCTGCTCGAAGCGCTCGTGATCGCCCCAGACCGTGCGCATCTGGCCCGGCCAGCTGTCGGCGATGGCCAGCACGCCTTCGGTCGGGCGGGCCTCGATGATCTCGCCGCTGGTGGGTTCCAGCACCACCGGCTTGATGCCGAAGAACGGCTTCATCGCCGCGCCGGGCTTGGTGGCATGGGCGCCGGGCAGAGGGGTCATCAGGTGGCCGCCGGTTTCGGTCTGCCACCAGGTGTCGACGATCGGGCAGCGCCCGCCGCCGATCTTGTCATTGTACCAGTTCCACGCCTCGGGGTTGATCGGCTCGCCGACGGTGCCGAGCAGCTTGAGGCTGGACAGATCGCAGCCTTCGACAAAGCTGTCGCCCTGGCCCATCAGCGCGCGCAGGGCGGTGGGGGCGGTGTAGAACTGGTTGACCTTGTGCTTTTCACAAACCTGCCA
>NZ_JAHKQA010000020.1 GCF_018860705.1 Citreicella sp. C3M06
CCATATTCCTTCGGTGCATCCCGCCAACGCAAGCCATTGCGATTGATGAAAATAATGCCGCTCAAGACGCGTCTATCATCAACCCGAGGCTTCCCGTGTGACTTGGGAAAGAAGGGAGCCAGACGTGCCATCTGCGCGTCAGTCAGCCAGAAGAGATCGCTCATATCACCGCTCCGTTTTCGAAGCCGTGAATCATGCTGGTGCAGCGAAATCAATGCATCCTGACCCTAGGAACGTCCCCGGCCGCAAAACCGATGTCAGCGATGCCGGGTGGCTGCGCCAATTGCAAGCTTATGGCCTGGTACGCGGCAGCTTCCGCCCCGATGCAGTGAGCTCCTCCCCGAAAATCGGACAGTGACGGAAGCTACAATCCGACGTCTTCTGGTCTCCAAGGACGAGCAGATCAGAACATGTCGACGCGCAGGAACCATGACGCGGGCTTCAGGGCTCGCGTGGCGCAGGAAGCGGTGATAGGCGCCCGCAGCGTGTCGATGCTTGCGGCGGAATACGGCGTGCATCCGAGCATGATCCAGCAATGGAAGGCGGCGCTGCTCGAGGGGGCATCGGAGATCTTTGAACGCGGCGGAAAGAAGAAGGCCGAGGTCGACGGGGAGACGCTGCCCCCACTGCACGCCAAGATCGGGTGAATTGGCGGGTGAACGCCATCGACCCGAGAGAACCCGCCAATGCAGTCGCCAACGATTTTTTTTTGTCACGAGGGCTCACACCCTGGACCGGAAAGCGAGGCGCGGGATGATCGAACGCTCTCACCCCACGCTGTCGGTCGGGGCGCAATGCCGCCTGCTGCCGATCTCGCGGTCGTCATTCTACTTACTGCGCAGCGCAGGGCGAGATCGCAGTGAACCTGGCGCTCATGCAACTGATCGGCCGGCAACTGATCGACAGGCAATTCTTGGAAACGCCGTTCTACGGCGTCCAGGAGGTGACCCGGCACCTGCAGAGCGAAGGCCACGCCGTGAACCTGATGCGCATCCGGCGGTTGATGCGGCCGATGCCGATCTACCGGAAGCTCAACACCAGCAAGCCCGCGAAGGGGCGCTGCCCCTGCCTGCTAGCTGGCCTGCGGGTCGATCGGCCAAACCAGTTCCTCCCTTCGGGATCATGCTGCGCATGACCTTTCCGGGCAACGGGTGCGCCGACCTCCCCTGTCTGCCGATGCGACGAGGCGTCCTCTCCCTGGTCGCCATCATGGCTGATTCACCCGGGAGGTGCTGGCCCGGCGCATCCCGAACACGCTGGAGGCGGACTTCTTAAACGAGGCAGTTCACCGCTTTGGCCCGTCAGAGATCATGAACAGCGATCAGGGCGCACAGTTCACATCCTTCGCCTGGAGCAACCGGCTGAAACGGATCGGTGCCAGAATCTCAATGTACGGGACGGGCCGCTGTCTCGACAACATCTTCATCGCGCGTCTCTGGCGGTCTGTGAAGGATGAGTGTGCATACCTGCACGCCTTGGGAGACCGGCGCGCAGGCCAAGGCTGGCGTTGGCCAATGGATCGCTTTCTGCAATCACCAGCGGCCGCCCGCCGTGGTCTACTTTACCAAATCGAAACCGACCGGCAGGGGCAGAGTGTAGCCTACTCTACACCAGATACTGTCCAACAGATGGGGTGGAACTCAGAGTTGCACTGTCGAAGGCATTTTACGCCTCGCTTTCAGTGCCGCCGATTTCAAGGTGCCGGGGGCGAAAGCCTCGACGTTGCCATTTGTGGCAAGCTGGTCCAGTTCGCCTGTGTCACCGGTTGCACCGAGGTCACAGCAGACGCAGTGCTGGTGCCCGCGTCAGGCCTGATGCTGCTGGGTTGCCGCGCTGCGCCGCAGGGCGCGCAAGGCCTGAGGCCTCCTGCGCGATGCAGAAGGACGGGCGGCGCTGAGTAGGCCGCCCTGTTCTTATGGTCGCTCCTGCCTCGAAACGGCGGATCAGTACCCGGCGTCGTCGCCGTTTTGCTGCCACGGCTTCACGAGGTTGCCGAAGCGGGTGAACTGGCTTTCGAAGGACAGCTCGACCGTGCCGATGGGGCCGTGACGCTGCTTGCCGATGATCACCTCGGCCTTGCCGTGCAGGCGTGACATCTTTTCCTGCCATGCCGCCATTTCGTCGAGCCGGTCATCCGACGGCTTTTCGCGTTCGGTGTAATATTCCTCGCGGAACACGAACATCACCACGTCGGCATCCTGTTCGATCGAGCCCGATTCCCGCAGGTCGGACAGCTGCGGGCGCTTGTCTTCGCGGTTTTCGACCTGACGCGACAGCTGCGACAGGGCGATCACCGGGATGTTCAGCTCTTTGGCGATGGCTTTCAGGCCCATCGAAATCTCGCCGATCTCCTGCACCCGGTTGTCGGCGGTGCCGCGCAGCAGCTGCAGATAGTCGACGATCACCACGTCAAGCCCATGCGTCCGCTTCAGCCGCCGCGCCCGCGCCGCGACCTGCGAAATCGGCAGGGCGGGGGTGTCATCAATGAACAGCGGGCAGGCCTCGAGCTCCTTGGCGGCATCGACGAAACGGCGGAATTCGCGCTCGTCCATGTCGCCCTGACGGATCTTGTGCGAGCTGATCTCGGACGCCTCGGCCAAGATCCGGCTCGCCAGCTGCTCGGCGCTCATTTCGAGGCTGAAGAAGCCCACAACGCCGCCGTCGAGCGCGCCTTCGGTGCCATCGGTCTTGATCCCGCGCCGATAGGCCTTGGCGATGTTGAAGGCGATGTTGGTGGCCAGCGAGGTCTTGCCCATCGACGGGCGCCCGGCAAGGATCAACAGGTCGGACGGGTGCAGGCCGCCCAGCTTTTTGTCCATATCGGCAAGGCCGGTAGAAATGCCCGCAAGCCCGCCCTCGCGCTGGTAGGCGGCGTTGGCGACATGCACGGCATCGGTCACCGCGCGCAGGAAGGATTGAAAGCCGCCCTCGGAGCTGCCCTGCTCGGCCATCTTGTAGAGCGCCTGTTCGGCCTCGACGATCTGCTCGCGCGGCTCGGATTTGACATCGACCTTGGCGGCCTTGTCGGCGATGTCGCGCCCGAGCCGGATAAGGTCGCGGCGCACCGCCATATCATAGATCATCTGCGCGTAATCGCGCACCGCAAAGCTAGACACCGCCGCCCCGGCAAGGCGCACCAGATAGGCCGGCCCGCCCAGTTCCTTGAGCCCCTCGTCGCTTTCCATGAACGCCTTGAGCGTCACCGGCGAGGCGAGGTTGTTCTTGGCGATGCGCGCGGCGGCGATCTCAAAGATGCGCGCGTGCACCGGCTCGTAGAAATGCGCCGCGGTCAGAATCGCCGCGACGCGGTCGTAGACGTCGTTGTTGGTCAGGATCGCGCCCAGCAGTTGCTGCTCGGCCTCGATCGAATGCGGCATCGTGTCGGCCTGATCGATCTCGACACCGGTCGCATTGAATACGCTATGATCGTTCATTGCTCTGCCCTGCCTTGTGCCTGTTCCCGATTGTGCCCCGTACGCTCCCCAGCGGTTCGGCTGCTATAAGCCGAAGCGCGGGGCGGAACCAATCTGTATATCTCTGTGGAGAACTGGCGCATAAGCCCGGTATTGCCCGGATCGTGGCGCAGCTCTCGCCGGATATCGTAGCAGATTGCACGATTCCCGCAACATCTGGGGCGGTGTTCAGCGATTCGACGCGGGGGGTTGCCCCGCGCCGCCCGATTAGGATGCGCCGTTTTCCGCCTGCCATTTGCGCGGGTCGGCAAGGAAGGCTTCGACCGCCGCCAGCGTGGCCGCGTCGAAGCCGCCGCGCGCCTTGGCCTCGGCCAGAACGTCATGCCATGTGCACAGGTGGTGCAGCGTGACGCCGTGATCGCCAAGGGTCTTGGTGGTTTCGGGGAAGATGCCGTAGTAAAAGATCACCGCGGTATGAGCGCAGGTGGCACCGGTTTCGCGGATGGCATCGACAAAGGACAGCTTGGAGCCGCCATCGGTGGTCAGATCCTCGACCAGCAGCACGCGCTGGCCTTCGCTCATCACGCCTTCGATGCGGGCGTTGCGGCCATAGCCCTTGGGCTTCTTGCGCACATAGGTCATCGGCAGGGCCATGCGTTCGGCCACCATGGCGGCAAAGGGAATGCCCGCCGTTTCGCCGCCAGCGATGTTGTCGAAGGTTTCGAACCCGGCATTGCGCATCACGGTGACGGTCAGGAAATCCATCAGGGTCGAACGCACTCGGGGGAACGAATTGGGCTTGCGGCAGTCGATATAGACCGGCGAGGGCAGGCCCGAGGCCAGCTTGAACGGCTCTCCGCCCTCCATGAAATGCACGGCGCCGATTTCCCACAGCATCCGTGCGGTCAGGCGGGCCATCTCTTCGGGCGAGGGGTAGGACGAGGGGATCATGGGCACAACTCCAGCGGCAGGTTTCGCCCCCTCTAGCCCATATCCACGCCCAAGCGAAAGAGCGTCGGGTCATGGACCATGGCGTTGATCGGAAAAAACCGGCGCGCGGCGCGCTCAGCCGTACGAATTGGTCTGCGCCCAGACCATGCGGTTCGGCACCGGATCGCTGAGCCGGCGCTGCGGCAGATGGCTCCCGCCACAGGTATAGGCCTCCAGCGCGCCGCTGCGGCGGCTCGCCCAGGTCTGCACCGCGCCGGATTGCGCCTGCGTGTGATGCACCAGCTTGCGCAGCAGGCGCAGGCGCCAGAGCGGGGTGTCATTGGGGGCGTCATACTCGGCCGCGCCGTCGATGCCTGCCGTGTCTGGAGTGTTGCGGCCGCGACCAGATGCGCAGGAAACGGATGCGCGCGCACGCCACTCATGAAAACGCGCCTCACCTGCGGGCAGATGGGCGCGTTTTGCCGGATGTCGGTGAAAGGCCGGGGCGCTCAGAGCACCTGCCAATGCAGCGGGAAGCCCGGATCGAAGACCGTGAGCGGCCCGTCGCCGGTCTCGATCTTTGCCGGATAGCTCACCGGCGCGCCCTTGCGCAGGGTCGTGCGGGCGTCGTTCGGGGCCAGCCCGTAGAAGGCGGGCCCGTTCAAAGAGGTGAACGCCTCAAGCCGGTCCAGCGCGCCGGCGGCCTCGAAGACCTCGGCGAGGATCGACATGGTGTTGGTCGCGGTGAAGCAGCCAGCACAGCCGCAGCCGCTTTCCTTGGCCGGGTCAACATGCGGGGCGCTGTCGGTGCCCAGAAAGAAGGTCGCATCGCCCGAGGTCGCCGCCTCGAGCAGCGCCAACCGATGGCTTTCGCGCTTGGCGACGGGCAGGCAGTAGTAATGCGGCTTGATGCCACCGACGAGGATGTGGTTGCGGTTGATCACAAGGTGATGCGTGGTGATCGTCGCGCCAAGCGTATCGCCGCCCGAGCGCGCGTAATCGACACCGTCCTTGGTGGTGATGTGCTCCATCACCACCTTGAGGCCGGGGGTGGCGCGGCGGATCGGATCGAGCACGCGTTCGATGAACACCGCCTCGCGGTCGAAGATGTCGATCTCGGCATCCACGACCTCGCCATGGACACAGAGCGGAATGCTGGCTTCGGCCATCGCCTCGAGCACCGGGCGCACCTTGTCGAAATCGCGCACCCCGGAGGCCGAATTGGTGGTCGCGCCCGCCGGGTAAAGCTTGACCGCGGTGACGATGCCGTCCTGCTTGGCTTTAACGACATCCGCAGGGTCGGTCGCCTCGGTCAGGTAAAGCGTCATCAGCGGCGTGAAATCCGCGCCATCCGGTACCGCGGCAAGGATGCGCTCGCGGTACGCGACCGCTTCGGCGCCGGTGACCACGGGAGGCACCAGATTGGGCATGATGATCGCACGGCCAAAATGGCGGGCGCTTTCGGGGGCAACGGCGCTAAGCATCTCGCCATCGCGCAGATGCAGGTGCCAGTCGTCTGGACGACGCAGGGTGATCTCGGTCATGAGGGCGCGATATCATGGCCACGCGCGCTGGACCAGACGTGTCGATGGGGTGCTGAGGGCGGAAGGGGGCGCTGCCCCCCGCGCGTTGCGCTCCCCCCGGGATATTTTGGGCCAGAAGAAACAGGGGCGCGGGGCTCTGATTTCTTCTGGCTGCAAATATCCCCGCCGGAGGCCGGCCGGACATCGCGGTCTGGCGCGGCGCGGGTCAGTTCTCGCTGCGGGTTGCGGTCAGGGTCACGCGCAGCTGCACCTCGTATCCAAGTTGCAACGGGTCACTCATGCCGTCGCCAATGGCAAAGTCGCGGCGGTCGAGCGTGGCGCGGCCGGTCATGGTTGCATTGTCGCCCTCGACGGTCAGATCGAAGGGCAGGGTCAGCGGTATCGAAGCGCCTTTGAGCGCGAGCATTCCCTTTGCCTCACGGCCATCACCCGTGCGGATGAGGTCGGCTTGGAATGTGGCCGTGGGATGTTCGGTTGCGGCAAAGAAGTCGGGCCCGAGCGCCTGTTGCGTGACCGAGCCTAAGGCAAGCGAGGGGATAGCGATCTGCACCGTCACGTGGCCTTCGGGGCCGGGCGTGGCCGCTTCGGTCCAGGCGATGGCGGCGGTCCAGTCGGCAAAGCTGCCGGTGATTTCAGTGCCCATCTGCATCACGCTGATCGAGAGCGTCCCATCCTGCACCTGCCAGTCTGAAACGGCGGCTTCGAGCTTTGGCGTCTCGGCAGTGGGGGCGGTGCCGTACAGGCCCGCCGCGGCGCCGCCGCTCAGCAGGGCGATCCATGCTGCGCTGGCAAGAAGGGCGGGCGTTGCGTGGCCTTTGTGGGGGTGGGGTGTGCCTGCGGACGTACCTTTGGCCATACGGGCAAGGGTGGCGTCGCGGTCGATCAGCGCGTGTTTCAGCGCTCCAGCGATGTGCAGCGCAAGCGCGGCGACGAGCAGCCATTGTGCGAGGAAATGCACCTCGGCAAAGCTTTTCGCCAGCGTGGGGGAATTGGGCACCAGCGGCAGGTCTTGCCCCAGGGGCCACCAGATCGGCGCAAAGCCATCGGTTGCCGCATGTTCGATCCAGCCGGACAGCGGCACCAGCACCAGCGCACTGTAGAGGGCCCAATGCACGGCTTCGGCCAGCAGGGTTTCGGTGCGTCGCTCCGGGTGCAGAGGCACCGGGCGCGGTTGGCTCAGGGCAAAGCCGATGCGCGCCAGCGCAACGAAGAAGATGGCGACACCCAGCGTCTTGTGGGCCGAGAACAGCGTGGTCTTGATGGTGATCGCCGCTGCATCCTGCATCGGCCACAGGTGTGCGGCCCATCCTAGCGGGATCATGAGCGCGATCCCAAGGGCGATCAGCCAGTGAAACAGGCGGGCAATGCCGCCATAGGCGGTGGCGGTGTTGGAAAGGGGCATGTCTGGCTCCTGCGGGCGCGGCATCTGGGTGACAGGATAGGTGCCCGTTTGGCGACGCATGGGCAATTGCGGCCCGGCGCACAGCGGACGTGCGCATCGCGCGAGCGTTGCGAAACCATGGCAACCCCGTTAATGGAGGCGTCCAACACGGGGCGCAGCGCGCCCGCACCGCAGATGCAGACGGAGGACCCCATGTCGCGAGCGTTCATCTTTCCCGGCCAAGGCGCCCAGACCATCGGCATGGGCCGCGCGCTGGCCGAGGCCTATCCGGCGGCCAAGGCGATCTTTGACGAGGTCGATGCGGCACTTGACCAGAGCCTGTCCTCGCTGATCTGGGAGGGCGATGCCGAAACTCTGACGCTGACCGAAAACGCCCAGCCCGCGCTGATGGCGACCTCGCTGGCGGCGCTGCGTGCGCTGGAGGCCGAGGGCGTGCAGGTCGACTCTGCCGCCTTTGTCGCCGGGCATTCGCTGGGCGAGTATTCGGCGCTGACCGCTGCCGGCGCGCTGCGCGTTGCCGATGCGGCGCGTCTGCTGCGCATTCGTGGCCGCGCCATGCAAAGCGCGGTGCCGGTCGGAATGGGCGCGATGGCGGCGCTGCTCGGGCTTGATCTTGCCACCGCGCGCGAGGTGGCCGCCGAAGCCGCCGCCGATGGCGGTGTCTGCGCCGCGGCCAATGACAATGATCCGGGGCAGGTGGTGATTTCCGGCAGCAAGCACGCTGTCGAGCGCGCGGTCGAGATCGCCAAGGCCAAGGGGGCCAAGCGGGCCGTGATGCTGCCGGTCAGCGCCCCGTTCCATTGCGCCCTGATGGCGCCCGCAGCCGAGGTCATGGCCGAGGCGCTGGCCGCTGTGCAGATCAAGGCGCCCTCGGTGCCGCTGGTTGCCAACGTGCGCGCGGCGGCGCTCACTGATCCGGACGAAATCCGGGCGCTGCTGGTCGAGCAGGTCACCGGATCGGTGCGCTGGCGCGAGTCGGTCCAGTACATGCTTGGGCAGGGCGTCACCGAATTCTGGGAAATTGGCGCGGGCAAGGCGCTGTCGGGCATGGTGCGGCGCATCGAGCGCTCTGCTGCCGTGCAGAACATCGGCACGCCCGAAGAGGTGGCCAAGGTCATCGCGGCGGACACCGCGGCTGAGTGAGACACTATAAAGAGGACGGGCAATGTTCGATCTGACAGGAAAATGCGCGCTGATCACCGGCGCATCGGGCGGCATCGGCGGCGCAATCGCCAAGGCGCTGCACGGGGCCGGGGCCACGGTGGCGCTGTCTGGCACCCGCGAGGCGCCGCTTCAGGCGCTGGCGGACGAGCTGGGCGAGCGGGGCTTTGTGCTGCCGTGCAATCTTTCCGACCCCGAGGCGGTCGCGGCGCTGCCCAAACAGGCGGCCGAGGCGATGGGCGCGGTTGATATTCTCGTGAACAATGCCGGGATCACCCGCGACAACCTGTTCATGCGGATGTCGGATGACGAATGGCAGTCGGTCATCGATGTGAACCTGACCGCGACCTTCAAGCTCTGCAAGGGTGTGCTGCGCGGCATGATGAAGGCGCGCTGGGGCCGGATCGTCAATATCTCGTCGGTCGTCGGGGCCACCGGGAATCCGGGGCAGGGCAACTATGCCGCCTCTAAGGCGGGCATGGTGGGCATGTCGAAATCGCTGGCCTACGAGGTTGCCTCGCGCGGAATCACGGTGAATGCCGTTGCGCCCGGATTCATCGAAACCGCGATGACGGACAAGCTGTCCGATGACCAGAAAGCTGGCATTCTGGGGCAGATTCCGGCGGGCCGCATGGGCTCTGCCGATGAGATCGCGGCAGCGGTTCTGTACCTTTCCAGCCCTGAATCCGCTTATGTCACGGGCAGCACGCTGCACGTAAACGGCGGCATGGCAATGCTGTGAGAACGGCCTTCTTCACGCTGCCGGAAAGCATTTGCCATCTGACACGCGTGTGATATAGGCCCGCATGGATTAGGGCCTCGGGGGTGCGAAGACTCGCGCCCCCGAGGTTTGACCCGGACCGACCGGGAAGAGCCGCCCGGGCAACGGGCGACATGAGCCGCCACCCCGGTGGGGCGAGGGCAGAGATGGGCGAGAGCCCGGAAAATTGTGAGGACGGAAAATGAGCGATATTCCTGATCGCGTTCGCAAGATCGTTGTCGAGCACCTTGGTGTGGAAGAAGACAAGGTGACCGAGAGCGCCTCGTTCATCGACGATCTGGGCGCGGACAGCCTTGACACGGTCGAGCTGGTCATGGCCTTCGAGGAAGAGTTCGGGATCGAGATCCCCGACGACGCCGCCGAAACCATCCAGACCTTCGGTGACGCGGTCAAGTTCATCAAGGAAGCCTCGTAAGAGCCTTTCGGACCGACCGGATTTCCAAGGCGGCGCCCCAGCGGGGCGCCGCCTTTTTTGCGTTGTACCCGGCCGGGACCGGCGCTCGTTCCTGCGGAACATCGCCCCGCCCGCCGTCCCGCAGCACATCGGGCGGGGCTTTGATCAGAACAGTTCGATGTCGGCGAGCAGGGCGTCGGTCGAGGTGATGCCCTCGAGCACGATCGAGCCGTCATACAGTCCGATGGTCAGACTGTCGCCGTCTGTCGAGGTCATTGCCTCAAGCGAGGCCTCATCCAGTGTGCCGCCTGTCCAGCTCGATGCCCTGATTCGCAGCAGGTCGGTGCCGAGCTCGAAATCCGTGATGACGTCTACGGCTTCCAGCCTGTCGAAGAAGAAAACGTCGGCCCCAGCGCCGCCGGTCAGGGTGTCTCTGCCGTAGCCGCCCTGCAGCGTATCATCGCCCGTGCCGCCGAGCAGGGTGTCGTATTGATCGCCGCCCTGAAGCAGATCATCGCCGTCACCGCCTTCGAGGGTGTCGTTCCAGTCGCCGCCAAACAGGTGGTTGTCGAAGGCGTTGCCGATCAGGTGGTCATCAAATCCCGAGCCGATCACGATCTCGACAGAGGTGTAGCTGTCACCGCTTGCGCCACCCGCGTTTATCGATGGATCTTGCAGGCTGGCCCGCACGCCAAGATGCATGGCGCCTGTCGAGACCGCCACCCCGGCGTAGGATACGGCATCGGCGCCGTCGCCGCCGAAGAAGCTGTCGGCGCCCGTGCCGCCGATCAGCACGTCGTTGCCATCGCCGCCGTATAGCATGTCATCGCCGTTGCCGCCGCGCAGCAGATCGGCACCCTCGTTGCCGCGCAGGGTGTCGTTCTGTCGCCCGCCGAAGATCAGATCGTCGCCGATGCCGCCGCGCAGAAGGTCTGCGCCGAATTCGCCGTAAAGGACATCGGCATCGCGGTTGCCCGCAAGCTGGTCGTTGCCATCGCCGCCGCTGATCGTATCGCTGCCCGCGCCGCCATAGGCCGTATCGTCGCCCTCGTTCGCCGCGATCAGGTCGGCGCCGCCGCCGCCAAGCAGGGAATCGTCGCCGCCCCAGCCGCGGATGTCATCGTTGCCGTCGCCGCCATAGGCCGTGTCATTGCCCTGATTGCCGGAGAGTAGATCGTCGCCGCGCCCCCCAAGGACGGTGTCGTCGCCGATGCCCCCACGCACGGTATCGTTGCCGTCATTGCCGCGCAGCAGATCGTTGTCGCGATGCCCGTCGATCAGATCGTCGCCAGGCCCGCCCGAGGCGGTGTCGCCGCCCGCGCCCGCCTCGATGGTGTCGCTGCCAGTGCCACCCCAGATGCGATCGTTGTCTTGCCCGGCGATCAGCAGATCGTCGCCATCACGACCGAGCAGGGTGTCGTTGCCCTCGCGGGCATCAATGGTGTCGTTGCCGCCCAGACCATCCAGCAGGTTCGGCCGTGCCGTGCCGGTCAGAAAATCATCGGCATCGCTCGCCGAAACGATCGCGGTGAGCAGAACATCAACCAGATCGCTGGCATTGGCGGCGGTCAGCGCTTCGCCGCCCGTGGCGTTGGCGATGCGCGCGAAATCATCAAGTGCCGCACGGCTACCGCCAAGAGTAATGGTGCTGATCTGTACACGAAGGGGCGTATTCGATTCCCCGGTCAGCGCCGGAACATCGGAGGCCAATGCATAGACCGCATCCTCCAGCGATTCGTCTTTGGCGCTGGCGTCACCGAAGATAAAGATGCGCGACGCGGTTGCGTCGGGCCGCCAGTCGCCAGCGCTTCCATCAAGCGCAAGTTGAAGTCCCTTGAAGGTCAGTTCGGGAAAATCGCCGCCGCCGTTGGCGCGCAGGGAGTTGATGGCGGCGATGGCCGCAAGCTTGCGGTCTTCGGGATCTGCGTCGTCGGTGAACTCCAGAACCACATCGGTGCCGGGATCGTTGAAGCCCACGATGGCGATGCGACTGTCGTAGAGCCCGTTCTCAGGAGCGAAGATGGCATCGAGCAGATCGAGCGCACTCGACTTCACCGCGGCGATGTCATCGTACATGCTGCCAGTGGTGTCGACCACGATGGCAATGTCCTGCCCGCTGCGAAGCCCGACCTGCATGTCGGCGAATTCGGCATATTCGACCGAGGTCAGCAGATCGGTGCCGTCGCGATTCGCGACGCTGTCGGTGATGCGAACCGCGCCGGTGTTAAGGAATTCTACGGTATAGTCGGCGAAATTGCCGCGGTAGACCGAGATGTCCTCTTGCGGGCGTCCGTCGATGGTGTCGTCGCCGCCAAGCCCGGTGAGGCGGTCGGTGCCGTCGATGCCATTCAGGGTTTCAGAGGCGTCGGTGCCGATAAAATCGGGCATTGGATTTCCTTTTTAAAGTCGTGTCGCCATTGCGAAGAAATTGTTTTTTGCATCGACAGACCGGCCTGCACGTCATGCGCTAGACCGGTCATTGGCGCGGGCTTTGGGCTTGTGCGGCAGTCCCCGGTCTGCACAATCCGTGGTTGCAGGTTTGCGGAAAACCGCCATCGGTTCAATCTTCTTTGGGAGAAATACTGGCGAAGGCGGGCCTCAGTCGCTGCGCAGCGCTGCCGCGACGAAATCGCCAAAGGCCCGGACCACTGGCGTGGGCCGGGGCGAGGCGCAGGTCACGGTCATGCCGATACGTGGCAGCGGCGGCAGGCCGTCGCTCAGCACGCACAGATCGGCTGGCACTGCCGCGCCGGTGACCACGCTGATCGCAAGGCCGGACCGGGCAATGGCCAGCAGGCCGGCGAGCCCGTTGCTGGCATGGGTGACGCGATAGGCCCGGCCCGCCGCATCAAGCACCGCGCGCGCCATGCGGTGATCCACCGTTTCGGGACCGGCCAGCGCCAGCGGCAGCGGCTGTGCCTCCAGCAGCGCCGGCGCGCCAATCCAGACCAGCGGCTCGTGGCGCAGGATGTCCACGCCTGCGGCTGCACCCGGCACCGATATCAGCGCAAGGTCGATGCGGCGGCGCGCCAGCATCGGGCGCAGCTCGACCGTGGGGGCGCAGACGATCTCGATCTCGACATCGGGGTGGTCCTGGCCGTAGCGGCGCAGCAGCGCGGGGAAAAAGGCGGTCAGGTAATCCTCGGGGCAGCCGAAGGACAGCGCCCCGCGCAGCCCGCGCGGGCGCATCAGCGCCAGCGTCTCGTCATGGGCGGCAAGGATGCGCTCGGCCCCGCCAATCAGCCGCTCGCCCGCCACGGTCAGCGTTACCCCCGACCCGGTGCGATGCAGCAAAGGCGCACCGGCAATGTCTTCGAGCTTTTTCATCTGAAGGCTCAGCGCCGATTGCGTGCGCCCAACGCGGTCTGCTGCCGCCCGGATCGACCCGGCCCGCGCCACGGCGACGAAACTTTTCAACAGCGCGATATCCAGCGTTGCCATATCAGAAATCCTCAAGTCCGGGCTTTGAAGTATGAATTATCCTTATTGCGCAGCAAGGCATAGACTTCGCTCAAACGCCAGCAGGAGGCAGACATGACCAAAGCCGACAGAACCATTACCGAAGACACGCTAGCCCATGTGATGCGCTATGGACCGGTGTTCGAGAGCAAGGTGATTGCCTCTGCCGAGGGCGCCTTCGTGGTGGCCGAAGACGGCACGCGCATCCTCGATTTCACCTCGGGCCAGATGAGCGCGGTGCTGGGCCATTCCCACCCTGATATTGTCGCCTGTGTGCGCGATCAGGTGGGGCGGCTGGATCATCTGTTTTCGGGGATGCTGTCACGCCCGGTGATCGACCTGTGCACGCGACTGGGCAGCATGGTTCCGGGGCTGGAAAAGGTGATGCTGCTGTCGACGGGCGGTGAATCCAACGAGGCCGCGATCCGGCTGGCCAAGGTGGTGACCGGCAAACACGAGATCGTCGCCTTTTCGCGCAGCTGGCATGGCATGACCGGGGCCGCCGCCGGGGCGACCTACAGCGCCGCGCGACAAGGCGCCGGGCCGGCGAGCGTTGGCAATTTTGCCATTCCCGCGCCGCATGCCTATCACCCGCGCTTTACCCATGCGGATGGCACGCTCGACTGGCAGAGCGAACTTGACGACGCCTTCGCTATGGTCGACGCGCAATCGACCGGCAGCCTTGCGGCCTTTATCGCCGAGCCGATCCTGTCGTCCGGTGGCATCATCGAGCTTCCGCTGGGCTATCTCGCCGCGCTCAAGCGCAAATGCGAGGAGCGCGGCATGTTGCTGATCCTTGATGAGGCGCAGACCGGCATGGCGCGCACCGGCGATATGTTCGCCTTTCAACGCGATGGCGTGGTGCCCGATATCCTGACGCTGTCGAAAACGCTGGGGGCGGGGCTGCCGCTGGCCGCCGTGCTGACCAGCACCGCGCTGGAGCAGGCGGCGCATGACAAGGGCTATATCTTCCTCACCACCCATGTGAACGATCCGCTGCCCGCCGCCGTGGGCTGCACGGTGCTCGATGTGATCGAACGCGACGGGCTGGCGGCGCGCGCCACGGTTGCGGGCGCCCGGCTTCGCGACGGGCTGTTGTCGCTGCAGCAGCGATTCGACTGCATCGGCGATGTGCGCGGGCGCGGGCTTTTGCTGGGGCTCGAAATTGTGACCGACCGGGCCAGCCGGGTGCCCGATCTGGACATGGGCGATCGTATCGCCGCCGAGGCGATGGCGCGCGGGCTTAGCATGAACATCGTCAAACTTCCCGCCATGGGCGCGGTGTTCCGTATCGCGCCGCCCCTGACCGCGACCGACGCCGAGATCGATCTTGGGCTGGAAATCATGGCCGAGGCAATTTCCGCAGCCGGGGGCTAGGATCGCTCGAAGGGCGGCGCTAGGGTCCGGCGCAACAAAAGGAGCGCCGCCATGAGTTTCGATATTCCCCTGCCGTCCGGTCACTACATCGGGGGGCGCCACGTTTCAGGCAGCGAGGCGATCGAGGTGACCTCGCCGTCGACCGGGGCGGCGCTTGGGGCGATCCCGCTGGCCGATGCCTCGGTGGTCGATGAGGCCGTCAGCGCGGCGCGCACGGCGCTGACATCCTCGGGCTGGGCAGGGCTTGCGCCGCGGGCGCGGGTGCGCGCCATGCACGCCTGGGCCGACCTGATCGAAGCCGAGGCCGAGACCATCGCCCGGATGGAGGCGGTCTGTTCGTCGCGCCCACAAGCCGAAGCGCGCGTCGGCGATGTGATGACCAGCGCCGAGCAGATCCGCTTTTTTGCCGAATTTGCCGACAAGGAGGCAGGCACGCTGGTGCCAACCTCGGACGCCGCCTTCGGGTTTATCGACGATGCGCCCTATGGGGTGATCGGGGCGATCACGCCTTGGAACTTCCCGCTGAACATGGCGGCGTGGAAGCTGGGCGCGGCGCTGGCAGCGGGCAATGCGGTGGTGATCAAACCATCGGAAATGACGCCTTGGACAACGTCGTATGTGGCAGAACTGTCGGTGCAGGCGGGTCTGCCCGAAGGGCTGATCAACGTGGTGATGGGCGACGGGCCGGTGACCGGCGCGGCGATCACCGGGCATCCGGGCATCGACAAGGTCAGCTTTACCGGCTCGACCCGCGCCGGGGCAGCAATCATGGAAAATATCGCGAAAACAGGCATCAAGCCGATGACGCTCGAGCTTGGTGGCAAGAGCCCGCAGGTGGTTTTCGCCGATTGCGATCTCGATCACACCGCCGATTGCCTTGTGCGCGGCATCCTGCCCAACGCCGGGCAGTTCTGCGTCGCCGGCTCGCGCATTCTTGTCGAGGACAGCATCGCCGATGCGCTGGCGGCAAAGCTGCTGGAACGCTTCGCGGCGGTGGTGCCCACCGATACGCTGGCCGACACGGCGGGGTTCTCGCCGATCATCTCGGGCAAGCAGCTGCGCCGCATCGACGGCATCGTGCAGGCGGCTGTGACGCAGGGGGCCGAACTGCTCTGCGGTGGCAGCGCGTTCGACCGCGAGGGATCTTTCTATCGCCCGACGCTGATTTCCGAGGTCACCGAAACCAATCCCGCCGTCACCGAGGAAATCTTTGGGCCGGTTGCCACATTCCAAAGATTTTCCAGCGAAGACGAGGCGTTGCAGCTTGCTTCTCATCCAACTTACGGGCTGTGCGCGGGGCTGTTTACCCGTGATCTCAGTCGGGCGCTGCGGATCACCCGCA
The DNA here is from genome assembly GCF_018860705.1 of Citreicella sp. C3M06. Lineage (GTDB taxonomy): Bacteria > Pseudomonadota > Alphaproteobacteria > Rhodobacterales > Rhodobacteraceae > Salipiger. Next base: position 15,804 of record NZ_JAHKQA010000020.1, read on the forward strand.
AGCTGGAGGCGGGCACCGTCTGGGTTAACCGCTACGGGCGCACCCGCGATCACATCCTGCCGACGGGCGGCTGGAAAGCCTCGGGGCTTGGCAAGGATCTGGGGCGCGAGGCCTATCACGGCAACCGCCGCACCAAATCGGTGCTGATCGACCTGTGAGCGCCGAACGCACGCTTGTCACCGCGCTTCTGAGCCATGCCGCGCAGGACGGCATGGGCGAAGCCGTGCCATGGCCCGAGATCGAGGCCGCCATCGGCGCGCTTGCCCATGACCCGATGGCGCCGCGGGCGCTGCGGCAGGCGCTGCGTGCGCTCAACGACACTGAAACGGCGGAGACCTTGCATGACTGGCTGCTGAGCGAGGTCGCCACCCGCGAGGCCGCCGCCCGCGCCGCCGCCCGACCGGCGGAAAAGATCGTCGCGCCGATCCAGTCGATCAGTCTTGGCGCCTGCGTCACGGGGGCGGCGCTGGCGCTGGCGGGAACGGTGGGCGTGGTGCCGGCCGGGATCATGTGCACTGCGGCGCTGTGCTCGGGGGTGGCGGCAAGCTTGTCGCGGATGCGCCTGTCGCGCGCCGAAGACAGCGCCCGCGCCGATGCCGACGCGATCCGCCGCCTTGCGGCGATTTGTGCCGCAGAGAAGGGAACTCATGCTCCCGAGCGGCGTTGATCTGGTAATCCGGTGTGCGGGATGCTATATATAGCTCAACAAGGAGGACCTGAATGACCTCATTCGAAATCGCCCTGAGCGTCGGATCGGTGGCTGCGGCCGCACTGTCCATCGGTTACATGGCCCATCTGCTGCGCGCAAGCGTCCAGCCGGTGCGCGTGTCCAAGGACCGGCTTGATCGGTTTGTGCAGAACGCACCCTATCACCGTCTCGACAAACGCCTTACAGGGCGCGGCCTGCCGAAGTAACGGCATCCGCTGTGCAAACGAAATGGCCCGCCAGTCAGGCGGGCCTTTGTTGTGTCTGAAGGCTGTGTCGCGTTCAAAGACGGGGCCTCAGTGGGCGATCATCACATGGCGCGGCACGCTGTAATCTTCCAGCGCGTACATCGACATGTCCTTGCCATAGCCCGATTGTTTCAGCCCGCCATGCGGCATCTCGTTGACCAGCATGAAATGCGTGTTCACCCATGTGCAGCCGTATTGCAGCGCCGCCGCCGTTTCCAGCGCCCGCCCGATGTTGCCGGTCCAGACCGAAGAGGCCAGCCCGTACTGGCTGTCATTGGCCCATATCACCGCCTGTTCGGGCGCATCAAAGCGTGTGATCGAAACCACCGGACCGAACACTTCGCGCTGCACGATCTCGTCGGTTTGCAGCGCGCCCGCGATGACCGTGGGCTGGTAGTAAAAGCCGCTTCCGGCCCCGGCGCTGCCGCCTGCGGTGACCTCGATATGGCTCAGATCGGTGGCGCGCTGCACGAAGCTGGCAACGCGGCCCTGCTGGCGCTGCGAGATCAGCGGCGGGATCTCGTTTTTCGAATCGTCCGCATCGTCGAACACGATGCTTGAGACCGCCGAAGACAGATCCGCCACCAGCTTTTCATAAATCCCCGAGGCGGCATAGATCCGGCAGGCGGCGGTGCAATCCTGCCCGGCGTTGTAATAGCCAAAGGTGCGAATGCCCTCGACCACGCGGGCCAGATCGGCGTCGTCGAACACGATGACCGGGGCCTTGCCGCCCAGTTCCAGATGGGTGCGCTTGACGGTTTTCGATGCCGCCTGCAGCACCTTCTTGCCGGTCGCCACATCGCCGGTGATCGACACCATGTCGATATCGGGGTGGTTGATCAGCGTGTTGCCGACGCTGCCACCCTGTCCGGTGATGACATTGACCACGCCGGTGGGTAGGATGCCCGCCAGCACTTCGGCCATCAGCAGCGCGGTGAGCGGGGTTTGCTCCGACGGCTTCATCACCACGGTGTTGCCGCCCGCCAGCGCCGGGGCCAGTTTCCAAGCCATCATCATCAGCGGGTAGTTCCACGGCGCGATCGACGCCACCACACCGATGGGATCGCGCCGGATCATCGAGGTATGGCCGGGCATGTATTCCCCCGCCACCGGCCCGGTCATGTTGCGCACCGCCCCGGCGAAGAAGCGGAAGACATCGGCAACGGCGGGCAGCTCGTCGCCAAGCGCGGCGTGGTAGGGCTTGCCGGTGTTGAGCGCCTCCAGCTTCGCAAGCTGTTCGGCTCTGGCATCCACCGCATCGGCGATGGCCAGCAGCTTGGCGGATCGCTCGGCGGGCGAGGTCCGCGCCCAGCCCGGAAACGCGGCGCGCGCGGCGGCGACGGCGCGCATCACCTGCGATTCATCGGCCTCGGGCACCTGCACGAGCAATTCGCCGGTGCGCGGGTTGAGCACCTGTTCCGGTGCGCCAAGCCCGTCTTCCTGCGCGCCTGCGATCAGCATTTTGGTCAGCATTGTTCTGGCTCCCTGTTTATTTTCCGTGACCCGCAACCGTATCGGTGCCGCGGGTCAGCAGCCACGCGCCAAGGATCGGCGGCAGCGTCACGACAAAAACCACCATCGCGACCACGTTGGTGACGGGGCGTTCGCGCGGGCGGACAAGTTCTTCGAGCATCCAGATCGGCAATGTCTGCTGCTGGCCTGCGGTAAAGGTGGTCACGATCACCTCGTCAAAGCTGAGCGCAAAGGCCAGCATGCCGCCCACCACCAGCGCCGTGGCGATGTTGGGCAGGATGACGAAGCGCAGCGTCTGGAACAGGTCGGCACCAAGATCCATCGACGCCTCGGTCAGGCTGCCATGCATCCGGCGAAACCGCGCCACAGCGTTGTTATACACGATGACCACGCAGAAGGTGGCGTGGCCCAGAACGATGGTCCATGTGCTGAAGGGGATGTCGGCAAGGCTGAAGGCGGATCGCAGCGCGATGCCGGTGACCACGCCGGGCAGGGCGATGGGCAGGATCACCAGCAGCGAGATCGTCTCGCGCCCGAAGAACCGCGTGCGCGCCACCGCCGCCGCGCACAGGCTTCCCAGCAGCATGGCGAGCAGCGTGCTGATGGCGGCGACCTTCAGCGACAGCCCCAGCGCCGCCCAGACATCGGCGCGCCCCCATGTCACCGCGAACCATTTCAGCGTCAGGCCGGGGGGCGGCCAGGCAAAGCTCTTTTCCTCACTGGTAAAGGCATAGACAAAGATCAGCAGGATCGGCAGGTGCAGGAAGGCCAGCCCCAGCCCGGCGGCCAATTTCAACGAGCGGGGGGCGGATTCAGAGCGCATCGAAGGCTCCCATGCGTTTGGCCAATGTCAGGTAGATCCCCATGATGACGATGGGCACCACCGCAAAGGCCGCCGCCAGCGGGATGTTCCCCGCAACCCCCTGAAACTGGTAGACGGCCTGACCGATGAACAGCCGCGAATTGCCGATGATCTGCGGGATGATGTAATCGCCCAGCGTCAGCGAAAAAGTGAATATAGACCCGGCCACCACCCCCGGCAGCGCCAGCGGCAGCAGCACATGGGCAAAGGTCTGCGCCGGATGCGCGCCCAGATCGCCCGATGCGTCAAGCATCGAGGTCGGCACCCGCTCCAGCGCCGCCTGTATCGGCAGCACCATGTAGGGCAGCCAGACATAGACAAAGACAAGGAAGGTGCCGGTCGGGCTGACCGACAGCGAATTGCCGCCCACCACCGGCAGGGCAAGAAACCCGTCGAGCAGCCAGCCAAGATGCAGCCCCGAAAAGATCCACGTCAGGATGCCTTCCTTGGCAAGGATCAGCTTCCACGCATAGACCTTGACCAGATAGCTTGACCAAAGCGGCATCATGATGCCGAGATAGAACAGCGCCCGCCACGGGCCTTTTGCATAGCGCGCGGCGTAAAGCGCGATGGGAAAGGCGATGATCGCCGCCGCCAGCGTGACGCAAGCGGCCATCACCGCGGTGCGGATCATGATGTCGATATTGGCGGGGCGCAGCAGCTCGGCATAGGTGGCCAGCGTCAGCTCGCGCGTGACCATACCGCTGAAATGATCGATGGAGAAAAAGCTCTGCAGCAGCAGCGCCACCAGCGAGCCGACATAGATGATGCCAAGCCACAGCAGCGGCGGGACCAGCAGCAGCGCCAACAGCAGGCGCGGGTGGCGCCACAGCCTGTCGGAGAGCGCGCTCATGCGCTTCTCATCACGTGCAATGCGCCCGGCGCCCAGCCAAGCGCGACGGTCTCGCCCTGAGCGGGCAGCGGGTGATGCTGCGGCACCAGCGCGGTGAGGCGCGTGCCCCCGGTTTCAAGCGTGACGCGGGTCGATTGCCCAAGAAAGCTGATCCCGGTGACGTTGCCCTGCAGCGGGCCCGCGCCAAGCTGAAGATGTTCGGGGCGCAGCGCGGCGGGGTGGGCCTCGCCGGTGAAGGGTTGTGCCATTTCGACTGGCAGCACGTTGCTGGAGCCGACAAAATCCGCAATAAACGGGGTTTGCGGGCGGAAATACACGTCTTCGGGGGTGCCAAGCTGCATGATGCGCCCGTCGTTGAACACCGCGACGCGATCGGCCATCGACAGCGCCTCGCCCTGATCATGGGTGACAAAGACAAAGGTGATGCCCAGTTCGCGTTGCAGGCTTTTCAGCTCCTCCTGCATCTGCTCGCGCAGCTTTAGATCCAGCGCGCCCAGCGGCTCGTCCAGCAGCAGCACCCGTGGTTTCATCACCAGCGCCCTCGCCAGCGCGACCCGCTGGCGCTGCCCGCCAGACAGCTCGGACGGCTTGCGCGCGCCGTAACCGCCAAGGCGCACCATTTCCAGCGCCGCCTCGACCTGCGCGTGGCGGGCGCGCCGCGACAGCCCTTTGATCATCAGCCCATAGGCGACATTGTCCAGCACGTTCAGATGCGGAAACAGCGCGTAATCCTGAAACACCGTGTTGACCGCGCGCTTGTAGGGCGGCAGCGCCCCGACGTCTTCGCCGAAGATGCGGATGCTGCCCGAGGTTGGGCGTTCAAACCCGGCGATCAGGCGCAAGGAGGTGGTCTTGCCCGATCCCGAAGGCCCGAGCATGGCAAAAAATTCACCTTCGGGGATGGCAAGGTCCACCCGGTCCACGGCCCGCACCGCGCCGTAATGGCGCGAGACCGATGCAAACGACACCGCTGACATGGCTGTTTCCTGTGCAAGGCCCCCGCGCGTGGCACGGGGGCAAGGGGCTTAGCGCCCGCCGATCACGCCGATATAATCCGACACCCAGCGGTAATAGGGCACGCATTCCTCTTGCGAGGCGCAGGCCGCGACCGGGGTTTTCCAGAACTTGATGCGTTCGAATTCAGCCAGGCCGTTGGCGTCGCAGCCTTCTTGCGTCTGCATCCCCGAGCCATCCGAACAGGCCGAGGGCACCGAGGGCACCGCGCCGAACCAGACGGACAGATCCGATTGCAGGTTCGATGACAGCGTGTGTTCCATCCATTTATAGGCGCAGTTCGGGTGCTCGGCCTCGGCGTGCAGCATGGTGGTGTCGGCCCAGCCGGTCGCGCCCTCGGTCGGGATGACCGAGGCCACCGGCACGCCATCGGCCTGCAACAGGTTCACCTGAAACGGCCAGGACCCGGACGCCGCCATGCCTTCGTTCTTGAAATCGTCGATCTGGATGAACGCGTCGTGCCAGTAGCGCGACACCAGCGTGCGCTGGGTGCGCAGCAGATCGAGCGCCGCGTCATATTGCGCCTGTGTCAGCTCATAGGGGTCGGTGATGCCCAGATCGGGCTGGTGGGTCATCAGGTACAGCGCCGCATCGGCAATGTGGATCGGCCCGTCATAGGCCTGCACGCGGCCCTCGTTAGGCGCGCCATCGGGCAGGTCCATCGGCTCGAACACCACCGACCATGATGTTGGTGCCTCGGGGAAGACCTCGGTGTTGTACATCAGCACGTTGGGCCCCCACATGTAGGGGGTGCCGTAATGGGTGCCATCGACGGTGTGCCATGGCGCGTCCTTGAGCCGGTCGTCGACCTTGCTCCACGATGGAATCAGGTCGGTGTTGATCGGCTGCACCCGCTTGCCCGCGATCATCCGCAGCGACGCATCGCCCGAAGCGGTCACCAGATCGAAGCCGCCCTCGTTCATCAGCGCGACCATTTCATCTGAGGTGTTGGCGGTCTTGACCGATACCATGCAGCCGGTTGCCTCTTCGAAGCTGGTGACCCAGTCGAAGGCGGCGTCGGTTTCGCCGCGCTCGATATAGCCAGCCCATGCGACGATCGACAGGGCGCCTTCGCCTGTCCCGATCTCGCTCATCTGGGCCAACGACGCGGTGGCGAGCGACATCGCCGCCGTGGTGCCCATCAGAGTCCTGAGCAATCTGTTCATCTTCATACTCCCGCAAGGGCGGGCCGCAGGGTGCCAGCTTTGCCAAGGGGCAAAGGGCAGGGGCGGCGTGGCCCGGAAATGGCGCTGTTGGTAAGGGCCATGCGGCCCGGGAGGCAGCGCCGCGCCTCTGGCGGGCGCGTGTCGCCGTCTCCGTAATCGCAGCATGTGCCGGTCTCGCTGCGTTCGCAAATTCAATCTTGCGAATGATGTATTCGGAAATTCCGATAGCTTAGCTGCGCAGATGCGCGCCTTGCCCCAGTCGCGCCAGCGAGATGAAATCCTGCACCGGCGGTGTCAGCGGCAGGCCGCGCCGCCAGACCATGCCGACCTGCACGATCGGCAGCGAGCCCGAAACGTCGCGCGCCTCGATCCGGTCGCCATCCAGCGACCACGGGCGATAGACCAGATCCGGCAGCAGCGCGACTCCAGCGCCGGTGGCGACAAGGCTGCGCACCGCTTCGACCGATCTGGTGCGAAAGGCGATCTGCGGGCGGCGGCCAAACGCGCTGAGCAGCTTGACCGCCTCGTCCTCCATCTCATCGACCGACAGCATGATCAGCGGCTCCTGCGCCACGTCATCAAGTCCGATGCCTTCGCGATCCAGAAGCGGATGTTCCAGCGGCAACCACAGCCGGAACGCCGACACATCAAGGATTTCCGATTGCAGCGCCATGCGGTCGCGCAGGTTGGAGATCACCATCACCGCCACGTCGAGCTCGCCGCCGATCAGCAGATGTTCAAGGTATTCGCCGCTGTCTTCCTGCGCCGACACCTGCACCGCCGGGTTCATCCGCCGGTAGCGCGCCAGCAGGTCCGACATGACGTAGCCGGCCATCAGGCTTGTCACCCCGATGTTCAGCCTGCCGGTGGTGCCTTGTGTCGTTTCAAAGGCGCGGCGTGCGCCTTGCACCTCGGTCAGGATACGGGTGGCGTGGCGCAGGAACTGGTGGCCGCTCTGGGTGATGTCCAGCCCGCGCGCGTGGCGGTCGAACAGCGTGACGGCCAGATCCGCCTCGAGGTTCTTGAGCGATTCGGTGATCGCCGACTGCGACACAGACAACGCCCGCGCCGCGCCAATGACCGAGCCGCGCTCGGCCACCGCCACGAAATATTGCAATTGTCTGAGGGTAAACGACATTCCGGCTCTCCTTGCGGAGAAGCAGAGCCGGAAATCAGGGCTGGCGCAAGCTCAGACGACCACCGCCGCGCCATTCGACGCAAGGCCGACGTTTTCGCGGAAGGCGGCGAACAATTCGCGCCCGACGCCATGGCCATTGCCAGTGAGGTCAACAACCACCGGGTCGCGGTCTTCGAAGCCTTCGGTCAGGCAGGACAGGGTACCCGCGGTCGCATCGACACGCACGATGTCGCCATCGCGCAGTTTGGCCAGCGGGCCGCCGCTGGCTGCTTCGGGCGAGACATGGATGGCGCTTGGCACCTTGCCCGATGCGCCCGACATGCGCCCGTCGGTGACCAGCGCCACCTTCAGCCCGCGATCCTGAAGCACCGCCAGCGTCGGGGTCAGCGAATGCAGCTCGGGCATGCCATTGGCCTTGGGGCCCTGAAAGCGCACGACGACGATGGTGTCGGTGGTGAATTCCCCGGCCTTGAACGCAGCTTTCACATCGTCCTGATCGTGGAAGATGCGGCAGGGGGCCTCAACCACGTGGCGCTCGGGTGCGACGGCAGAGACCTTCATCATGCCATGGCCAAGGTTGCCGTGCATCTGGCTGAGCCCGCCGGTCTTCTGGAACGGGGCCGAGGCGGGGCGCAGGATCTTGTCGTTCTGCGTCTCGCGCGAGGCCGGTTCAAACGTCACCACGCCGTCTTTCAGCTTGGGTTCCTGCGTGTAAAGCGACAGCCCGTCGCCCGCCACGGTCTTGACGTCCTCGTGCACGAGGCCCGCATCCAGCAACTCGGCAATCAGGTATTGCAGGCCACCGGCGGCGTGGAAATGGTTCACGTCGGCCAGCCCGTTGGGATAGACCTTGGCCATCAGCGGCACCACCGAAGAGATCGCATCGAAATCGTCGAGCGTGATCTCCAGCCCGGCGGCGCGGGCCATGGCGGGCAGGTGCAGCACGAGGTTGGTCGACCCGCCCGTGGCCATCAGCCCGACGATGCCGTTCACGAAGGCCTTGGCATCCAGAATATCGCAGACCGGGCGGTAATCATTGCCCAGACGGGTGATCTCCAGCGCGCGCTTGGCGCCGGCCACGGTCAGCGCATCGCGCAGGGGGGTGTTGGGGTTGACGAAGCTGGCGCCGGGCAGGTGCAGGCCCATAATCTCCATCAGCATCTGGTTGCTGTTGGCCGTGCCGTAGAACGTGCAGGTGCCGGGGCCGTGATAGCTTTTCATCTCGGCTTCCATCAGCTTGTCGCGGCCGACCTCGCCGGTGGCGAATTGCTGACGCACCTTCGACTTTTCGTCATTGGGCAGGCCCGAGGTCATCGGCCCGGCGGGCAGGAAGATGCCGGGAATGTAGCCAAAGGTCGCCGCACCGATCACGAGACCGGGCACAATCTTGTCGCACACGCCCAGATAGACCGCCGCATCAAAGACGTTGTGCGACAGCGACACGCCGGTTGCCAGCGCGATCACATCGCGAGAAAACAGCGACAGTTCCATGCCGACCTGGCCTTGCGTGACCCCGTCGCACATGGCGGGTACGCCGCCTGCGACCTGCGCCGTGCTGCCCGCCGCGCGGGCGGCATCGCGGATGATCTGCGGAAAGCGCTCGAACGGCTGATGCGCCGACAGCATGTCGTTATAAGCGGTGACGATCCCGAGATTCGCCGACAGCCCTTCGGCCAGACGGCCTTGATCGTCGCCCATCGCCGCATAGGCATGGGCTTGGTTGCCGCAGGTCAGGTGGGCGCGGCGCGGGCCTTCCTCGGCGGCGCGGCGCATCCGGTCGAGATAGGTGGCGCGGCGGGTTTCAGACCGGGCCTCGATGGCGTCGGTGACCTTGGCAATCGTGCTGTCGAGCGGCATGAGTCCTCTCCTTGCTGGTCGGCCCTTCACGGGGGCACTGGCATGGGAAACGATCTATATCAGTTAGCGGTAACAGTAAAGATCTGCACAACGCCCGCTGGATGCGCGCCAGCGCGTTGCCGTTTCTGGCGTCGTGAAATCGCGCTTTCCCTTGATGGGGGCAGCGCGATATAGGGGCGGGATGAACACATCGCTCCCCACCGTGCGCTTGACGCCGAAAGCCAATGCCCGCGCCCTGCGCCGAGGCTTCCCTTGGGTCTATTCCAACGAGCTGGTGCTCGACCGGCGCACCAAGGGGCTTGCCCCCGGCACGGTTGCGCTGCTCGAGGATGCCGAGCGCACGCCGCTTGGCCTCGTCGGGGTCACCCCCGGATCGAAGATTGCCGGGCGGATGCTGGACCGCAACACCGAGGCGGTCATCGACCGCGCCTGGCTGACCGCAAAGCTGCAAAAGGCGCTGTCGCTGCGCGCCCGCCTGTATGATGCGCCGTTCTACCGGCTGGTCCATGCCGAGGCCGATGGCCTGCCGGGCGTGATCATCGACCGTTTTGGCGATGTCGCCGTGGTGCAGCCCAACGCCGCGTGGTCGGAATTGTTGCTGGACGATCTTGTCGCCGCGCTGGCCGAGGTCAGCGGCGTGACCACCATCCTCAAGAACGCCGGATCGCGGGGGCGTCAGCTCGAAGGGCTGGATGACGTCAACGCGGTGCTGCTGGGCGATGCGCCCGATGCGCCGCTGCCGGTAGAAATGAACGGCGCGACCTATCTCGCCGATCTGACCGGCGGGCAAAAGACCGGGCTGTTCTTTGACCAGCGTGCCAATCAGGCCTTTGCCGCCTCGCTGGCGCAGGGGCAGACGGTGCTGGACGTGTTCAGCCATGTCGGCGGCTTTGCGCTGGCGGCGCTGGCCAATGGCGCAATCCACGCGCTGGCGGTGGATGGTTCGGCCCCGGCGCTGGCGCTGGCCAGCGAGGGCGCGGCGCGCATGGGCGCGACTGATCGCTTCGAGACGCGGCAGGGCGATGCCTTTGACGCGCTGGCGGCGCTGAACGAGGAAAACGCCCGCTTCGGCCTTGTGGTTTGCGACCCGCCCGCCTTTGCGCCCGCAAAGCCGGCGCTCGAGGCCGGCCTGCGCGCTTATGAGCGGGTGGCCAAACTGGCCGCGCCGCTGGTCGAGGAAGACGGCTATCTGGTACTGTGCTCGTGCAGCCATGCCGCCGATCTCAGCAGCTTTACCGGTGCCTGCCTGCGCGGCATTGGCCGCGCGGGTCGGCATGCGCAACTGCTGCACACCGGTTTTGCCGGGCCGGACCATCCGCTGATGCCGCAGCTGGCGGAATCGGGCTATCTCAAGGCGTTGGTCTTCCGCCTGTGAAGGTGCTGCTGGACACCTGCGTCATCTACCCCACGGTGATGCGCGAGGTGCTCCTTGGGGTTGCGGCGCAGGGCGTGTTCGAGCCGCTCTGGTCGGCGCGCATTCTCGAAGAATGGGCGCTGGCCGCGCGCAAGCTCGGCCCGCTGGGCGAGGTGCAGGCGCGCGGCGAGATCGCGCAGCTGCGCAGCGCATGGCCGCGGGCCGAGGTGCGCTACAAACCCTCGCTGGAACAGCGGCTGTGGTTGCCCGACCCGTCGGATGTACATGTTCTGGCGGCGGCGATCGACGGCAGCGCCGACATCATCGTCACCGAGAACGCCAAGGATTTCCCGCGCGGCGTTCTGGCAGAAGAGGGTGTGAGCCGCGTCGATGCCGATGGCTTCCTGCGCGGATGCTATGAGGCCAGCCCCGAAGCGGTGCGCAGCGCCTGCGACGCGGTTCTGGCCGAAGCTCGGCGGCTGTCTGGCGAAGACTGGACGATGCGCGCCCTGCTGAAAAAGGCGCGCCTGCCGCGTCTGGGCAAGGCGCTTGAGGCCTGAACCGCAGCAGGCGTGCCGCATCGAATCGCTTCACGCAGCACATGGATGTTACGGCAATGTCGGGAAATCGCCCCGGCGATGGGCGGCGACCATGTCGCGCAGTTCGGGCGGGGATATGACCTCGACCTGATCGCCCCATTGATACAGGTGCCACGCCATCTCGACATGGCCAGAGGCGGCAAAGCGCACGGTCAGCGCGCCGCTGTCGTCTTCGCTCATGGTCTGATCGGGGTGGAAGATGAATTGCCGGGCCACCGGCGCGGCGGCAGCGGTGAACCGCCACTCGACCGGGCCGTATTCGGATTCGGAATGGTACGAGCCGAACGCCTGCGCCGAAAACCGCGCCAGATCAAAATCGGGGTCGCGAGAAAAGCCTTGCCCGGTGATCTTTGCCGAGGCGATGCGATCCAGCCGAAACCGCCGCATCTTGCCGTCCCCCGCCACGGGCCGCGCCACCAGATAGCGCCGGATGCCCAGCAGCAGGCCATGCGGTTCCAGCAGACGCTCGCTTGGGGTGCCATCTGCCGCAAGATAGCTGATCTCCAATGTGAACGGCGCGCGCAGCGCCTCGGTCAGCACGCCCAGCGTCTCGAGGCCGGGGTTGACGCGGGGGCCGGGGCGCGAGGCAAAGCCCTGCGCCTCGAGCAGTGCCTCGGCGTCGGCCTCGGTACGGCGGGCATGGCTGGGGGGCATGGCCGCCAGCAGCCGGTCGCGCAGGACCCGCAGGCGGCGGGCTTCGTCGGGGGCTCCGTCGCGCTCGGCGCGCTTGACCGCCATGTTGAGCGCGACCAGTTCGCTGTCGCCCATGCTTTGCGCCTGCAACCAGCGCGGATCGTGGCGGGGCATCTGCCAGCGGCGGCGGCGGGTCTCGTCTTCGGTGATCTCGACCTGCGGGAAGAGCGCCTCGAACGAGCGCATCATGCGCTGCGCGGTGCGGTGATCGCAGCCAAATTCCTCGGTCAGATCCTGAAGCGCGATGCCGTTGAAACGCGACATCGCCAGTTCGGCAACGCGCAGCAAGTCTGCTGCCTTGGCATAAGACATTTGGGAAATCCCTTGAGATAATAATTGCTTGGGGTGCCATCACAGGGTGACATCCTGCGCCACGCTTCTCTGTCTTGGGCGATCTGTCAACAGAGCGTCGACCGGGAAACGGTCAATCTGACACAAATTGTGTCTAGCGGCGCAGGAAGCGGGCTTTTGCGCCGCAGGTTTGCCGACCAGCCAGAGGCCTGACATGTCACGCCGCTTGTTGCCGCTGCGCATTGGAATGGCTGTTTTGCATCAGGCTGGGGAGGAGATCCGGGGCAGCCCGGCCCGGTCGTTGCCGGATCGGCGCGGCTGTCGCGCAAGGCTGCGGCAGCGCGGCGAGCCCCGGATCGCGGGGCTCGGCTGGCGCGCTGACCTGAGCCGGGTTTCACCCTCAGGTCAGCACGCCGCGCCTCTCAGGGGCGTTCGTCGTCGCGCGCGGCATCGGGGTCTTCGCGGCCGACCCCCTTGAAGATGACCTTGAAGGGGATCGCCCACAGAAAACCGAGGCCGACATAGACCAGCAGTTCGGCCCAGATCGGCGGGCGGTCGAACAGTGCCACGACCCGGATGGCCACCGCGATATACAGCGGCAGCCACACCACCAGCAGCAGGATCGACAGGCGCTTGCGGGTCTTGTGGCTAAGGGCCATCAGAACGGTGCCATCAGTCTTCGAACGGGTCGGTGACGAGGATGGTGTCGTCCCGCTCGGGCGAGGTGGACAGCAGCGCCACCGGGCAGCCGATCAGCTCTTCGATGCGGCGCACGTATTTCACCGCAGCGCCCGGCAGATCGTTCCACGAACGCGCCCCTTCGGTGGATTCCGACCAGCCTTCCATCTCTTCGTAGATCGGCACGCAGCGGGACTGCTGTTCGGTGGCGATGGGCAGGTGATCGAGCACGGTGCCATCCATCTCGTAGCCGGTGCAGATGCGGATGGTCTCGAACCCGTCGAGCACGTCGAGCTTGGTCAGCGAGATGCCGTTGACGCCGCTGGTCGCGCAGGTCTGGCGCACCAGCACCGCGTCGAACCAGCCACAGCGGCGCTTGCGCCCGGTGACGGTGCCGAATTCGCGTCCGCGGGTGCCAAGGCGGTTGCCGTCCTCGTCATCCAGCTCGGTCGGGAAGGGGCCTTCGCCGACGCGGGTGGTGTAGGCCTTGACGATGCCAAGCACGAAATCGATGGCGGTCGGCCCGATACCGGTGCCGGTGGCAGCTTGCCCCGCGATCACGTTCGACGAGGTGACAAACGGGTAGGTGCCAAAATCGATGTCCAGCAGCGCGCCCTGCGCACCTTCGAACAGGATGCGCTTGCCGGCGCGGCGCTTTTCATTGAGCACCTTCCAGACCGGGCCGGCGTATTGCAGCACCTCGGGGGCGATGGCGAGCAGCGACTCGATCAGTGCCTCGCGGTCGACCGGCTCCATGCCAAGGCCGCGGCGCAGGGCGTCGTGATGGGTCAGCGCCCGGTCGACGCGCGATTCCAGCGTGGCGCGGTCGGCAAGATCGGCAACCCGCACCGAGCGGCGCCCGACCTTGTCCTCATAGGCCGGGCCGATGCCACGACCGGTGGTGCCGATCTTCGATCCCTTGGCGGCGGCCTCTTCGCGGGCGCGGTCAAGCTCGCCGTGGATCGGCAGGATCAGCGGGGTGTTTTCCGCGACCATCAGCGTCTCGGGGGTGATCTCTACGCCCTGTTCGCGGATCGACGCGATTTCCTTGATCAGGTGCCAAGGGTCCAGCACCACGCCATTGCCGATCACCGACATCTTGCCACCGCGCACCACGCCCGAAGGCAGCGCGTTCAGCTTGAAGACCTTGCCGTCGATGACAAGCGTATGGCCCGCGTTGTGGCCCCCCTGAAAGCGGGCGATTACATCGGCCCGGCTCGACAGCCAGTCCACGATCTTGCCTTTGCCTTCGTCGCCCCATTGGGCGCCCACGACAACCACGTTCGCCATAACATCTTGTCCTTTCGGCGTGTCAAACGCGCTTCGTATAGCGAAGCGAGGGCGCGGGGGAAAGCCCGCGATTTTGGCGGATCAGGGCAGCAGCTGAAGCCAGACCCAACTGGTAAGGATGCACAGCCCCGTCGCCATCAGCACCGAGGTCGCCGCAACCCGCTTGGCCCGCCCGTAGAGGTTGGCAAAGACATAGGCATTGACCCCCGGCGCGGCCGCGGCGGTGATGGTTGCCGAGCGCAGGCTGTCGCTCGACAGATCGAACGCGTGGCCAAGGCCGAAGGCAATGGCCGGATGCACGCCGAGCGACAGCGCGCAGACGAACAGCACCGTCAGCATGTCGCCTTCGGGACGGTAGCGGAACAGCACGCCGCCCAGCGCGAACAGCGCCGAGGGCAGCGCGGTGCGGATCACCATGTCCAACGCCTCGACCGCCGGGCCGGGCAACGAGATGTCGCCAAGGTTGAACACCACGCCGATGGCAATGCCGATCACCAGCGCATTGCGGAACATGGCGCGGGCGATGGTCAGCGGCAGGCGGTGCAGCGCGGTACCGCTGGATTTGGCGCGGGCGATCTCCATCGCGGTGATTCCCAGCGCGTAGAGCATCGGCGAGTGCAGCGCGATGATGGCATAATTGCCCGACAGCGCCTCGGGGCCATAGGCGCGCTCGGTGATCGGCAGGCCCAGCAGCAGCGAGTTCGAGAACAGGCAGCAAAAGCCGATGACCACCGCGTCTTCCCAGTCGCGCCCGAAGAACAACCGCGCGCCCGCAACCCCGAGGGCAAAGCAGGTCAGCGCGCCGCTGTAGAACGAAATCAGCAGCAACGGTTCGAAATGCGCGCCAAGGTCAAGCTTCCAGATGGCGGTGAACAGCAGGCAGGGGATGGCGATGGTCTGGGAAAACCCCATCAGCCCGTCGACGGCGCTGTCGGTCAGCAATCCGCGCCAACTGGCCAGATAGCCCGCGCCAATCACCAGAAAGACCGGGAGGATGATGTCAAAGAGGGCTTGCATGGGTCTCGTCCTGCGGAATGGACCCGCCCGGCGTAAAACGCCGCTGCCTCCGGCGGGAAGAGTGGATGGGATAGGGTCTTGAGGGGTGGTGTGGGCGCCGCTGTTGGCCTGCGCCGGCCACTCAGATCGTGTGGTTCAGGACCATGCCGTCATAAGCCGGGCGGATATGGTCGGGGGTTTCGCGCGCCACCTCGTCGTGATCGAGGTCGATGTGCATATTGGTCAGCACCGCCTCGCGCGGGGCGACGCGGGCGATCCATTCCAGCGACAGCGCCAGATGGGCGTGGCTCGGATGCGGCTTGCGGCGCAGCGCGTCGAGGATCCAGCAATCGAGGTTTTCCAGCAGCGGCCAGACCTCATCGGGAATGCGGTAGACATCGGGCAGATAGGCCACGCCGCCAATGCGAAAGCCTAGCGCATCGATGCTTCCATGATTGACCCGGAACGGCTGCAGCGTCAGCGGGCCGCCCTTGCCGTCGATGGTGAACGGCCCGTCGATGCTGTTCAGCTCGAGGATCGGCGGGTAGGGGCTGCCCGAGGGCTGCACGAAGGCATAGCCAAAGCGCGAGATCAGCGCATCCGTGGTGTCGCCATCGGCCCAGACCGGCAGGCGGGTGCCGGTGTTGAACACGATCTGGCGCAGATCATCCAGCCCGTGGGTGTGATCGGCATGGGCATGGGTAAAGGCCACGGCGTCAAGCTCGCCAATCCCGGCGCCCAGCAGCTGGCTGCGAAGATCGGGCGAAGTGTCGATCAGAACGCGGGTGATGCCATCCGGCCCCAGCCGTTCGATCAGGATCGAACAGCGGCGGCGGGCGTTTTTCGGGTTGGTGGGGTCGCAATCGCCCCAATGCCCGCCAAGGCGCGGCACGCCGCCCGACGAGCCGCAGCCAAGGATGGTGATGCGCAGATTGCTCATGGCCGCCATGCCGCCGCCTTGGCGAAGAGCCGTTCGAAATTGGCTTCGGTGGCCTTGGCGAATTCCTCGTAGGGCAACCCGAAGGCCTCGGCCCCGATGCGCGCGGTCAGCGCGGTATAGGCGGGCTCGTTGCGTCGGCCGCGGTGCGGGGGCGGCGCAAGGTAGGGGCTGTCGGTTTCCACAAGGATGCGATCCAGCGGCGCGGCAGCGAAGATGTCGCGCAGATCTTTCGATCTGGGAAAGGCGGCAATGCCGGACATCGACAGGTAAAAGCCGCAGTCCAGCGCCGCGCGCGCCAGTTCGGCCGAGGACGAGAAGCAGTGCATCACGCAGCCATACGGCTTTTGCCGGTACGCTTCGGACAGGATGCGCGCCATGTCATCGTCGGCGGCGCGGGCGTGGATGATCAGCGGCAGGCCGGTTTCCTGCGCCGCCTCGATGTGAACGCCCAGCGAGGTCTTCTGGATCTCGGCGCTATCGGCGGTGTAGTGGTAATCCAGTCCGGTCTCGCCAAGGGCGACAAACTTGGGGTGCTGCGACAGGGCCACCAGCTGATCGACGGTGACCAGCGGCTCTTCGGCGGCGCTCATCGGGTGGATGCCAGCGGCGTAGAACACCGGTTCATTGGCCTCGGCAATGGCGCGCACCTTGGGCTCGTTGCCCAGCTTGGTGCAGATCGTCACCATGCGATGTACGCCAGCGTCACGCGCGCGGGCGATCGTCGCGGGGAGATCCTCGTCGAAATCGGCGAAGTCGAGGTGACAGTGGCTGTCGGTGATACGGGGATGGGTCATGCGGGCTGTCCTTTGCAGCCTTGGTATCGGGGAAGGCGCGGGCAGGGTCAAGCGGGGGCGCGGCCTTGGGGCGACAGCTTGCTTGGATGCGCCTGAAATCCGGGCCGATGCGTTCGAGGCTTAGGGCAGAACGCCCAGCGGATGCAGCAGCGGGCCATGCGGTGTGTGCAGGATCTCGGCCTTCAGGTGAAAGCTGCGGGCAAGGTTTTCCGGGCACAGCACCTCGGTCGGCAGGCCGTCGGCCACAAGGCGGCCCTGATCGAGCAGCAGCAACCGGGTGCAATGGCGCGCCGCCAGCGTCAGATCGTGCAGCGACACCAGCACAGCATGGCCATCCGCCGCAAGATCCTCAAACACCTGCATGGTGGACAGCTGCGCGGCGGGGTCGAGCCCGGCGGTCGGCTCGTCGGCGATCAGCAGCGGGGCTTCTTGCGCCAGCGCGCGGGCAATCAGCGCGCGGGCCTGCTCACCGCCCGACAGCTCGGTGGCGCGGCGCTGGCGAAAGTTGCCCAGCCCCATGCGGGACAAGGCGGCGCTGACGGCGCGGGCCGAGGCGCTTCCGGCGCGGCTGTCATGGGGCAGGCGGCCAAGGGTCACGAGGGTTTCGACATCAAGCCCCCATGCGATTTCCCGCGCCTGCGGCAGCCATGCGGCGGCGCGGGCACGGGTCCGTGCGGGCATATCGGCAAGGTTCGATCGGCCATGATGCGCGATCAGCCCCAGCGCGGCGCGCATCAGCGTGGTCTTGCCCGCACCGTTGGGGCCGATCAGGCCGACGCATTCGCCGGGGGATATGGTCAGGGACACATCATCGACCACCGGGCGCTGGCCGCGCCGGACGGTGAGGTTTGCGAGGTCGAGCAGGGGGCCGCTCATGCGCCGCTCCGGGTGTGTCATGTCGAACGCCCCTTCGGGTAAGTCATCTCAGACGCCCCTCCGGGTGCGATAGATCAGATGCAGGAACAGCGGCGCGCCAAGGATCGCCATCACCACGCCCAGCTTCAGATCGCGGTCTGGCAACACCAGCCGCACCGCAAGATCGGCGGCCAGCACCATCGCCGCGCCGCCCAGCCCCGAGGCCCAGAGCAGCCGCGCGGGCCGTGCCTTGCACAGCGGGCGCAGCAGATGCGGCACCACCAGACCGACAAAGCCGACCGCCCCGGCCACCGCCGTTGCCGCGCCCACCGCCGCCGCCGTGCCCAGCAGCAGCGTCAGCCGCAGCCGCCCCAGCGAGACGCCAAGCGCCTGCGCCGCATCCTCGCCGAGGGTCAGCGCATCAAGGCCGCGCCCGGTGGTCAGCAGCAACGCGGCGCCAAGCGCGATCAGCGGCGCCGCCAGCGCCAGATGTTCCAGCGAACGATCAGCGACCGAGCCCATCATCCAGAACACGATCTCGAAGGTGGCGTAGGGGTTGGACGACAGGTTCAGCGCCAGCGACACCAATGCGCCCGCCAGCGCCGATACCGCGATGCCCGCAAGGATCAGCGTCAGCGAGCCGCCGCGCGGCCCGGCCAGCAGCAGGATCAGCCCCACCGCGCCGCCCGCGAACACCAGCGCCATCAGCGGCAGCGCCAGCGAGAACGCCGCCGCCAGCCCGGTCTGAAGCGCGATCACCGCCCCCAGCGCCGCCGACCCCGAAACGCCGATCAGCCCCGGTTCGGCCAGCGGGTTGCGCAGATAAC
The DNA here is from genome assembly GCF_018860705.1 of Citreicella sp. C3M06. Lineage (GTDB taxonomy): Bacteria > Pseudomonadota > Alphaproteobacteria > Rhodobacterales > Rhodobacteraceae > Salipiger. Next base: position 34,438 of record NZ_JAHKQA010000020.1, read on the forward strand.
CCTGCATCGCCGCGCCCGACAGCCCAAGCGCCGCGCCGACCAGCGCCGCCAGCGCCGCGCGCGGCAGGCGGATCTGCTGCATCACCATGACATGCAGCGGATCGCCCGCGCCCAGCAGCGCGCGCAGCGGGATCGGCGCATAGCCCAGCGACAACGACGCCGCCAGCAGCGCCAGCACCAGCGCGCACAGCGCTGCGGCAAGCGGCAGCGGCCTCATTGGGCGGACCGGCGCAGCGCGCGCATTTCGGCCACGGTGTCCAGCGTCGAGGGCAACCCGCAGATCCAGCCGGCGCTCGGGCCAATCTCGTGCAGCTTGCCGGTGGCTCTCAGCGCCGGGTGTTGCAGCAGCGCCGTGGCCTGCGCCGGGCTGTCATAAGGCGCGCCCACAAGGATCATGTCGGGCTGCGCCAGCACCAGCCGTTCCAGCGGCAGCGTCTCGCCGGGGGCAAGATCCAGCGCCTCGGCGATGGTGGTCATGCCAGCGGCGTGCAGGATGTCTCCGGTCAGCCCCTCGCCCGAGGCGGTCTCGTTGAAGGGCAGGTAATAGGCGACCACCGGGCGGGTTTCGGGCGCATCCGACAGGGTCGCAAGCCGCGCATCGAAATCCGCGACCAGCGCGGCGGCGCGGGCCGGGCGACCCAGCAGCACGCCCATGCGGGTGATGTTCTCGCGGATGTCGCTCAGCGAGCGGGTGGGCTGAAAGGTCTCGACCCGATAGCCGAGGCCGATCAGCATTTGCACCGTGGCGCGGGCGGTATAGCTGCCCGCCAGCACCAGATCGGGCTGCATCAGCGCCACCTGTTCGGCGCTGGCATCGTTGCGCGGCACATCGGCCATCTCTGCGGCCAGCGCGGCGCTGCGCGGATCATGCGCCAGCGGCGAGACCGAGACCAGCTGCCCCGGCGCGCCGATCAGCCAAGCCAGCTGGTCGGTACACACGTTCAGCGATACGACGCGCGCGGGCGCTGCCTCGACATCTGCCGCGGCAGCCACCGCGCAAAACAGCGCGGCGGCGAGGGGTATCAGATCAGAACGACGCACGAACGCCGAAATACCATGCCCGGCCCGAGGTCTGATAGTCAGGAATGACCTCGTAATCCGCGTCGAACAGGTTTTCCACCCGTGCCCAGGCTTCCCAGTTGTCGGCAATCTGATAGCCGAAGCGGGCATTGACCACGGTGAAATCATCGACGCTGTCGGTGCTTGCGGCGCCGTAAGTGTCGGGGAAATCGGCCTTGTGCGTCAGGCTGACCCCGGCGCTCAGCGCATCGGTGATCTGCGCATCCAGCCCCATGGTCAGATCGTAGCGCGGCACCCGTTGCAGCGGCGCATCGTCATCGTCGCGCGCATCGGTGTAGGTATAGCCGCCGGTGAGCGACAAACGGTCCGACAACGGCATCGCGCCCGACAGTTCCAGCCCGCGCGACACGGACGTGCCCGACAGCTGGCCATAGCGGCTGGTGGCGTAATCATATTCGATCAGATCGTCGATGCTGGTGTGGAACACCGTCGCGCCAATGCTCGCCCCGCCCGCAAAGGCGTAATCCGCGCCAAACTCGACCGACTGCGAGGTTTCCGGCGTCAGATCCTCGTTGCCATACGAGGGCGAGAACAGCTCGTACATTGACGGCGCGCGATAGCCCTTGGCCCATGCGCCGCGCAGGGTCAGCGCGTTGGTGGCACGCCACGACAGGGTGGCGCGGCCCGACCATTCGCCGCCGAACTCGGACTGCTCGTCATGGCGCACCGACACGGTGGCATCGACATCGGGGGTGATGGCATAGGCCAGTTCCGCATAGGCGGCGGTGTTGCCTGTTTCTTCGTCGCTGTAGCCGGTGCCGTTGCGCGACCAGAACGCATCATAGGTGGCGGCGCTGAAATCGGCCGTCTCGATGCTGCGCTCAAGGCCAAAAGACAGGGTCGCCGCGGCGCTGGCCTCCCACGTGCCGCTGTAGGCGGCGACATCGCGGGTTGAGCCGAATTCGTCGCTCCAGCCCACCGCGTCGAAGCTGCGCTCGATGTCATAGCGCGAGAAAGACAGCTCATGTGCGACCGTGCCGGTCTGCAGCTGCGCATAGGCGCGCAGCGCCCAGCTGTCGGTCTCGAAGCTGCCGCTGCCCGGATCGGTCCAGTCGTTACTGTCGTAATCGCCCGCGCCGTCATAGGCAAAGCCGCTCAGCCCAATGCGCAGATCGGGGGTGGCCTGAAAATAGCCGTCAAAGCCGTATTGGTTGGCGGTGTAGCCATCCTCGTCATCGGCGGCGTCAAGATCGATCGAGCTGAAGCCGTCGGTCGCCAGCCGCGAGGCCGTCACCGCAAGGCCCCAGTTTTCGCCCGCAACGCCATAAGAGGCGGCGGCGTTGGTGGTGCCAAAGGCGCCGTATTCCACCGACAGCGCGCCGGTCTCGCCGGTCTCTTCGGGGGCCTTGGCAAGATCGATGGCAACGATGCCGGCAATGGCGTCCGATCCGTACAGCGCCGATTGCGCCCCGCGCACCACCTCGGCGCGGCTGACGCCGCCGGGCAGGATGCCGCCAAAGTTGAAGGCCGCCTGCGTCGACGAGGCGTCGCTGACCCGGATGCCATTGATGAACACCGGAGCGTATTGATTGGGCAGGCCGCGGATCGACAGCGATGTGGTTGCCCCGGGCGCACCGTTGCGCACCACGTTGACGCCGGGCACCCGGTCGAGCGTGTCGGCAAGGCTGGTCTCGGGGCTGGTCTCGATCTGCTCTTGCGTCAGCACGGTGACGCTGCTGCCGGTGCGCGACAGCTCGGTCGGGGTTTCGCTGGCGTAAAGCGTCAGGCTGGGCAGCTCATAGGCAGCGTTGTCTTGCGCCTGAGCGGCGGCGGCGCTCAGCGCAAGCGCCGAGACGGTGGCGAGGGCGTGTTTCATCCAATCGGTCCTGTCCTTTGCGGCACCGGTCCTGCGGGGCCTGATCTGGTCGTGTCGGTGGAAGTGTTTCCGCGACGGTTGAACGTCACCACGAACGGACGAAGGACCGTTCCCTCAGGCGCGCCCCGCGCGTGGGGAGGGTGAACACCCTGGCAGGTCTCCTGACTTGCGGGTCGTCGCGCTGTCCGGGCCTTCCCGGGCCATATCGACCCAGTGGCATGTGTCCGGAGACGCTCGCCGCTCACAGTTGCGGGGGCAGTCGCGGAATGTCACCGCGTTCCCTTTTCACCGGGTCACTGACCCGGAACCAAAGCAGAGCCCGCATAGCGCGCCAGAGGGCAGCGCACAAGCTATTTGCCGCATCGCAAAGCGGTGCGTGGCCTGCATCTAGCGGGTTGCCCGGCGCGGGCCGCGACTGCACCGGGTATGCGCGACGAGGATCTTCAGACCCGATCCGGTCTGGATGTGGCGCCGGGCAACAGCGGCGGATCGCCCCGCGCTGCCCCGCGCGTCAGGTTTGCGCCGGGCGGGTAGCGGATATGCATAAAGGTTTGTCCGCTGCACCGCAGAATTTCGTTAGTTTTGCGCCATCACGAATAGGAGAAAACCATGAAAACGAACGTCAAGCTGCCCGACGTGACCTTCCGCACCCGTGTGCGCGACGACAGCATCGAAGGGCCGAACCCGTTCCGCTGGCAGGACATGACCACCGCCGATTATTTCGCCGGCAAGCGCGTCATCCTGTTTTCGCTGCCGGGGGCCTTTACGCCGACCTGCTCGACCTACCAGCTGCCGGGCTTCGAGAACAATTTCGAAGAGTTCAAGGCGCAGGGCATCGACGAGATCTATTGCCTGTCGGTGAACGACAGCTTCGTGATGAACCAGTGGGCCAAGGCGCAGGGCATCAAAAACGTCAAGGTGATCCCCGATGGGTCGGGCGAATTCAGCCGCCGGATGGGAATGCTGGTCAACAAGGACAATCTTGGCTTTGGGCCGCGCTCGTGGCGCTATGCGGCCATCGTCGACAACGGCGTGATCGAGGCATGGTTCGAAGAACCCGGCCTGATGGACAACTGCCCCGACGATCCTTATGGCGAATCCTCGCCCGAGAACCTGCTGGCCCATCTCAAGCAGGCGGTCGCGGCAGAGTAACGCCTCTGAGCCACGTCTTCAGACCCCGCCCGGGCACGCCCCGCGGCGGGTTTTTTTGTTTTTATGCGCGGGGGCGCTGCGCACGGTTCGCCCGCTGAATACCGCGTTCGGCACGCTCGATCGGGGCACGCCCCGCCACGGACGAGACGGAATTCCTCTCCATCTGACCGGGCGAGTCCCGCAGGTTTCGCCGACGCTCTTTGCCGATGATCTTTGGCACGACCCGGCAGAGACCGCAGCGCCGCCGCGCGCAGCGCGTCGCCCGGGCTCTGTGGCCTTGGCACGCCGCGATGCGCCCCAGTGCGTTTTGCAGATGCAGAACTGAATTCATTGAGAAATTTCCCCTCGAATTTCACAATGTCGGAACGCAGTCGACGATGACGGTTTTTCTTGCCGAATTTACGACCGCCTGAGACAGTGCCCGCAAGAGGAGCCACATACATGAAACCCCGAGCGGACCGCCGCTATCCGGCCGACTTTGTCGTGACCGGAGACGCGAAAGCCATGCCTGAAAAGTCGTCGCAGCGGACAATCCAGTCCGTCGAACGGGCGCTGACGCTGCTGGAACTGGTGGCGCGGGAACCGGCGGGGCTGACCCTTTCGGAACTGGCGAGCGCGGCGGGGCTGAACAGCTCGACCTGTCACCATCTTGCGGCGACGCTGGTGGCGCGGGGCTATCTGCGCAACGACAAGCGCAGTCGGGGCTATGTGCTCGGCGCGCGCATCCGCGAGTTGCACGAGCTAGAACAGGGCGAACGCGATCCTTCGGTGCTGCTGGCAGGCCCGTTGCAAGAGCTTGGGCAGCGCCTTGGGCACGGGGTGCAGATGGCGGTGATGTCGGAAAACGCGCTGATCACCAAGCTGCGCTTTCCCGACCCAACCGGCGAGGTCGAAGAGGCCGACGAGATCGAAAAGATGTCCGCCGCCCATGCCACGGCGACCGGCAAGTCGATCCTTGCATGGATCCCCGACACCGAACTGGTGCGGGTGATCTCGGCGCATGGGCTGACGCGCTACACCCCGCGCACGGTGACCAGCCTGTCGGGGCTGATCGAGGAATTGCGGCTGGTGCGGCGTCACAAATACGCGGTCGATGACGAGGAATTCCGCCTCGGCATCTGCTGCATTGGCGCCAGCGTGCGCGATGGCACCGGCGCGGTGGTGGGGGCGATCTCGGTCACCATTCCCGCCGCGATGGCGAGCGAGCCGTATCGCAAGATGCTCATCGGCGCGATGGTCGCCGCTGGCAACGACTTTTCACGCAAGATCGAAACCGCGACGCGGTTCGGCACCTGAAGAAAGAGGAGGAGACTATCATGGCAATGCAGGGCAAGGTGACGACCCACAAGGATTACCCGATCCCCGAGACGATGAAGGCCTGGGTGCTGGGCGATCCCGGCGAGCTGACGCTGGCCGACAAGCCGGTGCCCAGCCCGGGCAAGGCCGAGGTGCTGGTGCGCATCGACGCCGTGGCGATCTGCGCCACGGATCTTGAGATCATCCACCACGGCCCGCCCGCGCAGATCCACGGCGGCGATCCGTTCAACAAGAATTTCACCCCCGGTCACGAATACATGGGCACCGTCGTCGCCCTTGGGCCGGGCGTTGATGAATATGCCATCGGCGAGCGCGTCACCGTCGAAATCCACGCCGGTTGCGGCCAGTGCAAGCGTTGCCGTGAGGGCATGTACACCTCGTGCCACAATTACGGCAAGAATTACGGCGATGTCGACAAGGGCCACCGCGCCAATGGCTTCACCACCGACGGCGGCTTTGCCGAATACGCAATCAACAGCGTCAACACGCTGGTGCATGTCGACGACAGCATGAGTGACGAAGAGGCGACGCTGGTCGTGACCGCGGGCACGGCGATGTACGGTCTGACCGAACTTGGCGGGCTGGTGGCCGGGGAAAGCGTCGTGGTGACCGGGCCGGGGCCGATCGGCCTTTTGGGGGCGGCGGTGGCCAAGGCGCTGGGTGCGCAGCCGGTGATCCTGACCGGCACCCGCGACAACCGGCTTGAGATCGGCAAGCAGCTGGGCGCCGATCATGTGGTGAACGTGCGCAAGGAAGAAAACGTCGTCGAGAAGATCCGCGAGCTGAACGGCGGTAAGGGTGTCGATTACGTGGTCGAATGCTCGGGCGCGCCGCAGGCGCTGAACGAGGCGGCGCAGATGGTCAACCGGGGCGGGCGCATCTGTCTTGCGGCGTTTCCGGGCAGCTCGCCCGAGGTGGATATCGCCTATCTGGTGCGCAACAACATCTACCTCTACGGCATCCGGGGCGAGGGCAAGACCGCGACCCACCGCGCCGAGGCCTTCATGCGCCAGAAGCGCTTCGATGCCACGCTGATCCACACCCATACTTTCCAGATGGAAGATCTGCCCGAGGCGCTGCGCTACGCCAAGGACCGTGTCGAAGACGCCATCAAGGTAGTGGTCAAGAACAAGCACGCCGAAGCGCAGCGCGTCGCCGCCGAGTAACCGCGCAGGGGGCGCGGGATATCCGCGCCTCTGACCCCTTGTTTCGACCCGCAGCCGACGCCACGGCTTTGGCACGCGGGGCCGCTGATGCCGACTGATCGAAGAGGTGCAGTCCCATGCTGACCTACGATGCCTATCACCGACCGACCTCTCTGCCCGAGGCGCTGCGCCTCTGGCGGGATGCGCCCGAGGGAAGCCGGCTGGTTTCCGGCGCGACCGACCTTCTGCCTGCCGCCCGCGATGGCCGCCTTGGAGATGTCCATCTGCCCGCGCTTATCGACCTGACCGGGGTCACCGAGCTGCGCGGCTATGATTTCGCCAACGGCCATGTCGCGCTGGGGGCCGGGACGGTCTATCAGGATTTCCTGACCGACCCGGTGCTGCGCCGGGCGCTGCCTTGCATGCCTTATGTGTCGATCTGGTTCGCCGATGACCAGATCCGCGAAACCGCCACGCTTGCGGGCAATCTGGTCAACGCCTCGCCGGTGGCCGATGGCACACCCCCGGTGGTGGCGCTGAACGGGCTTGTCGAGCTTTCCAAGCTTGACGGCGATGCCATCACGTCGCGCCGGGTGCCGGTGCGTGACTTCATCACCGGGCCGGGCCGCACCGTGATCGCGCCGGGCGAAATCATGACACGGGTCTTTCTTGATACCTGCTACGGCTATGGCGGGGCGTTCCAGAAGGTCGGCCAGCGGCGCTCGCTGGTGATCTCGGTCGCCTGCTGCGCGGCGCTGGTCAAGCTCGACGAAAGCGGCCGGGTGTTCGAGGACGTGCGCCTTGCCCTTGGCGGGGTCGGTCCGGGGCCGATCCGGCTGGACGATTCCGAACGGATGCTGCGCGGCGAGCCGCTGTCCGAAGAACTGATGCAAGCCGCTGCCGGGTTGGCGGCGGAGAAGGTCGCCTCGCGCTCGCGCCGGGACTACCGCCGCGACGTGGTGGTCAGTTTCGTGCGCGCCGCCCTGTCGGAAGCGCTGAGCAATGCCGGGGCCAAGGCTCCGCTGCAAACCATGGAGGACATGGCCAATGTCTGAGACCAGGATCACCTGCGAGGTCAACGGCCGCAAGGTCGCCCGCACCGTCGCAACCCATAAACGCCTGCTTGATCTGCTGCGCGACGATCTCAACCTGACCGGCACCAAGGAAGGCTGCGGCGCCGGGGAATGCGGCACCTGTTCGGTGTTCGTCGATGGCAAGCTGGTGAAATCCTGCCTTGTGCCGGCGGCCCGTGCCGAGGGCGCGCGCATCGAAACCATCGAAGGGCTGGCGGGGATGGGCCCGCTGACCCCGGTGCAAAAGGCGTTTCACAAGACCGGCGCCAGCCAGTGCGGCTATTGCATTCCCGGCATGGTGATGGCGGCGACCAACTGCCTGCGGCTCAACCCCGAGGCCGATATCGACGAGATCAAGGAGCGTATGGGCGGCAATATCTGCCGCTGTACCGGCTATACCAAGATCCTCGAAGCGGTGGAAATCGCCCGTGACGTGATCGCCGGGCGCCGCCCCGAGGGCGATCTTGATACCGACGAGCCGCTTGGCGACAGCTTCATCGGCCACAACGTGCGCCGCATCGACGCCCCGGCCAAGGTTACCGGGCGCCTGCGCTATGCCGCCGACATGAAACTGGTCGACATGCTGCAGATGCAGGTGCTGCGCAGCCCGCATCCCCATGCGCGCATCGTTTCAATCGATACCTCTGTCGCCGAGGCGATGGAGGGGGTGGAATGCGTCATCACCGCCGCAGATGTGCCCGGCAAGGACGGGTTTGGCGTGTTTGTGCATGACCAGCCGATCATGGCGCGCGGCAAGGTGCGCCATGTCGGCGAGGCGGTTGCCGCCGTTGCCGCCGAGGATTTGCTGACCGCCCGCCGCGCCGTCGCCGCGATTAAGGTCGAATATGAACCGCTGCCGGTGATCGGCACCCCCGAAGACGCCATCGCCCCCGGCGCCCCGGTGATCCACGATTACGCGCCAGACAATGTCGTCAAGCATATCCCGCTGCGCAAGGGCAACCCCGAGGCGGGCTTTGCCGAGGCCGACCTGATCATCGAGGACAGCTTCAGTACGCAATCGGTAGAGCACGCCTACCTTGAACCCGAGGCCGGGGTGGCCTTTGTCGATCACGACGACGTGGTGACGGTGCATTCGCCCAGCCAGAACATCACCCATCACCGTCATATGCTGGCCGACATCCTTGGCCTGCCGATCAACAAGGTGCGCATGGTGATGTCTGCGGTGGGCGGCGGCTTTGGCGGCAAGGAAGACATGATCTATCAGGGCATGCTGGCGCTTGCGGCGATCAGGACCCGCCGCCCGGTGCAGCTGAATTTCACCCGAGAGGAAAGCCTGATCGCCTCGGCCAAGCGGCATCCGTCCAAGGTCAGCTACAAGATGGGCCTGAAGCGGACCGGCAAGATCACTGCCATCACCTTTGACATGCTCTCGGACGGGGGCGCCTATGGCATGAGCTCCGAAGGGGTGATGCGCAAGGCGGCGATCCTGTCCTGCGGGCCTTACGAGGTGCACAACCTTCAGGTCGATACCCGCGCGGTCTATACCAACAACACGCCGTCGGGCGCGTTCCGCACCTTTGGCGGCATGCAGGCGCAATTCGCCACCGAAAGCATGATGGACATCGCCGCCGAGGCGCTGGGCATGGACCCGTTCGAATTGCGGCGCATCAACATGTACCGCAAGGGCTCGATCACCCACACCCAGCATCGGCTTGACCGCGCATCGCTCGACATGGTGCTGGATGCGGCAGAAACCGCCAGCCGCTGGGAGAGCGGCGCGCCGAACGTGCGCGGTGCGGCGCGCAGCGACATGGGCGGCCCGGATACCCGCCAGCCCTGCACTCTGGGCGCGCGCATCGTCGCCGAGGCAGCGGACCTGTCGCAGGGCGATCATCCAACCAAGGCATCGACGGAGGCGGCAGAATGAACGCGATCACTCAGACCAGCGCCGACACCCGGCGCAAGCGCGGGCGGGGCATGGCGGCAAGCTGGTACGGCATCGCCCGCACCGCGACCATCGACCGGGCCGGGGCCTGGGCCGAGATCGACGATGGCGGCACCATCAAGGTGGTCACCGGCGTCACCGAGATTGGCGAGGGCATCCTGACGGTGCTGGCGCAGGTCGCCGCCGAGGAAACCGGCGCGCGCCCCGAGGATGTCACCATCGGCGACAACGACACCGCCCGCTCTCCCGAGGCGGCCCATGCGGGCGCCACCCGGCAGACCTACATGATCGGCAATTCGGTGGCACTGGCCTCGCGCGAGGCGCGCAAGATGCTGTTCGAACAGATCGCCGAGCATTGGGACACCCCCGAAGACAGCCTGCGCGCCTTCAACGGCGAGATCTGGGTCGAGGGCAGCAACCTGCGCATGACGCTGTCCGAGGCGGTGGCGATCTGCAAGGGGCGTGGCGTGGTGCCGGTGGGGGCAGCAAGCTTTACTGCCCATGGCACCGGGCTGCACCCGGTGGATGGCAAGGGCAGCCCGTGGCAGACCTATGTCTTCGGCACGCAGGTCGCCGAAGTCGAGGTCGACACATGGACGGGCGAGGTGCAGGTGCTGGGCATCTGGGCCGCGCATGACGTGGGCCGCTGCATCAACCCGCGCGGCGTCGAAGGCCAGATCGAAGGCGGCGTGGTGCAGGGGCTGGGGCAGGCGCTGATGGAGGAGCACATCTGCGAAGGTGGCCACCCGACCACCCATGGTTTTGCCAAATACATCCTGCCGACGGCGCTGGATGTGCCGCAGATCAATTGCATCATCGTCGAAGACGAGGACCCGACCAGCCCCTTGCGGGCCAAGGGCATCGGAGAGCCGGCTCTGGTGCCGACCTGTCCGGCGATCATGAACGCCATCTATGACGCCATCGGCGTTCGGATGAAATCTTTGCCCGCGACACCGGAAAAGATCCTCGCGGCGCTTCGGATGCCGCCCGGAGGAGGGGCGCGCATCACTTGGAACAACCGCCCGGCGGGGGAAACCTTGACCTAGGGCGGTGCGGTGCCGCGGAACTGGAGAGCCGCGGCACCGCCCTATCGACCAATCAACAGGGAGGAGAGGAAGATGATTTTCAAGGCCACGATGAAAGGTGCCCTTGCGGCGCTTGCCACCGTCTCGATGCTGGCGCTTCCGGGCGGCGCTCGGGCGGACTACCCGGAAAAACCCATCGAGATGACCATCCTGTTCGGAGGCACCGCGAACACCATCGCGCAGCTTCTGGCCGAGTTGATGTCGCAGGAACTGCCCGAGCCGGTGGTGCCGGTCAGCCGTCCCGGCGGCGGCGGCGCGGTGGGCTATAGCCATGTCGCGGCGGCGCGCCCCGATGGCTACCAGCTGGTGTGGAATTCCAACTCCATCAACACCGTCACCCATACCGGCCGCGTGCCGTTCGACTATACCGCCTTTGCCCCGATCGCGCGGATCTCGGTCGAGACCCCGGCGCTTGGGGTCAATTCCGATCGCGGCTGGGCGTCGCTTGATGATCTCAAGGCCGCGGCGATGGCGGGCAAGCCGCTCAAGGTCGGGATTTCGGGCAAGGGATCGTTCACCCATCTGGTGTCGGCGGCGCTGTTCGATGCCATGGGGATCGCTGACAAGGTCATGTATATCTCCTACGGCGACGGCAAGGCGCCGGTCGAGCTGATGGCGGGGCGCATCGACGCCGCGATCCAGTGGCCGGGGCAGTTCTCTTCCTACATGCAGAGCGGCGAGCTGAAGGTGCTTGCGGTCACCGGGGCCGAGCGCATCGAGGCGCTGCCCGACGTGCCCACCGCCGCCGAACAGGGCGTCGATGTCGATATCACCATGTGGCGCGGTCTTGCCGCCCCCGCGGGCACCCCCGAGGGCGTGATCGCCGCGCTTGCCAAGGCCGCACAGGCCGCCACCCAGACCGACCAGTTCAAGGCGGCCACGGGCACACTGGGCTTTACCGCCGCCTATATGGGGCCGGAACAGTTCGGCGCGCTGATCAAGCAGGACGACGAGTTCTACGGCGCGCTGCTGGGCGAGCTTGGCATGGGCATGTGAGCAGGCGGGGGGATTGGACAGATGACTGACAGACACAAGGACCTGATCTTCGGAGGGCTGCTTCTGGGCCTCGGGCTGACATGGACCGGGCTGGTCTGGTCGACCATCCCCCCGGCCTTCGATGCCTACAGCATCGGCCCACGCGCCTTTCCTCTGACGCTTGGGTTCATACTGGTCGGGCTTTGCATGGTGCTGCTGGTGCACCGCGCGGCCCGCGAACATGACAACAGCGGTACCGACGTGCCCGCTGAAACGGATACGGCGCTGAGCCGCCGCATCATGTGGCTGCCGCTGGCGCTGATCACCGTGGAAATCTGCGCCTATGGCTTTTTGCTCGACAAGATCGGTTTCCTGCTCGCGACGCCGCTGGTGATCCTTGCGATCCTCGCTTTGAACCTGCGCTGCGGCAAGCCGAAGGTGCTTGTCGGGATGGCGCTGGGCGTAACCGTGGGCTGCTGGCTGATCTTCGACAAGCTCATGGGCATCCACCTGGCCAGCGGCAGCTGGATCAACCTCGGATAGGCCAATCATGGATATGTTTTTTCACGCGGCAATGCTCGCGCTCGACCCCTGGGCCATCGGAGCGGTTGGCCTTGGGACGCTGGTAGGGCTGATCTTCGGCTCGATCCCGGGTCTGACATTCACCGTGGCGCTGGCGCTGGCGCTTCCCATCACCTTTTCGATGGACAGCGTGCCGGCCATCGGCCTGCTGCTTGGCACCTATATCGGCGGCATGACCGGGGGATCGGTCTCTGCCATCCTGCTGGGCATCCCCGGCACACCATCCGCCGCCGCCACCGTGCTTGACGGCTATCCGATGACCAAGAAGGGCGAGGCGTCGATCGCCCTTGGCACGGCGGTCATCGCCTCGGTCTTTGGGGGGATGTTTTCGCTGATCGTGATGATCGTCTCGGTGAACCTTGTTTCGAAACTGGCCATCGGCTTTGGCCCGGCCGAGATCTTTGCCCTCGTGGTGTTCGGCCTGTCGACGATCTGCGGGCTGTGCGGCGGCTCGATGCTCAAGGGGCTGATCTCCGGGGTGCTCGGGCTGATGATCATGACCGTCGGGCTGGACCAGATGGAAGGCGTGCCGCGCATGACCTTTGGTTCGGTGAACCTGCTGCAGGGGGTGAACCTGCTGGTGGCGATGATCGGCCTGTTCGCGGTGCCCTTCATCATAGAGGCCTGCTCGGGCCATATGGAGACCAAGCACAAGCGTATGGTCCGGGTACGGGCAGAACTGCCGTCGATCCGGCTGCTGCTGGGGCGGTTCTGGCTGATGCTGCGCTGCTCGGTGCTGGGCACCGGCATCGGGGCGATCCCCGGCACTGGCGGCGCCATCGCCTCGTTTCTGGCCTATGATCACGCCCGGCGCACATCCAAGACCAAGGAGAGCTTCGGCAAGGGAGAGCTGGACGGCGTCATCGCCCCCGAGGCGGCCAACAACGCCGTCACCGGCGGCACGCTGATCCCGCTGCTGTCGCTGGGCATTCCGGGCGATCCGGCCACGGCCATCGTGCTGGCGGGGCTGATGATCCACGGCATCACGCCGGGGCCGGCGCTGTTCATGAACCACGCCACCGAAGTCTACGGCATGTATGTCGCGGTGGCTGTCGCCTATGTCTGGGTGCTGGGGCTGCAACTGCTGGGCATCCGCCTGTTCGTCCATGTGCTGAAGATCCCGCGCGATCTGCTGGCCATCGGGGTACTGGTGCTTTGCGTCATCGGGGCGTGGTCAGTGCGCAACTCGGTCTTCGACATCTACGCCATGGCGGCGATCGGGGGGCTAGCATACCTGTTCATCGCGCTCGAGGTGCCGATCACGCCGATCATCCTTGGCATGGTGCTTGGCCCGACCATCGAAAACGAGTTCCGCACCGCCATGATGCTGTCGGGCGGCAGCTGGGACATCATCTTCACCTCTCCGCTCGCCATGATCTTCCTCGGCCTCGCAGCGCTGATCATCGTCCTTCAGGCGATTTCGGAACTGCGGGTCCGGCGGTCCAACCAACAGAAGGTAAACGCATGATGCTGGACAAGAATGACATGCCCGCCGCCGAGGCCACGCGCAGCCGCGCCATCCGCCTTGCCTCACAGGAGTTCGACACCGCCTTTCCCGGGCAGGGCGTGCTTGAGCTGACGCTGTCCGAGGCGCTGGTGGTGGCGCTGATGAAGCAGGGGGTGCGCACGTGGTTTGCCATCTTTGGCCATGGCTCGACCGATCTGGGCGAGGTGCTGCGGGTCTATCATGAGGAAGGCGCGGTGCAGGTGATCAACTGCCGCAACGAGGTCGAGATGGCCCATGCCGCCACCGCCCATGCCTGGGTCACCGGGCAGACGCCCGCGGTGGTGACCTCGATCGGGCCGGGGGGCTTGCAGGCCATGGCGGGCTCCCTGGCGGCGGCGTCGAACGGGGTGGGGGTGTATCACATCTACGGCGACGAGACGACGCGGGGCGAGGGCTACAACATGCAGCAGGTGCCCAAGCCGCAGCAGGGGGTGTTTGGCCAGATCGGCGCGCTGATGGGGCAGGCCTATACGCTGCATACCCCCGGTGCGTTGCGCGAATGCATGCGGCGCGGCACGGCTTGCGTGCACCATCCCTACAAGGCGGGGCCGTTTTACATCCTGCTGCCGATCAACACCCAGCCGGCGCTGACGCAGCTCAACCTTGCCACGCTGCCCGGCAAGCAGGACGTGCCGCCGGTCGTCCCGGTGGGCGCGGCTCTGAGCGAGGCGGCAGCGTTGATCCGGGGCGGCACGCGCGCGGTGATCAAGGCCGGGGGCGGCTGCCGCAAGCATTCCGAAGCGCTGCGCCGCTTTGCCTGTGCCATCGGCGCGCCGGTGGTGCTCTCACCGGGATCAACCGGGGTTATGATGGACGGGCATGTACAGAACATGCATGTCGGCGGGTCGAAGGGATCGATCAGCGGAAATTTCGCCATGCAGGGGGCCGAGCTGGTGATCATCGTCGGCTCGCGCGGGGTCTGTCAGGCGGATTGCTCGGGGATTGGCTATCCGAATGCGCGCGCCGTCATCAACATCAACGGTGATCTTGATGATCTGACCCATTACGCCCGCACCACGGCGCTGCCCGGCGATATCTCGGCGGTGCTGACCGCGCTGCTGTCTGCGCTGGGCAAGGACACCGGGCGCGATGCCCGCAGAAACTGGCTGCGTGATTGCGAGGCGAAAAAGGCCGAGTGGACCGCCTTCAAGGCTGCCCGCATTTCAGGCGCGCCCATCGCCGATGTGGTGTGGAAAACCCCGGTGCTGACCCAGCCCGCCGCCATCCACGCCGTTGCAAGTTTTGCCAAGGCGAAGGGCGCGGTGAAATTTTTCGATGCGGGCGACGTACAGGCCAATGGCTTTCAGATCGTCGAAGACGACAGTCCGACCGAGACCGTCACCGAAACCGGGGCGTCTTATATGGGCTTTGCCGCCTCGGCGCTGCTGGGGCTGGCCGGGGTCAAAGACGCGCCCTATGGCGTCGCCTTCACTGGCGATGGCTCTTTCATGATGAACCCGCAGGTGTTGATCGACGCGGTGGAACATGGCGTGCGCGGCATGATCGCGCTGTTCGACAACCGGCGCATGGCGGCGATCACCGATCTTCAGCTCGCCCAGTACGGGCGCGCGTTCAAGACCAACGACAGCGTTGCGGTCGATTATGTCGCGATGGCCGGGGCGGTCAGCGGCGTCAAGGCGATCTGGGGGGGCACCACCCGCGAAGAGCTGGATGCGGCGCTAAAGGCGGGGTTCGCCCATGACGGGCTGAGCCTGCTGCACATCCCTGTCTATGCCGGGCGCGATCCGCTCGCGGGTATGGGCGCCTATGGAAACTGGAACGTCGGCAACTGGGTCGAAGACGTGCAGGCGAAATACCTGCACGCCACGATCTGAGCCACGGGAGAAAAGCATGTATCACGATCTGAAACTGTATATTGGCGGCGACTGGCGTCCCGCCTCTGACAATGGCACCAAGCCGGTCACCGATCCCGCCACCGAGGATGCGCTGGGCCTGATCGCCGTCGCCACCGAGGCCGATGTTGCCGATGCGCTGAATGCCGCGCAGGCAGGGTTCAAGGCCTGGCGCGCCACCGGCCCGTGGGAGCGCGGGGCAAAGCTGCGCCGGGTGGCCGAGATCCTGCGCGCCGATGCCGACCGCATTGCCATGCTGATGTCGCTTGAAACCGGCAAGCCGCTGGCCGAGGCCAAGGGCGAGACCAATGCCGCCGCCGATCAGTTCGAATGGTACGCCGAAGAGACGAAGCGTATCTACGGCCAGACCATCGAAAGCCGCACCCCCGACAGCCGGATGCAGGTGATCTATCAACCGGTGGGCGTTGTCGCGGCCTTCAGCGCGTGGAATTTCCCGGCGCTGCTGCCTGCCCGCAAGATCGCCGCCGCGCTGGGCGCGGGCTGCGCCATCATCGTGAAACCGGCAGGGGAAACCCCGGCTTCCTGCGCGGCGCTGGTGCAGGCCTGCCACGATGCGGGCATCCCGGCGGGAGCGGTCAACATGGTGACCGGCCATTCCGGGGCCATCGCGGCGCAGCTCATCGGCTCGCCCATCGTGCGCAAGGTCTCGGTCACCGGTTCTGTGCCCATCGGCAAGGAGATCCTGCGCCTTGCCGCCGATGGCGTGAAGAAGGTGACGATGGAGCTGGGCGGCCACGGCCCGGTGCTGGTGTTCAACGACTTTGATGCCATCGCCGCCGCCGAAACCTGCGCCACCACCAAGTTCCGCAACTGCGGGCAGGTCTGTATCTCGCCCACCCGCTTTTACGTGCACGAGGCCAGCTACGAGGCGTTTTCCACCCGCTTTGCCGAGGTGGCAAAATCGCTGAAGATCGGGCGCGGCACGGATGATGGCGTACAGGTCGGTCCGATGGCCAACCGGCGCGGGCTGGAGACCATCCGCCGCATGACGCAGGACGCGCTGGACAAGGGCGCGCAGTTGCTGGCGGGCGGCGGTACCCCTGCGGGCGCCAACAAGGGGTTTTTCATCGAGCCCACCGTGCTGGGCCAGGTGCCCGACGATGCGCTGGTGATGACCGAAGAACCCTTTGGCCCCATCGCCCCGATCACCACCTTTCGTGACTATGACGAGGTGATCGCGCGGGCCAATGCGCTGCCCTTTGGCCTTGCGGGCTATGTGTTCTCGAACGATCTGCGCATCGCGACGCGGGCCTCCGAGGATCTTGAATGCGGCATGATCGGGGTCAACGAGATGCTGCTGGCCACCGCCGAGGCGCCCTTTGGTGGCATCAAGGAAAGCGGCATGGGCCGCGAAGGCGGCGCGCTGGGCATCAAGGATTACCTCGATGCCAAATACATTCGCACCAAACTGGGAGCCATCGCATGAGCGACAAAGAACAGGGCCTGTCGCGCGGGCTGACCAATTACGGCGACCGGGATTTCTCGGTCTACCTGCGCAACAGCTTTGCCTCTTCCATGGGCTACAGCCGCGACATGCTGAAACGCCCCATCGTCGGCATCGCCAACAGCTTTTCGGGATTCAACAACTGCCACCGGCATTTCCCCGAACTGCTCGATGCGGTGAAACGCGGGGTGCTGATGGAAGGCGGGCTGCCGATCGAATTTCCCACCATTTCATTGGGCGAGGTGTTCCTGTCGCCGACCTCGCTCAAATTCCGCAATCTGATGTCGATGGACACCGAGGAAATGGTGCGCGCCCAGCCGATGGATGCGGTGGTGCTGATGGGCGGCTGCGACAAGACGGTGCCAGCGCAGCTGATGGGGGCGGCCTCGGCCGATCTGCCGGCGGTGCAACTGGTGGCGGGGCCGATGATGACCTCGCGCTATCAGGAAGAACGTCTGGGCGCCTGCACCGATTGCCGCCGCTTCTGGTCGAAATACCGCGCCAAGGAGGTGACGACAGAACAGATAAACGACATCGAGGGGCGGCTTGCCACCACCTCGGGCACCTGCGCTGTGATGGGCACCGCCTCCACCATGGCCTGCATCGCCGAAACGCTGGGCATGTCGCTGCCGGGCACGGCGGCGATTCCGGCGGTGCACGCAGACCGTCTGCGCGCGGGCGAGGAATCGGGGCGCGCCGCTGCCCGGATGATCCTGAACCCGATCAAACCGTCGCAAGTCATGACCGAAAAATCGGTGGAAAACGCGCTGCGGGTGTTGCTGGCGTTGGGGGGCTCGACCAACGCCATCATTCACCTGACCGCCGTGGCGCGCCGTCTTGGCATCCCGGTGTCGCTGCAAAAGCTCAACGAGCTGTCCGATACGACGCCGGTGCTGGTGAACCTCAAGCCGGTGGGCAGCAATTACATGGAAGATTTCTTCTTTGCGGGCGGCGTCGGCGCGGTGCTGCGCGAGCTGAAGCCGCTGCTGCATCTCGACACGCTGTCGGTCACCGGCCAGACCCTGGGCGACCGGCTGGAGCAGGACGAAGGCTGGGTGGATCGCCGGGTGATCGCCAAGGCCTCCGAGCCGCTGGAGCCGCAGGGCGGGCTGGTGGCGCTGTTCGGCAATCTTGCGCCGCGCGGGGCGATCCTCAAACGCTCTGCCGCCGACAAGACGTTGTTCGAAAAAGAGGGGCGGGCGGTGGTGTTCACCTCGCTGGCCGATCTTGCAGCGCGGGTCGATGACCCGGATCTGGACATCACCAAGGACGATTTCATGGTGTTGCAGAACGCTGGCCCCAAAAGCGAATCCGGCATGCCCGAGGCGGGCTACCTGCCGCTGCCGCGCAAGATCGCGGAGCAGGGCGTCAAGGACATGGTGCGCATTTCCGATGCGCGTATGTCGGGTACGGCCTTTGGCACCATTGTGTTGCATGTCGCGCCCGAGGCCTCGGTCGGTGGGCCGCTGGCGCTGGTGCGCAACGGCGATCGCATCAAGCTGTCGGTCAAGGAGCGGCGCATCGAGCTACTGGTCGATGATGCCGAACTGGAAAGCCGCCGCGCCGAGTGGGTCAGCGACAACGTGCCGCCCGAGCAGCGGCGCGGCTATGACCGGCTTTATGCATCCGAGGTGATGCAGGCGGACGAGGGCTGCGATTTCGCCTTTCTCGGGCCGGTGGACTGAAGGGACAGAGCATGAAGATAGGGACGCCGAAGGAGCTAGTGCCTGGTGAGAACCGGGTGGCGCTGACGCCGGAGTCGGCGCGTGCGTTGCACAAGCTGGGGCATGAGTGTCTGGTTGAAAGCGGCGCGGGCGTTGCGGCGGGCTTTTCCGACGCCGCTTACAGCGATGCGGGGGTGACGGTACTCGACAGTGCCGAGGCGCTGTATGAGCAGGCCGATGTGATCGCCAAGGTGCAGCCGCCGAGCGACGCCGAGGTCGACCGGCTGACAGAGGGCAA
>NZ_JAHKQA010000018.1 GCF_018860705.1 Citreicella sp. C3M06
GGGTCAGGTGCGGGATCGAGGGTGTTGTCACGTTAACTGCAGGGGTGGCTGGCAAGGCCGTGAATGACGGTTTTATGCGTTGCTGGCGGCGAGTTTCCACACGCGGAGCGCTTCCATCCGGTGGTAGCGAATGGTCAGGGCGGCGCGTCGGCGAGCTGGAACGTAGAAACAATTGCGGACGGCGGAATGGATGGACACGAAGCGTTGCAGGCCGCCTGGAGAGCGATGACCCTGCATCACGCGCTCCCGCTTTCGGAACGGCAAATGGCTGTTCTCGGCACGATTGTTGAGCCCCTTATGCGACCAGTGGTCCAGATCGGGCAGGAGTTCGCGCTTGGCCGCGCCATATGAACGGAGCTTGTCCGTGATAATCCGCTTGGGAACAGACCCCGTGCGTTTCATCAACTTGCGCAAAAGCCGTTTGGCGGCCAATTTGTCCCGCCGGGACTGGAGGATCTCGTCCAGAACAACGCCGCGTTGATCAACAGCGCGCCAGAGCCAGAACGTCTTGCCGGAAATCTTCACCACGACTTCGTCAAGATGCCAGATGTCGGCGGGGCGGCGCTCGTATCGCCGCAGGTTCCTCGCGATCTGCGGCCCGAATTTGGCCGTCCAGCGCCGAACGGTTCGTAGGAGACGTCGATGCCACGTTCGAGCAGCATCTCCTCGACCTCCCGCAGGCTCAGATTGAACCGGACGTACAGCCAGACCGCGTGGGCAATGATCGAAGGCGGGAACCGGTGCCGCTTGTAGCTGATGGAAAGTGTCTGCATCGCTGTGATCTACGCAGCAAACAGCGAGCAGGCAATCGCTACCCTGTTAACGTGACAACTCCGCTAGGAGACATGATCGTCGTCACCAAGCCCGAGCCCAGTAAAGCACGCAGTGAAACGCCCCCGCGTGCATGACGGGGGCGCATCGGTGTCGGGTCAGCGCCGAGTGCTAGTTGGCGCGGTGCCAGTCGGCGATGTTCCAGATCTGGCTGTCCCAGCTGTTCATCCGCACCCCGGCCAGACTCTTGGCCTTGCCCGAGATGTTGCGGCGGTGGATCAGCGGCACGATGGAATAGGACTGCACCAGCAGATCGTTCATCTGGCGCGCGATTTCTGCGCGCTCCTCCAGCGAGGCGGCGCTGCGGAAGGCAAGGATCAGATCCTCGTAGGGCTGCGAGCAAAAGCGCTGGATGTTGTTGCCCTGCCACTGCGTTTCGGGCGAAGGGATGTTGGCGCAGCTCCAGTTGCCAAGAAATGCTTCGGGGTCCTGCCCCTTGGAATTGTCGGTATACATCTGCACATCGGCAAAGAATTTCTGGCGGGTGTCGGGGCTGCCGGGATCGCCGCCGAAGAACACCGAGGCGTCGATGTTGCGAAGCTCGGTCTCGACGCCGATCTGGCGCCACCAGTCCTTGATCAGCGCCTGACTGTCCTGCCGCACGCCGTTGGTCGAGGTCTGGAACAGGATCGACAGCGTCTGACCGTCCTTGTCGCGGATGCCGTCGCCGTCGCTGTCGGTCCAGCCGGCCTCGTCAAGAAGCGCCTTTGCCCCGTCGAGATCCTGCACGGCGCAGCCGTCATTGGCATCGGATTTGTACAGCGCCGGGGCCGGAACCACGGCGCAGCCGGGCACGCCCGCATCGCCATAAAGCGCCTCGGCGATCAACCCGCGGTCGATCGCCATCGACAGCGCCTTGCCGACGCGTGGATCGGACAGGAACGGATGCGCGCCGCCGGATGTGGTCGCGCGCACCTCGCCCAGATCGGGATCGGGGTTGGTCTGGTTCAGGAACAGGAATTCAACCGCCGGGCCGTCGGCGGTGATCACCTCGCCCGGCCCGTCCGCCATCTGCGCAAGGATGTCCGGCGAAAGCTGAAGGTTCCAGGAGTAGTCGACCTCGCCAGTCTGCAGCACGGCGCGGGCGGCCGAGGCCGGATCGCCGCCGCCCTTGATGGTGACATTGGAGAAGGCAGGCTTGTCGGCCTCGCGGTAGCTGGGGTTCATGCTGAAGGTGACCACGTCATTGGCGCGGAAATCATCGACCACATAGGGCCCGGTGCCGATGGGATGGCTGTTCTGCTCGGTGCACTGGGCAACGCGGCTGCCGGTGCAATCCTTGAACTGCGCCTCCTGCAACAGCGGCGCCTCGGAGCTGACGAAGGCGGTGTAGGGATAGGGCTTGGGCTCGTCGAAGCGCACCTCGATGGTGCGCTCGTCAAGTGCCACCACATCCGACACGCCGTCGAACTGCTGCAGCGCCGCGCAGCCGCTTTCCTCGTCGGTGCAGTATTTCCAGGTAAAGATCGCATCCCCCGCCGTCACCGGCGTGCCATCGGACCACGTCAGCCCGTCGCGCAGGGTCCAGGTCACCGACTTCAGATCTTCGGCCACGCCGCCATTTTCCACCGTGGGGATGGTTTCGGCGAGGATCGGCACCAGCGCCCCGGTCTCGTCGAAGCGCGCCAGCGGCTCCAAGACGAGCGATGCCGCTTCCACTTCCTTGGCGATGCCCGACAGGTAGGGATTCATCGTCGAGGCGGCCTGCCAGTAGAGGATCTTCAGCACGCCATCGCTGCCGCGTTCGGCGCTGGCAGCCATCGGCAGCACCGCCATGGCTGTTCCAAGCATCACTGCAAGGGTCTTCATAAGGGTCTCTCCTGTTGGTCTTGAGCCGGGCACCGAAGGCAGCCGGATGTCTTGGCCCGAGGATCGAAGGATTCGCCCGGGATGATGTAATAGATGTTGCGTAGTGTGATTTTGTAGGTCAAGTTGTAACAAACGATACATGGCGAATTTTTCGGACCACCGATGAAAACTTCCGAAGATCTGGCCTCGCGGCTGCGCAACTCCGCGGTGTCCGCGGCCGAGCGTAAGCTCGCGGCGGCCTTTGCCGAGAACTTTCCCACTAGTGCACTTGGCACCGTCGAGTCGCTGGCGACCCGGGCTGGTGTCAGCGGGCCGACGGTGCTGCGCTATCTCGCCAAGCTGGGGTTTCCACGCTTTGCCGAGTTTCAGGCGGCGGTGATGCAAGAGGTAGACAGGCAACTCGGCTCGCCGCTCATCCAGATGGAAACGCCCCCGGAGGACGCCGCCGACGAAGAGCATCTCTATCGCCGGGTTCTGCTGATGCAGGCTGAGAGCTTTCGCCGCATGGCGGACCGCGCCGTGCCCGCCGAGTTTGACAAGATTGCTGACCTGCTGGCCGATCCGAGGCTCTCGGTAAAGACCCTTGGCGGGCGCTACAGCCGCAACCTTGCGCAGCGTTTGTCGCTGCAACTCGGGCAGGTGCGCGCCGGGGTGTCGCTGCTCGATCAACCGCTTGGCTTTGCCTATGACCCGCTGCTTGACATCGGGCCGCGCGATTTGCTGGTCATATTCGATTACCGCCGCTACCAAGGCGAGCTTTTGCGCTTTGCCGAGGGCGCACGGGACGCGGGCGCGCGCATCGTGTTGCTGACCGACCTTTGGCGCTCGCCAATCGCGGCGCTGGCCGAGGCGGTGCTGACCGCGCCGGAGACTTCCGCCTCTCCCTTCGGCTCGCGCGTGGTGCCTACGGCGCAGGTCGAGGCGCTGGTCGCCGCCGTGGTCGAGCGTGATCGCGACGCGGCGCGCAAGCGCCTTGCCCGGATTGAAACGCTACGCCGATACGGACCCCACGACGACGAGGACGCCGATGACTGAAATGCCGATCATCCTCAATCCCGAGGGTCGCTATCCTGGGGTTGTTGTCGTGGACCACGCGGGCACCAGAACCCCGGAGAGCTACGGCGCGCTCGGGCTGGCGCCAGAGTGGCAGGGCACCCACCATTTCTGCGATTTGGGAATCGAGCCGGTCGCGCGGGCGCTGGCCGAACGGCTTGATGTGCCGGTGATCCTTGGCACGGTAAGCCGGCTGGTTATCGATCTCAACCGCTGGCTCGATGACCCGCGCTCTATCGTCACAACGGTCGAGGGCCAGCCGATCCCGGGCAATGTGGCGCTGACCGAGGCGCAGCGGCAGGCGCGCCATGCGCAGATCTTCTGGCCCTACCACGCTGCGCTGGCCCAGCTTTGGGACCGTGTCTGCGCCCGTCATTCCGACCCGGTCTTCTTCGCGCTGCACAGCTGTACCCGGCATTTCGACGGGGCGCGCCGCCCTTGGGACGGCGGGACCATCTGGAACGAGTCGCCGGGGCTGGCACATGCGCTTCTGGACGGTCTGGGCGACGAAACCGGGCTGACGCTGGGCGACAACCAGCCCTATTCGGGGCGACAGGGGGTCTATACCATCGACCGCCACACTTGGGGCAGCGGCCGGCGCGCCTGCGGGTTCGAGATCAGCAACGACTTGCTGGAAACCCCGCAGGGCCAGCGCGCCTGGGCCGAGCGGCTGAGCCGCGCGCTCGGACAGGTGGCCCGGACCGAGGTGGGCGCATGAGCATGGACGGCATTTCCAGACAACCGCCCTACGCGCTGAGCGCACCGCAGGCGCCCGAGACCCCGGCGCTCGACGGCTGCCTGTCGGTCGACGTGGCGCTGGTGGGGGCCGGGTTCAGCGGCACGATCAGCGCGCTGCAGCTGTGCCGCCGGGGCCTGTCCGTGGCGCTGATCGAGGCGGGCGAGATCGGGCAGGGCGGCTCGGGGCGCAACCACGGCCAGTGCATCCCGGTGTTCGGCTATCTCGATGAGACCGAACTGCCGCCCAAGGGGTTTGCACTGTTGCGCGACGCCGGACGGATGGTGTTCGACCAGATCGCCGAGCTTGGCATCGACTGCGCGCCGGTGCAGAAGGGCTGGCTCAACGCGGCGCATGACGCGGCGGGTCTGCTGCGCGCCCGCGCCGCCCATGCGAAATATGCTGCGCTGGGGAAGGCGGGGGCCTTTCTCGGTCCTGATGAGGTGGCGGCGCTAAGCGGCGTGCCGGGCTATCTTGGCGGCTGGGTGCATCGCGACGGCGGCCATCTCAACCCTCTCGCCTATGTGCGCGGGCTGGCCGCTGCCGCGCAGGAGGCGGGCGCGAAAGTCTGTACGCAGACACCGCTGGAGGGGCTGTCACGCAATGCGGCGGGGCGCTGGGTTCTGCGCA
The DNA here is from genome assembly GCF_018860705.1 of Citreicella sp. C3M06. GTDB lineage: Bacteria > Pseudomonadota > Alphaproteobacteria > Rhodobacterales > Rhodobacteraceae > Salipiger. Next base: position 5,060 of record NZ_JAHKQA010000018.1, read on the forward strand.
CGCCGAATGGCGAGATCACCGCGCGCAAGGTCGGCCTTGCCGTCAACGCCTATGGCAGCGCGGCGATCCCGGCGCGGCTTCGCCACAGCCTTGTGCCGATGACCTCTTATGCCATCGCCAGCCTGCCGCTGAGCGCAACGCAGCGCCGCGCCGTGCTACCGAGCGGCGTGAATTTCAGCGACACGCGGCGTGATCCGATGTTCTTTCGCATCGACGATGCCGGGCGGCTCATCACCGGGGGTCTTGTCGAACTCAGGCGGGGGCGTTTCAGCGCGCCGACCTGTGCCGAAGCTGGGGCCCGGCTCGCCGCGCGCTACCCGGTGCTGGACGGTCTCGGCTGGACACATCACTGGACGGGCACGGTCGGCATCTCTGCCCGCCAACGGCCGGCGATCTTCGAGATGGACGAGGGGCTCTGGGGGTTGGCGGGATATTCCGGGCGGGGCGTGCCGACCTCGGCCGCGCTCGGTCGCGCCTTCGCCGCAACGCTGGCAAACCCGGCCGAAGGCGCGCGGCTCTGGCCGCAGGAGGCACCGGCGCGCATCCCGGCCGGACGGCTCATCGGCCTTGCGGTGCAGAGCCTGCGCGGTCCAGTCAACAAGCTGCGCGACCGCCTGGCCTAAAGCCTGCGTCGAATATACGTTCCCGGCCATCCTCCCGGCTCAGGCGCCGGGTGGCTACGCGCGCGCGGATGACGACGACTGGTCGCCACCATTTGTCGAAAGCGGACGGCATCCGGGTCGCCCAGATAAAGCACACCCTGCGAGCAGTGTCGCAGGCGCGGCGGCGCCTCGTTGCCGTCACTTCGATGCGACGAAACGGCGATGGCACCGCCGACGATGCTCATCGCGCAAGCCCCTTCGCATATGTCGATGCGCCCCCAAAGGCGCGGTATTTGTGATGGGCCACATCGCCGGACGCTATATGCACGGTGGAGGATCTGGCCAGGCAGTGTTTTCTGTCTGCGTCACAGGGTGCTGAAATCGGCAAGGGTCCAGCCCATCCCGCCAGTCGGAGGAAGTCGCCACTATGCCTGCGGTCTCGCCAGAACGCAGCCTGATCTTTCAGGAGGCTTCGCTTTATCCGTGGCTAACCGTCAAAGACAACGTCACCTTCGGCCTCAGGATCGCCGGAAAATCACCGCGCGAGATGAATGAAGCCGCCGAGCGGATACTCCGCTTCGTGGGTCTTGCCGGTGCTGGCAACAAGCGCTCGCACGAGCTCTCAGGCGCCATGCGTCAGCGCGCCGCGCTGACACGGGGGCTGGCGACGAAACCCAAGGTGCTGCTGATGGCCGAGCCCTTTGCCGCGCTCGACATTCAGACCCGCGCACGGATGCAGAAGCACCTGCTGGACATCTGGGAAAGCTCGAGGGCTGCCGACCTCAACCTCATTGACCTTGGCGCGCTACCATTCGTCCCGCTGAATAATTTGCACCGGCAACTCGTGCATTGCGAACTGGACAGTCGCTCCTTATGCCCATGGCCGCTGGCGAGATCGTCACGAAGCAGGGTTTCCTGCTGCGCGTCGACGAGGCGGCGGTTCTCGAAGAGGCCGCGGAGCTCTTCGCCGACAAGCGGGCGGCGATGGACCGTGCTGACGCGCAGGTCGCGCGCTATTTTCCAGCCTATCGCGCTATGTACGATAAAGCCGCGGCCCTAGACGTCGGGATGCAGCGGCGGCTTGGCTGAGTAAGACTGACACACCGCGGGTCGGCTGGTTGCAACCAAGATGAAATAACCTTGGTTGCGCAAAACATAAATGTCTCACCGAGGGTGTCACAGCCCAGCCGGGCAATGGGTCATTCCACTTTTCTACGGGGGTCGGTTATAGGATTTACGCTGCCAGCCTCGTTTCTGAGCGGGCGTAATCCCACCATTCCCGATATTACGCCGCTCACAACCACCCAGCCTGTGGCGCTCCAATAGCGGGAACCAAGGTGTGAGTTTGCTACGAAGCAGAAGGAAAACGTCGTCTCGTTCACTGCGAAAGACGCGCCGAACGAGGCCCCAGATTTGACCATTCTTCGTTACGATCAAGCCCCCCGATTGATCGCTTCACATTTGAACTGCGGACGATCGGCTTCAACGGCACGCCCTTGGCTCCCATGCGCGGGACCAGACTGCTATCGCACTTGGGCCCGCCACAAGGTGACTAGCGATGTATCCAACCCCGTCGCCGATCCTAGCCGGGAACGGCGACGAGGTATGCATCGCAGGAATGAGACACATAGGGTGTTGTCTCTGCGTCAGCCGTTCGACGATGTGGCTTCCGCTTCCCGCCAGCTGATCGGTCGAGACCCATCAAGCAGTGCGTCAAGGCGTCGCCATGTGCGCTACTTGAAGCGCGGCTCCCATGACCTGCGACGGTAGGGGCGTCGGCGGATTTCATCCATCATCGTTTCGCGGAAAACCTCAGCCGGGGTCCTCCATCCGAGGCATTTACCGGGTGTGTTGTTGAGTTGGTCGCAGAGTTGCGTCAGCTCGAACTCTGTCATGGTCGCGATGTCTCTCTGCCTTGGAAGCCAGCGTCGAAGCCGACGATTTGTGTTCTCGACAGTGCCTTTCTGC
>NZ_JAHKQA010000045.1 GCF_018860705.1 Citreicella sp. C3M06
GATATGTGCAACAACGTCATGCGGCTGCCTCCGCCCTGCTCAACATCCGACGAAAAGGGGGCGGAAGCGCTTTTTCTCGCCGGTTCAAATCAATACCCGCATTGCATCGTAGGGATTTCCCCCGGCCTCCAATCTTTTTCGGTTTTCGAGACAACGGCGGATTGTAACTTCAGGGTCGGAACGCACTACGGCTCCGATCCGCAGACCTTTTCGATAGAAGACACCGCCGTCTTCTTCTCGCGCTTCAATCGAGGCATCTGGAACAAACGGAAACGGGCTCTCCGGATTGAAAGGAGACGGCGTTACGCATAACAGGTGATCCCCCTGCTGAATCACAGAATGCAAGACGAAATTCCCACCTCCTTGAACCAACCATCCGAAGACCTGCTTAGTTTGCCTGATAGGGTCATTTTTCTCCATGAACCGCGCGTTGGAGTGGCATTTTCGCGGTTCCATTCCAATCTGCCTCAATTGCCAGTCTGAGGCACGCTCAATAATTTCGACTGGTAGTTGAGATATTTCGGAGGCAATCTCTGCTTCCTGCTTGCTTGGCGGAAACAGCCATTCATCGCAAGACTTGATCAGGTCGGCCCTGAGAGCTTCCCGCTTCCGTTTTGCTTCACCCATTGTTTTCACCTTTCTGTTGGCTGATCACATTTTCATTTGGCTCGAAGGGCCCGAACCCGTCGCAGATCGAATAGAAGCCATTCGAAAATGTGATGCGGTGCGCCCGCGTCAGTTCGCTGATCGCCTTTCCGGCAATGGTTCGGCGTGAATTGGCGTCATCAGACGCGGATACGGAGCGGCTATCCGCGACAAGTGCCTTGTATTCCTTTTCGGAAAGTCTGCCGCCTGCCTGCGCGAGAATATCGAGCGCAGCCTGTCGGGAAGGTGCAAGTCGTCTGATCTTCTTTGGCACCCCGACCATCGGATTACAGCGCGGGAAGGCCATCGAGTCGCCGTCATCATCGAATCCGAAACTGTCGGCAGAGATCGTGAAGGCCATATCACGCTCGCAGCTACCGTTACGGTTCTTGGTCAGCTTGCCCTTAATGATCCCGGCTTCGGCGTCCTTCTTGACGTGCAGCGCCACGTCCAGCGCGCCATTCAGGACACTGTGACCGCGCGGGGTGCCGCTTTCGCTCTTCGTGTCGTGGTGGATCAGAACAACCGCCGCGCCCCAAGTGGTGAGCGCCCGCGCAATGCGGACAATCTGGTTCATCGGTTCGGCTGAGTTCTCATCGAAGCTGCCAAAGGCGACGGCCAGTGTGTCTATGAAGATCAGGTCCGGGCGCTGGGCTTCCACGGCATCGAGCAGGGCTTGCAGATCGGGCGCGCGCTTCTCTCCGGCTGCGGGCAGTAGGCGGGAAATGCCGCCCACCAAAATGAACCCATCGGTGCTCCCGTATTCACGCTTGAGCGCCTTCACGCGCCCCTTCATCCCGTGGTGATCTTCTGCGGCGACATAGAACACCTTGCCTTGCCGGGTCCGCATCCCGAAGGCTTCCTTGCCCAGCGCAACCATATATCCAAGAAACGGGCCAGCGAGGGATTTACCCGCGCCGGGTGCACCGAAGATGCAGCCCAAATCGCCTTGCGACAAAAGACCCTTGATTAGGTATTTCCGTGTCTCGGATGCATCGCACTCGTCTGGGGTCAGGAAGCTCAGGCGCGACGCTGAAGGCTTCGGCGGTTCCACAAAGGGTGGCAGGTCATCGTATTCATCGGCGCAATAACCTACCGTCTCCCTTTCCCAGCCAAAGGCCTTGGCAATCTGGAACAGGGTACCGATCCCGATAGCGCCACCTCGGAAGGACTTCCACGCCGTCCTTTGCCCTCGTTCATCGAATTTGATAGATTGCCGTGACCAGTGCGACCACATGCCAAACGCTGCATCGGTGTCGCCGTATTCGTCCTTGAGTGCCATGCCGACGTGCAACCAGGTATCGCGGTCGTCTGCATCAGTGATCATGTCGAGCGCGCGCCGCACCTCTGCCGGGTCCGCGCGGATGCGCAGGAGGTCAGAAAGGTCAGTGGGTGACACTTCGGGCGCGCGACCTTCGGCAAACCGGCCCTGTGTCACCGGCGAGATTTGGGCCTTGTCGGTGAAGGGGCGCTCCCAGACATAGGGCTTCCCCGTCTTGGGGTGGATCGAGGGCGGCAAGACTGCCTGCGAACCGGTCCCCATGAGGTCGATTTCCCAGCCGTCTCCCTTGGCCAGTTTCCGCTTCGGCATGGCTTCGGGCGAAAGGAAGTAGATGTGACGGGAGTCGCCTCCGCTGCCGCTGATCACAGTCGGGAACGTCTTGGCTTCCGGCCAAATGTCCAGAAGTCTGCCCCAGGCCTCATCGGACTTCGCCGGATCGCGCACATCAAGGTCGATTAGGTGCAAATACCCGTCGCCAATCGTGGACGGCAAACCAAGACGGACGCCGATGTTTTGCCCTTCACGAAAGGATTCGCGTAGCTCTGATTCGCTGAATTTGGGCGCAGTAGACCAGCCCGAAGATACAGGGCGCTTCTCTTTTTCATGCAGCCACTGGAGCGCCGCGCCCGCGTTCAACAGGCCAATATTGTTGCTGTCCAACGGTTCGAATGTGGACGCATCCGGACGCATCTGGACACATAGCAGATCCGACAGATCGGTTTTTGTGGCGCATGGAGACGCTTGCCCGTTCGGGCTTGAAGTGGTATTGTCGAGGGGCATTCGATAGACCTTTTCTGGTTAGCAAGGCCTCGCAGTCGCAAGCTGCGGGGCCTTTGCATTTTCAAACAGGCCTCATTTTATCATAGCGTATTTTTCCCACGCAACACACTGAGATTAAAATAAAAAAGTGGCCTCACCCCTTGAAGGTAATAGGTGACATCCCCTTGCCCGTCGCTCTTGTTTAACCCAGCAAATCCGACAGATCGGTGTCAATAATCTGGACTGCGGCAGGCGCTTGCTTGACCCGCCCAGCGGCTTCCCATTCATCCAGTTTGTCGCTCCACCACTGCATTAGCCGCCGCCGCTCTTCCAGGCGCATCCCGCGATAGTACGCCGCCCGCACCGCGTTCTTGGGAGAATGCGCCAAAGCCTTTTCAATCGCATCCGGGGACCATAATTCAGACTCGTTCGCCACGGTCGAGAAGGTGGAGCGGAAGCCGTGAACCGTCGCCTTGGTGTAGAAGCCCAGCCGATAGACCAGATAGAGCATCCGGTTCTCGGAAATCGGCTTCACCGGCTTGTCTCCCGGCACGATGTATCCGCCGCCGTCCGCCATTTCCCGCAACTGATCGAGGATCGCTAGGACCTGCCGAGACAGGGGCACCACATGGTCCGCGCCCATCTTCATCCGTTCCCCGGGAATGCGCCACACATCACCGTCAATTTCATCCCAGCGTCCGAACCGAATTTCGTTTGTGCGGCAGGCCGTATGAATGGCCAGCAGAAGCGCAAGACGGCTCTGTGGCTCGCAGTCAGCATTTGACAGTGCATTGAGGAAGGCGGGCATCTCGGACGCGCCCAGCGCGGCGACGTGCTTGACCCGAGGCGCTGGGCGCAAGGCTCCACGAAGGTCCGCCGCCGGATCGCGTTTGCACAGGCCGCAGGCAATCCCATAGCGGAAAATCGCCCCGAGCGTCTGGTGAATTCGCGACGCCACGTCTAGCGCGCCCCGGGCTTCTACAGCACGAATGATTTTCAAGAGTTCGGGGGCTTCAATCTCGGCAATGTCACGCTTTCCGATGAACGGGAACACGTCGCGGCGGAACCGAGATGCGATGCGCTCATAGTGCTTTTCGGACCAAGCCCCGCGCTGCGCTTCCAACCATTCGTTGGCGACACGTTGAAACGCGTTCTGAACGGCCAGCGCATCGCCTTTTGCAGGAGCGACGCCTTCGGTCAGATTGCGCTTCAATTCATCCCGCATCGCTCGGGCGGTCGCTAGAGAAACGCGGGGATATTGACCCAGAGTCGCGGTCTGCCGCTTACCCTCGTGGCGGTAGTCTACACGCCAAGTTTTTGATCCCGCAGGCGAGATATAGAGATACAGCCCAGCGCCATCAGTCATCTTCCGAGGCTTCAGGGCAGGTTTGGCATTTCGACAGGACAGATCAGTGAGCGACATGGTATCCTCGTGACGGTAAGCCTCTTGCTGTCTCTACCGTCAGTTTTACCGCCAAAGGCTGAGACGTAGTGAGACGTGCTGAGACACGTGGATACCAAGAAAGTTGATTTTACTCAATTTTCTAGTGCGAAAATGCGCTGTAAGTTAGTTGTGGTGCCCGGGGGCGGAATCGAACCACCGACACGAGGATTTTCAATCCACTGCTCTACCCCTGAGCTACCCGGGCACTTGGGGAGGGGCGCGGCCCCTCGGGTGTTGGCGGAAATAGCCGAGGCTCAGCGCGGTGTCCAGAGGCTTTTGCAAGAAAAATCAACTTCGTTGGCTCTGCCAAGGATGGCGCTTCCACAGGGCTGCGCTGTGGGGTAGGTCATGCGCCCATGGCTCTCTTGTTCTCATCCCCCTCCGAGATGTTGTCGCATGGCTTCGACACCGTCATCGACGTGCGCAGCCCGGCCGAATTTGCCGAGGATCACGTGCCCGGTGCGATCAACCTGCCGGTCCTCGACAATGAAGAGCGAGCCCGCGTCGGCACGATCTACAAGCAGCAAAGCCCATTTCTGGCCCGCAAGATCGGCGCGGCGCTGGTGTTCCGCAACGCGTCGGCACATATCGAAGGGCCGTTGGCGCATCACGATGGCGGCTGGCGACCGCTGATATATTGCTGGCGCGGCGGGCAGCGCTCTGGCTCGTTCACCTGGATGTTGCAGCAGATCGGCTGGCGGGCCGAGGTCGTCGAGGGGGGCTACCGCTCGTGGCGGCGGCTGGTCACCAAGACACTGTATGACGAGTCGCTGCCGTTCCGGTTCCTGCAACTGGGCGGCTATACCGGCACCGCCAAGACTGCGCTGCTGCCGCGCCTTGCGGCGCGGGGCGTTCAGGTGATTGACCTCGAGGGGCTGGCGCGGCACCGGGGATCGCTTCTGGGGGGCATGCCGGGTGGGCAGCCCGCGCAGAAGGGGTTCGAGACGCAACTGGTGCAGCAGCTCGATGCGCTTGATCCGGCGCGGCCCGTGCTGGTCGAGGCGGAAAGCAGCAAGATCGGTCAGCTGCTGATTCCGCCATCGATCTGGGAGGGCATGAAGACGGCCCAATGGATCGAGGTCGGCGCGCCGCTGGAGGCGCGGACCGCCTATCTGGATGCGGCCTATGATGACATCCTGTCGGATGGCGCGCGGCTGAAAGCGCTGCTGACGCCGCTGCGCTATCATCGCGGCCATGCGCTGATCGACAGCTGGGAGGCGATGATCGACGCCGGTGAGCGGCTGGCGCTGTGCCGGTCTCTGGCGGCGGATCACTACGATCCGGCATATGAGAAATCCATGTCGGCCATGACGCCGAACGTGCTTGAGCGCTTCGAGACGCCTGCGCTGGACGATGCGGCGCTCGAGGCGCTTGCGGATCGGATCGCGGCGCGGATTCAGACGATCTCGATGTGACCGGGCCATGTGCCGGATATGCAGCCAATGACGGCGGCGTCATAGCCAAGCGCGCGCAGCTGCGCGACCTTTGCGGCTCCGTCCGGTAGCGCGGCCAGTAGGCCGCCGGCGGTTTGCGGATCGAACAGGAGATCTTCGCGCGGTGATTTCGGTGCGACGCCGGGCACCGCGGCGAGGTTCTTTGGAAACAGCGTCGAGCGGATGCCCTGGGCGGCAAGCGCCTCGGCTCCCGGCAGCAGGGGGATCGCATCGAGGGTCAGCTCTGCCCCGACCTTGGAGGCCGTCAGCATCCCGTGCAGATGCCCGGCAAGACCAAAGCCGGTGACATCGGTCATGGCGTGGGCCTCGCGCAGCAGCGCGGCGGCATCGCCTTGCGGGCGTGACATGCTGGAAAGCGCCGCTGCCACGTGATCGCCGCTGGCGCGGCCCTGCATTTCGGCGGCCATAATGACGCCTGACCCTATGGGTTTGGTCAGGATCAAATCGTCGCCCGCGCGTGCGCCAGACAGGGTGATGGGATCGCTTTCGCACAGGCCGGTGAGGGCGAAGCCGATGGTCAGCTCGTCGCCCATGGCGCTATGGCCGCCGACGATTTCGGCCCCGGCACCGCGCAGGATCTCGGCCGAGGCGTCGAGGATTTCCGACAGGGTCCGGCTCGCCAGCGCTTCGGACATGCGCGGCAGGGTGATGCTGGCGGTGGCGGCCTGCGGGGCGGCCCCCATGGCCCAGATGTCGCCAAGCGCATGCACGGCGGCGATGCGGGCCATCAGCACCGGATCGGCGATAAAGGCGCGCAGATGGTCGGTGGTCATCACCTGCCGTGTTCCGCCAGTCAGCAGCAGCGCGGCATCGTCGCCGGGCAGCGGCACGACATCGGCGCGGATTGGGGCGGGCAGGCGGGCAAGGGCCGTGCCAAGCGCTTCGCGTCCGACCTTGGCACCGCAGCCGCCGCACATCGGCTTGTCGCCAAGCGCCTCGATGGTGCCTGCGGCGCGAGGTGTGGGCAGGGGCGGCGGCGCCATCTGCGGCAGGTCGGTGAACTTGCGCATGAAGGTCCGGTCGATGCGGTCTTTCCAGCGCCACAACAGCGTGCCTTGGGGGGCGAGGCCAAAGCGATCCGCGAGGGCGGATTTGCGCCCGAGGGAGATGAGCTTCAGGTAGTCTTTCTGCGGGCGATAGGGGCGAAGATTGTCGGTCTCGGCGAGGCGGCGACGCAGGTTGTCATGCAAAAGCGGCGCTTCGCGCACCGCGAAGACGCCGGCCTTGGGGCGGGGGGCGTGGGCCAGATGGGCGCAATCTCCGGCGGCAAAGATGTCGGGGTCCGAGCTTTGCAGGGTTGGAGAGACGGTGACGAAGCCGTCATGGGTATCAAGGCCGGTCTGCGCCAGCCACGCGGCGGGCAGGGCGCCTGCCGCGCCGGTGATGAATTGTGCTTCAAGAACCTCGCCAGAGGCGAGGTGCACGCCGCCGACGGTGATCTTCGTGATGGCGGTGTGCTCATGCAGGGTGACGCCCTGCGCCCTGAGTGCCTGTCGCATCTTTGCCGCGGCAGCTGGGCGCAGCGCACTCAGCGCCTCGGCGCGATCGATCAGGTGGACCACGGCGTCGCGGCCCTTTGCGCGCAGGGCATGGGCCATGGCGGCGGCGAGTTCGGCACCGGCGACGCCGCCCCCGATGACCGCAACCGAGGCAAAGGGGCCATCGCGAAAGGCGGCCCAGCGGGCGGCGAACGGGCCAAGCGGTTTGGCCGGGGTGGCGTGATCTGCAAAGCCCGGCAGGTCTGGCATCGCGGAGGTGATGCCGATGTCGATCGAGGCAACGTCGTAGCCGATGGGCGGGCGGCCCGGCACGTGTATTTCTCGAGTCGTACGGTCGATGCCGACGGCGCTGCCAAGGATCACCCGCGCCCCGGCGAAACGCGCCAGTTTCACCAGATCGATGTCGAGCTCATCGCGGGTGTAGTGCCCGGCGACGAATCCGGGGAGCATTCCGGAATAGGGCGCTGTCGGTCCCGGGTTGATGACGGTGACGCGGGCTCCGGGCAGGGGGGACATGCCCCACATGCGCAGCACAAGCGCGTGCGAGTGGCCGCCGCCGATCAGCACGAGATCCTTGGTGAGGGGAAGGTGCATCATCGGGCGGCTCCTGTTACGGCGGGGACACGCGGCCCTTAGCATGGCGCGCGCCGGTTGCCCATGCGCGGGACTGCAGCGTTGCAAGGGGGGGCGCTGCCCCCCTCACCCCCCGGGATATTTGAGGCCAGAAGAAGGGGCTAGTAGCGCAGCGCCAGCCCGGCCTCGTCGAAGAGATGGGTTTTGCCGTCCTCGAAGGCGAGGCTGACGGATTGGCCGGGCGCAAGCGAGGTCTCGCCGTGGCCACGGATGGTGAGCTTTCCGGCGCTGCCGCAATCGGCGATCACGTAGGTATCGGCGCCGAGGTATTCGAGCACATCGACCGTGCCGTCGATCTGGCCGCTGCCGGGCGCGCCGAGGGTGATGTGTTCGGGACGGATGCCGAAATGAGCGGCGTTTGGGGGCAGGGGGGTCGGCAGACGCAGTTCGGGCGTATTTGCCGGGAAGACGTTCATCTTGGGCGAGCCGATGAACTGCGCGACGAAGAGGTTTCCGGGATTTTCGTAGAGCTCACGCGGGCTGCCAACCTGACTGACGCGCCCGGCCTCGAGCACGACGATGCGGTCGGCGAGGGTCATCGCCTCGACCTGATCGTGGGTGACGTAGATCATCGTCGATTTCAGCGACTGGTGCAGCTTGGCGATCTCGTAGCGCATTTCCACCCGCAAGGCGGCGTCGAGGTTGGACAGCGGCTCGTCGAACAGGAACGCCGTCGGGTCGCGCACGATGGAGCGCCCGATCGCGACCCGCTGGCGCTGGCCGCCCGATAGATCCTTGGGGCGGCGATCCAGCAGCGGTTCCAGCTTCAGCACGCGGGCGGCCTCGTCGACCTTGGCGTCCATGTCTGTCTTGGGCACACCGGCGGCCTTCAGTGAGAAGCCCATGTTTTCGCGCACGGACATATGCGGATAAAGCGCATAGCTCTGGAACACCATGGCAAGGCCCCGGCGGGCGGGCGGCTCGGCGGTGGCGTCCTTGTCCGCGATGATGATCTGCCCGCGCGAGGTTTCCTCGAGCCCGGCAATCATCCGCAGCAGGGTAGATTTACCGCAGCCCGAAGGGCCGACGAAGATGATGAACTCGCCTTCCTCGATGCTCAGATCGACGCCCTTGATTACCTGTGCCTCTCCGTACCATTTTTCGACGGATTTCAGTTCAATGCTTGCCATTTTCTTATCCTTTGACCGATCCGGCGGTCAGTCCCTTTGTCATGAACCGCTCGAGCCCGAGGAAGAGCAGCATGATCGGCACGGTCGCGATCACCGAGCCCGCCATCAGATGCTGACGCGGAATCTCGGACGAATTGAGCGAGGCAATGCCCCGCGTGAGGGTGAATTTCGACGGATCGTCGAGCAGCATGAACGCCAGCAGGAACTCGTTCCAGGCGATCATGAAGACATACAAAGACACCGAAGCCAGTGCCGGCAGCGACAGCGGCAGGGTGATTTTCCAGATGACGGCGAGGCGGCTCAGCCCGTCCATCAGGCCGGCCTCTTCGACTTCGGAGGGCAGCCCGCGGAAATAGCCCTGAAGCATGTACAAGGCCACCGGGATCGTCGTCACCGGGTAGATCATCACGATACCGAAGATGGTGTTGCGCAGGCCCGTCATCGAAAACGCGATGTAGATCGGCAGCGCCAGAACGATCATCGGAACCATGTAGATCAGCAGGATCGAGCGCGAGAACATCGCCTGTCCGCGAAACCGCAGCCGCGCGACCGCGTAGGCACCGGGGATGGCGAAAGCCAGCGTGATCAGCACCGTCAGCACCGAGATGTAGAAGCTGGTCCACAGGTAACTGCCGAAATTATACTGCGTCATCAACTCGAAATAACTGTCGAACAGGTGCCAGCCGCGCGACAGGTCAAGCGAGAAATCCAGCGGGTTTGCCATCAGCGCGGACTGGTTCTTCAGGCTGGTCATCACCATGACATAAAAGGGAATAACCACGATCGCCGTGAAGAAGATGTAGCCGAAGCCGGTCAGAAAACGGATCACCGCTTCTTCGAATTCGTGGCGGGTCAGCGCGCCCATGCGCAATTCCCCGGTCATCTTGCCCAGCCCGAGAGCGGTGAAGGTCGCCACCGCCCCGTGGCCGATTGCCAGCGCGATGATGCCCACCGCGTCCGATGCCATCGGTCCAAGGCCGAGCACCCCAAGCAGCGCGACCGCCAAGGCTGCGGCCGAAAATACCGTCCGCCCAAAAAGCGCCGCCACACCCAGCACCGCCCCCCAGGGCAACGCCAGCAACGTCGGGCGGAACGGCGCGCCGGTGGCAAAGCTCATGGCGACCGCCACCGTCACTGCGATCACAAAACACCACAGCGCGCCCAGAACCGGCGCGGTGACATATCCGAAACGTACCGCCTTCATCATGCGCCCCTTAGTTTCTTCTGGCCAAAAATATCCCGGGGGAGTCGCCGAATGGCGACGGGGGCAGAGCCCCCGACAGGTGCGATGTTCACAAGCCTTCCTCCCGGCTGATCAACTTGAAGAAGAACACCGAGAACAGCAGCAGGCAGCAGAAGATCACCACCGCCACAGCCGCCCCGGCGCCGATGTTCGACAGCGCAAAGGCCTGTTCATAGACGTTTACCGTCAGCACGCGTGTGCCCGCGTTGCCCCCCGTCAGCAGGAAGATGTCGTCGAACTTGTTGAAGGTCCAAATGAAGCGCAGCAGGAACAGCACCGACAGGATACCCAGCAGCTGCGGCAGCGACAGGTAGCGGAATTTCTGGAAAGGCGAAGCGCCGTCCATGTCGGCTGCCTCGTACATGTCGGTGTCGATCGACTGCATTCGCGCAAGGATGAACAGGAAGGACAGCGGGAAATAGCGCCAGATCTCGAACAGCGTCACCATGATCAGCGCCAGTGGGCGCTCACCGAAGAAGTTGATCGCCTCGCTGCTGACGCCCATCTGCAGCAACAGCGCATTGGCCGAGCCCGAGAACGGATCGAACAGCAGGATCCATGCAAAGGCCACCGCGATCACCGGGGCGACATAGGGGAACAGGTACAGCCCACGCAGAATGCCTTGTCCCCGGAAGGATTTGTTCAGCAGCATCGCCGCGAACAGCCCCATGATCAGCGCGCCCAGCGTGCCAAAGACCGTGTAGAACAGCGTGATGCCGAAGACGGCCCAGAACTCTCCGCCATCGAAGATCTGGGTGAAATTCTCCAGCGTGAAATCGAAATTGGTCAGGATATTGGACGCGTCGCCGCTCAGAACCGGGTCTGACGCTTCGGCGCCCGGACCGGACAGGTAGGCGGCCGTGGCGGTCACTGGAATGCGGATCTCGTCGCGGGTACCGCCCTCCCAGTCGCCAAAATCGCAGCTCAGGCGGGCGTCAGCGATGGTGCAGCGCGGATCGAGCGCGCCGGGCAGCAGCCCGTCTGGCCACGCATCGCTGAGCACGACATCGGTGATCGTCTGATCCTGCGAGGAATTGCGCAGCCGGTAGCGCAGCACGGCCTCATCGCCTTCGGCTTCAAGATCGCCGCGGATATCCTCGCGCACGATCGGGGTTGGCGGGCGCAGATCGGCAAGGCCCACCGGCTTTACGCTGATCCAGAAAACCGCCAGCAGCGGCAAGAGCACCACCAGCGACACGGCGATCAGCGTTGGCGCCAGCAGGCCCCAGGCCAGCCGCGCCTCGCGGCGGCCAAGTGGGCCGGCGCCGGTTGGAGGGGTGAGGTCGGTCATCGGTCGTCTCCGCAGGAATAGCCCCCGCCCGGCATGGGGCGGGGGCGGGGGGCTTACTGGATCTTGGCCAGCTCGTCATTCATCTTGGCCACCGCCGCGGGGGCGTCGATCTGGCCGTCGATGTATTCACGCACAACGCGATTGACGGCCTGCGAGTTGATCATCTTGGACGCCAGCGCCAACTGGCCGTCTTCGACCCCCCAACGCTGCGCGGTATCAAGGCCGCTGACGATTTCGTCGATCATCTCTTGCGGATACAGATCACCCAGCGGGGCCTTGCGATCGACACCCACCGGCAGCTCTGCCCATTTCCCGACAAAGAACTCGGGGTCGTCCGCCGTGCCGCGCCGCACCGGGAACTTGCCTTCGGGGGCGATGGACAGCGTGTCGACATAGCCCTGATCCAGGGAATACTTCACGAAATCGATGGCCTCGTCGGTCGATGCATCGCCGGTGATGCCGAACATGTTGATCAGCGCCCAGGCCGCGCCATCGGGGTTCGACGGGCCGGCAAAGGTGGTCACGATGCCGGTCTTGGAGGCCAGCTCGGCCGAGGTCGGATCGTCGGTGATGGTGGGCGGGGCGCTGTCGCGCAGCCCTGCGAGCTCGTCAAGGATGAACGGCGACCAGATGATCATCGCCGCGTTGCCCGAGAAATACAGCGTGCGCGACTGGTCCCAGTACAGATCGCCCGGAGGCGAGGCCGCCGCGATGCTCTTGTAGAAATCCAGCACTTCGGTGGTCTTTGCCTCGTCCAGCGGCGCGAAGCCGTCCGGACCGACCGGCGAGACGCCATTGGCAAGGAAGACATGTTCCAGAACCTGGCTCATGAAGTCCTCGTCGACCTTGGTGGCGGCGACAAAGCCGTACATCTCGGGCGGGTTGTGCAGCTTTTCCAGCGCCGCCTCGACATTGGCATAGGATGTGGGTGCGGACAGGCCCGCCGCGTCGAACAGATCCTTGCGATAGAGGATCATCTGCGTCCAGCCATCGGCCGGCACGGCGGCATAGCCGCTGTCCATCGCGGCGATCTTCAGCGCGCCGGGGGCGAAGGTGTCGGCGCCCAGATCCTCGATCGCGTCGGCAGCCGCATCGGGATCGAGGATGCCCGCCTGAGCCCAGGGCAGCGCGTAGCTGTTGGGGAAATAGATCACGTCGGGCAGATCACCCGCCGCATAGGCTGCGGTGGCACGGGTGCCCAGTTCGGATTCGGTGACGGGCACCACTTCGACCTCGTTGCCGGTCGCCTCTTCAAAGGCATCGGCCATGGCCTGCTGTTTGGCAAGGCGCTCGGGCTGTTCCTCGGTGGTCCAGAAGCGGATGGTTTCGGCGCTGGCGGCACCTGCGGTGAGCGCAAGCGCCATCGCAGCGCTGCCAAGCAGTGGCAATCTGATGGATGTCATGGGGTCCTCCTGTCGAATGTCACGTCACAAAACTGGTCAGGTCGGATGCAATGCATCCGGCGTGGTTGTGGAATTGAGAGAAAGGGCCGGTCCCGCAAAAAAAGCCCGCTCCATAAGGGGCGGGGCGGCCGGCGCGATCGGTTCTGTCTGCCTTGGTCGCATGCAAACGGTTTTCCATTGCGGGAGGATTGGCGCTAAAAGCGCTTTGAGCAAGTGGAAAATGCCTGTTAGCGCAATAATTTAGCCCGACGTAACGTCAGATTGAGACCTTTGCCAGCAGTGCGTCGCGGTCGATCTCTCCGGCGCGGCCCGCCATCGACACGGCGCCGCGCTGCACCGCGACAAAGCTGTCGGCCAGTTCCCACATGAAATCGAAGTATTGCTCGACCAGAATAATCGCCATGTCGCCCTGCGCGCGCAGCTGCGAGATCACCCGCCCGATCTGCTGGATGATGTTGGGCTGGATGCCCTCGGTCGGCTCGTCCAGAAGCAGCACGCGGGGCCGTGAGATCAGCGCCCGCGCAATGGCAAGCTGCTGCTGCTGCCCGCCAGACAGATCGCCGCCCCGGCGATGCAGGAAATCCTTGAGGATGGGGAACAGCTCGAAGATGTGCTCGGGCACCTTGTGTTCGCTGCGGGGCAGGCAGGCAAAGCCGGTCTCGAGGTTTTCCTGCACAGTCATCAGCGGGAACACCTCGCGCCCTTGCGGCACATAGGCGATGCCTGCGCGCCCGGCCTGATAGGCGCTGAGATGCTTGAGCGGCTGCCCGTCCAGCGTGATGGTGCCCCCCGAATAGGGGTGCCGCCCGGCGATCGCCTTGAGCAGCGAGGTCTTGCCCACGCCATTGGTTCCGGTGACGGCGGTGACCTTGCCCGGCTCGGCGGTCAGCGAAATGCCGTGCAGGATCTGGCTTTGCCCGTAGTGCAGGGTCAGGTTGTCGACGCTCAGCATGGTTCCCTCCGGGGCCTAGCGGCCAAGATAGACTTCGATGACCTCGGGGTTCGAGGTCACGTGATCGAGCGAGCCTTCGGCCAGCACCGAGCCTTCGCAAAGAACGGTGACGCGGCAATCGAGGCGGCGGATGAATTCCATGTCATGCTCGACCACAACGACGGCGTGTTTCTGTGCGGCGCGTTTGAGCAGGTCAGTGGTGTGCTCGCGCTCGGCCGGGGTCATGCCGGCGGCGGGTTCATCCACCAGCAGAAGGCGTGGGTCCTGCGCCAGCAACATGCCGATTTCCAGCCATTGCTTCTGGCCGTGGCTCAGCTCTCCGGCAATGCGGGGCAGCGAGTCCGTCAGGCCGATGATCTCGGCGAGCTCGTCGATCCGTTCGGCCCCGGCCCGCGTCTTGCGATAGAGTAGCACATCGAAGGGCCCGCGCTTGTTCTTGAGCGCCATCGCAAGGTTTTCCCGAACGGTCTGCGCTTCGAACACGGTCGGCTTCTGGAATTTGCGGCCCACCCCGGCCATGGCGATTTCCGACTCGGACATCTTGAGCAGCGAGATGGATTTCTCGCCATAGATCACCGTGCCGCTGTCGGGCCGGGTCTTGCCGGTGATGATGTCCATGAAGGTGGTCTTGCCCGCACCGTTGGGGCCGATGATGGCGCGCATCTCTGGCTCGCCGATGCGGAAGGACAGGTTGTTGATCGCCTTGAACCCGTCGAAGCTGACAGAGACCCCGGACATCTCGAGAAGCGTCTTCATTTTTCCTCCTCCCCTTCGACGGTGCGGCGCGCGCCGACGTCAGGCCCGACCGCTGGGCTGGAACTGATCGCAACCGGGTGCCGCTTCGAGACCAGATCGAACAGCCCGCCGATGCCCTTGGGGGCCAGCAGCGTGACCGCGACAAAGCTCAGGCCCAGCAGAACCAGCCACCAGTCGGTCCACTGGATGGTATAGACCCCAAGCGGGATGTTCGGCGCGCCGCCCCCGGTGAACCAGCTCGACAGCAGCGAGACGACCGCCGCGCCAAGCGCCGCGCCATAGAGCCGTCCGCGCCCGCCGATGGCGACCCAGACCGCCAGATAGATCGACGCGATGGGCGCGATTTCGTTGGGGTTGATTATGCCGGCCTGCGGGTAATACAGCGCGCCCGCGATGGCCGCGACAACCCCGGTCAGGGTGAAGATGAACAGCTTGTAGCTTTCCACATGGTAGCCAAGAAAGCGCACTCGGCCTTCGTTGTCGCGGATGCCGCGGATGACAGAGCCCATCTTGCCCGAGACAACCCAGGCAAACAGCACGTATCCGGCCCCCAGCGCCACCGCCGAAGCCCAGAAGAAGATGATCGACAGCGTGCTTTGCGGCAAATCATCGAGGCCGGGCAGGTTCTGAAGCCCCGACAGGCCGTTGTTGCCCCGCAGGCCGGCCTCGTTCTGGAAGAGGTAGAGCGACAGCGCCAGAGTCATCGCCTGCGTCAGGATCGACAGGTAAACGCCGGTGACCCGGCTGCGGAATGCCAGCCAGCCAAACACCAGCGCCAGCAGGCCGGGCACCAGCACCACCATCGCTAGTTGCAGTGGCAGGCTGTGCGCAAAGACCCAGATCGCCGGAAAGTCTGAACTGCCGACGACGCCAAAGATCTGCGTGCCGACCGACTCGTGGATTTCCTGCGGCGTGGGCGGCAGGGCCGCGGCGCGCAGGCTTTCGGTCACGATGATCTCGGTCCGGGCGTACATCAGCCACATGCCGATCATATATCCGCCAAGCCCGAAGAAGGCCATGTGCCCAAGGCTGAGGATACCCGTGTAGCCCCAGACCACATCCATCGCGACGGCAACGAGCATGAGGCACAGCGTCTTGCCGAGTGTCTTGACGAAGCTGGTCGAGATCATGCCATTGCCCATGGCGTCAGACATCACGGTAACGACAAGGGCAAAGATCGTCAGCGACAGCAGAAACCAGAAAACAGAGCGGTTCTGGCTGAAGAAGGTCTGCGGTTTCATGCGTAATCCCCTGTGTCGAGGTGGAAGGGGGGCCAGCCCCCCGCCTTCGGCTCCCCCCGGGATACTTGGTGCCAGAAGAAGCCAGGGCGCGGTGCCTGTGGCCTCTTCTGGCGAAAAATATCCCCGCCGGAGGCAGGCCGATCATTGCGGGCGGGCGCGGTATTCGGGGTAGGGCTGTGCATGCTCAGTCTCCTGCCGCGCGGCCTTTGAGGGCGACGATGCCCTTGGGGCGGAACTGGATGAAGAGAATGATGAAGAGGATCATATAGGTCTGCGCCGCCAGCGTGTTGGACGGGTTGAAATACTCGATGCCCTTCTGGAGACCGCCAATGAGGGTGGCGCCCGCGAGCGTTCCCCAGACATTGCCGACGCCGCCCACGACCACGGTCATGAAGCTTTGCACGATGTAATCGGCGCCCATTTCCGAAGTGACTTTGGCGTAGAGCCCGATAGCGACGCCGGCGATGCCCGCGATGCCAGAGCCGATACCGAAGGTCAGCATGTTGATCTTGTCGGGGTTGATGCCCATCGAGGCTGCCATGCCGGGATTTTGCGTCACGGCCCGGACCTCGAGCCCGATGCGGGTCTTGTTCAGCACGAACAGGATCAGCCCGAGGAAAATCAGCGCCAGAACGAAAATGGCAATGCGGATGTTGGCGATGCTGACCACGTCATTCAGCACCCATGCACCGTCGAGCCATGACGGTGAGGTCAGCGGGCGGGCCTGTGTGCCGAAGATGTTCTTGGCCAGTTGTTGCAGCGCGATCGAGATGCCGAAGGTGGCAAGCAACGTTTCCAGCGGGCGGTGGTAGAGCCAGCGGATCACCAGTCGCTCCATCGCGACACCGGCGGCGAAGGTTACCGCGAAGGCCAGCGGGAGCGCCACGATCAGCGATATCGTGTAGTCGGGGATGATCTGCTGCACCACGTAGCCGGTATAGGCGCCCATCATGATGAATTCGCCATGGGCCATGTTGATGACCCCCATCACGCCGAAGGTGATGGCAAGACCGATGGCTGCTAGGAAGTAGATCGAGGCCAGCGACAGCGCGTCCAGAGTCAGGTCGAACATCTGGTTCAGGAAGACGCGGTTTTCGACCTCGTCCAGCGCCTCGCGGGCGGCGTCGGTGATGGCGACATCCTGTTCGGTATAGGCGTCGAAGAAGACATGGGCGCTGACGGCGTCAGCCATGCTGGCCTCTGTGACCAGCGGCGGGACAGTGCCAGCCGTTGCAAGCGCCTGATAGGCGCGCAGGCGGTCGGCCTCGGTGTTGAGCGCGCCAACGGGCACGCCGCCGACCGTGCCATCGGAGATGTTCTCGGTCAGCGCTGCCTTGATCTGCTCACGGGTTTGCGGCGCGGCGGCAAGACCGGACTCGACAAGGCGGGCGTAGGCTTCGGCGCTGGTGATATCCTTGCCCACGCGCAGTTGGCGGGCGATGTTGGCATCCTGCGGCAGCGTTTCGGCGACGCCCGAGGTCGTGGTCAGCACCTGATTCAATACCGCGCGGATTTCGACCGACAGGGCACCCGACAGCGCCTGAAGCGCCGCGACCCGTTCTTCGGTCGTATCGCCGTAGCGGGCGGCGAGCATCCCCGCCAGCTGTTCCTTGCGTGCCTTCAGGGCTGGATCGGGTTCGGTTGCGATCGAGGCGCGCAGCGGTTCGAGCTGGTCTTCCTCGGGGGCGCGGGCAATGGCGTCCAGCGCGGCGGTGCGCGCGGCGATATCCGGCGCGGACAGCTGGAACTGCACCAGCGCTGTCGAGATCACCCGGCGCACACCGCCATTCGGGCGGATCGCCGAAAGCGTCGCACCATCCAGTTGCGTCGGGGCGCCGGTGTCGATGTCGACAGGGGGCTCTCCGTCGTAATAGAACAACCCGCTTGCGCTGTCCTGCACCACCTCGCGATCCGACCAGCGGGTCAGGAAATCCGGCACTTGCGGCAAGTTCGAGGCCACCAGCGCGTCGATCAGCGTGGCGACGCTGGTCCGGCTGGGGCGTGCCACCTCGGCGGCATGTGTCTGAAGAACCGCCTGCAACGGGCCGGTCTGTTGCGCCTGCGCCCGGTGGGCGGGCAGGGCAAGGCAGAACGCCAGCGTGAGGGCGAGAAAGAGCGCGCGCGGCATCGGCAAGCCTTCCCGGAAATTTCGGAGGGGTCGTCAGGAAAGCGGCGGGCACCGACAATGGCGCCCGCCGAAGACCGGATCAGTAGTTCGACTTCTGCTGCACGCAGGTCGAGGTGTCGGTGTTGTACATGCCGCAGTCGAGCTCTTTCCAGTCGGAGGTGAGCACCGCCGAGTCCGGCAGGTAATCGGTCCAGGCATCGCCGGGAACCGGCTCGGTCTGCGAGATGATGTCGAACTGGCCGTCGGCGCGGATTTCGCCGATCAGCACCGGCTTGGACAGGTGGTGGTTGGTGCCCATGACGGCCATGCCGCCGGTCAGGTTCGGGAATTCCAGCCCCCACATGTTTTCGCGCACGGCGTCGACATCGGTGGTGCCAGCGGCTTCGACCGCCTGCACCCACATGTTGAAGCCGATGTAATGGGCTTCCATCGGATCGTTGGTGACGCGGCTGTCATCGCCGATGAACGCGTGCCATTCCTTGATGAACTCGGCGTTCGCCGGGGTGTCGGCGGTCATGAAGTAGTTCCATGCGGCGAGGTGGCCGACGAGGTTCGACGTATCAAGCCCCGACAGTTCCTCTTCGCCGACCGAGAAGGCGACGACGGGGATGTCATCTGCCGAAACATCCGCTGCCGCCAGTTCCTTGTAGAAACCGATGTTGGCATCGCCGTTGATGGTCGAGATCACGCCGACCTGCTTGCCGTCTTCGCCAAGCGCCACGACATCGGAGACGATGGTCGACCAGTCGGATTGACCAAAGGGGGTGTAGTTGACGAAGATGTCTTCGGGCGCGATGCCCTTGGACGTCAGGTAGGATTCAAGGATGTTGTTGGTGGTGCGCGGGTAAACGTAATCGGTGCCGAGCAGCGCGAATTTCTCGACGCCCAGTTCCTCGAGGAAGTAATCGACGGCCGGGATCGCCTGCTGGTTCGGCGCGGCGCCGGTGTAGAAGACGTTCTTCGAGCTTTCCTCGCCCTCGTACTGGACGGGGTAGAAATACAGCGCGTTCAGCTCTTCGAACACTGGCAGCACGGCCTTGCGGCTCGATGAGGTCCACGAGCCGAAGGTCACGTCGACTTCGTCGTTGGAGATCAGCTCGCGCGCCTTTTCGGCGAACAGCGGCCAATCGGATGCCGGGTCCTTGACCACGGCTTCAAGCTGACATCCCAGCAGCCCGCCCGCGGCGTTCTGCTTTTCGATGAGCATCAGCATGGTGTCTTTCAGAGTGGTTTCCGAAATCGCCATGGTGCCGGAAAGCGAATGCAGCACGCCAACCTTGATCGGGCAATCGACCTCTTGCGCCTGAACGGCACCGGCGGCGACCAGCGCGGCGGTGGCGACACCTGAAAACTTCAGCATCTTGATCATCAATTCAAATCCCTTTTGCGCGACCCTCGGCAAGCCACATCCGATCCGCCGGAAGCGGATGATGGTCGTTGGCCCGGCCTGTTCGTCGCATTTCTTATTTTTATCGCGCCGCTCCTCTGGCGCCGCGACGTCCCCGTTTGCACCCCTCAAGGGCGGTGCGAAACCCTCATAGCCGAGGGGCGGCGCGGACCCACTTGAAATGGCGCCGGTCTCGCGGCGACGCGCGCGCACGGTTAGTTTCTGAGCGAAAATCGTGGAAATTGCTTTGAAAAGGTGCACACTTGAAATCACAGACTGGTGAAGTCTTCGACGAAAGGCCCTTTTCGCAGGACAGGATTCGACAATGGGTCACATCGCTCATTTTTTGGGCGACGCCATTGCCGCTGAAATGATTTTTCGGATGGGGGCTTTCCTCTCCCCGGCGAAACGTGGAATTTGAGGCTGGAGAATGAAGGGAAGACAATGAGCGCCAATCAAGCCCAGATCTTCAACGAGATGATGAATGGCGGCGATGTTCGCGCCGCCTATGCCAATCTCGAGAAGTGGTACCGTTCGATGCCGCCCGAATTACGCAACCTCAGGCAATCGGAGGCAGAGGCGCTGTTCCGCAGGATCGGCATCACCTTTGCCGTCTACGGCGAGGGGGAGGACCCCGAGAGGCTGATCCCCTTTGACATGTTCCCGCGGGTCATGACTGCCGAGGAATGGCGCAAGCTCGACAAGGGTATCCGGCAACGGGCCGCGGCGCTGAACGCGTTTCTGTGCGACGTTTACGGACGGCGCGAGATCATCCGGGCGGGCAGGATCCCCGAACATCTGGTCACCAACAACGAGGCTTATGAAAAGGCCGCCATTGGCTTCATGCCGCCGCGCGGCGTGTTCAGCCATATCGTCGGCGTCGATCTGGTGCGCACCGGGCCAGACCAGTTCTACGTGCTCGAAGACAATTGCCGCACACCGTCGGGCGTCAGCTACATGTTGCAGAACCGCGAGATCATGATGCGCATGTATCCGCAGCTGTTCATGGAAAACCGCATTGCGCCGGTCGATGGCTATGCCAATGCGCTGAAATCGACCCTCGCCTCGGTCGCGCCAAAGAAATGCATGTCCGAGCCGAACATTGTCATCCTGACGCCGGGCCAATTCAATTCGGCCTATTACGAGCACAGCTTTCTGGCCGACCTCATGGGGGTCGAACTGGTCGAGGGGCAGGATCTGTTCGTCGAAGGCGATTTCGTCTGGATGAAGACCACCGAAGGCCCGAAAAAGGTCGATGTGATCTATCGGCGGATCGACGACAGTTTCCTTGATCCGCTGTGTTTCCGCCCGGATTCGATGCTGGGTGTGCCGGGGCTGATGAATGTCTACCGCTCGGGCGGGGTGACGATCTGTTCCGCGCCAGGGGCTGGCGTGGCCGATGACAAGGCCATCTATACCTATGTCCCCGAGATGATCCGCTTTTACCTTGGCGAAGAGCCGGTGCTGGAAAATGTGCCGACTTGGCAATGCGCCAAGACCGACGATTGCAAATACGTGCTGGAAAACCTGCACGAGCTGGTGGTCAAGGAGGTGCATGGCTCTGGCGGCTACGGCATGCTGGTCGGCCCCAAGGCGGACAAGTCGAGCATCGAGGCCTTTGCCCACAAGATCCGGTCGAACCCGGAAAACTACATTGCCCAGCCGACGCTGGCCCTGTCGGCGGTGCCGACCTTTGTCGAGGAGGGGATTGCGCCGCGCCACGTCGATCTGCGACCCTATTGCCTTGTCGGCGAAAAGATCGAGCTGGTGCCGGGCGGGCTGACCCGCGTGGCCCTGACCGAAGGCTCGCTGGTGGTGAACTCGTCGCAGGGCGGAGGTGTCAAGGACACCTGGGTTCTGGCGGAATAAGGGCGGAAGGAAAACAACATGCTGAGCCGCACCGCAGATCACCTGTACTGGCTGGCGCGCTACATGGAGCGCGCCGAAACCACCGCCCGCCTGCTGGAAGTCGGCGCGCGCACCGCGCTGCTGCCCGCGCCCTCGGGCGGGTATCGCAACGAATGGGAGGCGGTGCTGCAATCGAAAGGCACGCTGGACCAGTTCAAGGAAAAATACGGCGAAACCAACCAGCGAAACATCGAAACTTGGCTGTTTTTCGATGCCGAGAACCCGTCGTCGGTGCTGTCCTGCATCAACGCCGCGCGTGAAAACGCGCGGGTGGTGCGCACCGCGCTGACCGTGCCGGTCTGGGACGCGATCAACACCGGGTATCAAGAGCTCCGGCAGCTTCAGCGCGTCGAGCGCAGCAAGCTGATGACCTCCGAGCTGACAGAATGGACGCTGCGCACCTGCCATCTGGTGAGCGGATGCCAGTCGGCGACGCAGCTGCGCAACGACGGCTATGCCTTCATGGGCATCGGCACCTCGCTTGAGCGGGCCGACAACACCGCCCGGCTGATCGATGTGAAATACTACGTGCTGCTGCCGTCGCTTAGCTATGTCGGCTCGGGGCTGGACCAGACGCAATGGGCGTTGCTGCTGCAATCCATGACGGCGCAGCGGGCGTTCAACTGGTCCTATTCGGGCGAAATCACCGCGCAAAAGATCGCGCATCTGCTGATCCTCAACCGCAAGTTCCCGCGCTCGCTGATGTCTTGCGTGAAATGGACCTGCGATCACCTCGACGATATCGCGCAGAATTACAGCACCGGAACGCAGGCGCAGGAGATGGCGCATCAGCTGCTCGAGGATCTGTCGCGCGCCACCGTCGACGATATCTTTGACGAGGGGCTGCACGAGTTCCTCGCGCGGTTCCTCGCGCGCAATGCCGGGCTCGCGAATACCGTGCAGGACGTGTACCTGAGGGGGATTCCGGCGTGAAACTGACCGTTCGCCATACCACACGATATCGCTTTACAGAGCCGGTGCGGGGAGTTGTCCAGTCGCTGCGGCTGTGGCCCTGCGATTGCGCCTCGCAAAAGGTGCTGCGCTGGAACGTCGTGACCGAAGGTGCCCTGCGCGGCGCCGAATTCACCGACGGGGCAGGCGATCGCACCGCGCTGGCAAGCTGGCGCGGCCCGATCGACGCGCTGAGCGTCGAAGTAAGCGGCGAGGTCGAGACCTCCGATCTGTCCGGTGTGCTGCGCGCTCACCGGGAAAAGGGGCCCGCCTCGCTGTACCTGCGCGCCACGCGCCATATCAAGGCCGACAACGACCTGCGCGAGCTGTCGGCAGTGGCGCTTGCGGGTATGAACACCGCAAGCGATCTCAGCCGTGCCCATGCGCTGGCGGGGGCCATCGCCGACGCCATCGAATACGTGCCCGGCGAAACCCGCGCCCACACCACCGCTGCCGAGGCGCTGGCCGGTGGCAAGGGGGTTTGTCAGGATCACACCCACGCGCTGATCTCGGTGGCGCATGTGGCGGGGATTCCTGCCCGCTATGTCATGGGCTATCTGCAATCGAGCGAGGCGGGCAGCCCGCACGAGGCCAGCCACGCATGGGCCGAACTGTTCGTTTCCGATCTTGGCTGGGTCGGATTCGATGCCGCAAATCGCTGTTGCCCGGATGAACGCTACATCCGCCTTGGCTCGGGATACGATGCGCAGGATGCCGCGCCGATCCGCGGGTTGGTGCAGGGAAGCAGCCCGGACGAGCATCTTGAAGTCGAGGTAGAGGTCACTGCCGAGCAGCAGCAGCAGCAATAGCGCACTCTTGTGATACGCATCGGCATTGCTCGATGCGTATCGGCTCTTTATAGCCTGTCCGGTGCTGGTCGTTCAGGGGAGTCGCGATGACCTATTGCGTAGGATTGCTGCTGGACGCAGGCATTGTTCTGCTGTCCGATACCCGTACCAATGCGGGTCTTGATAACATTGCGACCTATCGCAAGATGTTCCTGTTCGAGACACCGGGCGAACGCGCCATCTGCATCATGACCGCTGGCTCGCTGTCGATCACCCAGACCACCATGGCGCGGCTCAACGATGCCATCGAGGATCCCGACAACGACCAGTCGATCCTGCGGGTGCCGACGATGCTGAAGGTGGCCGAGGTCGTGGGCACCATGCTGTCCGACGTGACCTCGGAGGTTTCGGCCAAGATGGAGCGGATGAGCCAGACCGCTTCGGCATCGATGATCGTGGCCGGGCAGCGCAAAGGCGGCCCGATGCGGATGTTCCTGATCTATCCCGAAGGCAATTTCATCGAAGCCACGCCCGACACGCCGTATCTGCAGATCGGCGAGCACAAATATGGCAAGCCGATCCTTGACCGGGTGATCGAACCTTCAACGTCCATCCTCGATGCGGAAAAGGCGGTTCTGCTATCGATGGATTCGACGCTGCGATCGAACCTGAGCGTCGGGATGCCGCTCGATTTTGCCATCATCGAGGCGGATAGCTTCAAGATCGGCGTGCGGCGTCGGATCGAGGCCGATGACGAAGGGTTCGCGCAGATGAGCCACGCCTGGTCAGACGCGCTGCGCAATGCGTTCCAGCAGATCGATCCGATCTGACAAGGGGCGTTGCAGGCGCCCGGCCTGAGCAGGCTGGCGATCCGCAATGCCATCGCAGAGGCACGACCTTGTGCCCGATAGGCGAGGCAGCAAGACGGGGGCATATCCCCCATCCTTGTGGTTGGATTGCTCGGAAGAACGCCTCTGTCCTGCAACCGTTTTGCCCCCGGCTGGTGTGAGCAAACGCCAGCGACTCGTGCCATCCCGCCGGGCCTTTGCTGGAACGCGGTATCGTTGCACAGGGGGCGATGCGTCCGGCAGGTGGTCGACCGCTTCGAACCCGAAGATTTCGTATGCGCGGCCAAGGCGTTCGAGAGCGCTGCGGAAGGTTCAAGCAGCGCCGCGAATAGCGCAAGTCCCTGCTGGGGTCGCGGGCGGACGACGTGCGGGGGAGTGCAATCCGGTCTAGGCTCCCGGTCACCCGCAGCGGGTTGCAGTGCACGCCCGAAGGTCTCAGAAATGAGGCAACGCAAAAGGAGCCTGACATGACACGCAACGGTGGACAGATGGTGGTGAGCTGCCTCGAGGCGCTGGGCGCGCGCCGTGCCTTTGGGGTGCCGGGCGAAAGCTATCTGGCGGTGCTCGACGCGCTGCATGACAGCGAGATCGCCTTTGTGAATTGCCGCCACGAAGGCGGGGCGTCGTTCATGGCCGCCGCCCATGGCAAGCTGACCGGGCAGCCGGGGATCTGCATGGTGACACGCGGGCCGGGGGCCACCAACGCGGCGATCGGCGTGCATACGGCGGCGCAGGACAGCGCGCCGATGCTGCTGCTGGTCGGGCAGATCGGCACCGACATGCGCGAGCGCGAAGCCTTTCAGGAGGTGAATTACCGCGCCGTTTTCGGGACCATGGCAAAATGGGTCACCGAGATCGACGAGATCGCGCGCATCCCCGAACTGCTGTCGCGCGCCTGGACAGTTTCAACCAGCGGCCGCCCCGGACCGGTGGTCATTGCGCTGCCCGAGAACATGCTGATGGAGACCACCGACGCAGGCCCCATCGCCGGGCCGATCCGCGTTCATGCTCCGGAACCCGCGGCGCAGGCGCTCAGCGATGCGAGGGCGCTATTGTCCGGCGCACAGCGGCCATTGATCCTCCTTGGCGGCGCGCCTTGGGAGCGCGCGGCCAGCGCCGCCCTGCAACAGTTTGCCGAGGCGTCGGGCATCCCGGTGATCTCGTCCTTCCGCTATCAGGACCAATACGACAACCTCTCGCCGACCTTCTGCGGCGACGCGGGGGTGGGGATGGCCGCGGGTGTCAAAAGCCTGCTGCGCGAGGCCGACGTGATTTTGGCGCTGGGCACGCGTTTCGGGGAAAACATGACCGACGGCTACAGCCTGCTACAGGTGCCGCAGCCAGCGCAGAAGATCATCCATGTGCATGTGTCCGAAGCGGAAATCGGCAAGGTCTATCGCCCGGAGATCGGCGTTCACGCTTGCCCGCAGCGGTTTTCCCTCGCGCTTGGCGCGGGCCTTCAGGGCCCTTGGAGCGATTGGTTGGAAACCGCCCGCACCGCCTATCTCGATGTCATCGACAAGGCACCGCAACAGCCGGGGCCTGTCGATATGGTGGCCGTCACTGCGCATCTGCGCGAACGTCTGAAAGACGCCGATCTGGTGCTGACCAACGGGGCGGGGAACTTTACCGTCTGGTCCTCGCGCTTTTTCCGGTTCCGGCCGGGAATGCGTTTGCTGGCGCCGCAATCGGGATCGATGGGCTATGGCTTGCCAGCGGCGGTCGCCGCCAAGCTCGAGCGTCCGCAAAGCACCGTCATCTGCTTTGCCGGGGATGGTGATGTGCAGATGACGATGATGGAACTGGCCACCGCGCGGCAGGCCGGCGCGGCCATCATCGTGATTGTTGTCAACAACGGCACCTACGGCACGATCCGCGCCCATCAAGAGCGCGAGTTTCCGGCGCGGGTCAGCGCGACCGACCTGTTGAACCCGGATTTCGCGGCCGTCGCAACGGCTTGCGGCATGCATGGCGAAAGGGTGTCGAGCACAGAACGGTTTGCAGACGCCTTCGAGCGGGCGCTGGCCGCACCGCATGGTGCGCTGCTGGAACTGACCGTATCGAAAGAGGCGCTGACGCCTTATCGCACGCTGACCCAGATCCGCGAGCGCAGCTGATCCCTAGCGAAAATGCGCTTCGAACCGCGCGATATGATGCGGTTCGGCGCACACACCGGCGTAAATCGCCACGTAATCGGGCACCCGTGACAGGCGGATGTCTGTCGTTTCGCTGACCCCAAGCGAAATATACCCCATCTGCGCAAGATAGACCGTGCGGGCGCGCACGTCGGCCGTGGCCGCAGGCACTCCAAAGCGCTCGAACATCTCGCAGATCGCCGCAAGCCGCGTGTCATCCGCCGACCGCACCCGCGCGGCGATCCGGTCATCGCCATGCGCCCATCCGCGCATCGCGAAGTCAAAACGGGGCGGGAAGAGCGCCTCGTCGAGGAACGGCGTGAGCAGGTTCAGCACCGCTTCGGGCAAGGTCTCGGCATAGGCCTCGCAGGCGGCCAGAAGCACGCCGGTGGTCTGGGTTTCCCACAGCTCCAGCAGGGCATCCAGCAGCGCCTGCCGGTCAGCGAAAAACCAATAGAAACTGGTCCGTGACAGGCCAAGCCCGCGTGCGAGCGGCTGTATGCGAACCGCGTCGATCCCGCGCTCGACAAAGGCTTGCCGCGCGGCTTCAAGCCACAATTCGCGCGATCCGCGCCATCCGGTCTTGTCCTGATCTGTCTTGCCCATGCCCACAGGTTAGACCTGCCGCGCCTCGGCTTCAACGAACAATAGACAGATATGAACTGAAACTTGACATAGGTGAACACTCCTCGCAACCCTGATCCCGATAGCCGCCAAGGAGAGCGCCCCGATGTCCGCCGACCCGCTTTTTCAGCCCTACAAGCTCAAGCATCTCGAGCTGAAGAACCGCCTCATGCTCAGCTCGCACGAACCGGCCTATGCCGAAGATGGCATGCCCAAGGAACGCTACCGGGCCTACCATGCAGAGCGGGCACGCGGCGGCGTGGCGCTGACCATGACGGCGGGCTCGGCAAGCGTGTCGCGTGACAGCCCTCCGGCGTTCAACAATATCCTTGCGTGGAAGGACGAGGTAGTCGGCTGGATGAAGGCGCTGACCGACGAATGCCACGACCATGGCTGCGCGGTGATGATCCAGCTGACGCATCTGGGGCGGCGCACGCGCTGGGATCGGGGCGACTGGCTGCCCTCGGTTTCGGCGGGGCCGGATCGCGAGGTGGCGCACCGTGCCTTTCCCAAGGTTGCCGAAGACTGGGACATCGCGCGGCTGATCCGCGATTATGCCGATGCGGCGGAGCGGATGCAGGCAGCCGGGCTCGACGGTATCGAGCTGGAGGCTTACGGCCACCTGATGGACCAGTTCTGGACGCCGCTGGTCAACCGGATGGAGCCGCCCTGGGGCGGTGATCTGGGCAACCGGATGCGCTTTGCGCTCGAGGTGCTGGGGGCCATCCGCGCGCGTGTCGGTTCGGATTTCATCGTTGGCATCCGCTATTCGGCGGATGAATGCGAGGCCGGCGGGGTGAGCGCCGAAGAGGGCCGCGAGATCACCCGGCGATTGCATGACAGCGGGCTGGTCGATTTCCTCAACGTTATTCGCGGGCGGATCGACACCGATGCCGCGCTGACCGACGTGATCCCGGTGCAGGGCATGCGCAGCGCGCCGCATCTTGATTTCGCTGGGCAGGTGCGAGCGGCGACCGGGCTGCCGACCTTTCACGCGGCCAAGATTCAGGACGTGGCGACGGCGCGGCATGCGGTGGCGTCGGGTCTGCTGGACATGGTGGGGATGACGCGGGCGCATATTGCCGACCCGCATATCGTCGCCAAGATCCGGCGCGGCGAAGAGGATCGCATCCGGCCCTGCGTTGGCGCGAACTACTGTCTCGACCGGATCTACATGGGCGGATCGGCGCTGTGCTTGCACAACCCGTCGACCGGGCGCGAGCTGGAACTGCCGCATGCGGTTGCGCGCTCTGATGCGCCGCGCCGCGTGGTGGTGATCGGCGCGGGGCCGGGGGGGCTTGAGGCGGCGCGGGTGGCGAGCTTGCGTGGACATGAGGTGATCGTGCATGAGGCCGCGCCGGGCGCGGGCGGGCAGGTGCGGCTGACGGCGCAGACCGCGCGCCGCGCCGAGATGATGTCGCTGATCGACTGGCGGCTGGCGGAATGCGATCGCGGCGGCGTGCAGTTTCACTACAACAGCTATGCCGAGGCTGCGACGGTGCTGGCGCATGAGCCGGACGTGGTGATCGTCGCGACCGGCGGAATGGCGGCAGAGGAGGGGCTGCGCGCGGGCAACGAGCTTTGCGTCACCGCGTGGGATATCCTGTCAGGAGACGCGCAGCCCGGAAGCTCGGTGCTGATCTGGGATGACGCGGGCGATTTTGCCGCGTTGCAGGCCGCCGAGAAGATCGCCGCCACCGGCGCGTCGGTCGAGATCGTCACCCGCGACCGCAACATCGCGAGCGAGGTGATGTCGATGTCGCTCACCCCGTCGCTGCGCGAGCTGCAACGGCGCGACGTGCGTTTTACGCCGACATGGCGGCTGGAGGCGGTGCGGCGCGATGGTAATGCGCTGATCGCCAGCTTGGGAAGCGATTTCGGCGACATGAGCTGCGAGCGGCGGGTGACGCAGGTGGTGACCAATCTTGGCACGCGGCCCTTGGATGATCTGTATTTCGAGTTGAAACCGGGATCGGCGAATCTTGGAGAGGTGGATTACGAGGCGCTTGTCGCACTGGCGCCGCAGACGGTGCTGCGCAATCCCGAGGGGCGCTACAAGCTGTTCCGCATCGGCGATGCGGTCTCGTCGCGCAACACGCACGCGGCGATCCTCGATGCGCTGAGGCTGGTGCGGGTGCTTTGAGCTAACCGGCGCGGCGCAGGGGTTCAGGGTCGGGCAGGAACGATGTGTTGCCGTCCAGCGTCTGAACAACGCTTCGCCGCTTGCTGCGCCCGAGCTCTTGCGGCGGGGGCAGGGTCAGTACGTAGAGCACGCCCAATGCCGCGCAAAGCGCCGCGGTCAGCCCGGTCAGGATGCAGATGCCCAGCAGGTCGAGCCGTTCTGCGATGCCGCCGGGCAGCAGCGCTGCCGCCCCGATGGCCATGGGCACAGGCGCAAGCGGCGCGGCAAGGGCGATCATCAGCGCCTGCCTCGTGCGCTGGTCGGGCGGGCGCAGGCCATGAGCTGTCAGTCACTGTGCACCCT
The DNA here is from genome assembly GCF_018860705.1 of Citreicella sp. C3M06. GTDB lineage: Bacteria > Pseudomonadota > Alphaproteobacteria > Rhodobacterales > Rhodobacteraceae > Salipiger. The sequence continues at coordinate 28,987 of NZ_JAHKQA010000045.1, forward strand.
GTGCCGGAACGCAACGCAATCGCATGGTGTCTTCTCCCGCATCATGACGGGAGCAGCATCGGCCGACGTGCTTAAAGTGAGGTTAAAATCCAGCCCGCCCAGCAAAACGCCGCGCCCCATTCGGGACGCGGCGTAGTTCAGGACGCGGCGCAGGTGCCTAAGATGTCAGACCAGCGCCAGCGAGATGAATGGCACGAAGGTCACCAGCATCAGCGCGATGAAGACCGCCAGAATGAAGGGCCAGCCGCGGCGCATGAACTCGCCGAACGGCGTGTCTGTCAGGTTGCAGGTCAGCAGCATCACCGTGCCCACCGGCGGCGTCAGCGTGCCAAGCGCCAGATTGAGGATCATGATGATGCCGAAATGCACCGGGTCGATGCCCAGCTGCAGCACAACGGGCTTGAGCAGCGGCACAAGGATGATCAGCAGCGCGTTGCCTTCGATGAACATGCCGAAGACCAGCAGGATCACGTTGACGATCAGCAGGAACAGCCACGGGTTCTGCGTCAGCGACATGATCCAGTCGGCCAGCGCCACCCCGGCCTGTTCCAGCGAAAAGATCCACGCCAGCGCCGAAGACATCATGATCACCAGCAGCACGGCAGAGGTCTGCCGGGCGGTCTGGCCAAAGGCGCTGGTCAGATCCGAGAATTTCATCTCGCGGTAGACGAACAGTCCGATGATCACCGTGGCGACGGTGGCGATGGCCCCGGCCTCGGTCGGGGTGAAAATCGCAAGGCGAATGCCGCCGATGATCACAACGATCAGCAGGAAGGCCGGCCAGGCCGCCGCCAGCGTGCTGCCGGTTTCCTTTGCTGTGGGCCGCGTGGTGCGCGACGGCTTGTGGCCTTCCTTTTTGGCAACCAGATACACCGCCCCGATCAGCAGCGCCGCGCAGAGCAGCCCCGGAAGGATCCCCGCCACGAACATCGATCCGATCGACACATCGGCCACGAGCCCATAGATGATCAGCGCGATGCCCGGCGGCAGGATCGGCGTGATCAGCGCCGAAGCGGCGGTGATCGCCGCGGCAGTGCCCCGGTTATAGCCAGCCTTGATCATATCGGGCACCAGCATCCGGCACATCATTGCCGCATCAGCAAGGTTGGACGCCGACAGCCCGCCCATCAGCGTCGAAAGCATGACGTTGGTATGGCCTAGCCCACCGGGCAGCCGCCCGACGATCAGGTCGGCAACCCGCAGCAGCCGCGAGGCGATGCCGGTGGTGCCCAGCAACGTGCCGAGCAGGATGAAGAACGGGATGGCCAGCAGCGACGGGTTCTGCGTTGGCGCGATCAGCCGCTGCACGGCGATCTGGATCGGCATCTGCGCAAAAATGGTGAAATAGGCGAGGATCGCCGCGAACATCGCGAGATAGATCCGCATGTTCAGTGCGAACAGCACGAACATGAAGGGGATGATGAGGAACCATTCCATGGGTGTCTTGCCTTAGATCTTGTCGCTGGAATCAGAGGCGATCAGCCCCGTGGACGGGTCTGCGCGCAGCAAGCGCCAGACCCGCACCAGCATCACCAGAGCCAGCGCGATGGCGCCCACGGTGACGGCGATGTCGATCCAGAACCAGCTGATCCGCAGGATCTGCGTTTTCTTCAGGGCGGCCTTGTCGGCCAGCTGATACCCAAGCCAGGCCATGTAGCCGAGCAAGCCCACCGAGACGAGCCCCACCCCAGCCTCAATCCAGCGGTTCACGCTGTCGGGCAGCAGCATGGTGCCGACGTCGATCCGAAGATGGCTGTCCTCGATCTCGCAGCCGATGGCGCCAAGGAAGACGATCCAGATCATCAGGAATCCCGACATTTCCTCGACCCACTGGAACGGGGTGCCAAGGACGTAGCGCGCCACTACGGCTGCGGCGGTGATGCCGATCAGGGCCAGCACCAGAAGGCCGGCAAGCCAGGAGACGATATTGAAGGAAAGCTTCATGGCCGACCTATCTTGCAGAGGGGGGGGGATGGGTGTCCGCGCGGCGTGGGGATGGCTGTGCCGCGCGGACGGTTTCAGGCGTTTACTCTGCGAGCTGCGCCTGAATCTGGTCGTACAGGCCGTCGGACCATTCGGGGAACATGCCGTAGACCGCCATCGCCTTTTCCTTGAACGGCGCGGTGTCGGGGTAGGTCACGGTGACGCCCGCTGCCGTCATCTCTTCAAGGATCTTTTCATCCTGCGCGGCGGCGACTTCCTGACTGTAGATGCCGGCCTGATGGCCGGTTTCGTGCAGCATCTCGATCACTTCGGGGTCGAGCGTGTCGAAATAGGCCTGACCGCCAAGCCACAGCGAGGTGTTCTGCAGATAAGAGATCATCGACAGTTCCTTGGCCTGCTCGTGCAGCTTCTGGCCGTAGAGAACCGGCAGCGGGTTTTCCACGCCGTCGATCACGCCCTGCGTCAGCGCCGGGTAGACATCGCCCAGCGCCATCGGGGTGGGGGTGCCGCCCATCGCCTCGATGGCGCGGATCTGCATGATGTTGTTGGGCGTGCGGATCTTCATGCCCTGCAGATCTTCGGGGGTTTCGACCTTTTTCGTCGCAAGCAGCTGGCGGGTGCCATACAGGTAGTTCTTGATGACGATGTGGATGCCCTGCTCTTGCAGCGCCGCCTCTTTTTGCTTGAACCAGTCGGATTCGTAGATCTTGAACAGGCTCTCGGCGTCATCGGTCAGGAACGGCCCGAACAGAATGCCAAGGTCGGGGTCGTAATCGGTCAGGAAGCCGACATCGGCGATGGTGATGACATTGACGCCCAGCATCGCCTGCTCGATCACGTCCTTCTTCGCGCCCAGCTGCGAGGAGGGGTAGAGCTCCAGCACCACGTCGCCGTCCGAGGCTTCGGCGACAAGATCTTTCCAGTGGTTCATCACCATGTCGGCGGGCTCGCCGGGGTTGTTCTCATAGGCGATGCGCACGGTGGTCTCGGCCATCGCGGGCATGGCAAGCAGCATCGCGGTGGTGGCGCCCAGCAGGGATTTGGTCAGATGTTTCATGGTTCTCCTCCGGTATTTTTGTCTTGTGTCGTGGGTATTCGTGCCTGCACCGGCCAGATCGAAAGCGGCTCGGGGCGGCAATCGCGCGATGCCAGCCAGCTGGCCAGCACCTCGCCCGAATGCTGGAAATGGCCTGACAGGGCGGCGCTGAGCGCGCTGTCATCGCGGGCGACAAGCGCGGCGATGATCCGGTCATGGTCGGCCATGGATTTGTCGGTGTCCTGCTTTTGCGTCTTGCCGACCTCGAGGTAGTAGCGCAGCGGGGTCGCCAGCACGTCGTACATGCGCTTGAGCACCTCGTTGTTCGCCGCCAGCACCAGCCCGTAGTGGAAATCGTAGTCCGCCTGCGCGGCTTCGGCGGCGGTCAGCGCGGTGCCGATGCGTTCATTGGCGGCGCGGATCGCGGCGATCTGGCTATCGGTGGCGTGGCAGACCATCAGCGGGGCGGCGCCGGTCTCGTTGATGCGGCGAAAGTTCAGCACATCGGTAAAGCTGCGCGCCGAGGTGTCGAAGAACTGTGTCAGCTCTTGGAACATCACGCCGAAATCGGGTTTGCGCACACGGGCGCCGCGCTTGGTGCGTTCAATCAGCGACAGCGCTTCCAGATGGATGGTCGCTTCGCGAATGGTGTTGCGGGAGACGTCGAACCGCTCTGCCAGTTCGCGCTCGTTGGGCAGCAGATCGCCGGGGCGGAGCCCGTCGGCAATCTCGCGGCGCAGCGTATCGCGAATGTCCTCCACGGTCGATCGTGCCACCGGCTCCTCCTCAAGCGTCGTGACTTTGGTTGGACCATAGGGCCAAGTCAAATGGGGCGTCAAGCGGGGTTTGTGCGGTTTTCGCCAACATCGCCGCCTCAGGGGTCACGTCATCGAGGCGAGAAGGGTCTTGCGCGCGGTTGTGAGATGGTCGTCGAAAAAGCCACGGGCGGCGTTGCTGTCGCCTTGCAGGATGGCCTGAATCACCGACAGATGTTCGCGGATCGCCGCCCGGTTCCGGGTGATCTCGTCGCGCTTGTTCCACTGGTAGTGGTAATGCACGATGATCGAGATCCGATGCGAGAATTCGTCGAAGAAGCGGTTGTTCGCGGCCTCGCAGACGATGCGATGAAACCGGGCGTCAAGGGCGGGAAACTCGGACATCGCCGAATCGTCGCGGGCCAGAAGCGCGATGTGCAGCCGTTCCATCTCGCGGATCTCGGGCAGCGACGGGTGGGCGGGATCAGCGGTCAGGCAGGCCAGCGCGGCGCGTTCGATCAGTTCGCGCATGTCACACATCTCGACCGCATAGTCGCGGGTAAATCCCAGAAATGTCCAGTGTTTGTTCGGGTTCTTCTCGATCAACCCGCTGGTCCTGAAATTCAGCAGCAGGTCGCGCACGGTGGCGGTGGGCACCTTGATCTGCCGGGCGAGATCGGTTTCGTTGATGCGCGCGCCGGGGGCCAGGTCTGTGCGCAGGATCCATTCCAGAAACCGCGCTTCGGCGCGTTCCTGCGCGGGGGCGGTTTCCTCGGGGGCAAAGCGATCCTCGGGGCAGGGGGCGCGCAGCAATGTCTTGTCGCGCCCCTCCCACGCGATCACACCGGCCCCGGCAAGATGCGCCAGAACCCCGCGCGCCGTGGTGCGACTGATCGACAGGCGCGCCGCCAGATCCGCCTCGGAGCCAAGCGCGTCGCCCGGCGTGCGCGTGCCAAGATGGTCCAGTGCGGCATTCACCGCCGCTTTGAGGGTCCGGTTCTCGCGCGACATGACTCGGCTCCTGTTCATTGGATCTTGCGAGGTATGGTATTTTATTTATAAAAGACCGTAAAGGTGGCGCGACTCCGTCTGCGCCCGGTGCCTATGGAGGATCCCCGATGACCGAGATGACCGCTCTTCTGTGCGACGAGCCCGGAACCCTGACCGTGGTGCGCCGCCCTCGGCCGCAAGACAAGCCGGGCCATCTGCGCCTTGCAATTCAGGCCATTGGCATCTGCGGCACCGATTATCACATCTATGGCGGCAACCAGCCGTTTCTTCAGTACCCCCGCGTGATGGGCCACGAGCTGAGCGCGCGCGCCATGGCCGACAGCGCCGATGGCCGCATCAAGACCGGCGATCTGGTGGTGGTGAACCCCTATCTGACCTGCGGAACCTGTCGCGCCTGCGAGATCGGCAAGCCCAATTGCTGCGAGAACATCGCCGTGCTGGGCGTGCACACCGATGGCGGCATGTGCGAGGAAATCGTCGTGCCCGAGGCGAACCTGATCCCCGCCGGTGATCTGTCGCCCAAGGCCGCCGCGATGGTCGAATTCCTTGCCATCGGCGCGCATGGCGTGCGGCGCAGCGGCGTTTCGGGCGGCACGGCGCTGATTGTCGGCGCGGGCCCGATCGGCGTGGGCGCGGCGCTGTTCGCCGCCATCGCCGGGGCCAGCGTCACCCTGCGCGATACCTCGCCCGACCGGCTGCGGCTGGCGCAGGAGATCGTGCAGTCGGCGCAAATCGAACTGGTGTCCGAGGCGAGCGACACCGTTTACGACACGCTGTTTGACGCGACTGGCAACATCGGCGCGATGAACGCCGGGCTGAACTATCTCGCCCATGGCGGCAATTACGTGCTGCTGTCGGTGGTGAAGGGTGATCTGAGCTTTGCCGACCCCGAATTCCACAAGCGCGAAACCACGCTGTTCGCCTCGCGCAACGCGCTGGACGTCGATTTCCAGCACGTGATGGATTGCATGGCCAAGGGGTTAGTCCCTGTCGACAAGATCGCCACCCACAGCACCAGCATCGACGGCGCGGTCAGTGATCTGCCGAAATGGGCGGCCGATCGGGGCACCGTGGTCAAGGCGATCATCGAGGTGGCCGCATGATCACCCCCATCGTGCAATTTGGAACCTCGCGGTTCCTTCAAGCCCACGCCGATCTGTTCTTCTGCGAAGGCACGCCGGCGCGGTCGATCACCGTGGTGCAAAGCTCGGGCGACAGTGCCCGCGCCGCGCGGCTTGGGGCGCTGGCCGCGCCCGAGGGCTTCCCGGTGCGGGTGCGCGGCATGATGGACGGCGCGGTGCTCGACGAGGAACGCCGGGTGACCAGCGTCAAGCGCACTTTGTCGACCGCGCTTGACTGGGCAGAGCTGTCCCGCGTCATTACGGAAGAAGCCGAGATCATCCTGTCGAACACCTCTGACTCGGGCTTCGATGCGCAGCCCGCCGATGCTGATGCGCGCCCGAGTCAGGCGATGAGCTATCCGGCCAAGCTGTTCCATCTGCTTGCCGCGCGCTTTGCGGCGGGCAAAGCGCCGTTGACGATCTATCCGATGGAACTGATCCCCGAGAACGGCACCATCCTGCGCGCCCGCGTGCTGGAGATCGCCGCGCAGCAAGGCGCCGACGCGACGCTGATCGACTGGCTGAGCGCTTGCCTCTGGGTCGACAGCCTTGTGGACCGCATCGTCTCCGAACCCATTGATCCGGTGGGCGCGGTGGCCGAGCCCTACGCGCTTTGGGCCATCGAGGCGCAAGAGGGGCTGGTTACCCCGGTGGATCACCCGTCGGTGCAAATGGTTCCGGATCTGGAACAGATCGAGCGGTTGAAACTGCATATCCTCAACCTTGGGCACACGGCCATGGCGGCCTTCTGGATGGCGGGCGATGCCGATCCTGATGCCATCGTGCGCGAGCTGCTTGCGGGCGAGGTTGGCGGCAAGGTCAAGGCGGTGATGGAAACCGAGGTGCTGCCCGGCTTCGCCCTGCGCGGCCTTGGAGACGAAGCGCGCGCCTATATGACCGTGACGCTGGAACGCTTCGCCAACCCGTTCCTCGATCACCGCATCGCGGATATCGCGCAGAACCACGCGCAAAAGCTGGAGCGTCGCATCGGCGCCTTCTTGGCTTGGGTGCGCGAGGTGGACCCTGCCTTTGCCGCGCCGACGCTTGATGCGCTTTGCGCCAGAGAGGATGCCTGACATGGCTGCGCCGACGATCATGATCCTCGATCCCGCCGATACCGTTGCGGTGGTGCTGTCCGACATGGCAGTCGGTGAGACCCGCGAGGGCATCACCGCGGGCGCCGACATTCCGCGCGGCCACAAGGTTGCGCGCGTTGACATCGCGCAAGGGGCGCCGATCCTGAAATACGGGCAGCTGATGGCTGTGGCCTCTGCGCCGATCAAGGCGGGCGATCACGTGCATTCGCATAATTGCGCGCTGCCCGAGGGCAGCCATGCCCATAGCGCGATCGCCGCGCGGCTGCCCCAAGCCCCGTCGCGCCAGACCTTCATGGGCTATGCCCGCCCCGATGGGCGCGTGGGTACCCGCAATTTCATTGGCATCATGGCGTCGGTCAACTGTTCAAGCACCGTCTGCGACGCCATCGCCGCCGAGGCCAATCGCCTGCTGCTGCCCAAATATCCCGGCATCGACGGGTTCGCCCCCATCGTGCACGATCAGGGCTGCGGCATGTCCAACAAGGGCGAAGGCTTCGATGCGCTGGTGCGCACGCTGAAGGGCTATCGCGATCACCCCAATTTTGGCGGTGTGCTGATCGTTGGTCTGGGCTGCGAGGTCAACCAGCTGACGCTGTACCAACCCAGCGACTGGACGCGCGAGCGCTTTCATACCTTCAACATTCAAGAGGTCGGCGGCTCGCGTTCGGCGGTGCGGCGCGCTGTCGAACTGCTTGAACCCATCGCGGCGGCGGCGTCAAAGGACGTGCGGACCGAACAGCCGGTGTCGAAGCTGACGCTGGGCATGCAATGCGGCGGCTCTGACGGGTTTTCCGGCATCACCGCCAACCCGGCGCTTGGCGTGGCCTCGGATATGCTGGTCGCGGCGGGCGGCACCTCGATTCTGTCGGAAACACCCGAGATCTTCGGGGCAGAGCATCTGCTGATCGCCCGCGCCGCGCCCGAAACCGGCGCGAAGATCGAGGCGATGATCGACTGGTGGCGCGACTATGCCGAAAAGAACGGCGCCTCGCTTGATAACAACCCCAGCCCGGGGAACAAGAAGGGTGGCCTGACCACCATCCTTGAAAAATCGCTGGGCGCGGTGGCCAAGGGCGGCATGGCGCCGCTGTCCGGCGCCTATGCCTATAGCGAAAAGATCGACACCAACGGGTTCGTTTACATGGACAGCCCCGGCTATGATCCGGTTGCGGCGACGGGGCAGGTGGCGGCTGGGGCGAACCTGATCGCCTTTACCACCGGGCGCGGCTCGTGCTTCGGGGCCAAGCCGGCGCCGTCGATCAAGCTGGCGTCGAACAGTGATCTTGCGCGTTCCATGCCTGAGGATATCGACATAGATTGCGGTGTGGTGGTCGAAGAGGGCACCTCGTTGAGCGAGATGGGGCAACATATCTACGATCTGCTGCTCGACACCGCGTCGGGGCAAAAGACCGCCTCCGAGGAATTCGGCTACGGCGACAACGAATTCGTGCCGTGGAAGATCGGCGCGGTGCTCTGAGCGTCAGGCCAGAAGATACAGACCGGGGCGGTGCTGAAAGGCGCCGCCTTTTGGTTTTGAAGCAGCGCGGGTTGTACCCCACGCCCGGTGATCTATTGGTGCAGATGCGGTCAGGCGCGGGCGTGCCGCGCGCCTGACGTTCAGCGGGCTTATTCCATGCTAGGGGCTTTTGGTACCGCCAGCCCCTGCTTGCCCTGCGTGATCAATCGCGCAGAGCTTTGCCCGGTCGTATGCGACCAGAACCAGCTCCAGACCACGGCGACGCGGTTGCGGGTGCCGATCAGGAAGTAGATATGGGCAAGGCCCCAGACCCACCACGCCAGCGTACCCTTCAGCTTGATCCGGCCGAAATCGGCCACCGCAGCCTTGCGGCCGATGGTGGCAAGGCTGCCTTTATGCCGGTAGCGGAACGGCCCCGGCGCCGACTTTCCACAGATCCGATGCGCCAGAAGCCGGGCGACGTATTCGCCCTGCTGTTTGGCGGCAGGCGCAACCCCCGGCACCGGCTTGCCGTCGACGTTGGTGACCGCAGCTGTGTCGCCGATGACAAAGATCTCGGGATGCCCGGCGACCGTCAGGTCTGATCCGACGGGCACACGGCCCGCGCGATCGCCTTCGATGTTGAGCCATTGCGCCGCGCGGCTGGCCTTGACCCCGGCGGCCCAGATCGAGGTGCGGGCGGGGATGCGTGCGTCGCCGATGGTGATGGCGTCTTCGTCGCAAGCGGTCACGGCGGTGCCGCACAGCACCTCGACCCCCAGCTTTTCCAGCGCCTGCTTGGTGTAGGCCGACAGATCCTCGGGGAATGCAGCAAGCACGCGCGGCCCGGCCTCGACCAGCATGACCCGGGCTTCGCGGGTGTCGATGTGGCGGAATTCGCGCGGCAGGATGCGCTGCGCCAGCTCGGCGATGATGCCCACCAGCTCGACCCCGGTCGGCCCGGCGCCAACCACTGCAAAGGTCAGCAGCGCGGCGCGCTCTTGCGGGTCGGTGCTGCGCTCGGCGGCCTCGAAGGCCGACAGCATGCGGCGGCGGATTGCGGTTGCGTCCTCAAGGGTTTTCAGCCCCGGTGCGGCGGTCTCCCAATCGTCATGGCCGAAATAGGAATGGCGCGCGCCGGTGGCGAGCACCAGCGTATCGTAATGGATGGAGCCGCCGTCCTCAAAGCGCAGGGTCTGCGTTGCGGCATCGACGCCGGTCACTTCGGCCATCAGCGTTTCGACTTCGGGGCGGTCCCGCAGCAGGTGGCGCAGCGGCCATGCGATTTCCGAGGTGGGCAGGATCGATGTGGCGACCTGATAGAGCAGCGGCTGGAAAAGATGGTGATTGCGGCTGTCCACCAGCGTGATGCGCAGGTTGTCACCCTTCAGGTCGCGTACGCAGGCAAGCCCGCCAAAACCGCCACCAACCACCACGACATGATGCTTCTTGTCCATGTTGACCCAATGCTCCGATACTGCTGCCACCTCCCCTGGCGCTGGGCTAGGGCAGAGCCGCGCGAAAGGCCAGAGGGGTTCGCCGCATGGCAGCATTGCTCAGCAAAACGTGAGCGTCGCATTGAGCTTTTCTCATAATCATGCGGTAATTCAATGTGCTGGATGCCGTTGTATGCAGCACAAGATATCGGGATAACCTGACGCTCAGGTGAATTGTATCCTGCTGCCACTTGAGGCATTCTGTCCGAAAGCTCCTGCATGAGGAGGGCGCAAAGCCCCGTACGGAGCGTTCGAGCGGAAGGAAGACACCCATGAGAGCTTTGAGCTGCGTTCTGGCGCTGAGCGTGGTCGCCGGTTGTGGAGGCGGCCAGCGCGAGACGACATCTGTGCGTTACGCTGTCGGGCCGATCAGCAACGCCTGCAATGCCAGCGAGCGGCGGGCAAGCAATCCGAGCCTGTGCGGCTGCATTCAGGCTGCGGCGAATGTCGAGCTGTCGAGCTCTGATCAGAGCCGCGCGGTGGCTTTTTACAGGGACCCGCACAGCGCACAGGAGGTTCGCCAATCGGACCGCAAGCGCGACGAAGACTTCTGGAAACGCTATTCGGCCTATGTCGACCGGTCCGAACGGATGTGCAAAGGGCTATAAGCCCGAACGCGATCCGGGCCGCAGCGCCGCTTTGGCGCCGGCGATGGGCGGTGAGTTCTGGCATGGCATGGGCGCCCTCGCGCTGCGCGGCAGGCGCATCCTTTTCGCGGTCGTGGCCCCGCTGCGCAATCCCGATGCGAACCGGATCGCGATGTCTGTGACGCTGGAAGGGCAGGGGCGGTTTTCCGATGGGGGACGGTCCGCGGAACAATGCTTGACCTGCAAGGAGGAGTTTCGGAAAAGTTGAATGTGCCGTGCGGCAGAGAGAGGGCGGATGATGCTGATGAAGGGGGTCACCCTGCGCGGGCTCGAGGTGTTCGAAGCGCTTGCGGCAAGCGGATCGGTGGCGCAGGCCGCCGAGAAGACCGGCCTCAGCCAGCCGGCTGTCAGCCAGCAGATGCGCAATCTCGAAGCGGCGCTTGGCGCGGATCTGGTCGATCACGGACGGCGCCCGATGCAGCTGACTCAGGCCGGGCGCTCGTTCCTGCTGCGCACGCAAAGCGTGCTGGGCCAGCTGCGACTGGCGCAGAACGAGCTGACGGTGATGGACCTGACGCATCTGTCGACGCTCAACCTTGGGGTGATTGACGATTTCGACAACGATCTGACGCCGCAGCTGGTGACCATCCTTGCCGAGAACATGACCCGCTGCCGATTCAAGCTGGTCACCGCGCCGAGCCACGAGATTGCGCAGGCGATGTGCGAGCGGCGGTTACACATCGCCATCGCGGCAAGTTCCGGCGCGGTGATGGACGGGGTGATCGAATACCCGCTGGTGCGCGATCCGTTCATGCTGGTCTGCGCGCGCGGCGCGTTGGCCGAGGCTGGCGGGGCCGAGGCCTTGATGCGTGGCCTGCCGATGTTGCGCTATGATCGCGACCAGCTGATCGGACGCCAGATCGAGACGCATCTGGCCCGCCTGAAACTGGAGTATCCCGAGCGGTTCGAGATCGGCGCGCATCTGGCGCTGATGACGCTGGTGGCGCGCGGTGTTGGCTGGGGCATCACCACGCCGCTGGGCTACATGCGCGCGGGGCGGTTGCACGACCGGCTCGAAGCGCATCCGTTGCCGATGCAGGCCTTTTCACGCACCATCTCGCTGTTTGCCGCATCGGACTGGTCTGACAGGGTGCCGCGTGACGTGGCGCGCAGCATGCGCAAGCTGGTGACAGGCCTCGTCATCACCCCGGCATTGCGCCTGCTGCCATGGCTCGAGCCCGAGCTGCGCGTGCTGGCGGCGGACTGACGCGATAGCCGGGCCATAAGGTTTGCAAGCCATGGTGGGCGGGGTGCAGATCCCGCCGCGACAGATTCGAAAAAATCGAAACTGTCAGCCCGTGGCTGCCAGATAGGTGCGCACCGCCGCCTCGAATTCACGCGGTTTTTCGGCATGTAGCCAGTGGCCGGTGCCGGGAATCTTGGCAAAGCGGGCCTGCGGGAACAGCGCCCGGATGCGATCTCGGTGGCCGCGCTGCACGTAATCGCTGTCGGCGCCGGACAGAAAAAGCGTCGGCCCGTCGAACAGCGCCGATCCGGGGTCGGGAAACGCCAGAATCTTTGGCATCTCGCTGGCCAGCAGATCCAGATTCAGCTTCCAGCGGCGCTCTTTGATGTCGAGAGATTGCAGGAAAAAGGCGCGCAGCCCCGCATCGGGCAACACAGCTTCGAGCTGCTGCGCCGCATCCGAGCGCCGCTCGACCCGCGACAGATCGACGGCGCGCATCGCCTCGATGTTTTGGGTCTGGGTGTGATTATAGGTCACAGGCGCGATGTCGGCGACGATGAGGCGGTTCACCAGTTCGGGCCGGCTGAGCGCCAGCATCATCGCCGCCTTGCCGCCCATGGAATGGCCAAGCACATCGGCCCGCCCGCCGTTGGCTTCGATCACCTCGGCCAGATCGGCGGCCATGTCTTCGTAGCCGTGGGTCTGCGTCCATGGCGAATCGCCGTGGTTGCGCTGGTCGACGGCGATCACCTGCCGCACATCCGACAGGCGTTTGGCGATGACGCCCCAATTGCGCGCCGAGCCGAAAAGACCATGGACGATGACGAGGGGCGGCAGGTCGGTGGCAGCACCGTGGGAAAGAGTGTTCAGCATGTCCGAAGATCTAAGACAGCTGGGCGCCAAAGGGAATGCCGACAATTGTGCGATGTTTCGAAACCGATTGTGCGGGGCGCCTTGCATCGGGGCGGCATCTGGGCACATCTACGGGTCGGCATGATGATGGCAGAACACGATATCGGGGACGCGGTGGCGCGTCTTGAGCAGGTCTTCGAAGACAAGCTGAGGCTGCGGCGCGGCGGGTTCGAACAGCGTGCGCGGCAGGCGCGCCGGATGTTGCCACGCGGCTTGCGCGCCGATCTTGCAAGGGTGATCGAAGCGCGGCGCATGGTCGGGCACCCCAAACAGGCGCGTGTGCTTGATGGCCCCGAAGTGCTGCGCTCGGCAGAGCGGATCGAAACCCATCTGAAGCGGCTCGACCTTGCCGATCGCCGCAAGGGCAGGCTTCTGGCGCTGCTGGCCAGCCTGATGTTTGATGCGCTGTTGGTGATCGCGGTGGTGCTCGGCCTGCTGGTCTGGCGCCGATTCGTCTGAGAGAGCCCGGCTCTCAAGGCCGGATTTCGGGCGTCACTCGCGCATGGCGCGCCCGTGAAGCCGCAGGAACAGGCTCTCTTCATCGTCATTGCGAAAGAACGGCACCGACTCGGGGGTGTTGTCCTGACCGGCGCGGGCAGCAACCTCGGCCAGCACAACTTCGGTGATGAAGGGCAGGTCGAAATGCCGGATCTCGTCCAGCGCGATCCATTGCAGGTGGCTCAACTCGTCCGACGCGGCAGAGAAATCGTCGGGGTCCGAAGCAAGCGCCTCGGCGTCGACCAGAAAGAATCGCGCATCAAAGCGGCGCGGCCTGCCGGGCGGGGTGATCGCGCGGAACACGAATCGCAGGTTCGATGCGTCGGGCACATGCCCGGTGTCGGCAAAGCCCCGCCAGTCGGGCGGGGGCGCGGCCCAGTTGCCCCGCGTGCCGAGGATCTGGCCGGTCTCTTCCCACAGTTCGCGCACCGCCGCTGCGGCCAGCGCCCCCGACAGACCGGGGCGGGACTGTTCCTCGATGCGGTCTCGGCAGGCCGAGCTGAGCGCCTTGGGCAAGGGAATGTCCGCATCGCCCGCATCGACTGCGCCGCCCGGAAAGACGAACTTGTTGGGCATGAAGGCGGCACTCGCGCCGCGCTGCCCCATCAGCACCCGAGGGCTGCCGCCCCTGTTGCGCATCACGATCACCGTGGCCGCATCCCGGATCGCCGTCTTGTCGATGGGGGGTGTCGTATCCTCAGTCACGTTGTCTCCGTCTGCGAAAAGCCGTGCATGCGCCGCGCCCATTGAAACGCGATGATCGCGCCCTTGAGCCGGGGCAGAAGAAAAAGCGTCAGCGCGGTTGCACCGGTTCCCAGCACGGTGAGCAGGATCAGTGGCTCCGGTCTCCAGACCACAAAGCCGATATGCAGCGCGGGGGCCATCGCATGACCGACCAGCAGGATCGTCAGGTAAGCGGGCCCGTCATCGGCGCGGTGATGGTGCAGCGGCTCGCGGCACACCGGGCAATGGTCGCGCACCTTGAGATAGCCGCGCAGAAGCGGGCCATTGCCACAGTTCGGGCAGCGCTTGCGCAGGCCTTTCCAGACCGAGGGCCACGTCGGGCGCTCTGTCAGGGCGTCCGGGGTGTAAAGCCGCGGTGCGCCGTCCAGCGGCGCTTCGGCGGGGTCATCGCTTGATGTCATTGGTTGGTCTGTCATGTCGGAAACGATCCTCCCCATCGTCCGGCGCCAAGGTGGGGCAGGACGGCGCACAAGGGAAGGGGGCAGTTGCCCCTTGCGGCGCCTTGTCGCGAAAAGAAGGCATCGTTGCGCTGCTCACAGCGCCTGACGTTACGTCGTGCAAACTTTTCCGCTCCGTTGCGACGGAACCGCGTGGCCCCGGCGTGGAAGCTACAGATCGGCGGCCGGACAGGGTGCCGACAGGATGCGAGAAACAGGAGATCGCAGCAATGACACGCAAGGCAAAGCTTCTTATCGGCGCCGCTCTGACGGTGATCGGGACCAGCGGCTTCGTGATCGCCGCTCCCGGAGATCAGCAGCAGGGGCAAGGCCCCCGCGCCGGCGGAGCGCCGATGATGGTCGAGATGTTCAAATCGCTCGACGCTGACGGTGATGGCACCATCACGCAGGATGAGCTCACGGCTGCCGGGCCGGCCGGCGCCTTTGCCGAGGCCGATGCCAACGGCGATGGCGCGCTGGAAGCGGACGAACTGACCGCCTTTCGTCAGGCACAGGAGGCCGCCCGCGAGGCGCGCCGCCAGCAGCAGATGCTGCAACGGTTCGATGCCGACAAGGATGGCAAGCTGAGCCTTGAAGAGCTCACGGCCGGTGATCGCCGCGGCCCCGAGCGTCTGTTCACGCGGCTTGACGTGGACGAGGACGGCACGGTCAGTGCCGAAGAGCTGGCGGCGCTCGAGCAGATGCAGCCGCGGATGCGCGGCGAAGGCAAGGACGGCGAGCGCATGCGCCACGGCGATCATGGCCCGCGTCACGGTGAGCATGGCCGTCGCGACGGCGACCACGGCCCGCGCCATGGTCACAAGGGCGACCGCGAGGCACGGATGCATGGTGAGCACGGCCCGCGCGGCGAGCACGGGCCAAGGGACATGCACCGTCCGCCGATGCCGGAAGGTGACGCTCCGATGCCGCCCGCCCAGCCGGCGGAGTGACAGGACCATGCCGGGGCGGCCTTGCGCTGCCCCGGCCATTGCTTCGGGCGCAGCTTCGGGCTAGCGCATCGGGATGGACCGAATGCCATATGACGCGATGAGCGATCAAAACGACGAGGCCCTGCTTGCGGCCTATGCGGCTGGCGAGCCTGCGGCGGCGCGTGCCCTGACGCTTCGGCTTGCTCCGAAGGCGTTCAGCGTCGCGATGCGGATGCTGAAGGATCGTGCCGAGGCCGAAGACGTGGCGCAGGAGGCGCTGCTGCGCTTGTGGCGAGCGGCCCCCGGTTGGCGCACGGGCGAGGCGCAGGTGTCGACATGGCTCTACCGCGTGGTGTCGAACCTGTGCATCGACCGGATGCGACGGCGGCGCGGCGGGTTTGCCGATCTTGAGTCTGTGGCCGAACCCGAGGATCCCGCGCCTTCGGCGGCCAGCGCCTTGCAAGACACGGCGCGCGGGCAGGCGCTTGAGGCTGCGCTTGATGCGCTGCCAGAGCGGCAGAAACAGGCGGTTGTGCTGCGGCATCTCGAGGGGCTTTCGAACCCCGAGATCGCCGAGATCATGGACATCGGGGTGCGTGCTGTCGAAAGCCTTACCGCGCGCGGCCGAAAGGCGCTTGAGGGGCTTCTGGCTCCGCGGCGCGATGAGCTGGGGTATGATGATGACTGACAGAAAGATGAGTGACGACGGGCCGCTCGCCCCCTGGTTTGACGCTGCCCGCGATGACGCGCCCCTTGCTTCGGGCGACTGGCTGGCCCGGATGGAGGCGATGGCGCTGGCCGAGCAGCCTGTACCGCGCGCCGTATCCCGGCCCGTGCCGGAACGACGGTCCGGTTGGCTGCGCGAGGCGCTTGGACAGCTTGGCGGCTGGCCCGCGATGGCGGGGTTGGCGGCAGCCTGCGTGGCAGGGGTCTGGCTCGGGGCGGTTGCGCCGTCTGACTGGACAGGAATGGGAACAACGGACAGTTTGATCAGCGCGGCTGAACCGGCCAGTGCCTATGATTACGCGATGCTGGGGCTTTGATGATGGGCGATGACAGGAAAATGGCGGGGATGTCGAAAGGGATGCGGGCGTTGCTCTTTGGCTCGCTCGCGCTGAACGTCGCGGTGCTTGGGGTCGGGCTTGGCGCGGTGCTGCTGCGCCCCGATGACCACCGCGCACCGCGCGGGCGCGATTATGCTTTCGCTTACACCGGGGCGTTTTCCGACCAGCAAAGGCAGGATTTCGGCCGCAAGCTGCGCGGGACGTTCGACAAACGGCCTGAGCGTGGCGGGCCGCCCGACATGCTGGCCAATTACCACGAAGCGCTTGGTTTGCTGCGTGACGACCCGTTCGATCCGGTGGCCTTCGGGGCGGCGGTCGGGCGCCAGGACCAGAAGGCCGAGGCGCGCCAGGCGCTGGGCCGCGAGATGATGGTGGCCTTCATCGCCGAACTGCCACCGGCAGAGCGGGCTGCCTATGCCGACCGGCTCGAGGCCCGGATCACCGACATGGCGCAGCGCATCCGCAAGCACGACGGCCCGAGGCCCTGAGCCTCAGCGCCCGCCGGAAACGGCGCGCAGCGAGGCTTCGGGGCTGATGAGCTTTGGCGGCGCACCGGGCGCGAGCATCACCTGATTGCGCCCGGCACCCTTGGCGGCATAAAGCGCCCGATCGGCATGATCCAGCAGGGTTTCGGGCATCTCGCCGCTTCCGGGCATCGCCACCGCGACGCCGATGCTGAGCGTGACGTCAATCGCCTTTGTCCCCGGCCCGGGCAGGCTGAAGGGGACGCTTCCGATGACATGGCGCAACCGCTCTGCGGTGCGGCTGGCAACGCCGGGGGCCGCATCGGGAATGGCGATGAGGAATTCCTCTCCGCCGATCCGCGCGACAAGATCCGCCGCCCGCAGGTTCTGCGAGATGCGCTGTGCAACCTCGACCAGAACGACGTCGCCGGAGGCATGGCCGTGGGTGTCGTTGATGCGCTTGAAATAGTCGATGTCGGCCAGAAGCAGCGCATAGGGGCGGGTATGCGCCGCCGCCCGTTCGGCGAGGCGCGACAGGTAGGGCAATGCATAGCGCCGGTTGTAAAGTCCGGTCAGCGGGTCGGTCACCGCGGCGCGCAGACTGTTGCGCATGGTGTCGCGCAGCCGGTCCTCGGTGCGCTTGCGGGCGATCTGCCGCGGCAGGCGCAGCACCAGCTCTTCGGCGTCAAAGCCCTGCGAGAGCAGATCGCCGGCGCCAAGATCCAGCGCACTGGCCGCTTCGCGCCGACACTCCGGGCGGCTGACATAGACGATCGCCGCCTGCCGGAACAGCGGCGAGGCGCGCAGCTGGGTCAGCAGCGACAGGCCGGACCCGGCCCGCGTGCCGGTATCGACGATGACAAAGACATCGGTCCCGGCGCAATCGTGGCGCAGCGCCATGTCGGGCGTCACCGCTTCGATCCGGTCCCGCAGGCGGGTGCGCAAGGTGGCGACGGCGCTGCGCACGGGGATCTCGGGTTGCACCGGCACCACCGTCACCCGCGCCGGGGCTTCGAATCCGGCGGTGTCCTCGGCCATGCCAAGCGCCTTTTGCGTGACTTCGCGCATGCGCAGCTCGTCTTCGGCGTTGCGGGCGCGCAGCAGGCTGCGCAGCCGTGCCAGCAGCACAAGTTCATCGACAGGGCGGGGCAACACCTCGTCGGCGCCAGCGGCCAGCAGGGTCAGCCGGTCGGCGCGGTCGCTGTCGGGGGGCACCACAATGACCGGTGTCTCCACCGCTTCGGGCCTGGAACGCAGACGGCGGCAGAATTCCGCACCGCTCATGTCGGCGAGATCCGCCGCGACGATCACAAGGTCCGGCTTGTCGCGCGCAACAAGGCGCAACGCATCCGCGCCGCTGCCCGCTTGCAGCACTTCGTAATAAGCTGCGGTGAGCTTCACTCGCAGCACGATCCGGTTGGTGGGAACCCCGTCCGCGATCAGAATCCGACCTGTCATTGCGCGCGCCTCAACGTTCGGTTAGGCAGATGCAGGTGTTGCATCCTCTGCGTTTACTCTTCGGATAAACTGGTTAACAAACTCTTTCATACGTCTGGTGAAAATGACGGTATCGCGAGAACTTGCCGACTTGGTCGGGCTTCAGGCGGTGGCCTGGATGGCAGGGCAGGACGATCTCCTGCCGGTGTTTCTTGGTGCGACCGGCGCATCCGAGCAGGATTTCCGGGACGCGCTCGAAGATCCGGGCTTTCAGGGTGCTGTACTGGATTTCATCCTGATGGACGATGCATGGGTGGCGCGATTCTGCGACGCGCAGGGCCTGCCTTATGATACGCCGCGCGCGGCCCGCGCCCATCTTCCGGGCGGCGGCGAGGTGCACTGGACATGAGCCTGCGCGCCGATGCGGTGCTGTTCGACAAGGATGGCACGCTGTTCGAATTCGGCGCCACTTGGGATGCATGGGGCCGCAAGACGCTGATGGCGCTCTCGGGGGGCGATGCGGCGCTGATGACAGCGCTGGCGCAGGCCTCGGGCTTCGATCTCGTAAATCAACACTTTACCGCCGACAGCCCGGTGATCGCTGGCACCAATCGGCAGGCCGCCGAATGCCTTGCTTCGGCGCTGCCGCACCGCAGTGCCGACGAGGTGGAAGCGCATCTTCTGGGCACGGCCGACGATGCGCCGCTGGTGCAAGCGGTGCCGCTTCTGCCCTTGCTGTCGGATCTGCGGGCGCTGGGGCTGGCGCTTGGTGTCATGACCAATGATGCCGAGGCCGCGGCGCGCATCCATCTGCGCAAAGCCGGTGTCGAGCAGCAATTCGCCTTCATCGCCGGGTTCGACAGCGGCCACGGTGCCAAGCCCGATCCGGCGCCTTTGCTGGCCTTTTCTACGGCGACGGGGATCGCGCCCGCGCGGATCGTGATGGTCGGTGACAGCGAACATGATCTGGTCGCGGGGCGCGGGGCAGGGATGCAGACCGTCGCCGTCCTGACCGGGCCGATCCGCGAGGATCGCCTTGCGCCGCACGCCGATGTGGTGCTGCCCGACATCGGGCACCTGCCGTCATGGCTTGCGGCCTGAGCCGAATATTTCGGTAAAATTCGCTTCTTTGCGGTCTTCTTAATCCGGGATCGGCAGGGTCGGGCCTAGTTTGGGCACGACAACCGATTTGGGCTCTCAAGATTAGACGACTCTTCACATGAACAGAGTCTTTGAACGCATAGGCGGAACAGAAACATGCACGGCTTGATCGCCAGGACTTTGCAGTGCTTCCTGCAAGACACCTACGGTTTGAGCATCTGGCAGAAGATCGCCGAGCTTGCAAAGCTCGACTTCGACGATTTCGAAGCCATGCTCGACTACGACATCCGCACCGTCGAACAGGTGCTGGAGGCGGCCAGCATGTGCCTCGAGAAACCGCGTGATGCGCTGCTCGAAGACATTGGTACCTATCTGATCACGCATCCCAACAACGAAGGGTTGCGGCGTCTGATGCGCTATGGCGGCGTCGATTTCTTTGACTTCCTGCATTCGCTCGAGGATCTGCCGGGGCGCACGCGGCTGGCGGTGGCCGATCTGCAACTGCCCGAGCTCGAGTTGACCGATTCCGTGCCGGGGCAATTCCTGCTGTCCTGTCATGGAAGCCTGTCCGAGATGCCGGGTTTTGGCCATGTTTTGGTCGGCGTGTTGCGCGCGATGGCGGATGATTACGGCGCGCTGGTGATTCTTGATCATCGCGGCGCGCTCGGGCAGGCCGAGGTGATCGACATCACCGTCGTCGAAACCGATTTCGCCGAAGGGCGCAGTTTCGAACTGGCCGCGGCGCCTCCACCGGTCCGGCGGGAGAAAGCATCGTGAAACTGTCGTCCGATGCGCTTGATGCCCTGATGCCGATGCATCTGTCGATTTCCGCCGACGGCAAGGTGCGGCACGTCGGGCCGACGTTGCTCAAGCTGATGCACCACGTCTGTAGCGAGGGCAGACATTTCACCGATGTTCTCGAGGTGTACCGCCCGAAGCGGGCCGAGACAGTGCCGATGCTGCTGGACCTTGCGGGTCGCCGGTTGCAGACCCGGTTGCGCTGTCGTGCGAAGGCCACGCTCAAGGGTCTTGTGGTGCCCGATGGCGACGGCGGGGCGATCGTGAATCTGTCCTTCGGGATCGGCGTGGTCGACGCGGTGCGGATGCACACTCTGACCAGCACCGATTTCGCCGTGACGGATCTTGCGATCGACATGCTTTATCTGGTCGAGGCAAAATCCGCCGCAATGGAAGCGTCACGCACGCTGAACCGGAGGCTTCAGGGCGCGATGCTTGTTGCCGAGCAGCGTTCGTTTACCGATGCTCTCACCGGGTTGCGGAACCGCCGGGCAATGGACGAGGCGCTCAAACGGCTGATCCGCGGCGGTGAGTGTTTTGCCCTGTTGCATCTCGATCTCGACTTTTTCAAGCAGGTCAATGACACCAAGGGGCATGCGGCCGGAGATCACGTCCTGCGGGTAGTGGCGAAGATCATGCTGGAGCTGACTCGCAAGAGCGACCTGGTCGCGCGGGTCGGGGGCGATGAATTTGTGCTGATCCTGTCCGGGCTGCGAGATCGAACTCGGCTCGCCGACCTTGCGGATCGTCTGATCGGGCGGATCGAGCAACCGATCGAGGTCGATGGCGATCTGTGCCAAGTGTCCGCGAGCATCGGAATTGCCTTCAATCATCCGGATGCAACCCCCTTGGAAACGGCCGAAGAACTGCTCGAACGGGCTGATGAGGCACTGTATTCCGCCAAACGCCATGGCAGAGCGCAACACGCGTTTTCGGTCTCGGAACCCGAGAAAGAGGATCGCTGAAGCAGTCTCAGAAATTCGCAATTTTTTCGAAATAGGGGTCTTGCGCATAGCGTATGCGTATCGTAAACCCCGCCGCACGGTTGGGGTGTGGCCAAGTGGTAAGGCATCGGTTTTTGGTACCGTGTACCGTAGGTTCGAATCCTACCACCCCAGCCAATGTCCTCGAAAAATTGCGTACTTCCCAATGGGATAGCCGTTGATCAAGCGGCCAGCCTCCCGTTTCCACGTCGTGGTGGTTCACAAACTGGTTCACATCGTGCGCGGTGCAGGACGCGCGAACCGTCGAGAAAATGGGGGCTTCACCTCGTTCGCAGAAACGGGATCTTCTACTTCCGGCGGCGCTGGCCCGAAAAAATCCGGTGTCTCGGCGCGCCCGCGTTTCTGTCGGTTTCGCTCCGCACCCACCTCCTCGCCGAAGCGGTAAAGCGGTCGGCCGACTTGCTCTCCGCGGTCGAGGCAGGAGAGAAGCACGTGCTCGAAGAACTACAGGACAGCCCCGTCAGCGAGGCCCGGGTCCAGGCGATGCTGAAAGAGATTGTGCGGCGGGCTGTGGCTGGCATGATCGCCCGGCAGGAGAGCGAGTCTGTGACCGAGATTTCCGAGTCCTATCTGGACCGGATCGATACAGAGGCTGGCCACATCCGGGACGCTCAGCGGACAAGGGACTGGTCTGTTGCGTCCACGTTCGCCGGTGAGATCGCTCGGCAGAATGGCCTCGACCCAGCGGCCCTCGAGGCACCCGCAGTTGCCCGGCAAGTGCTCTCCCTTCTACGCCGCCTCAACGATTTGCGCGCGCGAGTCGAGCGGGACTTCGATGACCCGCTCGATGTCGGGCGGGATCTGCTGATCGATCATGGTCTGTCGCCGAACCGGGAGGCTATGAAGCCGCCCATGCTGCTGTCGGAGGCGATCGAGAAGGCCTGCGAAGAGGCCCCGCAAGACGTGGAGACCAAGATCCGGGTCATCGGAAAACTCGCCTTGGCGTATTTCGGCGACGTGCCCGTGGCATCGATCGTGCTCGAGCGGTCTTTCGAGTTCCTCTTCAAGGTATGGATGCTGCCGAAAGGCTGGGGAAAAGGCCACGGCCGGAACAGGCATGAGAAGATCGGCAAAGACTTGTGCCCCTTTGCAGGAGATCCGCGACGCCGATGCGAGAGACGCTCAACTTCTATATGAAATCCTGAATCTCGACACGCTGTCGGTGCCTGATAAGCGCCGCCGGCTTGTGCAGGAACTGATACCGCGGCTCACCGACGGATACCTTTTCGTCCAGCGCGACATGCTCAATCGCATATTTCGCGCCGCGCTCGGGCGGAAACGTGTCGGAAGGGATGTCGATGACGATGATCGCCTCGTACCCTCCCATGTGCAACTGAAGAACCGGTTGCGCGCGTGGCACAAGTCTCAGAAGACACCCTGCAAGCTTCCGAAACGCGTGTCGCGCCAAAGCGGCGGATGTCTTGGTCGCTCGAGCATGTGTTGAGGCTCCTGCGCTCGCCGATCTATCTCGGCACATCGTCACCGAAGCAGCGCGGCCGGAAAGCCACCGCGCGCAAATGCATCATCATCCGCGACGCGATCTATTGGGTCCCGCTCGTCATGATCACCATGGGCGTCCGCCCAGAGGAAATCCTTCAGGCCGCGATCCCGGACGTAGTCCGCCGGGACGGGATCCTCTGCCTCTTCGTCGGAGACGAGGAGGACGCCATGCTGAAGAACGAACAATCTCGACGCGTCCTTGCCCATCCCGCAAACCCTTCTCGATCTGGGCTTCCGGGAATGGGTCGTCGCGAAAAGGAAGAGTGGTGAAACCTGGCTTTTCCCTGAAGTTCAGCCAGACAAGAGTCATGGACGGCGCTCACAGATCTTCGGCGATCGGTTGCGGAAACCCCTGAAGACGCTGAAGCTTCAAGACGCCCGTGAAGATATCTACGCCATGCGGCGCACCCTGTCCTCCAAGCTGATGGGTCTCGGCATCGATACCGGCACGCGTCAGCGGATCCTCGGCCACCTCGAGGGAAAGACCATTGACCGGCATTATTCGGATCATGGCCTTCTGGAGTTAAAAGACATGCTCGATGCCGTCGACTACGGCATCGAAGTCGGCAACGATAGGCGGTTTGGCTTTCCGATCATCGTGGGCAATCGCACCGCAATGCAGTCGGCTCTCGATGTCGAGGTGGCCTTGACCGATCGGCGCGAGGTTTCCGCCGTTCAACTCCGGGACGCGGAAACGGACGAGATCGTGTTCGAAGCCGCCATCTCCGGCCGCAAGGCGCCGTCGGCTTATCCGTGGAATGAATGCAGCGCACTCGATGAGAAAGAGGTCGCGTCCCAGATCATCACGCTCAGGCGACAGTATTCGCTCACGATGCCGGCCAGCGAAGAGGCCACGGCAGCGGTCGAACATCTGCTGTTCCTGGTCGATGACAAACCATTCTACGCTCCCGCCGCGAAGCACAGCGTCACCAAGGAATCGGAGGAAATCGAAAACGCGCCTGTGGCTGCTGCTGAGCCGGTGGTCTAGGAGCCAGGCTGTCGGCCTGTCGATCTCGTGGCGGGGGATCTTGTGGTGTGCGCTCTTCCGAGCCGGCGCGCTGGCCTCACCAAGTCGACTGCGCGTCCGGGAATTGTCGTGCACACCCGGACAATGGCTGGCCGGAAATTTCTCGATATCGCCTGGGGTTGCCCGATCGAGACTGGGGGTCCGGCACCGCATGAGCTCGCGATTGCGCAGGCCGTCGAGATGGCCGAAGCCAAGCTCGACTTTCCGACGCGCTTCAATTTGCGGCGGCGCTTCCTCGTGCCCGAGGCGGATACAGCCAGGCTGCATCGTCGCTTGGGGCGCATCGGCAGGAGCGCCGAAGCAAGGCTCAGGGAAACCCTCGTCCACGCCGGTGACGTCTCTCCGGAGCCGGTCGAGGAACCGCTCAGGAAGCCGCGTCCACTGGTGGTGGAAAGGAAGCGCAGCAAGAGCGTGCGGCCACCTTGTCCGCGATAGCTGTCAGAGCTTTGTCGTCGAAGTTCTCGCTGCGCGGATCGTGCCCGGCCCAGTGCTGTCCCGGCACCGATCGGAAAATCTCGTGCGTGGCTGGCCGCGACCGGACAGGAAGCGCCATTGGCACGAAAGGGCATCAGGAAACTGGATGCATGATCACACGCGCCCTGCGCGCGGCGGGGACAGGTCAAAGACAGAACGACAGAAAGACAGAAGCCGAGACCCACCCTTCCGAGGGCGGGTCTCCGCAGCTCCCGAGATGGAATCAGACGTGCAGGCGCCGATTCACGAGCCTTTCCGCATTGATCCGCGCATCCGCGACCTCGAGCATCCATCGCAGCCGCCGGAGGCCCTGCAGCAGCGATAGAACGGTCTTCCCCTTCTCGGTCAGATCCCGTCGCTTCTCTACAGATCCCACGGCACCGTGCTCGGGATCGTTGTGGCCGTGTAACACCTGCACGATGACGATCGTCTCGTCTTCCAGTTCCGCGTCGAGACGACGGATGAGTGGCTCGAGGTTCCTGACCGCATCGGTATCGATCCATCTATTGCCGGAAAGCATCGCGAGGTCGCGCAGATAGCATGCCCTTTCGACTGCGGAGGAAAAGATGTCGGCATACCGGAGGCCGTCACTGATCTGCCGGGTTTCCAGCAGGATATGTGTAAAGAGTTCCTCCAGCGAAATCTGAAGATATGTATTGCGCATGACCACTCCTTGGTTTTCCGGCGGCGCACCATGCGACCGCCATTCAAGTCGCCGGCGCGCACGCCGGCGGAGAGGTCAGGCCGCGTCGCGGCCCGCATTGGCGGTCTCCTCCGAAACGACTTGCGTCTGCGCGATGTCGATTTCGGCGAGCAGGTCGCCAAGCGCTTCCGCCAGCAGGCACAGATCATGCACCGCCGGGTCGTCCGGAGAGAGCGCACAGAAATGCGCCGCGCCAGGTGCTTCGGGATCATCGCCGATCTGCAGACAGAATAGATCGCGCAGCCACCGCAGTTCGCGCCAGCAATGTCGGTCCATGCGATCGGCCCGCCGCAAGCGCGCGGTCAACCTCACGCACCGGCCCTGCGCGCCGACGCCTCCTAGGAGTCCCGCCCCATGGACGAGCACCTGATATTTTCGCGTGACGAACTGTTCGGCGGCTCGCACCGCGGCTTCGCTGTGCTTGCCATCTGATGTTGGCGTTCCTTGCACGGACAGTCGTGACCGCATCAAGCGTCCTCACCTCCTTTCCTTGGACGGGGTTTCAGGTAGGCGTTCCCGGTAGCAGCCGAAGGAATTTCATTGGCCGACCCTCGTTTCATTCCGCGCTGTCCGGCTGAGACCGGTGCGCCCTCGCGAGAAGGGGCGCGCCGAGATCGCCGGCAGCAGCTTCCCAACTTCCCGTTCCGAATGCCTCACCATTGGGTCCGACTGGGCGCTCCCGCAGCAATCTGGCTTCGGACTGGTAAGCCTTCGCGCCCAGGGCCGTGCCGGCGGGTCGCCTTGTCCTGACTACCACCCCGACGCGGGTATCGAATTCCCCTCCAACGCCGCGTGGCCGCATGCACGTTGATCAACCCGGGCACGGACAACCGCGGCGCCGCTTCGGATGCATTCTACCGCTTCTTTCGGAGAGCCCGGTCGTGCCGCTTTCTGCGCGGGTTTTTCGCCCCTTTTCGACGAAATACCTCCGTATCCGCGCCGAGCCGCTCGGCGGTGCGCCTTGCCGCCTCCGCATGGGTCTTGCTCGCCAGGACCTGACCGGCCCGGCGCGTGTAGACCGGTGTCACACCGCGCGTGCGGTGACCGAGAATGACCGACGCGAGGGCGGCCTCCTCCGGCGCGCGTGCGACGATGAAATTCGCGGCCGAATGGCGGATCGGGTGCGCCGTGACACGGCGGCCGAGCCGATCTTCGGTCAGGCGTCCGATGTTTTCCGAGAGCGTAGCACCGAGAACGGCGAGACCGTTGTCGCCGACGAAGAGCTTGTTCTCCGTGGGTAGTGCCATCGCGGCGCGGAGCCGGGAAATGTAGAAGGACAGGCACCGTACGGCCTCGCTGCTGAAGAGCCTGGTCTCCGCCTCGCCTGTTTTCGTGTCGCACCCCTCCACATGTATCAGGACAAGACGTGACAGAAGGCCGGGTGTGACATCGACCGAGGCGAGCGCACCGACGCGCATCGGAGCTTCCGTCAGCAACACGAGTGCCAGGGCTGTCCGCGCCAACATGTGGGCCTCTTCGAAGTCGCGTCGAAGGCGTGCCTCGTCGAATTTTCGATCTGCCAGCTCAAAGATCTCCAGGCCAAAATGCCTGAGATCGTCGGTGGGAAGAGCCCGGCCGGCATTGCGTGACGGGGAGGCCGCAGCGATTTTCTTCAGGCTCCGATGGGTCCTTTCGAGCCAGCCATGATCCTTTTCCGGGAACAGGGCACTCGAGAACGCAAGCAGGCTCGCGATCTCAATAGTTGCGGCTGCCGGTCTGCTACCAGCTTCCTGCATTTTTCTCAGACGGGCCTTCACCCCGGCAGAATGAAGGACGCATGGCAGGCTGGATTCGCGACAGCAGTCGAAGTATCTGCCAGCCGCTTCCACGCACCTCTTCAGCGTCGAGGCAGCCCATGCCTGAACCAGCAGCCCATCTTCGAGACCGTCCGGGTCGATGATCAACATCGGCGCGGCGCGATCCTGCCACTCCTGCGGGCATCGTCTCAGATGTCGTTTCAGATGCTCCGCGAAATCGGCCCGCGGGTCGCGCGGGTTGCGACGCCTCGGTTCGCGCAGGGAATAGAGCATGGGCGCGGCCTCGGGGAAGACGAGCCCGAGGACCTGCCGCATGCTCGCTGCCACATCCCTCCGCGCCCGCTGGATTGGTGCGATTACGGCTTCGCACGTCTGCCGCGTCACCTCGAGAGGGTCCGGCGCGAGCAGGACCCACCGCCCAAGTGCTTGGCCGAGGCGGTGTCTTTGATGTTCCGTAAGCGAAAGCGCATCGAACCGGACGCGCAGGACGTCCGGCCAGGCGTCGCGCGGTGCCGTTACCCGGTGTTTCGGCATGCGTGATCCTCCACGATATTGAAATTGACCTTCGCAAGCACGCTCCGCTGGCTCCTTTCGAGAAGATGCAGATAGCGGTGCTGAGCGATGATCGCGTTGACTTCGGCGTAGTAGCTCTGCGTCGTCTCGATGCGCCGGTGATCGAGCAGGATCCGCACCAGTTCCATGGCGCTGGGATCCTGATCGAGAATGATCTTGCCGGCGAGATGCCGCATGACATGCAGATTCAGATCGATCCTGAAATGCCGCCACAGCTGATTGCGAAAGGTATTGTTGGCCTTCTCCTTGGACATGTGTCCCAAGCCCGGCGGATGCGCAGACGCGTCGTTTTTTTTTCGGATAGCCCGGGAACAAGTGCGGGTTGCCCACTCGGGCACGGGCCAGGCGGCGGGCTTCGGGGAGAAAATGCGCGATATAATATTTGATCATCTTCACCGTCTCCGGATCGATCTGGATGTGCAGTTCGCTCAACGTCTTCGTTTCGATTGCCGGGATTATGAGGGTCCCGGTGCCGCCGCTGCCCGTGGGAAGGATCAGGTGCGGGTCGTCACCTTCGTGGCGCAGGCCCACGAGGCTGGTCCTGCGCAGCGGGCCTGTGTATTGGGAAATCCGAAGGAAAAGAGCGTTACGAGCCAAAGCGATATGCTACTTGCTCGGGCGCCGACCCTTCTGAAGGCCCTTGCAAGCCATTTTCCAGAGCTCGCCGGGGGCCTCGAAATACCGGCGCAGCCGGCTTTCCTCGGAAAAGCGCGCAAGTTTCAACTTGTGCCTCTTGCCGATCCTGCGGCTGGTGTAGACACGGGTCTTCGTCCCGTCCTTCTTCAGTTTCGTGGCCACGACCATCGGGTCGATGGACACCTTGAATTCCTCGAGGGCGCTCAGCCGGGTCTCGTCGATCCCGATGTGGCGCGCGATGGCGCACAGAGTCTCGACAAGGGAATGCTCGTAGCGGCCTTCTTCCTTTGCATTCCAAGTTTCCCCGCTCGCCTCGACGCGCGCCCGGCGGGCCTTTCGGGCGCCGACGACCATCGCCTTGGCAATTGAGGTGTCGAAGAGGTCATCCTGGGACGCCGGTTTGCTCGTGATCCGATGGTCTTCTTGAGCCGCGTGCCAGGCACGTTTCGCAGCATCGCGCCAATTCTTCCGCGTTCCAGGCTCAATCGGGATCGCCGCGTTTTCATCTCCGGCCTCTCCCCCAGCGTCCTCGAATATCCCGAACTCGGCATATTCTTCGTCCGTGCTTTCGGAAACCAGCTCTTCCCAGGCGCATTCCACCCTTGCCGACACGGCCTTTTCGAGGATTTGATCCAGCGGGGCGCGGATGTATTGCGAAACATCATGCCACTTCACCATCGCCTGCCGGTGGACCGGCAACGTGGGCGTAGGCAATTCTCGGGCCAGGCCGGTGACGGATGCCGCCTCGTTCCAAGCCCGCACGAAGCGACGCAGTTTCTCTTCATGGCTGTTCGAGAAGTTGGACCGTTCGGCCTCGTAGAAGGAAAACGGCAAGCCCTGATCGAGGTTTTCGAGATCCGCGCCGAAGTGATCGGCAAAGAGAACGAACCGCCGCGCAATGGCCAGAGCGCTGGTTTCATGCTTTTTCAGCCGCTCTTCAACCGCAGTCAACGCCTGCTTCGCGGCTTCGGACATGTTGGCGAGGTCGTTCTTGCGCACCTTTTTGCGAGAGCAGTCGACAAGACGGACGGCGCGCAGGCAGAGCGATCGCTTGTTCTCGAGTGTTTTTCTCGTCTTGCAGTCCAGATCCTCGGGGGACAGCCGCTTGAAAATTGCCGAGACCGTCGCCTCGGTCGCAGCGATCTCTTCTGTCGTGGATTGCTCGGCGGACGCGAGGCCCTCCAGGGCCGAAGTGGCCCGCTTGGCATCATCCGGGCCCATCGTGAGACCCGCGGCTTGCTGGGCGTCGCGGAGCGTCGGGATTCGCCCCGGCAGGTTTACGGCGAGCCAGCGGGTCGGCTCGTCGGACCAGACCCGTAAGGCACGCCTTGCGTCGGACAGGACCTGCGCAGCCCGGTCGCCGAGTAGCGCGCGGATCTCCACGGACGGGTCGAGAAGGATGGCCTCCAGTTCGTCCACTGAGAGCCTGCCGTCGCGTCCGATTGCGCTCGCCAGTGAGCGGAGGCTGGCGATCGTCGCGTTACGGGACGACGGCGTCAGTTTCGAGAGCCAGAGCGCGCGCTCGAGGTCCGTGGTGTCGTTGGTCGGGCTAATCGTCTTTTCCTGTATCATCTTTCTGCTCTTCCTTTCTTGCCTGGAGGGGGCGCGCACACGCGGTGGTTTCGAGATGAAAACCACCGCGTGTGCGCGC
>NZ_JAHKQA010000082.1 GCF_018860705.1 Citreicella sp. C3M06
ATGCATCCTGACCCTAAGAGGCAAATACTGTCGGCAATAAAATCTGTATTGGATTTATTGAATTGGACTATTTATATGGGGCTCGTTCAGAAGGAAGATGTGCCGGAACCGTCGCATTTCCATGTGCGTATAATCCACTCAGAGGCTAAATGGCGGTATCACTCCTACATGAAGTTTAAGAGAGCGAAGGTCATCTGGAAGATCGACGGCCTCGAGGTCCAGAAGTTCGATCCGGTGACGGTCCGAGATCGGCGCGCAGAATTGGTTTGTGCCGCCGACTTGGGTTGGGATCATAGGGGAAACGACTCGAATTAGGCCTCCACAGCAATGGCGCAGAGCAAACCAGTCGGTCCGAAGCCCTTGCACCGAACCGCCGTGGGCAACTTCGGTCGACCCGTTTTGATCCCTCGCCGCATTTTCCTAATTCCCCGTTGCCATCAACGGAGGAAAACATGTCGGCACCAAAATACTACTCAGCAAAGAAGCTCGGCCAGATGTTCGAGCGGCATCCGCACACGATCCGAGACTGGATCAACAAGGGATGCCCCACACCGGACGGACGGGTCCGTTTGCAGGCGGTCAAATTAGGGAAATCTTGGCAGGTGCGGGACGAATGGCTCGCGGTCTTCGAGCTTCGAGTCCGGCCTGACGCTGGAAGGCCGGATCTCGAGCTCGACTGAGCCGGTCACCAGTTCAGGAGACAGACCATGACCCTCGTCGAAACACTAAAGAAATACCTCGAAACCAGTGGGGAGTCGAAACGAGCGCTGTCACTCCGCTCCGGTCTCGGAGAAAGTGCGGTGAAAGACATTCTGCGGGTTCCCGGCCTGAAGCCTCGAGCTACGACGCTCGCGGCTCTATCGCGCACCACGGGAACTGACCTTTTCGCGTGCTTCGAGCTCCCGCAGGTCTACTACTCTGACCTCCTTGCCCGCTTCGACGCGAAGGGCGAAAAACGCAAAGCGAGCAGGGTGCGGTGGCTGACTCGCGTCGCCGGGTGGGTTCCTGAAACAACGATCGTGTGTCGACGCGACGTCACCGAGTTCCTCCGGACCCATCGTGCTGCGGAGTTCAACCTGACTAAAGGCAGCTACGCGACCTATTCGAGCGAGGCGATCAACATCGTCAGTGAGTTGGGCGTGCGCAATCGGAAGCGAGGTTCCTCTGACCTGACCGGGGAGCATGCGGCCATCCTGACGGCGATCTCTGACGAGGAGAGCGGTCTTCGGAAGTGGCAGGTAGGTGTGGCTCGACCTTTTTTGTTGTTCCTGCATGACCGGCAGATACAGGTCTCGGAGGTCACGTCGGAGACGCTCGCAGCCTACTATGCCGAGCGGCTCGAAGTGTCGTCGAAATCCGAGGAGAAGTGCCGGCGACATGTCATCGAAGTCGCCAAGTTTCTCAAGGACGCCAGCAGGTTAGATCTGTTGCAGATCTACGGCTTCCGTCCTGTGGAGCGGCCGTTCGAAAAATATGCTGGCAAATACGGCGTTGCGGACGAAGTCGTTTCCGGTCTGATGATGGAATTTGATCGCTATGTGGCGCCTTGGGCAACTGGGGAAGTATCCCGGACAGGCCAGCCGCTTGCCGCTTTCATCGAGGAGCTGGACAAACGCGAGACGTCGGTTTCCGATAGAAAGGCGCTGTTGCAGAAGCGGCGGGCGGAGAAGGCAGCGCGCCCTGGACAAAAACCGGTCGGGGACACCCGTTCGAATGACGATGTGCTTACCGCGAACGGCTTCCTGACAGACAAGCAGAAGTGGTCGGAGAAAACGCTGAAAACGCGACGAGGCTACGTCGTCTCGTTGGCGAAAGCGACCGTTGCGACCGTCGATATGGTGCCGGAATCCATGGAGGAGCTGCTCGATCCGGATTTTCTGGAAACCGCCATTGATGCCATCAGGGATGCCAATATCGGCGAATTCTCGAGCGGCTATCTCGGAAGCGTTCTGAAGTGCGCGCGGAAGATTGCCAAGGACTTTCAGTGCCGGTCGAAGGAGGACCTGGACCGGATCAGCAAGCTGATCACGATCCACGACCGAAAGCGCAGGGGCCTCGCGCCGCGCAACCGAGCAAAACTGCGCGAATTCGACGAATGCCGCATTCAACGCACCATCGATTTGGGAGACGTGATCATTGCCGATGTGAACGCTGAAATCGACCGGCGTCGGGTGGCCCACCGGAAAAAGCACGGCGTGCTGCCGTCCCGCGTCGAGGTGATCGACGCAGAGCTCGGTAGGGACCTCATGGCGGCGATTGCCCATGAGATTCTGCTCCGCAATGCACCGCGTAGCGACAACCTGATCAATGCACGACTGGATTGGATCAGCTGGCAAGGCGACTTGGCGCGCATCACTGTTCCTGCGGTGCGGGTCAAAATGCGCGGCCGCGATGATGAAGACCTCACGCTGTTCCTCAACGGGCGACAGAGCAAGCTCTTGAGGTCCTACCTCGGTATGGTGCGGGCGAAATGTCTCGTCTCCGGCGATAACCGGAATCCTTACCTTTTCCCCGCACAAGTTTGGAAAGAGGAGGCCGGGCAGCCCTACAAGACTATCCTCAAGCGGGTCACCCGCGTTCTAAACGAAAAGGTTGGCAGTCGGATCAATCCGCATCTCTACCGCCATCTGATCGGGTGGATATGGCTGAAGCAAAGCATCGACAACCTACCCAAGGTGCAGCGGATGCTCGGGCACACGCGTCTCCAGACGACGATCGACTACTACGCCGAGCTCGATGCCAGCCTCGTCTTCGACGACTGGAACGAGCATCTGAACAACGTGTCCACCACCGGCAAGGCCAAGGCCGCGTAGCAAATCCTGACCAACGCGCCTGAAAAGGAAAATAGTCATGAATTCCCATCTCGACATGCTCACGCACATCCGTGCGGATGGGCCGACACAGCCTGTGCCGGGCATCAGCGAACTGACCGAGCATCTGCGCGAGCGAATGGCGGCGGTGGGAGACACGGCCTTTCAGGAATTTGCCTACCTGCAAAGGGTCGCCGCCGAGACGTGGGGCGCGGCGGCGACAAGCCATTTCGCGCTCGTTCTGCGAAAGGCGCGTGTGGTGCCGAAAGAGGTCAGGGTCAGTCGCTGGAAGATGGCCAACACCGCGATTGATCGTCTTCCGTCCGAATGGCAGACCTCCCTGCGGGCGATCGCAGCGCGGTCCGAGGCAGGAAACGTTATGTCGGGCCTCCCCATTCTGAGCTCCGACTATCTCGGCGCAGTCACGACTGCGCTCTGCCGCTACGTCGACTATGCGCGAAGTCGCGGTGTCGCCCTGGTCCCCTCGGGGGCGGACTTGCATTGCTACGCGCTTTGGCTGACCGATCCTGAGAACACTCAATACGGCGTCTCCGTCAGGGCAGCGGCAGATTACCTGTCGCGGATCAAAGCAGGATTGAACCTCATGGAGCCGTCGATTGCGTCGCCCGCCCGGGAGTTCGTGTGCCGCTTTTGGCGGGAGAGGGGCAGGGCGGCCGGGACGCCGACCAAGACGGGAGATCAGCTTGTTGGCGCTGCCGCCATCTACAATCTCGGGTTTCGGCAGATTGGGGACGCCCGGCGGGCGCCCATGCGCGGAGTCCGGGCCGCCACTGTCTATCGTAATGGCCTGATTTTGGCCCTGGGCATTGCGTTGCCGCAGCGTGCGCGGGCGATCTCGGCCCTCGACTTCGGTAACACTCTGTGGATTGAGGCGTCTGATCGCCTTCATGCACGTATTCCCGCGCGGATGCTGAAGAAGCGCGAGGATCAGAAGGCTGGCGATCCCTTCGACATCGTGTGGCACAACGCCCGGCTTGTCGCAGCTTTAGAAGATTACCGTCGCTGCTACAGGCCGCTCTTCGATGATGGCACCAGCCTCTTTCCTTCGGTTCACGCCCCGTGGCAAACGATTAGCGAAGAACGTATCGGCCAGCTGTCCGCGGACATCACTGAAAAGAAACTCGGTGTTCGCATCCCGATACATCGCTTTCGGGACAACGCCGGAACCGACGCGGCAGAACATCTTCGTGCCGGACGTCTCGCGACGAAGGCTTTGCTGGACCACGCCGACATCGGGACTGGTGATCCCTATGATCACTCCGGCAATGCGAAATCAGCAGCCGAGTTTGGGGAGTTCATCGACAGCCGCCGGTCCACTCCGACGGATCTTCTGCTGTAACCTTGGCCCGGATCTCTTTGCGACCGTCGCCGTGCACCGCCGTAATTTCCGCATTTTCCGGATCGAGTTGAAAACGCTGTGTCATCATCCGCACGGGATGGAGTGGACCCGTTCTCAACTTCTTCCTCGACCCGCCGCAACTTCCCTGAGCCACCGGGTCTTCAAGCACGTTCTCTCAACTTGCTTGTGTCCATCGCATGCCGATCTGGAAATGAACGTGCGCGCGTTTGTTTGTGGACCTTGTTGGTCCGCGCCCCTCGGGTGAGGGCGCGGCCAAACCGGCCACAATTGGAAAATAGGAGAAATCGGAGGAAGCAGCAGCGCTGATATCGGACCGGAAGCGCGGTCCGAGCTTGACCCGGGACATTGGATGCCCGGAGTTCTCGAAGGAGATCAACATGGAATACAACAACAAAGAAATGCGTGCCTCGCTTCGGGCCGCTGCGCAACGCCGCGAATTCATTGCCTGGCTTCGAGCCGACGCGGATCGTCTTGTCTCGTCAGCCGAGCTTCTCGGAGGAAAGGACTGGGAGACCCGCTCACTGGCCGTGGCCGAAGCGATGGCGCGCGGGGAAGTGCCCGAGGCGGTGGAGGAAGACCTGAAAGACCTGCACCGGCTTCTGAAGCTCGAGTTCGCGGATGACATCGAAAGCGAAGAAGCCGCCCGCTTCGCTGCTGTGCATCCAGACGACCCCCGCGCCGACGATGCGCGCCTATGCGCCGAGGCGTTGGAGCGGGGGCTCGATGCGTTGCGCGCCTTCGCTGCCGTGTCGGTCAAGGAGGTGGCGTGATGGACAGGATCACAGAGATTATCGCCGACGCGCTCGGACAATCCCGCCTCGTGCGGAAATGTCTCGATGAGAAGATCATTCCGATGCTCGATACGCAGCATAAAACCTTTGCTGGCGACATCAGTCGGCGGATTTCATCGCGCAATATCGTTAACGAGGCGTTCCTGCGCGACATCGAGACACTGATCATTCGCTTTGGCGACGAGGTCGCAAGCGAGACCTCCTATGCCTGGCGTGGCCACGAACACGATCCGGAGTGCGGCTACTCTGTCCCGGTCCACACCGAGCGCGCGGGAGCGCTTCGGCTCGTGCAGGACGAGCTGGTCGAGCTTGCCACGCTTGTGCAGTCGGCACTCGACGCCGCCGAGGCCTGCGTCATCGCCAACAAGCTCTTCGACACATGACGGAAGCGGCGCATCGTCAGATGCGCCGTCTGCACCGAAGGGTTCTGGATAGCCTCTAATCTAAGATGCCTTCACGTGGCGGGTGCCTTACCCACCACATCTCCAAGCAATCTGTGCAGCGCTCTCGATCAGGCGGCCTCGGATCATCCGTCAAGCACTGCAAGAAGGGTGTGCGGTGCAATCCTGCACCTCGCACCCCACCGCCGGTCGCTCCTCCGGCGGTGCTTGACGATCCGATTTGCCGGTCGCGCGACAGCTGACGCAAAGCTCTGGAGAGTGCCTCATAGGCGCACATTCCTCGCTCAATGCCGGGCTGGGCTTCGACAGCCTTGCCACGGCACAGGAGTTCCGTCGCGTGACCGGGTCGAACTTGTTCGGTGGCATTCTCAACGAAGCAAGCCTTCGGGCCACCAACCAGATCCGCGATGCCCGAGGCCGACATGACGGGCTCGATCACCACGTGCGGGATATCCTTTGTCTACGCGGCGAAAAGGAAATGAGCTTGCGCTGCCGTCATCCGGCGGTCGCTTTTCAGGAGAATTGTCATGCCGCTGAAGATAGACCTGAGCGATGTCAGGATCGTTCATGACATCGAGACCCAGAATCTTGTGGCCTATTACGGGCACGCCTTGCTTTGGTCGACACCGGTGGAGACGCTTGGTTCAGAGGGCGAGGCAACCGAATTCTATACGGTAACGATCATCGCGCTTCAGAACGCGTGGTCTGGCATGTCGAACCATAAGAGAATGGTCCTTGCTTCGGCCTGCGACCCAAGCACCGTGGACGCCGCTCACCCACAAGACCCTGTTTTGGGAGTGTATCGCGCCGCCTGAACGGCGTGCTTCCAGCCTGGACGCATCATGTGTCCGCTTACCGGGCCCGGCTCTTGAGCTGGGCACGGGCAGCCCGAACATCGGTTTTACGCGCTACCGGAACCGGCGCGCTGCCGATCTCACTCCATTCTCCTTAGTCCAAGGCCTTAGGGCGTCCGTATTCGCTCTCGCTCGGTCGCCAGGGATGCTCAAAAAGGAATTCCGATCAGCAGGCGGACCAATGAGAAAACACCGAACGGTGAGACGGCGTCCTCGAACAGCGTGTCCGTGACCGCGCTTTCCAGCGCGGCGTTCTCGATTCCTGCATCAATGACCACGTCCGATCCGATCTGGGCCGCGACCTCGGAGGTCACTGCGAAAGCGATTTCGGGATCATCCTGCATGGCGGCGGTCACGTAGCTCACGGAATCCGTAGCTTTCAGCTGTATCTCCGTCACGGCATCGATATCTCCAAACACGATGACATCCGTGCCGGGGTGGTTGGTATGCTCGAAAAGGCTTGCTTCTATCCCGCCTGTCTCCAGAGCGTCTGTGTATTCCTGTTCGAAGAGAATACCCTTGATGTGGTTCGAATGCCCCAGAATACTCGCTGGTTCTACGGCGTCGAAATAGGCCGTGATTTCTTCCTCGGATGCCACTTCCAGTTCGGCGTATCCGCGCCTGACAGCATCGAAGACATCCTCACGGACGATTTCCATTATCGACCACCGAACTCTTTCAGGACAGCTTCTGTCGAACTCATTCGGCTTCCGAGGCCGCTTGGGGCAAGAGTGTAGGGGGTCTTTCCCCTGTCGTTCGCGCGGTTTTGGTCTGCGCCGTGCTCCAATAGTAATTTCACAGTGTTGGCGTGACCTCCCTGTGCAGCGAGCATCAATGCCGTGTGTGATGCATGCCCAAGCTGATCGACTGATGCGCCGGCTTCGAGTAAGAGCTTGCACAGTTCCGATTGACCATAGCGCGCGGCGAGGTGGATCGCTGCCCAATTGGGCCCTTTGACATTCACAGACGCGCCATGCTCAACAAGCCGAATAGCAGCCGGGCACTGTGCATTTGCAATAGCGCTCACCAAGGCTGGATCGCCTGTGGTGTCCCGAATATTGACGTCCGCACCCGCGCTCAGAAGGCGATCAAGCATCGCAAGGTCGCCGCGTGCAATGGCGAGAATGAGAAGAGGTTGCCCATCCGCCGTTCCGATATTCACGCTGACGCCATCGGAAATAAGGGATGTCACAATCTCCGTTGAGCCGTGCTCATAGGCCGACAATAGGGCAGCCTCTTGATATTTCTCCCCGAACTTTGCGCCGTTGCCTGCCAGGAGCTTCACGACCGATGTATGATTCTTGAAGAACGCACCGGTGATCGCGTTCCAGCCGTCATTGCAGCACACGTGGATGTCGGCGCCTCGGGCAATCAGAAACTCGACCATCTTCTCCCGGCCCTTGATCGCAGCCCATATAAGAGGGGTCCAGCCTTTCTGATCACGAATAGAGATCTCTGCGCCGTGGCTCAGCATGAGGTCCACCAATTCGAGATACTCGTTCTCCAACGCCGTGACGATCGCACACTTTCCTCGTCCCGCCGCCGCGTTCGGGTTTGCGCCGTGCTTCAAAAGACGCGTGGCGAGGTCCAGATAGCCAAGTTCGATAGAGATTTTGAGTGGTAGGCCGTCCTGCGCGTTGACGTCAAATCCGGGCGCGTCCATGGCACTCAGAGCGCTTCGTTTGAGGCCTTTCTTCAACGCGTCGATGAATTCCTCTGCGAGGTCGGCCGATTGCACTGAGGGAGGACTATCTTCCAAAACAGACTACCTTTTTTAGATACCGTGCATCATAGGGCTTCGAGCCGCAATGGTTCTCGCTGAAGTGCCTGCTGCGGCGAGGTGTCATTCCTGAGCTGGACAAGCAGCGGCAGGCACGGCGCCGTGCGTGTTCGGCGAAATCGGGCTTCTAACCAGTTCTCCGAGGGCAGGTCAGGCAGTTGTCTTTGTCCGATGGGCAGCAAGGTCCATAACACGGGCTGAATTGACCTCGGCGAACGGCGAGCGGATCATCGATATGTCGATCTCGACGGCATTGACACAATCCCGGAGCGTTTTCATCGAGAAGCCACTCGGGTTGTAGTTTGTGATGCCCACGTCGCGTTCCACATGGCCCATCAGTGCTCTTCGATGGGAGTCTTGGCGTTCGGTCTGAATCAGGAAGTGGTTGAACGTCGTGCGGAAGCTGTAGAAGTCCCGCTGCGCGTCGTAGATGTTGTGATCCTGGCGATACCTGGTGAACCGCTTAGAGAAGGTCTCGGTGTATGTCTTCTTGGACTGGCTGCGCTCCAGCCATGGGAAAAGGCGGGGCTCCTCCTCGCGCCGTCGAAAGGCGACAAGTTGCATGAGACCCAGTTTCAGCAGGTTGTCGTGGATCGGTATGGTTCGGCGCGATGCCTTGCTCTTGAGACTCTGGCCTGGACCCTTTTTAAGCACGATGCACGGGATGTCATCGATGACCTGGATATCGTCAATGTAAAGCTGGAGGACCTCTTCGCTCCGAAGGCCCATGTGGACGGCGATAAGTGGCGCCCAGAACATCGGATCGCCCACATCGTCGAGCTTGCCCTGGAAAATCGGCGTGCGGAACAGCCCCTTGAGCTTGCCGCACCAGGTCTGGCGCTCGTTGTCTTCCTGAAGGATTTCCCTGCGTTCGTATTCCGCCTTCTCCCAGATGTGATCGGCCATGATGTTCGTCAGCAGCTGGCCCTTCTTGACGAGGAATTTGCAGATGCGCTGGGCGTCCTGCATGTGGCGGTAGATCGTGGCGGGCCGCAGGCGTGGGATGCGATCCTTCAGAAGCTCGGATTCGATCTTGCCCGGGCTGGCGCCCTTCTTCTCCAGCCTCGCGCGCGTGAGCCCGTGGTTGCGCCTCTCGGTCGCATCCGCATCGTCGACAGCCTCCTGGGGTGATTGCTTGCTCGTCTTGGCCTGGTAGTTCTTGGGCAGACGCGCCAACAATTCCCAGATCATTTTCAGTTCGGCATCGGTGATGTCGTCAACAGACTTGTTGCCGACGATCCGCGAGAGCAGAAGGCCGGTTGACTTGACGTTCGGTCCGCTGTTTCGAGCCCAGTTCGCGCCGGCTGTCTCGTCCGCCTGTTCGGTCGGCTTGAACGACTTATATCCCCGGCTGCGCGCCTCGACGTAGAGTTCCGTGGCCTCCGTAATCTTGGGGCATGGATTGCAGTTTCTGGATGGCTCTGACGCTGGAGGGACAGCTGCGATGCGGTCGTGCGCAGGGGCCGCTGTCGGCGCGCTTGCAGGCGCACCCGGCCGCGTCACAGGCGCCGCTGTTCGGCAAGTCGCGGCGCCGTTGTGTGCTGACGGCACCGCAGGCAACGCGACTGGATTAGGGCGGGGAGCCGGGCTGAATGTGGCGGGTGTCGGCGCGCTGCTGATCGGGACTGTGCCGTCGACGAGCGGCCGGGCGGCCTGAAGGGCAGCGGAGGGCCCCTGAAATTCGCCGCGGTCCCGTCGGGCGTTCTCTTCCTCCGCCTCCAGCATGACCCGCAGCGCACGGAACGCGAGCCTCTGCCAGTCCGGATCGCTCTCGTCGAGCGCGATACCGAGCCGATCGGCGACCTCGCGAAGCGGGTTGCGCGCTCTCTCGCGGTCTCGGATCGCGATCGCGTGCCGCAGGGTCTCGACGGCTGCATTGGCGCAGGCCAGCTCGTAGGCCGCAGCTTCGGGTGTGCGCGCGGGAGCCATTTCGCGGGCAACATCGGCCGCCTCGATCAGGAAGCGGCAGAGCTCCACGAGGAGCTTCTCCATGATGTCGGGCGCGATCGCCATCGTTCTCTCCGTCACTCCGGCGAAGGCGATGTCGCTCAGAAGTGTGAGCTTCTGAGCGAGCACCTTCGCGTCGCGCATGACATGGGAACGAAGTGGAAAGAGGAGTGACATTTTTTTGGGAGCACTCTCTTGCCCTTTAGCGCGCAGGGCCTGGGGCCAGCGACGGCGCCAATGGAATCCGCTGGGCCGATATTCGAGATGGGGCTGTGAAGGGGTCCTGAAACGCAAATGCGCGACTCCTGTGCCAACGATTGTGCCAATCGCGGAGACAGGAGTCGCGCATTTCAGAGCGTCTGCGATTCTCATCGCATTTTTGCCAAAAACCTCAGTAACTTAGAGATTTTTGGCTCCGGCGGTAGGGATCGAACCTACGACCAATTGATTAACAGTCAACTGCTCTACCGCTGAGCTACGCCGGAACTTGTGAGGGGGCGTATAGCAACCGCGACTGACGGGGTCCAGAGGCTTTCAGCAGTTTTTTCCATTTTTCTCGTCACGCCGCGGTGGCTCCATAAAAATAAGCGTTTTCAGACAGCTCTCCGGCAAACGTCACTTGCTGGCGAAGCGACAGATCGACGAGGTGGGCAAAAACGTTGCGCGTTGCTGCGGGCAGCAGGGCCGGGGATAGCTCTGTGTAGATTCGAGCCGCGATCGATGCGGCGTTGCCGCCGCAATGGGCGAGGGCGTCGAGGATCTGGCCTTCGCGCGCGCGTCGGTGGTTTGCCAGAAAGCCGATGCGCTCGGATGGCGTGTGCACCGGCGCTCCGTGCCCGGGGTGCAGCACCGACCAGTCGCGGGCGGTGAGCTTGTCCAGCGAGGACAGGAAGGCCGCGATGTCTCCATCCGGGGGGGATACCAGCGAGGTTGCCCATCCCATGACAAGATCGCCGGAAAACAGCGTGTCGTCCCAGGCAAAGCACAGGTGATTGCCAAAATGCCCCGGCGTGTGCAGCGCTTCGAGCGCCCAGCAGTCGCCCGACAGGGTGGCGCCGTCGGCAAGCACCTCATCCGGCGCGAAGGCGGCATCGACGCCTTCGCCGCCGCCAGCGAGGCCGCTCGCAGCAAGGCGCTGCATGATCGGTGATCGGCCCTCCAGCGCATCGCCAAAGGCGCAGACCGGGGCGCCGGTGGCCTGCGCCAGCGCGCGCGCCAGCGGCGAATGGTCAAGATGGGCATGGGTGACCAGCACTGCCGCAACCCGCGCGCCGCCGATCGCCGCCAGCAGGGCATCAAGATGTTCGGCGCTATCCGGCCCCGGATCGATCACCGCGACCTCGTCTTCGCCGAGGATATAGCTGTTGGTGCCTCGAAAGGTCATGGGCGAGGGATTCGGCGCAAGGATTCGCCGCAAACCGGGCGCGAGCCAGTCGGCCTCTCCGGGAACGGGATTGAATTCGGCTTGCGGGTCCTGCATCGGTCGGGCTTTCTGTCATCGGTCCGGCGCAAAGGGTACACGGATGTTCGACTGGCTCAAATCCTATATGCCGCGCGGTCTTTACGGGCGGGCGGCGCTGATCCTGTTGTTGCCGGTGGTGACGCTGCAACTGGTGGTCTCGGTGGTGTTCGTGCAGCGCCACTTCGAGGGCGTCTCGTCGCAGATGAGCCGCGAGCTGGCGCGCGAAATCCGCCTCGTGCTGGCGGAGCCCGAGCTTGCGGCGCGGCTGGAGCTCGAGGTCAGCGATGTCGCGGCGATGCCAGAGGTGGATGAGCGACGCTGGTATGATTTCTCGGGGCTGGTGGTGGCCCGCACGCTGCGCGACGCGGTGCCGGGGGTCGACCGCATCCTGCTGCCCGATGATTTCACCGTGACGCTGTATTTGCGCGAGGGGGATCGCATCGTCGAGATCGGGTTTCCGCGCCGCAGGGCGTCGCCAACCAATGCGCACCAGCTGTTCGTCAACATGATGGTGTTCGGCGTGGTCATGACGCTGATCGCGTTCCTGTATCTGCGCAACCAGTTGCGGCCGATCACGCGTCTGGCGGCAGCAGCCGAGGCCTTTGGGCGCGGGCGCAGCGTGCCCTATTCGCCCGCCGGGGCGGTCGAGGTGCGGGCGGCGGGCAGCGCCTTTCTTGATATGCGCAACCGGATCGAGCGTCATATAGAGCAGCGCACCCTGATGCTGTCGGGGGTCAGTCACGATCTGCGCACGCCGCTGACGCGGCTGCGGCTTGGCATTTCAATGCTTGATGACGAGGATCGCGAGCCGCTGGAACGCGACGTGGAAGACATGCAGGGGCTGATCGACGCCTTTCTCGATTTTGCCCGTGGCGACAGCCAGTCCGGCGAGGCCGAGCCCGTCGATCCAGCGGAGTTTCTACGCCACATCGCCGAGGATGCGCAAAGGGCAGGGCGCGCCGTGGTGCTGCGCGAGGTCGAGGGGAGCGGAGAGGTCATGCTCAAACCCGGCGCCATGCGCCGCGCGCTTGAAAACCTCGTGGGCAACGCGGTGCGCCATGGCACGCGCTGCGAGGTGTCCGTGGCGCTGACCGAGCGCAGCCTGCGCTTTCGGGTCGAGGACAACGGCCCGGGCATCGCGCCCGAACAGCGCGGCGATGCGCTGCGCCCGTTCGTGCGGCTCGATCCGGCGCGCAATCAGGACAAGGGCTCTGGCGTGGGGCTAGGGCTGGCCATCGCGGCGGATGTAGCGCGCGCTCATGGCGGCATCTTGCGGCTGGGGAAAAGCGACGCGCTTGGGGGGCTGCGGGCGGACATTGTCATCGCACGCTAAGGGCGCATGGTGGGGTGGCTCCGGCGGCAACCTGCGCGGCACCTCACACCCCGCCGAGGCTAGATCATGGCGCCTGCGATGCCCATACCAATCGCCACGAGCGCAGGTGGCGGTCCGGAGCATTGGCGCCGTCCTTGGCGGTCGTTCCAAGCGGTTCAAAGCCGCCGGAAGGACCGTGCGGGCCGATCAGCTCTCTAGCAGGATCTGTCCGCGCGCCTCGACCAGCAGTTCGGCGCGGCGCTGGCGGATCTCTTCGGCGTTGGCCTTGCCACCAAGATCGGCAACCAGCTTGCGCACCACGTCTTCATGGCCGGCTTCTTCGAAATCGGCCTTGACGACCTCGCGCGCGTAGGCATCGGCGTCGGTGCCCTGCTTGCCGAGCAGCTCTGCGGCCCAGAGCCCGAGCAGCTTGTTGCAACGCGCCTCGGCGCGGAAGTTCAGGTCTGCATCGTGAACGAAACGGGCCTCGAATGCGGCTTCGCGATCGTCGAATGTGGTCATGTCGGTCTCACTCCCCAATCGTTATCAAACGATATAAGGTTTATTCCACTGGGGCGTGTATGCGCAACTGAAACCGTTCGCTTGCGACCCGGCGAGGCATGATTTATAGGGCCTCGCAGGACGCAACGTGTTTTCGCTGCCGGTCCCCCTGAAAGGAGTCCCATGGCACGCCGCAAGAAGATCTACGAAGGCAAGGCAAAGATCCTTTATGAAGGCCCCGAGCCGGGGACCATCGTTCAGTATTTCAAGGACGACGCAACCGCTTTCAACGCCCAGAAAAAGGACGTGATTGAAGGCAAGGGTGTGCTGAACAACCGCCTGTCTGAATTCTTCATGACCGGGCTGAACAACATCGGCGTGCCGACCCACTTCCTCAAGCGCCTGAATATGCGCGAACAGTTGGTGCGCGCCTGCGAGATCATCCCGCTCGAGATCATCGTGCGCAACTTTGCCGCTGGCTCGCTTGCCTCGCGGCTGGGTCTCGAAGAAGGCACGCCGCTGCCCCGTCCGATCGTGGAATACTGCTACAAGGACGACAAGCTGGGCGACCCGCTGGTCACCGAAGAGCACATCGCCGCCTTTGGCTGGGCCAGCCAGCAGGATATGGACGACATTCTCAGCCTGTCGCTGCGGGTGAACGATTACCTGTCCGGGCTGATGTATGGCGTTGGCATCAAGCTGGTCGATTTCAAGATCGAAATCGGCCGCGTCTATGATGGCGATTTCCAGCGGCTGATCGTGGCAGACGAGATCTCACCCGATTCGATGCGCCTGTGGGACATCGAAACCGGCAAGAAGCTCGACAAGGATGTGTTTCGCCGCGATCTGGGCTCGCTGACCGATGCCTATACCGAAGTGGCGCAGCGCCTTGGCGTGATGCCGCGTCAGGCAACCCATGTCAGCAAGCCCACGCTGATCAACTGATCAAGGCGGCGCCCATGGCGGGCGTCACCTGCAAATTTCTGGAAAGATGAAAGGCATGTGCCTTTCGCAAGCGATGGAGAGAGTGCCATGAAGGCTCGGGTTCACGTGATGCTCAAGGATGGCGTTCTCGATCCGCAGGGCGAAGCAGTGCGTCATGCGCTGCTGGGTCTGGGGTTCGACAAGGTTGGCGGTGTGCGTCAGGGCAAGGTGATCGAACTCGATCTGGCCGAGGGCACGACCGAGGCCGATGTCACCGAAATGTGCGAAAAGCTGCTCGCCAATACGGTGATCGAAAGCTACGCCATCGAACTGGCCTGAGACGCTGACGTCTTCGGAACAGACAGCGAAATGAACGGCTCTGGACGCCCCGAAAGGTTTCTTTCGGGGCGTTTTGGCATGGCGTGAGCAACTTGGCGTTCTGACGCCGCGCTGGCCTTGGGGCGCGTATCTGGGCCATGCGCTGGCAGGGATTTCGCGCGCAGCGAATTGCCCGGCGCAAGACGGCGGCGAGCGGATTGATGTTCGTGGCAAAGACGGCTAAGGGATTCCAAGGCCGCACAGGACGCCGCGCCGCGTTCCCGGCCTGCGCAGGTTTCGCGGCGGTGGGTCGCGCGCCGCGTTCAGAACAGCAACCGGGCCGCCTGTCGGCCAGTGGAGACCGCCCATGAAAGCTGCCGTCATTGTCTTCCCCGGGTCCAACTGCGACCGCGATCTAGCAATGGGATTCCGCCAGGCGGGGCTCGATGTTCAGATGGTGTGGCACAAGGACACGGCGCTGCCGCAAGGCATCGACATCGTGGGCATTCCGGGCGGGTTCTCGTTCGGCGATTAC
Source organism: Citreicella sp. C3M06 (assembly GCF_018860705.1). Lineage (GTDB taxonomy): Bacteria > Pseudomonadota > Alphaproteobacteria > Rhodobacterales > Rhodobacteraceae > Salipiger. The sequence continues at coordinate 15,017 of NZ_JAHKQA010000082.1, forward strand.
CTGCGCTGCGGCGCCATCGCGGCAAACTCGCCGATCTGTCAGGAAGTCAAGGCGCATGCCGAGCGCGGCGGATATGTCTTTGGCGTGTGCAACGGCTTTCAGGTGCTGACCGAAACCCGCATTCTGCCGGGCGCACTGCTGCGCAACGCCGGGCTGAAATACATCTGCCGCACCGTCGGGCTGTCGGTTGCGGAAAGCCAGTCGGTGTTTACCCGAGCCTATGAGACTGGCGAACAGATTCAGGTTCCGATCGCCCATCACGATGGCAATTACACCGCCGATGCCAAGACGCTGGATTTGCTGGAAGGCGAGGGGCGCGTTGCCTTCCGCTACACCGACAATCCGAACGGGTCGGATCGCGATATCGCGGGCATCCTGTCGGAAAACCGCCGGGTGCTGGGGATGATGCCGCATCCCGAACGGGCCTGCGACCCGCTGCAGGGCAACACCGATGGTGCGCGCCTTTTCGCCCATCTGACCACAGAGCTTGCCAGCGCATGACTTGAGGCCGCCGCCCGCGCAGCGTAATCTGCGCGGCATGGCCAACAGGACACGGGATCAGATCTTGCGACCACGACGACAGGGCCCGCTTGGCTGGCGGGTACGGATTGCGCTTGTGGTTCTGGTGGTTTTCGCTGTGGCGACGATCTGGGTCACCAACCTGACGCTGACCGACCGGTTCACCGAATCCACCCGCAACCGGTCCGAATTGCGGCTGGCGCTGTATTCCGGCAACCTGTTGTCGGAACTGCGCCGCAACGCCATCGTGCCGCAGCTGCTAGCGCGGGATCCGGCGCTGATCGGGGCGCTCAATTCCTCTGATTTCAGCCAGTCCACCCAGAGGCTGATCTCGTATATCGACGAGATCGGCGCGGCATCGCTGATGCTGCTTGACCGCGACGGGCGCACGGTGGCCGCGACCGACCGCAACCGGCTGGGCGAACAGCACCGCAACCTGCCGCATTTTGTCGATGCGCTGCGCTCGAACACCACGGTGTTCACCACGCAGGCGCGCGAGGCGGGGGGCTACAGCTTTACCTACAGCCGCCGCGTCGAAAGCATGAACAGCACCGTCGGGGTGATCGTCGTCGAGGTGGATCTTGCCAAGTTCGAACGCGCTTGGGCGGGGATTTCCGACGCGGTGGCGGTGCTCGACAGTTCTGGCACCATCGTGCTGGCGACCGAACCGCGCTGGCGCGGCCGCACCATGGACGAGGCGCTGGAACGTCAATCTCCCGAAAGCGCCATCGAACGCGCGATAAAGGCCACCGCCGACTGGACGGCGCTGCCGCCCGATGCCTATCTGCGCGGCGAAGCGGTGATGCGCGTCGACGGGCGCATCCCGTTCCGCGGCTGGACCATGTCGACCTTCACCACCTATTCCTCGGTGCGCGAGCGGGTCAACGCGGTGCTTGCGCTGGAAATCATGGGCTTTGCGCTGCTGGCGGCCTTGGCATTTTACGCGCTCAGCCGCCGCACGGCGCTGCGCATGGCGCTGTTCCAGCGTGAATCGCTTGAACTGCGCCGCCTGAACGCACGGCTTCAACGGGAAATCGCCGAGCGCGAGAAGGTGCAGCAAAGCCTCGCCTCGGCAGAGCAGACGCTGGAACAAAGCTCCAAGCTGGCCGCGCTTGGCGAGATGTCGGCGGCTGTCAGCCATGAGCTGAACCAGCCGCTGGCGGCGATGAAGACCTATCTGGCGGGGGCGCGGCTGCTGCTGCGTCGCAACCGCCCCGACGAGGCGATGACCGCCTTTCACCGCATCGACGATCTGATCGAACGCATGGGGGCGATCACCCGGCAGCTGAAATCCTATGCCCGCAAGGGGCAGGACGGGCTAACCCCGGTCGATATGGCCGGGGCGCTGGCCTCGGCGATGTCGATGATGGAACCGCAGCTCAAGGCGCGCCGGATGCGGATCTCGAAGATCCTGCCGGTGGAGTCCGTGCGGGTCATGGGCGATCAGATGCGCATCGAACAGGTTCTGGTGAACCTCTTGCGCAATGCCATCGACGCCACCAAATCCGAAGCACAGCCCGAGATCGAGATCATTCTTGCGGGCGGCGAAACGGCGGTGCTCTCGGTGCGCGACAATGGACACGGGATCGAGGATTTCGACAAGCTCTTCGAACCCTTCTACACCACGAAACAACCCGGCGACGGCACCGGCCTTGGCCTTGCGATCAGCTCGGGGATCGTCGCGGATCTGGGCGGCCGGCTCACGGCGCGGAACGGATCCGAAGGCGGTGCGGTTTTCGAAATGCAACTTCCCATCCTGAACGACGGGGCCCAGGCGGCGGAATGAGCCGCCCCCCGCAACAGGCAGAGAAAGGCGACGACGCAGAATGACCAAGGCCATGAAGATTGCCATCGTCGATGACGAAAAGGACATGCGACAGTCGATCAGCCAGTGGCTGGCGCTGTCGGGCTATGACACCGAAACCTTTGCCAGCGCCGAGGAAGCGCTTGGCGCGCTGGGGTCGGATTATCCGGGAATCGTGATTTCCGATATCAAGATGCCCGGAATGGATGGCATCCAGTTCCTGCGCAAGCTGATGGGCAGTGACAGCGCGCTGCCGGTGATCATGATCACCGGCCACGGCGATGTGCCGATGGCGGTCGAGGCCATGCGCATCGGCGCTTTCGATTTCCTTGAAAAGCCGTTCAACCCGGACCGCATGTCGGAACTGGCGAAAAAGGCGACCAATGCGCGGCGGCTGACGCTCGACAACCGTGCCCTGCGGCGCGAATTGTCCGACGGCAGCCAGATGATGAGCAAGCTGATCGGGCAAAGCGGCGCGATGGAGCGGCTGCGCGAGGATGTGCTCGACCTTGGGCAGGCGGATGGCCACGTGCTGATCGAGGGCGAAACCGGCACCGGCAAGACCCTGATCGCCCATGCGCTGCACGCGGTGGGCAGCCGGGCGGGCAAGAAATTCGTGCTGATCTCCTGCGCGGCGATGGACGAGGACGCGCTGACGCGCCGCCTCTTCGGGCCGATGCAGGACGATGACAGCCGCCTTCCGGCGATGGAAGAGGCGCGCAATGGCACGCTGGTGCTAGAGGATATCGAATCGCTGTCCGACAGCGCGCAGGCGCGGCTGCTCTCGGCGATCAACGATCAGGGCACGCCGCCCGAAACCCGCATCGTGGCGATCTGCAATCTTCAGGACGAGGGGCGCACCTGCGAAAACGCCCTGCGCCCGGATCTGTATTTCCGCCTTGCGGCGCTGAAGATCACCGTGCCGCCGCTGCGGGCGCGCGGCGAGGACATCCTGACGTTGTTCACCCGGTTCACCGAAGGCTATTCCGACGAATACGGCTGCGACGCGCCGCAGGTCAGCGCGCAGGAGGCGGCGCAGCTGCTTCAGGCGCCTTGGCCGGGCAACGTGCGCCAGCTGATCAATCTGGCCGAGCGCGCGGTGCTGCAATCGCGGCGCGGGCAGGGCACCATTGCCTCGCTGCTGATGAACGATCACGACGACATGCAGCCGGTGATGACCATCGAGGGCAAGCCGCTCAAGGAATATGTCGAGGCCTTTGAACGGATGCTGATCGACAACACCATGCGGCGGCACAAGGGCTCGATCTCGGCGGTGATGGATGAATTGTGCCTGCCGCGCCGGACGCTCAACGAGAAGATGGCGAAATACGCGCTGCAGCGGGCCGATTACCTGTGATCCGGGGCCGGGCGCGCGGCGCCCGGCTTTGCAGACGACGGCAAGATGGGGCGAGCCCGCCCGGTTCGGCCCGGATAAGCTGTCGGCGGCGCACTCCATCATCAAAACAGCGGCGGCGGCGCATGTCGCACCGCCGCCGAAAATCGGTCTTAACGCTTTCGCCGTGGGGCGGTGGCGCGGACAGTCCTCAGACTGCCGACGCCGGTCCGCCCATTCGCGACGGGATCGTCAGCCGTCGTAATCAACCTCTTCGATGAGGCGCAGCGCGTCGGCCCGACGATCGGCCAGCGCCATCAGGTTGACCGGGTCGGCCTCATAGCTGCCCCAGCTTTTCACCAGATCATCCGCTTCGGAGCCCGGCGCAACGGGGTATTCAAAGTTGGCGTGGGCATAGATCTCCTGCGCCTCGGGCGAGGTCAGGAATTCCATCATCTTCAGGGCGTTGTCGCGATTGGGCGCGGATTTGGTCATCGCAACGCCCGAGATGTTCTCGTGGGTGCCGCCATCCTCGAAGACGGGGAACAGCACGTTGACCGCCTCGGCCCATTCCTTCTGCTCGTCATCGGACAGCATCTGGCCCATGTAATAGGTGTTGCCAAGCGCGATGTCGCATTCGCCGGACCAGATCGCTTTGACCTGCGCCCGGTCATTGCCTTGCGGCTTGCGGGCGAGGTTCGCCTTCAGCCCTTCGAGCCATGCCTTGGTGGTCTCTTCGTCGTGATGGTAGAGATGCGCGGCCGCCAGAGCGACGTTATACGGGTGGGTGCCGGACCGGGTGCACAGCCGTCCGCGCCACTTCGGATCGGCGAGATCCTCATAGCTCGTCACCTCGGAAGGATCGACGCGATCCTTGCTGGCATAGACGATGCGGGCGCGGGTGGTCAGGCCCCACCAGCTGCCATCGGGGGCGTGATACTGCGCCGGAACATTGGCTTCGAGCACCGGGCTGGTGACCGGCTGGGTGACACCAGCGTGGACGATCGCCGCCAGTCGCGACACGTCGACCGTGAACACCAGATCCGCCGGCGAGCGATCGCCCTCGGCCTGAAGCCGTTCGACCATGCCGTCGCTCAGATAGGCGACGTTGACCTCGATGCCGGTCGCCTTGGTGAAGGCCTCGGTCAGCGGTGCAAGCAGTTCAGGCTGGCGGTAGGAATACAGGTTCACCTCAGCGGCCAGCGCAGGCTGGGCCGCCGCAAGCAGGGCGATGACGGGGAGGGCTTTTTGCATCGAGTCGACTCCGGGTCTGCGTAAAAACATGGCACGGTTAAAGCCTGACAAAAAAGATCGGGTCAAGTCGTGTCGTGAAAAATCACAGCTTCGCGCTTTTCTCAAGCCGCTTGGCGGCGTCCCACAACCCATCCATTTCCGCCAGCGTGCTGTCCTCGGGGCGGCGCCCCTCGGCGGCCAGCGCGGCTTCGATATGACCAAAGCGGCGGGTGAATTTGGCATTGGCGGCGCGCAGGGCTGCCTCGGGGTCGATGTCGAGATGGCGGGCAAGGTTGGCCATCACGAACAGCAGATCGCCGAATTCCTCGGCGCGGTGGTCGGGATCGGTGGCCTCGCGCAGCTCTTGCGCCTCTTCAATCACCTTGTCGATGACCTCGTCGGTGGACGGCCAGTCGAACCCGACCCGCGCCGCGCGCTTTTGCAGCTTCACCGCGCGCAGCAGGGCCGGAAGCCCCATCGCCACCCCGTCAAGCACGCCGCGTTCCGCCTTGGCGGCGCGCTCGGCGGCTTTGATGGTTTCCCAGTCGGCGGTCTGCTGCTCGGGGGTCTTGTCGTTGGATTCCTCGCCAAAGACATGCGGATGGCGTGCCACCATCTTGTCGGACATGGTGTTGGCCACGTCGTCGATATCAAACAATCCGCGCTCTGTGGCCATTTGGGCATGGAACACCGACTGGAACAGCAGATCGCCCAATTCGCCCTTCAGCTCGTCCCAAGCTTCGCGCTCGATGGCATCGGCGACCTCATAGGCCTCTTCGATGGTATATGGCGCGATGCTGGCGAAATCCTGCTCTAGATCCCACGGGCAACCAGTCTGCGGGTCGCGCAGCCGCCGCATGATTTCAACCAGCCGCGGCATGCCGCCCTTTGGATCGTGAACCAGATCGTCGCTCATGGACTTCCCCCGTGTTTCGGTATTGTGTTCAGTCCTGCGTCACGACAGCCACGGAGTCCACCCATGCCCATCATCAACCGCATCGCCGAATATGCCGCCGAGATGACGGGCTGGCGGCAGCACCTGCACCGCAACCCCGAGCTGAGCCTCGATTGCCATGAAACCGCGCGCTTCGTGGTGAGCAAGCTGCGCGAGTTCGGCATTTCGCACATTCACGAAGGCATCGCGCAAAGCGGTGTCGTGGCGATCATCGACGGGCAGGGCGCGGGGCCGGTGACCGGCCTGCGCGCCGATATGGATGCGCTGCCCATGGAGGAGGAAACCGGCGCGGATTATCGCTCGCAGGTGCCAGGCAAGATGCATGCCTGCGGCCATGACGGCCACACCGCTATGCTGCTGGGCGCGGCGAAATACCTTGCCGAAACGCGCCGCTTCAGCGGCAAGGTGGCGCTGATCTTTCAGCCCGCCGAGGAAACCATCGGCGGCGGGCGCATCATGGTCGAAGAGGGCATCATGGAGCGTTTCGGCATCGAAGAGGTCTATGCGCTGCACACCGATCCGGCGCGCCCGCTGGGCTGTTTCTCGACCCGGCCCGGCCCGTTGATGGCGGCGGTCGACGATTTCGAACTGGTGTTGACCGGGCGCGGCGGCCATGCGGCGCATCCGGATGCCTGCATCGACCCGGTGCCCTGCGCGCTGGCCATCGGGCAGGCGTTGCAGACGGTGGTTTCGCGCAACACCGACCCGCTGCAATCCTTGGTGGTGTCGCTGACGGTGATCCAGACCGGCTCTGCCAGCAATGTCATTCCTGAAACCGCGCGGCTGGCCGGCACCGTGCGCAGCTTTGATCCGGCCATTCGCGACATGGCCGAACGCCGCATCCGCGAGATCGTCGACGGGCAGGCGCAAGCCTATGGTGTGAGCGCGCAGCTCGATTATCTGCGCAGCTACCCGCCAACCATCAACCACGCGGCGCAGACCCGCTTTGCCGCCGATGTTGCGCGGGAAATCTCGCCCGATGTGACCGAAGAGGCGGTGCCCTCGATGGGGGCCGAGGATTTCTCGTATATGCTCGAGGCGCGCCCCGGTGCGTTCCTGTATCTCGGTCAGGGCGTCGGCCCGTTCTGTCATCACCCGAAGTTCGATTTCAACGACGAGGCCGCGCCGATGGGCGCCAGCTTCTTTGCGCGGCTGATCGAAACGCGCCAGCCGTTGAACGTTTGAAAACCCAGCAAGACCAAAGACCTGAAAGGACAAGCTGATATGGCACTCGAAGACGCCAAGACCCAGATCGACCATGCTTTCACCCGCGACGACCTCAAGGGGCCAAGCTTCGAGAACGTGTTTGGTGGCGCCATGTCCTTTTTGCGGCGCAAATACACCAAGGATCTGCAAGGCGTCGATGTGGCGGTGACCGGCGTGCCCTTCGATCAGGCGGTGACCAATCGCACCGGCACGCGGCTGGGCCCGCGGGCGATCCGCGAGGCATCACTGCTGCAACCTTGCGATGCGCCATATGGCTGGGGCTATGACGTTCTGTCGGAATTCGCGATTGCCGATTACGGCGATCTTGCCTTTGATTACGCCAATGTACCGGCTTTTCCTGAAACGTTGTATGAACACGTGGCCGGCATTCTCGACGCCGGGGCGGCCTGCATCACGCTGGGCGGCGATCATTCGATCACCCTGCCGATACTCAAGGCACATGCCGAGAAATACGGCCCGTTGAGCGTGATTCAGGTCGATGCCCATAGCGACACATGGGCCGATGACGATTTCTCGCGGATCGACCATGGCACGTTCATGTATAAGGCGGTGAAGCTGGGCTACGTCGACCCGACACGCTCGGTGCAGATCGGCATTCGCACCGACAATCCCGACACGCTGGGCTTTCACATTCTGGATGCCCGCGAGGTGCACCGCGAGGGCCCCGAGACCATCGCCGCCCGCGTGCGCGACATTGTCGAGCGCCACCCGGTCTACCTGACCTTCGATATCGACGGGCTGGACCCGGCCTTTGCCCCCGGCACCGGCACACCGGTCTGGGGCGGGCTGAGCAGCCATCAGGCCGCGGTGATGTTGCGCGAGCTGGCGGGGATCAACCTCAAGGGCGGCGACGTGGTCGAGGTCTCTCCGCCGTTCGACACCACCGGCGCCACGGCGATCGCGGCGGCGCATGTGGCGACAGAGCTGCTCTGCCTCTGGGGTTGGACCCGTCGCAGCGCGGGCTGACACTTTTAGGCGATTTGTCGCGGATCAGAGTGGATCGGCCTTTTCCTGCCACCGGGAATCGTGAAAACAGGGGGCAGCCCGCGTCGACCTGTTGAAAGGAATGCCCTTTGCGGATCATCTTCTGGCTCGTGTTGCTTGCCATCATCGGCGGACTTGCGTGGATCAGGCTTGCCCCGTCGGACCCGGCGGTCTGGCATGTCGATCCGCAGGTTACCGCCGATCAGGATCTGGCCTCTGGGGTGCGTCGCCGCCTACCGGGCTCCGAGACGACCTTGCGCGCGCTGCACGGCATCATCCTGCAAACCCCGCGCACCGAAGTGGTGGCGGGCGATCCGTCAGAGGGGCGGGTGACCTATGTCACCCGCTCGCTGTGGATGGGCTTTCCCGATTACACCACGATCCAGCTCGAAGACGGCTCGGTCGAGATCTACGCCCGGCTGCGCTTTGGCCAGTCCGATCAGGGGGTGAACCGGGCGCGGGTGCTTGGCTGGATGAACGCGCTGAACGCGCAGGACTGATCGCGCCCCTTGACCGCCCCTCGGGGATCGGGAAAAGAGGGCGCATGATCCCCTCAGACCGCCTTCGGCAAATCCAGGACCGTTTCGAATATCTCGAGGCCCGCATGGCACAGGGCGGCGGCGATATTGCCGCGCTTGGCCGCGAATATGCCGAGCTGCGCCCGGTGGTCGCGCAGATCGCCGAATGGGACCGGCTTCAGGCCGATCTGACCGAAGCGCAGGCCATGCTGTCCGATCCCGAAATGAAGGCGCTGGCCGAAGAAGAGCTGCCCAGCCTGCGCGCCCGTCTGCCTGAGGCGGAAAAGGCGCTGCAACTGGCGCTGCTGCCGCGCGATGCCGCCGATGGACGCCCGGCGATCCTTGAAATCCGCCCCGGCACCGGCGGCGAAGAAGCGGCGCTGTTCGCGGGCGATCTGGCGCGAATGTACCAGCGCTATTGCGACACGCGCGGCTGGCGCTGGGAAGTGATCGAGGAAGCCCCGACCGAGCTTGGCGGCCTGCGGGAACTGGTGGTGCGCATCGAGGGCGAGGGCGTGTTCGCCCGGCTCAAGTACGAATCCGGCGTGCATCGGGTGCAGCGCGTGCCCGAAACCGAATCCGGCGGGCGCATTCATACCTCGGCGGCGACGGTGGCGGTACTGCCCGAGGCCGAGGCCGTGGATATCGACATCGCGCCCGGCGACATCCGCATCGACACCATGCGCAGCTCTGGCGCAGGCGGGCAGCACGTCAACACCACCGATTCCGCCGTGCGCATCACCCATATCCCGACGGGCATCGTGGTCACGAGCTCGGAGAAATCCCAGCACCGCAACCGCGAGATCGCGATGAACGTGCTGCGCGCCCGGCTGTTCGACGCCGAGCGGCAAAAGGCGGCCGACTCGCGCGCCTCGGATCGCAAATCGCAGGTTGGCAGCGGCGATCGCTCGGAGCGCATCCGCACCTACAATTTTCCGCAGGGCCGGATGACCGATCACCGCATCGGGCTGACGCTGTATCGGCTCGAGGCGATTCTGGGCGGCGATCTCGACGAGATCGTTGATGCGCTGACCGCCGATGCGCAGGCGGCGCTGCTGGCCGAGATGGGCGCGTGACCGGATCGCAGCTGCTGGCCGCCGGGGCGCGCATCCTGACAGAGGCCGGGATCCCCGACGCGGGCCGCGATGCGCGCCGCCTGCTGGCCCATGCGCTTGGCGTCACTGCGGGGCGGCTGACGCTGTTCCTGCCCGATCCGGTCGAGGACGCGCGCGCGAGCGCCTTCGATGCGCTGATCCACCGGCGCGCCGCGCGCGAGCCGGTGTCGCATCTGATAGGGGTGCGCAATTTCTATGGCCGCGAGTTCCGTGTCACCAAGGATGTGCTCGACCCGCGCCCCGAAACCGAGATCCTGATCGAAGCGGCGCTGTCTGCCCCATTCGCAACGGTGCTCGACCTTGGCACCGGCTCTGGCTGCATTCTTCTGACGCTGCTGGCCGAGCGCCCCGCCGCCACCGGGCTTGGCACCGATCTGTCGCAGGCGGCGCTGGATGTGGCGGCGAGCAATCGCACCGCGCTGGCGCTTGAGCCGCGCGCGGCGCTGGCGCAGGGCAGCTGGTACGAGGCGCTGGGGCATGCGCCGCGCTTTGATCTCATCGTGTCGAACCCGCCTTACATCGCGCTGGACGAGATGCCGTTGCTGACACCCGAACTCACCCACGAGCCGCGCCTTGCGCTGACCGACGAGGCCGACGGGCTGACCGCCTATCGCGCCATCGCCGCCGGCGTGCTGCGGCATCTTGCCCCACAAGGGCGGTTGATGGTCGAGATCGGCCCCACGCAGGGCGCCGCCGTGTCGGCGCTGTTGCGGGCACAGGGGCTGGCCGATATCGCGGTGATCGCCGATCTTGACGGGCGCGACCGGGTGGTTTTGGGACGTTTGCCGGGGCCGCAGGCGGCGCAATCTGCGGATTTTCGGACGAATTGATTGGAATTGCTTGGGCCTCGCACGATTTTCGCTTGTTTGTGGTCCCCACAATGAGTAGCTAAGAGGGGTCGGAGCGGTGGATGCCAAGCAGGCGGTCCCGCTCGACATCAACCCCAAATTGGTTGTGACCAGACATCCACAGGCGCCCGAGGGTGCTGTCAGGTCACAGGGACGATCAGACACAAGGCTGATAGCACAGTACAATGCGATCCTCTAAATCCCGATCGCGGTCGAAGAACAACCGCAACCGCAATTCGTCGGTAGGCAACGTCGTCAACCGTGTGTTCGACAGCAGTGGCCCCGATGGCAAGGTGCGCGGCACGCCGCAGCAGATCATCGACAAGTACAACCAGCTTGCGCGCGATGCGTCGCTTGGCAATGATCGCGTGGCCGCCGAAAACTTTCAGCAGCACGCCGAGCATTACATGCGCATGCTCTCGGAGGCGCAGCGCGAAACCGAACAGCGCCGCGAGCAGCAGGAGCGCGAGAACCGCGAGCGTCAGGCGCAGCAAGAACGCGAAAATCGCGAGCGCCAGTCGCAGCGCGACAAGGAACGCGACACGCGCGAGCAGCAGCGCGGCGAAGCCGACGCCGATCAGCCCGCTGCGGAACAGCCGGTGGCCGACGCGCCTGCTGCCAAGCCGGTGGCCGACAGCGCCCCTATGGCGGAAAACGCGCCGCAGCCCGATGTGATCGACATGGGTGAGAGCGCTGAAAGCGGTCTGGTCGAGACGCCGGAAAACCGCGAGGCACCGGCGCCCGCGCCTGCCGCCGAGGAAAAGCCCAAGAGGCCGCGCCGCCCGCGCAAAAAGCCCGAGCCGCGCAAAAAGCCCGAGGATGCCGCGCCCAGCGATACCCCGGCCTCTGGCGCAGCGGAATAACACCGCGCCAGTCTCACGCTACACAGCACCACGCCCTTCGGGGCGTGGTGTTTGCGTTTCAGGATGTGGGGTGGGGCCAGATCAGGCCAGTTCGCGCGCCAAGGCGCAGAACTGTTCCAGCGACAGCTGTTCGGCACGCTCGGTCGGCTCGATTCCCGCCGCGCGGAGCCGATCTTCGATATCGGGCGCAAGCCCCTTGAGGGCGGCGCGCAGCATCTTGCGGCGCTGGTTGAACGCCGCCGCAACGACGCGTTCCAGCACCTTGCGATCCGCCGGAAAGCGCGGCTCGGGCAGGGCCTTCAGATGCACCACCGCCGAGGCGACCTTGGGCGGCGGCGTGAAGGCTCCCGGCGGCAGCGACAGGACGATGCGCGCCTCGGCCCGCCATTGCGCCAGAACCGCCAACCGCCCGTAGGCCTTCGATCCCGGCGCGGCGACGATGCGTTCGGCCACCTCGCGCTGGAACATAAGCGTCAGGCTCTGCCAGAACGGCGGCCAGATGTCGGGCGTGAGCCAGCGCACCAGAAGCTCGGTGCCGACGTTATAGGGCAGGTTGGCGCAGATCGCGATCGGCGGGGTGAGATGCGCCAGCGGGTCGATCTCCAGCGCATCGCCCGAGATCACCTCGAGCCGTCCGGGCCAGGCCGCGCCGATCTCGGCCAGGGCCGGCAGGCAGCGTTCGTCTTTCTCGATGGCCAGCACCCGGCGCGCGCCCTCGGCCAGCAGCCCGCGTGTCAATCCGCCCGGTCCGGGGCCGATTTCCAGCACATCCATTCCCGACAGATCGCCCGCCTGCCGCGCGATCTTGGCGGTCAGGTTCAGGTCGAGCAGAAAGTTCTGCCCCAGCGATTTCTTCGCCGACAGCCCGTGCGAGGCGATCACCTCGCGCAGGGGGGGCAGCCCGTCTATGGCGCTCATGTCTTCATCTTTCCAATAGCGGCGCGGCTCACGCCTTGCCCCCGGCCATGCGCCACGCCATCTTCAGCGCCTCGATGGTCGAAGACGGATCGGCAAGGCCTTGCCCGGCGATGCCAAAGGCGGTGCCGTGGTCGGGCGAGGTGCGCACAAAGGGCAGCCCCAGCGTGACGTTGACGCCGCTGTCAAAGGCCAGCGTCTTGATCGGAATAAGCGCCTGATCGTGATACATGCAGACCGCAGCGTCATAACCGGCGCGGGCCTTGGCATGAAACATCGTGTCAGCAGGCAGCGGGCCGATCAGATCGAAGCCCTCGGCGCGCAGCTTGTCCAGCACCGGAATGATCAGGGTGATCTCTTCGCGGCCCATGCGCCCGCCTTCGCCTGCGTGCGGGTTCAGCCCGGCGATGGCGATGCGCGGCGCGGGAATGCCGAATTGCGTGATCAGCGCGTCGCGGGTGATGCGCAGCCGCTTTTCCAGCAGCTGAGGCGTCAGCGCGGCGGGCACATCCGCCAGCGCGATGTGAATGGTCACCGGCACCACCCGCAGCGCGTCCGAGGCAAGCATCATCACCACCTCGTCGGCCCCGGCCAGCGCTGCCAGATATTCGGTGTGGCCGGGGTAGGCAAAGCCAGCGCCCTCGGCCAGCGCCTGTTTCGAGATTGGCAGCGTGCACAGCGCGCTGCAGGCGCCCTCCTGCACCAACGAAACGCCGCGCGCGATGCTGTCGATCACCCCGGCGGCCTGCGCGGGCTGGGGCACGCCGGGCACGCGCGGGCCGGGAATGTCCAGCGGCAGCACCGGAAGGCCGTCATGCACCGCATCGGCGGCCTCGTCGATCGAGGACAGCACCACATGGGGCACAGTGCCGGGCAGATGCGCGGGCGCGCCGATGTAGACAAAGGGCAGCGACGCCCCAAGGGCGTGCCAAGCGGATTCGGCCAGCTCGGGCGCGATGCCCGACGGCTCGCCGCAGCTCAGCGCGATGGGCGCGGGCGTGCTCATTCCCCGACGATGCGGGCGTTGGCGCGCAGCTGCGCAAGGTAGCTGTCCGACAACGCCCCAAGGCGCTGGTTGCGCAGACCCATCTCGACAGTGTTGCGATCGGCGTCCTCGGCAACCTTGGCGGTGCGCCCGCACAGCATCAGGAACATCAGCGTCTGCCCGTTCGAGCGGGTCAGCGCGGTCGACACCTCGCCGGGATCGAGCTTGGACAGCTCGAAGGCCACATCGGTCGGCAGCTGCGACGGCGGCAGCGTCTCGCGGGTGAGCACCGAGGCAGGCTGCCCCTTGGCAATGCCATAGAGATCGTCGCAGCGATCGACGCGTTGCGCCAGCACGCGGGCCTTGGCCAGCGTTTCGGTGCTGCGCCCACCGGCCATGTAATAGGCGGCGTATTCGACCGAGGCGATCTCGGGCGGCGTGTAACCTGCCTCTTCGATGTCGCGCAGCTGGAACAGCGCAACCGCGCCTTGCAGCGGGATCGGCGCGGTGACCTCCCCGGGCGACAGCGCCATCAGGATCGAGCGCAACTGCGGCGGCAGCTCGTCAAGCGCCTTCCACGGCAGGCGGCCGCCATTGTCACGGGTCGCGGTGGCGGAATATTGCCGTGCCGCAGCCGAGAATTCGGCAGTCGAGGTGGTCTGCGCCAGACGCTCGGCGCGGGCCTGAACCGCGGCGGCCTCTTGCGGCTGTGCCGGCATGATGATCTCGGACAGCAGCAGGCGCACGTTGGACTGCCCGCCAGCCCCGCTCAGCGCCCGGTCGATCTCGGTCTGCGAAATGGCGCTTTGCCCGCCGAATCTCGCCTGAACCAGCTGGCGCCACGACAGGCCGGCCTGCACAAAATCGCGGAAAGTCTGCTCGGCCACGCCCTCGCTTGCCAGCGCGGCGGTGAAGGCTTCGCGCGACAGATTGGCGCGTCCGGCGAATTCTTCCATGCCGTCAAGCACGTCCTGTTCGCTGGGGGTGATCCCGGCGGCGCGCGACGCCTGAAGCCGCAGCCGGTCTTCGATCAGCTGTTCGCGGGCCATCTTGGACGGATCGCCCGGCGCGTTCAGCACGGTAAGCATGCGGGCGCGTTGCTCGATCTCGTAATTGGTGATCACGGAGTCATCGACGGTGATCGCCGGAGCGAACAGGTTCTGAGCATGGGCGGGGGTCGGGGCGGCAATCGGGGCGGCGCAAAGCGCCAGCGTCGCGCAGAGCGCCACGGGCCGGATCAGCCGGGCAAAGGTCATTTGCATGTGCGTCGATACTCCTTGTCGCTGCCCGCAGTGCCGAACCCTGTCAGCGCGACCGAAAGGCCAAAGTCCGTCGACGGCTCGACGTTGGTCGAGGACGCGAACTCGCGCAGCACGGTAAAGTCCACCTGGACGCATTCATTGCGGTATTGCAGGCCAATCCCGCTGCGGTCAACCCGCTGGTCTGCAAGGTCGTAGCTCCATTCGCCAGAGGTCGTCCAGTGGCGGCTGACGCGGTAGCTGCCCTCGACGGTCCATTCGGCCTGTCCCTCGTCGCGATCCTCGCCCGGGTCCTCGACAAGCATCACGTAGGTGGCGGAAAATTCGGTAAGATCGTTGGACCACGACGCGCGCCCCTCGGCCTTGTCGAAGCTGCCGTGGTCGTCCATCAGCCCGCGTGCCGAGATCGACAGGCCGAGCGGGTTGATGAACCCGCCCGAAATCAGCCAATCGGATTCGGTGCCCGACAGCCCCGAGGACAGCGTGAACTCGCTGTCGGCATCCTCGCGCCATAGACGCCCGAGGGTCAGGTTGGATGACCAGCCCGACGGCGCCTCGTGGACCCAGCGCAGACCGGCGGCAAGCATTCGGCCGCGTTCACGCCGATCGGCAGCGGGATAGCGTGACAGGCTCAGCAGGTTGGCTTCGTCGAATTCGACGCGGGTGCTTTCGTCATTGGGGATGTTGGGCCTCTCGTTGCCCACCCAGCCGTACATCATCACCGGTTCCAGCAGCGTTTTCGCCCCAGAGCTGGAGCGGCGCACAAGGGGCCAGCGCAGTTCCACCGATGCCGCGGGGGTGAGGACCGAGGCGTTCTCATCGGCATTGGCATCGTCGTAAACCTTGAACCGGTCAGCCCACAGATAGGCATTCGTCCCGACCCGGATGCCGCCCGCAACGGTCCAGCGGCGCTGCCAGCTGGCCTCGGCGCTAAGCCGGGCCATGTCGCGCCCGTCCACGGCGCTGTCGTCGTCAGGGCCGTCGACGTCGACATTGCTGCGCCGGTAATGGGCGTGCCCCTCGACACCAAGGCGCAGCTCGCCGCCGAGCCACCCGCCGGGAAAGAACCTCTGTTCCCAGGCCGTGTCGTAGATCGCCGACGGCTGCTTGTCGTCTTCTTCGGAGGCGAGCAGATATTCGTAATAGGTCAGGCTGGTCTCGACGTAGGTGTCGGGCTTGTAGCGCCCGAGCGTGATTTCCGAGATCAGCAGCTCGTCGTCGTCGCCGTAATCGTAATCGTTGAAGTAGCTGTCGTCCGAGACCGACTGCGTTTCAAAATCGAGCTTGAAATCGTTGCGCAGCCCGAATTCCCCTTCGAGGAAAAGATAGCCGCGCGTTTTGTCCGGCACGAGCGTGTCGCTGCTGAACGCGCCGTTCGCTTCGATGCTGCCATTGGTAAAGGCCTGCCGGTAGCGCAGTTCCATGGTGCGGGTTTCGGACGACAGGTAGGGCGTGACGGTCAGGTCCTTGCTGTCGCCGATGGGGATGAAATAGGGCAGGCGCACACCCGTTCCCAGCAATGTGGTCGATTCGAAGGTCGGGGTCAGGAACCCGCGCGCCCGCGTCAGGCTTGGGTCGGGCAGGCGCAGCTGTGGCCACCAGAACACCGGCACGTCGAGCACGCGCAGCTGCGCGCCTTCGAACCACATCTGACGGGCGTCCTCGTCATGGATCACCCGGTCAGCGCGGATCTGCCACAGCGGCACATCGTTGGCGCCGCAGACCTGACAGGAGGTCACGGACACACGGTTGAGCTGGGTGTAACTGCCATCGATCCGCTGCGCCTCGACGGCGGCCAGCTGAAGCTGGTCGTCCATCACCATGCGCGCGCCCTTGAGCAGCCCGTTGCGGAAATCCTCGTCCAGCTCGGCAGTATCGGCCAGCAGCAGATTTCCGCTCGCGTCGGTGATGCGGATCGGGCCTTCGATGGACAGCGTACCGCTGCCCTGATCAAAGACGATGCGGCTCGCCATCAGCCGCATGCCCCCTTGCAGCGCCTCGACATTGCCGGTGGCAACAAGGCGCTTGTCGCTTTCGACAAAGACGCTGTCGGCGATCAGCAGCGCCGGTTCCGACGCGGCGTCGGCATCCGCGCCAAGGGTGGTGGTCTGGGCATGGGCGGCGTTTGCGAGAAACGCCGCCAGCACAAGGGGGAGGAACCTGCGTGTCATCCGTCCTCCATTTGCAGAACGAGGCCCAATGCCAGCAACAGCGAGGCAACGGGCGGAATCCAAGCGGCGAGAACCGGGGGCAGTTGCCCGTTCTCACCCATGATCTGCGCAAAATTGCGCACGTAATACAGGCCAAAGCCCATCAGCACCGCGCCGAGCACATAGAGCCCGGTGCGGCCCAGACGGGCGGGACGCATGGTGAACCCCGCCGCCACCAGCACCATGGCGACCAGAAACACCGGACGGGCCAGTTCCATCTGCAACCAGACCTCGTAGCGCCGGGCGGAAAAGCCAGCCTCTTCGAGCCCGTTGATGAAGGCGGGAAGATCCCAGATTGCCACCGCCGAAGGCTGGCCGAAGCGGTCGCGGATGTCATCTTGCGTCAGGGTCGAGGGCAGGCGCATCTCGGTATGGCTCTGGGCGCTGACCTCGGGGTTCTCGCCGGGGAGCAGCTGCCATTCCTTGGCATCGCTCAGCACCCATGCGCCGGTGTCCAGCCGCGCTTCAGCCGCAACGATGCGCCGCTCCGGCCCGCCATCGGGCGTGTAGGCAAGAAAGCTGGTGTCATACAGAATGGTCGCATCGGGGTTGGCGCGTTCGGCATGAATGACCACCTGCCCATCTTCGCCGCCCTGACGCAGCCACAGCCCCTCGCGCCCGATCGACACCACAGAGGCCCCGTGGCTTTCATAGCTTTCGGTCAGATCGCTGGCCCGTTTCGACGTGGCCGCCACCAGCGGGTTGAGGATCGCCACCGTCAGCCCCGAGATCACCAGCGCCACGGCCACCGGCCCGGCCAGTGCCACCAGCCCCGAGCGGCCCGCCGCGCGCACCACCACCAGCTCGGACGAGCGCGCGAGCATCAGGAACAGCGCCGCCGTGGCAAGGATCATCACCAGCGGAAGGATCTCGTAGATGCCGCCGGGCAGCTTCAGCACCGTCACCCATGTCACCTGCCCGAAGCTGGCGCTGCCGGCGAACTGGCGCAGCTGTTCGACCAGATCGAGCAGGCCGAGGAACAGCGCGAACACCCCGAGGATCGACAGGAACATCATCGCGAAGCGGCGGGCGAAATAGATGTGCAGCGTCATGTCGTGGCCTCTCGCGGGGCGCAGCCGGGACGGAAATTGCGCGAGGCCCGCGCCAGCAGCCCCCCGGCGATGACGATGCCGGTCAGGCTGGGCAGATAGACCAGCGGCCACAGCGCTGCATTGGCCCGCACCGGCGTGTTGACCGCCGATTCCACCAGCTTGACCAGCACCAGAAGGAAGATCGCACCGACGATCTGCCTCGTGACCCCGAAGCGCGAGAAATTGGCAGACATCAGCGACGCATAGCCGATCAGCGCGGCGACGATGCAAAGCAGCGGCTGCTCGAAGCGGCCATGAGCCTCTTGCAGCACCTCGCCGGGGCTGTCATCGACCTCTGTGGCGACGGCGTCGGTCTGGGTCAGCAGCTCCCATGTCGGGATTTGCCGGGCGCGGCGGCGCGGCGTGCTGCCGATGCTTACCAGATCCGAGATGTCATAGGTCAGGTCGGTGAAATTGGTCATCGACAGCGTCGCGTCATCCTCGCGGTATTCCTGCGCCAGCCCGGTGCGCATGGTCAGCCGGGTGCCCTCGTCGTCGCGCAGCACATAGGCGCGCTCGGCGGTATAGGTCATCACCCGCCCCGCAGAGCGGCGATCCGACAGGTAGACATCGCGCAGCTCGCCCGCGGGGGTGATCTGCCGGATGTAAAAGGTGACGCCGCGCGTAGGATGCAGAAAGGTGCCCTCGTGCAGCAGCCGGGCCGATACCGAGGCTGAGATTTCCGACTCGCGCTGGCGCAGCGTACCGCTGGCGCTTGGCACCAGCACATGCGCCAGCACCGAGGCCATCAGCGCCACGATCACCCCGAACACCAGCACCGGCCGCGCCAGTCGCCACGGCGACAGCCCGGCGGCCTTGAGCACCGTCAGCTCGGATTCGTTCGACATGCGGTTGGTCACATAGACAGCGGCGCCAAAGGCCGCCATCGGCATCACCATGGCAATCACCGCCGGAAGGCTCAGCAAGGTGAATTCAAGGAAGATCCCCGCCGAATGCCCATCAGTGATCAGATCGTCGAACAGACTGACCGACGCGTTCACCCAATAGACCATGACAAGGACCAGCGCGAAGAAGCTGAACACAACCATGAGCTGCGACAGCATGTATCTGTCGAATCTCTGCACCGCCTGCCGCCCCTTCGCTTCTTTTTCTTCGCCTGCATCCTAGCGCCTCGTCTCGTGATCGAAAAGCTGCCTCTGGTCAATGGTGGCGGGCCGCTCTACCACTTGTGGCAACAATGACAGGAGATCCTGATGACCCAATTGCGCGAGATCAGCTTTGCAGAACCCGACCTTGATGCGCTGGCCGGATGCGAGGGGCGCGTTGCCGTGTTCATCAACGCGGCCGGCCAGCTTGGCAAGGGGGCGCGGCGCATCAACCGGCTGACCCGCGGGGCGCTGGCGCGACTGGTCGAGGATGACAGCTGGGGCAAGGCCGCTGCGGGCAGCGTGACGAGCCTGCGGTTTCCGTCGGGCATGGCGGCGCTGGCAATCGACGTGGTCAAGATCGAGCGCCGCCCGGAGGTGATCGAGGCGCGCAAGGCGGGCGCGGCGCTGGCGATTGCGGTGGGGGCATCGGGTGTGACGCTGGTGGGTGACACGCAGGGGCAGCTGCCACAGGTGGCGCTTGGGCTGGCGCTGCGCGGTTATGCCTTCACCGATCACAAGAGCGACAAGGGCAAGGCGCCGGCCCCGGCCTTGGTGCTGTGTTCCAAGCCCGGCGACATGCAGGCGGCCATCGCGCCGCTGCTGGCGGTCGCCTCGGGCGTGCTGTTCACACGTGATCTGGTGAACGAGCCGTCCAACGTGCTGACCACCACCGAATTCGCCGCCCGCCTCGAGGCGCTGCGCGAGATCGGTGTCGAGGTCGAGGTGCTGGACGAGCCGCAGCTTGCCGAGCTGGGCATGGGCGCGCTGCTGGCCGTGGGGCAGGGGTCGGCCTCCCCGACCAAAGTGGTGGTGATGCGCTGGCGCGGCTCGGACGATGCGCCGCTGGCGCTGATCGGCAAGGGCGTGGTGTTTGACACCGGGGGTATCTCGCTCAAGCCGGCGGCGGGCATGGAAGACATGACCATGGATATGGGCGGCGCGGGCACCGTCGCGGGGGTGATGAAGGCGCTGGCGCTGCGCAAGGCGCGCGCCCATGTGGTTGGCGTGGTTGGAATCGTCGAGAACATGCCCTCGGGCACCGCGACCCGTCCGGGCGATGTGGTGCGCTCGATGAAGGGCGACACTATCGAGGTGATCAACACCGACGCCGAGGGCCGCCTCGTGCTGGCCGATGTGCTGTGGTACGCGCAGGAACATCTCGCCCCCGCCGCGATGGTCGATTTGGCAACCCTGACCGGGGCCTGCATCGTGGCGCTGGGGCATGAGAACGCAGCGGTTTTCGCCAATCAGGACGGCTTTGCCAATGGCTTCCTGCGGGCCGCCGAGGCTGAGGGCGAGGGGGCATGGCGGATGCCGATGGGCAAGGCCTATGACGCGCTGATGGATTCGGCGATTGCCGACATGAAGAATTCCTTCGGGCGTCCGGCGGGCTCGATCACCGCGGCGCAGTTCCTGCGGCGCTTCGTGCGCGAAGACATGCCGTGGGTGCATCTGGACATCGCCGGGGTGGCATCGCGCAAGACGCCGTCGGATCTGGCGCCCAAGGGCGCGACGGGCTGGGGCGTTCTGGCGCTTGACCGGCTGGTGCGCGACCGGTTCGAGGCCCCCGCGCCGATGGCCAAAAATCCTGATGCCGGGCAAGATCCGGCATGATCCATTCGAAGACGCGGCGTGATGGGGGCCGGGCCTGATGGGCGCTGCGATGTTCTATCATCTGACCCAGCGCCCGCTGGAGGCGACGCTGCCGGTGCTGCTTGAACGCTCGCTGGCGGCGGGCTGGCGGGTGGCGGTGCGCGGCGTCGATCCGGGCCGGATCGACTGGCTGGATCAGAAGCTGTGGCTTGGCGCTGAGGACGGGTTCTTGCCGCATGGGGTTGCGGGCGGGCCGCATGATGCGTTGCAGCCGGTGTTGCTGACGGTGCAGAGCGCACTGCCCAACGATCCCGCCTGCCTGATGTCGGTGGACGGCGCCGAGGTGTCGGCGGAAGAGGTCGCGGCGATGGAGCGGGTCTGCGTGCTGTTCGATGGGTTCGATGAGCGGGCGCTGGACCGGGCACGGGCTCAGTGGCGGGCGCTGAAATCGGCCGGGTGCAAGGCGCAGTACTGGTCCGAGGAATCGGGGCGTTGGGAAAAGAAGGCCGAGACCTGAGCCTGTGGTGGGCGCCGAGGGGGGCCAGCCCCCCGCCTACGGCTCCCCCCGGAGTTTACCGGGCAAGATGAAGACGGGGGCGGCGCCCCTTTGTGAGATGAAGACGGGGTTTGCGGCCCCTTGAGACGACGGAGCGCGGGCATGACGGACTGGCAGGTGACATCGAGCCATTGGGGCGCCTTTGAAGCGCGGGTCGAGGACGGGCGGATGGTGGCGACGCGGCCCTTTGCCGCCGATCCCTCGCCCACGCGCATCCCCGAGGCAGTGCCGGCGGCGGTGCATCACCGGTTGCGGGTGGCGCGCCCTTCGGTGCGGCGCGGCTGGCTGACGTCGCGCGAGCGGGCCGGGCGGGGCAGCGACGAATTTGTCGAATTGCCATGGGACGAGGCGCTGGACATTGCGGCGGCCGAGATCGGGCGCGTCCGCGCAGAGCATGGCAACGAGGC
This sequence comes from Citreicella sp. C3M06, assembly GCF_018860705.1. Classification (GTDB taxonomy): domain Bacteria; phylum Pseudomonadota; class Alphaproteobacteria; order Rhodobacterales; family Rhodobacteraceae; genus Salipiger. Next base: position 36,541 of record NZ_JAHKQA010000082.1, read on the forward strand.
GATCTATGGCGGCTCTTACGGCTGGAGTTCGGCCGGGAGGTTTCACCATGCGCAAAGTCAGGTGCACCGGTTTCTCAACAGCATCGGCGGCTATGTGGCCTCGTTCGGCAGCTATTCCACCGGCTGCGCCCAATCGATCATGCCGCATGTCTTTGGCATCGATTTTCTGTCGTTTCTGTACAGCCATCAGGATGGCTGGAAGACCATTTGCGATCACACCGAGACGCTGGTGATGTTTGGCGGCGTCAATCAGAAGAACGCGCAGGTCAGCATGGGCGGCGTGACCGAGCATGAGACCGAAGGCTGGTTCGGGCGCTTTGCCGACAAGGGGATGGTGCGGGTGAACGTCGGGCCTCAGCGCGGGGATGCACCCGAGGGCTGTGACTGGCTGCCGGTGCGGCCCGGCTCGGACACGGCGCTGATGCTGGGGCTGGCTTATGTGCTGGAAACCGAAGATCTGGCCGATCGCGATTTTCTGGCGCGCTGCTGCGAGGGTTACGAGCGGTTCCGCCTCTATCTGCTGGGCGAGAGCGACGGGGTGGCAAAATCGCCGGACTGGGCGTCAGCGCTTTGCGGGGTTGCGCCGGGGGCCATCGTCGCGCTGGCCCGGCGCATGGCATCGACCCGGTGTTTCATCACCGTGGCATGGTCTTTGCAGCGCGGCGAGCGCGGCGAGCAGCCTTACTGGATGTCCGCCGTTCTGGCGGCGATGCTGGGACAGATGGGGCTTCCGGGCGGTGGCGTCGGCTATGGCTACGGCGCGATTGGCGGTGTTGGCAAGACCATGCGCGCGGTTGGCGGCATGACCTTGCCGCAGGGCATCAACCCGGTGCGCCGGGCGATTCCGGTGGCGCGGGTTGCCGACATGCTGCGCCAGCCCGGCGGCCCCTATCAGTTCAACGGTCGGAACGAGACCTATCCCGATATCCGGCTGATCTGCTGGGCGGGGGGCAACCCGTATCATCACCATCAGGATCTCAACGCCCTGCACGAGGCGTGGAAGACCCCGGAGACGATCATCGTCAACGAGCCGTGGTGGACCGCCACCGCCAAACGCGCCGACATCGTCTTTCCCGCCACCACGCCTTATGAGCGCGAGGATATCGGCCGTTCGAGCATGGATGACTACCTGTTCCACATGCCCGCGCTGGTGCCGCCGCAAGGCGAGGCGCGCGACGATTACGACATCTACGCCGGGCTGGCCGAGCGGCTGGGCGCGGGCGCGGATTTCACCGAGGGGCGCAGCGCGGCCGAGTGGATCGCGCATCTGTATGAGGGGTTTCGCGCCGGGGCTGGCGATCTGGATCTGCCGGATCTGGACAGTTTGCGCGCGCGCAACTGGATGCGTCTGCCGATCCGCGAGGATGGTGCGCCGCGCAGCCTGTTCCGCCAGTTCCGCGCAGACCCCGAGGCGCATCCGCTTGGCACGCCCTCGGGGCGGATCGAGATCTTTTCGCAGACCATCGACAGCTTTGGCTATGACGATTGTCCCGGCCATCCGACATGGCTGCCGCCCGCCGAATGGCTGGGCGCCGCGACGGCGGAGGCGCCCTTGCATATGGTCTCGCCCCAGCCCGGCGACAAGCTGCACAGCCAGCTTGAGGCGGCGCTGGCCGATGCCCCCGGGGCGCGCCCGGAAACGCTGCTGATCCATCCCGAGGATGCCGCCGCGCGCGGCATTGCCACGGGCGATCTGCTGCGGGTGCACAACGCGCGCGGCAGCGTCCGGGCCCGCGCCCGGGTCACCGACGATATCCTGAGCGGAGTCGTCGCGCTGCCGACCGGTGCGTGGTACGGCGATCCGGGCGGGCAGATCGACCCGAATGGCAACCCCAACGTGCTGACGCGCGATGTGGGCACCTCGCGCCTTGCGCAGGGGTGCAGCGCCCACAGCGCGCTGGTCGAGGTGTCGCGGCTCTGACGCGGTCAGAGCGGGATCTGCGCGATCATCCGCTCCAGTCGTTCCATGGCGCGCACCTCGTCGCCGATGTCGGGCACATCGCGCGACTCGCCCCGCAACAGCGCGGCCATATCGGCCAGCAGTGGGGCGTAGCCCTTGTGATCCTCGTTGGCGGCGGCGGTGAAATTGGGCCGCCAGCAAAGCGTGTCAGAGGCCGGGTCCAGCACCGCGCCGGGATCGTCGGCCTTGAACGGCGGGTCGCGATACAGCGCCACGTCGATGATATTGTCGACATGCAGGCGGGTGTGATCGCCCATGATGCGGATTTTCTCCATCGGGGTGCCGCGCGATTGCACCGTGCCCATGACGATATTGCCGATCTTGCCCTGCGGCGTGGTGAAATTCAGGTGCAACAATAGCTTGCCGGGTCTGGGGGGCACCGAGCGCACCGTCATGTCGCCGAAATCCTCGCCCGCGAACCATGGGATCAGATCCATGTAATGTACGCAGTGATGCAGGAAGAATCCGGTGTAATCGGTCTGTCCTTCGAAATAGCCCGACGCGGTCATCCGCCCGCCGGAACGGTACCAGCGAGATCGGCCCGCCGTAAGCCTACCTGCGCCAGCGCGCGCATCACTGCGGGCCAGTCGATATGGCCGGTGCCGTCATCCGAGGCCACCGAGCGCTGCGTGCTCACCCGTGCGGCCAGAACGGTGAAGATGCCCGCACCCTAGGCTGCGCGTTGCGCCCGCCAAGGGTCAATGCATAGAGATACTCGTTCCACGCGGTGATGAAGAAATAGATTCCGGTGGCGATGATCAGTGCCAGATGGGTGTCGAGCAGCCCCAGCACCCGCATCAGCACGAACAACGGCAGGATCAGCAGCATCAGCGGGAACATGTTGATCAGCGGGAATTGCAGCATCAGGATACGCTTGCCGCGAAAGTTGAAGCGCGAAAAGTTGTAGGCGGCGGTGACGCTCAGCCCCAGGCCGACCACGACTGTGCCGCCTGCCACGATGAAGCTGTCCAGAAGGTTGTCGCCAGACCCCACGGTGCGGAGCAGGCGGGTGTAAATCTCAAACGTGGCGTTGAGCAGCGACGGGCCTTCAGTGAACAGTGTTTCCTGCGGGCTGAGCGAGATCAGCGCCATCCACAGATACGGGCCAAGGGTAAAGCACGGGATCGCCAGCATCGGCAGGTCGGCGGTTAGGATGCGGCGGGCGGTGGTGACACGGTGCCGGGCCATCAGCTCGCCGTCTTTCCGGTGCGCCGCAGATAGACCACCACGACATCGATCAGCAGCAGGGCGGTGATCAGCACCAGCGCCAGCTGCGCCGGGATCGTGGTGCACATCCAGATGATGGTGTGCCTGAGCGATATCCAGAACACCTCGTCGGCCAGCGCCGCCTTGAAATTGTCGAGCCCGTCCCAGGTGAAATCATTGGGCCGGAACAGCACGTAGTCGTGCAGGCCCATCCACGTGGCCTGCAGCATCGGCAAAAAGGCGATGGCCAGAGTCACCAGCACAGCGGGGGGAGAGCATCGCGTAGGTCAGGATCTGGTGGCCCAGAGAGGCGCGCGGGCGGGGGTGCTTGAGGCATGTCTCATGGTCGCGTCCGTCATGAGGCACGTCGCTTTTGCCATCGGGAAAGGGGCGCCTGGCCGAGGGGCAGTCGTTGAACAGCGCGTCGATCTTTTCGTTCATCTGCGCCGGTTCGATGTCGCCGGTCAGCACGCGCTGCATTTCGGTTGGCCAGACGGTGTTGACAAAATCCGCCGTGGCCGAGCTGCTGGGCAGTATGTGGGTAAAGGGCAGGCTGTCCATCGTCGCCTTGACGAAGTGCTGGGGGTGCAGTGTCCAGTTTTCGCTGTCGGCCTTGACCACCGGCAGCTGGCCGGTCGCCTCGTTGAAGATTGTGTTGTTGCCTTCGCTCGACAGGAAGCTGATCCACTTCCATGCTGCCTTGGGGTCTTCGGCATTGGCCATCACCGCAGTGCTTTTATCGCCAAAGCTGGTCCACTGGCCGCCGCCGCAGGCAGGCTTCGGCGCGCCCGTCGGCTTGTCGGCATTGTCGAAATGGTACCAGAAGCGCACCGTGCTGCGGCCTGCGCCAGGCCGGCGCACAGGCTCAGCGTGGTGGCCAGCGCCATTGTCAGTCGTCTCATGTGTCTCTCCTCCGTGTTGTCCACTTCTCCCGTGGCGGTGAATTCAGCCTGTGATCGCGGCAAAGGCCGCGCCGGCGGCGTTGAGGTAGAGCGGCGGCAGCGCCCGCAGCGCTTCGTCCAAGGCGGCGAGCGGTGCGGGTCTCCTCACGCGTGTGCCAATCCCAATAGTGCATCATCTTGCCACGGGTCAGGCCGGGGCCGTCGGCGTGCTGGTGAGAACTTGGCGTTTCGAAATCCGCGCCATAGACGCCGTAAAACAGCAGCCCGCAGGCGGGGCTGGCCCCGCGCGGCATCAGCGCCAGCTCAAGATCAAGGCGCGGGTGCAACAGGCGACGGACGTGCTGCAGGTCGGTGCTGAGCTCGATCGCAAGCCGGGGCAGCTGTCGGGAGGGCAGCGCCAGCGGGTCGCCATGGGCCGGGCCATCGTGCGCGAGCCCTCGGTGTTCCTGTTCGACGAACCGCTGAGCAACCTCGATGCCAAGCTGCGGGTCTAGATGCGCACCCAGATCAAACGCCTGCACGCTATGCTGGGCACCACCACCATCTATGTCACCCATGATCAGACCGAGGCGATGACGCTGGCCGACAAGGTTGTGGTGCTGCAAGCGGGGCGGATCGTGCAGGAAGGCCCGCCGATGGAGCTGTATTCCCGCCCCAACTGCCGCTTTGTCGCGGAATTCATCGGCTCGCCGCAGATGAACATCTTCTCGGGGGGCTTGATCGCTCGGGCGCGGTGCCGCTTCTGCGCATGCAGGGCGCGGCCATCGGGCTGGGCTACGATCCGGCGCGGCTGCATTACTTTGATGCGGGCAGTGGGCAACGGCTCGCGGCGGCCTGACCCGATAAGCCCTTGCAGCGGCAGGTCAAAGCGGCATGATGGGGCGATTCTTTCCCCGGAGATTTGATGAAATTCCTGCATCTTGCCGACCTGCATCTCGACAGCCCGCTGCGGGCACAGGCCGCCCGCAACCCCGAAATGGGCGAGGCCCTGCGCGATGCTTCGCGCCGGGTGCTCTCGGCCATTGTCGAGCGCGCCATCGAGCACCGCGTCGATGCGGTGCTGCTGGCGGGCGACACGTTCGATTCAGGCGTGGCCGATGTGGCGGCGCGGGCGGCGCTGGCCGCGGCGGTGTCGCGGCTTGCAGGGGCGGGGATTCCGGCGGTGCTCATTCAGGGCAACCATGATGCCATGCTCGATCTGGGGCGTTTTGGCCCCATGGCCGGGCTGACCCAGCTGACCCCCGAGGCGCCGTCTGTCGAGATTGGCGAGGCGGTGGTGCATGGCATGGGCTTCACCACGCCGCATATGCGCGAGAGCCTGCTGCCGCGCTATCCCGCACCGGTGGCGGGCAAGTTCAACATCGGGTTGATGCACAGCTCGCTTGACGGCTCGCCGGGGCATGATCCCTATGCGCCCTGCGCGCTGGGCGACCTGCTGGCCCATGGCTATGATTACTGGGCGCTGGGCCACATCCACAAGCGCAGCGAACATCGCGGCGAGCGCAGCCTTGCGGTGATGCCCGGCATTCCGCAGGGCCGCAGCGTGCGCGAGACCGAGGGCGGCTCGGTCACGCTGGTGGAACTCGACCTCGACGGGGTGCGCGCCACGCCGCTGCCGGTCGAGCTGTTGCGCTTTGCCCGGCTGCCGGTGGCGCTGGACGGGTGCGAGGATGCCTCGGCGCGGCTGCATGCGATCCGCACGGCGCTGGGCGCGACGATGGCGCCGGGGGTGTTGCTGGCGGCGCGGCTCGACCTTGTCGGCAGCGCGTCGGAAATTGGCGATCTGGGCTTTGCCACCGAACAGGCGCGGCAAGAGGCCGCCGAACTGGACGGTGTGTTCATCGAAAAGGTCCGCGCGCAGTTGCGCCAGGGGGCGCAGCCGGACGGCGCGGCGGGCGACATCGCGCAGGCGATGCGCGCCGATGCCGCGACCCCCGGCTTTCGCGACGAGGCCCGTGTGCTGCTGGCCGACTGGCGCAGCGCACTGCCGCGCGACATTGCCGACCTGCTGGACGAAGACCAGCTCGATGCGCTCATCGATGAGGGGGTCGAGACCATGGTATTGCGCCTCGGCGCGGGGAGCGAGACATGAGGCTGAATCGGCTTGACCTGATCCGCTACGGGCGGTTCGAAAACCACACACTTGATTTCGGCGAGGCCGCGGATGGCCCCGACGTGACGCTGGTGTTCGGTCAGAACGAGGCGGGCAAAAGCACCGCCTTTTCCGCATGGCTCGATCTGCTCTACGGCCTGCCGTTGCAACATTCCTACGATTTCCGCTTTTCCCGAAGCGATCTGATGGTGGGCGCGGTGCTTGACGGGCCCGAGGGGCCGCTGACCCTGCGGCGCACCGGCAAGCGCAAGGGGTCATTGACCGACGATGACGGGCGAGAGGTCGATGAGGGCCGCCTTGCCGCGCTGCTGCACGGGCTAGGGCGCGATGCGTTCCGCACCCGGTTTTCGCTCGATGACGCCACCTTGCGGCGCGGTGGCAAGGAGATCGCCGAGGCGCAGGGCGATCTTGGGCAATTGCTTCATGCCGGGTCTTCGGGCCTGTCGGGGGTTTCCGACATCCTGTCGCAGACCGAAAAAGAGATCGACGATTTCCATAAAAAGGGCCGCAGCAAGAGCACGTTGGCGCTTGGCAAGGCCGAGCTGAAACGCATCGACGCGGCGATGGCCGACGCCCAGCTTGACCCGCGCGAACATGACCGGATGCGGCTTGCGCTGGACGAGGCGCAAACCCGGCTGAGCGCCGCCACCACGGCGCAGGACGAAGCGACCCGGGCGCTGGCCCTGCGCGAGGCTGCCGATGCGCGGCGCGCGCTGGCCCGCCGCATCGCCGAGATCGACACCGCGCTGCAGGCCTATGCCGATGGGCCGGACCTGCGGCCCGACGCCGTTTCTGGCGTGCGCGTTGCGGCGGCGGCGATCCGCTCTGCCCGCACCGCTCAGGCCGAGGCCACGCAGGAGGGCACCCGCGCAGCCGAGGAGCTGGAAACCCTTCAGGCCGATCCGCAGGGGCTTGAGGTGGCGGCGCTGATTGCGCAGCTCGAGGCGGCGGAATTCGAAGATGGAAAGCCGCTGCTGGGCCGGGTCTACGGCGCGGAAGCCGACGCTGAAAAGCTGGGCGCACGGCTTGAGGAGATCCGCGCCGAGGCGCGGGCGCTGGCCGAGCAGATCGCAGGGCCGGGCGCTGATCCGGCGCAGATTGCCCTGCCACGCGCCACGCTCGCCAGCTTGCGCGAAACGGCGGATGCCGCCCGCGAGGCGGCGCGCGATCGGGACCGCGCGTTGAAGGCTTTGGCCGAGGCCGAGGCAACGCTGGGCGAAACCCAAGAGATGCCCGATGGCTGGCAACAGCTGGGCGATGCGCTGGATGCGCTGGCCCCGGACCCGGCCGATCTTGCCAACAGCGCCCAGCAAGCGGGCGAGGCGGCGCGCCGGGCCGCGAGCGGCCTGCCGCAAGGCTGGGCCGCGCTGGCGCAAGCGGGCCTGCCCGAACTGGCAGAGCTGCGCGCGGTGGAAAGCGCGGCGCAAGCCAGCGAACGGGCGCTCGCCGATGCCACACTGCGGCTTGAGGATACGCGCGAACAATTGGCCGAGGCCAAGGCCAGCTATGATGCGCAAACGGGCGCGGGCGCGGTGGTCAGCGACGCCGCCATCGCCCAGACCCGCGCCCTGCGCGATACGCTCTGGGCCGATCATCGCGCCGCGCTCAGCCCTGAAACGGCGGACAGCTTCGAAGCAGCGATGCATGAGGACGACGCGGCACGCCAGCGCCATGGGGAAACGCGCGAGGCGCGGGTGCGGCTCGAAGGCATCGTGGCCACGATCGACCGTCTGACGGCGCAGCTTGCGCGGCGCGAGGCCGACGCGCGCAGCGCCGCCGAAGCAGCCCGCAGCGTGGCACAGCAAGCGGATGCAATGGCGGCGCGGCTGGGGCTTGCCGCTGGCACCACGCCCGGCGCCTTTGCCAGCCGCTGCGATGCCATACGCGCCGCATCGCTTGCCGCGCTGGAGGCAGAGGCCGCCAGCAAGGCCCATGACGCCGCCAGTGCCGCGCGCGCCGCGGGGCTGGAACAGGTGACATCCGCATGCATAGCCCTTGCCGGACAGCCGCTGAGCCTTGCCGAAGCAGAGCGTCTGCGCGCCGATCTTGAAGCCCGCGCCGCACGCATCGCACAACAGGAAAAGGCGCGTACGCTGGTTGCCGATCAGGCCCGCGCGGCAGAGCAATTGCAGGCCGCCGAGGCGACGGCGCAGGGCACATATGACGCGGCGGTCGCGGGGCTGTGGTGCGCAGGGCTGTCGCCGCAAGAGCTGCTCGCGCAACTGGATCGCGCGGCAGAGCTGCGCGAATTGCTCGACGATGAAAAGGACAAGGCGCGCCGCGTCGGGCTGATGCGCCGCGCGCTTCAGGCATTCGAGGCGCGGGCCGGGGATTTGCGGGCGCTGCTGAACCTGCCGCAGGCCAGTCCGGCCGCGCTGATCCGTGCCGGGATCGTGCGCAGGGATGCGGCCGAGCATACCGCGCGCGCCATCGCCGCCGCCGAGGCGGCGCAGCGCACGGCGCAGGTGACGGCGGAGAAACAGGCCCAGATCATCACGCACTCGCAGGCCGAGATCGCCCGCCTTCTGGCAGGCCAGTCGCTGCCCGAGGGCGGCGATGCCGAAGCGCAGGTCGCGGCGCTTTCCAGCCGCGACGCCCTGCGCACCGAGCGGCGCGAGGCCGCAAACGCCTATGCCGCACAGGCTGCCGGTCACGATCAGGATCGGCTGGCGCTGGAAGAGGCCGACCCCGACCCGGCCCGCAGCGTGCATCTGGCCGATGCGCTCGAGGCGGCAAAATCCGACCGCGACGCGGCGCTGGTGGCGCAGACCGAAGCGCGCCAGACGCTCAGCGATGCGCTGCGCCGCACCGGGGCGGCCGGGCTGGCGCAGGAGCGCGCCTCTCTGCTGGAAACCCTGCGCGAAGAGGCCCGCCACGCGGTGCTGGCCCGCGTCGGGTTGATGGCGGCGCGCGGGGCGCTGAGCCGCCTGCGCGAGGATCGGCGCGGCCCGATGCTCACCGCGACGCAGGCGGCCTTTGCCACCATGACAGGGGGCGACTGGCCACGGCTGGAAACCCGGCCCGGTGTCAATGGTGAACAGCTTGTCGGTGTGCGCGAGGATCGCAAGGTTGCCGCCGAGGCCATGTCGACCGGCACCCGCGCGCAGCTCTACCTTGCGCTGCGCATCGCCGGGCACGCGGATTTCACCCGCCGCTTTGGCCCGCTGCCGTTTGTCACCGACGATATTCTGGAAACCTTCGACGATGGTCGCGCGGGCGCGGCGCTCGAGTTGACCGCGAGCATGGGGCAGCTTGGTCAGGCGATCATGTTCACCCACCACGCGCATCTGGTGACGCTGGCACAAGAGCGCATTCCGGGGCTGCGGGTGATCTCGCTGGATTAACCCACCGTCGAGCTGCGCACCACGAGGCGCGGCTCGGGGCCGGTCAGGATCGGAGCGCCGCCGGTTTCGATGGCGCCGATCAGCCCGGCGGTGGCGATCTGCGCCACCTCGTCGAGCCGCAGGTTCAGCGCGGTCAGCGGCGGCGTCTCGCTGCGGGCCCGGAAGCCGTCATAGCGAGTGGCGACCTTGACGTCGCCGGGCACCGACAACCCGGCCTGTCGCAGCGCCGCCATGGTGCCTGCGGCCATGGCGTCGATCGGGGCCAGCACGCCATCGATCGGCAGCCCCGCCGCGATGTCTTGCAGGATCGCCGCCGATGCGCCGCGTTCCGCGTCGGCCTCTGGCACCACATGGACCCGTGCCGCCAGCCCGGCCTGCGCCATCATCCGCTCGTAGGTCTGGCGGAAGAACAGGTTCGACTGCCGGGTGCTCTGGCCAAGGATCAGCGGCATGTGGCGGACCCCGGTCTCGAGCAGATGCGAGATCAGCAGCTCTGCCATCCGCTGGAAATTCATGGTTACGCCGGGGCCGGGTGCACCGTCGCGCAGACCAATCACCATGGTCGGGATGCCGCGCTGGCGCAGGCGGGCAAGATTGGCGTCGTCCTCTTCGGGTTCGATCATCAGCAAGCCGTCGAAGGGCACGCTGGACAGCGCCTTGCTGGCCTCGCGGATCGGCGGAACCAGCACCAGCGCCATGTTGTGTTCCAGCGCCGTCACCGCTGCCGAGGCGGCAACCTCCATCAGAAAACCCAGCCGGGCAGAACCCGCAGCCACCGCTGTCGGCATCGAGGAAAACACCGCAATCGTGTTGGTGCGCCCGGTACGCATGCCGCGCGCGGCAAGGTTGGGCACGTAGCCAAGTTCGAGAATCGCCCTGTCGATGCGCGCGCGGGTGTCCTGATCGACCTTGCGCTTGCCGCTGATCGCGTTTGACACCGTGCCCGGAGAAACCCCGGCCGCACTGGCGACATCTACCACGGTGACCCTGCGCCGGGGCCGTCTCACCTGATCTTCCATATCAAGTCTGCCCGATCATTGTGCGTGTAGGACCAGTGTACGCATGGATTGCCGCTATGGGCGAACGGAATTGACGTCACGACCTTATAAAACGATTTTCATCGTAAACGCCCCCATCGTCAGGCAGTGCAATCGTTTTGCCCGGCCCGCTAAGAACGATCCGGCCCTGTGGCTGGCACTGGTCGATTGCGGTGGTTTCGAGTTTGCAACGCAGGTCTCGAACAGGTGCAATCGGCCCGGTGGCGGTCTTCTCCGGGCAACGCTGCGCATCACGCTGGCGCGATGTCCACCGATAGAGGGGTTCCACAACCCCGGATTCCATGCGCATCGTTCGCGGGCAGGAACAGGTATCACGGCCGTGAGCGAACCGCCCGATCATATTCCCTCGCAAGGGGCCAGGCGCCGCAGATCGCCAACCAGAGCGCGCGCGCTGCTGCCATTGCTGTCCTTCGTCTTTGTGCTTGGGCTGTGGTGCGCCGTCGCCACCTCTGGCGTGGTGCGCGAGATCATCTTTCCGGCGCCGTGGTCGGTCTGGTCCGCCACGGTCGAGATGTGGCGCAACGGCACCTTGCAAAAGGATCTGGCGGCCTCGCTGAGCCGGGCCGCGGTGGGCTATGGTCTCGGCGCGGCGCTTGGGGTGGCGATGGGCGTGCTGAGCGGGCGCATCGCGCCGGTGCGGGTGCTGCTGGGCCCGTTCCTGAGCCTGCTGCGCCCGATCCCGGCGATCGCACTGGTGCCGGTTGCCATCGTCTGGTTCGGCATCGGCGAGGGGGCGAAGTATTTCGTCGTCAGCTACACGGTGTTCCTGACGGTCTGGTTCAACACCCATCAGGGCATGGCCTATGTGCCGCAGGTCTGGCTGCGCGCGGCGCGCAGCCTTGGTGCATCGCGCCTGCGCGAGCTGTGCACCGTGGTGTTGCCCGCCGCCGCGCCGCATATTCTTGCGGGGCTGCGGCTGGGGGTGGCGCTGGCCTTTCTCAGCCTCGTCGCGGCAGAGCTGTCGGGGGCGTCATCGGGCCTTGGCTTTCGCTTGCAGGAGGCGCGGCAATACGTGCGCACCGACCGGATGTTCGCGCTGCTGATCATTCTGGGGCTGCTCGGGGCGCTGGCCGATCAGGCGGTGGCGTGGCTTGGGCGCAAGCTCGTGCACTGGGAGCGGGCCTGATGCCGACAGGTCGGGTCAGGATCGAAAATCTGACGCTGCGCCATGACGGCGACGCCGGGTGCATCGACGCGCTGACCGGCTGTTCGCTGACACTGGCGCCGGGCAGTTTCACCGCGCTTGTCGGCCCGTCGGGCTGTGGCAAATCCTCGTTGGTAAGCGCCATCGCCGGGTTTCTCGCCCCCGTCGACGGGCACATCACGCTTGACGGGCGGCGCATCACGGGGCCGTCCCCCGAGGTGGGCGTGATCTTTCAGCAATACGCGCTGTTCCCGTGGTTCACCGCGCTGAACAACGTGCGCTACGGGCTGCGGCAATTCGCGCTGCCCCGGCACGAAGAGCGCGCGCGCGCGCAGGCGGCGCTGGCCGAGGTCGGGCTGGAAGCCGATGCCGACAAGTACCCTGAACAGTTGTCCGGCGGCATGCAGCAGCGCGTGGCCATCGCGCGCACCTTTGCCACCGACCCGCGTGTGCTGCTGATGGACGAACCCTTTGGCGCGCTCGACGCGCAGACCCGGGCGCAGATGCAGGATCTGCTGCTGGATGTCTGGCACAAGCACCGCGCCACGGTGCTGCTGGTGACCCATGATGTTGACGAGGCGCTGCGGCTCGCCGACGATGTCCATGTCATGAGCCGGGGGCCGGGGCGGCTGATCCGCCATTATGCGCTGAGCCAGCCGCGGCCGCGGACGCTGTCGCACTCCGGCGATGCACTGTTGCAGGTGCGTGACGAAATCTTCGCGCTGCTGCGCCAGCAAATCGACCGTCCCGCAGACCTTTCCACGTAAAGGATCGCCGATGACCCGCCTTGCCCTGACCGCCCTTGCCGCGCTGCTGCCAGCGCTCGCCCATGGCGAGCCGCTGGTTCTGGCATGGAGCCCCAATCCACATACCCCGCAGATCGATATCGCCCTGCAAAAGGGCTATTTCGACGCCGCCGGGCTCGAGATCGAGCTGGTCTCTTTTCCCACAGGGCGCACCGGGTTCGAGGCGCTGACCGGCGGGCAGGTCGATGTGGCCTTCATGGCGGAATTTCCCGCCGCCATCGGGGCGCTGGTCGGGCAGGAGTTTTCGGTGATCGGCGATCTGGCGCGGTTTACCGGCAACCGCGTGATCCTGAATGGCGCCACGGTTCTGCGCGGGGGCGAGGGCAGGGCTGCCCTCCCGGAGGATCTCGCCGGTAGGCGCATCGGCACCACCATCGGCACCAATGTGGATTACGCGCTGGACCGTCTGCTGCATCAGGCCGGGGTCGAGGCCGAGGTGGTCAGCGCCGCGCCCTCGGATCTGGTTCCGGCGCTGGCGCGGGGCGATCTTGATGCCATCATGGCGTTTCCGTCCTTCTACAGCGCTGCGCGCGACAGGCTTGGCGCGGATTACGCGGAACTGCGCCTGCGCGGCTATGCGGCCCATTTCATCCTTGCCGCCGGGCCGGGGATGACCGGCGCGCGGGCGCAGGAGCTTGATGCCTTTATGGCGGCGCTGGTCCGGGCCGATGCCGATGTGCGCGCCGACCCTGCCGCGGCGATGGCCGCGGTCAGCGCGTCGATGCAGGGGGCAATCACCCCCGAAGCGCTGGCGACGATCTGGCAGGATGTCGATGTCGGGCTGAGGCTGGGCAGCGATCTGGTCGAGCTGCTGGTATCCGAGGCGGATTGGATCACGGTGCAAGGCGTCATCAAGGCCGAGCCGCTGAGCTTTGACGAGATGCTCGGGGTGATCGATGCCGGGCCGCTGCGCCGGGCCGCGCCCGAGGCGGTCGATCTGCCCTGATCAGCTGGCGCGAAAGCCGATGGCCGCCGCCGCCAGATGCGCCGAAGCGCTGACCCCGTCGATCAGCGGCACGGTGCAGCGCGCCGACAGAGCACCCGTCAGCGGTGCCATTCCGGCGCAGCCCAGCACCACGGCCCCGGCGCCATCGACTTGCGCAAGGGCGATCTCGTCGGCCAGCCGCGTCAGCACCGGCGCGCCGCCCGCCTCGATCTGCAACACCGGCAGCCCCGACGCCCGCACCGAGGCGCAATTGCCCGCATAGCCGCCGCGCGCGATGTTCTCTTCGATCACCGGGATCGAAACCGCCAGCGACGTGACCACCGAGAATTTCCGCCCCAGAAGCTCCGCCATCACATAGGCAGACTGCCCGATGCCCAGCACCGGAAACGGCACCATCGCCTGCGCCTGCGCCAGCCCGGTGTCGTCGAAACAGGCGATCACCGCCGCATCGGCGCGGCACTTTGCCAGCAGCGCCAGCATCCCCGGCACGGCGGCATCGCCATCCTCTGGCCCCTCGATGGCGGGTGGCCCATCGGCATTGGTCAGCCCGGCGATCTGCGCGCCCGGCAGCGCGGCGCGGGCGGCGGCGACAATGCCATCGGTCATCGCCTGCGTGGCGTTGGGGTTGATGTAGACGATGCGCATCACACACCTTTGCCAGCGTCGGACCCCATCCGCGCCCGGCGCTTGCCAAGGGCCCAGACGGTGGCAAGAAACACCCCGATGATGGCCAGCGAAAACAGCGTCGTCAGCGTGCCAAGCGCATAGATCACCGGCGTGGTGACATTGGTGGTCATCCCGAAAATCTCGAGCGGCAGGGTGTTGTAGCTGCCCGAGGTTAGCAGGGTGCGGGCAAATTCGTCATAGCTGAGGGTAAAGCCAAACAGCGCAACCCCGATCAGCGACGGCGCGATGATCGGCAGCACCACGTATTGAATGGTCTGCCAGGCGGTTGCGCCCTGATCGCGTGCGGCTTCTTCGTAGCTGCGGTCAAAGCGGTTGAACACGGCGAACATGATCAGCAGGCCAAAGGGCAGGGTCCATGTCAGCTGCGAGCCGAAGCCCGAGGTCGCCCAATGAACCTTCAGCCCCAGTTGCTGAAAGATCAGCCCGACGCCCAGCGAGATCAGGATCGACGGGATCACCAGAGACGTGATCGCCAGATAGAACAGCACCGCCGAGCCGGCAAAGCGCTTGCGAAACGCCAGCCCCGCCATCACCGACACCACCACCGTGGTGACCATGACCATCAGCCCCAGCGCGAGGCTGCGCCGGAAGGCGCCCCAGATGTCGCCCACGGCCTGCTGCTCGAACAGATCGGCGAACCAGTGCAGCGACACCCCGTTCATCGGAAAGGTCAGCCCACCTTGCGGTCCCTGAAAGCTCAGGATGCCGATGGTCACCGTCGGGCCATAAAGAAACAGCACGAACAGCACGAAGATGGCCGCCAGCACATAGAAACTGCGGGGACGTTGCTCCATGGCTCAAAGCTCCTTGCGGATGTTCACGAAGCGCAGCAGCACAGCGATGATGATCAGAACGGTGGCCAGCAAGACCACGGCGGTGGCGGCCGCAGACGGGTATTGCAGCAAGGCGATGTCGTTGGAAATCAACCGCCCGACATTGGCGCTCTGGCTGCCGGACATAAAGCGCACGGTGACGAAATCACCCATCACCAGCGTGACCACGAAAATCGTGCCGATCATGATGCCGGGCTTGGTCAGGGGGATGATGACATGGCGCAGGATCTGCGCGCCGCTGGCGCCATTGTCGCGCGCCGCTTCCAGCAAAGAGCGATCGATGCGCATCATGGTGTTGAAGATCGGCACCACCATGAACAGCGTATAGAGATGCACAAAGGCCAGAATGACCGAGAAATCCGAATAGAGCAGCCACTCCAGCGGCTCATCGATCAGCCCCCAGTTCTGCAGGGCGGTGTTGGCGATGCCATTGCGCCCAAGGAACGGGATCCAGCTGATCATCCGGATGATGTTCGAGGTCCAGAACGGGATGGTGCACAGCAGGAACAGCGCGATCTGCATGGTCTGCGAGCGCACGTGAAAGGCAAGGAAATAGGCCACGGTAAAGCCGATGAGCAAGGTCAGCGCCCATGTCACCGCCGCGTATTTGAAAGTGGCAAGGAACACCTTGTAGGTGACCGGCGAGCCGAACAGGAACTGGTAATTGTCGAACTGAAAGGCCGGGTAGATGGAAAATTCCGTCGCCCCCCAGAAACTGACGATGACGATCATCACGATGGGCGCGACCAGAAATGCGATCATGACCAGCGCCAGCGGCGTCGCCTGAAGCCAGCCAAATAGCGTGCGATGCGCGTTCATTTCGCCAGAGCTTTCGACATGTCCCGCCTCTTCATCTTGCCAGGTAAACTCTCAGGGGGGTCCGGGGGGGCAGAATGCCCCCCCGGCGGGTCGGCGCGTAAGCGCGCCGATACATCACGGGGTCATGCGTTACGACGCGATGAACTCATTCCACTTGCGCACCATGTACTGGTTCTCGTCCATCACCGCGTTCCAGCAGGCGACCGAGCCCATGCGATCATAGAATGAGCCGCCATCGCGGGTCTCGCCCGCCTGCGCCAGCACATCGCCGAAGGGCGAGGTGATCTCGCCGGTGGCTTCCTTGCCTTCGAACCAGTAGCCCCACTCGTTCTCCGACATGTGCTCTTTCGACGTTTCGGGAACAGCCGAGTAATAGCCCTGACGCATCAGGAAGCCGCCAACCCAGCCCGACAGGTACCAGTTGATGTATTCATAGGCCGCGTCCAGCTCGAGGCCGGAAAGCGATTTCGACAGGCCGATGCCGCCGCCCCACGACCGATAGCCCTCTTCCAGCGGCTGGTAGACGCAGGGAATGCCGCGCGATTTCACAGCGGTGATCGCGGGCGACCACATCGACTGGATCACCACCTCGCCCGATGCCATCAGGTTGACGCTCTCGTCGAAGGATTTCCAGAAGGCGCGGAACTGGCCGTTCTGCTTGGCCTCGGTGAAGATCGCGAAGGTCTTGTCGATCTCTTCGCGGGTCATGTTGCCCTTGTCGCCGTACTGGATCTCGCCCATCGATTCGCAGACCATGGCCATGTCCATGATGCCGATCGAGGAAATATCGAGGATCGACGCCTTGCCCTTGAACTCGGGGTTCAGCAGTTCAGACCAGTTGTTGATCGGGCGGCCGATCAGGTCGGGGCGGATGCCCAGCGTGTCGGCGTTGTAGATGGTCGGGATCAGGGTCATCCACTGGGTCGGCTCATCGGCAAAGCCTGTTGCGCCCGGCTTTTCGATAAAGCCCACCGAATGGGGGGCGGTGCCCTGCGCGATCACCGACTCCGGCGTCAGCTTGCCATCCTTGAAGATGCCGACGATCTTGTCGTAATTGGCGATCTTCGAGGTATCCATCGCCTGAAGATTGCCGGTCGGCCAGACCTTCTTGCAGATCCAGTATTCGATGTCGGCAATGTCGAAGCTGTCGGGCTGGGTGGCGGCGCGCTGCGTCACGCTGTCGGAATCCAGCGCCGTCATTTCCAGCGTGAAGCCAAGGTCTTCCTTCACCTTCTGGCCGACCTCGTTGAGGTTGGACACGCCAGTGCCGAACTGGCGCAGCGTCACGTCCTTGATCTCCTGCGCCCAGATCATCGGCGCGGGCAGGGTGGATGCGGCCACGGCCGCTGCGCCGCCCTTGAGCATGGAGCGGCGGCTGTATCTCATCTTCGACATCATGTGGTGTCTCCCGGTTGTATGTCGCTTACGCTTGCAGACGGTTGGCCCGTCTTTCATCCCAGGATAGGCGCACCGCCTCTCCGGGGTTTTTCGGTGCCGCAAAGAAGGTCTCTTCGGGCAGCAGGGCCAGCAGCTCTTCGCCGCTGTCCAGCGCGGCGGTCATCGCGACCGATGCGCCCTGATATTCCACCGCCGTAACCGTGGCGGGCAGGCCGGCATCCGAGATGCGCGTCTCGTCGGCCCGGAACGACACTTTGCCCGAGGGCGTGGCGATCACGTTGTGCCCGCCCATGAACCGCGCCACGAATTCGGTGCGCGGCGTGCCCCAGACCTCGCGGGCGGGGCCGGCCTGTTCGATCACCGCGTTGTTCATCACCACGACCTCATCGGCGAGGGCCAGCGCCTCGTCCTGCCCGTGGGTGACGTGGATGAACGGAATGCCCAGTTCACGCTGAAGCTTCTTCAGCTCGGCGCGCATGCGGATGCGCAGGAATGGGTCGAGCGCCGACAGCGGCTCGTCCAGCAGCAGCACGCGTGGCTGCGTCACCAGAGCGCGCGCCAGTGCCACGCGCTGTTGCTGCCCGCCCGAAAGCTGCGCCGGCAAACGGTCGCCAAAGGCCGACATATGCACCAGTTCCAGCATCTGGTTGGCGGTGGCGTTGCGCTCGGCCCGCTCCACGCCCTTCATCCGCAGCGAGAACGCCACGTTGTCGCGCACCGACAGATGCGGGAACAGCGCATAGCTTTGAAACATCATCGCGGTGCCGCGCTTTGCGGGCGGCAGGTGCGAGATATCAAGCCCGCCCAGCAGGATCGATCCCTCGCTGACGCTTTCATGCCCGGCGATCATCCGCAGCGTGGTCGACTTGCCGCAGCCCGACGGGCCAAGCAGGCACACATAGGCGCCAGATGGAAAGCGGTGGCTGATGTCCGCCACGGCGACGGTGTCGCCATACCGCTTGGTCAGGTGCACAAGTTCTAGATCGTCGCTCATCTGATGATCGTCCCCGGATCGCAGGTTCTGCCCAAAGCTGGCCTTGGCGCGTGGCGACTGTCAGTCGAAACCCGACGCGGCGGTGCAGGGAAACATCATTTGCCCAAAGATTAAGCATCGACGCCTGCACTTTGCGCAATATCGCGGACAAACTTGTATACAATGATGGCCACGATCCGGGCGCGCCCGCTGCGGCTTGCCCTTGACCGGGGGCGACGTAGGATTCTGGGCAAGGCTGAACGGTGTGGATGAACAGGATGCAAGGCAAGGCGGCTTCGGCACAGACGGTGGCCTCGGCGCTCGAGGCGGCGATCCATGACCATCGCCTGCCGCCGGGCACGCGGCTGGTCGAAGACGAGCTGTCCGAGATCTATGGCGTGTCGCGCACCCAGATCCGCGCCGCGCTGCAAGCGCTGTCGCATCGCCGCCTTGTCGAGCATCAGCGCAACCGGGGAACCTTTGTCGCGCAGCCATCGGTGCGCGAGGCCCGCGAGGTGTTTGAGGCCCGCGCCCTGCTCGAGCCGCGCACCGCGCGTTCGGCGGCGCTGCGCATGAGCGATACCAATATCTCGGCGCTTCAGGCTCATATCGACGCCGAACATGCTGCGCTGCACGCGGGACAGAACGGGCGGGCGGTGTCGCTGTCAGGGCAGTTCCATGTCGAGATCGCCCGCGTTGCCGATCAATCCACCATCGAGGCGATGATTTCGCAGCTGGTGGTGCGCAGCTCGCTGATCATCGCGCTGTACTGGCAGCGGCGTTCGGCGCTGTGCGAAAGCCACGCCCATGGCGCGTTGATGCGCGCCTTTGTTGCCCGCGACGGCGCGCTGGCCGAAGAGCTGATGGCGCAGCATCTGCTCGATCTGGTGACATCGCTCGACCTGCGCAACCAAAGCTCGACCCCCGGCTCACTGAGAGAGGCCCTGATATGATCCGTTACCGGCAGGCAGACACCGTGCAAGAGGTGGCGCAGATTCTGGATTGGGCCGCGAACGAGGGCTGGAATCCCGGCCTGTCAGATGCTGCCGCCTTTCTGAACGCCGATCCGGGCGGGTTCTTTCTGGCCGATAGGGATGGGGAGCCGGTGGCGGCGATCTCGGTGGTCAATCATAGCGAGACTATGGCGTTTCTGGGTCTGTACCTGTGTCGCCCGGAATGTCGCGGGCAGGGCATCGGCTATGGCCTGTGGCAGCAGGCGCTGGCCCATGCGGGCGAGCGCAGCGTGGGGCTGGACGGCGTTGCCGCGCAGCAGGCGAATTACGCGCGCTCGGGCTTTGTCCTCAGCGGCGCGACGCGGCGCTTCGAAGGGGCGCTGGAGTCGCGCCCGGATGCCGCCATTGCGCGGGCGCGCCCCGATGATCTCGCCCGGCTGCAGGCGCTGGATACCACGGCGGGCGGCTATGCGCGCCCACGTTTCTTGACAGCGTGGCTGGAAGGCGCGCCGGATCGCATCACCGTTTGCAGCGAGACCGGCTTTGCCACGGCGCGCCTGTGCCGCGAGGGGGCCAAGATCGGCCCGGTGATCGCGCCGACCCCGAACGAAGCATTGGCGCTGGCACGCGCGGCGTTGGCCGAACTGCCGCCCGTCAAAGCGATCATCGACCTACCCGACAGCGCCACCGGCTTCGAAGCGCTGTTGCGCGCCGAGGGCTTCGTCGAGACCTTCGCAACCGCCCGCATGTATCGCGGCACCCCGCCAAAGCCGCTGCCGATGCTTCAGGCCATCGCCACGATGGAACTGGGCTAGGCGGCGAGGTTACACATCAATCGGCTGGCGGCAAAAGGAGGTGCGGCCTCGCTGATCCGTCGCCGCAAGCCAGATGCCATGGGCGCCAGACCGCGTGAATTCATTGAAACCGCACCGGTTAGGGCACGCCCGCTTGGCGAGCATGGCCATCAAGGGCCCGCAGAGCAGCCGATAGTCTCGCACCGTCCTTGCGGCAAATGCGTGGTTGTGCGGCGCATCACCGTAGGAATGCTCACGTTGGCGTGAAAAGGTCTGGCGCAGTACCTGACAAAATGAATATGGTATTTTCCGAAGGGCCGCCCGGCACGCGTCTACATGATCAATCGCGCCCGCTCTGATGCCCCATGCGCTGGGCATCGGCGGGCGGGCTGATGTGAGACGGGATCGGCGTGCCTCGCCGTGCCGACAGACCTTGAAAGGACGACAGGATGACCACCGACATTCAGGATGCCCCCCGCATCACCCGCCAGCGCCACGATCTGGTGCGCCGCGCGCTCAGCGTGACGCGGGCCGAGCGCCTGACCCCCAAGATGATCCGCCTCGCGCTGTCCGGCCCCGAGCTGCAGGGCTTTGTTTCAGGCGCGCCCGATGATCACTTCAAGCTGTTCGTGCCCGATGCCAGCGGCGAGAGCGTGGGCCGCGATTATACCCCGCGCCATTATGACGGGCAGGAGCTGATCGTCGATGTTTACGACCATCCGGGTGGCCCTGCCGCTGACTGGAGCCGTGCTGTCAAGGTCGGCGATACCGCCCATATCGGTGGGCCGCGCGGTTCGGTGATCATCGACGGCGACATCGCCCATTGGCTGTTGATCGGCGACGAAACCGCGATTCCCGCCATCGCCCGCCGTCTCGAAGAACTGCCCGGCGGCAGCGCCACGGTGATCATCGCCGTCGAAGGCCCGACCGAGGAACAGCCCCTCGTCAGCAAGGCGGCGCTTGAGGTGACATGGGTGCACCGCGCCGCCGCGGAGTCCGCCGATCCGGCCAGCCTGCTTGCGGCGCTGCCGGCCACGCTGCCCGCGCGCAGTTTCGCGTGGATTGCCGCCGAGGGCGGCGTTGCCCGCGCCCTGCGCGAGGCGCTTCTGGCGCAGGGCCATCCGCTGCAATGGCTCAAGGCGGCGGGCTACTGGGTGCGCGGCGAAGCCAACGCCTCGGTCAAAGCCATGGATTGATGCTGTCGCCGATGATCTGCCCGCGCCTCGGCACGGGCAGGTCACCGGCGCTCAGCCTGACGAGCGCCTGCGTGGCGGCCATCCCGGTGTTCCTGAAACAACTGTCTTTGCGCGAACCGCCTTGCGGATGGCCGACATGCATCGCTGCATAGCAGTCAGGAAGGCGGTACTTGCGGTTTTTAGCAGGTGTCGGTGATCGGCACGCTCGACAGCTTTCGCAAAGGCGCATGTGACGGCATCGCCATAGCGGCCATTGCGATCGCGGGCGACACTCACAGGTTCCCGGATTGGCCCGCAACCCGGCCTCAGCCGTGGTCTGATACCGTGCCGCAACACGGGCACACCACCGCGGCTTTGGCGGATCGGGGGTGGAGCCGGATCGTGTCCCCGACACGCTCGCTTGACCGGCCGAGAGGTCCGCCGACAGAAACCCCCGCCTTGAAAACGGGAACGCCATCGGCGACTTCCACAAAGGATGGGTACAGGATAGCGTCCTTGTCATCCAACGGCGCCAAAGCTGCGGCAGAGCCTGATTTCAACCCGCTGATGGCCACGGTGACGGCAATCGCCATTGCGCAGGTGGCGCAGTTCGTGCCTGAGGGGTGGCAGGCGCTCTTTCACTTCGTAAACGACGTGCTGGATTTCAGCCGGGCCTCGATCTGAACCTTGAAGTGCAGCGGGGCCGGGAGGGGCTTTGATGCTGTAACTGCCCTCCGACGGCATCTGTGTGCCA
>NZ_JAHKQA010000048.1 GCF_018860705.1 Citreicella sp. C3M06
CTCCGGCGCCGCCAGCCCCGTTCCCCCCTCCCAAGCGCCGGGCCTGCCCGGCGAGATCCGCAACCGCGCCGATGTCGAAACCGCGCTCGACCGGATCATCGCATTTTACGAGCGCACCGAACCGTCCAGCCCGCTGCCGCATCTGGCCCGGCGGATGCGGCGGATGGTGATGATGGATTTCCTCGAACTGATGGAAGAGGTGGCGCCGTCGGGGCTCAAGGAGTTTCGCAGCGTCGCCGGGGTCGAGGACGGCAAAAAGAAATAGCGAACAGGAAAGGGAGTTGAATGGCCGACAGCAAGCAGAAGGTGATCGAACGCAACCGCGCACCGCGGGTCCAGATCGCCTATGACGTCGAACATTACGGATCGGAAACCACCATCGAATTGCCCTTTGTCATGGGCGTGATGGCCGATCTTTCCGGCGCTTCGGAAACCCCGGAGGCGTCCAAGCCGATCCCCGACCGCAGCTTCGTGGAAACCGACGCGGGCAGGTTCGGCAAGTTCATGGAGGCGCTCGCCCCGAGGGTAAAGGCCCGCGTGCCCAATACCTTGCCCGCCGTCGAGGGGGCGGAAAAGGACGAAGAACTCTTCGTCGATCTCAGCTTCAAGAGCATGTCCGATTTCGCCCCCGACAAGATCGCCGCGCAGGTGCCAGCGCTCTCCGAGCTGCTGAAGATGCGCAGCCAGCTGGTCGAGTTGCTGGGCTACATGGACGGCAAGGTCGACGCGGAAAAGCGCATTGCGCAGCTGCTGGGCAACGAGCCGCTGCTGGCGCAGGCCGCCGAGGCCGCGATGGCCGCCGGCAAGGAGGATTGATCCATGGCAGAAGAACTCAAATCCGACACCGGCGCGGCCGAGGCCGAAGCGCTTGATCTGGGCGAATTCTCGGCGCTGCTGGAAAAGGATTTCCGCGTCAAGGACGAGGCTTCCGACCGGCTCAAGGGTCTTGTCGCCAACCTTGCGCTGGCGGCGCAGGAAAAGGCCGGATCGGCGACGATTTCCGGCAATGCGGTCAAGTCGATCAAGTCTCTGATCGGCGGTATCGACCAAATCCTGACGGAGCAGATGAACGAGATCCTGCACGCCCCCGAGCTGCGCGAGATCGAAGGCACATGGCGCGGATTGCATTATCTGGTCAACAACACCGAGACCGATCAGAAGCTGAAGATCCGGGTGATGAACATCCGCAAGGACGATCTGGCCGATCATCTCGAGGATTACGAAGGCCAGATGTGGGACCAGTCGGCGGTCTTCAAGAAGATCTATTCCGACGAATATTCGATGTTTGGCGGCGAGCCGTTCGGCGCCATCATCGGGGCCTATGAATTCAGCCACAAGCCCAAGGACGTGAGCATGTTGCGCAACCTGTCCGGGATTTGCGCATCGGCCCATGCCCCCTTTATCGCCGCCGCCGCGCCGCAGCTCTACCGGATGGAAAGCTGGCAGGAACTGCCCAACCCGCAGGATCTGCAACAGGTGATGTCCTCGCCCGAATATGCCAGCTGGAATTCTCTGCGCGAGTCCGAGGATGCGCGCTATATCGGCCTGACCATGCCGCGGGTGCTGGGGCGGCTGCCGTACGGCGCCGAGACGGTGCCGGTGAAGGGTTTCGATTTCGAAGAGCAGATCGACGGTAAGCACGATCATTACGTTTGGATGAACGCGGCCTTTGCCATGGGCGTCAACATCAACCGCAGCCACAAGATCAGCGGTTGGGGCACCCAGATCCGCGGCGTTGAATCGGGCGGCACGGTGATGAACCTGCCGGTACACACCTTCCCGACCGATGATGGCTCTGTGGCGATGAAATGCCCCACCGAGATCGCCATCGACGATCGCCGCGAGGCCGAGCTTGCCAAGCTGGGGATGATGCCGATCCTGCATCGCAAGAACACCGATCTTGCGGCTTTTATCGGGGCGCATTCGCTTCAGGATGACGAGACCCGCGCCGGCAAGCTGGTCGACCCGGACGCGCAGGCCAACGAGCGGCTGTCGGCCAATCTTCCCTATCTTTTCCCCGTGTGCCGCTTTGCACATTACCTGAAGGCGATCGCGCGGGACAAGGTCGGCACGTTCAAGGAACGCGCCGACATGCAGGTTTGGCTTGGCGAGTGGATCAACCGCTATGTCCTCGCCAATCCGGCCATGGCTGATGAAAAGGCCAAGGCCAAACGGCCACTTGCCGCCGCAGAGGTGCAGGTGGACAGCGTCGAGGGACGCCCCGGCTATTACAACGCCCGGTTCTACCTTCGGCCGCATTACCAACTGGAAGGCATCAACGCGAGCCTGCGGCTCGTGTCCGAGCTGCCCTCTGTCAAATCATGACTTTTGAAGACAATGGAGAGATAAAATGGCATTTACCGGCTATCTGAAAATCCCCGATATCGACGGCGAAAGCCAGCGCGCCGATCACGAGGATGAAATCGACATCACCGACATCATGTGGTCGATCGAGCAGGCGGCCACCGCGCAGACCGGCCGTGGCCGCGCCCGTGCGCGCGCCGATGTCAGCTCGCTGGTCTGCAGAAAGGTCTATGATGCCTCCTCGCCCTATATCGCGCTGGCCGCGATGCAGGCGAAAAGCTTCAAGGATGTGATCGTGACCGTGCGCCGTGACAGCGGCGAAGCGCATCTTGATTACCTGACCATCACCATGACCAACACCATCATCTCGCACTACGAGATCGACGGTGTCGGGCGCATCACCGACTCTGAACGGGTGGAGCGCGAAGGTCAGGAGTTGCAGGAGCGGATCGGTTTCGCCTTCGAGAACATCAAGGTCAAGTACGTGGTGCAGGAAGAGGATCACTCTGCCGGCGACGAGCACGAGATCGAGTTCGACATCGCGGCAGGCGTGTGAGCGGTCTGACCAGGGGACCGGTTCATGTCTGACGATCGCCTGACACAGGCGGTATCCCGGCAGGATGCCGTTCAGCCGTCCCTCTGGGACAGGCTGGTCGATGACCTGCCGGGTCTTAGCGCCGAAGCGGCCGCGCTTGGCCGCGATCTTGCCCGGGCCATGGGCGCGCCCGAGGCCGCCGAGACGCTTATGGCCGCCGGGCCGCGCGGCATCGAGGCCCGCGACGATATCGCGCCCGAAACCCGCCAGTTGGCCCATCGGCTGCTGGCCCTGCGCGCCCGCAAGCGCCGTCTCGAAGAGGCGGGCATCGTGGTGACCTCGGACATTCTGCGCGAGGCGGTGCGGCGCGACATTGAAATGCTGTTCAACACAGAGCGGATGGAGGCAGATTTCCTGTTGACCCCGCGCGAGGCGCTGGCCCATCAAAGCCCGCGCGACCTGCTCGCCGATTATCCCGAGGTGCGGCGCAGCGTGCTCAATTACGGGGTGCCGTCGTTTTCGGGGCGCAACGGCGCTGACATCGACGCCGACGCGCTGGCGCGCGAGCTGAAGCGGGTGCTCAACACCTTCGAGCCGCGCCTTGCGCCGGGCAGTGTCAAGGTGACGGTGTCGCGCTCGGACAAGGCCGGGCTGGTGATCGCGGTGGATGGCACGCTGTTGCTCTCGCCGGTCCCCGAGCGGCTGCGGCTGTCGACGTCGATCGATCTCGACAACGGCAACGCCCGAACCACGCTGGAGGAGCGCTAATGGACGCGGCCTTCCTTGATTACTACGAAGAAGAGCTTGGCGCGATCCGCGGACTTGCGCAGGATTTCGCGGCGCTGCATCCCAACGTGGCGCGCAATCTGGCGCTGGACGCGGTGCCATGCCCCGATCCCTATGTCGAGCGGCTGCTTGAAGGCGTGGCGTTTCTGGCGGCACGCACCCGGCTCAAGGTCGATGCCGAGGCGTCGCGCTATGTGCGCAACCTGCTCGACATGCTGTATCCCGATCTGGCGGGGCCGTCTCCGGCGATGAGCATGGCGCAGATGGTGCCCGGCCCGCAGACGCTGCGGATGACCTCGGGCTATACCATGAAGCGTGGCACCCGGCTGGTGGCCGGGCTGCGCGAGGGGTTGGCGACGCGCGCGACCTATACCACCGCGCAGCCGGTGGCGCTGTGGCCGATCCGTCTGGCATCGGTGCGCTACCTGCCCGATCGCGGCGCGCTGGCGCAGGCCGGGGTGTCGGCGCAGCTGTCGCGCGAGGCCTCGGCGGGGCTGCACATCACGCTCGAGCGGCTGGAAGGTGGGCCGCTGTCGGAGCTGCCGCTGGACCGGCTGGAAATATACCTTGGCGCGGGCGCGCGGGGGGGGGCGCTGCTGGATGCCTGTTTCGGGGGCTGCGCCGGCATCGCGGCGCGCCCCGCCGATGGGCGCACGCCGTTTCGCCCCCTGCCTCTCCCGCGCCTTGTTGGCATCGACGGCGACGAGGCGCTTTTGCCCCGTGCGCGCCCCTCGTTCGAAGGCTACCGGCTGCTGCGCGAATATTTCCTGATGCCCGAGCGGTTTCATTACCTCGGGCTATCGGGGCTGGGGCCGGTGGTGCAATCTTGCAGCGACAGCACGCTCGACGTGGTGGTGCTGCTCTGCGAGGAACGCCCGGCGCTGGCGCAGACCAGCGCGCAGGACATGACGCTGTTCGTGACGCCGGTGCTCAACCTGTTCGAACATGAATGCAATCTGGTCGAGCTGCGCGCCAACCGCTCGGCGCATATCGTTCAAGCCGACCGCACCCGCCCCAAGGATTACGAGATCTACCGCCTGCTGCGGGTCGAGGATGCCGAAAGCGATGGCCCGCAAGCCCGCCTGCGTCCGCTGTTCGGGGTCGAGGCGGGGATGGACAGCGGTCATGTCTATTCCTTCGAACGCCGCCCGAGGCTGCCCGATACCGAAGACGTGCGGCGCGGCCAGACCCGGTCGAGCTATTCGGGCGACGATCTGTACCTGTCGACCGGCCGCCCGGCGGGGCGCGCATCGGACAGGGCGCTGCGTCGGCTCGACGTGCGGGCGCTGTGCACCAACCGCGATCTGCCGATCCTCGACGACATGCCCAAGCTGACGCTGGAAACCGGCGATCCGGTGTCCGAGGTGCGCCTGCTGCGCAACATGCGCCGCCCGCATCCGTCGCTGCGATCAAGCTTGCCGCAGGGCACCGGGGGCGAGGCGCGGATGGATCACCTGTCGTGGCGCTGGATCTCGCAGTTGGGGCTGAACCACCTGTCGCTGGCGGAAACCGGCGCCGATGCCGAACCGCTGCGCGCGCTGGTCCAGCTTTATGCCGACCGGGGCGATCCGGCGCTGCGCCGCCATGGCCGGGCGCTGGAAAAGGTATCGTCGCGCCGGGTGATCGAGCGGCTCGGTCTGCCGGGGCCGATGTGCTTTGGCCATGGCACCGAGATCACGCTGCACATCGACGATCAGCTGCTGTCGGGCGGCAGCGATCTGTTGCTGTCGGCCTTGTTGGCGCAGTTGTTCGCGCGCCACGCCGGCGTCAATTCCTTTGTCCGCACCCGCACGCGGCTGACCCATCAGCAAAGAGAGGTGACATGGCCGATGACTCCCGGCACCCGCGCGCTGATCTGAGCGCTGAGGCGATTGCCGAAATGGATGTGTTCGAACTGCTGCGGCGGCTTGAAACCGATGCGGCGCGCTTTGGCCGGTCTGGCCCCGATCCGGCGCGGCTGGGTCAGCTTGCCCGGCAAAGCTTTGCAACCTCGGATGTCGCCAGCCTGACGCCAGCCAGCGCCGAGCGCCCGGCGCAGGTGGCGATCAATGTGCTGGGGCTGATCGGGCCCGAAGGTCCGCTGCCGCTGCATATGACGCGCTGGATCATCCAGCGCCTGTCGAACCGCTGGTTCGACGGGGCCGGGCAGGGGGCCCGCGCCGACACCGCCTTTCTTGATTTCGCCAACCTGCTGCAACACCGGCTGATCGCGCTGTACTGGCGGGCCTGGGCCGATGCGCGCCCCGAAATCCACATCGCCCATGGCGATGGCGAGCGCATCACCGCGATGCTGCGCGCGCTGGCCGGCATCGGCCTGCCCGGAGAAACGACCGGCGATGCCCGGCTGGACAGCGCGAAACTGCACCACGCCACCTCGCTCGCACAAGAGGTGCGCGGGCCGCAGCGGCTGACGCGGTTTCTTGAAACCGTGCTGGGGCTGCCGGTGGATGTGGTCGAATGGGCAGGCCATTGGACGGCGCTGCCAGAGCGGCTTCAGACCCGGCTTGGCGGGCAGCATTGCGGGCTTGGCAGCGGTGCGGTGGCGGGGGCGCGGATCTTTGATCGCCAGTCGCGCGCCGAGCTGCGGCTGGGGCCACTGACGCTGGCACAGTTCCACGATTTTCTGAACGACCCCGAGGCATGGGCGCGGCTGCGCCACGCGGTGCTTTCGGCCATGGGGCGCGAGATCGCCTTTGATCTGCGCCTTGTGCTGCGCGCCGAAGACGTGCCTCCGGCGCAACTTGGCGGCTGCCAGCTGGGGCGCACGGCTTGGCTGTCGCCGCTGCCGGGGCGCGACGCAGACGATCTGTGCTTTGCCGCCATAACCGAGGAAAGGCAGGCCGCATGAAGCTGGTGCTGGAACACAGCCCGAGGCCGCAGGCGCGCACCGAGATGGTGTTCGAGGGCAATCGCCTGAGCATCGGGCGCAGCGAGGATTGCGACTGGCAGCTGGACGATCCTGAGATGTTCATCTCGCGCCGCCACCTGATCCTGTCCGAACAGGGCGGGCAGGTGATGGTGACCGATGCCTCCTCGGGCGGGCTCTATATCGACAACGCGGCAAACCCGCTGGGGCCGGGGAACTCCGTGCCTGTGGAGCCGGGGATGAAGCTGCGCCTCGGCGATTTCACCCTGCGCATCGAGGCCATGCCCGACACGCCGCGCCAGACCATCGCCCCGGCGGTGACCCCCGCCGCGCCGCCACGTCCGGGCGGCTTTGACTTCGGCGCGCGTGAGGCGGCGCCGCCCCCCCCCGAACGCCCCGCCACGCTGCCCGATCCCTTCGGGCTGAAAGACAGCGGGGCGGCGCTCAACTGGCAAAAGGAGCCGCCCGCGCCGCCGCGCCCGCTCGATCAGGGTGATCCGTTCGAGCTCGATCTTCAGGGCAGCCCCGGCGAGACCGCGCCGCGCGCCCGCAGTATGGAACGCACCGGGGGCGATGCGTTCTTTGGCAGCGCGCCCGAGCCTGCCGCTCCCGATCGGGCCACCCCCGATGACCCCCCGGCCAAGCCCGATCTGTTCGCCGGTCTCTCGGCCAGTTTCGAGCCAGAGCCCGCCCCCGAGGTCACACCGCCCGCGCCAGACCCGGAGGAACAGCCGATCCTGTCGGCGTCCTTTGGCTTTGGCGCGCCGCCAGAGACTGTGCCAGAGCCTGTGCCAGAGCCGCCCGCAGAGCCCGCACCAGAGCCGACACCAGCGCCGCCACCGGCCGCCAATCCCGTTGCGCCCCGCGCCGCCCCGTCCGAAAACGATCCCATCGAGGCGCTCTATCGCGGCCTCGGCGTGCAGGGCAGTGCCAGCCCCGAACAGCTTGAACAGATCGGCCGCTCGATGCGGGCGCTGACCGAAGGGCTGATGATCCTGCTGCGCCACCGCGCGCAGGAACGCGCGCGGGTGCGGGTGGCGCAAACCGTCATCGCCAGCCAGAACGTCAACCCGCTGAAATTCCTCGCCTCGACCGAAGAGGGGCTTGAATCGCTGATGGCCCCGCGCGGGCGCGGCTATCTTGATCCAGATCCGGCGCTGGCCGAAGCCTTTCGCGATCTGCACGACCACCAGATGCGCACATGGGCGGCGATGCAGACCGCGCTGCGCCGGATGCTGGGCAAGTTCGATCCCGCCGAAATCGCCCGCGAGATGGAGGATGTCGGGCGGCTTGAAAGCCTGCTGGCGGGCGGGCGCAGCGCCAAGCTCTGGCAACTTTACGAGGAACGCTTTCGCGAGATCGCCCGCGCCGCCGAAGAGCAGTTCCTTGGCGAGGTCGGGGTGGATTTCCGCGATGCCTATGAGAACCGAAAGGAGTGACGTGATGACCCATTCAAGACGCTTCATCCTTGCCGCGGGGGCCAGCGCGCTGGCGCTTGGCGCCTGCCAAGAGGCCGCCGCCCCGGTGCTGAGCCTGCGCGCCGATGCCAGCCCCGGCATGAACCCCGGCCCCGATGGCGCCGACCGGCCGGTCACGGTCACGGTGCTTCAGATGAGCGGGGCCTCGAATTTCGACAGCGCCGATGTCTTCGCGTTGCAAAATGCCTCGGCAGCGGTGGGGGCAGAACTGGTCAAGGCCGATCAGATCGTGTTGGCCCCCGGCGTCAGCGTATCGCGCGACATCGCCATCGCGCCCGGCACCACGGTGATCGGCGTGACGGCGGGCTTTCGCGACCCGGCAGGCAAGGTGCTGCGCCGCAAGGTGCCCGCGCCGGGGGCAGACAGCGGGCTGGTGATCTCGGTCGGGCCGGGCGGCATTTCGCTCGTGATGACCTGAACGGAAAGGACAACATGACCGACAGCAACAGGGTGGTCTGGTCCGAAGGGTTGTTCCTTCGGACCCAGCATTTCCAGCAACAGGACCGCTTTGCCGCATGGCAGGCGCGACAGGCGCTTGGCGCGATGCCGCTTCAGGGCTACGGCTTTAGCCAGCTTGGGCTCGATAAGGTGGCGCTGGACGCGGGCCAGATCGCGCTTGAGGGCGCGCGCGGCGTGATGCCCGACGGCACCTTCTTCAGCCTTGATGCCTGCGCGCCGCTGGCGCCCGCCACGGTGGGGCCGAAAACCGGCGCGGGGCTGGTGCTGCTGGCGATCCCGGCGACCGGCAGCGGCGCACAGATCGATCCGGCCCATGCCGACCCGTCAGGCGCGCGTTATGTTGGCGAAACCCTCACCCTTGGCGACGAGATCCGCGGCGGCGCCGAGCCGGTCGAGATCGAGATCGCCCGCCTTGCGCCCAAGCTGCTGCTGCCCGGCGACGAGCCGCGCGGCTATACCGTGCTGCCGGTGGCGCGGCTCGAAGGGCTGGGCGCCGAGGGCGCGGCGCTGCTGGATGCGGGGTTCCTGCCGCCAGCGCTGAACATCGGGGCGGTGCCATGGTATGCGCAGTTGCTCAAGGAGCTGGTGACCGGCATCGGGCGCATCGCCGAGGCGCATGGCGGCATGGTGCTGGCGGGCACCGGCGCGTCGATGGAAAACCTGCTGATCCTCGAGGCGGCCAACAGCGCCCGCGCCCGGCTGACCCATCTGCTGGCGCAGAACGATGTGCACCCGTCGATGCTCTATATGGAACTGGCGGGTATCGCCGGGCGCTTTGCCACCTATGGTGCCTCGGCGCGTCGGCTGGGCGAGATGCCGCCCTATGATCACACCGATCCGCAGATGCCTTTTGGCGAGCTGGCCGACACGCTGCGCTCACTGGTGCTGTCTTTGCGCCATGTCGAACCCAAAAGCCGCGCCATGCGGGTGGCGCGCCATTCCGACAACATCTGGACCGTGCGCATCGACAATGCCGACATCATCCGCAGCTCGCGCATCGTGCTGCGGGTGGGGGGCGATCTGTCCGAGGCGCTGCTGCGCAAGATGTTCGTCGATCAGGCCACGGTGGGCGCGGCCGATGATTTCGAGGCGCTGTGGAAATCGCGCCTCACCGGTATCGCGCTGAAACCGCTGGGCTCGCAACCGCGCGAGATCCCCTATGACGGCGAACGCCTGTGCCTTGAGCTGGACCGCAGCTCGCCGCATTGGGCGGCGTTGGCCGAGGCGCCGGGCTTTGTCGTCGGGGTGGCGGGCAATCTGGAACGAGAGCCGGAAATCGACTGCTACGCGGTGAGCCGGTGAAGGAAACGCGATGACCAAGGACGATCCCTTTGGGCTGGAAAGCGACGCCGCCCGCACCCGCATCCGCCCGCGCCCGCAGCTGCGATCGGCGCAGCCTGCGCCGGATGCGCCGGTGCGGTTGCGCGGGGGGCGGGCGTCGGGGAACCCTCTGGTCAACGCCTATGCCGCCCTGCTGGGCTTTGCGCCCGAGCTGGAAAAGGCCACCGCCCCCGAAAGCCCCGACATGCTGCGCACGCGGCTGCACGAAAACCTGACCCACGCGCGCGACGCCGCAGTGACGGCGGGCGTCACGCTGACCCGCGCCGATCAGGGGGCGTGGTTCGTGGCGGCGCTGCTCGATGACATCGCGCTCAACACGCCATGGGGCGGGGCCAGCGGCTGGCCGCGCAACCCGCTGGTGGTGCAGATGTACGGCGATATCGACGCGGGCGAGCGGTTTTTTGCACTGGCCGACGGGCTGGCGCAATACCCCGAGCGTGACCCTGAACTGCTGGAGCTGGCCTTCCTGTGCCTGTCGCTTGGCTTTCGCGGCAAGCATCGGATCGAGGGCGCGGCGGGCGAGGCAAAGCTGTCGGCGCTGCGTGGCAAGATTGCCCGCATCCTGCGCGACCGCGATGCGCGCGATGCGCCGCTCTCGCCGCATTGGCGCGGGGTTGCGGCGGCGGACGAAGAGCGCCGATTCATCGTGCCGCTTTGGGCCATCGCGCTGATCGGCATCGCGCTGCTCACTGGGATCTACATGGCGCTGGGGCTGCGCCTGTCGGGGCGCAGCGAACAGCTGTTCTCGCTGGCGGGGTTGCTGCCGCCCTCCGAGCGGGCCGAGATCTTTCGCCCGGTGATCGAAACCACCGAAGTGCCGCAGTTCCGCGCCGATCCGGTGTTGCTGGAACTGCTGCCGCTGTTCGCGCAGGCCGCCCCCGCGGCCACCGGCAAGGCGCTGAGCGGGCGCGAGGATGTCAGCCTTGCCATCCTTGTGGTGCAGGGCACCGCGCCCGAATTGTTCCGCAGCGCCAAGGCCGACATCAACGCCGAATACACCGCGCTGGTCGGTTCGATCGCGCAGGTGATCCGCGACAACGCCGAGTTTATCGGCGCGGTCAAGGTGGTGGGCCATACTGACAGCGTGCCGGTGCAGACCTCCAACCCGTTCCGCTCCAATCAGGGCCTGTCCGAGGCCCGCGCCAGCACCATCGCCGATCTGCTGCGCGCGGGGGGCGTCGATGCCGCGCTGATCAGCTCTGAAGGGCGGGCGGCGGCAGAACCCATCGGTGACAATGCCACGCGGGAAGGGCGCGCCCGTAACCGGCGCGTCGAAATCATCCTGCAAAAGAAGGTCTAGGTGATGACCGTTCTGCGCATCCTGTTTCGCACCCTGTTGTCCCGCACGCTGTGGACCTTCATCGGCCTTGCGCTGCTGTGCGTGCTGATCTGGCTGTATGGCCCGCTGGTCAGCATCGGTGCGGCGCAACCGATGGCATCAGACCTGACGCGGGTGATCGTCATCGGGGTCATCGCGATCCTGTGGCTGGTCTCGCTGCTGCTGCGCCAGATCCGCGCCGCGCGCGCCAACCGCGCCTTTGTCACCGATCTGGCCGCGCCGCCGCCCGCCGCCCCCGAGGACGAGAGCATCGCCGCCGTGAACGCCAAGTTTCAGGGCGTGCTCGACCAGATGAAACGCAGCAAGCTGGGGCGCAAGAAGTTCCTGCGCGACATGCCGTGGTATGTGTTCATCGGCCCGCCCGGCACTGGCAAGACCACCGCGCTGCGCCAGTCGGGGCTGCATTTTCCCATCGACCTTGGCGATGATCTGAAGGGCATGGGCGGAACGCGCAACTGCGACTGGTTCTTCACCGAAGACGCGGTGCTGATCGACACCGCCGGGCGTTATGTGCAGCAGGCGTCGGACCCGCAGGTCGATGCCGCCGAATGGACAGGCTTTCTGCGCCTGCTGGTCAAACACCGGGGGCGGCGGGCGCTCAACGGGGTTATCCTGACGTTGTCGGTACAGGAACTGGCGGGCGACGATGCCTCGATCCGCGATCATGGCCGCGAGATCCGCAAGCGGCTGGCCGAGCTGCGCGAGGTGACGGGGCTGAAGCTGCCGGTCTATCTGATGATCACCAAGGCCGATCTGATCCCCGGTTTCGAGACGTTTTTCGCCGATCTGTCGACCCAGCAGCGCGAACAGGTCTGGGGCGCCAGCCTTGGCACCACCGAGCGCATCGACGACACCGCCATCCTGCGCGAGATGCGCCTGTTGCAAGAGGCGCTCGAGGCGCGGCTGGGCGCGCGCATCGCCGATGATCTGCCGCTGGCCGAGCGGGCCGAGATATTCCGCTTTCCCGCCCAGCTTGAGGCGCTGATGCGTCCGCTGACCATCCTCACCGAGGCGGTGTTCGGCGACAGCCGCTACGAGGAAAGCCCGTGGTTGCGTGGGGTCTATTTCAGCTCTGCCACGCAGGAAGGCTCTCCCATCGACCGGCTGGTGGCGGCCACGGCGGCCTCGTTGGGGATGCGCGCGCCATGGGTCGAGCCGCGCAAACATGGCGCCACCCGCAGCTATTTCCTGCGCGGCCTGCTGAGCGATCTGGTGTTCCCCGAGGCCGGGCTGGGCCGCTTCGATCCGCGCGCCGAGGATCGTCGGCGGTGGGCGTGGCGCGGCGCGCTGGCGGGCACGGCGCTGGTGGTGGCGTTGCTTGGCGCGGTGTTCCTGTACAGCTTCCTGCGCTACGACGGCGCGCTGGCCGATCAGGAACGCCAGCTGGCAACGCTGTCGGCGCGGCTGGCCAATGTCGCGGCGCGGCAGGCACCGACCGATCCGCTTGACCTCGATCTGGCGCTGGATGCCGCGACCCAGACCCTGCAAGCTGCGACGGTGCTGCGGCCCGCGCCGCTGACGGCGCTAGGCCCCAGCGCCGCGCCGGAACTGGCCCGCGCCGGACAGATCGCTTATGAGCGCATCCTGCGCAACGTGCTGGAACCGCGCATGGTTGCCACGCTTGAAGCGACCATGTGGCGCCATGCCCGCGATCCCGAATTCCTGCTGGGCGGGCTCAAGGCCTATCAGATGCTGACCGGGCAGGCGCCCTATGATGGCGCGTTCCTGTCGATCTGGTGGCAAAGCGTGCTGCCAAGCTTTGCCCCCATCGATATTTTCCCCACCGAGGAGAGCATCGACCATCAGCTTGCCGCGCTGGCCCGCATGGCGACCGAGGAAACCAAGATCGCGCCCGATCCGCAGCTTGTCGGGGTGGCGCTGGAAAGCATCTGTACCATTCCGCTGGCGGTGCGCGCCTATAACGCGTTGATGAGCGATCCTGATGTCGCCACCCTTCCGGGCTTTGTACCCGCCGAGGTGGCGGGACCCAACGGCAACCGGGTGCTGACGCGATTGTCGGAAACCTCGCTGCGGGTCGGGCTGCCGGGGGCGTTTACCTTTGATGGCTTTCACAACGTCATCCTGTCGCTGGTGCCCGAGGTCGCCGCGCAAGCCCAGCTTGACCGCGCGGTGTTCGCCGGCGGGTGCAACGAAAGCGCGCAGGCCTCGGTCGATACGCTCGAGGACGATGTGCTGAAGCTGTATTACGACGATTTCATCGCGCAATGGGATGGGCTGCTGCGCGACATCCGGCTGACGCCGATCGGCGATCTGGATCAGGCGCGGCTGAACCTCAAGGATCTGTCCTCGGCCGATTCCGCGCTCAAGCGCCTGCTCGAAGCGGTGGTGCGCGAGACCCATCTGGCCCGCCCCGAGGATCCCGGCATCGAAGACAACGCCGCCGCGCAGAAGGCCGGGCAGAAGGCGCTGCTCAAGCTTGGCAAGATCGGCAAGCTGGCCAAGACCGGGCTGAAGATCGCCGCCGCCCAGCCCGGCGGCGCCGAACCCGCGCCGCCCGGCACGCCGGTATCGGATCATTTCGCCCCGATCCGCGCCACCGTCGAAGAGGTCGACGGTCAGCCGCCGCTGCTGAACGATGCTATCACCGCGCTGACAGCGCTGTCGAATGAGCTGCAAACTGTGGCGGCCAGCCCCGATCCACGCGGGGCGCTGCTGGCGCGGGGTGGCTTGCCCTCGCTGACCGGGGCCATCGCCAACGAGGCAGGTGCGCTGCCCGATCCCATCGACGACTGGATCGCGGGCATCGCGGGCGATGCCATCGCGGTGACGCGCGATGCGGTGGTGGCGCAGCTCAATGCGCGCTGGCGGGCGGATGTGCTGCCGTTTTGCACCTCGGCCACGGCGGGGCGCTATCCGTTCGATCAGGCCTCGGCCATCGACGTCAACACGTTGGATTTCGCCCGGCTGTTCGGCAAGGACGGGCTGATCGACAGCTATATCAACGACCATCTTCTGGCCTATGTCGACACCTCGGTGCGGCCATGGCGCTGGCGGGCGGATTTCGGGTTGAACGACGCGCTGCTGGCGCCCTTTGCCAAGGCGCGATCGATCCGCGATGCGTTGTTCCCCGGCGGCGCGGGGCCGATCATGGCCTTCAACCTTGAACCGCGCGATCTGTCGCCCAACGCCTCGCGCGTGACGCTGAATGTCGATGGGCAAGTGCTGAGCTATTTCAACGCCGCCGCCCGCCCGGTGCCGATGACATGGCCGGGGCCGGACCAGACCAACATGATCACCCTCAGCTTTGCGCCCGTCGATGGCACCGGCGAGGTCATCACCTCGCAAACCGGGTCATGGGCGTTCTTGCGGCTGATCCGGGGCGGCGCGCTTCAGGCCACGGCCTTGCCCGAGGTGTTCGGGCTGCGCCTTGGCGCGCGCGGCTTCAGCGCCAGTTTC
The DNA here is from genome assembly GCF_018860705.1 of Citreicella sp. C3M06. Classification (GTDB taxonomy): domain Bacteria; phylum Pseudomonadota; class Alphaproteobacteria; order Rhodobacterales; family Rhodobacteraceae; genus Salipiger. Next base: position 14,526 of record NZ_JAHKQA010000048.1, read on the forward strand.
AACCTGCGCGCCAATTCGGTCGAGAACCCGTTCGATCTTCGCATGTTTTCGGGTTTTTCCTGCCCGCGCGGGTTCTGAATGGCGGGTGTCTTTGGCAAGCTGCCAACGCAGGGGGATTTCGTGGCGCGGGGCCTGCCGCCGGGGGTGCAGGGCGCGCTTGATGACTGGGTGACGCGACATTTGCTGCCCATCGACGCCGAGCGCTGGCCCCAAAGCGGAATCCTTGCGGCGCTGCCAGAGGCGCTGATCCTTGCGGTGCCAAGCTGCGATGCGGTGGGGCGGGCGTTTGCGCTTTGCGCGGTGACGCATTCGCAGGTGGATCAGCCCGGCGCGGATGGCTGGGCGGCGATGACGCTGCCATATCTCGATGCCGGGCTCAGCGGCGCGCTGGATCTGGCCGCGCTGGCGCAGGCGCTGGCGCCGCTGACGCCGCCGCGCAGCGCCGCGCCCTTGCGCGCGCCGCTGGTCTGGGCGCCGGGCAACGCGCCCGCCAGCCCCGAGGCGCTGGCCCGGCTCAGTTCATCTTGACCTTGGCGCCCTTGATGGTGACATCGCTGGAGGCATTGGCATCGATCTTGCCCGAGCCTTTGAGCGTGATGTCCTTGCCCTCGATGGAGATGGTGCCGTCTTTCTTCATCACGATCTTGGCCTTGCCGCATTTCAGCGTCAGGCTGTCTTCGGCGGTGATGGTGAAATCCTTGCCGATCTCCATGCCGCCGGATTTGCCGATGCTCATGGTGAAATTCTCGCCCACCGACACCGAACTGTCCTTGCCCACCGACAGGCTGCGGTTCTCGCCAACCGAAACGCTTTGATCCTTGCCCACCGTCAGCGCCTGATCCTGCCCCACCGAGGTGCTGTCGGAATTGCCGATGTCATGGCTTTGATCGACGCCCACCGCGACCGAGCGCGTCAGGCCGATGGTGTTGGCCTGCGCCATGCCCACGCTGCGGGTTTCATTCATTGCCACCACGTCGATGCGGTTGGCCTTGACCGTGACGGTCTGGTTGGCGCCGACCGTCTGGGTGTGGTTCGCGCCGATGGTTTCGGTCGAATTGACCCCGATGGCGATGGTTTCGTTCACCCCCACGGTGAGGGCGCGGTTGTTGCCCACGGTTTCGGTGTCGTCATGGTCGATGTTGACCGTGCGGTCGACCTTGACATGGGTGGTCTTGCAATTGTCGACCGTCTCATCGCGGTTGTGGCCGACCCATTGGGTGGCGTCATGCACCACGTCTTCGGACCAGTCATTGCCGATGTGGCGGGTCTCGTTGTTCTTGACCAGCTCGTCATGGTCTTTTTCGGCTTGAAAATAGACCAGCTCGCTGCCCTTCATGTCTTCGAACATCAGCTCGTTCCAGCCACCGCCACCTTTGGAGCTGTTGGATTTCCAGCCCGATTTCGTTGCCTCGGCGGGCAGCTCGTAGGGTGGCATCTGTTCGGCATTGTAAACGCGGCCAGTGATGATCGGCTGGTCGGGATCGCCCTCGAGGAAATCGACGATCACCTCCTGCCCGATGCGGGGGATCTGGATGAAGCCCCAGCCGGACCCGGCCCATGCTGCGCTGACCCGCACCCAGCACGAGGCATTTTCATCGCGCTGGCCTTCTCGGTCCCAGTGGAACTGCACCTTCACGCGGCTGTAGGCGTCGGTGTAGATCTCTTCGCCGGCAGGCCCGACCACCTGCGCCGTTTGCGGGCCGCGCATCACCGGGCGCGGCGCGCGCAGCCTCGGGCGCCACTGGCTGTGTTCGGGCACCAGCCGCCAGCTGGCGACAAAGCCGGTCTCGTCGCGATCCATGCGCCCCGAGGCATATTGATCGTCCCACAGCGCATAGTCGGCGCGCAGCAGCACATAAAGCCCGTTTTCGGGCATCCTCGGGTGATCGAACAGGGTGATGGTATGCCCCGCCGCCGGAAGGCTGGCCGAGCTTTCTGCAAGCGCCAGATGGCTGTCGCGCTGGCCTTCCTGCCAGCGCAGGTCGGTAAGCGCATCGCCGCGCCCGGTCTTCAGGTAATGGCCGGGGTAATCATAGCGCTCGAACCCGTCGTTCGGGTGCCCTGCGCGGGCATCGTGGCGCGCCATCAGATCCGCCGAGGGCTTTTCGAAATCATAGTCGGTCTGGGTCATGATGCCGGGCCGCACCGAGGTCACGCCCTGCCATTTGGTGATCACGCCTTCGCCGCGCAGCTGCGCCGCCGCATTCGGTTCAAATCGAATATCCGAAACATCCGAATGCGGTTCCAGCGCGCCCAGATCGTCACACAGGATCAGCTTGTGCGCCAGATCGTCGAATTCGTGGAAATAGAAGATGCCCTCGTGTTCCAGCAGCCGCTGAATGAAATTCAGCGTGGTTTCGCCATATTGCACGCAATAGACCCGCGGCTCGTAGCTGCCGCTCAGGCGCAGCTCGTAATTGGTGATGCCATGCTGGTCGAGCAGCGCGCTGACGATGTCCGGCACCGACATTTCCTGAAAGATCCGGTTGTCGCGGGTCTTGTCCAGCAACGCCAGCGCCGGGCGCAGCACCAGCGTATAGCGGAACTGCTCGTCCTCGTCGTTGCCGTCAAAGCTCAGGCTGTCGCAGATGCCGCTGAAATAGCGGATCTGCCCGTCATCTTCTTCGTTGGTGAGCGCCGTGACGCAGCATTCCCGGCCAAGAATGTCGGGCGCAAGCACAAGATCGTCCTGACACAGCGCGCTGACGCGGAATTCGAAACAGCGGCTGATCTCGTCAAATCCGCTGAGCGCGGCGAATTTCAGGCTGTCTTCGGGGAGGGCAATCGGCGTTTCAAGCGTGGCAATTCGGGCGGGCATCTGTCCTGTCCCTTTCTCCGGACGGGTCCGGGATCAAATATGCACTGTATAATTGATCCCGACTATACAGGGATTCCCGCCCTTGCGGCAGGTAATTTACAGCTTTGGCGGGCAGACTAGGCCGCTTAGCACCGGGCGGACCGAGACAGGGTTCAGCGCCTCGGCAAAGCCCAGCTCCAGAAACACCCGCCCTTGCGCATTGCGCAGATCGAGCAGGGCGCGCGCGCCATCGTCGCGCAGCCGCAGCCGCGTGCCGTCGATGAGCCGCAGCAGGCCCCACGGGCCGGGCTCTGTCAGCCGCGCCGCATCGGCGTTGTCGCGAAAGGAAATTTCGATACCGGCGGCGGGCTCGGGGCCGGGCCAGCGCAGGGTTGCGGGCGCTCCGCTGGCGCGCACCGGGGCGGCAACGGTGCCGATGGCGACAAGGGTCTGGCCGCGCTCTGCCAGCGCCGCGAATGTGATCGCATGATCCAGCGCGCCGCCCGCAAACAGGCCCTGCGACACCAGCATCGCCGTTTCCAGAAACGCCGCACTGTCGTTTTCAAGCCCGGCAAACCGTGCTTCTGGTTTCCAGCGCCACGGGCTTTGCGAGCTGTCGAGCAGCGGCTGCGCGCTGCCTTGCACGAAGCGCGGCACAAGCCCATCCGGCCCCAGCAGCGCGGCCAGCGCGGCAGGGTCGGCATCGGGGCCGTCGGCAAAGGGATAGCGCCCGGCCAGCGCGGCGCGGCAGGCGGCAAACATCTGCGTCTGCCAGCCGCGCGACAGCGGATTGCCCGAGGTATCGGCGGCCTCGGGCTGGGCAGCCCCGGCAAGCACGTCTTCGGCGATCTGCACCACGATGCGCGGCGCGCTTTTCAGCGCGGCGATGCTGCGCGCCTTGTCCTGAAACGTCATCAGCCGCCGGGTGGCGCGTCTGGCGTCGATGTCCACCGCGCCAAGCGCCACGTTCAGCCCCGAGAACAGCCGCGAGAGTTCGGCCATGCGCCCCTGTTCGACATATTGGATCATCGGGCCCAACTGGCGGGCCAGCAGCAGTTGCTGAGCATGGCTGCGGCTGCGATCAAGCCCGCCCGCCTGCAGCCAGACCTGCGAGAGCAGCCGACTGAGCGGATTGTCCGCCAGCGACAGGTGCCCCGAAACGATGATCGCGGTTTCGCGGTCGGCAAAGGGGCGCACCCGCAGATCGGCGAGCCAGCCGGTCCAGCGCTCCAGCGTCTCGCGGTTCAGCCGGTCGGCCAGCAGGTCGGGCGAGCGGTTTTCGGCGGCGAGCTGGACGCCAGTGATGGGGCGGGCCTGCGCGCGGGCGGTCTGCACCGCCAGCCCGACGCCGGTGCGCAGCGCGGCCTCCCAGCCGCCTGCGGTGAACAGCCCCGGCATCGGCGTTGCCAGATCCATCCCCGAGCGGCGCAGCAGCACATCGCCCAGCCCCGGCACCGCTCGCGTCGGCACCCAGCCGGGCAGGGCGCGCATGTCATCGCTGCGCAGCAATTCCAGCCACGCGCGGTCCGGTTCGGGCACCTCGGCGGCGAAGGTGCGTGCCTGATCCATCACCACCGTATCGGTGGGCACGACATTGGCGGGCCCCTGCAACGGCGCAGCATGGCGCGCCAGCCCGCCCAGCCCGTGATCTTCGAGCCAGCCCGCCAGATAGCCCGGCTGCCAATCGGCCTCGCCGGTCAGTACCGCCCATGCCCGCAGCGTATCATACAGCGCCAGCCCGTCGCCGGTGCTTGCCAGCCGCTGTTCCAGCGTCTTGGCCAGGGCGGGGGGAAGCTGGCGGCGGGCGGCCTCGGCATAGCTGGCCTCGGCCAAGGTTTCGCTGTCGCCGGGCAGGCGGATCAGCCGGCGCAGCGGCGCATGGCGCGCGGTCTCGGCCACCCGGTCTGCGGCGGCGCGCAGGGCATCAAGGCGCGAGGTCAGCTCGGCACCCTCCTGCGGGCGGTCAAGCCCGATCAACAGCGCCTCTTGCCGGAAATCCGCTGCAATCTGGCGGTGATAGCGCCATTCCAGCGCCCCGGCATAGCCTGCCAGCCCCAGCCCCAGCAGCAGCGCAAAACCCAGCGCGTACCAGCCCCAGCCGCTGACCCTGCGCCGATGGCCATGGCGCAGCCCGTCAAGGCGTGCCTGCACATCCCCCAGCAGCGCGTCGAGCTCGGCCAGCCCTTCGGCCTGCGCGGTGCGGCGAAAATCGGCCAGCCGGGCGGGCGGCATGTCGCGCCCTTCGAACAGCGTGCGGGCGGCGATCACCGACCATGTCGACAGCTTGAGCCCCGGCATCGCCCGCACCCGCTGATCGAGCAGCATCGCCAGCGCGTAGCGCGCGGGCTTGATCGACACCGGGGGGGCACCAGTCTGCGCCGCGGCGGTTTCGAACTGCGCCAGCATCCGGGCGGCCTCGGCGGCGATGGCGCGCGCGCCGTCCTTGGGGCTGAGGCTGTCAATGAATCCCAGCACCGGCTCGGCAGCGCGAACAAGGCTCATAGCAGGCCCATCGCCTGCCACTTTCGCAGGGTCTCGACGCCGACTTCGAAATGCATGGAATCCTCGCGCCGATAGCCTGCGCCCCAATACCAGCCTTCGTCGTTGAACAGTTCGGCCAGCAGCAACAGGCCGAACTGGGTGCCACCATCGCCAAAGCCGTCCAGCTGGCCCTGAAGCTTGAGGTCGATCGCCGTGCCCCAGCTGTGGTTCGAGATCGACGAGCTGGAGCCCCGGATCAGCCGGGCGCAGATCGCCCCGGCGGTGCCAAGCGCGGCATAGATGTCGGGCTCGTCCTGTTGCAGCCGATCGAGGATGCGTTGCAGGCTGTCGAGCGCCGGTTTCACCATGGTCACCCGGATCGGCCCGATCTGGCGGGTTTCCATCAGCGCCCTGAGCCGGGGCTGGGTGACTGGCTGGCAGGTGGTGGAATAGCTCGACCGGGGCTGGCCCAGCACCTCGAGCATGACGCGGTTGCCCGGCTGGGTGATGCCCCTGTTGAACCGCGCCTTGGCGGTCAGCATTTCCTCGGTCATGGCTTCGGTGCCGGGGATGTCCTCGGCGGCGCCGATGATCTCGGGCAGGGCGGCCTGCGGCAGCGGCTCCAGCGGCGCGGGGGCGGTGGCAAGCGCGATCTCTTCGCCAAGGCGTTCGATCTCGGCTTCAGCGTCGCGCAGTTCGGATCGCAGCGTGTCTATGCCGCTGCGCAGCCGGGCCAGTTCAGCCTCGCTCCGTTCCAGCCGCAGCTCGGTGCGCCCGTCGGCGGTTTGCAGCAGCGCGCCGACCACGGCAAAGCAGACCGCCGCGACCACAAGGCCGATGGCGATGATGATCGGTCCGATCAGGGCGCCTTCGCGCATGGTTCAGCCCTCCACGCCGACCACGATGACCGAGACATTGTCGGGCGCGCCCGCCTCCAGCGCGGCGCGCAGCAGGTCGGTGCAGGCCTCACGCGGATCGCCCGCAGCGCCGATCAGATCGGCGATGCGGCTGTCGGGCAGGCAGGTGGTCAGCCCGTCGCTGCACAACAGCAGCCGGTCGCCCGGCACCAGCGGCGCCGAGACATGGTCGATTTCTAGCGCCGGGTCCGCGCCCACGGCGCGGGTCACCACATGGCGCTGCGGGTGGCGTTCGCGGTTCTCGTCGCTCAGCAAGCCTTCGTCGATCATCTCTTGCACCACGGTGTGATCGCGGCTCAGCAGCCGCAGATGCCCGGCCCGCAGCAGGTAGGCGCGGCAATCCCCGGCCCATGCCAGATGGGCGACGCAGGACTGGATCAGCGCCACCACCGCCGTTGCGCCGATCTGGCCAAGGTTCTGCTGCGCGGCCAGATCAAGGATCGCCGCGTTCGCCGCCAGCAGCGCCGCGCGCAGTGTCGGCGCTGCTGGCGCATGATCGTCAAGCTTTGCCACATGGTCGATGACGATGTCCGAAGCCATCGCGCCATGCCCTTGCCCGCCCATGCCATCGGCCACCGCCCAGAGCAGCCCGGCGGGATCGGTCAGGATGCTGTCTTCGTTCTCGTCGCGCACCCGCCCGACATGGGTCAACCCGGCACCTTGCAGGCGCGGCGCCATGGGGGCAGGGTTGCGGGTCGTTGGGGGGATCATGCGGGGCGCTCCGCCGCCCGGGGCCGGCATCTGCCGAATGATTGCGGCCTCTGGTCGGGTATACCTGACATGGGCGGCCCTCGAAAAAAGCTGATCTGAAACGCTGTCCATGCTACCTTCTTTCGTGCATCCCACCAACTTTTTTCGCTGAAAGGGCTTCTGATGTTTTCCCGAGCCGTTCGTGTTTCCGTTTTCGCGTTGATCGCCATGGGTTTGCCCGCCCTTGCCCCGGCACAATCCGTGGATGAGTTGTCGGTGGAAGAGCTGAAGCGACTCTTTCAGGCGCAAAAGCAGGTGTTCAAAGAGGCCGAGGCCGGCAATCTTGGCGCAACGCGCGGCCTGCGTCTGGTGACGGTCGACGATGTGCAGGCCGAAAGCGCCGCGCCGCAGCTGGCCACCACCGCGCCGCAGCTGAGCGCGCCGTCCCCGGACACGGGCGTGTCGATCGCCGCCACCGCCGCGCCGGGCGCGCGCCCGGTCGATCCCAACAAGCCGCTGCTGGCGGCGGCCACCGACGCCCCCGTGGTGTTCGGAGAACTGGCCCCCGAATTGCAGGTCAACCTGCACATCGCCTTTGGCTTTGACAGCGCCGCCATCGCCGACGATCAGGCCCCCAAGCTCGCCGCCATGTGTCAGGCCCTGTCCGAGGCGGATCTGTCGATGGTGCGCATCGTTGGGCACACCGACAGTTCGGGCACCGACGCTTATAATCAGCGGCTGTCGGTGCTGCGCGCCAAGGAGGTCGCCCGCCATCTGATCGAGGAATGCGGCATTCCCGCCACCAAGCTGCAAACCGTTGGCATGGGCGAGAAATTCCCCTTCAACAAGGCCAACCCTCGCGCCGACGAGAACCGCCGGGTGGAGTTTCAGGCGCTCAGCTGATCAGCAGCAATCGTCACGGATGCTGCCGCGCAGCCCCGCACCGGCGCCGCGCCGGATCCAGCGCGACAGCGCGTCGATGCCCGCCGTCATCAGCCCGGTGGCGATCAGCAGAACCAGCGCCCGGTCAAGCCGCAGCTCGGCAAGGGCGCTGTCGATATAGAACCCCAGCGTGGCGATGCCGAGCAGGCCCATCACCGCGGTCTCGCGCAGGATGATCTCCCAGCGATACAGGCAAAGCGCAAGAAACGGCCCGAACAGGCGCGGCACCAGTTCCCAGCCCCAAAGGGTCAGCCCGCGCGGCGCGTCGCGGCGCAGCTTGGGCACAAGGCTTTCGCCCTCGCGCCCGGTCAGATGGGCAATGATCGCGGCATTGTGCAGCGCCAGTGCCAGCACCGCGGGCAGCATCGACGGGCCGAGGATCTGCAGGAACAGGTAGGCCAGCATGTATTCGGGAAAGCTGCGCAGGATCACCAGTAGCATATGCCCCGCCAGCCGCCCGGCGCGCGAGGTGACGCGCGGCACGATCAGGCCAAAGCCGGTAAAGGCCAGCGCCCCGGTCAGGATCAGCGCGATCTGCGCCACGATCAGCGTGGCGATCAGGCCCGGCAGCGCCTCATGGGCGGCGATATCGCCCAGCCATGCCAGCAGCGCCGCGCCATCCCAGCCGCCCCGCAGCGGGCCGGGCACGATGTCCTGCGTCAGGAACCGCATCAGCGCGCCGGAGCCCATGGGCGGCGATGTGATTAGCGCCAGCGTGACGATGGACGCGGCCAGCCATGGCAACGCCAGCACGGGGCGCATCCACAGCCGGATCGACGCGATCAGCGCCACGTAGCAGATCATGATCGCCGAAGCCGCGCCGTAATCGCCCATGCGGAAAAAGCTGTCGAGCTGAAAGCCCAGCGTCGGCAGCCCGACAAAGCCCAGCACGGCGCTGGCCCGCAGCCCGCATTCCAGCCGATACAGCGTGTAATGTTTCATCGCGCTCAGCGCCAGCGGTGCGCGCGCCCATAGAAACCGGCTGAGCGGGTCGGTCTTGGGCAAGACCTCGGAGGGGCGCTGATCGGCCTCTTCAAGCTGCTCGGCAAAGACCTTGGCGAAAATTCCCATATAGGGCAGGGCGATGGCCAGCACCCCGGTCAGCGGTGAGATCCCCATGACCTGCATCAGCATCAGCGCCCAGAACAGCTCGTGCACCGAGCGCAGCGCGATGCAGACCCAGCGCACGGATCGCAAATGATAGAACGGCGCCAGCGCCAGCCCGGTGCCCGCGCCAAGGGCCACGCCGCAGCAGGCAAAGGCGACGGTCAGCCAGACGGCGCGGCCGATGCGTTCTACCGCGCCGAAATCGGGGCGCAGAAAGCCCGCGCCCATGCGCCCCAGTGCCGCCCACGGATCGTGCCCCGCCAGCGAAAAATCCGCAAAGGGCAGCGCCAGCACGGCCAGCGCAACGAACAAGGTGACAACGCGCGGCCGGCTCAGCGCCGTGGCGCTGCCGGGGATGCGCTTAACGGGTATAGAGCGCGGCGATATCGGCATCGCTGACCTCCTGCGGCGGGGCGTCGAACAGGATGCCGCCGCGCGCGATGCCCACCAGCCTTGTGGCAAAGCCCCGCGCCAGCGCCACGTCATGCAGCGCCAGCATCGAGGTATCAAAGCGCCCCTGCATCTGCGCCAGCAGCGCCTGCGCCTGCGTTTCATCCACGGCAGACACCGGCTCGTCGCCGATCAGCACCGCGCCGCCGCGCCAGAAGGCGCGGGCCAGCGCCACGCGCTGCTTCTGCCCGCCCGACAATTGCCCGACGGGGCGGTCGATCTCGGGCGCAAGGCCCACCGCATCCAGCACCTTTGCCACGCCGTCGCGGTCTGTCCGCGGCGGGCACACCAGCGCGCGCAGGTTACGCCATGCGGAATGATCGCTCAGCCGCCCCATCATGACGTTGCGCAGCACCGACAGCTGCGGCACCAGCGCCTGATCCTGCGGCACCAGCGCCACGCGATTGCCGGGGGCGAGCCGGTCATGCACCGCCCCCAGCAGCGTCGATTTGCCCGCGCCGGAGCGCCCCAGAAGCACCACACGCTCGCCCGCGCAAAGCGTCAGCGACAGCTCGCGCAGAACCGCCATGTGGCCATAGCCAAGCGTCTCGCGATCAAGCGAGAGCAGCGTCATTCGATCAGGCCCAGCTCCTTCGCGGTGTCCTCGATGGGCTGGAAGTCTTCGCTGGCGGCGGCAATGAACGCCTCGCGCGGGAAGCTGGCCAGCAGCTCGGGATCGGACATGCCGATGATCGCCGCCTGCACCTTGTCGGCAAACCCTTCGCCAAAGCGCGCGTCGACGTCGCCGCGGATGGTCCAGTTGTAATCGGGGTAGGGCGGGGTCTGCCAGATCACCTTGGCGGTGTCGGTTTCCGGCGCGCCCTCTTCGAGCGCCTTGTCATAGACGGCGTAGTTCAGCGCACCGATCTGCCATGCGCCCGAGGATACCAGCCGCAGCGTCTGGCTGTGATCGCCCGAAAATCCGACCTTGTCGAAAAACGCCTCGGGGGCTTCGCCGGTCTCTTTGCGGATGTAATATTCCGGCATCAGGCGCCCCGAGGTCGAGGTCTTGGCGCCAAAGGTGAAGGACATGCCTCTGGCCGCCTCGGGGAAGCTGTCGGATGCCTCTAGCCCGGTGTCGGTGTTGGCGATGAAATAGCTCACGAAGATCGGGTCTTCCTTGCCCTGCGCGATGGCGCGGGCATCGGGAACCATCAGCCGGGCCTGCACGCCGGTCAGCCCGCCGAACCATGCCAGCTGGATCTGATCGTTGCGGAACGCGGTGACAGAGGCGGCGTAGCTTTTCACCGGCACGAATTCCACATCGACGCCAAGTTCGGCCTCGAGGTAATCGGCGACCTTGGAAAACCGCTCGACGAGCCGGGTTTCGTCTTCGTCGGGGATGGCCGAGAAATACAGCGTGTCGGCTGCGGCGCTGGTGGCCATCAGCGCAAGCGCGATGGCGAGGGCAGGTTTTCGGGCGGTGGCAATCGTAAGGGGCATGGGGCGCGTCCTTTCTGCTGTTGAGCGGAGAGGCGCGCGTCCACTCCGGCAAGAGGGGCACCGGGGCGGTGCCACGTGAATGAGGCGGTGAAACGGCGTTTCGCGCTGCCTGTCAAGGGTGCGGAGGATGCATTTGGATCGCCTTGGGGGTTGGCGCTCCGTTGCTGACGCTTGACGCCGCCGCCCGATGACGGTTGAAACTGCCCCATGAACACATCGATCACCCGTGGCGCAGGGACCGACGCCGCCTTCACCCTTGTCATGAACCCCCTCGCCGAACGCGGCGCGGCCTGGAGCGATGCGCAGAACGCGATCCTGTCCGAAGACGGGCTGGCCTTGGCGCGCGAAACCATCTCGGGCTGGCCGGGCTATGCGCCGACGCCGCTGGTGGCGCTGCCGGGGCTTGCGGCGCAGACCGGCGTGGCGCAGCTTCATTACAAGGACGAGGGCGGGCGCTTTGGCCTTGGCTCGTTCAAGGCGCTTGGCGGGGCCTATGCGGTGGCGCGGCTGCTGGCGAAACAGCTCTCGGGCGCGCTCGGGCGTGAGGTGACGCTGGACGAGGTGACGAACAAGGCCTTCCCCGAAGAGGCGGCAAAGATCACCGTATGCTGCGCCACTGATGGCAACCACGGGCGCTCTGTCGCATGGGGCGCGCAGAATTTTGGCTGCAACTGCGTGATCTTCATCCATGCCACCGTCTCCGAGGCCCGCAAAACCGCGATCGAGGCCTATGGGGCGCAGGTCCGCCGCTGCGAGGGCAACTATGACGACAGCGTGCGCGAGGCGCAGCGCATGGCGACCGAGAACGGCTGGTTCGTGGTCTCGGACACCTCATACGAGGGCTACATGGAGATCCCGCGCGACGTGATGCAGGGCTACGAGGTGATGGCCGCCGAGGCGTTCGATGCCCTGAACGCGGCCCCGACCCATATCTTTTTGCAGACCGGGGTGGGTGGCATGGCGGCAGCGGTGGCGGGGCTTGCGGTGCGGCGCTGGGGCGCGGCGCGCCCGGTGATCGTGCTGTGCGATCCCGACCAGTCGGCCTGCTGGCTGGAAAGCTACCGCGCCGGCGCGCCGACCGCCGTGACCGGCGATCTCGACACGCTTATGGCGGGACTGGCCTGCGGCGAGGTCTCGGCTTTGGCGTGGGAGGTGTTGCGAGTGCACGGTGATGCGGTGATCGCGCTGACCGACGCGGCTGCCATCAGCGCCATGCGCCTGCTGGCGCGCCCCGAAACCGATACGCCGATCGCCGCGGGCGAAAGCGCCGTCGCCGGTCTCGCCGGGCTGATCGCGGTGTCGGGCGACGAAGACGCGCGGGCCGCGCTTGGGCTTGACGGCACCTCGCGCGTGGTGGTGTTCGGCACCGAGGGCGACACCGACGCGGCGCTTTACGAAGAGCTGGTCGGGGCCACGGCAGAGGCAGTGCGCAGCGGCTCTGCCTGAACAAGTCAGTCGCGGGCGGGGCAATCCTCGCCCAGCGGCGTGCCGTCATAGGCCTTGTCGCCGCAATCGTTGATCTCTTCCCAGATCCAGCCGCGCCCGTCGCTGGCTACGGCGATCACCCGGTCGATGCCGTATTCGACGTTGCGCTGCGCCGCATAGACATGCGCCTCGCCGGTTTCGATCAACAGGCCAATGGCCTCGGCGTCAAAGCAGCCGAACCAGAACGGCGCATTGCGCGGTTGCGCGGCGGTGTAGCGTTCGAACCGCGCATCGAGCGATTGCAGCGTTTCGGGGGTGCGGAAACAGCCGCGAAAGCGGATCGGCGAGGAGCTTGCGTCGATGCCTTCGAAGTCATTGTAGACGATGTGCTGCGGCGCGCCGCCATCGCGCGGCGTCAGGAACACCTCGCCCGCGTCGTCACTGACCGTTTCGTAATAGTAGAACACCTGAAAGTAATACACCGCCGCGCCAAAGATCAGCGCGGTGGCGACAATGGCAATGGCAAGGATCTTGCCGCTCATGCCTCGGTCAGCTCGGGGGTGTATCCCCCGGCCTCGGTCAGCACGAAGGCATCGGCGCATTTCTTCGCCAGCGCCCGCACGCGGCCGATATAGGCCTGCCGCTCGGTGACAGAGATCACCCCGCGCGCGTCGAGCAGGTTGAACAGATGGCTGGCCTTGATGCACTGGTCATAGGCTGGGTGGGCCATGACGATGCGCTTGCCGGTCTTGGGATCTTCGGCGGGCCGATCGAGGATGCGCTGGCATTCGGCTTCGGCGTCCTCGAAATGCTGAAGCAGCGTCGCGGTGTCGGCCACGTCGAAGTTCCAGCGCGAGTATTCCTCTTCGGTCTGGCGGAAGACATCGCCGTATTTCAGCGGGATCGGCGAGGCCGGATCGTTGAAGGGCATGTCCATCACGTGATCAATGCCCAGAACATACATCGCCAGCCGTTCGAGGCCATAGGTCAGCTCGCCCGAAACCGGGGTGCAGTCATGCCCGCCGACCTGTTGGAAATAGGTGAACTGCGACACTTCCATGCCGTCGCACCAGACCTCCCAGCCAAGCCCCCAAGCGCCCAGCGTCGGGCTTTCCCAGTCGTCTTCGACAAAGCGCACATCGTGCAGCGCCATGTCGATGCCGATGGCCTGAAGCGAGCCAAGGTAGAGATCCTGAAGATCGGGCGGCGACGGTTTGATCAGCACCTGAAACTGGTAATAATGCTGCAACCGGTTGGGGTTTTCGCCATAGCGCCCGTCGGTCGGGCGGCGCGAGGGCTGCACATAGGCGGCTGCCCATGGCTTTGATCCCAGCGCGCGCAGGGTGGTGGCGGGGTGAAAGGTGCCCGCGCCGACCTCTAGGTCATAGGGTTGCAACACGGCGCAGCCCTTGGTGGCCCAATAGGTCTGAAGCCGCAGGATGATCTCCTGGAAACTGCGCGGTTTGTCCTGGATGCCGGTCATGCTGTGCCCCTGCTGTCTGTCGCATCCTGCATTATGCGCAGCGGCGCGGAGGGTCAATGCACGAGGGGCTGGCGCTGCGGCCACAGCTTGCCACTCTCGCGCAGAATTGCAGGTGACGGTGCGCCGGGGTCTGTTACAACGCCCTGAAACGCAACACGACATGACGACTTGGGGCTATACGGGTATGTTTCGGACCTTTCTTATGGCAAGCGCGGCGGCCCTGCTGATCGCGAACAGGGCAGATGCGCAGGAGACGGTCTATATCCAGATCGAGGCCCAGCCGAGCCTGCGCGAGGCCGAGGATGCGGTGCGCGGCTATGCCGCCGCGCTTAACGATGTGAACGGATTTACGCTCGGCGGTGGCTGGTATGGCATCGCGCTCGGGCCCTATGCGCCCGACGCGGCCAATGCGATGCTGCGCCAGCTGCGCGGCAGCGGGCGGATCCCGAGCGATGCCTATCTTGCCGCCAGCAGCGAATACCGCGACCGGTTCTTCCCGGTGGGTGGGGTGCTGAACGTGCCGGATCCGGCCCCCGCGCCGCAGGTGGTGCCTGTCCCGCAGTCCCAGCCGCAAATCGACGAATCCCCGCGCGAGGCCCGCGCCAGCGAGGCCCGGCTGACGCATGGCCAGCGCGAGATGCTTCAGGTCGCGTTGAAATGGGCGGGCGTCTATACTGCGGGCATCGACGGCGCGTTTGGTGCCGGTACCCGCCGCGCCATGGCCGACTGGCAGGCGCGTCAGGGCTATGACGTCACCGGCGTGCTGACCACGCTGCAGCGCGCCGATCTGCTGGGCCAGTACAACGCCGTGCTCGACGGGCTGGACATGGCGCTGGTCAACGACAGCCGCGCCGGCATTTCCATCGAGATGCCGACCGGCGCGGTTGCCTTTGATCGCTACGAGGCGCCCTTTGCCATTTACGAGCCCAGCGGCGATCTCGCCGCCCGCGTGCTGTTGATCAGCCAGCCCGGTGATCGCCAGACCCTCAATGGCCTGTACGAGATCATGCAGACGCTGGAAATCGTGCCGCCCGAGGGCGCACGGACGCGCAACCGCGACGGATTTGTGCTGACCGGGGCCAATGAGCGTCTCACCAGCCACACCGAGGTGACGCTGCAAGGGGGGCAGATCAAGGGCTGGACGCTGATCTGGCCCGCCGGTGACGCAGAACGGCAAAGCCGGGTCATGGCGTTGATGAAGGCGTCTTTCGCCACCTCGGACGGGGTGCTCGACCCGGCGGCGGTGAGCGTGGATGGTCAGGCGGTTGATCTTGTGTCCGGGCTTCAGGTTCGCCAGCCGCGCCAAAGCGTGTCGGGCTTTTTCGTCAGCCCCGGCGGGGCTGTTGTGACCGCCGCTGACGCGGTGGCAAGCTGCGGGCGGGTGACGCTGGACGGCGCATATGAGGCCACTGTTGCGGCAAGCGACGCGGCGCTTGGCGTGGCGCTGCTGCAACCGGCGGTGGCGCTGGCGCCGCGCGGCGTGGCCGCATTTGGCGGCGAGGTGCCGCGGCTGAAATCGGAAATCGCCGTGGCGGGGTATTCCTTTGGCGGCGTGCTGAGCGCGCCGACCCTGACATGGGGCACCATCGAGGACATGCGCGGCCTCAATGGCGAAGAGAATGTCGAACGCCTTGCCGTTGCCACGCGGGACGGCGACAGCGGCGGGCCGGTGCTGGACATGAGCGGGGCGGTGCTGGGCATGTTGCTGCCCAAGGCGACGGGCGCTGCGCAGCTGCCTGCCGATGTCGGCTTTGCCGCCGATGCCGAAGCTTTGCGGGCGTTCCTGTCAAGCTCCGGGGTGCAGGGCCTTGCCGCGCGGGGCGGCGGCGCACTGGCCCCCGAAGACCTGACAACGACCGCCACCGCGATGACGGTCAAGGTCAGCTGCTGGGAGTGATCCCGACGCCCCGGCCCGTGCTTTGCGGCGCGCTCCGGGGGCTGAGACGAAGTGCGATGCTGCGCGCGGCGCGGATCAACGGCCCGACTGCTCGAGGCCATATCTGTGCCAGCCCCGGATAAGGGCGCGCATGACGCCTGAGCGGGCATTCACGCGGCACATGTCGCCTTTGCGCTGCCATCCTCTTGCGCTGTGCGCTGGCGCCAGTCTTAATTCCACCATGCCTCCTTGCGACGGAGCCTGCCCTTGCTGACCTACCTTACCCTGATCTTTGCCTGCCAGCTTCTCGGAGAGCTGCTGGTCGGTGCCTTGGCGCTGCCGATCCCCGGACCGGTGGTCGGCATGGTGCTGATGTTCGTCTTCCTGTTGATCCGGGGCCATGTGCCCGAAGACCTGGGGCGCGTCACGGCCGGGCTGCTGGGCACGATGTCGCTGCTGTTCGTACCGGCGGGCACCGGGGTGATGCTGCATTTCCACCTGCTTGGAGAGGCGGCCTTGCCCTTGGGCGCGGGGCTGCTGGTCAGCACGCTGGCGACCATCGCGGTGACCGGGGTGCTGATGGCATGGCTTGGCGCGGAGCGCTCGGATGGGTAGCTTGCAGAACCTGTCGGAGACGTGGATCTATCTCAGCGCGTCGCCACTGTTCCACCTGACGCTGACCCTTGTGGCGTTTCAGGCCGCTGCGTGGCTGTTCGAAAAGGGCGGGCGCAACCCGTTGCTGAACCCGGTGATGGTGGCGGTGGTGATCATCGTCATCGTGCTGTCCGCCACCGGCACCAGCTATGCCAGCTATTTCGAAGGCGCGCAGTTTGTGCATTTCCTGCTTGGCCCCGCCACGGTGGCGCTGGCGGTCCCGCTGTACCGGCAATGGCATGTGGTGAAACGCTCGGGCGTGGCCATCGCCATCAGCCTGCTTTGCGGCTCGCTGACCGCCATCGCCACCTCGGTCGCCATGGCGTGGCTGCTGGGCGCCACGCCCGAGATCATGGCGACCATCGCGCCCAAATCGGTGACGGCGCCGGTGGCCATGGCCATCGCCGAGGAGATCGGCGGGCTGCCATCGGTGACGGCGGTTCTGGTGATCCTGACCGGCATCATCGGGGCGATGTTCGGCACCATGGTGCTCAACGCCTGCCGGGTGCGGCCATGGACGGCGCGCGGCCTTGCCATGGGCACTGCCAGCCACGGCATCGGCACCGCCCGCGCCTTGCAGGTCAACGAGACGGCGGGGGCGTTTTCCGGCCTTGCCATGGGGCTGAACGCGCTGGCGACGGCGATCCTACTGCCGATCCTGTGGGGGCTGGTGTTCCGCTGACCCGATGACAGATCCGTGAACGCCCTGTGCACTGCGCCGGGCTGGTCTAGCCTTGCCTGTGAACCACAACCCTGAGGAGACTTACCCTTGTCGTTAAACCATGATCATGAGGAGCACTGTCCATGGGACTGATCGGGATCATCCTGTCACTGGGATTGTTGATGTATCTTGCATACAGGGGGATCAACGTGCTGATCCTAGCGCCCTTGCTGGCCTGTCTTGCGGTGCTGATGTCGGGCGGTTTGCCGGTGCTGGCGACCTATACGCAGGTGTTCATGCAAAGCCTTGGCGGCTACGTGATCACCTATTTCCCACTGTTCCTGCTTGGCGCGATCTTTGGCAAGGTCATGGCCGATGGCGGCGCGGCGCGCACCATCGCCGAGCGCATCGTGGAATGGGTCGGCCCCGGACAGGCGGTGCTGGCCGTGGTGCTGGCTTGCGGCGTGCTGACCTTTGGCGGGGTATCGCTGTTCGTGGTGGCCTTTGCGATCTATCCGATCGCCAATGCGCTGTTCCGCCGGGCCGATGTGCCCAAGCGGTTGCTGCCTGCGGCTATCGCGCTGGGATCGTTTACCTTTACCATGACGGCCTTCCCCGGCACCCCGGCGATTCAGAACGCCATTCCGATCCCGTTCTTCGGCACCAACGTCTTTGCCGCGCCGCTGCTGGGTACGCTGGCGGGGGTGATCATGCTGGGCGGCGGGACGTTTTGGCTGAACCGGCGCCGCTCTGCCGCGCAGGGCCGGGGCGAGGGCTATGGCGAGCACGAGGAAACCGGCGCCGACAGCACGCTGCCAAGCGATGTGGTGCTGCCGAATTTCGCCGTCGCGATTGCGCCGGTGATCGCGGTGATCACTCTGAACGCGCTGTTCACCTATGTGGTGATCCCGATGATGAGCGCCGACTACCTTGCCGAGCCGAAATACGGCGCGACCTCGCTGTCTTCGGTCGCAGGGATCTGGGCCATCATCGTGTCGCTGACCCTGTCGATCCTGCTGGCCATCGCGCTGAACTGGGCGCGGTTCAAGGATCTGCTCGATACCGTGAACACTGGCACCATGGGCTCGCTTCTGCCGGTGTTCAACACCGCTTCCGAGGTCGGCTACGGCGCGGTGATCGCGTCGCTGCCCGCCTTCGGCCTGATCCGTGATGCGGTGCTGGGACTGTTTCCCGACAACCCGGTCGCCTCGCTGGCGGTGGCGGTCAACGTGCTGGCGGGGATCACCGGATCGGCCTCGGGCGGCATGTCGATCGCGCTGAACGCGCTTGGCGAGCGCTTTGCCGAGATGGGGCAGGCGCAGGGTGTCAGCATGGGGCTGATGCACCGGGTGACGGCGCTGTCCTCCGGGGGCTTTGATGCGCTGCCGCACAATGGCGCGGTGATCACCCTGCTGGCGATCACCGGCATGACCCACAAGAAAAGCTATGCTGATATCTTTGTGGTTGCCGTCTGCATCCCGGTGCTGGCGACGATCCTTGTGATCGTGCTGGGCTCTCTGGGGCTGTAAGCGCGCATGAAAAAGGCCCGCGCCGGGATGGCGCGGGCCGGATGATGCGGCGTGGGCCGGATCAGTTCTTGGCTTTGTCGACCATCTTGCCGGCCGAGATCCACGGCATCATGCCGCGCAGCTTGGCGCCGGTTTCTTCGATGAGGTGCTCGTCATTGGCACGGCGCGACGCCTTGAGCGTCGGCTGGCCAACGGCGTTTTCCAGCATGAAGTCACGCACGAACTTGCCCTGCTGGATGTCGGTGAGAACGTCCTTCATGGCTTTCTTGGTCTGCTCATAGGGCAGGATGCGCGGGCCGGTGACATACTGGCCGAACTCTGCGGTGTTCGAGATCGAGTAATCCATGTTGGCGATGCCGCCCTCATAGATCAGGTCGACGATCAGCTTCACCTCGTGCAGGCATTCGAAATAGGCCATCTCGGGGGCGTAGCCCGCCTCGACCAGCGTTTCGAAGCCGCAGCGGATCAGCTCGACAAGGCCGCCGCAAAGCACGGCCTGCTCGCCGAACAGGTCGGTTTCGCATTCTTCGCGGAAATTGGTCTCGATGATCCCCGAGCGTCCGCCGCCGATGGCCGAGCAATAGGACAGGCCGATTTCCAGCGCCTTGCCGGTGGCGTCCTGATGAACCGCCACAAGGCAGGGCACGCCGCCGCCCTTGACGTATTCACCGCGCACGGTGTGGCCGGGGCCCTTGGGCGCCATCATGATGACGTCGACGCCTTCGGGCGCCTCGATGAGGCCGAAATGGATGTTCAGGCCGTGGGCAAAGGCGATGGCCGAGCCGGGCTTGAGGTTGTCCTTGACGTATTTCTTGTAGGTCTCGGCCTGCAGTTCGTCGGGCATGGTGAACATGATCACGTCGCACCATGCCGCGGCTTCGGCGATGCCCATGACGGCGAGACCTTCGCCTTCGGCCTTCTTGGCCGAGGCAGAGCCTTCGCGCAGGGCGACGGCGACGTTCTTGGCACCGGAATCGCGTAGGTTCAGCGCGTGGGCGTGGCCCTGGCTGCCGTAGCCGAGGATGGCAACCTTCTTGTCCTTGATCAGGTTGATGTCGCAATCGCGGTCATAGTAAACGCGCATGTCTTCGTCCTTCCGTGACGGTCTTTTGTTATGGGCCGCAAGTTAGGCGGGGTTGCGGCTATTTTGCTTTCGTTTTTCTTGCTGTTTTCGCCGAAAGGTGAAAGATCATTCGTCTAATGGCGAATATGCGGAAAATACATGCTTGACGATACGGACAGGCGCATCCTGCGCCAGTATCAGGCCGACCCAGAGGCCCCGATGGCCGAACTGGCCGAGCGCGCCGGGGTGACACCCTCGACGCTGGCACGGCGGCTGGCGGGCCTGCGCGACAGCGGGGTGCTGCGCGGAGTACGCGGGGTGATCGACTGGGGCGTGCTGGGATACAGCATCGAGGTCATGCTGCGGGTGACGCTGGACAAGACCGAGCCGCGCGCCTTTGACGAATTCCTTGCCGAGGCGCGCTGTGTGCCGGAAGTGATCGAGATACAGACCTTTTTGGGGACGGTCGATCTGCGGCTGGCGGTGATCGCGCGCGATCTGGCGCATTACCAGCGCCTGTATCGTGAACGGCTGCTGGTGCTGCCGCATCTCTCGGATGTGGAGGCGCTGATGCATGTGAGCTTGGTGAAATCAGACGAAACGGTGCCGCTGTGAGCCTTGAGCTGGATGAGATCGACCGGGCGCTGGTGCGGGCCTTGGCGGCGGATGCCACCGCCAGCGCTGGCGCGTTGGGGCGGGCGCTGGGGCTGTCGCAACCGGCGTGCTGGCGGCGAATCCAGCGGCTGCGCAGCGCGGGGGTGTTTCGCGGGGCGCGGCTGGATCTGGATCTTGAGAAGCTGGGCTTTGGCGTGACGGTGTTTCTGGGCATCAAGCTGGCGACCAAGGGGCGGGTGAGCCTTGAAGATTTCGAGCGCGCGGTGCGGGCGATCCCCGAGGTACAGGTGGTCGACCATGTGCTGGGGGCGTTCGATTATCGCCTGCGGGTGGTGGCGCGCGATTTGCCGGATTTTGAGCGGGTGCTGCGGCGGCGGATCATGACACTGCCGGGGGTGGGCAATGTCGAGGCCAACGTGATGCTGAGCGAGGAGCGCCGTCCGGGGCCGTTGTGAGCGTGCCGTTGTTGTGACGGGACCGGCGCTCGCGCTGCGCGCATCGCCCCGCCCTCCGTCCCACAAAGCCTTACGGAGGCGTTGGCCTTTCGCCCGCGATGGTCTAGCCATGGCGCGAATATGCAAGGAGCTTACCATGCCTCAGCGCAGTGATGTCGACCCGACCGGGCTTGACGAATTTTCGGTGGTCTTCACGGACCGCTCTCTCAACCACATGTCCGCCGCGTTTCAGGAGGTGATGCGCGACATCTCGGGGCTGTTGCGCGAGGTGTATGGCGCCGATGGCGTGGCGCTGGTGCCCGGTGGTGGCACCTTTGGCATGGAGGCCGTCGCCCGACAGTTCGGGCAGGGCGCCAAGGCGCTTGTGGCGCGCAACGGCTGGTTCTCCTTCCGCTGGTCGCAGATTTTCGACGCGGGCGGCTTTGGCGGCGAGGTCACCGTGATGAAGGCGCGCCAGACTGGCAACGCGCCGACCTCGGGTTTTGCGCCAGCGCCGATCGCCGAGGTCTGCGAGGCGATCCGCCGCGAGGCACCGCAGATCGTCTTTGCGCCGCATGTCGAGACATCCTCCGGGATCATCCTGCCTGAGGATTACATCACGCAGATGGCGCAGGCGGCGCATGAGGTCGGCGCGCTGATGGTGCTGGATTGCATCGCCTCGGGCTGTGTCTGGGTCGACATGCGCGCCACTGGCGTCGATGTGCTGATCTCTGCCCCGCAGAAGGGCTGGTCGGCCACGCCCTGCGCCGGGCTGGTGATGCTGTCGCAGCGGGCTTTGGAGCGTATGGACGCCACCGCCTCGAACAGCTTTGCCATGGATCTGAAGAAATGGCGCGACATCATGGCGGCCTATGAGGCGGGCGGCCACGCCTATCACGCCACCATGCCCACCGACGGCTTGCGGATGTTCCGCGATGCGATGTTGGAAACGCAGCAGATGGGCTTTGACCAAGCCAAGGCGGCGCAATGGGAGCTTGGCGACAAGGTGCGTGCGCTGCTGGCGGGGCGCGGTGTCGCCTCGGTTGCGGCCGAAGGCTATGGCGCGCCGGGCGTCGTGGTCAGCTATACCGACCGGCCTGAGATCAAGTCGGGCAAGGCCTTTGCCGAGCAGGGCACGCAGATTGCCGCCGGGGTGCCGTTGCAGGTGGGCGAGCCCGAGGGGTTCTCGACCTTCCGGCTGGGGCTGTTCGGGCTCGACAAGCTGGCGGATGTGGATGGCACGGTGGCGCGGCTTGGCCGGGCTCTGGACGCAGTGCTCTAGCGCGCGGGCGCCCACCACACCCCGGCCCTGCGCAATTGTGGGGCCGGGGCAGGGCTGTTGGCGTCTCGTTCTGTCGGGGCAGGCGGCCTCTTACAGAAATAAATCATTTGTTTCAAAACTGTTAAATTTTTCACGCCCAATTTCCGGGCACGAGGCGCACACCCGATGGATATGCTTGCGCCCAAGTGGATTGTATAGTGACAAGCCGAGTCCCATGGGATAATTCCAGCCACGTAAGGGGTGCCGGAGTCGTTCAGGGGTCAACCATGAAGGGGCCGGCTTTCAAGAGGGAGCAGAAATGAAGCCCGAGACCTTTCTTCCAGACGATTATAGTCCGGCAGACAGCGAGCCGTTCATGAATGAGCGCCAGCTCGAATATTTCCGGCGCAAATTGCTTGCGTGGAAAAATGATATTCTTGCCGAAAGCCGCGATACCATCGAGGCCTTGCAGGATTCCACCCGCAACATTCCTGATGTCACCGACCGTGCCAGCGAGGAAACCGACCGGGCGCTCGAATTGCGCACCCGGGACCGGCAGCGCAAGCTTGTCGCCAAGATCGACAGCGCCCTGCGGCGCATCGACGAGCGCGAATATGGCTATTGCGAAGTCACCGGCGAGCCGATTTCGCTCAAGCGGCTTGATGCGCGGCCTATCGCGACCATGAGCCTCGAGGCGCAGGAGCGTCATGAGCGGCGTGAGAAAGTGCACCGCGACGACTGACGCCTTCGGGCGGCAGCGTGGCAGCAAGTAGGACGCCGGGGTTGCACGCCCCGGCGTCCTGCGTTTCGGGCAGACGAACCTTGGGGAAGCAGGGCATGGCACTGGCAGGCAGGCAGATCATCGTCGCGGGCGCAGGCATCGGAGGATTGGCGGCGGCGCTGGCACTGCGCCAGCGCGGCGCCGAGGTGACGGTGCTGGAACTGGCAGAGGCGATCCGCGAAGTTGGGGCCGGTCTTCAGATCAGCCCCAACGGGCTGCGGGTGATCGAGGCGCTTGGGCAAAGCGCAGCGCTGAGCGCGCGGGCCAGCAAGGCGCGGGCCGTGGTGCTGCGCGATCATCGCGCCGGGCGCGAGGTGCTTCGGCTGGATCTTGGCAAGCTGCCCGAGGGGCAGGGCTATCTCTTTGCCCACCGCGCCGATCTGGTCGAACTGCTGGCCGACGCGGCGCGCGCAGCTGGCGTTCAGATCCAGCTGGGGCAGGCAATCACGCAGATTACGCCCGGAACGCCGCCAGAGGCGACGTTGGTAAATGGGGACAAGCGCTCGGCGGATCTGATCATCGGCGCGGATGGGTTGCATTCGGTGCTGCGCGGCGCGCTCAACGGCGCGGCGCCAGCGTCATTCACCGGGCAGGTGGCGTGGCGCGCCCTCATCCCCAATGATTTCGGCCATCCGCCCGAGGTCACGGTGCATATGGGGCCGGGGCGGCATCTGGTCAGTTATCCGCTGCGCAATGGCACGCTGGTCAACATCGTTGCTGCCGAGGAACGCAAGGGCTGGACCCCCGAAGGTTGGGCCCATGAGGATGACCCGGCCAATCTGCGCGCCGCCTTCTCGGGGTTTGGCGGCAGCGTTCCGCAGATGCTCAGCCGGGTCGACAAGGTCGGGCTTTGGGGGCTGTTTCGTCACCCGGTGGCGCGGCGCTGGTATGGCGAAGGATGCGCGCTGCTGGGCGACGCGGCCCACCCGACGCTGCCGTTTCTCGCCCAAGGCGCAAACATGGCGCTGGAGGATGGCTGGACGCTTGCACGCTGCCTTGATGAAAGCGCCGATCAGCCGCAGGCCTTGGCGCGCTACCAGCAGCTTCGCCGGGATCGCTGCGCGCGGATCGTCGCCGCAGCCACCGGCAATGCGTGGAAATATCATCTGAGCAACCCGCTGGTCCGCCGCGCGGCGCATCTGGGCCTTGCGGCGGCGGGGCGTATCGCGCCGGATCGCATTCTGCGCCAGTTCGACTGGATTTACGGCCACGATGTGACCGCCTGATCGTTCAGTCCGCGCTGGAGCCGTAAAGCGGCACCGTCGAGATCGCCAGCTTGGCAGAGCCGTCTGCCACCTGCTGCGCGTGCACAAGATAGATCAGCGTCTGGTTTTCTTCGTCAAAGATCCGTTTTACCCGAAGGCTTTTGAACACTATGGAGCGCGAGGTGCGGAACACGTCTTCGCCCTCTTCGCTGCGGTCGATGTCGCCGATGGTGATCGGCCCGGTCTGTCGGCAGGCGATCGACGCATTCGACGGGTCTTCGAACCAGTTGCCTTTGGACAGCCGGTCGATCAGCCCGCGATCGAAATAGGCGACATGGCAGGTCACGCCCTCGACCTTGGGGTCGGCAACGGCATCGATGATGATGTCGTTGCCCGTCCAGTCGACGCCGACCTCGCCGACCTGCTCGGCCTGCGCCATCAACGGAAAAGCACAGAGCAGGGCGGCAAGGCGGATAGTCTTCATCGGATGATTCCCTGAGGTCAGATCAGAACACCACCCGACCATGCTCGCCCGCGTCCGGCGTGTCACCCGTCAAATTCGCCTTGGCAATCTCGTAGAGAAAGCTGATGCCACCATCACCAGACCAGACTTCGGCCTCGCGCGGGGTGAATTTGACCAGCTGCACGGCGGCATCTTCGCGGCCATTCTCGAACCACGCGGCGGCAAAGGCATTCCACAGCTCGTCAAGTTTTTCGCTGTCGTTCACCGCCTCCAGCGCGCCAAAGACGTTGGCATAAAGATGCGCCTTCGAATCGGCGATGTAAAACGTCGCCTCGCCGCCGGATTTGGCGCCCCGGTCAGCGGCGCTGCCGCGCGCGGTGATGAACCAGATCGCCTTGGCCTCGGCATCGCCCTGCGGCGACATCGGCACCGGGCGCTCGCCGTCAGCGGCCAGAAGGCCGGCGCGCACATCTTTGAGCTGGCTCCAGAATTCGTCTTTCAGATCCTTGGTCATGGGGGTGTCCTTTCCTTGTTGTGCACCCAACGCGCCGGGCCCGCCCGATGTTCCTTTCGCTTGACGGATCACCCATCGCGCGCCAAGATATGAACAAGCGTTCAAATAAATCGTCAGGAGGAGGGCGGGATATGTTCGGCGCAGGCATGAGCTTTGATCTTGGAGAGGACGTGAACGCGCTGCGCGACATGGTCCACCGCTGGGCGCAGGAGCGGGTAAAGCCGCTTGCGGCGCAGGTTGACGCAAGCAACGCCTTTCCAAATGAGCTTTGGCCCGAGATGGGAGAGCTTGGGCTGCTCGGCATCACGGTGCCCGAGGAATACGGCGGGGCGGGGATGGGCTATCTGGCCCATGTCATCGCGGTCGAGGAAATCGCGCGGGCTTCGGCCTCGGTCTCGCTGAGCTATGGGGCGCATAGCAACCTGTGCGTCAACCAGATCAAGCTGAACGGCAGCGATGCGCAGCGGCAGAAATACCTGCCGGGGCTGATTTCCGGCGAACATATCGGGGCGCTGGCGATGTCCGAGGCTTCGGCTGGCTCTGACGTGGTGAGCATGAAGCTGCGGGCGGAAAAGAAGAACGACCGCTTCGTGCTGAACGGCAACAAATACTGGATCACCAATGGCCCGGACGCCGACACGCTGGTGGTCTATGCCAAGACCGACCCCGAAGCCGGATCCAAGGGCATCACCGCTTTTCTGATCGAGAAGTCGATGACCGGCTTTTCGACAAGCCCGCATTTCGACAAGCTGGGGATGCGCGGGTCGAACACCGCCGAGCTGATTTTTGACAATGTAGAAGTGCCGTTCGACAATATCCTTGGCGAGGAAGGCCGCGGCGTGCGCGTGCTGATGTCGGGGCTTGATTACGAACGGGTGGTGCTGGCGGGGATCGGCACCGGGATCATGGCGGCCTGTCTGGACGAGGTGATGCCCTATCTTGCCGAGCGTCAGCAATTCGGCAAGCCCATCGGCTCGTTCCAGCTGATGCAGGGCAAGATCGCTGACATGTACACCGCGATGAATTCCGCCCGGGCCTATGTCTACGAGGTCGCCAAGGCGTGCGACCGGGGCGACGTGACGCGGCAGGACGCAGCGGCCTGCTGTCTGTATGCCAGCGAACAGGCGATGGTGCAGGCGCATCAGGCGGTGCAGGCGATGGGCGGCGCGGGGTTTCTGGCGGATGCGCCGGTGGCGCGGCTGTTCCGCGATGCCAAGCTGATGGAGATCGGCGCGGGCACATCGGAAATCCGCCGGATGTTGGTCGGGCGCGAGCTGATGTCGGCTGTGAGCTGAGCCATGTATCTGTCTGAAATTGCGTTGGTTCCATCATGACGAGGCC
Organism: Citreicella sp. C3M06; assembly: GCF_018860705.1. Lineage (GTDB taxonomy): Bacteria > Pseudomonadota > Alphaproteobacteria > Rhodobacterales > Rhodobacteraceae > Salipiger. The sequence goes on from NZ_JAHKQA010000048.1 coordinate 40,658, forward strand.
GATGCGTGAATGCCGGGCGCGGGCCATGCTGTGCCACAATGCCGATTACGAAACCCTGCGCGACAGGTTCGCGTGGCCGGTGCGCACGCAGGTGAATCTTGCCGACGAGGTCTGCGACAGCTGGGCAGCGGTGGTGCCCTCGCGTACGGCGATCATTGATCTGCGCGGGCCAGAGCCGATCCCGGTCAGCTATGGTGCCTTGCAACGGCTGTCGCGGCAGGTCGAGGCGTGGCTGCGGGCGCAGGGCGTTGCGCGCGGCGACCGGGTGGCTGTGTTGCTCTCGCAAAGCCCGCTCTGCGCCGCGGCCCATATCGCGGCATGGCGCATGGGCGCGATATCGGTGCCGCTGTTCAAGCTATTCCGCCGCGATGCTCTTGCATCACGGCTGGCCGACAGCGGCGCGCGCGTTGCGGTCAGCGACGATGAGGGCGCGGCGATGCTGGCGCCATTTGCGCTGCCGGTGTTGACGGCCGGGGCGCTGCCGGAGCCGGGCGCATGGCCCGCTGCCGAAACTTCGCCCGGCGATCCGGCGATCATCATCTACACCTCTGGCACCACCGGTGCGCCAAAGGGCGCGCTGCACGGGCATGGGGCTCTGGCGGGCCATCTGCCCGGCGTCGAGATGAGCCATGATCTGCTTGGTCAGGATGATGACATCCTGTGGACCCCGGCGGATTGGGCGTGGATCGGCGGGCTGTTCGATGTGCTGATGCCGGGCCTTTATCTGGGCATTCCGGTGGTGGCGGCGCGCATGGCGCGGTTCGAGATCGACGGCTGTCTCAGGATTTGCCGCGACGGCCTTGTCCGCAACGTGTTCTTGCCACCGACCGCGCTGCGGATGCTGAAAGCCGCGAACACCGGCATTCCCGGCCTGCGCTCTGTCGCGAGCGGCGGCGAACCGCTGGGGGCCGAGATGCTGGACTGGGGGCGCAATGCCTTTGGTGTGGCGATCAACGAATTCTACGGTCAGACCGAATGCAACATGGTTGCAAGCTCTTGCGGGGCGCTTTTCACGCCGCGTCCAGGCTGCATCGGCAAGCCCGCGCCGGGGTTTCGCATCGGCGTGATCGATGCTGAGGGCGCAGAAACCCCGGGCGAAGGCGACATAGCGATTGCCAGAGGTGCAGGCGCCATGATGTTGGAATACTGGAACAATCCGCAGGAAACCGCGCGCAAGTTTCGCGGTGACTGGCTGGTGACCGGGGATCGTGGGCGATGGGAAGACGGCTATCTGCGCTTTGTCGGGCGCGAGGATGATGTGATCACCTCCGCGGGCTACCGCATCGGCCCCGCCGAGATCGAGGATTGCCTGCTGTCTCATCCCGCCGTTGCGACGGTTGGCGTGGTGGGCAAGCCCGACGCGCTGCGCACCGAGATCGTCAAAGCCTATGTGGTGCTCAAACCCGGCGCGCAGGCCAGCGCCGCAGACTTGCAGCACTACGTCAAGGAACGGCTATCAAGCTATTCATACCCAAGGGAAATCGCCTTTGTCGAGGGGCTGCCGATGACCGTGACCGGCAAGGTGATCCGCAAGGATCTCAGGGCGCGCGCCGCGGCAGAGGGCGCGCCGTGAGCCCGCGCGCCGACAATGCGCCAACAGAGCAGATGTTCACCCGTCTGGAGGAGACCTCATGAAACTGCAATCCCAGGCGCTTCCCACGTCAGAAGCCTTTGTGCAGAACCGCGCCGCCCATCTCGAGGCGCTGGCCGCGATCCGCGATGCCGCAGCGCTGGCGGCGGAAGGCGGCGGCGCCAAGGCGCGCGATCGGCATGTGGCGCGCGGCAAGATGCTGCCGCGTGAACGGGTTGCCAACCTGCTTGATCCCGGCGCGCCGTTTCTGGAAATCGGCGCGATGGCGGCGCATAGCATGTATGATGGCGCGGCCCCGGCGGCGGGCGTGGTTGCGGGCATCGGGCTAGTCGCGGGGCGGCAGGTCATGGTGCTGTGCAACGACGCCACGGTGAAGGGCGGCACCTATTACCCGATGTCGGTCAAGAAACACCTGCGCGCGCAGGAGATCGCCGAGGAAAACCGGCTGCCCTGCATTTATCTGGTCGACAGCGGCGGCGCCAACCTGCCCAATCAGGACGAGGTGTTCCCCGACCGCGACCATTTCGGCCGCATCTTCTACAATCAGGCGCGGATGTCGGCCAAGGGCATTGCGCAGATCGCCGTGGTCATGGGCTCTTGCACCGCCGGGGGCGCCTATGTGCCCGCGATGTCGGATGTCACCATCATCGTGCGCGAGCAGGGCACGATCTTTCTGGCCGGCCCGCCGCTGGTCAAGGCCGCCACTGGCGAGGTGGTCACCGCCGAGGATCTGGGCGGCGGCGATGTGCACACCCGGTTGTCCGGGGTCGCGGATTACCTTGCCGAAGACGATGCCCATGCGCTGGCGCTGGCGCGGCGCGCCGTCGGCTCGCTGAACCTGCCGGGCGCCTTGGGCCTGACCGGCGAAGCGCCGGCCTATGACCCCGAAGAGATCCTTGGCGTGGTGCCCGGCGATCTGCGCACGCCCTATGACATCCGCGAGGTCATCGCCCGGCTGGTGGATGGCTCGTACTTCGACGAGTTCAAGCCGCGCTACGGCGACACACTGGTCACGGGCTTTGCGCAGGTCATGGGCATGCCGGTCGGCATCGTCGCCAACAATGGCGTGCTGTTTTCCGAAGCGGCGCAAAAGGGCGCGCATTTCATTGAACTATGCTCGCAGCGCAATATCCCGCTGGTGTTCCTGCAGAACATCACCGGCTTCATGGTTGGGCGCAAATACGAAAACGAGGGCATCGCGCGCCACGGGGCCAAGATGGTGACGGCGGTGGCCACCACCAACGTGCCCAAGATCACCATGCTGGTCGGCGGCTCTTTCGGGGCGGGCAATTACGGCATGGCGGGCCGGGCCTATCAGCCACGGTTCCTGTGGACATGGCCGAACAGCCGCATTTCGGTGATGGGCGGCGCGCAGGCCGCCGGGGTTCTGGCCACGGTCAAGCGCGATGCGATCGAGCGCGCGGGCGGCAGCTGGTCCCCCGAGGAAGAAGCCACGTTCAAGGCCCCGACGGTCGAGATGTTCGAGCGCCAGTCGCACCCATTATATGCCACGGCGCGGCTTTGGGACGACGGCATCATCGATCCGCGCATATCGCGCGAGGTGCTGGCGCTGTCGCTGCGCGCCGCGCTGAACGCGCCCATCGAAGAGACGCGCTTTGGCGTGTTCCGGATGTAAGCGCGCTGTTGTGGCGGGGAAAACAGGTGGGAGGGTCTGAGATGTTTGACACGGTGTTGATCGCCAACCGGGGCGAGATCGCCTGCCGGGTGATGGAAACCGCGCGCGCCATGGGGCTGCGCTGCGTTGCGGTGCATTCGGATGTGGATGCCGGGGCCAAGCATGTTGCCATGGCCGACGCGGCGGTGTGCATCGGCGGGGCGTCTCCGGGCGAAAGCTATCTGCGCGGCGATGTCATCATCAAGGCGGCGCTGGATACACGGGCGGGGGCGATCCATCCGGGCTATGGTTTCCTGTCCGAAAACCCCGATTTCGTCGATGCCGTCGAAGCGGCGGGGCTGGTGTTTGTCGGGCCGGGCGCGGCGGCGATCCGGGCGATGGGGCTCAAGGACGCGGCCAAGCGGCTGATGCACGAGGCAGGCGTGCCGGTGGTGCCGGGCTATCACGGCGCGGAACAAGGCGCGGATTTCCTAGCGCAGCAGGCGGATCAGATCGGCTATCCGGTGCTGATCAAGGCGGTTGCGGGCGGCGGTGGCAAGGGGATGCGGCTGGTCGACAGCGCGGCGGGCTTTGCCGATGCGCTGGCCTCGGCGCAGGGCGAGGCGCGCGGTGCCTTTGGCAACCCGGCGGTTCTGATCGAGAAATTCGTCACCGCGCCGCGCCATATCGAAGTGCAGGTGTTTGGCGATGGCACCCGCGCCGTGCATCTGTTCGAACGCGACTGTTCGCTGCAACGGCGTCATCAGAAGGTGATCGAGGAAGCGCCCGCGCCGGGCATGAGGCCCGAGATGCGCGACGCGATGGGCGCGGCGGCGGTGCGCGCCGCCGAGGCGATCAGCTACAAGGGCGCGGGCACGGTGGAATTCATCGTCGATGGTTCGCAGGGGCTGCGCCCCGATGGCTTCTGGTTCATGGAGATGAACACCCGCCTTCAGGTCGAACATCCGGTGACCGAGGCGATCACCGGCGTCGATCTGGTGGAATGGCAGCTGCGGGTGGCGGCGGGGGAGCCCTTGCCCTGCGCCCAGGAGGACCTGACCATCACCGGCCACGCCTTTGAGGCGCGGCTTTATGCCGAGGACGTGCCGGCGGGGTTCTTGCCGGCAACAGGGCGGTTGTCGGCGCTGCGCTTCCCGCCGCAGCTGCGGGCCGATAGCGGGGTGCGCGCCGGGGATGTGATCTCGCCGCATTACGATCCGATGATCGCCAAGGTCATCGTGCACGGCCCAACCCGCAACATCGCGCTGCGCAAGCTGGCGCAGGGGCTGGCGCAAACGCAGGTGGCCGGAACGGTGACCAACCTCGCCTTTCTGGGCGCGCTGGCCCGGCACGAAGGCTTTGCGCGCGGCGAGGTCGATACCGGGCTGATCGGGCGCGATCTGGCCGAGCTGACCGCGCAGGCGCCAACCCCTGCAGCGCTGGTGGCGCAGGCGGCGATCTGCGCGGCGGGTCTGTGGGAAGACGCCCCGGCGCTGGCCGGGCTGACACTGTGGCAGCCGTTGGCGCGAACGGTGGTTCTGGAACATGACGGCGAAGAGATCGCGGCGGTTCTGCGGGTGATCTCGGCCCATCGTATCGAGGTGACGCTGGGCGAAGACCTTGTGTTGGCCGAGCGTATCGGCGCGGGCTGGCGCATCGGCGGTGGCCCCGCGCCAGAGCTGCTGCGCGATGGCCAGACGGTGACGCTGTTCCACGGCGGCGGCGCGGTGTTCCGCATCATCGATCCGCTGGCACGGGCGGCGGCGGCGGGCGCGTCGGGCAACCTGATCGAAGCGCCGATGCCGGGGCGGGTGGTCGCGGTTCTGGCCAGCGTGGGGCAGGCGGTGCAGGCGGGCGACCGGCTTGCGGTGCTCGAGGCGATGAAGATGGAACACACGCTGACCGCCGCGCGCGATGGCATCATCGCCGAGCTGCTGGTCGCACCCGGCGCGCAGGTCGAGGCGGGCGCGGCGCTGATCCGGCTGGAGGAAGAGGCGTGATCCGTCTTCACCACGTGCCGCAGTCCCGCTCGATGCGGGTGCTATGGCTGCTGCACGAACTCGGGCTTGACCACGAGGTGATCCCCCATCCGTTCGACCGCTCGCTGCGCGCGCCGGACTATCTGGCGCTGTCCCCGGCGGGGCGGGTGCCGGCGCTGGAAATCGACGGCGCGGTGCTGTTCGAAAGCCTCGCGATGATGGAATTCCTGTGCGAGCTTCATCCGGGGCCGCTGTGGCGCGCGCCCGGCGATGCGCAGCGGGCCGACTGGCTGTCGTGGCTGCATTTCGCGGAAACCATCAGCCAGCATTGCGCGACCTTGACCCAGCAGCACATCATGCTGCGCGAGGATGCCATGCGCTCGCCCATCATCATGCAGCTTGAGGCAAAGCGGCTTGGCAAATGCTACGCGGCGATCGAGGCGCGGCTTGCCGGGCGCGCCCATCTGCTGGGCGATTTCACGGCGGTGGATGTGGCGGTCGGGCAGGCGGTCTATATGGCGGGGCATTTCGCGGCGCTCGACGGCGTCCCGCGCGTTGCGGATTGGTATGCCCGGATCACCGCGCGCCCCGCTTTCAAGGCGGCGCTTCCGGGCGGTCAGCAGCCGCTATATGCAAAGCCGTTCTATCCGGCGTGGGAGCTGGCATGAGCAGCAGCAGGGGGGGCACGATGAGCGATTACGTCGAAATCTTCGAGGTCGGGCCGCGCGATGGCTTGCAGAACGAGGCGCGCCAGATTCCGGCGGCGGAAAAGATCGCGCTGGTGGATATCCTGTCGCGCGCCGGGTTTAAACGCATCGAATGTGCCAGTTTCGTCAGCCCGAAATGGGTGCCGCAGATGGCAAGCTCGGCCGAGGTGCTGGCCGGGATCACGCGGGCGCCGGGGGTGTCTTATGCGGCGCTGACTCCCAACATGAAGGGGTTCGATGCGGCGATGGCGGCGGGGGCGGACGAGGTGGCGATCTTTGGCTCGGCCTCCGAGGGGTTCAGCCGCGCCAATATCAACGCCTCGATCGAGGAAAGCCTCGCGCGGTTCCGCCCGGTGGCGCAGGCGGCGCAGGACCGGGGCGTGCCGGTGCGCGGCTATGTCTCCTGCGTGGTGGAATGCCCCTACGACGGCGCGGTGGCCCCTCTGGCGGCGGCGCGGGTTGCGGGTGCGCTGCGGGCGATGGGCTGCTACGAGGTCTCGCTCGGCGATACCATCGGGCGCGGCACCCCCGAGGCGGTGGACGCGATGCTGGCGGCGGTGCTCGGCGAGGTCGATGCCTCGGCGCTGGCGGGGCATTTCCACGACACCGGCGGGCAGGCGCTGGCCAATGTGCAGGTCGCCCTGTCGCGTGGGCTGCGGGTGTTCGACGCGGCGGTCGGCGGGCTTGGCGGCTGCCCCTATGCGCCGGGCGCGGCGGGCAACGTCGCAACCGAAGTGCTGGCCGCGCGGCTGGTGGCGCTGGGATATGACACCGGGCTTGACGCATCGGTGCTGAACGAGGCGGCGGCATTGGCCCGCGCCATGCGGGGGGCAACATGACTGAGGTTCGCATAGAGCGCGACGCGCGCGGGGTGGCGACGCTGTGGCTGAGCCGCGCCGAAAAGCACAACGCCCTGTCGGCCGCGATGATGGGCGAGATCGAAGCCGCCTGCGCCGCGCTGGCCGGTGACGAAACGGTGCGCGTCGTGGTGCTTGCCGCCGAGGGCAAGAGCTTTTGCGCCGGGGGCGATCTGGCATGGATGCAGGCGCAGTTCGACATGGATGGCGCGACCCGCCGCACGGAATCGCGGCGGATTGCGGCGGCGCTGCAGGCGCTGGCAGGGTTGCCACAGCCGCTGATCGGGCGGGTGCAGGGCAATGCCCTTGGCGGTGGCGTCGGGCTTATCTCGGTTTGCGATGTCGCGGTCGGGGTCGAGACGGCAAAGCTGGGCTTTACCGAGGTCAGGCTGGGGCTGATCCCGGCCAATATCGGGCCCTTCGTGGTGGCGAAGATGGGCGCGCGGGCGGCGCGCGAGGTGTTCATGAACGGGCGGATCTTTAGCGCGCCCGAGGCGGTGCGGCTGGGGCTGCTTACCCGCTGCGTCGGCCCCGAGGCGCTGGATGCGGCGCTTGAGGCCGAGATCGCGCCGTATCTCTCCTGTGCGCCGCAGGCGGTGCGCGAGGCCAAGGCGCTGCTGAACGCGCTGGCCGGACAGGTGACGCCGGAACAGGTCGACATGGCCATCGACGCGCTTGCCGCCCGCTGGGAAACCGATGAAGCCCGCAGCGGCATCTCGGCGTTTTTCGACAAGCGCCCGGCGCCATGGGCCTGAGGTCGCCGGTTGGGCGGACGTGCCGCGTGGCAGGCTAGGGCGCGCAAACGGGGACAGAGGCGGTGACCGTTCAGATCGCTCATTTATATGCAACGCTCTGCGGAGCGATCATTATCTTCCATCTGGCGCTCGCGGTCGGGGCCCCTTGGGCGGCGGCGGCCCCGGCAGCGCGCACCGGGCGGGCACTGTCGCTGATCCACGTGCCGGTCTACGGGCTTCTGGCGCTGGCCATCCTGTCGGCCGCCGGGTTTCCGGGGCTGGGCTGGCCGCGCCACAGCGGCTGGGCGGCGCTGGCGTTGCAATTGGCCCTGACGCTGCTGCACGCGGCATCGCGCAAGCCGATCGAGCGGCAGCTCTGGGCGCCTCTCGGGGCGGTGATGACGGCGCTGGCCCTCGTGGTCCTGAGCCGCTGAGTCTGCACCGCCGAGTCTGCGCCGCGCGCGTCTGCACGCCGGATATCTATCCGCCAGCAAAGAACAAAAATCCCAATATGTGTCGCTATTGGCCAGAGATCCCCGGTATCCTTCTGAAAAATATGGTGTTCACCTTTTCTGAATATTCTCTGAGCTTGTTGACCCCGCGCTAGACCAGCGATAGATCAGGGGTCAGCAAGGCAAGATCGCCATGGTCCCAGCGCCGGACAATCGGTGCCCCTGTGCAAGGAGCCAGCCAGTGGAAGAGTTGCTGCGGGAGTACCTCCCGATCCTCGTGTTCCTCGCCGTCGCAATCGCGCTAGGCGCCATTCTCATCCTCGCCGCCGTGGTGCTTGCGGTGCGCCATCCGGATCCCGAGAAAGTGTCGGCCTACGAATGCGGCTTCAATGCATTCGACGATGCGCGGATGAAATTCGACGTCCGGTTCTATCTGGTGTCGATCCTGTTCATCATCTTCGATCTCGAGATCGCCTTTCTTTTTCCGTGGGCCACCGCGTTCAAGGATGTCAGCGACGCCGGCTTCTGGTCGATGATGGTGTTTCTGGCGGTGCTCACCGCGGGCTTTGCCTATGAATGGAAGAAAGGGGCGCTGGAATGGGAGTGATGACAGGGGCGAACACCGCCGGCGGTGACCGCGAGGTCGCCACGCAGGCGCTCAATCGCGAATTGTCCGACAAGGGCTTCCTGCTGACCTCGGTCGATGATGTGATCAACTGGGCGCGCACCGGCTCGCTGCACTGGATGACCTTCGGCCTTGCCTGCTGCGCCGTCGAGATGATGCACAGCTCGATGCCGCGCTACGATCTGGAACGTTTCGGCACCGCCCCGCGCGCCAGCCCGCGCCAGTCTGACCTGATGATCGTCGCTGGTACCCTGACCAACAAGATGGCCCCGGCGCTGCGCAAGGTCTACGATCAGATGCCCGAGCCGCGCTATGTGATCTCGATGGGGTCCTGCGCCAATGGCGGCGGCTATTACCATTACAGCTATTCGGTGGTGCGCGGCTGCGATCGCATCGTTCCGGTCGACGTTTATGTGCCCGGCTGCCCGCCGACCGCCGAGGCGCTGATGTACGGGCTGATGGCGCTTCAGAAAAAGATCCGCCGCACCGGCACCATCGTGCGCTGAGGAGAGCAGAGGCATGACACAGGCACTCAAGGACCTTGGCGGCCATATCGAGATGAAACGCCCCGATTGCGTGATCGGCTGGGAAGTGGCGTTTGGCGAGCTGACCATCGACGTGGCGCCAGCGAACATCGCGGGCTTTGTCGAGTTTCTCAAGGGCGATGCGTCCTGCCGGTTTTCGTCGCTGGTCGATATCACCGCGGTTGATTACCCCGAGCGGGCCAAGCGCTTCGATGTGGTCTATCACTTCCTGTCGATGTACCAGAACCATCGCGTGCGCCTGCGGGTTTCGGCACGCGACGGCGAGACCGTGCCCTCGATCACCAAGGTGCACCCGTCGGCGGACTGGTTCGAACGCGAGGTGTTCGACATGTTCGGGATCATCTTCTCGGGCCACCCGGACCTGCGCCGCATCCTCACCGATTACGGCTTTCGCGGCCACCCGCTGCGCAAGGATTTTCCGACCACCGGCTATGTCGAGGTGCGCTATGACGAAGAGCTCAAGCGCGTCGTCTACGAGCCGGTGAAGCTGGTGCAGGAATACCGCCAGTTCGATTTCATGTCGCCGTGGGAAGGCGCAAACTACATCCTTCCCGGTGACGAGAAGGCCGAGGCGAAGTGATGCCCGCTTTGTCCGAGCCCCGGGTTTCTCATGCGAGAAATCTGTGTACCGCCCGCGCTGATCGATCTTCGAGCGAAGATCTGTCCCGCCCCCGTGTGAGAGGTCTGAAATGATGGACGGCTCCAAATTCGACGACGGCAGCGTGGACGCGCTGTCCGGCGAGCAGCAGATCCGCAACTTCAACATCAACTTCGGGCCGCAACACCCGGCGGCGCATGGCGTGCTGCGGCTGGTGTTGGAGCTTGACGGCGAAATCGTCGAGCGCTGCGATCCGCATATCGGCCTGCTGCATCGCGGCACCGAAAAGCTGATGGAAAGCCGCACCTACCTGCAGAACCTGCCGTATTTCGACCGGCTCGATTACGTTGGCACGATGAATCAGGAACACGCATGGTGCCTGGCCATCGAACGGCTCACCGGCACCGAGGTTCCGCGCCGCGCCCAGCTGATCCGCGTGCTGTATTGCGAGATCGGGCGCATCCTGAACCACCTGCTGAACGTGACCACGCAGGCCATGGATGTCGGCGCGCTGACGCCGCCGCTCTGGGGCTTCGAGGAACGCGAGAAGCTGATGATCTTCTACGAGCGGGCCAGCGGTGCGCGTCTGCACGCGGCCTATTTCCGGCCCGGCGGGGTGCATCAGGATCTGCCGCCCGCGCTGATCGACGATATCGAGGCATGGTGCGGCACGTTTCCGAAGATGCTCGATGACATCGACGGGCTGCTGACCGAGAACCGCATCTTCAAACAGCGCAATGCCGACATCGGCATCGTGACCGAACAGGACATTCAGGATTACGGCTATTCCGGTGTCATGGTGCGTGGCTCTGGCCTTGCGTGGGACCTGCGCCGCGCCCAACCCTATGAGTGCTACGACGAGTTCGACTTCCAGATCCCCGTTGGCAAGAACGGCGATTGCTATGACCGCTATCTTTGCCGCATGGCCGAGATGCGCGAGAGCGTGAAGATCATGAAGCAGGCCATCGACAAGCTGCGCCTGCCGGAAAATCAGGGCGATGTGCTGGCCCGTGGCAAGGTGACGCCGCCGAAGCGGAGCGAGATGAAGACCTCGATGGAGGCGCTCATCCACCACTTCAAGCTTTACACCGAAGGCTTTCACGTTCCGACGGGCGAGATCTACGCCTGTGTCGAGGCACCGAAGGGCGAATTCGGCGTCTACCTCGTGGCGGATGGCAGCAACAAGCCGTATCGCGCCAAGCTGCGCGCGCCGGGGTTCCTGCATCTGCAATCGATGGATTACCTGTGCAAGGGGCACCAGCTCGCCGACGTGGCGGCTGTGCTCGGCTCGCTCGATATCGTGTTCGGCGAGGTCGACCGCTGATCTGGCAGGGGCGGCGCGCCGCCCCGCTCATCCGCCGCGTGGGGAACCGCCAAGGCGCAAGACAAGACCAAAGGACCGTGGACCCGTGATGTTGAAGAAAACTCTGGCCTTGTTGCCCATCGCCGCTGTTGCGGGATGCGTGCTGGCACTGCCGCCCGAGGGCACGGACAAGGCCGATCTTCTGGCCTTTGACGATGCGGTCGCCTCGATCGGCTGCAATCTGGTGACCGAGGCCGATTATCTTCCGGTCGAGCTTCAGACCGGGCTGAGCCGAGATGAGGTGCGACTGATCGCGCAATACAAGGTCAAGGCGGGTGATGCGGTGCCGCTTGACGGCGGTGGTTTGCGCCTTGTCACCGGACGCTGCGCCCCGGTCGCGCCCGCCCCCGAACCCGCCCTCGCGCCCGTCGCCGCTGGCTGACCGGATGCGCGTCGCCGATAACCCGTTCTTGCCCGTCAGGGCAGCCGCGCCCCGCGCGGACATGATCCACAGTTGAGAGGCCATCCCGCCGATGCTTCGCCGTCTTCATCCCGACCAGCCCGAAAGCTTCGCCTTCACCGATGCCAACCTCGCATGGGCCGAGGGCCAGATCAGCAAGTACCCCGAGGGCCGTCAGGCCTCGGCGGTGATCCCGCTGCTGTGGCGCGCGCAGGAACAGGAAGGCTGGCTGTCGCGCCCGGCGATTGAAACCGTCGCCGAGATGCTGGGGCTGGCCTATATCCGCGTGCTCGAGGTGGCGACGTTTTACTTCATGTTCCAGCTGCAACCGGTGGGCAGCATCGCCCATGTGCAGATCTGTGGCACCACCACCTGCATGATCTGCGGCGCCGAAGACCTGATGGCGGTGTGCAAGGACAAGATCGCCCCCAAGGCGCATATGGTCTCGGCCGATGGCAAGTTCAGCTGGGAAGAGGTGGAATGCCTCGGCTCCTGTGCCAATGCGCCGATGGCGCAGATCGGCAAGGATTACTATGAGGATCTGACCGCCGAGAAGCTGACGCAGATCCTTGATAAACTGGCGGCGGGCGAGGTGCCGGCACCGGGGCCGCAGAACGGGCGCTTTGCATCGGAACCGCTGGGTGGGCCGGTGGTGCTGACCGATCATGTCGAAGGCCGGATGGATCAGAACGCTTCGGTCGAGCTGGCGCTTGCCATCGGCGATACGGTGAAACGCATCGACGGCACCGAGGTGCCGCTGCGCACGCCGTGGCGCGATCGCAGCCACGAAAAGGGCGACGCCGAACCGGATCTGCACACGCCGCAGCTGTCCGAAGGGGCGCCAGCGGATGAGACCGGCATCGACAAGCGCGAAGCGCCGGTGGAAAACGCGACCAAGGTCGAAAACCCGGCGGAGGGCGATAAAGGGTAGAAAGGGCTACCTTGCCGCCCGAGGGGCGGCTGCAACCCGGGGGGAGACAGGAACATGGGCAAAGCTTCGATGAATGCAGCAAACAGCAAGAACACCTATATTGCCGCCGGCATCGCCGGTGCGCTGGTGTTTTTGTTCGGGATCGCCAGCAAGGGATTTTTCGCGGCATTGCTGCTGGGTCTGATCGTGGCGCTGCTGCTGGGGGCGCTGCTGGTCTGGCTGGCTGCGCCGGTGCCGCAGCTGACCGCGCTCAAGCCCTCGCCGATCCCGGCGCCCAAGGTTACGCCGCAGCCGCCGGTTGCCCAAGAGCCCGCGTCTGACCCGGTCATCGCCCCCGAGGCGGCAGCGCCGGCCCCGGTGGCTGGAAAGCCCGCCGAGGCCCCGCTGATCACGGCAAGCAAGCCGCTTGCGGGCGAGCAGGACCTTGCCAGCCGCAAGGGCAGCTGGCGTTATGAGGCGGTGGCAGATGAGCAGCGCCCCGAAGCGCGCGACAGGCCGGCGGGCGGCGCCGACGATCTGCGCCAGATCAAGGGCATCGGCCCGGCGCTCGAAGCGCAGCTGAACGAACTGGGGGTCTGGAGCTTTGAGCAGATCGCCGAATGGAACGCACCGGAAATTGCCTGGATGGATGACAATCTGAAGGGCTTCCGGGGCAGGGTGTCGCGCGATGACTGGGTCGGGCAGGCGAGGACGCTTGCGTCCGGCGCCCGGACCGACGCCTCGTAGGGTTTGGAAAAGGGCGGCGTCTGCGAAGGCGCCGCAAGGCGAACGAATGACCGGCAAGGACCGACATAACCGGCAAGGGCGCGTGATCGCGCTGCTGATCGCCGGAACCGGCCTTGCCTGGATCGCCGCTACTGTGGCGGGCGATCTGCTGGGCTGGACCCAGCGCACACGGGCTTTCTTTGATCTGGCGGCGCTCGCCGGGTTCGGGACGGCGATTTGGATGATCTACGGGCTCTGGCGTGCGCGCCAGAAGGACCGCTCGAACGAGGAGTGATGCGATGCTGAAGGACGAGGACCGCATTTTCACCAACCTGTACGGCATGCATGACCGCTCGCTCGCGGGCGCGAAAATGCGTGGCCATTGGGATGGGACGGCACAGATCATCGGCAAGGGCCGCGACTGGATCATCGACGAGATGAAAGCCAGCGGTCTGCGCGGACGCGGCGGCGCAGGTTTCCCGACCGGGCTCAAATGGTCGTTCATGCCCAAGGAATCCGACGGTCGCCCGGCCTATCTGGTGATCAACGCCGATGAATCCGAGCCCGCGACCTGCAAGGACCGCGAGATCATGCGCCACGATCCGCACACGCTGATCGAGGGCGCGCTGATCGCCAGCTTCGCGATGCAGGCGCATACATCGTATATCTATATCCGCGGCGAATACATCCGCGAGAAAGAGGCGCTGCAGGCGGCGATCGACGAATGCTATGACGCTGGGCTTCTGGGCAAGAACGCCGCCGGGTCGGGCTGGGATTTCGATCTGTATCTGCATCACGGCGCCGGGGCCTATATCTGCGGCGAGGAAACCTCGTTGCTGGAAAGCCTTGAAGGCAAGAAGGGCATGCCCCGGATGAAGCCGCCATTCCCGGCGGGATCGGGGCTTTACGGGTGCCCGACCACGGTGAACAACGTCGAATCCATCGCCGTCTGCCCGACCATCCTGCGGCGCGGCGCATCGTGGTTCTCGGGCTTCGGGCGCAAGAACAACTCGGGCACCAAGCTGATGGCGCTGACCGGCCACGTCAACACGCCCTCGGTGTTCGAGGAAGAGATGTCGATGTCGGTGCGCGAGATCATTGAAAAGCATGGCGGCGGTGTGCGCGGCGGCTGGGACAATCTCAAGGCGATCATCCCCGGCGGGGCGTCCTGCCCGGTGCTGCCGAAGGCCTCGCTCGAAGACGCGATCTTTGATTTCGACTGGATGCGCGAGAACAAGTCGTCCTTTGGCACCGGCTGCATGATCGTCATGGATCAGAACACCGATGTGATCAAAGCCGTGTGGCGGCTGTCCAAGTTCTTCAAGCATGAAAGCTGCGGCCAGTGCACGCCTTGCCGCGAGGGCACCGGCTGGATGATGCGTGTGATGGATCGTCTGGTGACCGGGGAGGCTGAGGTCGAGGAAATCGACATGCTGCTCGACGTGACCAAGCAGGTTGAAGGCCACACGATCTGCGCGCTTGGCGATGCGGCGGCCTGGCCGATTCAGGGTCTGATCCGGCATTTCCGCAACGAGATCGAAGACCGCATCAAATACAAGAAGACCGGCCGCGTCAGCGCCGTGGCTGCTGAGTGAGGGGCGCCGTGCGACAGACACGCATCTTGCGGATCACTCTGGCGGCGCTGCTGCTCTCGGGGCTTGCGGCCTGCTCCAGCAAGACCGGCATCGAATATGGCGGCGTCACCTTCGACGGTAAGGTCAAGGCGAGCAAGGCCGACCGGTCGCAATTCGTGTCCACCGGCGGGCCGGTCAGCGCCTCGATCGACGGGGCAAGCAGCGCGGCGCGCTATCAGGGCACGGTCTATTGCATGTCCTATCTCGGCACGTCGGACATCGACTGGCAGATCGGGCCGGACACGCCGCAGGGCCAGTTGCCGATCGACGACAACAGGGTGGTGTTTCAGGGGCGGTGCGTCGAGTGAGCAAAAGCCTGCATATCGCCGCGCGCTCGCGGGGGCGTGACTGGAAGGCCGGGGACGGTCGGCGCAGGGTGTACGGCACCGAGGGCGTTGCCCTCGCCAGCAACCGGAGAGAGACCATGACCCGACTGTTTGCCACTGCTTCGCTGATCTGTCTGGCCGCGCTGCCCGCCACCGGGCAGGCGCGCCCCACGACGCTGGGCGAGGTCGATGAAATTCATCGCGGCCTTCTGGCTGTTGGCATCGCCGATGAGATCCGCAATGTCTGCGACGACATCGACGCGCGGATGATCACCGCCTTTGCCTATCTGGCATCGCTGAAGGACTCGG
Organism: Citreicella sp. C3M06; assembly: GCF_018860705.1. GTDB lineage: Bacteria > Pseudomonadota > Alphaproteobacteria > Rhodobacterales > Rhodobacteraceae > Salipiger. The sequence goes on from NZ_JAHKQA010000048.1 coordinate 56,029, forward strand.
CGCGCGCGCAGGGCTTCAGCGATGATGAGATCGACGATTACGTCACCTCGAAGGACGAGAAGCGCAGGTATCGCGCCGAGGGCGAGGCCTGGCTGACATCCAGAGGGGTTACGCTTGGCGAGGCAGAGGGTTACTGCCGCGTCGGGCTTGAAGAAATCGAGAAGGGCACGCAGATCGGCGTGCTTCTCAGGGCGAAATGAGGCGGGCTGTCCGAGCCTGCGCCGCGTCGGGCCAAAGGGCCCCGGGGAAATTCTGTTGGGAAGATGCCAATGACTGACCTGCGCAAGATCATCATCGACGGGGCCGAAATCGAGGTCGACCCCGCCATGACGCTGATCCAGGCCTGCGAAGAAGCCGGGATCGAAGTGCCGCGCTTTTGCTATCACGAGCGCCTGTCGATCGCGGGCAACTGCCGCATGTGCCTTGTCGAGGTGGTGGGCGGACCGCCCAAGCCCGCGGCAAGCTGCGCCATGCAGGTGCGCGATCTGCGCCCCGGCCCGGAAGGCGCGCCGCCGGTGATCAAGACGAACTCGCCGATGGTCAAGAAGGCCCGCGAAGGGGTGATGGAGTTTCTGCTCATCAACCACCCGCTCGACTGCCCGATCTGCGATCAGGGCGGCGAGTGCGATCTTCAGGATCAGGCCGTCGCTTACGGCGTTGATTTCTCGCGCTTCCGCGAGGCGAAGCGGGCGTCGGACGATCTTGATCTTGGGCCGCTGGTCGAAACCCACATGACGCGCTGCATTTCCTGCACCCGCTGCGTGCGCTTCACCACCGAGGTTGCCGGGATTTCCCAGATGGGTCAGACCGGGCGCGGCGAAGATGCCGAGATCACCAGCTACCTGAACCAGACGCTGGATTCCAACATTCAGGGCAACATCATCGATCTGTGCCCGGTGGGCGCGCTGGTGTCCAAACCCTATGCCTTTACCGCCCGCCCGTGGGAGCTCACCAAGACCGAATCCATCGATGTGATGGATGCGCTTGGCTCGAACATCCGCGTCGATACAAAGGGGCGCGAAGTCATGCGCTTCCTGCCGCGCAACCATGATGGCATCAACGAGGAGTGGCTGTCGGACAAGTCGCGTTTCGTCTGGGACGGTCTGCGCCGCCAGCGGCTCGACAAGCCGTATATCCGCAAGAATGGCAAGCTCACCCCGGCGACATGGCCCGAGGCGCTGGCGCTGGTTGCCGACAAGCTCAGAGGCGCGTCCAAGGTGGCTGGCCTTGTCGGCGATCTGGCCCCGGTCGAGGCGATCTATTCGCTGAAGATGCTCCTCGACGGGCTGGGCGGCAGCATTGAATGCCGCACCGATGGCGCAAAGCTGCCTGCCGGCAACCGTTCGGGATATGTCGGCACCGCCAGCATCGAAGATCTTGACCATGCGGCCTTCATCCAGCTGATCGGCACCAACCCGCGCGAGGAAGCGCCGGTGCTCAATGCCCGGATCCGCAAGGCGTGGCTGGCCGGGGCCCGGATCGGGCTGGTCGGCGAGGCGGTCGATCTGACCTATGACTACGCCCATGTCGGCACCGACCGCGCGGCGCTGTCCTCGCTGCTGGACGCGGATCACGGCGCGGTGCTGGACGCACCGTCGGTGGTCATCGTCGGGCAGGGGGCGTTGCAGGAAGCCGATGGCGCGGCGGTTCTGGCTGCGGCGATGCAGCTGGCGAGCGATACGCACAGCAAGCTGATGGTGCTGCACACCGCTGCCAGCCGCGTCGGGGCGCTGGACGTTGGCGCTGTCACCGAGGGCGGCTTGCCTGCCGCCATCGAGGGCGCGGATGTGATCTGGTCGCTGGGCGCGGACGAAGTGGAAATCGCTGGGGGCGCAAGCAGCGACGCGGTCGCGCAGGACGAGGGCGCCTTTGTGATCTATCAGGGCAGCCATGGCGACCGGGGCGCACACCGCGCCGATGTCATCCTGCCGGGCGCGGCCTATACCGAGGAAAACGGCCTGTTCGTGAACACCGAAGGCCGCCCGCAGCTGGCGATGCGCGCCTGTTTCGCGCCGGGTGAGGCCAAGGAAAACTGGGCGATCCTGCGGGCGCTGTCTGCCGAAATCGGCGCGACTCTGCCGTGGGACAGTCTGGCGCAGCTGCGCCAGAAGCTGGTGGCGGAAGTGCCGCATCTTGGCAAGATCGACGAGGTGGCGCAAAACGACTGGACGCCGACCGAGACTGGCAGCCTTGGTGAGGCCTCGTTCCGCTACGCGATCAGGGATCACTGGCTGACCAACCCGATCGCCCGCTCGAGCGTGCTGATGGCAGAGCTGTCGGCGAACCAGAAAGCCCGTTGTAGCGCGCCGCTGGCGGCAGAATGAACCGGATGCGTCTCCTCCCCTTTGCGGCGCTGGTCGTGCTTTCAGGCTGCGAGGCAAGCTCGCGGCAGGAAATGCCGTTCATGCCGCAATATGAGGGGGTCGAGACGCGGCTTCTGGACGGGGATCTGGTAAGTTTCCTCGTGCAAATGCGCGGCGCCCGCGATACCGGCGACGTCGAGGATTATGCGAATTGCGTCGCGGCGCAATACGCGCTTATTCGCGGATATGGATTCGCCCGGCATCTGCGCACGAATGTGGCGCAAGAGGGTGGTCTCTGGCGCGGAGATGCTGTTTACACGATCTCGGCGGCGCTGCCCCGAGGGCTCAAGACCATCGACGCCGAAGTCGTCGCTCTGGCCTGTGCCGAGAACGGAATACCGATGGTGTGAGGGACACTTGATGGCAAATTTCTTTGCAACCCCATTCGGGACATTCGTGATCATCCTCGCCCAGTGCGTGGCCGTGCTGGCATTCGTGATGATCTCGCTGCTGTTCCTGGTCTATGGCGACCGAAAGATCTGGGCCGCCGTGCAGATGCGCCGGGGCCCCAACGTGGTCGGGATCTTCGGGATCCTGCAATCGGTGGCGGACGCGCTCAAGTATGTGCTCAAGGAAGTGGTGATCCCGGCGGGCTCTGACAAGGCCGTGTTCATCATGGCGCCGCTGGTTTCCTTTGTCTGCGCGATGATCGCATGGGCGGTGATCCCGTTCAACGAGGGCTGGGTTCTGGCCGATATCAACGTCGCCATCCTGTATGTCTTCGCGATTTCCTCGCTTGAGGTTTACGGCGTGATCATGGGGGGCTGGGCGTCGAACTCGAAATACCCGTTCCTCGGCTCGCTGCGCTCGGCGGCGCAGATGATCTCTTATGAGGTCAGCATCGGTCTGATCATCATCGGCGTGATCATCTCCACCGGGTCGATGAATTTCAGCGCCATCGTGCAGGCGCAGGACACCGGCTGGGGGTTCTTTGGCTGGTACTGGCTGCCGCATTTTCCGATGGTGTTTTTGTTCTTCATCTCGGCGCTGGCCGAAACCAACCGCCCGCCCTTCGACCTTCCCGAAGCGGAATCCGAACTGGTCGCGGGCTATCAGGTGGAATATTCGGCAACGCCCTTCCTGCTGTTCATGGCGGGCGAATACATCGCCATCTTCCTGATGTGCGCGCTGACCTCGCTGCTGTTCTTCGGCGGCTGGCTGTCGCCGATCCCCGGCCTGCCGGATGGCGTGCTGTGGATGGTCGGCAAGATGGCGTTCTTTTTCTTCCTCTTCGCGATGGTGAAGGCGATCACCCCGCGCTACCGCTACGACCAGCTGATGCGGCTTGGCTGGAAGGTGTTCCTTCCGTTCAGCCTCGTCTGGGTGGTCTTTACCGCATTTGCCGCAAGGTTCGACTGGTTCTGGGGGCTGTTCGCCCGCTGGACGACCGGAGTATAAAGCATGACCCAGATCGATTATGGCCGCGCCGCGAAATACTTCCTGCTGGTGGATTTCATCAAGGGTTTCGGCCTTGGACTGAAGTATTTCTTCGCGCCCAAGCCGACGCTGAACTACCCGCATGAAAAGGGCTATCTCTCGCCCCGGTTCCGCGGCGAACATGCGCTGCGCCGTTATCCCAACGGCGAGGAACGCTGCATCGCCTGCAAGCTGTGCGAGGCGATTTGCCCGGCGCAGGCCATCACCATCGACGCCGAGCCGCGCGACGATGGCTCGCGCCGCACCACGCGCTATGACATCGACATGACGAAATGCATCTACTGCGGCTTCTGTCAGGAAGCCTGCCCGGTGGATGCCATCGTCGAAGGTCCGAATTTCGAGTTTTCCACCGAGACCCGCGAAGAGCTGTTCTACGACAAGACCAAGCTGCTGGAAAACGGCGACCGCTGGGAAGCCGAAATCGCGCGGAACCTTGAACTGGATGCGCCTTACCGATGAGCCAGGGGGAGTTGCAGATGGCGCTGTCTGGCGGGATGCCCGCCATGGTCAACGCGCTCGACGCGGCGATTGAGGTCTGCAAGACCGAGGAGGACGGGGCATGAGCGACGCCAAGACACCATTCGAACTGATGATGCAGCAGGCGCAGGAAATGGCCAAGGCCTTCAACCCTGCACTCGAGAACTTTTCGCCCAAGGGCTATGAAAAGCTCTGGCCGACCATGCCCAAGGACATGATGGAGTTCTGGTTCGGCAAGGGCATGTCGAAAGACGGGCTGGATGCCAAGACCCGGTTGATGCTGACGCTGGCGGGGCTGACCATGCAGGGCGCGCAGGCCGACACCCCGGTGCGCATGACCGTGCGCCACCTGATCGAGGCGGGCGCCACCAAGGACGAGATCGCCGAGACCATCGCGCATATGTCGATGTTTGCCGGCATACCCGCCATGACCCGCGCCATGGAGCTGGCGCGCGAGGTCATGGAAGACACAAAGGATGACGAAGCATGATGGTTTTCGCCTTCTACCTGTTTGCCCTCTGCGCCATCGTGGGCGGGCTGTTCACCGTCATCAGCCGCAACCCGGTGCATTCGGTGCTGTGGTTGATCCTCGCCTTTCTCAGCTCGGCCGGGCTGTTCGTGCTGCTGGGCGCGGAATTCGTGGCGATGCTGCTGGTGATCGTCTACGTCGGCGCGGTGGCGGTGCTGTTCCTGTTCGTGGTGATGATGCTGGACGTCGATTTTGCCGAGCTCAAGGCGGGCATGGCGAAATACATGCCTCTGGCGCTGCTGATCGGCCTCGTGTTCCTGATGGAACTGGGCATGGCCTTTGGCGCGTGGGAAACCAGCGAACTGGCCGCCAGCCAGCTGAGCGCACCGGCACCGGCCGGGGTGCAGAACACCGCCGCGCTGGGGATGCTGGTCTATGACCGCTACTTCCTTGCCTTCCAGCTGTCGGGGCTGATCCTGCTGGTTGCGATGATCGGGGCCATCGTGCTGACGCTGCGCCACCGCAAGGATGTGAAACGCCAGAATGTGCTGGCGCAGATGTACCGCGACCCCGCCAAGGCGATGGAGCTGCGCGACGTGAAACCGGGGCAGGGGCTGTAGGCCCTTACCCGACCTGATTAGCGGGGCGACCCGCACGCAAGACCAATCGCCCCGGGGGAACCGGGGCAGGAAGAGGGACAGCGATGAGCAAAGCCAGCTGGACAGCCATCTTTATCGCGGGCATTCGGCCTGCCGTCCTGAGGACGCAGGCCGGGGAGGGCCGCACATGATCGGGCTCGAGCATTACCTTACCGTTGCGGCGGTGCTGTTTGTGATCGGCATCTTCGGGATCTTCCTGAACCGCAAGAACGTGATCATCCTGCTGATGAGCATCGAATTGATCCTGCTGTCGGTGAACATCAATTTCGTCGCCTTCTCGTCCTATCTGGGCGATCTGGCGGGACAGGTGTTCACGCTGTTCGTCCTGACGGTGGCGGCGGCAGAGGCGGCCATCGGGCTTGCGATCCTCGTCTGCTTCTTCCGCAACCGCGGCAGCATCGCCGTGGAAGACGTCAACGTGATGAAAGGCTGACCCGCCATGGTGACGATCATTCTCTTCGCGCCGCTGGTGGGCGCGCTTCTCGCTGGCTTCGGCTGGAGGCTGATGGGCGAGAAAGCCGCGCAGTGGACCACCACGGGCCTGTTGTTCCTTGCGGCCTTGCTGTCCTGGGTGACCTTCCTCACCCTTGGCGATGCCTACACCGTCACGCTGTTCCGCTTCATTGAATCGGGCACGCTCAGCACCGACTGGGCGATCCGGGTCGACCGGCTGACGGCGATCATGCTGATCGTGGTCACCACGGTCTCGGCGCTCGTGCATCTGTATAGCTTCGGCTACATGGCGCATGACCCGCAGTTCGAGCACACGCCTTACCGGGCGCGCTTTTTCGCGTATCTGTCGCTGTTCACCTTCGCCATGCTGTCACTGGTGACGGCGGACAATCTTGTGCAGATGTTCTTTGGCTGGGAAGGCGTGGGCCTCGCGTCCTATCTGCTGATCGGCTTTTACTACAAGAAGCCAAGCGCCAATGCCGCCGCGATCAAGGCTTTTGTGGTCAACCGGGTTGGCGACTTCGGCTTTGCGCTGGGGATCTTCGGGCTGTTCTACCTGACCGACAGCATCCAGTTCGACACCATCTTCAACGAGGTGCCCCGCATTGCGGAAACCCAGCTGCATTTCCTGTGGCGTGACTGGAACGCCGCGAATCTGCTGGCTTTCCTGCTGTTCATCGGCGCGATGGGCAAATCGGCGCAGCTGTTCCTGCACACATGGCTGCCCGATGCGATGGAAGGTCCGACGCCGGTGTCGGCGCTGATCCACGCGGCCACCATGGTGACGGCGGGGGTTTTCCTTGTCTGCCGCATGTCGCCGCTGATGGAATTCGCACCGCAGGCGACGGCCTTCATCACCTTCCTTGGCGCAACCACGGCATTCTTTGCCGCCACGGTCGGCCTTGTGCAGAATGACATCAAGCGGGTGATCGCCTATTCGACCTGCTCGCAGCTGGGCTACATGTTCGTGGCGGCGGGCGTCGGGGTCTATTCGGTGGCGATGTTCCACCTGCTGACCCACGCTTTCTTCAAGGCGATGCTGTTCCTTGGCGCTGGCTCGGTGATCCACGCCATGCATCACGAGCAGGACATGCGCAACTACGGCGCGCTCAAGCACAAGATCCCGATGACCTATTGGGCGATGATGATCGGCACACTGGCGATCACCGGCGTCGGCATTCCGCTGACCGGCTGGTTCGGCTTTGCTGGCTTCGTGTCCAAGGATGCGATCATCGAAAGCGCATGGGCGGGCACCGGCGGCGGCTATGCCTTCTGGATGCTGGTCGTTGCGGCGCTGTTCACAAGCTTCTACAGCTGGCGGCTGATGTTCCTGACCTTCTTCGGCAAGGCGCGCGGCGACAAGCACACCCATGACCATGCGCATGAATCGCCCAAGGTCATGCTGATCCCGCTGGGGGTTCTGGCGATCGGCGCGGTGTTCTCGGGGATGGTGTTCTACTCGGTGTTTTTCGGCAACCACGACAAGGTGCTGAGCTTCTTTGGAATGCCCGCGCATCACGCCGAAGCCTCTGAAAGCCACGGCGAACCTGTGGTGGACGATCATGCGGCTGACACTGCAACCGAAGACCATGGCACTGCAACGGCAGAGGGCCACGCAGCCACGGGGCTGGAGTATGGTGCGATCTACATGTCGCCCGAGAACAACGTCATGGATGAGGCGCACCACGCCCCGGTCTGGGTCAAGCTCTCGCCCTTTGTAGCCATGGTTATCGGTTTCGCCGTCGCTTACCTGTTCTACATCGTGAACCCGACGCTGCCGCGCCGGCTCGCCGAGAACCAGCGCCCGCTGTACCTGTTCCTGCTGAACAAATGGTATTTCGACGAGGCTTATGACTTCCTCTTCGTCCGGCCGCTGCGGGCGCTTGGGCGGATCTTCTGGAAACGTGGCGATGGCAATGTCATCGACGGCTCGATCAACGGGATCGCCATGGGGATCATACCCTTCTTTACCAAACTGGCGGGGCGCGCACAGTCCGGCTACATCTTCACCTATGCCTTTGCCATGGTGATCGGGATCGCGATCCTGGTGACCTGGATGTCGATCCTCGGAGGGGCCCACTGATGGACAACCTTCTTTCCATCGTTACCTTCCTGCCCGCGCTGGCGGCGCTGATCCTCGCGCTGTTCCTGCGCGGCGCAGACGAGGCGGCGCAGAACAACGCCAAGTGGCTCGCGATGATCGCGACCTCGGCCACCTTCCTGATCTCGCTGTTCATCCTCTTCCAGTTCGACAGCTCGAACACCGGCTTCCAGATGGTCGAGCAGGGCGAGTGGATCATGGGGATGCAGTACAAGATGGGCGTGGATGGCATTTCGGTGCTGTTCGTCATGCTCACCACCTTCATGATGCCGCTGACCATCCTCGCGTCCTGGGGCGTGAAGAGCCGCGTCAAGGAATACATGATCGCCTTCCTGCTGCTGGAAACGCTGATGCTCGGCGTGTTCATGGCGCTGGATCTGGTGCTGTTCTACCTGTTCTTCGAGGCCGGCTTGATCCCGATGTTCCTGATCATCGGCATCTGGGGCGGGGCGAACCGCATCTATGCCTCGTTCAAGTTCTTCCTCTACACCTTCCTCGGCTCGGTGCTGATGCTGGTCGCGATGGTGGCGATGTACGCCGACGCCGGAACCACTGACATCCCGATGCTGCTGGCGCATGAATTCAGCTTTGCCAGCTTTGACGTGCTGGGAATTCACGTCGTCGGCGGCTTGCAGACCATGCTGTGGCTGGCGTTCTTTGCCAGCTTCGCGGTCAAGATGCCGATGTGGCCGGTGCACACCTGGCTGCCCGATGCGCACGTTCAGGCGCCGACCGCCGGGTCGGTGGTGCTGGCGGCGATCCTGCTGAAGATGGGCGGCTATGGCTTCCTGCGCTTTTCGCTGCCGATGTTCCCAATCGGCTCCGAGGTGCTGGCGCCGCTGGTGTTCTGGATGAGCGCCATCGCCATCGTCTACACCTCGCTGGTGGCGCTGGTGCAGGAAGACATGAAGAAGCTGATCGCCTATTCGTCGGTGGCGCATATGGGCTACGTCACCATGGGCATCTTTGCCGCCAACCAGCAGGGCGTCGACGGGGCGATCTTTCAGATGCTCAGCCACGGCTTCATCTCTGGCGCGCTGTTCCTTTGTGTGGGCGTGATCTACGACCGGATGCACACCCGCGAGATCGACGCCTATGGCGGCCTTGTGAACCGGATGCCGGCCTATGCGCTGATCTTCATGTTCTTCACCATGTCCAATGTCGGCCTGCCGGGCACTTCGGGCTTTGTCGGGGAATTCCTGACGCTGATGGGGATCTTTCAGGTCAACACATGGGTGGCGATGGTCGCGGCTTCGGGGGTGATCTTTTCGGCGGCCTATGCGCTGTATCTGTATCGCCGCGTGGTGATGGGCGATCTGATCAAGGAAAGCCTCAAGACCATTCAAGACATGACAACGCGCGAGCGCTGGATCTTTGCGCCGCTCGTGGTCATGACGCTGTGGCTTGGGGTCTACCCGGCGGCGGCGCTGGACATCATCGGGCCCTCGGTTGAGGCGCTTGTCGGAAATTATGAAACGGCCGTGGCGGCCGCCGATCTTGGCGGACCCGCAGTTGCCGAAGCCAATCACTGAGGGGGCGGGACATGATCTCGGCTGATCTGAACACCATCCTACCAGAGATCGTGCTGTCGGTCTTTGCCATGCTCGCCCTGCTGGGCGCGGTCTATACCGGCAAGGACAAGATGGCCTCGCTGTTGGTCTGGGCCAGCGCGGCGCTGCTGCTGGTCATGGCGATCTGGATCGGGGCATCGAACGCCCCGGCACAGGCCGGTTTCGGCGGGATGTTCATCGACGATGCCTTCTCGCGTTTTGCCAAGGTGGTGATCCTGCTCTCCGCCTCGGCGGTGCTGGTGATGTCCGAAGGCTACATGAAGCGCTTTGGCATGTTACGCTTCGAATACCCGGTGCTGGTGCTGCTGTCGGTTGTCGGCATGATGGTGATGGTGTCGTCGGGCGATCTGATCACGCTGTACATGGGGCTCGAACTGCAATCGCTGGCGCTGTATGTGGTCGCGGCGCTGCGCCGCGATAGCGAGCGTTCGACCGAGGCGGGCCTGAAGTATTTCGTGCTGGGCGCGCTGTCGTCGGGCCTGCTGCTGTATGGCGCATCGCTGACCTATGGCTATTCGGGCACCACGCTGTTTTCGGGCATCATTGCTGCGGCGCATGGCGATCACCTGTCGGTGGGCCTGCTGATCGGCCTTGTGATGATGCTGTCGGGGCTTGCCTTCAAGGTGTCGGCGGTGCCGTTCCACATGTGGACGCCGGACGTCTACGAGGGCTCGCCGACCCCGGTCACCGCCTTCTTTGCCACCGCGCCCAAGGTGGCGGCGATGGGGTTGCTGGCGCGGCTGATGTTCGACGCTTTCGGCGGTGTGATCTCTGACTGGAGTCAGGTGATCGCGGTGCTCTCGCTGCTGTCGATGTTCCTTGGTTCGATCGCGGCGATCGGTCAGAAGGACATCAAGCGCCTGATGGCCTATTCGTCGATCACCCATATGGGCTTTGCGCTGATGGGCCTTGCCGCGGGCACCGAGCTGGGCGTGCAGGCGATGCTGGTCTACATGGCGATCTATGTCACCATGAACATCGGCGTCTTTGCCTTCATCCTGTCGCTGAGCCGCGACGGCGCGCCGGTGACCGACATCGACTCGCTGGGCCTGTATTCGAAGAAAGAGCCGGGCCGGGCGCTGGCGATGCTGGTACTGCTGTTCAGCCTTGCGGGGGTGCCGCCGCTGGTGGGCTTCTTTGGCAAGCTTTACGTGCTGCGCGCCGCCTATGATGGCGGGCTGGCATGGCTGGCGGTTGCGGGCGTCATTGCCTCGGTGATCGGGGCGTTCTACTACCTGCGCATCGTCTACCTGATGTATTTCGGCGAAGACCGGACAGACAGCATCGACGCGGGCGGCTCGCCCGTGCTGTGGGGGCTGCTGATGGCGTCGGCGCTGATCATGGTGGTTGGCGTGGTGAACCTGTTCGGGGTCGAGGCGGCGGCGTCGATGGCAGCATCGGTGCTGGTGCGCTGAACGGATTGACCAGAGCAATCAGAAGGGCGGCGCGCCATGCTGTGCGCCGCTCTTTTTGAATGGGGCAAGGGCTGCGCTTGCGCGAAGAAGAAAGGCGGGGCGCTTTGAACTGGCCTGCGGGATATGGTCGGCGGGTGCTGGCCGAAGTCGATAGCACCAACCTCGAGGCGCAACGGCTGGCGGGCACGCTGGCGGGGCCGGAATGGATTTGTGCGCTGCGCCAGACTGCCGGGCGCGGGCGGCGCGGGCGGCCATGGGCAAACCCTGAGGGCAATTTTTCCGCAACGCTGGTTCTGATGCCGCGCGAAGAGCCACGGGTGGTTGCCCTGCGCTCTTTCGTGGCGTCGCTGGCGCTGTTCGATGCCTTTGCGGCGGTCACCGGGCGGGTCGACGGGCTGGCGCTGAAATGGCCCAATGACGTGCTGTTGAACGGCGGTAAGGTGGCGGGCATTCTGCTTGAAGGCATGGGCGGGCGCGGCGCGGCGCATCTGGCCATCGGCATCGGCGTGAACCTTGTCGAGGCGCCCGGCGCGCAGCAGGTCGAACCCGGCGCGCTGCGCCCGGTGTCGCTGTTGTCGGAAACCGGCGTGCGGGTGAGTCAGGAAGAATTCCTCAATCCGCTGGCCAGCGCCTTTGCCGCGCATGAGGCGCGCTTTGTGACCTATGGCTTTGCGCCGATCCGCGAGGCATGGCTGTCCCGCGCCGCGCGTCTGGGCGAGATCATCACCGCGCGCACCGGCACCGCCGAGATCACCGGCACATTCGAAACCGTGGACGAGGCGGGAAATCTCGTGCTGAAAACCGCAGCCGGGCGTCAGGCGATCCCGGCGGCCGACGTCTTTTTCTGAAGGGGGCGCAGATGCTTCTGGCCATCGACTGTGGCAACACCAACACTGTGTTCTCGATCTGGGACGGAACCAAGTTCCTCGCCACGTGGCGCACCTCGACCGAGCATCAGCGCACCGCCGATCAATATTACGTCTGGCTGTCGTCGCTGATGGGCTTTCAGAAGATCGATGCCCAGATCACAGACATGATCATCTCGTCGACGGTGCCACGCGTGGTGTTCAACCTGCGGGTGCTGGCGGATCGCTATTTCAACACGCGGCCCTATGTGGTGGGCAAGCCCGATTGCCGCCTGCCGGTGGCGGTGCGGGTCGATACCGGAACGGCAGTGGGGCCGGACCGGCTTGTCAACACCGTGGCGGGGTATGATCTGTATGGCGGCGATCTGATCGTGGTCGATTTCGGCACGGCCACCACCTTTGACGTGGTTGCCAGCGACGGAGCCTATGTCGGCGGCGTGATCGCGCCGGGGGTGAATCTCAGCCTCGAGGCGCTGCATCTTGCCGCCGCCGCGCTTCCGCATGTGGACATTTCACGCCCACAGAGCGTAGTTGGCACCAACACCGTTGCTTGTATGCAATCGGGTATCTTCTGGGGCTATATCGGCCTCGTCCGTGAAATTTGCGACCGCATCAAGGCCGAACGGGCCCGTCCGATGAAGGTCATATCGACAGGTGGGCTGGCACCTCTTTTCCAGCAATCCGAAGATCTCTTCGACGAGTTTGTGGATGAACTCACGATGCATGGTCTCACAGTCATCCACGCATATAACAAGAGGCAGGAGTCCTCATGACAGATCGTATCATTTACCTCCCATTGGGCGGCGCCGGCGAGATCGGCATGAATTGCTATGTCTACGGCTATGGCAAACCGGGCGAAGAGCGGCTGATCGTCGTTGATCTTGGCGTTGCCTTCCCCGATATGGACACGACACCGGGCGTCGACATCATCTTTGCCGACATCGCATGGCTGGTTGCAAATCGCGACCGTATCGAGGCGGTGTTCATCACCCACGCTCACGAAGACCATATCGGTGCCGTCGGCCATTGCTTTGAAAAGCTTGGGGTGCGGATCTACGCGCGGGCGTTTACCGCCAACCTTGCGCGTCAGAAGCTGGCCGAATACGGGCTTGGCGAAGAAACCGTGAAAACCTGCTCGCCCTGGCCCGAGACCACCAAGGTCGGTCCGTTCGAGGTTGGCTTCCTGCCGATCTCGCATTCGATCCCCGAAAGTTCGGGGCTGGTGATCGACACGCCGCAGGGGCGGGTGATCCATTCGGGCGACTTCAAGCTCGACACCAACCCCATCGTCGGCGAGGCCTTCGACCCGGAACTCTGGGCCGAGGTGGCATCCAAGGGCGTCAAGGCGCTGGTCTGCGACAGTACCAACGTGTTCTCGCCCAACCCCGGCCGGTCTGAATCGGAACTGGGCGACAACATCACCGCGCTGGTGGCCAGCGCGCCGCAGATGATGGTGGCAACCACCTTTGCCTCCAACGTGGCGCGGGTGAAAACGCTGGCCGAGGCGGGCGTGCGGGCCGGGCGCTCGGTCTGCCTGTTGGGCCGGGCGATGCGCCGGATGGTCGAGGCGGCGATCGAAACCGGCGTGCTGACCGATTTCCCCAAGGTGATTCAGGTCGAAGACGCGACCCAGATCCCGCGTGAGAACGTCATGCTGATCGTCACCGGCAGCCAAGGCGAGCGGCGCGCCGCCTCGGCGCAGCTGTCGCGGGGCAAATACAACGGCATCGAGCTCAAGGAAGGGGACATGTTCCTGTTCTCGTCCAAGACCATCCCCGGCAACGAGAAGGGCGTGATTCACATCATGAACAACTTCTCGGAAAAGGGGGTCGACGTGGTGGATGACAGCAACGGGCTGTATCACGTGTCGGGCCACGCCAACCGCCCCGATCTGGAACGCCTGCATGACATCGTGCAGCCGCAGATGGTCATCCCGATGCACGGCGAACATCGCCACCTGCGCGAACACGTCAAGCTGGCGCAAGCCAAGGGCCGCGCCGGGGTTCTGGCGGTGAACGGCATGATGATCGACCTGTCGGGCAACACGCCCACCGTCGCCGAATGGATCGACGCGGGGCGCACCTATCTGGATGGCAGCGTGCAGATCGGCGCCATGGATGGCATCGTGCGCGACCGTATCCGCATGGCGTTGAACGGGCATGTTCTGGTGACGGTGATCCTTGACGAGGATGACGAGCCGCTCGGCGAGCCGTGGTGCGAGCTGATGGGCCTGCCCGAGACCGGGCGGAGCAATGCGCCGCTGAATGAGGTGCTCGAGGAAGACCTCAGCCAGTTCCTTGGCCGTGCCAAGGACAAGGTCCTGAGTGACGATGACAAGCTCGAAGAAGGCATGCGCCGCATCGTGCGCAACACCTCCCAGAACGAGATCGGCAAGAAACCCGAAGTCACCATCGTCATCAGCCGTCTGAGCTAAGTCTGCAACAGGCAGATGCCAGGCAAGGGTGCCGCGCTGCGGCATCGTTGCCTTGGCGGCGGCGTGCATTAGATTGCGTCCCATGAAGGTTGATTCCATGGCACAGCTGCCAGCGCTCGACGAGCTGATTGCCTGCCCCTCTTGCGACGCCCTGTATCTCGAGCGCGACGTCGCGCCGGGGGAAACCGCCTCGTGCCTGCGCTGCCACGCGGTGCTCGAGGCGCCGCGGCGCACGGCGATGACCCGGATCATCATGCTGGCGCTGGCGGCGATCATCCTGATGGTCGCGGCGATCTTCTTTCCGTTTCTCGAACTCGAGGTGGCGGGGCGCGCGCATCGTGCCTCGCTGCTGGATACGGTCCGGGCGTTCTCCAGCGGGTTGACGGCGCCGCTGACCGTGGCAATGGCGGCCCTGATCGTGATCCTGCCGCTGACGCGGTTCGGCGCGATCATCTATACGCTGGCGCCGATGGCCTTTGGCAACCACCCTTGGCCCCATGCGCAAAGCGCCTTTCGCATGGCCGAGGCGCTGCGGCCTTGGGCGATGGCCGAGGTGTTTATCGTCGGCGTCGCGGTGGCGCTGGTCAAGGTGGCAGGGCTGGCGCATCTGAGCCTTGGCCCGGCGTTCTGGGCCTTCGTGGGGCTGGTGATCGTCACCGTCCTGAAAGACAACTTCATGAGCAGGCTGACGGTATGGAAAACGCTGGACACGCGCCGCAAATTCTGACCGCGAAAGCGGCCGGGCTGGTGGGCTGCGTGCAATGCGGGCGCGTCCATCGACCGGGGGTGATGGTCTGTGACCGCTGCGGCGCGGCGATCGCGAGTCGCGACACCACCAGCGTGCAACGGGTCTGGGCGTGGCTTTTCGCCGGGCTGGTGGTCTATGTGCCGGCCAACATCTACCCGATGCTGCGCACCACGGTGCTGGGCAAGACCTCTGAAAGCACCATCTTCGGCGGTGTGGTCGATCTGATGCATCATGGATCCTATGGCATCGCCGCAATCGTCTTTTTTGCCTCGATCATCATTCCTTGCTCGAAATTCGCCGCCATCGCCTTTCTTGCGCTGTCCGTACAGCGCAAGGTGCGGATGTCGGCTGGGGCCCGCCACAAGCTTTACGAAGTGGTGGAATTCGTCGGCCGCTGGTCGATGATCGATGTTTTCGTGGTCGCAATCCTCGCCTCGCTGGTGCAGCTTGACTTTGCGGCCTCCATCAATCCCGGCATCGCGGCGGTCAGCTTTGCGGTGTCGGTTGCCTTTACAATGATCTCGGCAGAAAGCTTCGACTCGCGGCTGATCTGGGACGCAGACGAGGACGAACACCATGGCTGAACCACAACCGGCCGAGATGAAGATCGAAGGGCCGAAGCGCTCGTTCTGGCGCAATCTGTCATTGGCATGGCTGGTGCCCATCGGGGCGCTGGCGGTGACCATGGGGGTGGCGTGGCAAAGCTATGCCGAGCGCGGCACCGTGATCGAGATCCGGTTTGAAAATGCCGCCGGTGTGGTCCCCGAAGAGACCACCATCCATTATCGCGACGTGACCGTCGGGCTGGTGGAAAAGGTCGAATTCACCCCCGATCTCAGCTCGGTCGTGGTCACCGCGACGGTGGATGACGTGGTTGCCAGTGGGCTGACCTCGGATGCGCAGTTCTGGGTGGTGCGCCCCGAGGTCAGTGCGTCGGGCATTTCCGGCCTGTCGACGGTGCTCTCGGGTGTCTATATTGAGGCCGGGTTCGACCCCAAGGCCGAGGGTGACAGTGACGCCGTCCGCACCACCAGTTTCGAGGGGCTCGACTCTGCCCCGCTGGTCAAGCCCGGCATGAGAGGCACCCGCATCGTGCTGCGCGCCAAGAGCGGCTCGCAGCTCTCGGCGGGGGCTCCGATCTTTCATCAGGGTATCGAGGTTGGCCGCATCGAAGAGCCGCGCCTGATCGACAGCGGCAACGGCGTGATCGCCGATGCCTTCATCGACTCGCCCTATGACAAGCGGCTGACCACGGCGACCCGGTTCTGGGATACCTCCGGGTTCAACTTCAGCCTCGGTGCCGGCGGTTTCAATTTCTCGGTCGAAAGCCTTGCGTCGCTGATCCGCGGCGGGGTGAGCTTTGGCACGGTGTTCTCGGGCGGCAGCCCGGTGCCGTCGCGCTACGTGTTCGATCTGTTCGACGATGAGCAATCGGCGCAGGACAGCGTCTATTCCGACCTGACCGACAATGCCGTCACGCTCAGCGCCGCCTTTGATCAATCGGTCAGCGGGCTGAGCGTTGGCTCTCCGGTGACCTATAGCGGGCTGCGGGTCGGGCAGGTGCAGGCGCTTGGGGCCTTCATCGACGACAGCAGCGGCGAGCAGGAGGTCAAGCTGCGTGCTTCGATCAGCATTGATCCGCGCGCCTTTGGGCTGGAAAGCGACACGCCGCAGGAAGACACTTTGGATTTCCTTGGCAACGAGATTGCAGACGGTCTGCGCGCCCGGCTTGCCTCTGAAGGGCTGTTCAGCACCGGGCTGATGATCGAGCTGATCACCGTGCCCAATGCCGAGGCGCCCTTTGCCTTTGATGCGGCGGACCCGCAAATCCCGTCGGTGGAATCCAACATCGCCGATCTGACCACCACGGCGCAGGGGGTTTTCAGCCGTATCGACAACCTGCCGATCGAGGAAATGATCGATCAGATCACCGCCACGCTTGGCTCGATCGAGCGCCTAGTGGGCAACGAGGATCTGCAAAAAGTGCCC
This sequence comes from Citreicella sp. C3M06, assembly GCF_018860705.1. Classification (GTDB taxonomy): domain Bacteria; phylum Pseudomonadota; class Alphaproteobacteria; order Rhodobacterales; family Rhodobacteraceae; genus Salipiger. Next base: position 73,011 of record NZ_JAHKQA010000048.1, read on the forward strand.
GGCTCGGTCAACGGGCTGCTGGCTGATGCGCGCGGCGTCATCGGCTCTGAGGGCATCCAGACCCTGCCCGATGAACTAAGCGCCACGGTCAGCGAATTGCGCGGCATCGCCGAAGAGCTGCGCACCGCCGATCTGGTCGGCACCCTGACGCGCGCGCTCGATAGCGCGGCCAACGCGGCGGATACAGTCAACGCCATGGCAGGGGATCTCGAGGGTGCAACCTCGGAAATCCCGACGCTGGTGGCCGAAGCCCGTGCGCTGGTGCAAAAGGCCAACACGCTGCCGCTGGACAGCTTTGTCGCGCAGGCGACAGAGCTGCTGGACAGCGCCGATGCGCTGATCGACAGCGACGACACCCGCGCGTTGCCCGGCGCCTTGGCGCGGGCTCTGGACGAGGCGCAAGGCGCGCTGGCCGAATTGCGTCAGGGCGGCGTGGTCGAGAACACCAATGCGACGCTGGCCTCGGCGCGTGACGCGGCGGCGGCAATCGAGGAAGCGGCGGGCACGCTTCCGGCGCTGTCGCAGCGCATCGGCACGCTGGTTGCGCAAGCCGAGACCACGCTTGGCGGCTACGAAGCCAATTCGGATTTCAACCGCGAGACCGTCAACGCCCTGCGCGAAGTGCGCCAAGCGGCCGAAGCGCTGACCCGGCTTTCAAGACAGATCGAGCGCAACCCCAACTCCCTGCTTTTCGGACGGTGACACATATGCTTCGCTATATCCCCCTTGTGCTGGCGCTGGCCGCCTGCGGAACCGACCAGCGCTATCTGATCGACGCGCCCGAAGTCGCGGGCTCTGCCCGGGTGCGGGTTGCCACGCTTGAAGTGCGAGAGGTGTCGCTTCCGTCTTATGCCGAGGCCTCCGAGATCCTGCTTGAAAGCGCCGATGGCGGGCTGACCCCGGTCAAGAACGCGGTCTGGGCCGACGATCCTGTGCGCGCGGTGACGCTGGCGATTGCCGAGCAGGTCAACGCGCGCTCCTCGGCCACCGCCGCGCCGGAACCGTGGCCGCTGGACGAAGACGCGCAGGCGGCGGTGTCTGTCACCGTGGCCAAGCTGGTGGCGCAGGCCAACGGCAGCCTGCGGATGAGCGGGCAATACGCGATCTCGTCCTATGATCGGATCGTGGCGGAACGCATCGTGCCGTTCAGCATCGTTCAGCCGCTGGCATCGACCGGCCCCAATGACATCGCCGTCGCGACAGGCGCCGCAGTGTCAGAGCTGTCGTCGGACATCATCGCGACGCTAGGCCGCTAGGGCGGCTCAGCCGCGGCTGTCGGGAAGCGAGATATTGGCGACCTGCTCGGCGATCGGATCGGTCGTGAGCGGGTGCCGCTCGTCTTCGTAATCGGTGGTGTCGGTCACCTTTTCCCAACGCCCGCGACGGTAGACTTCAAGCGCGCCGAACTGCGCCTTGTAGCCCATCTTGCTCGATCCGGGCACCCAGTAGCCAAGGTAGACATAGGGCAGCCCCGCCTCGCGCGCGATGGCGATGTGATCGAGGATCATCCATGTGCCAAGGCTCCTTTTCTGCAGGTCGGGTTCGTAGAACGAATAGACCATCGACACACCGTCATCCAGAACGTCGGTCAGGCAGACGGCCTTGAGCGGGCCGTCCTCGCCATGGGTGTATTCCACGACGCGGCTGCGGATCGGCGTTTCCTCGATCATCGCGGCAAATTCAAAGATATCCATGTCGGCCATGCCGCCATCGGCGTGCCGCGCGTCGAGATAGCGGCGGAACAGCGCATATTGATCCTCGGTCGCCCAGGGACTGGAGGCGCGGCGATGCAGAGTGTCGTTGCGCTTTAGCGTGCGGCGCTGGCTTTTGGTCGGCTCGAATTGCCGCACGTCGATCCGTGCCGACAGGCAGGCGCTGCAATCGGAACAGGAGGGCCGGTACAGAACGTTCTGCGACCGTCGAAACCCCTGTTTCGACAGGCTGTCGTTCAGTTTCTCTGCCGTATCGCCCTGCAATGCCGTGAACAGCTTACGTTCCATCCGACCAGACAGGTACGGACAGGGTTGCGGGGCCGTGACGTAGAACTGAGGCGCGAGCGGTAGAGAATGGCGCATGGGCGTTCCGTTTCAGATTCCGTTACGGACGGTAGCAACGAATCGCAAGACCGCCAAGCCCCCGAAAAGGGGTGCTTGCGGACCCGGCATTGCTACGGCTTACTGTTATCGAAAGTCCTGAACGGATGATTTGCAAGCCCCGAGTTTGCTTTCTCACGGGGCTTTGCAGCCTGTCCGGCTTATGCACGCTTGTTGAGCGCGACGGTGCCAAGCACGAGGTCGGTCAGGCCCTGACCACGTTCGGTCGCGATCATGCAGACGATCGAGATCAGTTGCAGCGGCGCGATGGAGACCGAAACCGTATAGCCGACGGTGTGCATCAGCGCCTGCCCGAAATCGAGCCGCTCGCCGCGCCAGTCGCGAAATTCGATCGCCATGACGCGCATGCCCCATGTGGCAGAGCCGTTTGCGATGGTGGCCACCCGGTAGCCGAAGCTGATCACCATCCAGATCGCAAAAAAGATAAACGCCCCGAGAAACGCGGTGAACAGCAGCGCCACAAGCACCAGCGCCGCGACGATGATCGTATCGATCACCCAGGCCAGCCCGCGCTTGATTGCAACGCTGTCGTAAAACCCGCGCTGGGTCACCGGGTCGGGAAGGTGGGAGCGGCGGCTGTCGGCGTACATCTGCGGTCTATCCCTCTTTGTCGGAAAGAACATGGCCCCTGTGGTGGGGCCATGCAAGGTTGGCAATCAGGCGTCTTGCGCACTGTCTTCTCGTGCGGCGCGGGCCTTGCCGGCGCGGTCGTCCATGAACTGGTCGAACTCGGCCTTGTCACGGGCTTCACGCAGACGCTGAAGGAAATCCTCGAAGCTTTTCTGCTCGTCTTCGAGACGCCGCAGCGTGTCTTCCTTGTAGGCGTCAAAGGCGGCGTTGCCCGACGAGCGCATGGCGCTCATGCCAGAGGAATAGCGCGCGGCGTAGCGGCTGGCGTGGCGGGATTTGCGGCAGGCAGAGGAGAACATGCGATTGCTCCAGATCATGTAGGCAAGAAGAAACAGGCCGATTGGCCAGAAGAAGATGAAGCCGAGCACCATGGCGACGATCCAAGCGGGCTTGCCGCGGTCGTCCAGCCAGGCCTCGGAGCGGCGCAGCCAGCCGGGGTTCCGGCTTTGGGCGGCGTATTCCTGTGCGGCGGCGGTCATGGGCGTTATCCTTTGTCTCTTGGCGTTGATGTGAATGCCTTTCACATGACTAGAGATCGGGATGCCGGGGCCTGCTTGCAAGGGGCTATGTGAATGTTTTTTACATTTACTTTTTGATGCGTTTTAAATCAGTGGCTTAGAAGGGAATGGGCCGCTGTTCCTCGATCGCTTCCATGGCGAAATAGGATGTCACCGTCTCCAGTTCGATCTCTTCGATCAGGCGTTTGTAGACCAGATCATAGCTGTTCATGTCATGGGTGATGATCTTGAGAAGATAGTCGTAATCGCCGCCGATGCGGAAAAAATCGATGACATCGGGAATGGTCGAGACATGGCTGCGAAAGCGTTTCAGCCAATCTGCCGAATGGTGCCGCGTCTTGATCATCACGAAGACAACCAGCCCCGCGCCAAGCTGCGCGCGATCCAGCACCACGGTATGGTTGCGGATCACCCCGGCGGCGTCCAGCGCCTTGAGCCGGCGCCAGCAGGCATTTTGCGACAGGCCGACGCGGTCGGACAGGGCGCGTTGCGACTGCGATGCGTCGCGTTGCAGCTCCGCAAGGATGCGGCGGTCTATATGATCTATCTTTAATGTCATTGTGTGGTCATACGATAGAATAATCCGAGTGTTAAGGGGTCAAATAGGGGAAGTTTTTTGATTATGCTGTGGCATGATGTGCCGAACAGCAGATTTGCAGGACACCACGCCATGGCCCCCCTCGACGACTTCGCCCATTCGCTTGACCGCCCGGATCTACCGGAGTGGCTGCAGGCCGGGCTGATCGGAGACAACGCCACCATCGACGGCCCGTTCGGACCCAAGCCGTTGATCTATGCCGATTATGTCGCTTCTGGCCGGGCGCTGGCGCAGGTCGAGGATTTCATCCGCGACCGCGTGCTGCCCTATTACGCCAACAGCCACACGCAGGCATCCTATTGCGGCGCGTTCACCACGAAACTGCGCGAGGCGGCGCGGGCGCAGATTGCCGATATGGTTGGCGCCGGGGCGGGCTATAGCGTCGTCTTTGCCGGTGCCGGGTCGACGGCGGGGCTCAACCGCTTGGTGATGCTGCTGGATCTTGCCGGAATCGCGGCGCGCGGCGGGCGGCCGGTTGTGCTTGTCGGCCCCTATGAACATCATTCCAACCTGCTGCCGTGGCGCGAAAGCGGCGCCGAGGTGATCGAGATCGCCGAAGCTGCGCAAGGCGGGCTCGACATGGCCGACCTCGAGGCGCAGCTTCGCGCCGCGCAGGGGGCCGAGATCATCGTCGGCACCTTCACCGCCGCATCCAATGTCACCGGCATTGTCACCGATACCGATGCCGTGACGCGGATGCTCAAGCGCCATGGTGCGCTGGCGATCTGGGATTATGGCTGCGCGGGGCCCTATACCCGGATGGACATGGCGCAGGGCAGCGATGCCCAGAAAGACGCCATCGTGTTGTCGCCGCACAAGTTTCCCGGCGGGCCGGGGGCGTCGGGGCTGATGATCCTGCGCGATGCCATCGCGCGCCGCTCAACGCCGACCTTGCCCGGCGGCGGCACGGTCAGCTTCGTCTCGCCTTGGGGGCATCGCTATTCGTCCAGCCTTGCTGACCGCGAGGAAGGCGGCACGCCCAATGTTCTGGGCGATCTCCGCGCCTGCCTTGCGATGATGGTCAAACAGGCGCTCGGGCAGGATTGGCTCGATACCCGTCAGGCCGCGCTGCGGGCCAAGGCCGAAGCGGTCTGGACAGGCAATCCGCATCTTGAACTGCTCGGGCAGCCGGGTGCGCAGGCGTTGCCGATCTTCTCGTTCCGGGTGCGCGACGGGCAGGGCGGGCTGGTGCATCACCAGTTCTTCACGCGGCTGCTGAGCGACGTCTACGGCATTCAGGCGCGTGGTGGTTGTGCCTGTGCGGGGTCCTACGCGCATCGGTTGCTGGGGCTGGGGAAAGCCGAGTCCGAGGAGACCTTCGCCCGGCTCGAACGCGGCGAGGAGACGGCCAAACCCGGCTGGGTCCGGCTCAACCTTTCGGCATTGATGAGCGATGCCAAGGTTGAAATTATCATCGCAGCGGTAGACAAGCTGGCACGCGAGGCCAACTCTTACGAGGCCTCTTATACCGCCGACCGGGCCACCGCCCGATTTGCGCCCGTGCCAGCTGAAAGCCTTGCCTCGTGAACCAAAATCCCATCGCCAACCGCACCTTCCGCACCCTTTTTGCAGCGCAGATCTGTTCGATCCTCGGGGTCGGTTTGCTGACGGTGGCGCTGTCGCTTGCGGCGTGGCGGATCGGCGGCGCCGAGGCTGGCGGCAAAGTGCTTGGCCTGCTGCTGGCGCTGAAGATGGTGGCCTATGTCGGGCTTGCGCCCTTTGCCGAGACGCTGCTGGCCCGCGTGCCGCGCAAGACGGCGATGGCGGGGCTAGATTTCGGGCGGATGCTGCTGCTGCTGCCGATGGTCTTTGTCACTGCCACATGGCAGATCGCGGCGCTGGCTTTTTTCTTTTTCGTGCTGGCCTCGGGGTTCACCCCGCTGTTCCAGTCGGTGATCCCCGACGTGCTGCCGGATGAGGCGCAATATACCCGTGCCTTGGCATGGTCGCGCATCGCCTACACGGCGGAATCGGTGCTTAGCCCGGTGATCGCGGCGGTGGTGCTGAAGATGGTCGCGCCGCAGGCGCTGTTCGTTTGCGCGGCGCTGTCCTTTGCCTGTTCGGTACTCTTCCTGATGCTGACGCGATTTCCCGAGAAGGGCACCATTTCGCGCAAGGGGCCGTTCATCCGGCGCGCGCTGCGCGGCATGGTGATCTATGCCAAGACCCCCCGGCTGCGCGGGCTGATCCTGCTCTCGCTTGGGTTGTCGTTCAGCATGGCCTGGGTTCTGGTCAACACCGTGGTCTATGCGGGCGAGCGTCTTGGCGATGCGGATGGGTTCTATCCGGTCCTGATGGCGGGCTATGGCTTTGGCGCGGCGCTTGGCGCGGTTCTGGTGCCGCGCCTGTTGCGCCATGTCACCGAGCGGCGCGCGATTGCCGCCGGGGTGCTGGGCTTTGCCGGGCTGGGTGCGGTGTTCGCGCTGCTGCCAGCGCTGCCGATGGCGGGGCTGCTGCTGGTCTGGGGCGGCTTTGGCCTGGCCTCGTCTCTGGCGCTGACGCCGGGCGGGCTGGTGATCACCCGCTCTGCCGCGCGCGAGGACCGCGCCGCGGTGTTCGCCGCGCAATTCTCGCTTAGCCACGCGGGCTGGCTGATCGCCTATCCGCTGGCGGGCAGTTTGGCGGCGCAGGCCGGGCTGGAATATGCGCTGTTGGTGCTGGCGGGGCTGTCGGTGTTGACATCCGTTATCGCGCTGTGCATCTGGCCGGCCCATGATCCGATCTCGCGCGCCCACGCGCACCCCGACCTGCCCGCCGATCACCCGCATCTGTCGGGGGGATCAAAGCGCCATGAACACGCCTATCACATAGACGATCTGCATCCATCTTGGGCAAAAGCTCACGTTTGATGCTGAAACGCGACAGGGTTTTACTGTAGGAAGATTCGTATGCAAACGAACGATACATATTCCATTGACGGGCAGGGGCTGGACGCGCTCGAGGCCCGCCTTCATGAAGATCTCGAATTTCTGTGCTATCCCGGCAAGGATTGGGTGCCCGCGCAGGACGGGGTGAGCGACGTTGTCATCATCGGCGGCGGCATGTGCGGCATGGTCGCCTGGCTCAACCTGACCGCGGGCGGCATCCGCCGCATCCGCGTGCTGGATCGCAACCCCGAAGGCTACGAGGGGCCGTGGCTCAACTATGCACGGATGCGCACGCTGCGCTCTCCGAAAACGCTGACCGGCCCGGCGGGCGGGCATGGTGCGCTGACCTTTCAGGCGTGGTTCCGCGCCCAGTTCGGCACGCAGGCATGGGAGACGCTCGACAAGATCCCGCGTCCGCAATGGATGGAGTACCTGCGCTGGTATCGCCGCGCGCTCGGCGTGCCGGTGGAAAACGGCGTGTCGGTGGAAAAGGTCGAACCGCAGGGCGATCTGCTGAAGCTGACGCTGGCGGATGGCGACGAAATCCTGTGCCGCAAGCTGGTGTTTGCCACCGGTCGCGACGGCACCGGCGGGCCGAACATTCCCGGGTTTGTCGAGGGCATCGACCGCCGCTACTGGGCGCATAGCGCCGATGCCATCGATTTCGAGGCGCTGCGCGGCAAGCGCGTTGCGGTGATCGGGGTCGGGGCATCCGCCGTCGACAACGCCGCCGAGGCGTTGGAACATGGCGCCGCCGAGGTCCGCCACCTGATCCGCCGCAAGACCATGCCGACGGTCAACAAGATGATGGGCATCGGCTCGTTCGGGTTCACCGCTGGCTTTGGCGAGCTGCCCGATGAATGGCGCTGGCGCTTCATGCAGTACAGCTTGTCGACGCAGACCCCGTCTCCGCATGGTTCGACGCTGCGGGTCAGTTGCCACGACAACGCCTATTTCCATTTCGGCAAGGCGACTGTGCGGGTCGAGGATCTTGGCACCGAGATCAAGATCCATTTTGCCGATGGCACGGCGCATGTCTGCGATTTCCTGATCCTTGGCACCGGATTTGTCATCGACCCGATGGCGCGAACCGAATTCGGACCGGTCGCGGGCGAGATCCTGCTGTGGCGTGACGTCTACACGCCGCCCGAAGACGAACAGAGCCGCGATCTGGGCAATTTCCCCTATCTGAACAGCGATTTCACCTTTCGCGAAAAGTCCGAAGGCGCGGTGCCGTGGTTGCGCCATGTCTATTGCTTCAACTACGGCGCGTCGGCGTCGCTCGGCAAGGTGTCGGGCGATATTCCGGGCGTCTCCGAAGGCGCGTCATGGCTTGCGAAATCCATGGCGGCGACGCTTTATTCCGAAGACCTTTCAACACATTGGCAGGCGATGCTAGACTACGAGACGCCCGAGCTCGACGGGTCCGAATGGACAGAGAGCGAGCTGCCGCAGACAACGAAGGAGAAGGTCGCGTGAGCATTTTCCAGACCACGGCCCTTGCCGCTGCCGGGATCGACACCGGCGCAGCAGCCGATGCCGCACAGACCCGTGCCAACATCATGAACGCCACGCAAGCCGCTGAAGATGCAGTGATTGCTCCGCTTTACACCGGTGCGTTCAGCCATGAGCTGCGCGCCGCACTGGCCGCGCGCATCGCTGCGGCGGGCGGGGTGCCGGAACTGGCAGAGCGCTACCTTGCCAAGGCCGGCGACATGGCCGCGCTGGCCGATCCGGCGTCCGATGGCGGCGATCTTGCCCATATCATCGCCTTTGTCGACAGGGCGGCCAATGCCACCAAGGACATCGCCGCCAGCGATATCTCTGACCTGCAAGCCGCGGGCGTCGCCGATGCGGATATCGTGCGCTTGTGCGAGCTGGTCGCCTTTACCGCCTATCAGCTGCGCGTCGTTGCGGGGCTCAAGCTGATGAAAGGGGCCGCCGCATGAGCCGCATCATCCATAAATTCACCCGCACCGTTCCAACCTGGCAGCCGCGCGTCACCCCTGTGAACCTTGCGCAGGCAACGCCTGAGCAGCTCGAGGCGCTGTCGGTCACCCCGTCCAACACCAAGGTGTCGGATTACGTGCTGACGCTGGCGCATGATGTCGAAAGCCTCAAGGTGCGCTCGCCGCTGTTCAATGCGATCATGTATGACGCGGGTGGCATGAGCCGGGCCGAGCGCGAGCTGGGCGCCATTGGCGCAAGCATGGTCAACCGCTGCATCTATTGCGCCGCCGTGCACGCCGATCGCCACGCCAAGCTGGAAAAGGACACCGCCGTAACCGACGAGCTGTTCACCAAGGGCGAAAAGGCCGATCTTTCAGAGCGCAACCGGGCGATTTTCGACTTTGCCCGCAAGCTGTCCGAAGCGCCGGTCGCGGCCACGCCCGAAGACATGGCCACGCTGAAAGAGGCCGGGCTGAGCGAGGAAGAGATCCTCGATCTGATCCTGTCCACCGCGCTGTTCGGCTGGGCAAACCGGCTGATGCATGTGCTGGGCGATCCGGTGCGCGAAGAGGTGAGCGCATGAGCAAGGTTGGTATCGCAGGCGCGGGGTCCATCGCCTTTGGCTCGGCGGCATTGCTGCATGTCAACGGCCATGATCCGATGCTGTGGTCGCCCTCGGGCGCCTCGACCGAGGGGCTGACTGAGCTGACCGCCACCGGCGCCATCGAGACCCGGTTCACCCCGCGCATCGCCGCCAGTGCGCAGGCGCTGTGCGAGGCAAACGATGCGCTGCTGGTCGCGCTGCCGGGCTATGGCCACAAGGCGGTGTTCGACGCGCTTGCCCCGCATATCCGCGACGGCCAGCATGTGATCATCAGCAGCCACGCCAGCCTTGGCGCGATCTATCTGGCGCAGCTGCTGGAGGCGCGCGGCATCTCGGCACCTATCACCGCATGGGGCACCACCGCCGTCACCGGGCGACGTGAGGGGATGACCGCGAAGGTCAACACCGTGCGCAAGAAGGTCGATCTGTGCACCGTGCCCGAAACCCGCGGCGATTGCGCCCGGGCGGTCTGCACCGGGCTGTTCGGCGATGTCTTTGTGCCGCGCGACGGGCTGCTGGCGATCACGCTCAGCAACCTCAACCCGCAGAACCACCTTGGCATTGCGCTTGGCAACATCACCCGGATGGAGCGCGGCGAGACATGGTCGCAGGGCCAGAACGTAACGCCCAAGGTCGGCGCGCTGCTAGAGGCGCTCGATCTTGAACGCCTTGCCATTGCACAGGCGCTGGGGCTGCAGACCAAGACCATCTTTGAACATTTCGCGGCCAGCTTCCACGTCCCCGAAGCCAGCATCAGCGAGATGAACCAGCAGATGCACGCGCAGGGCAATGGCGGCACCGGTCCGGCCACCGCCGACAGCCGCTATGTCACCGAAGACGTGCCCTACGGGCTGGTTCCGACGGCGGTTCTGGGGCGTCTGGTGGGCCAGCCCGCCACGCTGCACGAGGCGGGCACGCAGATCTTTGGCGCGATGTATGGCCGCGATTTCACCGCCGAGAACGAGATCCTTAACGCGCTGAACCTCAGCGCGTACACTCTGGAAGACCTGCAACAGGCCGCCCGTACCGGCCTGCTGCGCAAAACGCCGCAAACGGCATAACAGCAAAAACGATACGGACCACACAGGGAAACCGACATGACAAAGCTCATCCTCAATCGCCGCAAGCTTCTGACCACCGCCGCCGCCGGTGGCGCGCTGCTCGCCAGCCCCGCCTACCTGCGCCGCGCCCACGCGCAAGCCGGCGGCGAGGTCAACATCTGGACCTACAACGATTTCGTCCCCGCTGCCTTCAAAGAGCAGTTTGAGGCCGAGACCGGCATCAAGGTCAACGTCCGCCTCGTCGATGACCAGGGCAAGCAGTTCAGCCTGCTCGCCGCCGAAGCGCCCAACCCCACCGTCGACATCATGACCGTCGCGGGCCACCGCTTCCTGCAATTCATCGACAGCGACCTGCTGGCGCCGCTCGACACTGACCGCCTGTCCAACTGGGGCAACATCAACCCCACCTTCAGCGAATCCGACTGGGCGACCATTCAGGGCAACAAGTGGGGCGCGCCGATCCTGTCGGGCATGGAGGTGCTGTCCTACAACACCGACCTCGTCTCGGCAGAAGAGGCACAGAGCTGGCAGACCCTGTTCAGCGATCAATATGCCGGCCAGACCGCCTATGTGATCCAGGACATGATGTCGATCGTCATGCTGATGATGGGCTATGACGGCAACATGGTTGAATACCTTGACGATCCGGAAAAGGCCGCCGCCATCGTCGAAGAGGCCAAGCTGTTCCTGATCGACAACAAGGACAAGGTCCGCAAGTACTATGACGGCGGTGCCGAAGTGCAGCAGATGTTCGTCAACCAGGATATCGCACTGGCCCAGACCTGGAACGGTCCGGGGGCAGCGCTGATCAACGATGGCTTCCCGCTCGCCATGTCGATCCCGCAGGAAGGATCCTACGGCTTTGTCTACACGTTCAACGTCGCCAACAACGCGCCGAACATGGACAATGCCTATACGTTCCTCAACGCGATCCTTGCCTCGCCCGAAGTTGGCGCGGCGATGACCAAGGCCTCGGGCTTCATCTCGACCTACAAGGGCGCGAGCGAATACCTGACCGACCTTGAGAAGAAATCGACCTCTTTCCCCGACGAGCAGCTGGCGAACCTGCAGTTCTTCCGCGCCGAGGCGAACGACATGAAATATGGCCTCCTCGACCCGGCGGTCGAGGCGATCAAGGCAGCCTGATCCCTCACGGACCCTGCCGCCAAGCCCGTCCGGCCCCGTGCCGGACGGGCGTTCTGAAACCCTTGATTGAGGGCACTTTCCATGACCTATGAGGCCACCGCGCGCAAGGATAGCGCCGCGCCTGCGTCGGAGCGCACCTTCTGGGGCCGGCTGTCCGGCTGGGGCCCCTATATGGCGCTTGCCACGTTTGTGACCGCCTCGCCGCGCCGGCAGTTCCTGCTGCTGGCGATCTTTCCGGTGCTCTGGGTGCTGACACAGCATGTCGGACCAATGTTGCAGATGCTGCGGGTGTCGCTGACCGATGCCTATCCGGTTGCGCCGGGCGTCGAGCAGCACCTGACCATCGAACACTACCTGAAGTTCTTTCAGGACCAGCTGTTCTGGCAACCGTTTTTTCGCACCCTCAGCTTTGCCACGGTGTTCACCTTCTGCACGCTGCTGCTGACCTATCCGGTGGCGTATTTCCTTGCGCGCCATGTCTCGCCCAAGAACCGCATGCTGCTGCTGCTGCTGCTGCTGATCCCGTTCTGGGTCGGCGAGATCGTCCGCACATTCGCCATCATGATCCTGCTGGGCAACACCGGCGCGGTGAACCTTGTGCTGAAATGGCTTGGGCTGATCGACCGGCCGATTCCGTTCATGTACACCAGCTTTTCCATGGGGGTGGGCATTGTCTACCTGACGGCGCTGTACATGCTGTTGCCGCTGTATTCGGCGCTGGAAAAACTGCCCAAAAGCTATAACGAGGCCGCCGCCGATCTTGGCGCGGGCGCCTGGACACGCTTTCGCCGTGTGACCCTGCCGCTGACCCTCGAAGGCATCTCGTCGGGCTGCACGCTGGTGTTCCTGATCTCGACCGGCTTTTATGCAACGCCGGTGCTGCTGGGCGGCCCGTCGACCACCGTCTTTGCCGAAACCATCGGCGGCTTTTTCCACGTGGCGGGCGATCAATGGCCCACCGGCGCGGCCTTTGCGATCATCATGTTCGTCGCGGCGCTGCTGCTGACCGCCTCTTTCCAGAAGATCATGACCTTGCTGCGCAAGGGAGACACGCGATGACCCGTCACAACCGCATTCTGCTAAGCTGCGTCTACTGGGCCTTTGTCGCCTATGTGTTCATCCCGCTGATCCTGATGGTGATGATGGGGTTCAAGGACAGCAAGTTCATCGGCTTTCCGATCAAGAGCTGGACGCTGGATTGGTACACCGGCGTCATGGGCGATGCCGAAACCCTCACCGCCTTTGGCTATTCGGTGGCGATTGCCGTGCTCTCGACCGTGGTGTCGATCCTTGTTGGCACATGGATCGCGGTGCTGCTCGAAGGGCGCAGCTTCTGGGGGCGCGCGGCGATCTTTGGCATGACGGTGCTGCCGGCGCTGATCCCCGGCATCATCTCGGCCATCGCGTTTCGCATCTATGCGCGGCTGCTGGGGATCGAGCCGGGCATGGGCGCGATCATCTGGTCGCACGCGGTCCACAACGTGCCCTTCGTGGTGCTGGTGGTGATGGCGCGGCTCTCGACCTTGCCGAAAAGCCAGATCGAGGCGGCGCGCGACCTTGGCGCCGACCCGCTGATCGCCTTCCTGCGCATCACCTTTCCCTATCTTGTGCCCGCCATCATGGGCGCCAGCATCTTCTGCCTTTTGCTCAGCTTCGATGATTTCGTCCGCTCGTTCTTCCTGGGTGGCTACGAGCCGACCCTTCCGGTGCTGATCTTCGCCAAGCTGAAATCGGGGATGTCCCCGGAAATCAATGCAATCGCGACCGTTGCGCTGATCCTGACCGCCCTCATCGGCGTCTGGGCAGAACGCTTCACCCGCCGTATGAACAAGGACTGAGCCATGGCTGACCCTCTCGTTCGCCTCGACAAAATCACCAAGCGCTTCGGCGACACCACCGCGCTGTCGGAACTGAACCTCGATATCGCACAGGGCGAATTCGTCACCTTCCTTGGCCCGTCGGGCTGCGGCAAGTCGACGACGCTGCGCATTCTCGGCGGCTTCGAAGCGCCGTCCTCGGGCCGCGTGCTGCTGCGCGGCGACGACGTGACCAAGCGCCCGCCTGAAAAGCGCAACGTCAACATGGTGTTTCAGGATTACGCGCTGTTTCCGCATATGACGGTGCGCCAGAACATCGGCTTCGGTCTGGAACTGAAAGGCCTTGGCAAGGCGCAGATCCGGGCGCGTCAGGACGAGATCATGGCGTTTCTCGAACTGGACTCCTATGGTGATCGCTACCCGGCGCAGCTGTCGGGTGGTCAGCGTCAGCGGGTGGCTCTGGCGCGGGCATTGGCGCCCGATCCGGCGCTGCTGCTGCTTGACGAGCCGCTCGGCGCGCTTGATGCCAAGCTGCGCGGGCAGGTGCAGCAAGAGCTGAAATCGATCCAGCGCCGCACCAACAAGACCTTCTTCTTCGTCACCCACGATCAGGAAGAAGCCCTGACCATGTCTGATCGCATCGTGGTGATGAACAAGGGCAAGGTCGAACAGGACGGCACCCCCGAAGAGCTGTATTTCCATCCGGCGAGCCGCTTTGTCGCCGAGTTCATCGGCGAGACCAACCTGCTGAACGGCGAAATGCGCGGCACCGACGGCGGCGCCGTGGTGATGGACTGGTTCGGCCAGACCCTGCGCGGTCACGCGCCGGGCGGCGTGCCGATGACGGGCGCGCCGATCACCGCCTCGGTTCGGCTTGAACGGCTTGGCTTTCACGCCACGCGTCCGGATTGCACCAATGCCGTGCAGGGCAAGGTCGTCGGCAAGACCTTCCTTGGCAGCCGGATGGCGCTTGATCTGATGGTCGAACAGGCGCAGGGCGCGACTCTGCGCGCCTATGTCGATGCGGACACCGGCCAGTCGGTCGGCGAGGCGCCGGTCTGGATCGGCTGGGATGAATCCAGCATGGCCGTGCTGCGCGACTGAGCCAGCGCCAGACGCGACATCGCAAAAGGGGTGGGCATCGCTGCCCGCCCCGCTTCTGTTTCAGAACAAGGGCGCGATCAGCCCTCGGCACGATCCCGACGCATTTTATCTAGATATTCCACCAGATCCGACAGCAGGCGCATTTCTTCCTCTGGGCCTGAAAAGCGCACCCCGACCCGGTATCCATCCGCCCAGCGTTTGGTGATGCTGAAGATACCAGCCCCGGGGATGATCAGCTTGTCGAGCGATTCATCGCGCCTGTAAGGGGGGTCTTTGAAACGCAGCTGTGCCCCGGAAATCGAAATGTCGATCGTGCGGCAGCGCATTTGCGAACCACGATCGAATTCGACGATAACGTCGATGCCGCAGGCGATTCGCAGGACGGCACGTCGATTCCGAGAGGGGCGTTGATCATTCTGCATGAGAGGAATTTCGCCGATATCCTTTTAGGATTTCTTACCGGAGAGTCTCGAATGCGATCTTCTCAAAGGGGGTAGGCTCTGTTGAGTGCGCCTTACGGGCTTGTTTCAAACCATCCCCACAGACGCGAAAGGCCCGGATCCTGCTGGATCCGGGCCTTTATGGCAAGATGCGGGTGCGTTCAGCTGGCGCGGCGTTGATCAAAGCTCAGCGCGATGAATTCCGGCATGTGATCGCCCATTCCGACCACATTTGAATCGCGGTCCGATCCACGACCACCGCGGTCTGACCGGCTGCGCACAGGGGCCTTTTCAGGCCGCTCTGCCCGTTCGGGACGTTCCGCGCGCTCAGGACGCTCGGCCCGCTCGGGGCGTTCCGCCCGCTCGGCCCGTTCTGGCCGCTCGGTGCGTTCCGTGCGGCGCGAGCGGGTGGTCTTTTTCTCGGGCGCGGCAGCCTCGGGAGCGGCGTCTTCAGGTGCCGTTCCGGTGAAGCCGGGAAGCTCGACGCGGGTGATCTCTTTTTGGAGCAATTTCTCGACAGCCTCGAAGTTCTTTTCGTCGCGGCCCGACACGATGGTCAGGGCCTTGCCAAGACGCCCGGCGCGACCGGTTCGGCCGATACGGTGCACGTAATCCTCGGGGTGGCCGGGGACATCGAAGTTGAAGACATGGCTCACCGAAGGCACGTCAAGCCCGCGTGCGGCGACATCCGATGCGATCAGCAGACGGATCGAGCCGTCGCGGAAGCCGTCAAGCGTGCGGGTGCGCTGGCTCTGGTCAAGATCGCCGTGGATCGGCTCGGCGTTATAGCCATGCGTCTTGAGCGATTTCGCCACGATGTCCACGTCAACCTTGCGGTTGCAGAAGATGATCGCGTTGGTGCAGGCCTCGCCTTCGCGGTCGATCAGGCTGCGCAGCACCGCGCGCTTTTCCGATCCTTCACGATCGCGACGCGATGCCTTGAAGATCACCGCACCCTGTTCGATGGTCTCGGAGGCACTGGCCTGACGGGCAACCTCGATCCGCTCGGGGTTGGACAGGAAGGTGTTGGTGATGCGCTCGATCTCGGGGGCCATGGTGGCCGAGAAGAACAGCGTCTGACGGGTGAAGGGCGTGAGCGAGAAGATGCGTTCGATGTCAGGGATGAACCCCATGTCGAGCATCCGGTCGGCCTCGTCCACCACCATGACCTTGACGTCGGTGAGGATCAGTTTGCCGCGCTCGAAATGATCGAGCAGGCGGCCCGGCGTGGCGATCAGCACATCGACACCCTTGTCGATCAGCTGCTCCTGCTCCTTGAACGAGACGCCGCCGATCAGCAGCGCCTTGGTCAGCTTGACATACTTGGCATAGGTGTCGAAGTTTTCGGCCACCTGCGCGGCCAGCTCACGGGTCGGGCACAGCACAAGGCTGCGCGGCATCCGGGCGCGGGCGCGGCCACGGGCCAGCGAGGTGATCATCGGCAGGGTGAAACTGGCGGTCTTGCCGGTTCCGGTCTGCGCGATTCCCAGCACGTCGCGCCCTTCGAGAGCATGGGGAATCGCCCCTGCCTGAATCGGCGTCGGGGTTTCATAGCCCGCTTCTTCGATGGCTTTGAGAACCTTGGGGTTCAGGTTTAGATCGCTGAATTTCGTCATGTGTGTCCGATTTTGGGTGCGGACAACAGAACTTTGGCCCGCGCGTCTGATATGGGAACGAGCCCGGTTGGCCCTGCCTGAGCGGCAATCGCGTTGCCGTTGACGCGGCTTTTACCGGAATCACCGGGCAAAGGTCAATCAGAGCGTTGATTTGCGCTGAAAAGCGTGGGGTTGCGGTGCCACCTTTGCAGGATATGGGCGGATGTCTTGCGATTTCGTGACCGAGTCTTTGATCGAGTCCGATCTGGATTCGCCTAAGCTGCGTCCGGAAAGTGCCGGGCGCGCAGCTGCGACAGGCCCATTCGGTGGCGTCGCAGCAGGCCCAGCCCGTCGAGACGCGTCAGCAGCTCGGGGCGGGCGGTGCAGACTTCGGTATGAAACCGGCGCAGGGCGTCCTCGCCGCCGCTTTGTTCGATCAGGGCGAAAAGATCGTGCAGGCTTAGCGCGCCCTGAGTGCGCGCCTGCGGCTTCAGCTCTGATCGGTACGAACCCTGCGCCAGACGGAAGCGATAGAGCGACAGGAAATGCGCCCAGTCGCCGGCGTGGAAATGGCCCAGCTCGGTGTCGGCAAGGCGAACCATGCCGGGGTTGTCGATATCGCCCAGCGTGACGTTGTGAATGCGGATCTGAAGCCCCGGCGTGCCAGCGCGAAACAGCAGCTTGCCGGCAACATGGCTGAGGAACCCGCCGGACAGATGCGCCCCCCATGTGGGAAAACAGGCCTGCGCCGCCTCCTTACGGGCGCGCTGGTCCTGTGGGCAGGCCTTGAACAGCGTCTCGGGCCCGTCCGAAACCAGCGCCTCGATCGGGCGAACCCTTGCGCAGAGGCAGTCAGGGGGCAGGGCGGCAAGCTGCTCCGGTAGCGGGCGGGCGGGCAGCAGGAATTCATCGGTGTCGATATGGGCGAGCCAGTCGACCTCGGGCTTGCGATTGTTGGCGTGGCGGGCGTTGGCGCCTTGCCGGGCCTGGTGCTTGACCGGGCGGCGGCCGCGCTTGGCCCACCACGCCTCGTCTGTGCGAAACACCCGCAGCTTGGGGTGGGCAGACAGCACCGCCTGTGCCTCGGGCATGTCCTCGTCAAGATAGAGGTACACCCGCCGCGCCCCAAGCTCGAGATGCCATGCGGCGAAATCCAGAATGCGCGGCAGCGGTGCGTTGGTGGTGGTGACGGTGCCCCATGTGACGCTCATGGCAGCGCGCCGAACACACGCCGGACGGCGGCGTCCGGGTCAAAGACATGGCTCACCAGCATCCCATGCGCCGCAAGCCGGGCGCGCAGATCGGGGGAGTCGGCGCAGACCTCGTCGAACAGCAGGCGCAGGCCGTCTTCGCCTTCCTCTTTGGCAAGGAAGGACAGCAGCTCGGCCTGACCCATCTCGACCCGCTCGGAGCGCGCCCGGTACGAGCCTTGGCTCTGGCGAAAGGCCAGATGGTCGCGAAACTGCGCCCAGCTGGGCGCGTGCAGATGGGCCAGATCGATGCCGCCCAGCCGGGCGCGGTTCGATGCATCCTCGCCGCGATATTTCAGCGTGTGGATGCCAAGCCGGGTGTCCTTGATGCCGGGGCGGGCAAAGACCTTGCCCGAGGTATGGCTGAGGAAGCCGCCATACAGATGCATCCCGAAGGTCGGGTAGATATCTTGCAGCACCGCCTTGGGCTGGCCCGCGTGGTAATGGCTGCGCTTGAAATGCTGCGGCAGGCCGTGATCGGGGGCCAGCGCTTCGATCGGGGCCATGCGGGCGAGGGCATTGGCGGGCGAGACCTTGGCAAGCTGCGCGGCGACGGGGCTGCCTGTCAGCAGGAATTCATCGACATCGATATGGCCAAGCCAGTCGAGCCGCCCCGCGCTGGCGCGCAGGCTGCGGGTGGCGTTGTGGGCCTGCCGGAGCTGGTGCTGATCGGGGCGGGGTTTTCCGGTGGCCTGCCACCAGCTTTCATCGCAGCAGATAACCTTGATCGTCGGATGCCGCGCCAGAAACGCGGCGCTCTGCGCATCGGGGGCGTCAAGGTAGAGATGCAGCGCCTGCGCGCCCAGCTCGATATGATGCGCGGCAAAGCGCGCCATCTGCAACAGCTCACCGCGCTGCGTGCTCACCAGCCCCCAGCGCAGGGTGCCAGCCGTCACCCCCGCAGCGGTGGCGGGCACCGGCGCGGCGTTGGGGGCAGCCTTTGACGGCAGCTGCTTTTCCTTGCGCCGCCGCATGGTCTGAAAGCGGCGAAATAGCGTGCGCTCGTCATGGATCAGCAGGTCGAGCAGGTGATGGGCGAGGGGGCGGATCACCGCGTCGCCCTCGGCCTCGCGCCAGAGCCGCCCGATCATGTTGACGTCGAGCCCGCCGTTGACGATGGCATATGGCGCCATCTGCATCGGCAGCGCGCCGTCCGCCTTACGATCCAAGGCAAAGGGCGTATCAGCCTTGCGCCCGGAATAGAGCCGTTCGGATTCGTAGAGCTTCATGGTGCCAAACAGCACCGTCAGCGCCAGCCCGACAGAGCGTTGCACCGAGGTTGCGCCATGATCGCCAAAGGTGGTGATCGCAGACACCAGCCAGCGCTGATCTAGATTGGCCAGCAGATGCGCGCCCTGTTCCTGCCAGAGCCGCTGGAACAACGCGGGCAGATGGGGGGGATGTTCGCGTTTGCGCAGATGCGCGATGAGCAGCCCGTTGAGAAACACCAGCTCGCTCTGCCCGGCCAGCTCGGAGCGCAGATCGTGGCGCTTGCGGTGATAGGAAGAGCGCCAAGGCTTGGCTTCCTGCGGGTCTGACTCGGGGTCGGCGACGATCTGCGTGGCCAGCGGCGCCAGATCCAGATCGAGCGGGGGCGGGGCTTCGCCGGGTGCATAGTCTATGGCATCGCGCCGCCCCTCCATCTGGGACAGCACGGCGTTGATGCCGCCGGGCCAGGTCGGACGTCTTGAGGTGTCGCTCATGGTCTGAGTTCCGGCGCGGCGCAGCGGCACTGGCAGATGCGCGGTGTCATGGCGGTGATGCCGGGCCCATCAGCCCGGCGTGATGTCGCCGATCATGCCGGGACAGCTGCGCTTGGCTGCCACGCCGCCGGCAAGGTGACCGTTCAGGATCAGGTGCCATGTCGGCGCGTATCCCGGTGCCTGCGCGCGCGAATAGGCACAACCCTCGGGCGAGATCCAGATTTGCCCGGCGGGGCCGGACGCAGGCATCGGCTGGGCGCGCTGGTTGCCTTGGCTCGACAGCGCCGGGCTATCTGCATGCGCCAGCGGGGCGGCAACAAGGACGATCGCGGCAAGCGCGGCGGTAAGGGGCGTGGGAAGGGACATCTGCAAAGGCCTGTGGTTGAGTCTGGGTTTGACCAAGGATGCACCGAGAAGATGAACCTTGCCTATAAATTTCTAATGCTCAGGGCTTTGTTGCGCCAGAGGTGAGGCTTGGCAAGCGCGCCGCTTTGAGGCACAGCAGGATCATGAGCACCACGTCCTTTACCCTGTCTGCCACTTGCGGCAAGGCGCGCACCGGCGTCATCGATACGCCGCGCGGCCAGATCCGTACCCCTGCCTTTATGCCGGTCGGCACCGCCGCCACCGTCAAGGCGATGCTGCCCGAGCAGGTCCGCGCCACCGGCGCCGATATCCTGCTGGGCAATACCTATCACCTGATGCTGCGCCCCGGCGCCGAGCGGGTGGCGAAACTGGGCGGGCTGCACCGCTTCATGAACTGGGATCGCCCGATCCTGACCGACTCGGGCGGCTTTCAGGTGATGTCGCTGGCATCCTTGCGCAAGCTCACCGAAGAGGGCGTGAGCTTCGCCAGCCATGTCGATGGCTCGCGCCACATGCTCAGCCCCGAGCGCTCAATGGAGATTCAGAAGCTGCTCGGCTCTGACATCGTCATGGCCTTTGATGAATGCCCGGCGCTGCCCGCCGACCGCGCCCGCCTTGAGCAGAGTATGCAGCTGTCGATGCGATGGGCGCAGCGTTCGCGCGATGCGTTTGGCGACCGGCCGGGGCACATGCTGTTCGGCATCCAGCAGGGCGGGCTCGAAGAAGACCTGCGCGGGCAAAGCGCCGAAGCGCTGCGCGCCATTGGCTTTGACGGTTACGCCGTGGGCGGGCTGGCCGTGGGCGAGGGGCAGGAGGCGATGTTTGGTTGTCTCGATTTCGCGCCCGACCAGTTGCCGGTGGACAAGCCACGCTACCTGATGGGGGTTGGCAAGCCCGATGATATCGTCGGCGCGGTCAAGCGCGGCATCGACATGATGGATTGCGTGCTGCCAACCCGCTCTGGCCGCACCGGGCAGGCCTGGACCCGGCACGGCGTGGTCAACATCAAGAACGCACGCCATGCCGAGGATCCGCGCCCGCTGGACGAGGCCTGTACCTGTCCGTGCTGCACCGGCTATTCGCGCGCCTACCTGCATCACGTCTATCGCTCGCACGAGATGATCGCCGGTATGCTGCTGACATGGCACAACCTGCATTATTTCCAGCAGATCATGCAGGGTATGCGCGATGCCATCGCTGCGGGCAGCTTTGACGCGTGGGAGGCGGCGTTTCACGCGGGCCGCGCCGAGGGCGATATCGAACGCCTGTAACTGTGCCGCCGTGCGGACATGCGCACGCCCTTGTGCGCTGATGCATGGCGGGCGGGCGTTGCCGATTGCCAGAGCGTGCCTACCTTCGAGCGACATCAACGGCCCGGCTTGGGCCGACGTTCGATCTAACGGAGACTATACCCGATGTCCGAAACACTTTTCACGCCGATCAAGGCCGGCGCCATCCAGATGGCGAACCGCATCGCCATGGCTCCGCTGACCCGCAATCGCGCCGATGACGACACCGGATGCGTCAACACTCTGCACGTGGAATATTATCGTCAGCGCGCCGGGGCGGGGCTGATCATCACCGAGGCCACGCAGATCTCGCCGGTGGGCAAGGGCTATATCCAGACCCCCGGCATCCACACCGAGGCGCAGGCCGCCGCCTGGCGCACCGTGACCGATGCGGTTCACGAAGCGGGCGGCAAGATCGTTGTGCAGCTGTGGCATGTGGGGCGGATCTCGCACACTTCTCTGCAACCGGGCGGGGCCGCGCCGGTCGCGCCGTCGGCGATTGCCGCCGGGGGCAAGACCTTTACCAAGGCGGGATTCGAGGAAACCTCGGTGCCGCGCGCGCTTGAGGCAGACGAGATCGCCGCGACCATCGCCGATTACCGCGAGGCGGCGCGCCTTGCGATGGTGGCGGGCTTTGACGGGGTCGAGGTGCACGCGGCCAACGGCTATCTGATCGACCAGTTTCTCAAGACCGGCGCCAACACCCGCACCGACGACTGGGGCGGCCCGATCGAGAACCGGGCGAAATTCCTGTTCGACGTGCTGGATGCGGTGACCGATGAAATCGGCGGTTCGCGCACCGGGCTGCGGCTGTCGCCGTTCTCGCCCGCCAATGGCATCAGCGATGAAGATCCGCAGGCGGATTTCGAATATGTGGTGCCCAAGCTGAACGCTTATGGCCTTGCTTATCTGCACATGGTCGAAGGCGCCACCGGCGGGCCGCGGGCGCTGGCCGAGGGCGAAAGCATCACCGCATTGCGCGCCCTGTTCGATGGTCTTTACATGGCCAACAATGGCTATGACCGGCAGATGGCGCAGGACGCCGTGACCTCGGGCGCGGCCGATCTGGTGGCCTTTGGACGGCCGTTCATCGCGAATCCCGATCTGGTCGATCGACTGCAACGCGGCGCACCGCTGAACACTGGCGATCAGGCAAGCTATTACGGCGGCGGGGCGAGCGGGTTCACCGATTACCCGACGCTCGAGGACGAGGCTGCCTGAGTTTTAATGAAACCCGCGCGGCCCGGAAAAGCAAAGCTTGCTCCGGGCCGCGTTTCTGTGCATGAGGCGGATCTGCCAATCGCCTCGTAAAGGATTCGGACCATGGATTACAGCAAATCCGGCGGCTCTAAGCCAAGCAAGAACGCCCCCCGGTTCGATCCGACCCGGGGCACGCCCAAGGGCAAGGACGCGCAGGGCGGCAAGGCCAGCAAGGCCGAGCTTCTGGCACGCATGAAAGCCGCCTCCGAGGCCCGCAAGACCGAGCCCGGTACAGACGGCTAAGCGCCGCGCCGTCAGGTGTCGGCGGCAGGCTGCACACCAGCCTCGCCGCCCATCCGTGACGGCAGCGCGCGTCGCAGCAGTGCGATCAGCGTGCGGAACACCACCAGCCCCAGCAGCAGCGCCACGACAATCACCGTGATGCGCCCCTCGGGGGTGAAGGGTGCGATCCAGACCAGCATCGCCAGCGCGAAAAGCACCGACAGGATCGTCGCGGGGGTCAGCGCGATCAGTTTCTCAAGCATTTTCCGTCTCCTCCTTGCCGGCCCGCAGCAGCCATTCGACGCCCTGACGGATCGCCGGCCCATTGGTGTCGGCGGCATTGCGCAGGGTGCGCCGCAGGCGTTCATGCCAGGGCAGCCCCAGCCAATAATCTTCGCGCCGTTCGATCTGTCGCACCCAGCGGGCAAAGGCCTCGCGCGCGGCGGAAGGGTTGGTCACATCGCTCAGGTCTGCCAGCAGCGGTTTCGCCTGCGGGGTGCCACGGGTCTCGCCGGGGGCCCATGCAATCAGGAACGGCCCGGCAGTGGCTGGCAGCTCAAACCCCTCTGAGCGCTCTGCCAAGCTGCGGTGCCGCAAGGCTTCGGACAGCCCGTAGAACGGCACGGCGGTCTCGCATTTCTCTGTATCGGGCGCGGTGTTTGCGGTGCTGGCAGAAAAAGTGCTTTGAACCGGCCAGATCGTCACGACCTCTTGCACGTCCAGCTCCGGGTCGCGGAACAGGTTGCTGGTATGTGGGATGGAAT
This sequence comes from Citreicella sp. C3M06, assembly GCF_018860705.1. Classification (GTDB taxonomy): domain Bacteria; phylum Pseudomonadota; class Alphaproteobacteria; order Rhodobacterales; family Rhodobacteraceae; genus Salipiger. The sequence goes on from NZ_JAHKQA010000048.1 coordinate 96,309, forward strand.
TGACGAAGGCCTGACAGAACATGCGGCCTCGGACCGCCAGATCGCCCTGTGGCCGGGTGGTAAAGATCAAAATCCCATAGGCGAGAAAGCCGTGCGGCGGGATCTCGTTCGGCCCGGCAAACAGATAGCTGGCGCTGATCACCGTGGCCCTCTGGGCCGCTTCCGTTGTCGGCTCGCCTGCGGGGACAGGCACCATTATGGGTTCCATATCTGGGCCGGGAAATTCGGACGCGCTTAGGGTGGTGATGCCTTGGGTCTTTTCACGCGCGCTGCTGGCGCTGGTGGCTTGGGTCTCGCTAGGCATGATGAGCAGCTGCTCTTCAAGCGCCTCAACGTCAGCACCGCTGGCCGCAGGTCGCGGCGGAAGCGCTGATTTGATCTCGGCCATGCGCGGCGATCCATCAAGGGCTGCCATGAACAGCACCCCCCCGGCAATCGCCAGACCAGCCAGAGAGAAAACAAGCTTTGGTCCAATGACGGGTTTCATCGGCCTCTCCTGAATAACGAAATTGATACAAATATGACGCAACCATAACATGTATCCCCTCAGATCCAAAGTCATGCTTGGATCGCCCTGCAGGGCAAAGGCCGCTTGCACCCCGCGGCGCGCACAGTCATTCTGGCGTGAACCCGGGCCGCAGTTGAATTCTCGATGGGGCGGCCCCAAATAACGCAGTGTTAAGGGGATGGCGGTAGCTGCCGATAGACCGGGGCCGGCCCATCCTGCCAATCAAAGGAATGCTCATGCAACAGGCACTCAATTCTTCTTATCCTGTGCTGCCGCTGCGGGATATTGTCGTGTTCCCGCACATGATCGTGCCGCTGTTCGTCGGGCGCGAGAAATCCGTGAAGGCACTCGAAGAGGTCATGGCCGACGACAAGCAGATCCTGCTTGCCGCCCAGATCGACCCTGCGGTCGACGACCCCGAGGAATCCGGCATCTACCGCGCGGGCGTCCTTGCCAACGTGTTGCAATTGCTCAAGCTGCCCGACGGCACCGTCAAGGTGCTGGTTGAGGGGCAAAGCCGCGTCAAGATCACCGAATACCTGCCCAACGAGAGTTTCTTCGAGGCCAAGGCCGAATACGTGCACGAGATGCCGGGCGATCCGGCCTCCATCGAGGCGCTGCTGCGCACCGTGTCCGAGGAATTCGAACGCTACGCCAAGGCCAAGAAGAACATCCCCGAAGAGGCGCTGTCCGCCGTGTCGGAAACCCGCGAGCCGGCAAAGCTGGCCGATCTGGTGTCCGGCCATCTTGGCATCGAGGTCGACCAGAAGCAGGATCTGCTGGAAACGCTGCCGGTGTCCGAGCGGCTGGAAAAGGTCTACGGCCTGATGCAGGGCGAGCTGTCGGTGCTGCAAGTCGAGAAAAAGATCAAGACCCGCGTCAAGTCGCAGATGGAGAAGACCCAGCGCGAGTACTATTTGAATGAGCAGATGAAGGCCATTCAGAAGGAGCTTGGCGACGGCGAGGATGGCCAGAACGAGGTCGCCGAGCTGGAGGCGCGCATCGCCGAAACCAAGCTGTCCGACGAGGCCCGCGAAAAAGCCGAGGGCGAGCTGAAGAAGCTGCGCAACATGTCGCCCATGTCTGCCGAGGCGACGGTGGTGCGCAATTATCTCGACTGGATGCTGTCGATCCCGTGGGGCACCAAATCCCGCGTGAAAAAGGATCTTGGCCGCGCGCAGGAGATCCTCGATCACGACCACTACAGCCTTGAAAAGGTCAAGGAACGCATCGTCGAATATCTCGCCGTGCAGGCGCGCTCTCAAAAGCTGCGCGGACCGATCCTGTGCCTTGTCGGGCCTCCGGGCGTCGGCAAGACCAGCCTTGGCAAGTCGATGGCCAAGGCCACCGGGCGCGAGTTCATCCGAATCTCGCTTGGCGGTGTGCGCGATGAATCCGAGATCCGCGGCCACCGCCGCACCTACATCGGTTCGATGCCGGGCAAGATCATTCAGGCGCTGAAGAAGGCGAAAACCACCAATCCGCTCATCCTGCTCGACGAGATCGACAAGATGGGGCAGGATTTCCGTGGCGATCCGGCCTCGGCGATGCTTGAAGTGCTCGATCCCGAGCAGAACAGCACCTTCGTCGATCACTATCTCGAGGTGGAATACGACCTGAGCAACGTGATGTTCGTCACCACGTCGAACAGCTACAACATGCCCGGGCCGCTGCTCGACCGGATGGAGATCATTCCGCTGTCGGGCTACACCGAGGACGAGAAGCTTGAAATCGCCAAGCGTCACCTTCTGGATAAAGAGGTGAAGGCGCATGGTCTGAAGAAGGGCGAATTCTCGGTCTCCGATGGCGCGCTGACCGACATCATCCGCTACTACACCCGCGAGGCGGGGGTGCGGAACCTTGAACGCGAAATCGCGCGGCTGGCGCGGAAATCCGTGACCAAGATCGTCAAGAAGGAAGCCGAGCGGGTCGATGTAAGCTCTGACAACATCGACGAATTCCTTGGTGTGAAAAAGTTCCGCTATGGTCTCGCCGAAGATGAGAACCAGGTCGGGGTGGTGACCGGGCTTGCCTATACCTCGGTCGGCGGCGATCTGCTGCACATCGAGGCGCTGAAGCTGCCCGGCAAAGGCCGGATGAAGACCACCGGCAAACTTGGCGACGTGATGAAGGAAAGCATCGAGGCGGCGTCTTCGTATACCCGCTCCATCGCGCCGCAGATCGGGGTCAAGCCGCCGCGCTTTGACAAGATGGACATCCACGTGCACGTGCCCGATGGCGCGACGCCCAAGGATGGCCCGTCGGCGGGTCTGGCGATGGTGACGGCGATCGTGTCGGTGCTGACCGGGCTTCCGGTGCGCAAGGACATCGCGATGACCGGCGAAGTGACGCTGCGGGGCAATGCCTCGGCCATCGGCGGGCTGAAGGAAAAGCTGCTGGCGGCGCTGCGCGGCGGGATCAAGACCGTTCTCATCCCTGAAGAGAACGAAAAGGATCTGGCCGAACTGCCCGACAACGTGAAGCAAGGGCTGGAAATCATCCCGGTCAAGCACGTCTCCGAGGTGCTGAAGATCGCGCTGGTGGGCACGCCAGAGCCGATCGAATGGGATGAAGAGGCCGAAGAGGCCGCGGCGGCGCTTGCCGCCAAGGCCGAGGACAAGGCAACCGGGGCTGTCGCACACTAAGGGCGAGGCTCCAGAAAACACCAAGGGCGCCGCATGAGGATGCGGCGCCCTTTTTTCTTGTCGTGGACCGGGTTGATCAATACCCCAGAGCGCAACCATCCTTGCGGGTGTCGCTGCCGCTGGTCAGGAATCCGGTTTCAGGCGTGATGCGGATGGCTTGGCTGCCGCCAATCGGGCTGCTTTGCAGCGACAGCTTGTGCCCGCGCGCCTCAAGGCTGTCGCGGGCCTCTTGCGACACGCCCGGCTCGATCTGAAGCTCCCCGCCAAAGGCAAAGCTGCGCGGGGCATCCATAGCTTCTTGCAGCGATTGTCCAAGATCAAGCACGCCTGACAGAAAGGCTGCATGGCCCGCCGCCTGATACTGGCCACCCATCACGCCGAACGGCATGACAGCGGCGCCGTCCTTGCACAGCATCCCCGGAATGATCGTGTGCATCGGGCGTTTCATCGGCGCGATGGCATTCGGGTGCCCCTCGATCAGCCGGAAGCTGGCGCCGCGCGAATGGAACAGCACGCCGGTGTTGGGATCGAGCCGGGTCGAGCCAAAGCCATGGAAGATCGAGTTGATGAAGCTCAGCGCGTTGCCGTCGCCGTCGACGACGCAAAGGTAGATGGTATCGCGATGCTCGGGCTCGTCCCACAACGCCGGGGGCAGGGCGCGGGTCATGTCGATGCGCGCGGCCAGTGCGTCGACCACCTCGTCGGACAGCAGCTGCTCGACCACGCCGGGGCAATCAGCGGGATCGGCGATCAGCGCGTCGCGGTGATGATAGGCCAGCTTGGTCGCCTCGGCGTGCAGGTGGATGCGGTCTGCCTCGGACAGCCCGTCGCCCATGTCGAATTTCGACAGGATGCGCAGAATCAGAAGCGCCGCAAGCCCCTGACCGTTGGGCGGGCATTCCACCACATCGTGGCCGCCATAAGGCGTCGAGATCGGATCGACCCAGATCGCCGCGTCCTTGCCAGCGTGGAAATCTTCCTCGGTGTGAAGCCCGCCGAGGCTGCGCAGATGGGCCACCATGCTGGCTGCGGTGTCGCCTTCGTAAAAGCCGGCAGCGCCTTTCTCGGCGATTTCGCGTAAGCGGGCGCCCAGCAGCGGCTGGGCATGGCGCTGGCCGACCTTCGGTGCGGCGCCGCCGGGCAGGAACAGCGCGCTTGCATGCGGGTCCTGCGCCACGAGCGAGGCCACACCCGCCCAATCCATGGCGACGCGCGGCGTCACCGGATAGCCGTCTTCGGCGTAGTGGATGGCGCTGGCAAAGAGCTGCTCCAGTGGCAGCGAACCATGCGCCTCATGCAGCGCGCACCATGCCGAGATCGCGCCCGGCACCGTCACCGCGTGCGGGCTGGTTTGCGGAATCTCATCGCTCAGACCGGCGGCTTGCAGCGCTGAAACCGTTGCCGCCGCAGGCGCGCGGCCAGAGCCGTTCAGCGCCGTCACCTTGCCGCCCTTCGGAGCGTATAGCGCAAAGCAATCGCCGCCGATGCCGGTCATCAGCGGATCGACAACGCATTGCACGGCCACCGCCGCGATCGCAGCATCCACGGCATTGCCGCCTGCGGTCAGTATCTTGAGCCCGGCGGCGGTTGCCAGCGGATGCGACGTGGCGATCATCGCCTCTGTCGCGATCGGGGCGGGGCGGCGGGCTGAGAAGAAATCGAAATCCATGCGTCCTCCTGTTGAATGGCCGACGGGGTCCGTGAGTGGTGTGAGCTGTTCCCCTGCGGCCTGCCCACACAGCGCCCCGTCCCGATCGCTGTCAGATATGGATTCAATTCCATTCGACATGTATACATATGTAGGATTCGCCGCCACCGATCAACGAAAGACAGCACCCTTGGGCCATCGCGCTGCAGAAATATTGCTCGAAACCTTGGAGTCCGAGATCGTATCGGGGGCGCTGCCGCCGGGTGCGCCGTTGTCGGAACTGGCGCTGGCGGAACGATTCGGCGTCTCGCGCACCCCGGTGCGAGAAGCGCTACTAGAGCTCGAACGCGCCGGGCTGGCCGAACGCGGGGCGCGGCGGGCGTTCTTTGTGCGCGCTCTGGGGGCGGAGGAGCTCGCCGATCTGTTCGAAGCTTCGGGCGAGGTGGAAAGCGCGCTTGCCGCGCTGGCAGCACATCGCATGACCGAGATCGAGCGTCAGGCGCTGATCGCTCTGGCCGAGGCGCCTGCGGCCAGCGCCGCCGACTATTCCGACCTGAACCGGCGTTTCCACGATGCCATCAAATCCGGGGCGCGCAACGCGACGCTGGCCCAGTTGCTGGGCGGGCTCGACCTGCGCACCAGCGCATGGCGCGCCGCCAATTTTCACGAGGCCGAAGAGCGGCAGACAACATCGCGGGCCGAACACCTGAAGATCGCGACGGCCATCGCGCAAGCCGACGCCGAGCGGACCCGCAGCCTGATGCGGCGCCACGTGGCGCAATCCCATAGCGTGCTGGCGGAGATTCTTGCCCGCCGCGGCAGATGACAAGGAGAGACGGGGAATGGATGTAGCTTTGTTGCTGGAGCTTTTGCTCTTTCTGGTGGTGATCGGGGGGCTGGCCGGGGTTCTGGCCGGCCTGCTTGGGGTCGGGGGCGGCATCGTGCTGGTGCCAGCGTTTTTCTTTGCGTTTCAGGTGATGGGCTATGACGGCCCGCAACTGATGCAGGTCTGCCTTGCGACATCGCTGGCGACAATCATCGTGACCTCGATACGTTCGGTGGCCAGCCACAATCGCAAGGGCGCGGTGGATTGGGAGATCCTGAAGGGCTGGGCACCGGGGATCGTGGTCGGTGCGATCGTCGGGGTGTTGGCGGCTTCGGCGTTGCGCTCGACCACGTTGCAGATGATCTTTGGCGGGCTGGCTTTGGTCATCGGCCTGTACATGGCCTTTGGACGCTCAAGCTGGCGGCTGGCAGAACAGATGCCCTCGGGCGGGCGGCAATACCTGTATTCGCCGCTGGTCGGCTTCTTGTCGGTGTTGATGGGAATCGGCGGCGGCAGCTTTGGCGTGCCGCTGATGAGCCTGCACGGAATGGCGATCCACCGGGCCGTTGCCACGGCGGCGGGGTTCGGCCTTGCGATCGCGCTGCCCTCGGGGGTGGGGTTCCTGTTTCTGGAGATCGCCGCCGAGTCGCGCCCGCCGCTGACCATCGGCGCGGTGAACCTGCCGGGGTTCCTTGTGGTGATCGCGATGACCATGCTGACCGCGCCGTTGGGGGTCAAGCTGGCCCATTCCACAGATGCGGCAAAGCTCAAGCGGATCTTTGGGGGGTTCCTGATCCTTGTTGCGCTGAACATGCTGCGCAAGGCGCTGATGGGCTGATCGGAAGACAGAGGGGCCAAAAGAAAACGCCGGGCACAAGGCCCGGCGTTTTTGTCTGATGACGGTGGCGGGCCTTAGCTGGCGGGCACGTCGGGGGTGCCGGCGCCGGCCGGTTTCGGGGCACCGGTCTTGCCGCGGGTCGACAGCGGGTCGTCCTGACGTTGCACCGAGCCTTCGAAATGCGCGCCGCTTTCGATGGCGATGGTCTTGTGGATGATGTCGCCTTCGACACGGGCGGTGGCGGTCAGGCGAACCTTGAGGCCGCGGACCCGGCCAACGATGCGCCCGTTGATCACCACGTCATCGGCGACGACTTCGCCCTTGATGGTGGCAGACTCGCCGATGGTCAGAAGATGCGCGCGAATGTCGCCTTCGACGGTGCCTTCGACATTGATGTCGCCGGTGGTGCGCAGGTTGCCAGTGATGTGCAGATCACTCGAAAGCACCGATGCCGGGGGTTTGGCCTTGGGCGGCGCCGAGGGCTTGAATTCCGGGTTCGGCGAGCGCGAGGCGTCGGACATGGGCGCCGGTTTGGGCGCGTCGTCGGCCTTGGGTCCGGGCTCGTTGATCTTGCTCTTAGAAAACATCGTTTGCAGCCTTGATGTAGATCATGGGATTTATCGGTTCGCCTCCGACGCGGACTTCGTAGTGAAGATGCGTTCCAGTGGACCGTCCGGTATTTCCCATATCACCGATGCGATCGCCGCGCGATACCTTTTGGCCGACCTTCACGCGGATTTTCGACATGTGCCCGTAGCGGGTCTCTATTCCGAACTCGTGCTTGATTTTCACCAGACGTCCGTATCCCGATTGCCAACCGGCCCAGGTGACGACGCCGTCGGCGGTGCTGTAAATCGCGGTGCCGTGCGGCGCGGCAAAATCGGTGCCCGCGTGCAGGCGACCCCAGCGATAGCCAAAGCCCGAGGTAAAGCGGAACGGATCCTTGAGCGGCACCGCGAACGGCGCTTTCTGCGCGGCGATGCGATACATGTTCAGCCGGTCCATTTCGCCAAGGATCTGGTTGGCGCGGGCGGTATCGGCCGAAGGGGCCTCGCCGCGGGTCGAAAAGGTCAGCGGGGTCAGCGGGCCGCCCTGACCGGAATAGCCCTTGCGCACCTCCTTGATGATGCGGTCGGGGTCCATGCCGGCGGCGGTGAACATCTTGTCGAGCGGCTTGACCGAGATGGTCATCGCCTCTTCGAGCTGGCGGAAAATGCGGTCGTTCTTTTCTTCCATGACGCGCATGTCGGTGGCCATCTTGTCGGCGCGCACCAGCGCGTCCTGCGCGTCGGCGATGACCTGATCGCGCTCTTCGGCGGTGCGGGCCAGCGCTTCGGACAGCAGGTCGAGCGAGCCGTCGGCGTCGCTGCTGCCCGCCATCAGGGTGCCGCCGCCCTCGATCTGCGCTTTCAATGCGGCAAGCTGGTCGCCGACCTCTTCGCGCTCCATCATGGTGTCGCGCAGCGTGGTCTGGATGACGTCGATGCCGGTTTCAAGCTCGCGGCGGCGGGTCTCGGAGTCGAGCAGGCGGCTCTGCATCGACGACACCTGCGCCAGCGCGGTGTTGAAACGATTCTGGGCGGCGAGGGCTTCGGCGGCGCGGGAGTCGCGTTCGCTCGAAAGCTCGTTGAGGCGGCGCTGATAGGTAAGCTGGTCGCGACGCGCCTGTTCGCGGAAGTTCCCGGCGCTGATGCTGTCCATCAGCAGGATGGCGGTGGCGATGATCGCCCAGGACACAAGCAGCGCCCCGCCAAGATATGCCACGGCCTGCGTTTCCGGACGCAGGCGGATGAAGCGTGTGTCAGTGTCGGATTTGAGGAAAAGCCGTCGTTCCGGAAAGAAGCGCTCCATCAGCGCATGGGTTCTGATCGCGAGACGCGTTCGCACCTGTCCGTCCTTTTTTCCGTCCCTGTCAAACGTGGCGCGCTTCCCCGAAAGCCGGCCTCGTGCCAAGGGGCTTAAAGGCCGTGTCGCCCGCGTGCAACATGTTTGGGCGTTGCTGCAGCGCAGAGCCGCGAAACCTTGCGAATCCGGCAAAAATCCGCCGATGCCAAGGGCTTCGCGTCAACCCGCATGAGTTATTTCTGGGCTAGGCCGTCAGCGAGGGGCCAGTAGAAGTCTGGCGGAAGTCCGGCTTCGGCGCGTTTTTCATCGTTGAAAGGGGGCTTCAGCGCCCCGTGGAAATAGCGGCGCACGAGGGCATGGAACTGCTCGCGCGGGTCTATTTCGTGACGGCCACAGAGGAAGTTGAACCATTTCGAGCCATAGGCGACATGGCCGACTTCCTCGGCGTAAATGGTCTCCAGCGCGGCGACGACGCTGTCCATGTTGGCGCGTTTGAACAGCGTGATCATGCCGGGGGTGACATCAAGGCCGCGCGCCTCGAGCACCATCGGCACCACGGCGAGCCGGCCCATCAGATCCTCGGCCGTGTCTTCGGCGGCGCGCCACATGCCGGCATGGGCGGGCAGGGCACCGTAAGAGCTTTCAAGCTCTTCAAGGCAGTCGCACATCAGGTTGAAATGCTTGGATTCCTCATCGGCGGCCCGGACCCAGTCATCGTAGAACCCAAGCGGAAAGGGCACGTCGGTAAAGCGGGCGATAAGGTCCCAGTGCAGATCGACGGCGTTCAGCTCGATATGCGCCACGGCGTGCAGCAGCGCGATGCGCCCCTGCGGCGAGCCGGGCTTGCGCTTGGGCACATCGCGCGGGTCCAGCAACTCGGGCCGCTCCGGGCGGGCCGGGCGCGGGGGCGGCGATGCCTGTCCGATCGGCAAGGGGGCCTCGGCGTCGCGCGCGGCAAACCACGCGGCGGCATGGGCGCGGGACTTGGCGGTTTTCTCGCGCCCGTCGGCGGTGGTGAGCACATCCACCGCCATGTCGCTCAGCGTCATCATCTGCGTTCGGCCTTTCGTTTCAGTGCCTGACCATCCTGCATCGAAGAATGGTCGATCTGCTCAGAGCGCCCGCGCCGCGTCGAGCACCTCGGCCGCGTGGCCCGGTACCTTCACCTTGCGCCATGCCTTGGCGATGCGCCCCTCGCCGTCCACGAGAAAGGTGCTGCGCTCGATCCCCATGAAGGTCTTGCCGTACATCTTCTTCTCGGTCCATACGCCGTAATCTTCGCAGACCTGCGAAGCTTCATCGGACAGCAACGGCACGGTCAGCGCCTTCTTGGCCATGAATTTGTCATGGCTGGCAAGGCTGTCCTTCGAGATGCCAAAGACCTTGACCCCGGCGGCCTCGAACTCGGCGAGCAGCGCCGAGAAATCCTGGTTCTCAACCGTGCAACCCGAGGTGTCGTCGCGCGGGTAGAAGAACAGCACCACCGGCGCGGGGCGCAGGGCGGACAAGGTGACCTCGTCGCCGCCAGTGACGGGCAGGGTGAAATCGGGGGCCATTTCGGCGTCGGGCTGGGTCATGACGGGCGCTCCGGCTAAGGTGTTTCGCAATCGGTGTGATTGCATGTAGAACGCATCGAAGCGAATGGAAAACGAAACAGGGCACGTGGCAGGCGTATCAGGCAGAATAAAGCGCCAGCGTGGGCGCCGCGAACGCTACGCGCGGCGTGCGGGCTGGGGCTTGGCGGTTGTCGCGATCCTCGCCCTGCTTGGCTATGCGCTTGTGTCACGGCCGCTGTCGGCGCCGGACTGGTTGCGCGCCCGGATCGAAGAACGCATCGCGCAGGCGGTTCCGGGCCTGAGGGTCGATTTCGGCGACCTGCGTTTGCGCATCGATGCCGGCGGATCGGCCCGTATCGGCGCCTCTGACGTGGTCTTTCGCTCGGATAGCGCCGGCGAGATCGGCTCGCTTGGCAATCTGGAAATCGGGCTTGACCCATGGCCCTTGCTGCATGGCGACGTTCGGCTTGGGGCCGTGCATCTGTCTGGTGCGCTGTTGACGCTGCGCCGGGGGCTCGATGGGCGCATCGGCTTTGCGCTCGACGATTTGTTCGCGCCCAGCGGGCCATCGCCAGACCTTCCCGCCGCCCTTGCCGCTTTTGATGGCGCGCTTGGCGATGCGCGGCTGGCGCAGTTGCGGCGCATCGACGCCGAGGCGGTGACGCTGCGCTATGAGGACGCCCTGACCGACCGGATCTGGATCGCCGATGGCGGGCGCATCAGCGTCGAGCGCAACGGCGATGATCTGACCCTGACCTCGCTTGTCTCGCTGTTGGGCGACGGCGACGGCGTGGCCACGGTCGCCGCAACGATCGAGCGCCGCATCGGCGAGGCCGGCGCCAGCTTTGGCTTCAACCTGTCCAATCTTCCGGCGCAGGATATCGCCAGCCAGACCCCGGCGCTGGCCTTTCTTGGGGGGTTGCGCGCGCCAATCTCGGGGGCGCTGCGCGGATCGCTGCGGGCGGATTCAACGCTTGGGGCGCTGTCGGCGACCTTGCAGATCGGCAAGGGTGTGCTTCAGCCAAACGGCGCGGCGACGCCGATCCCGTTTGACAGCGCGCGGACCTATCTGTCCTTCGATCCGGCCAACGGGCAGCTGAAATTCGATGAGATTTCGGTACAAAGCGGCGTCGTTCGCGGGCTTGCGGATGGCACGGCCACGCTTGATCCGGGCGGCGCCATGACCGGGCAGTTGCGCATCAGCCGGATCGAGGCCGATCCGGGGGATCTGTTCGAAGCCCCGCTGAAGCTGGCCGGTGCGGAAATCGACTGGCGCCTGACACTTGATCCGTTCCGCTTTGAACTGGGCCGTCTGCGCAGCACCGATCCCGATCTGCCGCTGCGCCTGTCCGGCGCGGTGTCGGCGGAACCCGGCGGCTGGCAGCTTTCGGTCGATGGCACGCTGGATCATCTGCGGCTTGACCAGCTTTTGCAGCTCTGGCCCGACCGGCCCGCGGACAAGCCGCGCGACTGGGTGGCAAAGAACGTGAAGGCTGGCCGGCTCGAACATGGCATCTTTGCGCTGCGCATCGCGCCCGATACGCCGCCGCATCTGTTTATCGATGCGCGGCTCAAAGAGGTCGCGCTGACCTACGCGCGCACTCTGCCCGCTCTGACCGGCGCCGACGCGCAGCTGACCATCGACGGAACGCGGCTTGCGGTGGCGCTGGAACGGGGCATCGCCACCCCGCCCGAAGGCGGCGCGCTGCAAGGCGCGGGCACGCGCTATGTCATCCCGGATATGAAGGCCAAGCCAGCGACTGGCGAGCTGACCCTACATGCCAGCGGCCCGCTGACCGCGGCCCTGTCCTATATCGACAGCCCCGGAATGGCGTTCATGAGCAAGGCGGGAAAGCCGGTCGATCTGGGGCAGGGGCAGGCCGAGGTCACCGGGTTCATCACCCATCCGCTGGTGCCCAAACCGCCACGCGAAGACATCACCGTCAACGTTCAGGGCGTGGTGCGCGGCTTTGACAGCACCAATGTCATCCCCGGCCGCCGCCTGACATCAGAGCAGCTGGCAATCGATGTCACCGATGAGCGGCTGGTGATCTCGGGCAAGGCGGCGTTTGACGGCGTGCCCTTCGATGGCAACTGGACCCAGCCGCTGGCGCCGGGCTCGCCGTCGCGCGTCGACGGGCAGGTGATGTTGTCAGACGCGTCGGCGCGGGCGCTGGGGCTGGCGCTGGCACCCGGCACCATCAGCGGGCAGGGCCCTGCGACGCTGGGCATCGATCTGGTGCGCGGTCAGGCGCCGCGCTATGCGCTTGGCTCGGATCTGGCGGGCATCGGGCTGTCGATTCCGCAGATCGGCTGGCGGCTGGGCGCTGCGCAGACCGGGCGGCTTGAGGTGACGGGAACGCTGGGCCAGCCGGTGACGGTCGAGCGGCTGGCGCTGTCGGGCGCCGGGCTGGATGCGGCGGGAACGGTGACGCTCAGCCGCGCTGGACAGTTCGAACGGCTCGACCTGCCACGGCTGAGGGTCGGCAACTGGCTCAGCAGTTCGGCGCGCATCGACGCGCGCGGACAGGGCTCTGCCCCGGCAATTGCGCTTAGCGGCGGCACGCTGGACCTGCGCAGCGCCGCCTTTGGCGGAGGTGGCAGCGGCAGTGGCAGCAGCGCGAGCGGCCCGGTGAGCGTGACGTTTGATCGGCTTCAGGTCAGCGACGAGATTTTCCTTGATGGGTTCAATGGCAGCTTTCGCCCGGTCAGCGGCGGGCTTGCGGGCAGTTTCGAGGCGCGCGTCGGCGGCACCGCCGCCATCAAGGGCGCGCTCGAACCCCGCAACGGCGGCAATGCCATCCGCATCACCAGCCGCGATGCGGGCGATGTGCTCGCCGGCGCGGGGATCTTTCGCAGCGTCAAGGATGGCACTTTCGATCTGACGCTGATCCCGGTCAGTGGCCGGGCCGGAGAATACGATGGCACTCTGCAGATCAACGAGGCCCGGCTTCAGAATGCGCCCGGCATCGCGGGGCTGCTGGATGCGATCTCGGTCGTGGGGTTGATCGACGAGCTGAACGGCGCCGGGCTGTATTTCACCGAGGTCGAGGCGCGGTTTCGCCTGACCCCCCGGCAGGTCATCCTGCAACGATCAAGCGCGGTCGGCCCGTCGATGGGGATATCGATGGATGGCTATTACGACCTTGCGAACCGGCGCATGGACATGCAGGGAGTGCTTTCGCCGATCTATGTGCTCAACGCGATCGGGCGGCTGTTCGCCCGCAAGGGCGAGGGGTTGATCGGCTTCAATTTCAACCTGCGCGGGGCGGTCGGCTCCCCCGATGTCTCGGTGAACCCGCTGTCGGCCTTCACGCCCGGCATGTTCCGCGACATCTTCCGCCGCCCGCCCCCTGACCTGCGGCAATGAGAGACCCCGATGAACCTGTCCGATTTCGATTTCACCCTGCCCGAAGAGCTGATCGCCACGCGCCCGGCCTCTCCCCGTTCCTCGGCGCGGCTGCTGGTGGCGCAGGGCGATGAAATCAGCGACGGCGTGGTGCGCGACCTGACAGACTGGCTGCGCCCCGGCGACCGGCTGGTGCTGAATGACACCCGTGTCATCCCGGCGCGGCTGTTTGGCTGGCGCGAGCGGGACGGCGCGCAGGGGCGCACCCGCGCCCAGATCGACCTGACGCTGCTGGAACCGCGCGCCGATGGTTGCTGGGCGGCGCTGGTCAAGCCATTGAAAAAGCTGCGCGAGGGCGAGACGGTGGTGTTCTCTGACGCGCTGTCGGCCGAGCTGATCGCGCGCGAGGACGGGCAGGGGCTGTTCCGCTTCAACCTTGCGGGCGAAGATTTTGATGCGGCGCTCGAAGAGGCGGGCGCGATGCCGCTGCCGCCCTATATTGCCGCCAAGCGCCCCGCCGATGCCCGCGACAAGAGCGATTACCAGACCGTCTGGGCCGAGCGCAGCGGCGCTGTTGCGGCGCCCACGGCCTCGTTGCATTTCGATGCGCCGCTGCTGGACGCGCTGGCGGCGAAGGGCGTGCAGTTCACCCATGTCACGCTGCATGTGGGCGCGGGCACCTTCCTGCCGGTCAAGGTCGATGACGTGACCACCCACAAGATGCACGGCGAATGGGGCGAGGTGACGCCGCAGGCCGCCGTCGAGATCGCTGCCACCAAGGCAAATGGCGGCCGGGTGATCCCGGTCGGCACCACCGCGTTGCGCCTGATCGAGACCGCCGCCCGCGACACCGGCGCCATCGCGCCATGGACCGGGGTCACCGATATCTTCATCTATCCGGGCTTTGCCTTCCGGGTCACCGACGCGCTGATGACCAATTTCCACCTGCCGAAGTCGACGCTGATGATGCTGGTCTCGGCGTTGATGGGGCAGGAACGGGTGCGGCGGATCTATGCGCATGCCATCGCCGAACGCTATCGGTTCTTTTCCTACGGGGATGCCTCGCTGCTATTGCCGTGAAGTCCTGTACAGACCTTCGGCTTCATTTGGCCTTCGGGGTTGTGTGGCAGGCCCTTTGCATGGCACGGGCAGGGAACCAGTGATCGAATCCACAACCCGGCGAGGCGCATCATGTTCGAAGTCCTGAGACACTCCTGGCCGCTGCTTCTGGGCATGTTGCTGCTGATGCTTGGCAATGGCCTTCAGGGCTCTTTGCTGGGTGTGCGCGGCGCTGGCGCCGGGTTTTCCGCCTTTGAAATGTCGGTGGTCATGTCGGCGTATTTTGTCGGCTTCCTTGTGGCCTCGCGGCTGACGCCGGGGATGATCCGCCGGGTCGGGCATGTGCGGGTGTTTGCGGCGCTGGGGTCGTTCATCTCGGCGGTGATGATCCTGTATCCGGCGTTTCCGCATCCGGTCACATGGACCATCGAGCGCATGGTGATCGGTTTTTGCTATTGCGGCGTGTACGTTACGGCGGAAAGCTGGCTCAACCACTCGTCGTCGAATGAACATCGCGGACAGGCGCTGTCGCTCTACATGATCATGCAGATGCTGGGCATCATCGCCGCGCAAGGGGTGCTGCTGGTCCCGGATCCGTCGGGCTTTTTGCTGTTTGTGATCCCGTCGGTGCTGGTGTCGATCGCCTTCGCGCCGATCCTTTTGACGGTGTCTCCGACCCCGGCCTTTGACACCACGCGCCGCATGACCCTGCGCGAGCTTTACGGCGTCTCTCCGCTGGGGGTTACGGGAATGTTGCTGCTGGGCGGCGTGTTCTCGGCGCAGTTCGGCATGGCGGCGGTGTTTGCCGCCGAAGCGGGGCTGAAACTGACGCAGATCTCGATGTTCGTCGCCTCGTTCTATGTTGGCGCGCTGTTCACGCAATATCCGCTGGGCTGGCTGTCAGACAGGATGGATCGCCGTCAACTGACGGCGGCAGTGGCGCTGGTGGGCGGGCTTGCCGCCTTGCTGGCAACCTTTGTACCGGATCAGTTCACCATCCTGCTGGTGGCTGCGTTTATCTCAGGGGGCACCGCCAACCCGCTGTATTCGCTGCTGATTGCCTATACCAACGATTTCCTGCCGCGTGAAAGCATGGCCTCCGCCTCGGCCGGTCTGTTGTTCGTCAACGGCGTGGGCGCCATTGCCGGCCCCATCGCGACCGGCTTTGCCATTCAGAGGTTCGGGCCGGGAGGGTATTTCGGCATCATCGCGATCCTGATGCTGAGCCTGACGCTCTATGCCGCTTGGCGTATGACCCGCCGCGCAGCGCCCAAGGTGTCCGAGACCAGCTCTTATACCGCGGTTCTACCCTCGGCGACGCCGGTTGCGATGGAAGTGGCGCAGGAGGTGGCGATCACCGCCGCCGAGGCCTCCGATGCCGACAGGCCCATGCAGGACTAAGATGCCGCGACGCGGCATCACCGCAAACCGGTGGAATGTCGCAATTGACAGAAATCGTGACTTTCGATCTTGGGCGCAGCCCATGTAACCTTTGTGTGATGCACATGAGGGTGGGTCACTATAAGGAGCGAGATCAATGAAGGGGCCCGAAGAAATTCTGGCGTTCTGGCTTGATGAAGTCGGTGCCAGCAAATGGTACGCGCAGGACGCGGCGCTTGATGACCGCATCCGCGATGAGTTCCAGGAAACCTGGGAGGCCGCCATGGAGGGCCGTTTTGGCCTGTGGCTGACCTATCCCAGTGGCGCGCTGGCCTATATCGTGCTGCTCGACCAGTTCTCGCGGAACATGTTCCGGGGCGATGCGCGCGCCTTTTCGGCAGACGAGGTGGCGCTGGCCGCCGCCAAACAGGCGATCTGGCGGGGCTGGGATCTCAAGATCGAAGAACCGGCGCGGCAGTTCTTCTATCTGCCGCTGATGCATTCGGAAAACCTGTGCGATCAGGATCGCTGCATCCGCCTGATGAAAGAGCGCATGCCAGAGAGCGGCGCGTCGAACCTGCTGCATGCGCGGGCCCACCGTGAGGTGATCCGTGACTTTGGCCGCTTTCCCACCCGCAACGTGGCCCTGTCGCGCGCGACCACCGCGTCTGAACGCGATTTTGTCGAACGTGGTGGCTATGGCGAAACCCTGCGCAAGCTGTCCGCCGAAGCGGCCTGATCCAGCGCTGCAAGGCTGAACAGGCTCGTCCGGGCGTTCCGGGCCGGCCGTTTTATCGGGCTGTTCGCGTTGCACCGGGACGCGAAATTGCCTGCGTCCCTTGCTTTGCGTTGAACCGTTTCCGCAAATGGTTTAATACCAAACCAATTTCACACGGCAGGAGAGAGCCATGGCTTCGCAAAGCTTCGACATGATCGTCATTGGTGCCGGACCCGGGGGCTATGTTGCCGCCATCCGCGGCGCGCAGCTCGGGCTTAAGGTGGCCGTTGTCGAGCGCGAGCACATGGGGGGCATCTGCCTCAACTGGGGCTGCATCCCGACCAAGGCGCTGCTGCGCTCGTCCGAGATCTATCATTTCATGCACCGCGCCAAGGAATACGGCCTGTCGGCGGAAAAGATCGGCTTTGATCTCGACGCGGTGGTGAAGCGTTCGCGCGGGGTGGCCAAGCAGCTCAACTCCGGCGTGTCGCACCTGCTCAAGAAGAACAAGGTGACGGCGATCATGGGCGAGGCGACCATCGCCGCCAAGGGCAAGGTCACCGTCAAGACCGACAAGGGCAGCGAAGAGCTCACCGGCAAGGCCATCGTCATCGCCACCGGCGCGCGCGCCCGCGAGCTGCCCGGCCTTGAGGCCGACGGCGATCTGGTCTGGACCTACAAGCATGCCTTGCAGCCGGGGCGGATGCCGAAAAAGCTGCTGGTCATCGGTTCTGGCGCGATCGGCATCGAATTCGCCAGCTTCTACAACACGCTGGGCGCCGACACGACGGTGGTCGAGGTGATGGATCGCGTGCTGCCGGTGGAAGACGAGGAAATCTCGAAATTCGCCAAGAAGCAGTTCGAAAAGCAGGGCATGAAGATCCGCGAAAAGACCATGGTCAAGAAGCTTGATCGCGGCAACGGCAAGGTGGTCGCCCATATCGAAGCGGGCGGCAAGACCACGACCGAGGAATTCGATACGGTGATCTCGGCGGTCGGCATTGTCGGCAACACCGAGGGGCTGAACCTCGAGGGCGTTGGCGTCAAGGTCGAGCGCACCCATGTGGTGGTCGACAAGCATTGCCGCACCGGGGTCGAAGGCATCTACGCCATCGGTGACATCGCAGGCGCACCGTGGCTGGCGCACAAGGCGAGCCACGAGGGCGTCATGGTGGCCGAACTGATCGCGGGCGGGCATCCCCATGCGGTTGATCCCGACAGCATCGCAGGCTGCACCTATTGCCATCCGCAGGTGGCCAGCGTCGGCCTGAGCGAAGCAAAGGCCAAGGCAGCGGGTTACGAGATAAAGGTCGGGCGCTTCCCGTTCATCGGCAACGGCAAGGCCATCGCGCTTGGCGAGCCCGAGGGCATGGTGAAGACCGTGTTCGATGCCAAGACCGGCGCGCTGCTGGGGGCGCATATGGTCGGGGCAGAAGTCACCGAGCTGATTCAGGGCTATGTCGTCGGGCGCCAGCTTGAGACCACCGAAGAAGACCTGATGAACACCGTCTTCCCGCACCCGACCCTGTCGGAAATGATGCATGAATCGGTGCTTGATGCTTGGGGGCGTGCGATCCACTTCTGACTCTGTGCGGCGGGGCAGTGCCCCGCCGTCGCAACCGGACCTGCCTGTCAGAGGTGGGCTCGGCTCTGCCTTAGCGGTGGGGAACGTGCCGCGTCGATTTGCCGATCTGGCCAATTGGCGCGGGATGACCGAAAACTGGCTTGCAAATGGCGTGGTCCGCGCCGCCGCAGCTTAGCCGCGACCGGTCAGGAACCCGTGGACCCTCGGGCGCAGCCAATCCCAGAGCGCGGGCGCGCCGCGGCGGATTTTCGGCGCGAGGCGGGCCTCGAAGGTCGGGAAATCGACATTGTAATCGGTCCAGCTGCCGCCGCCCGATGCAAGATTGAGGTTGGGCGGCTGGAACCGGTCCAGCGATTTGGCAAAGACCGCGTCCGGCGTCTCGTTCTGCTCGAATTCCTGCCAGAGCGCCAGCAGCTCTGCGCCCTGATCGGGCGGCAACAGCCCGAAGAGCCGCGTTGCTGCGGCCTGTTCGGCGCGCGCCATCGCGGTTTCATCGACCTCGCCGAAGATCGGCGCATCCCCGGCATCGATCTCGACCAGATCATGGATCAGCAGCATCCGGATCACGCGGGCAAGGTCGATGCCCTCGGGCGCGTGTTCGCCCAGCACCAGCGCGAACAGCGCAAGATGCCAGCTGTGCTCGGCCGAATTCTCGAACCGCCCGTCATGGTTGCGGGTGGCGCGGATGATGGCCTTGAGCTTGTCGGCCTCCATCAGGAAGGCCATCTGCGCGTCGAGGCGGGCGCTCACGCCCCCGCCTCTTTTTCCAGCGCGTCGAGCTTTTCCATGATGAAGGCGCGCGCCCGCCGTTCGGCAAGGCGCACCCGGACCGAGGTCAGGAACGCCTCTTCGAGCGTGGTCGAGGAGGCGCCGAGGATCGACGCCACCTCCATGTAGAACCGGTCGTCGCCGGTTGCGTCCATCACCTTGAAGGTGTCTTCGGCAAGCGCATTGGCAAGGTCACTGGTCAGCGACATCGGCGCGCCCTAGCGGCTGGTCTCGGTCAGGCGACGTTTGACGTAGCCGTTCACTGTCGAGATCATCGTGTCCATGTGCGGCTCTTCGAAGAAATGGCCGGAGCCTTCGATCTGCTCATGGGTGATGGTGATGCCCTTCTGTTCCTTGAGCTTGTTCACCAGCGCCGTGGTATCGGCGGGCGGCGCCACCTTGTCGGCGGTGCCGTTGATGATCAGGCCCGAAGACGGGCAGGGCGCGAGGAACGAGAAATCATACATGTTGGCGGGCGGAGACACCGAAACGAATCCGGTGATCTCGGGGCGGCGCATCAGCAGCTGCATGCCGATCCATGCGCCGAAGGAGAAGCCCGCGACCCAGCAATGTTTCGAGTTGTTGTTCATCGACTGAAGGTAGTCGAGCGCCGAGGCGGCATCGCTCAGCTCGCCGATGCCCTGATCGTATTCGCCCTGACTGCGGCCAACGCCGCGAAAGTTGAAGCGCAGCACCGTGAAGCCCATCTTGTGAAAGGCATAGTGCAGGTTATAAACAACCTTGTTGTTCATCGTGCCGCCGAACTGCGGGTGCGGATGAAGGATGATCGCGATCGGGGCGTCGCTTTCCTTTTGCGGGTGATAGCGGCCTTCGAGGCGGCCTTCGGGTCCGGGAAATATGACCTCGGGCATCGGTGCGATCTGCTCCTGCTACAATCCGGCAATTCTTGACGAAACTGCTCGGGTATCTTAGAACCATTCCAAATCCGGAGTCTTTCCGGTCGGGTTGATGCTGCAGATAGGCAATCAGTCCGGGAAGGTCAATTGTTGGCGCGGATTGCGCAGGGGAGATGTGGCATGAAACTCAGCACCAAGGGGCGGTATGCGATGGTCGCGCTGACCGATATCGCGCTTCAGCCCGACGGCGATCTGGTGACGCTGGGCGACATTTCAAAGCGGCAGGACGTGTCGCTGCCCTATCTCGAGCAGCTTTTCGTCAAGCTGCGGCGCGCCGGGCTGGTGGCCTCGGTGCGTGGGCCGGGGGGCGGGTATCGCCTTGCGCGGCCTGCGTCCGAGATTCGGGTGGTGGATATTCTTGCTGCCGTGGATGAGACGGTGGATGCGATGCACAAGGGCGCGGGCGCTTCGGGTGGAGCGTCTGGCAGTCGGGCGCAATCGCTGTCGAACCGGCTTTGGCAGAGCCTGTCGGCGCATGTCTATGTGTTTCTGCACCAGACGCGGCTGTCGGATCTGGTCGACAATTCGCTGGCGCCCTGTCCAGCGGTGCCGACGCTGTTTTCGGTTGTGGATGAGGCCTGAGGGGGCCGCCGCTTGCGGGGGAGCAGGGGGCCAGCCCCCTCGGCCTTGCGGCCTCACCCCCGGAGTTTATCGGGCAAGATGAAGATAAGGATCCCACGTGCAACGCTGTTATCTTGACTGGAATGCCACGGCACCGCTGCGCCCCGAGGCGCGGGCGGCGATGATCGAGGCGCTTGGCGTTGTCGGCAACCCATCCTCGGTGCATGCCGAGGGGCGCGCCGCCAAGGCTTTGGTCGAGCGGGCGCGCGGGGCGGTTGCATCGGCGTTGGGGGCGGATGGGGCGGATGTGATTTTTGTCTCGGGGGCCACCGAGGCGGCGGCGCTGGCCTGCGCCGGGCGTGATCTGCTGGCGGCGCCGGTAGAGCATGATGCGGTGCTGGCCTGGGTCGACCCGAGGCTTGAGGTTGATGCGCGCGGGCAGGTTGCGGTGTCGGATCCGGCGCGGACAGCCTTGCAATTGGCCAATTCCGAGACCGGCATCCTTCAGGATCTGCCGCAGGGGCTTGCGGTGGTCGATGCGACGCAGGGGTTCGGCAAGATGCCCTTTGCGTTCAACTGGGCGGGATGTACGGCGGCGCTGATCTCGGCCCACAAGCTGGGCGGGCCGAAGGGAATCGGGGCGCTTGTGGTGCGGCGCGGCACTGACGTTGCGGCACAATTGAAGGGCGGCGGGCAGGAGATGGGCCGCCGCGCGGGCACGGAAAACCTTGTCGGCATTGCCGGATTTGCCGCTGCTGCCGAGGCGGCGCAGCGCGATCTTGAGGCCGGTGTCTGGACAGGGGTGGAAAAACTTAGAAACATTCTAGAGAATGTGATTGCGGACGGCGCAAATGATACTATTTTTGTCGGGAAAGATGCGCCGCGCCTGCCCAACACGGCCTGTTTCGCCTGTCCCGGATGGAAGGGCGAAACGCAGGTGATGCAGATGGATCTTGCCGGCTTCGCGATCAGCGCGGGATCGGCCTGTTCCAGCGGCAAGCTTCGGCCCAGCGGGGTGTTGCTGGCCATGGGGTATGATGCCGAGACGGCGCGCAGTGCGATCCGGGTCAGCCTCGGGCCGCAGGTGACGGAAGCGGATGTGATGCGCTTTGCCGATTGCTGGCTGCGCAGCCGCGCGAAATTTGGCGCAAGACGCGCCTGAGGGCCAAGTGCCCGGATGAGATGAACGCGCCTTCGGGTGCAGCACAGGAGAGATGACATGGCAGCCTTTGACGACGTGACTGTCAAGGATGGCGTCGAGCAGGAGACCGTGGATGCGGTCGAGGCCGTTTCCACCTATAAATACGGTTGGGAGACCGACATCGAGATGGAGTATGCCCCCAAGGGGCTGTCCGCCGATATCGTGCGCCTGATTTCGGAAAAGAACGACGAACCCGAATGGATGACGGAATGGCGTCTTGCCGCCTATGAGCGCTGGCTGACCAAGGAAGAGCCCACTTGGGCGATGGTCGATTACCCCAAGATCGACTTTCAGGATCAGTATTACTACGCCCGCCCCAAGAGCATGGCGAGCAAGCCGCAATCGCTGGACGAGGTCGATCCCAAGCTGCTGGCGACCTATGAAAAGCTGGGCATTCCGCTGAAAGAGCAGATGATCCTTGCCGGTGTCGAAGGGGCCGAAGACGCTGCCCCGGCCGATGGTCAGGAACGCCGCGTCGCGGTGGATGCGGTGTTCGATTCCGTCTCCGTTGGCACCACCTTCAAGAAAGAGCTCGAGAAGGCCGGGGTGATCTTCTGTTCGATCTCCGAGGCGATCCGCGAGCATCCCGAACTGGTGAAGAAATACCTCGGTTCGGTGGTTCCGGTATCGGACAACTACTATGCGACGCTGAATTCCGCCGTGTTCTCGGATGGTTCGTTCGTCTATGTGCCGCCCGGTGTGCGCTGCCCGATGGAGCTGTCGACTTATTTCCGCATCAACGCGGAAAACACCGGCCAGTTCGAACGTACGCTGATCATCGCCGACAAGGGCAGCTATGTG
This sequence comes from Citreicella sp. C3M06, assembly GCF_018860705.1. GTDB lineage: Bacteria > Pseudomonadota > Alphaproteobacteria > Rhodobacterales > Rhodobacteraceae > Salipiger. The sequence continues at coordinate 118,514 of NZ_JAHKQA010000048.1, forward strand.
AGCTACCTTGAAGGCTGCACCGCGCCCAAGCGCGACGTCGCCCAGCTGCACGCCGCCGTGGTCGAGATCATCATCGAGGAAGACGCCGAGGTGAAATATTCCACGGTGCAGAACTGGTTCCCCGGCGACGAGGACGGCAAGGGCGGCATCTACAACTTTGTCACCAAGCGCGCCGATTGTCGTGGTGATCGGGCCAAGGTGATGTGGACGCAGGTTGAAACCGGCTCTGCGGTGACGTGGAAATACCCGTCCTGCATCCTGCGCGGCAATGAATCGCAGGGCGAGTTCTATTCAATCGCCATCGCCAACAACCACCAGCAGGCCGACACCGGCACCAAGATGATCCATCTTGGCAAGGACACCCGCTCGCGCATCGTGTCGAAAGGAATCAGCGCCGGGGTGGCTCAGAACACCTATCGCGGGCTGGTCTCGATGCACCCCAAGGCGAAGAACTCGCGCAATTACACCCAGTGCGACAGCCTGCTGATCGGCGATAAATGCGGGGCGCATACGGTGCCCTACATCGAGGTCAAGAACAACAGCAGCCGCGTCGAGCACGAGGCAACCACGTCGAAGGTCGACGATGAGCAGCTGTTCTATTGCCGCCAGCGCGGCATGGATGAAGAAGAGGCGGTTGCTCTGGTGGTGAACGGGTTCTGCAAGGAAGTGCTTCAGGCGCTGCCGATGGAATTCGCCATGGAAGCACAAGCGCTTGTGGCGATTTCGTTGGAAGGGTCGGTGGGCTAAGCGCCCGCCGGGACACCCTGATGATCCAGCAACTGGCCATGCAATCGCTCGGCGCCGGGATCGGCGTGTTTCTGGGCGTGCTCATCGGGCTTGGCATCCGCAAGCGCAAGGGAAACACCGAGGGCCTGCTTGGCGGCTCGGTGATCCTGACCGCAAGCGCGGCTGCCGGGCTTGCCATGATCGTCATGATGGCGATGAAACACTTCACCGCTTGAGGGGCGCGCCATGGCAAACCCTTGGAGCAGATCGGAGCAAGGCATGATCGTGACCACCACCAACACCATCGAAGGCCATACCATCACCGCCTACAAGGGCGTTGTCGTGGGCGAGGCGATCATGGGTGCCAACATCGTGCGGGATCTGTTTGCGCAGGTAACCGACATTGTCGGTGGCCGCTCGGGCGCCTATGAGCGCAAGCTTCAGGATGCCCGCGACGTGGCGTTCAAAGAGATCGAACAGCGCGCCGTCAACCTTGGGGCCAACGCGATTGTCGGCGTCGATCTCGATTACGAAGTGGTCGGGAATTCGATGCTGATGGTTTCGGTGTCGGGCACGGCGGTGGTGATCGCGTGAGCCTTGCCACGCCCATAACCCGGCCAGAGCTGACCATGCCCGAGGCAGAGGCGGCGCTCTTGCGCGCCGAATATGCCCGCGCAGGGGTGGTGCTGGAATACGGTTCGGGCGGGTCCACGGTGCTGGCGGCAGAGCAGCCGGGTAAGACCGTGATCTCGGTCGAATCCGACCGGGGCTGGGCGCAGATGATGCGCAACTGGTTTGCACAGACGCCGCCCGCGTCGGGGGCGCAGGTCGATATCATCTGGGCCGACATCGGCGAGACCCGCGAGTGGGGCCACCCGGCCAGCGACAGCGACTGGCGACGCTGGCCGCGCTATCCGCTCGAGGTCTGGGGCCTGCCGGAATTCCGCCAGCCGGACGTGGTGCTGGTGGATGGCCGCTTTCGGGTCGGCTGCGCGCTGGCGACGGCGTTCCTGAGCGAGGCGCCCCTCGTGCTGCTGTTCGACGATTACGCCGGGCGCCAACATTATCACAAGGTCGAGCAGTTCCTCGGCCAGCCGCAATTGACCGGGCGTATGGCCCGGTTCGACATCACCCCGCAGCCCATCCCGCCGGGAAAGCTGCTGCGGATCATCGAATGGACGATGCGGCCCTAGTTGCGCCGCGACCGAAAACATGCCTGCAAAGGAGCAAAAGATGCTTGAGATCAAGAACCTGCACGTGAAACTTGAAGAAGAGGATAAGCAGATCCTCAAGGGCGTGAACCTGACCGTCGAGGCGGGCAAGGTGCATGCGATCATGGGCCCGAACGGGTCGGGCAAATCCACCCTGTCCTATGTGCTGTCCGGCAAGGATGGCTATGAGGTCACCGAGGGCTCCGCGACGCTCGGCGATGTCGATCTGCTCGATATCGAGCCCGAAGAGCGCGCCGCCGCCGGTCTGTTCCTTGCCTTCCAGTACCCGGTCGAAATTCCCGGCGTTGGCAACATGACCTTTCTGCGCACCGCGGTGAACAGCCAGCGCAAGGCGCGCGGCGAAGAGGAAATGTCGTCGACCGAATTCCTCAAGGTGGTGCGTGAAAAGGCGAAAAGCCTGAAGATCGACGCCGACATGCTCAAGCGCCCGGTCAATGTCGGCTTTTCCGGCGGCGAGAAGAAGCGCAACGAGATCCTTCAGATGGCGATGCTCGAGCCGAAGATGTGCATCCTTGACGAGACCGACTCCGGCCTCGATGTCGATGCGATGAAGCTGGTTGCCGATGGCGTCAACGCGCTGCGCGACGAAGGCCGCGGCTTCCTTGTCATCACCCACTACCAGCGCCTGCTCGATCACATCAAGCCGGACGTGGTGCACATCATGGCCAATGGCCGTATCATCAAGACCGGCGGGCCGGAGCTGGCGCTTGAAGTCGAGCACAACGGCTATGCCGACCTGATGGCAGAGGAGGCGTAAATGTCCCTTCCCCAACTCAAACTTGACGCGACCGAGGCGCGGATTGCCGCGCTCGATCTGCCGACCGATGGCTGGGCGGCGCCGGCGCGTGCCGATGCGCTGGCGCGGCTGCGCGTCATGGGCCTGCCCGGTGCGCGCGATGAATACTGGAAATACACCCGCCCAGAGACGCTGACCGCCGTCGAGGCGCCCGTCGCCGCGGTGTTCGCCGCCGAAGAGACGCCGGTGTTTGGCACGGTTGATCGGCTCAAGATCGTTTTCACCGATGGGGTGTTCGACGCCGAGGCCTCGGATGATCTGTCGCTTGAGGGCGTCGAGATCGCCCGGCTTGCCGACAGCGCCGATATCCATTGGGCCAAGGATCTGTATGGCGCGCTGGAAACCGCGGGCCAGACCCCGGTGATGCGCCCGCTCGCGACGCTCAACACCGCGTTTGCCAGCGATGGCGTGCTGCTGCGGGTGACCGGCAAGGTTAGCAAACCGATCGCGCTGATCTACAACCATGCCTCCGAAGCCTCGGATGCGATCCTGCATCACGTGGTCAAGGTCGAGCAGGGCGGCGATGTCACCCTGCTGGAAAGCGGCCCGGCGGCGGCGCGGTTCAACAACGTGCTTGAGGTCGAGGTGGCCGATGGCGCGGGCTTCCATCATGTGCGTGCGCAAGGGCGCGATCACCAGCGCCGCGCGGCCACGCATATCTTTGCGCGGCTTGGCACCGAAAGCGCGTTCAAGACCTTCACCCTGACGGCGAACGGCGTGCTGACCCGCAACGAGGTTGTGGTGGAGCTGACCGGAGATGATGCGCTGTGCCATGTCGCCGGGGCTTGCATGGGCGATGGCGAGTTCCACCACGACGACACGGTGTTCATCACCCATGACGCGGTGAACTGTGAATCCCGGCAGGTGTTCAAGAAGGTGCTGCGCAACGGCGCGCAGGGCGTGTTTCAGGGCAAGATTCTGGTCAAGCCCGGCGCGCAAAAGACCGACGGTTACCAGATCAGCCAGTCGCTGCTGCTGGACGGCGACAGCCAGTTCCTTGCCAAGCCCGAGCTGGAAATCTACGCCGACGACGTGGCCTGCTCGCACGGGTCCACCTCGGGCGCGATCGACGAGGACGGCCTGTTCTATCTGCGTGCCCGTGGCTTGCCGCGTGGCATCGCCGAAGACCTGCTGACCATCGCCTTCATCGCCGAAGCGGTGATGGAGATCGAATCGCAAGAGCTGCAGGACGAGATCAACGCGCGCGTCGAGGCATGGCTGGAGCGTCGACGCGGATGACGCTCTCGCGCGAGATCGTGGCCACGTGGCGTGGCCCCGGAGCCGTGGTCTCGCGCCTTTATGCCGAAGGCCAGCGCGAGGATCGTGCGCTGATGCTGCTGATGGCGGCTTGCGCGCTGTTCTTCATTTCGCAAATGCCGCAGCTGGCGCGGCAGGCCCATCTGGATGGCGCGGACCTGAACCCGCGACTTGGCGGCGCGCTGATGGCATGGGTGGTGATCGCGCCGCTGCTGTTCTACGCGCTGGCCTTTGTCGCGCATCTGCTGGCAAAGCTGCTGGGCGGGCAGGGCACTGCCTATGGCGCGCGGCTGGCACTGTTCTGGGCACTGCTGGCCTCTGCGCCGCTGCTGCTGCTCAACGGGCTGGTGGCCGGGCTCATCGGGCCGGGGCTGGAGCTGACATTGGTGGGCGTGGCGTGGACCATCGCCTTCCTGTGGTTCTGGATCGCGGGCATGGTTGCGGTCAACCGGAGGGGCGCGACATGATGACATTCCTTGGACAGCTGGCGCTGAAGACGCTGACGGCACCGCGCGATGTCGCCGCGCTATTGTTGTCGCTCAATTTTTCGCGCGACGCGGTCTATACCACGCTCGGTCTTGCGGTGGTGCTCAACGCCTTTGTGGCGGGGCTGGTGTTGCTGGCGACGGGAACGCAGGCGCTGCCATTGGCGCTGGGGCCGGGGCTGCTTGCGGGGGTCTTTGCGCTGCTGCTGGCGGCGCTGATCGGCGCGATCACGGTGATCGGCCGTGCCATGGGTGGGCGGGCAACCGCCATGAACGTTGCGCTGCTGATCGCATGGGTTCAGATCCTGCGCGCCGGGCTGCAGTTTGCGGTGCTGGTGCTGGGGTTCGTGTCGGGCGGAATGGGCGCGGTTCTGGCAATCGCCGGTGTCATCGTCGGCGCTTGGGTGCTTGTGCATTTCATCGACGTGGCGCATGGCTTCGGCGATCCTTGGAAGGCGGCGATGGTGCTGATTTTTTCCTTTGTCCTGACGGCGCTGGCGCTTGTGGCCGTGCTGGCGGGCTTCGACATTACCCCACAAATGGTGGCAAACGATGTATGACGTGCATGAGATCCGCAAGGACTTCCCGATCCTGTCGCGCGAGGTGAACGGCAAGCCGCTGGTTTACCTCGACAATGGCGCATCGGCGCAAAAACCGCAGGTGGTGATCGATGCGGTGACCCGCGGCTATGCCGAGGAATACGCCAACGTGCACCGAGGCCTGCATTACCTGTCCAACCTCGCTACCGAGAAATACGAGGGCACGCGCGGCATCATCGCCCGCTTCCTTGGCGCAAAGAACGAAGACGAGATCGTCTTTACCTCGGGCACCACGATGGGCATCAACCTCGTGGCCTACAGCTGGGCGATGCCGCGGCTTCAGGCGGGCGATGAGATCCTGCTGTCGGTGATGGAACATCACGCCAATATCGTACCGTGGCATCTCTTGCGCGAGCGGCTGGGGGTGGTGCTGAAATGGGTCGATGTGGATGCCGATGGCGGGCTCGATCCGCAAGCGGTGATCGATGCCATCGGGCCAAAGACCAAACTGGTCGCCATCACCCAGCTGTCGAACGTGCTGGGCACGGTGGTCGACGTCAAGACCATCTGCGCCGCCGCCCGCGACCGCGGCGTGCCGGTGCTGGTCGACGGATCGCAAGGCGCGGTTCACATGCCGGTCGATGTCGAGGATATCGGCTGCGATTTCTACGCCATCACCGGGCACAAGCTGTACGGCCCGTCTGGTTCGGGCGCGATCTACATCAAATCGGCGCGCATGGCCGAGATGCAGCCCTTTTTGGGCGGTGGCGACATGATCCGCGAAGTTCACAAGGACGTGGTGACCTATGCCGATCCGCCAATGAAATTCGAGGCAGGCACCCCCGGCATCGTCCAGCAGATCGGACTTGGCGTGGCGCTGGATTACCTGATGGATCTTGGCATGGACAAGGTCGCGGCGCATGAACACCAGATCGCAACTTATGCGCGCGCGCGGCTCGATGGGCTGAACTGGCTGACGGTGCAGGGCACGACGCCGGACAAAGCCGCGATTTTCTCGTTCACGCTCGACGGGGCCGCGCATGCCCATGATATCTCGACGATCCTTGATAAAAAGGGCGTTGCGGTACGGGCTGGCCATCATTGCGCCGGGCCGCTGATGGATCACCTTGGCGTAGCGGCGACCTGCCGCGCGTCCTTTGCGCTGTACAACACCGAGGCCGAGGTCGATGCGCTGGTCGATGCGCTTGAACTGGCGCATGAGCTTTTCGCCTGATCGCCGCGACGGGGAAATGCGCCTTAGGCGGATTTTCCCGATTGCAGCCCCTCGCGCTTTGCCCTATCAGAGCCATCGCAGGCACCCGTAGCTCAGCTGGATAGAGCGCTGCCCTCCGAAGGCAGAGGCCATAGGTTCGAATCCTATCGGGTGCACCATTTCACAATTCGCTGTTGAAATTTTCCCTAACACCTTGAAGGGAAAAGAAATTTCTGCGGTTCGAACACCCTCATATTCGGCAATAGCCGAGAGGCTCGACAAATGCTAGTCTGAGCACCATTCTCGGCCTCTCAAAATCATAATTATTCCAAATTTTACAAGGGCTTGCCGGGAACTGCATGGCGAGTTCGCACGACTCCTCAAAGGTATGCTTCGGCTTACCCGCCGACGCCATCTGCTCTTTGATCAGAATTCTTTCCTCCTCAAGCTTTTCGACCTTCCGCTCGAAGGCGGACATAACGCTTGCGCTCGTCGCTTCAACGGTGCGCTCGACAAGCGTGTCGATCTGTTTTTCGATTTGCGCCGCTTGCTTCCGTAGTTCTTTGCCAACGCCCTGGGCTTGAGCAAGGCGCATATTCCACGCGTCCTTGAACATGACGCGGGCGAGTTTGAAGAGGTTCTTGGAAGACTCCAGAGACTTAAGAAGCTCTTCAAAGTCGTCCTCAAGCGTGTCGCGCCGAATCGACTTCCTGTAGCTTTCACAGCCCTTCGTCTTGCACAGATAGTAGGGATGCTTTTTACCCGTCTTGCTAGTGGACCAGCAGGCGGTAAGGGCAGAGCCGCAATCATTGCATAGGATGAAACCACGCAGCGGGAAGTCCTGACTAATATCCTTCCTGGCCGGAGCTTTCGCAGTTTCCCTCAAGCGCTCCTGAATACGTTGGTATGTAGAGAAGTCGATGAGGCCTTCATGGTGGCCTTCACGGAGCGAGACGCCCCAAGCTACATGCTCTAGATACCCCGCATAAAGCAGGCGTGTTAGCATTTCGAAAACGCGCTGATTGCGTACCTCACGGTCATTGAGGTCTTTCGGGAAAAGCGGCTGGTGCTCGAGGAAGCGCTTAACCTCCACCTGGGTTTGAAAGCGGCCACATGCATAACCTTCAAGGGCCTCTTGCAGGATCGAGGCGATGGGTGCGTTGCGGATCAAGACCTTCCCGTGCCCACTTTTCGCTTCAAAGCGAAAGCCAATGGGGGCCGAAAACGGCCAATAGCCATTTTGGAGGCGCGCGCGCGTGCGGTTCTTTGTCTGCTCACCATTTTTCTGGCGCTGGTTCTGGGAGACGGATGGGCTCTGTTGTACAAATCCGGTGTGGGATTCATCTGGTGAATCCAGCGTGGTAGCTGCTCTGTATGAGCAGACCGACACAACCGACTTACAAGACCACGAACTGGCCAACCTATAACGAAGCGCTCAAGCGCCGCGGTTCTCTGACGATCCCCTGACCGGCAGAACATGCTTGCATGTGTGAGAGGTTGGTTTGACCCCGAGATGAGTAGGGATGCCGTGCCGACAGG
>NZ_JAHKQA010000083.1 GCF_018860705.1 Citreicella sp. C3M06
CGAGAAGCTGAGTGATGACGCCTTCGAAGACCTGGAAACCGCCGTCGCCGAGGTCGAGACCCGCAAGGAGCACGCCGCGCCACGCGGAACAGATTCTTCAGGGCTTTGACAGTATCCTGCAGCTCGACAGCTACACCGGTTATGACCGGCTGACGCGCCCGTCCCGCAAGGGCGGCGCGCCGATCACGGTGGCCCACTGCTGGGCGCATGCGCGGCGCAAGCTGAAGGAAGTCTTCGACCGCGACGGCTCGGAAATCGCCGCTGATGGCGTGCGACGCATCGCCGAACTCTACCGCATCGAGGCCGAGATCCGCAGCATGGGCCCCGGTCAGCGCCTGTCGGCCCGCCAGGCCCGCAGCGCGCCCCTCGTCGCCGAGTTCCGCGACTGGCTGCAGGCACAGCGCCTGCGGATCTCAGCCAAGTCGCGCCTCGGCGAGAAGCCGACTGATATCCACCGCCAGTGGGGCGGGCTGCAGACCGTCCTCCACGACGGCCGCGTCGAGATGGACTCCAACGCCCCCTCTCGGCAGCATCTTTCAGATGCGCCTGCCGGGCAGCGATACGAAAACCTGATCCGCCCGATCGCCCTGACCAAGAAAAATGCGCTCTTCGCCGGTCACGACGAGGGCGGCCGCACCTAGGCCCGCATGGCCTCCCTGTTCGCCGCCGCGAATATCAACGGCGTCGAGCCCTTCGCCTATCTGAAGGCGACCCTCGAAGCCATCGCCGCCGGTCACCCGAACACTAGGATCGACGATCCTGCTGCCCTGGAACTTCAGCAAGTCAAGCATGATCTCCGATGGGGCGGAGGCAGCGCTTACGCTTCACGCATCCATTACCGTAGAACACTTGCAGCCCGGCCGGTTCCAGATCCCGACATGCCTGGGCCGCCGTCACGCCCGCGCGGTCACGAGCTTCACCGCCTCAAGCTTGAACACGCGGCTGAACTTCGGCCTCGTCATGCCCACTCTAAAGTTCCTTAGTAACGATCTTATCTTCGTGTCCAAGAAACCGGCAGCGGGCCATGACGGCCTAGAGAAGGGCCAGTGGCGCCCTAACCCAATCCGAGCGCGCGCCGGTCTGACCACGGGGGCGGATGAGCCACTTCAAGGCGCCGCCGCGCCCAAATCGGCATCAAATGTCGCGGCGGTTTCGCGCAGGATGTCGATGAATGCCGTGATCATGCTCGAAACAGGCTGCAACTCGGGCTGGGCGACCACATAGGTAAAATCAAGCCGTGGCTCGAAAGGCCGGGTCACCACGCCATTCTGGCGCCAGGGGTGCGCGGCAAAGGGCTCTATCAAACCAAGCGCAATGTTTTGGGCGATAAGCGCATAGCCGGTGTGCGAGCTTTGAGTGGCGATATTGCTGCTGAACCGGACGCCGGAATTTTCCAGCACCGCCGTCGTGGCATCCCAATGCACCTCTCCTTGGGGCAGAATGCGCAAGACATTCTCGCCTTCGAGATCCTGCGGCACGATCAGATCCTTGCTCGCAAGCGGATGAGAGGCGTGCATGGCACAGACATGAGACACCCGCAGCAAGGTCTCCTGCGTCAGTCCCGGCAGGTCAGGAAAGGCATGGGTGATTCCCAGACTGGCCTGATGGGTTTGCAATCTTAACACGATCTGCGTATACGATGCAGATTCAAGCTGGAATGCCACATTTGCGTGCAGTTTACGAAAACGCGAAATTGCCTTCGGAACAATACTTGTCGAAAGTGCGGGCGTCGCAAAGATCTTTAGCGAGGTTGGCGATCTGTCGCGAAGTTGCTGGGCGGAATACTCCAATTCCTCGATTCCGATAAAGAACCTGTCGACCGCCGAATAGAATTGCGTCGCCTCGGGCGTCGGAAGCAGCCGCCCCTTGCTGCGCTCGAAGAGCTTGAATTCCAAGTGATATTCCAGATCAGAGATCAGCCGGCTGACCGCTGGCTGTGTCACGGACATGAGCTTTGCCGCCTGCGCCGTCGTGCCGGTCTGCATCACGTATCGAAAGGCCTCGACCTGCCGGTGCTTCATGTTCCGCTCTCTTGAGTATAACATTTATACATACATCTATGTAGCAAAATGACTTGATTGCAACAAGTCGGCGACCAAGAAACGTGCCCAACATTTGGTCAAGGAAGGACGCAGGGTGTATCAACCAAGGATACTTGTCGCCGGATACGGCCCATGGGCGAAGGCGGAGAACAACCCGGCAGCACAAGTTGTGGGCGAGCTGGGCAAGCGCAGCTGGACTGGCTGCGAGGTGATCGGCCATGTGATGCCGGTCAACTCTGAAGATCTTCCCGAGAGCATCGACGCACTGCTCGACGCGCACCGCCCGGATGCCTGGGTCGGCTTGGGCGTGTCGAGCGCGGCGATCATCCAGACAGAAATGGTGGGCATCAACTGGCGGCATTTCGACGTGCCGGACCGCTCGGGCGCGCAGATCGACCTGTCGCCGATCGTCCCGGGCGGACCGGTGGCCTATAACGCCACGCTGCCGCATGCCGAGATGGTGGCCGCCGTGAAAGCCGCGGGCATTCCCGCCGCGGTGTCCTTCCACGCCGGAACCCACCTGTGCAACCAGATGCTCTATACCACGGCCCATGCGATCCAGAAGCGTGGCCTGCCGACGCTCACCGGGTTCATCCATGTGCCGCAGACCCCCGACAATGTCGCCGCTATGGAGCGTCGCACCCGGCAGACGGCCTCCATGAGCCTTGCCATGACGACCGATGCCATCGCGATCTGCATCGACACGCTCGCGACCGCGCTGACAGCCCGACAAACCGAGACCGTTTGACCAGGAGACAGACATGCCCGAGACCACCCCCCCACAAGCGTCCCTGCTGTCCGTTCGCGACCTGAGTGTCGAGTTCGGCGACGTGTCTTCACCCGCCCGCGTGGTTGACGGCGTGTCCTTCGATCTCGACCACAATCGCACGCTTGCCATCGTCGGCGAGTCCGGGTCCGGCAAGTCGATCACGTCACTGGCGATCCTCGGGTTGCTGAAACATCTGGGCGGCCGCGTTGCCGGGGGCGAGTTGCTGTTTCAAAGCGAGGTGCTTGGTCGGCAGGTCGATCTTGGCAATCTGTCCGAACGCGAGTTGCGCAAGATACGCGGCAACGAGATCGCGATGATCTTTCAGGAGCCCATGACCTCGCTCAACCCGGTCTACACCATCGGGTCGCAGATGGGCGAAACGCTGGCCCTGCATCAGGATCTGTCGCGGAGCGCGGCGCGGCGCAAGGCGCTGGAATTCCTTGATCTGGTCCGTCTGCCCAATGCCAAGCGGCTGCTCGGCAACTATCCGCACCAGCTTTCGGGTGGCATGCGCCAGCGGGTGATGATCGCCATGGCGCTCTGCTGCCAGCCCAAGATCCTGATCGCGGACGAGCCGACCACCGCGCTCGACGTCACAATTCAGGCGCAGATCCTGCACATCATCCGTGACCTTCAGGCCCAGATGCAGACCTCGGTGATCTTCATCAGTCATGACATGGGCGTGGTGTCGGAAATGGCCGATGACGTGCTGGTGATGAAGGCAAGCAAGCCGATCGAGGCCGGCGCGGTGAAAGAGGTTCTGGGTCACCCCAAGGCACCGTATACTCAGGCGCTTCTGGCAGCGGTGCCGCGCATCGGGTCGATGACCGGCACCACGATGCCGAAACTCTTCGACATTCCGGGGCTGGAGATCGCGCCAGAGGAAGTTCCGGCCAAGCCGGTGGACCGCAGCAAACCGGTGCTGGAGATCGAGGACCTGACGGTGCGCTTCGACATCCGGGGCGGGCTGCTGAGCCGTGTCACCCATCGCGTCCATGCCGCCGAAAAAGTGTCGTTCAACATCTATCCGGGCGAAACGCTGGCGCTTGTCGGCGAATCCGGCAGCGGCAAGTCGACCGTGGGCAAGACCATCCAGCAATTGCAGGAGCCGGTGTCCGGCGCGATGCGCTTTCACGGGCAGGATATCTTTTCGCTTCCCGCCGAGGATCGCAAAGCGTTCCGCAAGCAGACGCAGTACGTTTTCCAAGACCCCTACGGCTCGCTCAACCCGCGCAAGCCGGTGGGCGAAAGCCTGATCGAACCGGCGTGGGTGCATGGGCTGGTCACCTCGCGGGCCGAAGCGAAAGAGAAGGTCGCGGACCTGCTGGTCAAGGTGGGCCTGCCGGCGGAACATGCGGACCGCTTTCCGCACCAGTTCTCGGGCGGGCAACGCCAGCGCCTATGCATTGCCCGCGCGCTGGCTTGCGATCCCAGCCTGATCATCGCCGACGAAGCGGTCTCAGCCCTTGACGTCAGCGTTCAGGCGCAGGTGGTCAACCTGCTGATGAAGCTGCAGGCGGAACAGGGTCTATCCTACCTCTTTATCACCCATGACATGGCCGTGGTCGAACGCATCAGTCACCGGGTTGCCGTGATGTATCTGGGCCAGATCGTCGAGATCGGCACCCGCCAGCAGATCTTCGAGAACCCGCAGCACCCCTATACCAAGCGGCTTTTGTCCGCCGTGCCGGTGCTCAACCCCGGCGTGCGCCCAACGCGGACACCGCTCGAAGGCGAAATCCCCAACGCCATGCGGGCCGTCGGGGACGAACCAGCGCCCATCGAATTCGTCGCGGTCAGCGACGGGCATTTCGTCGCCGCACAGGCCTGATCCCACGTTCAATCGACCTTTCACTATCCCAACAGGAGCCTTGATTGATGACCATCCGCCAAACCTTCTTGGCAAAGACCGCCCTGCGGTCCGCGCTGCTGGTATCCTGCCTCGCGCTGGCTGCCCCGGCCTTTGCCCAGGACACCACACTGAACGTCGCGCAGCGGCAGGACCCGCAGAACCTCGACCCGATCGACACGTTCCGCCTGTCCTGGGGCTCGATCGGCAGCAACGTCTTTGACGGGCTCGTATTCCGCGGCGAAGACCTTGAGCTTCAGCCCGGTCTCGCCACCGGCTGGGAATTCCTCGACGACGAGACCCGCATCCGCTTTACCCTGCGCGAGGGCGTGGAATTTCACAATGGCGAGCCGTTCAACGCCGAGGCCGTCAAATACACCTTCGACCGCCTGCTGGGCGACGAGGGCGCGAAAGGCCCGCAGCGCAGCAACTACACCTCGATCCGCGAGGTTGTCGTTGTGGACCCCTACACCGTCGATTTCATGATGGAGCGCCCCGATCCGGTGCTGATCAGCAAGCTGGCCGGCTATGGTGCGATGATCGTGCCGCCGAAATACATTCAGGAAGTTGGCGAAGAAGCCTTCGACATGAAGCCCGTCGGCACCGGCCCCTTTCAGGTTTCGGAATACACCCCCACCGTCGGCGTGAAGCTGGAGAAGTTCGACAACTACTGGAACGGTGAAGCCAAAGTCGATGCGGTCAACATCCGCTTCATCCCCGAAGACGCGACCCGCATTGCCGAGCTTCTGTCTGGCGGCGTTGATATCTCGTTGAACATCCCGACGCCGTCGGTCGAGACCGTCAAGCAGAACGCGAATGTCGATCTGGTGGCCGTGGATGGCCCGACCGTCGACCTGACCCGGTTCAATACAGCAAGCGGCATCACCGCCGACCCGCGCGTGCGCAAAGCCATCACCATGGCGGTTGACCGCAACACCATCGTTAAGGCGCTGCTGGGCGGTCTGGCCAGCCCGATCTCCAGCGCGCAAGGTGCCAAATCCTTTGGCAATGATCCCGCGCTCGAAGCCTACGCTTACGATCCCGAAGCCGCCAAGGCGCTGCTGGCCGAAGCCGGTGTCGCTCCGGGGACCGAGATCACGCTCGACATGCCCAACAACGACGAAACCTTCCGCGAAGTCGCCCAGGTGATTGCCGCCTTCCTCGGTCAGGTCGGTCTGAACGTGAACATCCGCACCCACGAGCGCGGTGTCTATTTCAACGACATCATCGAGAACGGCAAAACCGGCGAGATGTACTATTACGGCTGGGGCGGCTGGACCTTCGATTTCGACAACACCGCCTACATCCTTTACCACACCGGCGAGCGCTTCAACCCGTACGTGTCGGATGCCAAACTCGACGAGTTGCTCGACGCGCAACGCCAGACCTATGACCGCGACGTGCGCGAAGCCGCGCTGCAGGCAGTGGCGCGCTATGCCCATGAGCAGGCGCTCGATCTGCCGCTCTACAACAAGGCTACCATCTATGGCGTGAGCAAGAATGTGGAGGGTTTCGATCCCGCACCGGATGACCGCGCCCGCTACATGAACGTCACCCTGAAATAAGCCCTGCCCCGGCCCCCTGCCATGATGCGGGGGGCCGGGCAACGCAATCGCGCTGGCCATAGAAAAGGACCCCCATGCCCGTATTCCGTTTCATCCTGCAACGCGTCTTTCAGGCCGTCCTCGTGACCCTGGCGGTGACGCTGTTTGTGGCCTTCACTGTGCGCCTGACCGGCGACCCGGCAGTGATGCTGACCGCCGAGTCGAGCAGCGTGACCGAGGACGACCTCGTTCGCATCCGCGAAGCGCTCGGCCTGAATCAGCCGTTCTATGCCCAGTATTTCGACTTCATCAAAAGCCTCGTGACCTTCGATCTGGGCAATTCGTTTTTCCGCGGGTCGATCCGCGATCTGATGGCTATTGCCCTGCCCTCGACTCTGCTTCTCGCGGTGGCCTCGATGGGCATCTCGATCCTGATCTCGATCCCGCTGGGCATCCACGCCGCGCTCCACAAGGGTGGCATTTCCGACCAGATCATCCGGGTGCTGTCGCTCGTGGGCCTGTCGTTTCCAAACTTCTGGCTTGGCATCATGTTCGTGCTGCTGCTCTCGATCGCCTTCCCCATTCTCCCCGCCTCGGGGTTTGAGACATGGACGGCGCTGATCCTGCCCGCCTTGACCATCGGCATCATCCTGACCGCAACCAATGTGCGCCTTGTGCGGACGCAGATGCTTGAAACGCTCTCGCAGCAATATGTGATGGTGGCCCGCGCCAAGGGCCTGAACGAACGCTCGGTGATCTACAAGCACGCGCTGCGCAACGCGGCCATCGCCATCGTCACCTTCCTCGGGCTGCAATTTGGCAATCTCATCGGCGGTCTGGTCGTGGTCGAGCTTGTCTTCAACTGGCCCGGCATGGGCACCCTGTCGATCGAAGCCATCGCCCAACGCGATTATCCGCTGTTGCAGGCGACCGTCTCAATCCTGGCGATCATGATTGTCGCCGTGAACCTCGCCGTGGACCTTGTCTATGGCCTGATCGATCCTCGCATCCGGGTGGCCTGACATGTCTGATACCTTGCAAAATCCCCCTGTTTCCGCCTTTCAGCGTTTCAAGCGCAGCCCCTTCGCCAAGTTCGAATTCGTGGCCGGCGCGACGCTGACCTGCGTTCTGACCCTTCTGGTGCTGTTCTCGGGCATCCTCTTCCCCGGCGGCGGCACCGAGGTGAACCTGCTGGCGCGGCTCTCTGAGCCGTTCCAAAGCGGGGCGCACCCGCTGGGAACCGATCCGCTGGGCCGCGATATTCTCGCCCGGATCGTCCACGGCGGGCGCATTTCGCTGACGGTCGGGCTGTTGTCTGCCCTTGGCTCGGTGGTTCTCGGCACGGTGATCGGGCTCTATGCGGGCTATTATCGCGGCTTCCTCGACAGCTTCGTGATGCGCTTTGCCGATGTGCAGCTTGCGCTGCCGTTCATCCTGCTCGCAATCACGGTCATCGCCATCGTGGGCCCTGGCATCGACCGGATCATCATCCTGATGATCGTGTCGCAATGGGTGCAATATGCGCGCCTCGTTCGCGGATCGGTGCTGAGCCTGCGTCAGCGCGAATTCGTGCAGGCCGCCGTCAGTTATGGCTCGCCGAACTGGAAGATCATCTTCAGCCACATCCTGCCCAATGCGATGGGGCCGCTGATCATCCTACTGACCCTGAACGTGGCCAACAACATCCTGCTGGAAAGCAGCCTGACCTTCCTCGGCCTCGGCGCCGATCCGCAAACGCCCAGCTGGGGCGGCATGCTGTCCGAAGGTCGGAGCTACATCCAGACGGCGTGGTGGATCACCGTTTTCCCCGGTATCGCCATCATGCTGACGGTGCTGGGTCTGAACCTGCTCGGAGACTGGCTCCGCGATGAGCTCGATCCGCTGGGCAAGACCCGCTGAGGTAAAACCCCTTCTGTGCCGCCATCAGGCGGCGCAGAAACCCACCCCGCCTGCGCCTCATGCAAATGCTGACGCCAAGCGAACCCGCAATTTTGCCCGTCGCATTGAAATCATGGCTGCCCACTGCATTGCAGTCACGCATTCGGGATGGCCGTTCCTAGTAATTGTGACGCTAGCCGAGCGGTACCGCCCTTCCTGCCCGTCCATTGCAGTCGCCCATATTGAACGAACTTCAATAGTCGGTCAGGGCCTATTCCGTTGAAAAGCTCCGCTTTCCTGAGGGGCTTGCCGCAGTTTCAATTTGGCTGCGACAGCTTGAGGAGAATGGCGATGATGGACTGAACCGCCCCGGTTTT
>NZ_JAHKQA010000079.1 GCF_018860705.1 Citreicella sp. C3M06
TCGAGCACCGCGCGGTGCTCTGCCAACACCAGTTCTTGACGGCTGGGGGAGTCGAGCATGGTCAGCGAGCGTGATAGCTTGACGCCATAGGCAATCTGCTCGCTCAGAGATTCCAGCACCGACGAGAAAAACAGGTTCTTTGATGCTCGGGCCACCGCTAGATGCAGGCTTTGATCAGCATCCACGCCAAGCGCGTTCTTCAGATAGGTCTGCTCCATCACATGATAGGCGGCTTCCATCCGCGCCAGGTCTTCGTCATCGCGCCGCCGCGCGGCCCAAGCGGCGGCTGCGCCTTCGACATCAATGCGAAACTCGTAGCAACGCTGAACATCCGAAACCGATTCAAGCGGCACAAAGCTGATCAGCTCGCGGTCGGGACGGCGCAGCACGTAGCTCCCCGAACCGCGGCGCGATTGCACGATGCCATCGTCTCGCAGCCGCGACAGTGCCCCACGCACGATCGGTCGCGAGACGCCGAAGCTTTCAGCCAGCATCTCTTCGGTGGGCAACCGGCTGTGAACCGGGTATTCCTCTTCGAGGATCTTTGTCAGAAGCTGATCGTAGACTTGATCTGCCAGTGAGGGTCGCCGTGACTCTGACAACGTGATCTCCTTGCTTGTGGACCGGGCGCGCGTAGGGCTCTTTCTGAACCGCGTTTGAGTGAAATACAGAGACCAGGCGCGCGAGGCTACAAGATGTCTGGCCGCCCCTGACAGGGACGGCCAGAGCTGGAGCCTATTTGGCCTTGGCAGTCCCAGGAGTATTTGCCGGTTTGCGGATCACCAGAAAGTAGACGAACACCAGCGTCAGCGCGACAAAGAACAGGCTGTCGGGATTGGTGACGAAGGTGGTCGGGTCGCCGTTCGACAAGGCCAGAGAGCGCCGCAAGAACTCTTCCAGATTCGGCCCAAGGATATAGCCCAGAAGCATGGTGATCACCGGAAAGCCATTGCGACGGAGGTAAAACGCCAGAACCCCCATGCCAAGCGCCATGAACATCTGGAAGGTCGAGTAGGTTGCCACGAAGCTGCCCACTACGGCCAGAAGCGCGATCACGGCATAAAGCACATCCTTGCGCACCGAGACGATCTTGATGAAATACGGCCCGATCAGCCAGAGCGTCAGAGGGATCAGCACCACCGCGCTGAACAGCAGAGCGGCCAGCATGGGGGCGATCAGCCCGGCCTGATCGGCCATCAGCTGCGGCCCCGGCTGAATGCCGTTGATCACCAGAACGCCGAGCATGATCGCGGTGATCGGGTCGCCGGGAATGCCGAAGGTCAGCATCGGCACCATGGCGCCACCGCAGACCGCATTGTTGGCGCTTTCCGACGCGGCGATGCCCTGCGGGTTGCCTTTGCCAAACGTCTCCGGTTCGCTCGAGTTACGCACGGTTTCGGTATAGGCCAGAAACGAGCCCATCGAGCCGCCCGCGCCCGGCAATGTGCCGACGAAATAACCGATCAGGCAGGATTTGAAGTAGCAGCCAAAGCCGATCTTGCGGATCTCCGACAGCGGGGGCAGGAAATCGCGGCGACGGATCTTGACCTTGTTGGCGGCAGCGGCTGCGGCGGCGCTGATATCGATGCGCGCGCTTGCCTGCGTCAGCACCTCGGCAATGGCGAAGGTGCCGATGATCACCGGCATCAGGTCGATCCCGGCGGTCAGGCTGGAATAGCCATAGGTGAAGCGGGTGATCGGCTCCATCGCGTCAAGCCCGACAGTGGCCAGCATCAGACCGATACAAGCGGCCAGCCCAGCCTGCGGAATGCGACCGCGTTGCGCGATCACCACGACGATCAAAGCGAAGGCGAGAAGTGAGAACTTGCCGGTTGTCTTCACCAACAGCGACAGTTCGGCCACGAAAGGTGCAACTGCGATCAACAAGAGCGCCCCGACCGCCCCGCCGAACATGGACCCCAGCGCCGCATGGCCAAGCGCCAGCGCCCCTTTGCCTTTCTGCTGCATCGGAAAGCCGTCGAGCGCGGTCATCATCGAGGATGGCGCGCCGGGAATGTTGATCGTGATGGCGGTGATCGAGCCGCCGCACATGCCCGCCATATAGATGCTGGCACAAGCCATCAGCGCGGTTTCGACGCTGAGCGTATAGGTCAGTGGCAGCAAAAGCGCCATTGCCAGCGTCGCCGTCAGGCCCGGAATGGCGGCAAAGATGGTACCGATCACAAAGCCGAGGATCACGTAGGTGAGGTTGACCGGATCGGCCAGCAGGGAAAAACTGCTGAAAACGAGGAAGACGAAATCCATGACTTAACCCCACAGCGTCGGGAGTCGAACCCCGAACAATTGTTGGAACATGACAAAGGCAACCCCGACGATCGCGACCGAGATGATGGCCTTGAGGACCAGTTTCTCGAAATTCGAAAACAGCAGGATCAGCGCAAAGACGAAGAGGCTGGACGACAGAAAATAGCCCAGCGGCTTGAACGCCACGATGTAAAGGAAGATCGCCACCACCACCCAGAGATGGGTGTAGCTCCGTATCGCATCCTCGGGCGCGGGCTCTGGCCTGTCCCGCAGCGCCTGCAGGATCAGGACGCTGCAAAAGACAATCGCCGCAGCTCCCACGAGGATCGGAAAGAAGGCAGGCGTCAGCCCGCTCTCGGCAATCGGGGCGCCCAAACTCAGGGCCGTGACCAGATAACCAACAGACACTGCAAGAGTGACATACAGAAATACCATTTGCCTGTTTAAGAGCATCGTCTTCTCCGGGGCTGGATGTGGTGGGGGCGTCAGCGCAAGGCGGCTGTCGGTGCGGCCGGTTGCAGCGGATGAGCGCGCGTTCGACCTCGGTGCGAAAAAACCGGCGGCGGGGCCAGCGGCGACAGTGTCTGCGTCGCTGGCCTCACCAGAACCATATCTCCGGCCCTTGGGGCCGAAGACGGGGTGGGCGTAAGGCCTTACAGGCCCAGTTCGTCCATAAGCGTGAACGTCTTGGTTTGCAGCTCGTCGACCCAGGAGACGACCTCATCGGAGCCCAGCCAATCGGCGGTCACGCCAACCTGTGCCAGCCAGTCCTGAAATTCGGCGCTGTCATAGGCTGCCTTGAAGGTGGTCTCCAGCGTTTCGACCGCATCATCGGGCGTGTTGGCCGGAGCCGCCAGAATGAGGAAGCTGCCGGTCTGCAGGTCGTGACCTTTGGATTTCAGCGTCGGCACGTCGGTGTAGGTGGCGTTCTGCACCGAGGTCAGCTCGACCACGCCCTTGGCATCGCCAGAGGCCAGAATCCCGCTGAAGTCACCGAGGCTCGAGATCGCCGCATCCAGCTCGCCCGAGAGCAGCGCTTCGGCTTCGGCGCTGGACGAGCCAGCATAGGTGATGACGTTGAAATCCACGTCGAGCAGCTTTTCCAGCTGCATCGCCGAGAGGTAGGGGCCAGAGCCCTTGGGAGCCACGCCGACACGCACTTCGCCGGGGTTTTCCTTGGCGCGGGCAATCAGATCCTCGTAGCTTTCGATGCCCGAATGCTTCGAGACGACAATGGCATCGGCCTCAGAGGTGATGCGGGCGATCAGCTTCATGTTGTCGAGCGAATAGCCCGGCACCATCTGGCCGCGGGGCAGGGTGATGACGCTGTCATAGGTCAGCACGCCGACGGTGTGTCCATCGGGACGCGCGTTGGTCATCTGGATCAGCCCGGTGGCGGTGACCGCACCGGCGATGTTTTCCACGTAGATGGATTTCGGCAGATCCTGATCGGCGATATTGCTGATCTTGCGTGAGATAGCGTCTGCGCCGCCACCTGCGGGCCAAGGCACGATCAAGCGAATATCACGAGTCGGGAAATCCGCCGCGGCAACAGATGTCCCAAGGATGGCAGCGCCAAGCGCAAGGCCAAGGGTGGTCTTCAAGCTTTTGTAAAACATATTTCTGTTCCTCCTCTACAGATGTCGTGTGCCAGACAGGTCCGGCGTCCTCCGTGCGCCCTAGATCCGGAAAAGCTGGGCTTTGCCGGTTGGGCGTCCTGAATGTTGGTCAGCGTTGTCACATGTGGGCTGCGCCATGAGGCCAGATAGGCTGTCTGACGCATGATCGTGGCAGGATCAGATGGCTGTGCGTGCGCTCTGCCCCGACTCTGCCTTGCGCTGGAAACACGGTAGGCGGTGCCTCCGATGCAACTGAAACGATCCTCCCCTTCCGTCTCGGTACATTGCTTCATCAGGGATCCGCCAACTGGGCGAGGCCGTTGAAGCTTTGACTACGATAAGTAGTCAGTGTTTACAAATCAACACAAATTTAACCGCTGAAGCGCATTATATGCACGAAAATGCCTCTGATTTGTTCTGTCAGAATACACATTATGACAAAAGTTGCCAACTCCATGCCTGCCAAGATCGCGCAAACAGGCGGCCCGTTTTGCAATATGTAAGCCTATCAACCCGTAAGCGACGTGATCAGCCCGCCGCCTCGGGGGCGGCGGGCTGTCTTGACAATTCGAGCGTCAGATTGCCTGAAGATCGGCGGGCAACAGCGCCTCTGGCAGGTTCTGATAGCAGACCGGCCGCAGGAACCGCCGAATCGACAGGGTTCCGACCGATGTGGCGCCAAAATTGGTCGACGCCGGGTAAGGCCCGCCATGTACCATGCTGTCCGCCACCTCAACCCCGGTGGGGAACCCATTGGCCAGCACGCGCCCGGCCATTTTCTCAAGCACCGGCAAGAGGTCACGCGCAACGTCGATGTCGCCATCATCCATTTGCAACGTCGCGGTCAGCTGCCCCTTGAAGCTGGCGGCAACCGCCAGCATTTGCTCGGTGTCCTTGACCCGGATCACCAAACCCAGCGGGCCAAACACCTCCTCCGACAGTTCTTCGTTGGCCATCCAGTCCTTGGCCGAAACATCAAACAGATACGGCGCGGCAGAGCGGCCTTCGCAGGTGCTGGTCAGCAGCGATTTCACGCCTGCGCCCTCCGATACGCGACGCGCACCCTCGCGGTAGGCGTCGGCCATGCCATCGGTCAGCATGGTTTGCGCAGCGACCGCTTTGAGGCCATCGCTCGCGGCGCTGACAAAGGCCTCGGCCTCTGGCCCGTCCACCACGATAGCTATGCCGGGGTTGGTGCAGAATTGGCCGACGCCCATGGTCAGGCTTCCGGCCCAACCCGCGCCAAGATCGCCGCCGCGCGCAGCCGCAGCCTCTGGCAGCACGAACATCGGGTTCACGCTGCCCAGCTCGCCAAAGAACGGGATCGGCTCGGGGCGTTTGGCGCAAAGGTCAAACAGCGCGCGCCCGCCGCCGAGGCTGCCAGTGAAACCAACGGCCTTGATCCGGGGGTCGGTGACAAGCGCCTCGCCGACCGCACGGGTGCCGCCTTGTACAAGGCTGAAAATGCCGCCGTTCATGCCAAGCTTGTCCAGCGCCGCAACGATGGCATCGCCGACAATCTCGCCAGTGCCCGGATGCGCACCGTGGCCTTTGACCACGACAGGACAGCCCGCCGCCAGCGCCGCAGCGGTGTCGCCACCGGCAGTGGAGAAGGCCAGCGGGAAGTTCGAGGCGCCAAACACCGCGACCGGGCCGATCGGTCGCTGCATCATCCGCAGATCAGGGCGCGGCAGCGGCTGGCGGTCCGGCAGGGCAACATCGTGACGACGGTCGAGGTAAGCCCCATCACGGATATGGGCCGCGAACAGCCGTAGCTGACCGGTGGTGCGGCCGCGCTCGCCCTGAAGCCGCGCTGCAGGCAGGCCAGTCTCGGATGTGCCGATTTCGGTGATCTGATCACCGCGGGCGTCGATTTCGTCGGCGATGGTTTCCAGCAGCACCGCGCGTTCTTCCCGCGAGGAGGCGGCAAAGCCGGGGAACGCCGCATGCGCTGCGGCGCAGGCTTCGGCGACCAGTTCGGGCGAGCCTGCCGAGAACTCAAAGGCACTACCGCTGGCCGGAGCAGAAGAGAATTTTGCCTCGGCACTCACGCGCTTGCCAGCAATCAGATGGTTGCCGTGTGGGGTAAACGTCATGTTTATCGTCCTGTCTTTTCGCGCCATGCGTTGAATTTTACGATGCTCTCATCGTCGGTTCCCGGGTAAAGACCGATAATGCCGGCACCATCGGTGACCTGCTCGAGCACGAAATCCTCGTAGGCTTCCATTTCGGTACATTCCGCCGCAATCTCATCCGCGAGATGCGCCGGGATGACCATGACGCCATCGCCATCGCCCAGCATCACGTCGCCGGGAAAGACCGGTGCATCGCCGCAGGAAATCGGCACATTCAGTTCGATTGCCTCGTGCAGGGTCAGGTTCGTGGGGGCAGAGGGGCGTGCGAAATAGGCCGGCATGTCAAGCGCGCCAATTCCCGCCGCGTCGCGCACACCGCCATCAGACACCACACCTTCCACGCCGCGCTGTTGCAGCCGTGTCACAAGGATCGAGCCGGCCGTTGCGGCGCGGCAGTCCTTGCGCGCGTCCATCACTAGCACATGGCCCTTGGGGCAGGTCTCGACCGCGACGCGCTGCTTGTGGTCACGGTCGCGGAACACGGTGATCGGGTTGCGATCTTCGCGCGCCGGAATATAGCGCAGGGTATAGGCCTGACCGACCATGGTCACCGGCTTGCGCTCGACCGGTGTGACACCCTGCACGAACTGATTGCGCAGTCCCCGCTTGTAAAGCGCGGTGGCCACGGAGGCCGTGGACACCTTGCGTAATTTGTCGCGCGTCTCGTCGGACAGGATATATTCGCTCATCACTTTTCCCTATGGCCTGGCGTTTTGCAGCCTTGGACAAGGCAGGCTCTGCACTCTCTCTTCCAGCCAATCGCAGCGGCGCCGCCCCGGTCTTGGACCTTCCAAAGAAATCCAACCCGCTCCTCCCAAAGCATTGAACATTCAGTTACACGCGTGCGGCAGATTAGTCAATATTAGTAATAATTTTAACGTGGGGAGCGCCGAATTTTTAGCTGATAAGTGCCCACATCGTTACTAATAATAACAACATTACCCAAGGAGCGGCTGCTGAAATCCTGAAGCCCGTGACACAAGATTTGCGGCGCAGTCCGCCAAAGTCGCCATGCGTTCTTATTGCAAGAACCGGGAAAACCGCGTTAAAGCCAAGGTTCGCCGCAAGCCTTGCCAAAGGTGCGGGCGCTATCAATCGAACCGCTCTCACCTGCCTCGTCGCGGTTGTTGCACATCGAGAAGCCGGCGGGCGATGGGCCGTGCCGCCGTCATGTGACAGATAAATCCGGTGAATCGGCCCGGCGCCAAGCAGGGTGGCCGGAATGGCGTGACCGCATTCGTGGATCGTGATGCGACGTTCAAAGCGGTCCCGTCCGGGCTGACTGACCGGCAGGGCGTCGAGGGCCGGCGTGGAAGCCGTTACGTCAACGGAGCACGCTAAAGTTGTGGGTGATTGTGGGCAAATCAAACGATACTCGCCGCGCTTTCCAGGCATAGAATGCTTCCATCCGATGATATCGGACGGTCAGGACTGCGCGACGGGGGGGGGGCCGGGAGCGCGCTTCAGGTGGCGCCCATTCGGGATCGTTTTCGACGGCTATTGCGGCTTGCCGCAGCGTACGCGCGTTGCGGACTGGGAACGCCGCTTCGACGAGATCGAGGCGGAAGACCCGCACAAGGCCCAGACCTTTCCCGAAGGGGCAGGGCGCGTAGAGCACGGTATTCTCCGATGAGCGCAAGCTGCTATGCCTCTACCGCAGTTGGCGGGTTCCTGCGCCGCGTGTCATTGCCCGGCGCAGGGGTCCGACAAGACTGGAATCGTCAGAAGGGGGGGGGGGCGCCCGTCACCGGGCGGCTTAGCGCAGTTCGTTGATATAGCAATGATCTTCGGTCAGCGCCGCGTGGCGCATGGCGACCAGTGGGCGGTTACTGGAATCATAGGACACCTCGTCGATGTCCAATAGGGCGCGGGGCGTGTTGCGCGGCAGGTCGAGGTAATCGAGATCCTCTGGTGTCGCCAGCCGGGCGATCAGCTTTTCGCGCACCGCAGCAAGGCGCAACCCGTGATGTTCCAGCAGCCACTTGTAGATCAGCGTGGGCATCTCTTCGATCGTGACCGGGAAATCCGGGGCCAAGGCCAGCGGAATTGTCACCCGGTCGATCATCACCGGGCGATCTTCGATCAGCCGCAGCCGGTGCATGTAGATCACCGGCGCCTTCGCAGGCAGATCCAGCCGTTCCGATTCATCCAGCGTTGCCCTGCGGTGGCAAGCATCGACCAGCACCGTGCGGCTGCTCGACAGTCGCCCCTCGATCGTATGCAGCCGATAATATTGATAGAATTGCGACATGGAATGATGCGGCGTGCGCCCGGTCACCACCGTGCCGGTCTTGCGCCGCCGCATGATCACCCCTGACGCGGTCAGATCGCTCATGGCGCGGCGAATGGTGCCGTAGGACACGTTGAACTGTTTCGCCAGCTCCAGTTCCGGCGGCAACACATGGCCTTCGGTCCATGTGCCAAGGATGATGCGCCGCAGGATGCGTTCCTTGACCTGTTCGTGCAGCGGCTTGCGTTCGAGCCCGTCTTGCAGCGTCTCGGTTTCGGAAAGCTCCGGGGCGTCGGTCATGATTAACTCCTGTTCACACAGTGCTTAATATTTCCACACAAATCACACTTGCCAAGTGCCGTCTATGTGTATTTCTATATAGGTATGAGAAACGAACTGACATTTGCCCAAAGTTCCGACACCCCTGCCGATACAACTGGCATGGTCGACACGCTGCGGCAGCTTGTCGAAAGCCGCACCCCCATGCCTCCCGGCAACAATTACGCGCCCCATGCCGATCTGCTCGAGGCGCTCTTTGCCCCGCTGGGCGGCACGGCGGAACGG
This sequence comes from Citreicella sp. C3M06, assembly GCF_018860705.1. GTDB lineage: Bacteria > Pseudomonadota > Alphaproteobacteria > Rhodobacterales > Rhodobacteraceae > Salipiger. The sequence continues at coordinate 8,814 of NZ_JAHKQA010000079.1, forward strand.
GTGACGGTGCCGCGCGAGCTGTGGGACGGGCCGGGGCTGGACGGTGCGCGGGTGAACCTGTTGCTGCGTCCCGATATGCCCGGCGCAAGCGATGCGCTGCCCGAGGCGATGATCTATTTCCATACCGATACCGCCCCGGCCGGCGATGGCTGGACCCGCGACCCCTTTGCGCTGACCCAAGACGGCAGCCGGCTTTACGGGCGCGGCACCGCCGACATGAAGGGCACCATCGCCGCCGTGCGCGACGCGCTACTGCGGCTGGCGCAGAGCGGCACCGCGCTGGCCTTTCGCCCGGTGCTGGCGTTTTGCACGGATGAAGAGGGCGGGCGCTATCCCGGTATCCGCCACCTTGCCGAAACCCGGCCTCTGCCCGAGGTGCTGCTGAATCTCAACGGCTCCGCCGAGCCGCGGATCTGGGCGGGCTGTCTTGGCTCTCTGGACCTGACGCTTGAAGTCGAGGGCCGTGCCAGCCATTCGGGCGACCCTGATCGCGGCATCAATGCCGCCGAGGCGCTATTGCCCGCGCTGACCGCTCTTCTGGCGCTCAAGCCGGTGATCGAAAGCCGCACCACGGCGCTGGCCCCGCCGCCCTGGGCCGATGGCCCGCTGCCCGCGCGCCTGAACCTGACGGCGATCCACGCGGGCGACAAGGGATCGGCCATTCCCGGCCGCGCGCAGGTGACGATGAACCGCCGCTATCTGGCCGAGGAAAACGAAACCGCCGTGATCGCCGAGCTGCATGCCACCGTCGCCCGCGCGATGGAGGGCAGCCCGGCGCTGAGCTGGGATCTGCGGACCACCGGCCACCTGCCGCCCGTTTCCGATCCGGATGGCCCCGCAACCCGGCGCTGGACCCTTGCCCGCGCCGCCGCCTTCGGCCTGCCCGAAGAGGCGTTTGTGCGCTATGGCTCCGGCACCTCGTCGGATTTCGGCTGGGTGCAGCGGGCGGGCGTGCAGCACATGCTGCTTGGCGGGCTCGGACGGCCCGGCCACAACATGCACGGCCCCGACGAATTCACCACGGTCGAGGATCTTCGCGCCTTGTCGGACGCGATTTTCCTATTCCTCGCCGAAGGATGCGCGCCGCAAGGCGCCACGGACCCCGGCAACGCTCCAACAGAAGGATCCCCCCAATGACACATACCCTTAACCGGCGCGGTTTTCTGCGCACGGCCGCTGCCACCGGCGGGCTGATGACCCTGCCGGGCCTCGTATCGATGGCACAGGCGCAGAACATCACGCCCGGCGGCACGCTGCGCGTCGGCCTGAACATCACGCCCTCGGTGCTGAACCCGATGCTGCTGCGGCTCAATTCGGAGTACATGCTGGCCGAGATGCTTTATTCCGGCCTGACCACGTTGGCGCCCGACATGACAGCGCAGCCCGATCTGGCCACCGAATGGCGCGCCAATGACGACGCCACCGAATGGCATTTCACCCTGCGCGAGGGAGTCACCTTTTCCAACGGTGCAGCGCTGACCTCGGCGGATGTGGTCGCCTCCTTCACCAAACTGCTCGACCCCGAAACCGCGGCGCCCGGCAGCCGCAACCTTGGCCCCATCGCCAAGGTGGAAGCCGATGGCGATTACGGCGTGGTGTTCCACACCTCGGCCCCCTATGCCGACCTGCCCGTCGCGCTGACCTATCCGACCGCCAAGGTCGTGCCCGCCGCGATCATCGAAAGCGATTTCGACAGCCTCGCCACCACGCCGGTCGGTTCGGGTCCGTTCCGCCTGTCGCAATTCATCGCCGATGACCGCGCCATCGTCGAAAAGAACCCCGATTACTACATCGAGGGCCAGCCCTATCTCGACAGCGTCGAGGTCCGCACCTTCCCCGATGCCGCTGGCGCTGCCGCCGCGATGCTGGCTGGCGAGATCGACCTGCTGAACGAGATTCAGCCCACCGATTTCGCCCGCATCTCGGAGGGCGCGGGCATCGAAGGTCTGCGCACCCCCTCGGGCCGGTTCCTTGACGTGGTGATGGATTGCACCGTAGCGCCCTTCGACAACCCCAAGGTCCGCGAGGCGCTGTCCTTTTGCGTCGATCGCGAAGCCATGGTCGAGCTGGTCGCCGAAGGCTACGGCACGCCGGGCAATGACACGCCGGTCAACGCCTCCTATGCCTATCACGCCGATGCCCCGCTCAAGCAATACGATCCCGAGAAATCCAAGGCGCTGCTGGCCGAGGCCGGCTATCCCGACGGTATCGAGATCGACCTCATCGCCTCGGTGAAGCCGGATTACCGCTCGGCCATGGCCGTGGTGCTACGCGAAATGGCCAAGCCCGGTGGCTGGACCATCAACGTCAAGACGATGGACCACCCCAGCTATCTGGAACAGGTGTGGAAGAAGGGCAATTTCTACGTTGGCTTCTACAACATGCAGCCGACCGAAGGCACGATCTTCAACCTGCTGTTCACCTCGGATGCCAACTGGAACGAAACCCGCTGGAACAACGCCGAATTCGACGCGCTGGTCATCAAGGCGGATGCCACCACCGACCATGACGAACGGGCGCGGCTTTACGCCGAGGCACAGGCGATGATGCGCGCGGAAATCCCGGCGCTCGTGCCTTGCTTCTTCGACCTGCTGGGCGCGCGCGCCGAGCAGGTGATGGGCTATGAACAGAACCCGCGCGGCGCGAACTATGCGCTGCACAAAGTCTGGCTGTCCGCAGGCAGCTGATGCCCGATCCGGGCCGCACAGTCCTGTGCGGCCCCCCTCTTGCAACCGGAGTCCCCAATGTCGGCCAGCTTTCTGCTGCGCCGTCTGGCGTATCTTGCGCTGACGGCCTTTCTTGTCTCGCTCATCGTCTTTGGCGTGACGCAGCTTTTGCCAGCAAATGCCGCGACGATGATCCTTGGCGAATACGCCACCCCCGAGGCGCTGGCCGCGCTGAACCAGAAGCTGGGGCTGGATCAGCCCGCGCTGGTGCAATACGGGCAATGGCTGTCCGGTGCGGTGCAGGGCGATTTCGGCATCTCGCTGCGCACCAGCCAGCCGGTTGGCCCGTCGATCATGTCCGCCTTCGGGCGCTCGGCGCTGCTGGCGGCGCTGTCGCTGGCGCTGGTCTGCGTGATCGCCATTCCGCTGGGCGTCTGGGCTGGCACCAAACGCGGCGGGCCGACCGATCTGGGCCTGTCAGTGGTCAGCTATCTGGGCGTATCGCTGCCCGAATTCGTGCTGGCAACGCTGCTGCTGGCCTGGCTTGCGGGGCCGGCGGTGGGGCTGTTCCCCGCTTCGGGTTACACCCCTTTTTCCGAAGATCCACTGAAGGCGCTGCATCACCTTGCGCTGCCGGTGATCACGCTGGCGATCATCCTGACCGCCCATATCAGCCGCATGGTCCGTTCGGAAATGGTCGACACGCTGGAAAGCGATTTCGTCCGCGCCGCCCGGCTGCGCGGCCTGTCGAAACGGCAGGTGATCTACAACCACGCGCTGCGCAATTCCATGCTGCCTGCGATCACCGTCATCGCGCTTGATGTCGGTTACCTGATCGGCGGGGTGATCGTTGTCGAAGAGGTCTTTGCCTTTCCCGGTATCGGGCGGCAGCTGATCCTTGCCATCCAGAACCGCGACCTGCCGATGCTTCAGGCCGGCGCGCTGATCATGGCGCTGACCTATGCGCTTGCCAACCTTGCGGCGGACCTTGCCTATGCCGCGCTCGACAAGAGGATCCAGTACAAATGAAGACCCTCCGGGCCCTGCTCCGCAATCCGCAAGGCGCCGCCGGGCTGGCGCTGTGTTCGCTCGTGATGCTGACGGCCATTCTTGGCCCCGCCATCGCGCCCAACGATCCCGAGGCGTTTCACTTCGGCGCCCGCTTTGCCGCGCCCTCGGCCGAATTTCCCTTTGGCACCGACTGGTACGGGCGCGACCTGTTCAGCCGCATCCTCGTGGGAGCACGCTCGACCGTGCTGCTGGCGCTGCTGGCGACGGTGATCGGCACCGCGCTGGGGGCGATCATCGGCGTGGTGTCGGGCTATCTCGGCGGGATGGTGGACGAGGCGATCATGCGCGTGACCGATGCGGTCATGGCGATCCCCTCGCTGCTGTTTGCACTGATGATCCTTGCGGCGCTGGGGTCTTCGGCGTTGAACGCGGTGCTGGCGATCGGCATCGCCTTTACACCGGGCATGGCGCGGATCTCGCGGTCGGTGACCCTGCAGGTGCGCAGCCTCGATTATGTCTCGGCGGCCAAGGCGCGTGGCGAAAGCCTGCGCTGGATCGTGCTGGCCGAGATCCTGCCCAACACCATTGCCCCGGTCATCGTCGAAGGCACCATCCGCGTCGCCTTTGCCATCATGACGCTAGCCACCCTGTCGTTCCTTGGCCTTGGCGCACAGCCGCCCGCGCCGGAATGGGGGCTGATGATCGCCGAGGCCCGTGACCACCTGTTCCGCAGCCCATGGCCCGTGGTCGCCCCCGGCGCCGCCATCGCCATCGTCGCCATCGGCTTCAACCTGCTTGGCGACGGGCTGCGCGACGTGCTCAACCCGCGCACCGGAGACCACGCATGACCCTGACCGTTCGCGATTATGCGCTGTATTACGACACCGCCACCGGCCCGGTGCGCATCCTCGATGACATCTCGCTCGACATCGCGCGGGGCGAAGTGCTGGGGCTGGTGGGGGAAAGCGGCTCGGCCAAATCCTCGCTGGCCAATGCGGTGATCCGCGACCTGCCGGGCAAGGTCCATGCCGAACGCGGCAGCATCTGTCTTGGCGACGAAGACATCACCCGCGCCTCTGCCGCCACGATGACCAGCCTGCGCGGCAAGCGCATCGCCATGGTGTTCCAGAACGCCGCGACCACGCTGGACCCGGTGCAGACGCTGGGCAACCACCTGCTGGAAACGCTGGAGCGCCACACCACGCTGGACGCCAGCGCCCGGCAGGCGCGGGCGCTTGAGCTGATCGGCATGGTTGGCCTGCCCGATCCCGCCGCCATGATGCTGCGCTTTGCGCATGAGGTGTCGGGCGGCGAGAAACAGCGCGTGGTGCTGGCGCTGGCCTTTGCCTGCGAACCCGAGCTGATCCTGTTCGACGAGCCGACCTCGGCGCTGGATGCGACCACGGCGGCGACGCTGCTCGATCTGTTCCGCGAGCTTCAGGCCCGCACCGGGGTTTCGGCGCTGTTCATCAGCCATGACCTTGGCACTGTGGCCGACATCGCCCACCGGGTGGCGGTGATCTACGGCGGGCGCATCGTCGAACAGGGCCCGACCGAGGCGATTTTCGCCCGCCCGCAGCACCCTTATACGCAGGCGCTTCTGGCCAGCCTGCCGCGCCCGTCCGACCGGCTCACAGCGCGCGGCCTTGCCACCAGCGGCGCGCGCCCCGCCCCGCGCAGGGGAGAGATGCCCGCCTGCCTGTTCTCCGGTTCCTGCCCGCATCACGACCCGGCCATCTGCGATGCGCAGCGGGTGCATGCCGTGCCGATCGCCGACCGCAGCATTGCCTGCGCCCGCGTCGCCCGGGGCGAGACCCTGCCCACGCCGGATGCCCCCGCGCCGCTGCCCTCGCCGCGCGACAGCGCCGTGCTGCTTGAAGCGCAGAACCTGTCGGTGACCTATGGTCGCCCGTCCCTGACCGACCGGCTGCGCGGACGCACGGCGTTGCAGGTTCGCGCCGTGCGCGACATCAGCTTCCAGCTGCACCAGGGCGAAACGCTGGCGCTGGTGGGGGAATCGGGCTGCGGTAAATCCTCGCTCGCACGCTCGCTTTCCGGGCTGCAACCTTTTGCGGGCAAAACCTTGCTTGGCGGCGTCGAAACCACCCCCGACAGCGCCGCATGGCGGGCGCGGGTGCAGACGATCTTTCAGAACCCCGACAGCTCGCTCAACCCCCGCCACACGTTGGCGACGATCCTCGGGCGGCCGCTGAAACTCTTCCGCCCCGATGTGGACCGCCCCGCGGAAATCGCCCGGCTGCTTCAACGGGTGCACCTGCCGGCCGATTACGCCAATCGCTACCCCCACCAGCTTTCGGGCGGGGAAAAGCAGCGCGTCGCCATCGCCCGTGCGCTTGCCGCCGAACCCGATGTCATCATCTGCGACGAAATCACCTCGGGCCTTGATGCCGCCGTGCAGGCCGCCATCGTACGGCTTTTGCGCGAAATTCAGGCCGCCAGCGGCACCGCGCTGGTGTTCATCACCCATGACCTTGGCATCCTGCGCCATGTCGCGGATCGGGTGGCGGTGATGTATCTGGGCGAGATGGTCGAGACCTGCGAGGTCTCCGCCCTCGATGCCGCGCCTTGGCATCCCTATACCGAGGCGCTGCTGTCCTCCTCCCATTCCGTCGATCCGCAAAGCCGCGCACGCCGCGTGAGGCTGCAGGGAAGCCTGCCCAAACGCACGCAGGATCTGCCCGGCTGCCCCTTTGCCAGCCGCTGCCCGCGCCATCTGGGCCCGCAATGCGACACGCAGCGCCCGCCCCTGCGCCAGCCCGAAGACGGCCACGCCATCCTCTGCCATCTGGCGGACGACACGCTCCATGCCGTGCCGCCGATCTGGCAGTTCAAGACCCCCGAAAGGACGACCCCATGACCCCCGAAGACCTGATCGCCCGCGTCGACGAAGACGCCTGCCTTGCGCGGCTTGCCGACATGGTGCAGCGCAAGAGCTATTCCGAAACCGATGGCGAACGCGCTCTGGCCGAGCATATGCACGGCATTCTTGGCGACATGGGGCTGGACGCAATGCTGCAACCGGTCGAGGGCCAGCGGGTCAACGCCATCGGCACGCTCAAGGGCACGGGCGGTGGCAAGAGCCTGCTGTTCAACGGGCACCTTGATACCAACCCCGTCACCACCGGCTGGACGGTTGATCCTTGGGGGGGCGTGATCGACGACGAATTCATCTACGGCATCGGCGTGTCCAACATGAAGGCGGGCGACGCCGCCTATCTGTGCGCGGTGGAAACCATCCTCAAGGCGGGGATGAAGCCCAAGGGCGATGTCATCCTGTCCTTTGTCATCGGCGAGCTTCAGGGCGGGATCGGCACGGTGCGGATGCTCGAACAGGGGGTGACGGCGGATTACTTTGTCAATTCCGAACCCACCGACATTCAGGCACTGACCCTGCATTCGGGGGCGTTTTCCTACCAGATCGAGCTGACCGGCAGCACCCGCCACGTGTCCAAACGCCACGAAGCCTGCGATGCGCTGGCCGCCGCCGCCGCGCTGGTGCCGCGCATCAACGCCATGACCTTTACCGGGGCGCAAACCGACGATCACAAAGCGGTCAACCGTGGCCATGTCGGCGTGCTGCGCGCCGGGCTTGGCGACACGTTCGAGGAATGGCGCCCGCCGCAGGTCGCGGACCGCGCGCGCATCCTTGGCACCTGCCGCTATGCGCCGTCGCAGACCGTCGAGACGGTTCTGGAAGACATGCGCACCCTGCTGCGCGCGCTGGAACTGGAATTCCCCGGCCTCAAGTGGTCGGTCGACAGCTATGACCAGCGGGCGAACAAGCCGCAGATGCCGCCCTTCGAGGTGGCGCGCGACAGTGCCATCGTTCAGGCGGTGAACGCGGCCTATGAAACCGTGCGCGGCAGGCCCCAGCCCACCGGCCCGATCACCCCGCCGTGCTTCTTTGGCACCGATGCGGCGCATCTGTCCGCCGCCGGGATCGAAGGTGTCGTCTGCGGGCCGGGCGGCGAATTCAACACCATGCCCGACGAACGTGTGCGCAAGAGCCAGTTCATCGATTGCGTCAAGATCTACATCCTGACCATCGCCGCCATCTGCGGGCTCGAAGCCGCATGATCCCCGCGCTCTACGCTCCGCGCGTGGAGAAACTCCGCAGCGCCATGCGCGCTGCGGGGGCCGATCTGTTCCTGTGCGATCATGCCGAGATGTTGCATTGGCTGACCGGCTACACCGTGTCCGAGACTTTCTATCGCGGCTGTATCCTGCCACTCGAAGGCGATCCGGTCTGGGTGCTGCGCGCCATCGACGAGGTCCCGTGCCGCGCCGCGACCTGGGTCCGCGACGTGGTGGTCTATGCCGATCACGAGGACGCCCATGCCTGCATGGCGGATATCCTGCGCCGTTTCGGGTCTGTGCGGATCGGGGCGGATTTCACGTCTTTCGGCTTCACGGCCTTTACCCGCGACCGGCTGTCCGCGCTGCTGCCGGGTACCGATTGGGTCAACCTGCACGAGATCTCCAACCGCATCCGCAGCGTCAAGGACGCGCATGAGATCAACCTTGTCGCGCAGGCAGCGCAGATCGCAGATGGGGCGATGGCCGCCATTGCGCAAGGCATCGCTCCGGAGATGCGCGCCCGCGATGCGTCGGCCATCGCAGCGCAGCATTACCTGACGCATGGGGCGGATGACTACTGGGTCGGGCCGATTTCCATCGCCCGCCGCGCAGCGCAGGCCGAGGGCCACGGCATGGGCTTTCTGCACGCGACCTTCACCGAAGACAGGCTGGCGCCGGGCGATATTCTGCATGTCGAACTGGTGCCGCGGGTGGGTTATTATGCCGCCCGGTTCATGCGCTCGATCAGCCTTGGCCAAGCGTCGGCAGAGGACACTGCCATCATGGCCCGCATCGCGGCGCTGCAAGATGCACAATTCGCCGCCATCCGTCCCGGAGTGGCGGCCCGTGACGCCGATGCCATCTTGCGCGAGGCGATGTTGTCGGAGGGGCTGCGCGAGAGCTACCCCAATATCACCGGCTATCAGCTGGGCAGCTACGCCAAGACGCCGCGCTCGTCGGAAACCATGGTCAGCCTGCATCCCGGCGCCGACTGGCGGTTCGAGCAGGGGCAGGTGTTCCACCTCTACACCACCGCGCGGGGCCTCGCGCTGTCCGAGACGGTAGAGATCACCGCCGATGGCTGCCGGCGGCTGACACGGACCGACCGCCGCATCCTTGTCGCCGCAGGCTGAGCTGCTTTCCAGAGCAGCGCTGGCGACAGGGGCGCGACCGTCCGCGTCGAGCATGATGATTGGCTTGGCGACGAAAATGCCTTTTGATAAAGGTCAATGCCTGCCTGAGGATGAGTTGGACATGCTTGCCGCTCTGGGGGATTGCGCCCCTGATCGCCGGGGACGAACGGTGATGCGGCGCTTTTCCGACGTGATACTTTCGGCCAAGTCCAAATAGCTGTCGCTTTCGCCACCTCTTCCGCCCGGCAGCGCCATGGCCGAGATGAATGGGTTCCTGCCGTCTTCGTTCCGATCAAACCGATGGGACAAGAAAACCGGTTTGTCACCCGCCACCTCAAGCGTTTGCTCAGACATCGTAAGTCCGGCGCCCCTTGCCCGCTCCAGTGCGATGGCCCCCAACGGCCCCCACAAGAGGTGTCTGTCTCTTCCGGGAACGTTGCGACGGGAAAACGACGGTGTTCGTCCAGGATACCGGCCTTTGGCCGAGCGCCCCCCCCAAGGAACCCCCCGAAGCAAACAGCATTTTGAGATCCTCAGTGGTCTCTTCCACGCGAAGGACGCCCTAAGACGCCTGGAGCAAATCCCCGAGGTTCACGAGCGCAGGCACCTCTATGCCCCTGGGCGCCTGAGACCATCAAATCGCTGCGGCAGGCTGACTCGGGTGGTACTTTGGGCAGGCGGAACCGGGGCTGTTCTAATAGGTTGGCCCATGCCGACCGCCGCCAACCTGCCCGATGACATTGACGCCCTGAAGGCGATGCTGGGCGTCTCAAAGGCGTGCAATCTACACAGGGACGAGTGGTCGCGCCCTTCAAACAGCTCGCCTTCGGGCGCAAGTCGGAGAAGAGCGCCCCGGAGCAGTTCGAGCTGGCGCTGGAAGATCTGGAAACGGGAATCGCGGTGGTGCGCGCAGAAGAAGCCATTCGATGTCATTCGGGATGAGGACGATCTGTCACAGTTTTGACAGGTTTTTCAACGATGCGAGAAGCGGCCTTTATGTTGGTCGCGTTACGTCATATAAGATTAAACGTATATTTTAGAATACGCATCATTGGCGCCACCGTTTGTAGAAGGTAATCATCGTGGATCTGTCATTCAGCTTCCCAACATTGCGCGCCCCTCTGGGGCGGTCGGGTGTTCCGGCGGTTGTTGCGGGCACGTTCTGCTTGCTGGCGGTATCCGCGCAGGCTGCGGTGCTTTCAGATGCCACCTACGGCAACCGGTTTTCCGGAACCCCGGTCAATCAGCGGTTTCTGCCCAGCGGCGCCTCGATCGTGTCGACGCCCGACAGCAAGAGCTGCGTCGTCAGCCGCCGGATCGAGATCGAATCGTCGACCTATCTACGCAATGACCGCAGCGCCGTGCCGTTCGACGATATCGTGCGCAGCCCTGCCACGTCGATCCAGGCGATTGCCGCCGCGGATGGGGCGGTTTCGTTCCGCATCCAGCTGAAATACAGCGTCGTGCCCGGAACCCCGGTGTCGATGGTCATCGGCGATGCGCGCTATGACCTTCAGGACACGCTTGAGCGCAGCACCGACAGTTTGTGGATCCAAGGCACTCGCGCTGCGGCGCTCGAGGCGGCGTTCCGGGACGGTCTGACCATGGGGCTGTCGGCGAGATCCGTCGATACCGACCATATGGTGAGCGACACCGTGCTGACGCCGGATCTGGATGCGCTGGCGGGGTGTGTCGCCGAGCTGCCAGACGACACACTGCCGGTGGAGGACATCAGCAACGATGTCCGGCTGGTGTTCCATGCCGATCCCGAAACCACGCCGCTGGCGACTTTGCCGCAACTGCAGGCGTGCCGGATGAACGATGTGCCGGGAGAGCTGCACCTTGCCAAGCTGCAACAGGTCGGCGGGTTCTTTTCCCAGACCGATCAGGTCTTTGTGTCGTTCGACCCGGATGGTCAGCTGGCGCGGGCCTATGTGCCGGGCATTTTCGACGGCGATTTCAGCAATAATGGCCACACCGCCCGGCTGAGCCGCGCTGCGGATGCCAATGTTCCGAACGCCGCCAATGACGTCAAGGGCTGCCTTGGTTCGGCCGAAATAGAGATCTGTGCCCTCAGCGCCGAGGATGGCAACCACGTGCTTGCGCCCTGCTCCTACATGCAGATGCTGTCGATGAGCGACCCCGAGGGGTCAGATTTGAACGACCCGGTCTTGTCCACAAGCGGCGAAACGAGCGCCCCGGAAACGCTGATGGTGATGGGCACGACCGCATCGTATGGGGGGACCTCCAGCCAGTTTGACAATTCTTCGTCAACGTCGAGTGGCTCTACCTCGCCCTCGTACAATTACTATTCGGCGAGTGGTGGGGATGACCAAGATTCGGACGACGATGATACCGGCTCCGATTATGCGTTCACTGCTCCATTGGATGACACCAACACCCGTCGCAGTGAGGAATCCGTTTCACCAGTCCCTCTGCCCGCGTCTATGATGTTCATCATACTGGGTTTAGTATCACTCCTTGCGACGCGGATCCGGTCGGGCAAACGTAGCGCGCGGTAACAGGCTGTTGACGACGTCGGATTAGCGTCAGGATGCATTGATCTTGTGCGGACGGCATGATTCACGACTTCGAAAACGTGGCTGTGACATGAGCACTCTCTGGTCTGCCTCTCTCGGCTGGTCCGGCCCGACTCTGTTGCGCAAATCGACTGACGGGCGAACTGCCCCTCTTATCTTTCCCGGTAGGACGTCACCGTTCGCGGAACGTCTCCCCGGAGCGCCTGCAATGTGGGATGTCTGGGTGGGGATCGGGCCGTGTCCGTCGTCATATAAAA